>NZ_LTBC01000005.1 GCF_001594015.1 Moorella mulderi DSM 14980
TCTTGTATTCGGCTATCCGGGTTTCCCATAGTGCTTGCCGTTCGGCTTTGGTCATAACAAAAAATCCTCCTCAGCTTGTGTTCTGAAGAGGATTATCCCCTATACTTGCGATTGGTGCCAAGGTGGGCTGTATTTGACGCTTACGCTTCAGTCCCCGCGTTGCCCGGTTGTCATAGGCTGACAACTTGAATGACCTGGAAACTCGTATCAGTGAAGCTATTAGATTATGCCTGGAAGCAAGTGGAATGAAGTATCGCGAAAGCGAAAAATTGAAGATTTGGGGAGAGGTTTAATCCGCAAGATATTACGTGATATCAAAATCGAAACTGAAGAATACGAGCGCTTGAGACAAAAAATATTTTAAAAGACTGCTGCCGTATATTAGGCGGTATTTTTCTATCTTTCCTGCCTGTCAAAGCCCTGCCCTTGACACCTCCAGGAATGTGCCCTATAATTCTTTTCGGTGGTGCTCATGCTCGACGAACTGGCCCGGGTGGCGCGCCTCTATGATTTTTACGGCCCTCTCCTCACCCCCAAGCAGAGGCACTGGCTGGAACTCCACTACCACCACGACCTTTCCCTGGGGGAAATAGCCGATGAAGAGGGGATCAGCCGCCAGGCCGTTTATGACGGCCTGCAGCGAGCCGTCAAAGCCCTGGAGGATTACGAAGCCCGCCTGGGGTACCTGCAGCGGGATCTGGCCCTGCGGGAGCAGCTGGCAGCAGCTATCAGGCACCTGGATAACTACCGCCTGGGTGGTGGTGAGGGAGAGCTGGTTGAGGCTGGCCGGATCCTGCAGCAGCTCCTGGATCTGCCTGAGGGCAGTATGGGAAAAAATTAAACAAGGCGCAGGTTACCGATCGCGAGGCATAAACGTACTATCGTCCATAAAACGGAGATGGAGCGGTGATGGTAGGGAGAGGGGCCGGGGTGACCGGTTAAGTAACATTTAACTTGGATAACTCGTGACCCGGAAAATCAGTAACCAAGGGGGTGGAACAGGTGGCCGTCTTTGCTTCCCTGGCCGACAAACTACAGGAAACTTTCAAGAAACTGCGCGGTAAAGGAAAGCTCACTGAAGCCGACGTCAGCGCGGCCATGCGGGAAATCCGCCTGGCTTTACTGGAAGCCGACGTCAACTTCAAGGTGGTCAAAGATTTTATCAGCCGGGTCAAGGAGCGGGCCGTCGGCCAGGAAGTCATGCAGAGCCTGACCCCCGGCCAGCAGGTGGTTAAGATTGTCCATGAGGAGCTGACGGCCCTCATGGGCGGCAGCGAGAGTAAAATCAACTGGGCCAGCCAGCCGCCGACGGTTATAATGCTGGTGGGCTTGCAGGGCGCCGGTAAGACAACTACTGCTGCCAAACTGGCCCGCCTGGTGCAAAACCAGGGCCGGCGGCCCCTGCTGGTGGCTGCCGATGTTTACCGTCCCGCGGCCATCAAGCAGCTCCAGGTCCTGGGGGAGCAGTTAAAGGTACCGGTATTCAGCATGGGGGAAGGGAGCAATCCAGTAGATATTGCCCGGGCCGCGGTAGAGCACGCCCGTAAGGTTGGCAGTAACCCTGTGATCCTGGATACTGCCGGCCGGCTGCATATTAATGAAGCCATGATGGCTGAACTGGCCGCCATTAAAGAGGCGGTTAAACCCCAGGAGATTCTCCTGGTAGTAGATGCTATGACCGGCCAGGATGCCGTCCAGGTGGCTTCTACCTTTCACCAGCAGCTGGGCCTGACAGGGGTAATACTCACCAAACTGGACGGCGATACCCGCGGCGGTGCCGCCCTGTCCGTCCGGGCTGTGACCGGTTGCCCCATAAAATTTACCGGCATGGGGGAAAAAACCGAGGCCCTGGAGACCTTCCACCCGGATCGCCTGGCTTCCCGCATCCTGGGGATGGGGGATGTCCTGAGCCTCATTGAAAAGGCCCAGGCCAATCTTGATGTAGAGAGGGCGAAAGAACTCCAGAGGAAGATCCGCCAGCAGGAGTTTACCCTGGAAGATTTCCTGGAGCAGATGAAACAAATGAAGAAGATGGGTCCCCTGGATGAAATTATAAGCATGTTACCCGGCGCCGGGAAAATGAAGCAGCTAAAAGATCTCCAGATTGACCCAAAAGAAATGATCCATACCGAAGCCATTATCCAGTCCATGACCCCGGAGGAGAGGCGCAACCCGGCCATCATTAACGGCAGCCGCAAAAAGCGCATTGCCGCCGGCAGCGGTACCCGGGTCCAGGACGTAAACCGCCTGCTGCGCCAGTTTGATGAAGCTAAAAAGCTGATGCACCTTTTCACCGAAGGCGGTAGTAAGAAAAAAATGAAAGGCCGCTTCCCTTTCCCCTTTTAAAAGGAGGTGACTGAACATGGCAACTAAGATCCGCTTAAAGCGCATGGGGGCTAAAAAAGCACCCTTTTACCGGGTGGTAGTAGCCGATTCCCGCTCACCCCGCGATGGCCGGGTAATTGAAGAGATAGGTTACTACAACCCCGTCAAACAACCCGCTGAAATCAATGTGGATGAGGAAAAAGCCCTGCGCTGGCTGAGCACGGGAGCGCAACCTTCAGAAACAGTGCGTGCCCTGTTGAAAAAAGCTGGTGTCTGGCAGAAATTTGTTGCTGCCAGGGAAGCTAAGTAGGGGGGAAAGTTTAATGAAGGAATTGTTATTGACCCTGGCCCAGGCCCTGGTAGATCACCCCGATCAGGTCAGCGTTAACCAGGTAGAAGGAGAAAAATCAGTTATCCTGGAGCTCAGGGTGGCCCAGGAGGACATGGGTAAGGTCATTGGCAAGCAGGGGCGTATCGCCCGGGCCATCCGTACCCTGGTCAAAGCCGCCGCTGCCCACCAGGGCAAGCGCGTGGTGGTGGAGATTATCCAGTAGAGATGGGCCTTGACAGGATTGGCGTCGGTAAAATTGTGGCTACCCATGGTGTCCGGGGGGAAGTAAAAGTTGAACCCTGGACGGACTTTCTTGGCCGCTTCCGGCCCGGGACCAGGCTGATCCTCCAGCGGGGAGAAGAGATAAGGCCGGTGACAGTTGCCAGGGCCCGCCCTCACGGCCGGCACCTGATCCTAAAGCTGGCGGAAATTAATGATGCCGACCAGGCCGGAGCTTTACGCGGGGCGCTTCTCAAGGTAGAACCCTGGGAAGTGGAACCCCTCCCGGAAGGGCATTATTATATATTCCAGTTAGTGGGTAGCCGGGTTTATACTACCGGCGGCGATTTCCTGGGAACTTTAACTGATGTGTTAACCACCGGCGCCAACGATGTCTATGTCGTCAAGGGCGCCGGGAAGAAGGAAATACTGATACCGGCTTTAAAAGAGGTCGTGCGTAAAATTGACCTGGCCAGGAGGGAAATTAGCGTCGCCCTGCCACCGGGTTTGCTAGATTAGGAGGCCTGACCCTTGCGGGTTGATGTGCTGACCATTTTCCCCGAAATGTTCACCGGGTTTTTAAATACCAGTATCATCAAGCGGGCACGGGAACAGGGCCATTTAACCGTTAACCTGGTTGATATCCGGGACTACGCCAGGAATAAACACCGCAGTGTCGACGACTATCCCTTTGGCGGCGGGCCGGGGATGGTCATGCAGGCCGAACCCATCTTCCTGGCTGTGGAGGCTTTGTTACCCGGGGCAGGCGCGGTCAGGCCACCCATCATCCTCTTGTCGCCCCAGGGCGAAGTCTTTAACCAGGCCTTGGCCAGTGAACTGGCCCGGCAGGAACGCCTGATCCTCATTTGCGGCCATTATGAAGGAGTCGATGAAAGGGTCAGGCAGTTCCTGGTAAACCGGGAAGTATCAATTGGTGATTATGTCCTGACGGGCGGCGAGTTACCGGCGATGGTCATTATCGACGCCGTTACCCGCCTGTTGCCCGGGGTGCTGGGAGACCCGGCAGGGGCCACGGAGGATTCCTTTGCCATGGGCCTGCTGGAATATCCCCAGTATACCCGGCCTCGTTCCTTTCGCGGCCTGGAGGTACCGGAAGTCTTGCTATCGGGAAATCATGAACAGATAAGACTCTGGCGGCGGCAGCAGGCCCTGGAACGTACCTGGCGGCGGCGGCCGGATTTGCTGGCGAAGTTAGAGTTAAGCCCGGAAGACCGGCGCCTCCTGGTGGATATTATCCGCCGTGCTGAGAATGAAGAGCTGCAGGGAGAATAAACTTATTTCGGCACTGGTTGGAGGCCTGGCTGCTCTTTGGCCCGTGGTCCACTCTTAAAGTTGTTTCCTGGTTAAAACCTGTGGTATAATAATCGCTGGTGTTACTGGCAGGGAAAGGAGGGGTTAAGTTGAATATCATTGAAGCCCTGGAAAAAGAACAAATGCGTTCAGATATACCCGACTTTAAACCCGGGGATACAGTACGGGTACATGTCAAGGTGATTGAAGGCAACCGGGAGCGCATCCAGGTTTTTGAAGGTACAGTCATTGGCCGCCGGGGGCGGGGTATAAATGAAACCTTCACCGTCCGGAGGGTTTCCTATGGTGTGGCGGTAGAGAGGATTTTCCCCGTCCATTCACCGCGCATTGACCGGATTGAAGTGGTACGGCATGGCCGGGTCAGGAGGGCGAAGCTCTACTACCTGCGCGAGCGGACTGGTAAAGCTGCCCGGATTAAAGAAGAGAGGTAACATAGTCGAACAACGGGACTGGTGCTCAAATCAGTCCCGTGTTTGACTAATAGGGGGCGTCAACCATTGGAGGAAAGTAAGAGTATGGCGGGGGAAAGTAAGGGTTCGTCCTGGTGGTGGGATTTACTCCAGTCCCTGGTAATCGCCGCTGTTTTAGCTCTAGTCATCCGGAGCTTTCTTTTTACACCTTTTTATATTCCTTCACCGTCTATGGAACCCACCCTTTACCCCGGGGACCGGATTATTGTTAACCGCCTGGCCTACCGCCTGGGGGAACCCCAGCGCGGTGATGTGGTGGTTTTTCGTTACCCCCTTGATCCCAGCCGTGATTATATCAAACGGGTAGTAGCCGTGGGGGGGGATACCGTTGAGGCGCGGAACAATGTCCTCTATATCAATGGCCAGCCCCAGCCACGGGCAAGCTATTTACCGCCGGGAGTAGTTTACAGTGACTTTGGCCCTGTAAAAGTACCGCCCAACAACTACTTTATGATGGGAGATAACCGCAATAACAGTGCCGACAGCCGGGTATGGGGGACCCTGGACAGGAAGCTCATTATCGGCAAAGCGGTTTTGGTTTTCTGGCCCTTAAACCATATCGGACTTATCAGGTAGACACCCATGACGCCTGAGGCGTAACTACCAGGCTCAGACCTCCATTTTCAGGGTGGGTGGCAGTATGCCGGCAGGAATAAAGTCCTTGCGCCAGTACCTGAAGTTTGTTGACATTGTGTTGGAAGTAGCCGATGCCCGGCTGCCTGCTGCCAGCCGTTACCCTGACCTGGGGACAATTCTTGGCAACAGGACGCGGATTCTGGTTTTAACCAGGGCCGACCTGGCTGACCCCGTGGCCACGGCGCGCTGGCTGGAAGTCTTCCAGGCGGGGGGTACGCCTGCCGTAGCCGTCAATGCCCGGACAGGGGAGGGCGTGCGGGCTTTACGCCAGCAAATGGCCGGTACAGCGAAGGAAAAAAGGGGAAAACTGGCTCAAAAGGGACTGCGGGCGCGGCCATTAAGGGTGATGGCCCTCGGGATACCCAATGTCGGTAAATCTTCACTGTTAAATCGCCTGGCGGGACGGGGAGCGGCCCGTACCGGTGACCGGCCCGGGATTACCCGCGGGCCCCAGTGGATCCGTATTGAGGGTAATATGGAACTCTTAGATACCCCGGGTGTCCTCTGGTCCCACTGGCAGGAACCGGGGACGGCCCTGTGGTTGGGAGCCATTGGTTGTGCCCCGGAAGGTATCCTGCCCGTTACCGAGATAGCTAATCTGGTGGGTGAATTTTTACTCGGTAAAGCCCCGGAAGTACTGGTGACAAGATACGGTATCACCAGGCAGGAGGCAGAGGGTGCTAATTTACTCGAGGCCATCGGTCGCCGGCGTGGTTATCTCCTGCCCGGCGGTATAGTTGACCAGGAAAAGACGGCCCTGGCCCTGGTTAATGATTTCCGGGCAGGATATTTAGGGCGCTTTACCCTGGAGCTACCGTGATTATGCACTACTACCTCTACAGCATCGCCGCGGCGGCCCGCGTGGAAGAAGCCAGGCTGCGGTGCAAACTGGCTGAAGAGCGTCATTATTTTTACGAGGCAGTTGCCACCGTTATACCGCAACAGCAGGGAGGGGGTGGAAGTTGTGCCAGCCAGCAAGATTACCATTGTCATTGCTGATGACCACCCATTGGTACGGGAAGGCATCCGCAAGATCCTGGAATTAGAGCCGGGTATCCAGGTGGTTGCCGAGGCCAGGGACGGGCAGGAAGCCATTGCCATGGCCCGGCGCCATCGTCCGGACGTAATTTTAATTGATATTAACATGCCGGGTTTAAATGGTATCAAAGCCACCAAAGTGATCCGCCGGGAACTGCCCCAAACCGGCATCCTGGCCCTGACCATTCATGATGACGAGGAATATGTTATTGAATTGCTAAGGGCCGGGGTCTCCGGCTATGTCCTTAAGGACATCGGCGCGGAAGAGCTGGTCAAAGCTATTTTCCAGGTAGCCCAGGGGTACCAGGTAATTCACCCCGGCATTGCCCCCAAGGTAATTGATTATATCCAGAAGAAGGACCTGCCTGTTACTTTATCTGATGCAGGGCTACCTTTAACGCCAAGGGAACGGGAAATTTTAGTTCACGTCAGCCTGGGGAAGTCAAACCGCGAGATCGCCCGGGACTTATATATTAGTGAAAAAACGGTAAAAAACCATTTAACGAATATCTTTCATAAAATTGGCGTTAGCGATCGTACCCAGGCGGCCCTTTATGCCTTGAAACATGGCTTAAGTGGTGGTAATCTTATATAGGTGGTAAAACAGGTGGTCGAAGTGCAGGGTGTAAGCCTGGAGGAGCAGGAACGGGTAGATGCCCTTTACGCCTGGGAGCGGCGCTTACAGCGCCAGGGTGCCGTATATATAGCCGGCCTGGATGAAGCCGGCCGTGGTCCCCTGGCCGGGCCGGTAACTGCTGCTGCCGTTATTTTACCACCGGGGTTGTTTATCGCCGGCCTCAATGATTCGAAAAAAGTACCACCCCGCAAACGGCAGGAACTGGCGGGGACAATTAAAAAAGCCAGCCTGGCCTGGGCCGTTGGCTGGGCTTCGGTTAAAGAGATTGATTGCCTGAATATCCTGGTGGCCTCCCGGTGGGCCATGTGGCGGGCCCTCATGGCTTTACCCATTAAGCCGGACCACGTTTTAGTTGATGGCTTGAAACTACCGGGTCTGCCTGTACCCCAAACGTCACTGGTAGGCGGCGACGCGTTAAGCGCCTCCATTGCGGCCGCCTCGATCCTGGCCAAGGTGGCCCGGGATGAACTGATGGTGGCCTACGACGCTGTTTTTCCAGGCTATGGCCTGGCTGAAAATAAGGGTTACCCAACGCCAGAACACCGGCGTGCCCTGGCCTATCTAGGCCCCACTTCACTGCACCGCTTAAGTTTTAAAAACGCTTTGGTGGTGAAAAGCAGGGATTTCCATAAATATGGCGAATAAGTATTAGAGTATTGCCAAAGGTTATGGGGGCCCATTATGGAAAGGAGGTGCCAAGGATGTTGCAGCAGTATGGGATAATAGCCATTTTCCTGGTTGGCGGGGCAGCTACGGCCATCGCCGCTCTGGCAACCAACTGGCTCCTCCGCCCCAAGGAAAGAGCGGTGGGGGACAAGGTGGCCACCTATGAATGCGGCCTGGAAACCCAGGGACCAACGTGGGTCCAGTTTAAAATCAGTTACTTCCTTTATGCTCTGGTCTTTTTATTATTTGACGTCGAAACTGTTTTTTTATACCCCTGGGCGGTACGTTTTCAAGTTCTGGGGCTATTCGCTTTTATTGAAATGATTATTTTTATCGGCATCCTGGTAATTGGCCTCTGGTATGCCTGGAAGGAGGGTGCGTTAAAGTGGCTGTAGCCAGATTAAAACCGCCAGAGCCTGAAGTACCTGATAATGTTATCCTGTCAACAGTGGATTATATGCTAAATTTCTGCCGGGCCCATTCCTTCTGGCCGCTAACCTTCGGCCTGGCCTGTTGCGCCATTGAAATGATGGCTGCCGGCGGCGCCCGTTATGATATTGCCCGTTTTGGTTACGAAGTTTTCCGGCCTTCGCCGCGCCAGGCTGATTTGATGATTGTGGCGGGAACGGTAACGAAAAAAATGGCACCCCTTTTACGGCGCCTCTACGAGCAGATGCCGGCGCCAAAGTGGGTTATCGCCATGGGGAGCTGTGCCATCAGCGGCGGCCCATTTGTGGATTCTTATAACGTTGTGCCCGGAGTAGATACTATTGTGCCGGTGGATGTCTATGTTCCCGGGTGTGCCCCACGGCCGGAGGCTTTGATTAACGGCCTCCTGCAGCTAAAGAAAAAAGTAATCAATCCTAAAGCAGTGCTGGTGAAGTGAAATGAACGGTTTAATTGAAGAATTGCAACGCCTCTTCCCTGGTATTCAAGGGGAGGAAGGCGGTGACATGCCGGCCCTGGTTGTACCGGCCGACCAGTTGCTGGCGGTAATGAAGGAGTTAAAGGAGAGGCATGATTTTAATTTTTTAGCCGACCTTACAGCTGTAGATTTCCGCGATGAAAAACGGATAGAAATGGTATACCATTTGCTGGCCGTGCCGGAAGCCAGGGAGCTAAGGGTTAAGGTGAACCTCAACCGCCAGCACCCGGAAGTTTCTTCGCTAACTGCTATCTGGCCGGCAGCCGATGTCCAGGAACGGGAAGTCTATGATCTCATGGGGGTCATTTTTCAAGGGCACCCCAACCTGAAACGCATCCTCTGTCCCGATGATTTTACCGGCCATCCTTTGCGGAAGGATTTCCAGTTAAATGCGGAAGAAGGGAGGGAATAGGTCATGGCCGTTGCCAGGGAAGATTTGCTGACCCAGGAAATCGAGCTTAATATGGGCCCCCAGCACCCCAGTACCCATGGCGTTTACCGGGCCCTTCTAACCCTGGATGGTGAAAAAGTAGTCAAGGTCGAAAATATTATTGGTTATTTGCACCGGGGCATAGAAAAGCTGGCTGAAGACCGCACCTACACCCAGGTCATCCCTTACACCGACCGCCTCGATTACCTGGCAGGGATGCTGAACAACCTGGGTTATGTCCAGACGGTAGAAAAACTGATGGATATTGAAGTGCCGGAGCGGGCTGAGTACCTGCGCATAATCATGGCCGAGCTGTCCAGGATAGCCAGCCACATGATCATGGTGGCTTCCATGGCCCTGGATGTGTCCGGCTGGACGGCATGGTTTCCCCCTTTCCGGGAAAGGGAGCGGATATTAGATCTCTTTGAGATGACCTGCGGCTCACGCCTGACGGTGAGCTATATGCGTATTGGCGGCGTGGCTGCCGACATCCCGCCGGGCTTCTTACCGGCCCTGGAAGCTTTTTTAGACGACCTGCCCCAGATGATCGCGGAAATGAACGGCCTGATTACCGGTAATGAAATCTTCAAGGCCCGTTGCCAGGGCGTGGGCAAGATTGACCTGGAGACGGCCCTGGCCTATGGCATCACGGGGCCTAATCTTCGCGCCTGCGGGCTGCCCTTTGATTTGCGTAAAGCGCGGCCGTATGGTATTTATGACCGCTTCGAATTCGATATCCCCACTTTAAACAACGGGGATAGCTACGACCGCTTTGTTATTCGCCTTTTGGAGATGGAACAGAGCGCCCGCATTATCCGCCAGGCCATGGCAGGACTCCCCGGCGGGCCGGTAATGGCCAAAGTGCCCCGGGTGATTAAACCGCCCAAGGGAGAAGTTTACCACCAGATCGAGGGCGCTAAAGGAATTTTGGGCTTTTACCTGGTAAGCGACGGCGGCAATAAGCCCTACCGCCTGCACATTCACAGCCCCTCCTTTGTTAATTTAGGTGCTTTGCCCAGAATAGCCGAAGGCGGTAATATCCAGGATTTTGTTGTCAACATCGCCTCTATTGATATTGTTCTGGGTGAGGTTGACCGGTGAACGGGAGTTTTGATTAAAGGGAGAGGATAGATGGCTATGGAAAATATTTTTACTGGCATAGCCGCCTATATAAAGGGGCTACTTGCCGGGGCACCGCCGTGGGTCCAGACCCTGGGGATGGGACTTATGTACCTGGTGGGTGTCTTAGCCTTTATCTTTCTTAATGCCATTTATTTGATTTACCTGGAACGGAAAGTAAGCGCTTATATGCAGCAGCGGCTCGGGCCCAATCGCCTGGGTCCCCATGGTCTCCTCCAGCCGGTAGCCGATGCCGTAAAGCTCCTGGGCAAGGAGGATATTATACCTCGCGGGGCCGATAAATGGATTTTTATCATTGCGCCGGTAATAATCTTTATCCCGGCGGTCATGGTCTATGCCATCATTCCCTTTGGCAAAGGGATGATACCTGTTGATTTAAATATTGGCGTCTTTTATTTCCTGGCAGTGGCCTCGACCACGACCATAGCCATTTTAATGGGCGGCTGGGGGGCCAACAATAAATACGCCCTGCTGGGGAGTATGCGCTCGGTGGCCCAGATGGTAAGTTATGAAATCCCCCTGACCTTTTCTTTGCTGGGGGTGATTATGCTGGCCGGCTCCTTGCAGACTTCCCAGATTGTTGCTGCTCAGGAAAAGGTCTGGTATATCCTGCTCCAGCCGGTGGCCTTTCTTATTTACTTTATTGCGGCCACGGCGGAAGTGAACCGCGCCCCCTTTGACCTGGTCGAGGGGGAGCAGGAGATTATCGCCGGTCCCTATACGGAATATACCGGGATGCGCTACGCCCTCTTTTATCTCTCAGAGTATGCCAACCTGGTCAGCGTTTCGGCCCTGGCGGTAACCCTTTTCCTGGGGGGCTGGCACGGGCCGTGGTTGCCCTCGTGGTTATGGTTCCTCATTAAAGTCTATATTATGATCTTCATCTTCATGTGGGTGCGCTGGACCTTTCCCCGGATCCGCATCGACCACCTGTTGAGCTTTAACTGGAAGGTATTGTTACCCCTGTCCCTGGCCAACATCCTGGTGACCGGTGTGGGCATTAAGATTTACCAGCTGCTAACCCTGGGGAGGTGGTAGGATGTTCGGGCAAGGTTTGCTGAAGGGTTTAAGCATTACCTGGCACTTTTGTTTTGGCAAGGCAGTAACGGAACAGTATCCAGAACGGCGGCCCAACCTGCCCCCGGCTTCCCACGGTTCCTTGCGCCTGGACAGGGAGAAATGCATTGCCTGTGGCCTGTGCGCCAGTGCCTGTCCCAATCATGTCATTATTATCGAGAGCGAGCGCGACGAGCAGAAGAAGCGCCGGCTTACCGGTTACCGGGTGAAATTTGGCCAGTGCCTCTTCTGTGGCCTGTGTGTGGAAAGTTGTCCCCAGGATGCCCTGCACTGGCAGCCTGACTTTGAGCTGGCCTGCTATCGCTATGAGGATACCGAGCAGGATCTGCTGGCCGGCCCGGCAGCGGAGGTGAAAAAAGGTGCCTGATATGAGTGCCCTTTTCTTCTGGCTGCTGGCGGCTATCATCATCGCCTCCGCCCTGGCGGTCGTCCTCTTAAAAAATATCGTGCACAGCGCCCTGTACCTGGTCTTGACCTTTGTCGGCGTTGCCGGGCTCTATATCCTCCTCAATGCCGAGTTCCTGGCAGCCGTACAGTTGCTGGTCTATGCCGGCGCCGTTGCCATTCTTATTGTCTTTGCCGTCATGCTCACCCGGCGGGGGGACATCCGGGCCAGCAACCTGTTTAATGTCAATTACCTGGCGGCTGCGGTTGTTTCCCTGGCCCTGTTTATCGTGATCACCCTGGCCACGGGCCGCATGGCCTGGACGGCTACTCCCGGTCAGGCTCCGGCAGGTAATGTGGGGGCCATTGCCGATGCTTTCCTGGGCCATTTTGCCATCCCCTTTGAAATAGCGGCCGTACTCTTGCTGGTGGCCATGGTGGGGGCTATACTCCTGGCGAGGGGAGGGAAACAGGACCAGTGATTACCTTAAATCACTACCTGGCCCTGGGCGGCCTGCTTTTCTGCATCGGTCTCTTTGGTGCCCTGGCCAAGAGAAATGCCGTCGCCGTTTTAATGGGAATCGAGTTAATGCTTAATGCCGTTAATATTAACCTGGTAGCCTTTAACCATTTCCTAGAACCGGCCCGGGTGACAGGCCAGGTCTTTGCCATTTTTGTCATTGTCGTGGCCGCAGCCGAAGTAGCCGTTGGCCTGGCCTTGGTCTTAAATATCTACCGCCGGCGCCTGGATAGCAACGTTGATGACCTTGACTGGTTGAGATGGTAATTTGTCAATAAGGCAGGTGATATCCCGTGATCAAGTATGCCTGGTTGATACCGGTTTTTCCCGCCGTTGCCTTTCCCATCATTATCTTCCTGACGCGGAAAGTGCGCCTTTTAAGCGCCCTGGTGGCTATTGCTGCAATTGCTGCCAGCTTTGTCATGGCCGTAGGGGTATTACGGGAAGTTTTTCTCCTCGGTGTAACTATGGAAAAACCGGTGGAGTATGCTGCCCCGTGGCTCCAGATCCCGGGACTTTTAAAGATTGAGGCCGGGATCTTGATTGACCCCCTGGCCGCAGTAATGCTCCTGGTAGTTACCCTGGTGGCCCTGCTGGTGGAAATTTACTCGGTAGGCTATATGCACGGCGACCCGGGCTTTTCTTCCTTCTTCAGTTACCTGTCCCTTTTCAGCGCCTCCATGCTGGGCCTGGTCCTGGCCAATAACTACTTTATGATCTTTTTCTTCTGGGAACTGGTAGGACTTTGCTCTTACCTTCTTATTGGCTTTTACTATCATAAACACTCGGCAGCCCGGGCCGGGTTGAAGGCCTTTGTCACCAACCGGGTGGCCGACTTCGGTTTTATGCTGGGATTTTTCTTCCTCTTTGCCATGTTTGGTACCTTTAATTTCCGGGAACTGGCCGAGGCCATTCCCGGCTATCAAAATACTGGCTTTTTAGCCCTGGCGGCAGCCCTGGTATTTATCGGCCCCATCGGCAAGTCGGCCCAGTTTCCCCTGCACGTCTGGCTGCCTGATGCCATGGAAGGCCCCACGCCGGTGAGTGCCCTGATTCACGCCGCGACCATGGTGGCTGCCGGTGTCTATTTACTGGCGCGGGCCTTTGTCCTCTTTGCCAGCCTGCCCGGCATCATGCTGCTAGTTGCCTATGTGGGCGGCTTTACGGCTTTATTTTCGGCCACCATTGCCGTTGCCCAGCGGGACATCAAGCGGATCCTGGCCTACTCGACCATGAGCCAGCTGGGCTACATGGTCATGGCCATGGGCGTAGGCAGCATGACGGCCGGCATGTTCCATCTCATGACCCATGCCTTCTTTAAAGCCCTCCTTTTTCTGGGGGCAGGCAGCGTGATCCATGCCCTGGAAGAACAGGACATTTTCCGCATGGGTGGCTTGTACAAGGATATGAAGGTTACTGCCAGCACCTTTATTATTGCTGCTTTAGCCCTGGCCGGGCTCCCGCCCCTGGCCGGATTCTGGAGCAAGGATGAAATTCTGGCCGCTGCCTTTGACCATGGCTTTACCGGCCTTTATATCTTGGGCACCCTGGTAGCCTTCCTGACGGCCTTTTATATGTTCCGCCTGATCTTCGTGGCCTTTTTTGGCAACAGGCGCGCCGGCCTCCATGGCCATGAGTCCCCCTTGACCATGACCATACCTTTACTTATCCTGGCCGTACTTTCGGTGGTGGCAGGTTTCGTGGGGACACCATTTGCCAGCCACGGGTTCAGCACCTTTGTTTATTATGGTGAACCCCATCATGTGGAACCAAACTATGCCGTCATGTTGCTTTCGACGCTGGTAGCCTTGGCGGGTATTGGCCTGGCCTGGTTGCTCTATGGCCGTCCCAGCGACGTTCCGGAAAAACTGGCGACCCGTTATCGCAGCATCTATACGTTATTAGTGAACAAGTTTTATATCGACGAAATCTATATGTGGCTTTTCCGCCGTGTTGTCCTGGGACTGTCTGAAGCCTTTAACTGGCACGACCGCCATGTGGTTGACGGCATCTTTGACGGTGTCGGCGATTTGACTCGTATCTCGGGCCAGAAACTGCGCTTCCTCCAGACGGGGAACCTGCAGACCTATGCCTTGGTGATCTTCACCGCCGTCGTGATTATTGCCCTCTGGATGGCGGCACCGGTGTTAGGAGGGGTGATCCAGTGAATTTTCCCATCTTGACGGCCATTATGCTGGCCCCGGTGGTGGGGCTCCTCTTGATCCTGCTAATCCCGGAAAGAGAAGAGCTAACCATTAAGATTACCGCCGCTGTGGCCACCTTTGTATCCCTGGTGCTGGCCATCCTGGCCTATGTGCTCTTTGATCACGGCCGGGGGGGCCTGCAATTCCTCCAGGATATTACCTGGGTACCGGCCTTTGGTATTAATTATTCCGTCGGTGTCGACGGGATGAGCATGCCGATGGTACTGCTGACGGCCATAGTTATCTTTACCGGCGTCTTTGCTTCCTGGGATATGACCAAACGGGTGAAGGAATTCTTTATTTTCCTGTTAATGCTGGTGACGGGGGTTTTCGGCGTCTTTATCAGCCGCGATCTCTTTTTCTTCTACCTCTTCTTCGAGGTAGCGGTGATCCCCATGTACCTTTTAATAGGTATTTGGGGCAGTACCAGGAAAGAATATGCGGCCATGAAGCTGACCCTGTACCTCCTGGTCGGCAGCGCCTTCGCCCTGATTGGTATTATTGCCACCTTCCTGTACGGTGCGCAACAGTTAGGCCATGCCACCTTTGACATCCAGACCCTGGCCACGGTCAAGTATGACCTGGGCTTCCAGAAATTTGTTTTCTTCTTGATGTTAATCGGCTTTGGGGTGCTGGTGCCCATCTGGCCCCTGCACCTGTGGTCACCGGACGGCCACGTGGCCGCACCGACGGCTGTCAGTATGCTTCATGCCGGTGTCTTAATGAAGCTGGGGGCCTACGGTCTTATCCGGGTGGGCGTTTTCCTCTTCCCGGAAGGAGCCAAATACTGGGCGCCCCTCATTGCCGTACTCTGTATAGTTAATGTCGTCTACGGGGCCATGATTGCCATGGTCCAGAAAGACCTCAAGTTTGTTATCGGTTACAGCAGCGTCAGCCATATGGGGTACGTCCTGCTGGGGATAGCCGCCCTCAATACCTTGAGCCTGAACGGAGCCGTAGCCCAGATGTTTGCCCACGGCATCATGACGGCCCTCTTCTTTGCCCTGGTAGGCAATGTTTACCATAAGGCCCATACCAGGGAAATTGCCCGCTTTGGCGGCCTGGCCCACCAGATGCCGCGGGTAGCGGCCGGCTTCCTCATTGGCGGCCTGGCATCCCTGGGACTGCCGGGACTCAATAACTTTGTGGCCGAGTTTCTTATTTTCATGGGTTCCTTTACCCGGGAACAGTCTTTACTGGGCGGACTCCTATCCTACCGGATCCTTTCAATCATGGCCATATCAGGTATTGTCATAACGGCCACCTATGTTTTAAGGGTGGTCAAGAATACCTTCTTTGGCCCGCGGAAAACCGAATGGGATCACCTTGAGGATGCCCATGGCGTTGAGATGGTGCCCATTGTCGTTTTAGTGGCCACCCTGATCCTCTTTGGCTTGTTGCCCTCCCTCCAGATTGACATGATTAATAGCGGTATAGCCCCGCTCGTAGCTAAGATAGAAGCTGCGAAGGCGATAGGGGGTATTTTCTAATGGCAAATCTTTATCTACTAACGGTGGAAATCTTAACGGCAGCGTTGGGTTTGGGCTTGCTGGCTTTAGGCCTCCTGGTACCTAAAAGCGATCGCCGGGGTATTGGCTATGTAGCTGCCGCCGGCCTGGCCGGCCTGATGGTGGCTGCCTTCAGCATGCGGGATGCCAGCGGGGTAGTCCTGGGCGGTTATGTTATCGACCCCTTCGGCACCTATTTTAAAATTTTATTCCTGGCCGCGGCCCTCCTGACTGCTGTTTGTTCCTTTGATTATGTGGAAAAGATGGGCTTTAACCAGGGAGAATATTATGCTTTGCTGGTGCTGGCGACCCTGGGGATGATGGTCCTGGCTTCTTCCGGCGAACTGATTAGCCTGTACCTGGGCCTGGAACTGATGACTATTACCTTCTGTATCCTGGCCGCCTATCACCTGAATGATGCCAAATCGGCCGAAGCCGGTATCAAGTACGTCCTGCTGGGGGCCATGTCCTCGGCCATTCTCCTGTACGGCTTGAGCCTGGTCTATGGGGCCAGCGGCAGTACGGTAATCAAGCAGATTGGCCAGACGGTAGCGGCCAGTGGTGCCAGCCCGGCCCTCCTCCTGGGAACTATCTTTCTCCTCGCCGGCTTTGCCTTTAAGGTAACGGCCGTACCCTTTCACATGTGGTCTCCCGATGTTTATGAGGGGGCACCGACGCCGGTAACGGGTTTCCTGTCGGTGGCTTCCAAGGCCGCCGGCTTTGCCGCCCTGGTGCGAGTGTTTTTCGGGGCCCTGCCGGACCTGCACAACTTCTGGGTGCAGCTCTTTATCGCCCTGGCAGTGCTGACCATGGTCCTGGGGAACCTGGTGGCCATCCCCCAGACCAATATCAAGCGGCTGCTGGCCTATTCCAGCATCTCCCAGGCCGGCTACCTGCTCCTGGGCGTTGTTTCCTTCTCGGTCTTAGGCATCGGGGCCATCATGTACTACGCTATGCTCTACGTCTTCGGTAACATGGGCGCCTTTATGGCGGCCACGGCTTTCTACAACACCGAGGGGAGCGATGAGATCAAGGATTATGCCGGCCTGGCCAGGCGTTCGCCCCTGGTGGCGGCGGTAATGCTTTTTTCCCTCCTGTCCCTGGCCGGGATACCGCCCATGGCCGGGTTTGTAGGTAAGTTTTACCTGTTCATGTCCATTATCTCCCGGGGTTATATCTGGCTGGCCATCCTCGGTATCCTCATGAGCATGGTCTCTGTCTACTACTACCTGCTGGTGGCCAAGGCCATGTACCTGGGTAATCCGCCGGAGGGGAGCCGGCCGGTGCGGGTAGCTCCCGGCCTCCAGGTAGCCATGGTGGTATCCCTGCTGGTCCTCTTCATCCTGGGGATTTACCCGACCCCATTGACCGATTATGCCATGAACTCGGCAATGTCCTTCTTTATGCCTTGAGAAGATACCTTGAGAAGAGGTGCATAGCCATGACTATGGCGCGGCGGCGGCGCGGCCAGCGAGGCGAGGCGGCCGCCGCTGCTTATTTAGAACGCTATGGCTACCGGCTGCTGGCGCGCAATTACCGCTGCCCCCTGGGGGAAATAGACATCATTGCGGCCGACGGCGAGGAAGTTGTTTTTGTCGAGGTACGCACCCGCTCTTCAGGCACCTTCGGTACACCCCAGGAGTCGGTTGACGTCCGCAAACAGTTGCGCCTGCGCCGCCTGGCTAATTATTACCTTAGCAGGCACGGTTTGAGCAACCGTCCCTGCCGTTTTGATGTGGTGGCCGTATGGCTGGACCGGCAGGAGAGAGTGACGGAGATTGAAGTTATCAAGGGAGCTTTTTAGGCTTTTCCAAAATTATTTCTTTAACAGCTGGTCCGCCACCCGGTCCTGGAGGTAAATACCGTCCCTATAAGCCCCGGCAGAGGCGCGTTCAAAGAGGGCGTGGCCCTCTTCCTGGCAGCGGGGGCAGGCATTCCGGGGGATAAAGATGGCCAGGATATGGCGACCCCGGTCGGTCCGTGAGTCGATCCAGGTCAGCCCGCCGCAAGTATCACATACTAACGTTGTTTCTTCCTGGGTTTCCATCAGCCCCTCGGTGTCGTAATAGATATGGCGCCGGCGGCTGATTTCTTTTTTATCCCGGACATATTCAGCCCGTAGTGTTTCCCGCTGCTGCCAGGCCTGGTAAGTTTCATCGCACAGGCGGGCTATATAATCGCTGACCCGGGGTGACTGGGCCACCCTGGCCGGGCTGTAGTCGGGTTCCCGGATGCCGGAGTAATCCAGGCCGGCCAGGGCCAGGATGATCCCCACATTGACATAGGGCAAGGCACCTTCGATGGAGTAGCCACCCTCTAAGACGGCGATATCCGGTTGCAGGCGGTCATTCAGGCGGGCGTACCCCTGGGCCGAAAAACGCATGTTGGTGATAGGATCGGTATAATGGTTATCCTGGCCGGCGGAATTGATGACCAGATCGGGTTTAAAATCGGCCAGGACGGGCAGGATGAAATGTTCCAGGGCGTAGAGGAAACCTTCCTCGCCCGTTTCAGGAGGCAGGGGCAGGTTTAAATTATAGCCATAGGCGTTCGGGCCCCCGAATTCATTCAGGAAACCGGTACCGGGATACAGGGTACGGCCGTCCTGGTGTAAAGAAATATAAAGGGTGTCTTGATCATGCCAGTAGATGTCCTGGCTGCCGTCGCCGTGGTGGCAGTCGGTATCCACAATGGCGATGCGCTTTTTACCATAATGACGGCGGATATATTCGATCATAATGGCTTCTATATTAATATTGCAGAAACCGCGGGCACCGTGGACGATGCGCATGGCATGGTGTCCCGGCGGCCGGACGATGGCAAAGGCTTTATCCACCTCACCTTTGAGGACGGCTTCGGCAGCCACGATAGCACCGCCGGCGGCTATCAGGTGGGATTCGGTGACCCGGGACATGACGTCAGGGACACAGACGTGCACCCTTTCCACATCGGCTATTGCAGCCAGGCGGGGGCGGTATTCATAGATACCGTCAATATCGAGGATGCCTTCTTCCAGGACCTGGTCCTGGGTATAGAGGAGCCGCTCTTCCCGTTCCGGGTGGGTAGGGCTGATGGCCCAGTCAAAGGCCGGGAAGAAGACCAGGCCCAGGCGACGGGCGGCTTTATACATCATCCGCATCTCCCTTCAGGGGGGTGACCCGGGGTTTAACCTGAACTTTTACCCGGATATTTTTACCGGTAGTATAAAAACCAGAAACCATGTTAAAGGATTGTTCTTCCACTACTTCCAGTTCGGAGCCGGCCACTTCCGGGGCCAGGCGTACGAGACGCTCTCGTAAAAGCTCCAGGGCGCGGTTACGGGCCCGGTCCAGGTTATAACCGGCGGGGATCTTTTCCCGGATGCCCTCTTCGGGAACAGTTAGCAATCCCTGTTCGGTATCGGCCAGGAGGGTTAATTCCGTAGTGGGCTGGCTTAAAGCTGCCCCGATGGCATTGGCCACCCCGGCCAGGTTGGGGACGGTGACCGGGAGGCCGAAAGCAGCTTCCAGCTCGTCCGCCAGTACGGGCGCCGGGGCACCAATGACAATCACCTGGACGGGGTGCAATTGTTTACCTGCCAGCACTTCGCGGACGGTGTAGACCGGCCGGCTGTTGATTTTATCCAGCAGGGCACGACTTTGCCGGGCAATTTCCCCCACCATTTGTTGCAAAGTCGCTGCGGCCATATTCAGTGTACTAAGTCCCAGTTTATCGCCCAATTCGGCTATGCCCTGGCGGGCGGCGGCCTTATCCCCCAGGTCCAGGCGGCCCAGGGTAATGAGGGCATCGGTAGGGGTGGCGGCCGGGCCGCCCAGGGCCCGGGCCGGCCCCTGGCGGTCGGGGCCAATGGTTAAACGGCCTTCCTTAACCCGCAGGCAGCTGTCGCCACCCAGGCCCAGGGAGTAGCTGAACAGCGCCCGCACCAGGGTAGGGTAGCCACCCAGATTGATGCCCTGGGGTTCATAGAGGGGCACACCGCCGGCCAGGAAGGCAATATCAGTGGTTGTCCCGCCTATATCCAGGATGATAGCATCTTGCGAAGTAGGCACCAGGGCCAGGGCGCCCATGATGCTGGCCGCAGGGCCGGAAAGGATGGTCTCTACGGGTAAGGACAGGGAGGCCTCCAGGGACAGGGTGCCACCATCGGCCTTTAAAATATCGGGAGCAAAGGGTAATTTCTTTTTGGCAGTAAAAGTTTTAATGGCGGCCGCAAAGGAACTATAGGTAGCAGCGACGGCGCTATTCAAATAGGCGGTAAAGACCCGGCGGGGGAAGTTTAACCGGCCTGACAGGCGGTGGCCGGTGGTAATAAAGTCGTAGCCAGGGGACAGGGCCTCCTTTATGCCAAGTTCGTGCTCCGGGTTACGGGTTGAGAACTTGCCGACAATGGCCAGGTGGCGGATGCCGGCCTGCTGCAACTCCCTGTCGGCAGCCTTAATCTCCGCCTCTACCAGGGGGCTAGCAGGGCGGCCGCGGTGGTCGATGGACCCCGAGAGGATAAAGTTTTTCTGGCCGCAGGCGAGTATAGCGGGATTTAAGCCCGGCCCCGGCTCCAGGAGT
The DNA here is from genome assembly GCF_001594015.1 of Moorella mulderi DSM 14980. GTDB lineage: Bacteria > Bacillota > DSM-521 > Neomoorellales > Neomoorellaceae > Neomoorella > Neomoorella mulderi. The sequence continues at coordinate 20,403 of NZ_LTBC01000005.1, forward strand.
AAACCTACGGGGCTGGTGCGGCCGGTAACGATGGCGTTGGTACAGATGGTTGTGCTTAAATTGAGGCGCTTGATTGAGGAGGGATTGATACCGGCCAGGATAGCTTCCAGGGCCCGGGTAACGGTGCCGAAGTAGTCTGCCTGGTCGGTATTAGTTTTATAGTGGCGCTGAATGCGGCCCCCAGCAATGAGCACGGCATCGGTATGGGTACCACCCATATCCAGACCTACAAACATTTGCCTCGCCTCCAGGTTTATTTTAGACCCTTGGACCTCCGGTTGCAACCATAATTACCGGGGGATTCAGACATAGTTTGACGCTAAAAAGGGAAAAAGTAAATCTTGCCAGGTACCACCAGGCGGTCTTGAGGTAAGGTTGCCGGCATATGATTGATAGCGGGCGGGTAACATCCTGCCTGTTAGTGAGGTGAAGAAGTTGCCCATCACTGCCCGGCTGACCAATTTCTATAGCAAGGTAACCCTGGAGGGGGAAGAACAGTTCAGCACCGTTACCATTGAAGCCACTGCCCCGCCTCCTGTAATAATCGACTACCCTGAACCGGGTTCCTGCCGGGTGACCCTCCGGGCCCTCCTGAATATGTACCCTGGCCCCCTTTATATCCAGGACGGTATTCTCCGGGAAGTAACGGTTGAACCGGGTGAAGGGCAAGTTACTTTTCACATTACCCTGGATGAAGACGTCCGGGCGATGCTGACTGGCGTAGAAGGGATTCCCTACCGGATTGTGTTACGCTTCAGCCGCCGGCCCCTGCAGGAATTTTACCGGGACAGGGTAATTATCATTGACCCGGGCCACGGGGGGACCGATGGCGGTTGGCGGGGACCGGTTAATCTCTGGGAGCGCGATATGGCCTGGAAGACTGCCCAGGAACTAGTTCGGGTCCTGGAGGGGTTTAAAGCCCGGGTGATCTGGACCCGCCAGGCGGAGGAAAACCCCTCCTGGCAGGAACGTTTGCGTAAAGTAACTCCGGATACCTTTTGCTTTATCAGCGTCCACGAACACGGTGCGGCGGACACAAGCCAGCGGGGGACGGCAGTCCTTTATAATCCTGTAGTGCCGGGTAATGAGGAACTGGCGGCTAAGGTTTTAGAGAGAATCGTGGCCAGGGTTAACACGCCGGCACGGGGAGTCAAAGCTGACGAGGAACTGGCCCGGCTGGGGGAGATACCCGGCATAAAGCTGGAACCGGTAGCCATTACCAACTGGGTTGACGAAGGTTTGTTACGTAACCCCTATTTCCACCAAAAGGTAGCCCTGGCTACCGCCGTGGCTATTAAACAACATTTCCAGCGGGGGAAATAAGCTTATGGCCAGGAAGGATAAAAAAATTTTTTTCTATAAAATACCCATCCGTACCCATATCGTCACTGAAAACGATGATATAGTTGACCTGGCCCAAAAATATAGCGCCGGTATTGCCGCGCCCGGCGATGTCATCTGCCTGGCGGAAAGCGTCGTCGCCATTACCCAGGGACGGGCCATTTTACCGGAAGCGGTGCGTCCCGGGTGGCTGGCCCGTTTTTTAAGCCGTTTTCCCGGTAAAGACGGGAGCCTGGCCACCCCGCCGGCCATGCAGCTGGCCATCGAAGAAGCAGGCCCGGCGCGCATCCTGGCCGGCTGTGCCGCCGCCGCCCTGGGCCGGTTAATCAAGAAAAAAGGCCTCTTCTACATTGTGGCCGGGCGCGAGTTGGCCCTGATCGACGATATAGCCGGGACCATGTACCCCTATGAGCGGCATATCGTCATGGGACCTAAAAACCCGGGCCAACTGGTGCAAGCTATTAAAAAGGCTACCGGGGCAGAAGCCGTGATTGCCGATGTCAATGATAAAAAGTGTGTTGACATCCTGGGCATCACTGATAAAAGTTACCGGCAAGCAGTAATTGAGGCTTTAAAGGATAACCCCTTTGGCAATGAAGACGAGCAGACGCCCATAGTTATCCTCAAACGCTGGAAAACCAGATTGTAGATTGTAATTGTAATCGCCCGGGAGGGCGATTTTTTACTTGTCCTGCAGGCGGACAAAACCGTATAATAATGGGGTAATGATATTTTCTGGAGGTGGCTTTTGTTGAAGCATGTGGTTACCCTGATACCGGGTGATGGTACTGGCCCGGAACTGATTGCTGCGGCCCGGCGGGTCCTGGATGCCAGCGGGGCCGGACTGGAGTGGGAAGTAATGGCGGCCGGGGAGACGGCCCAGGAGAAGTACGGCAGCGTATTACCGGAGGAAACCCTGGCTTCCATCCGTAAAAACGGCGTGGCCCTCAAAGGGCCCATAACCACCCCGGTGGGCACCGGTTTCCGCAGCGTTAATGTGGCCTTGCGGAAAGAGCTGGACCTCTATGCCAATATCCGTCCCGCCCGTAACCTGCCCAATGTACCCTCCCGTTATGAAGGCGTTGACCTGGTCATCTTCCGGGAAAACACCGAGGATCTCTATGCCGGCATAGAACATATGGTAGGGGAAGAAGCGGCGGAAAGCATTAAAATCATCACCCGCAAAGGTTCAGAGCGGATTGCCCGGGCGGCCTTTGAATATGCTCGCCGGAATGGGCGGAAAAGGGTGACGGCCGGGCACAAAGCCAATATCATGAAATTCAGCGACGGCCTTTTCTTGCGGACTTTTTATGAAGTGGCTCAAGATTACCCCGATCTAACTGCCGACGACCGCATTGTGGACAACCTGAGCATGCAGCTGGTCCAGAAACCGGAACAATATGATGTCCTGGTCCTGCCCAACCTCTACGGCGATATCCTCTCCGACCTCTGCGCCGGCCTGGTAGGCGGCCTGGGGGTGGCGCCGGGGGCGAATATCGGCGACCGGGCGGCTGTTTTTGAACCCATCCATGGCAGTGCGCCCAAATATGCCGGCCAGAACAAGGTTAACCCCCTGGCAACCATCCTCTCCGGAGTGATGATGCTGGAGCATTTAGGCGAAAAAGAAGCTGCCGGCAGGATTCAAAAGGCCATCCTGGCTGTCCTGGCCGAAGGAAAATACTTAACCTACGACCTGGGAGGCAATGCCGGTACCAGCGAAATGGCCGACGCCATAGTAAGGCAGCTGGAGAAGGCGTAGCCACCTGGCGGAGGGGTAAGAGTGGCGTTATTTGCCATCGCCGATCTGCACCTGGGTCGCGATATGGCCATGTTTGGGCCGGTATGGGAAAACCACCGGGAGAAACTCGCCGCCCGCTGGCAGAGGGTGGTGAACCCCGGGGATACAGTTTTAATCCTGGGAGATATCAGCTGGGGCATGCGCCTCGAGGATGCCCTGCCCGACCTGCAGTTCCTCAAGTCCCTGCCGGGGTCCAAGCGCATCCTGAAGGGGAACCACGACTACTGGTGGCAGACGGAGCGAAAAATGGCGGCGGCCATCCTTGATGCGGATCTCTCCCTTTTAAAGCCGGAGATCATTGCTGGAGTGGCCTTCTGCGGCACCCGGGGCTGGCTGGTCCCCCAGCACCCCCTTTATAATGAAGAAACGGATGGGAAAGTTTACCGGCGAGAAGTCTTGCGCCTGGAGATGGCCCTGAATGGTGTGCAGAAGTTGCGCCGGGAAGAGCCCCTGGCCGTGATGATGCATTTTCCCCCGGCCTGCGGGGGTGAAGCGACCGATTTTATAACGTTAATGCAGAGCTATGGCGTAAGTCACTGTTATTACGGGCACCTCCACGGCGCCGACCAGGAAAAGGCCCTGGTAGGGAAAGAATGGGGCATTAACTTCCACCTGGTGGCTGCCGATTATGTAAATTTTACCCCGGTCCTGGTATCCTGTTAAAATGGTGACCTGTCCATATTATGTGGACAGGTCGCTGAGTTTTGGGAACCTTACGGTCCTAAAGGACGTCTATAGATAATGGAAGGTCTCAAGTTTGGAGGAAAATTATGAGCTACATACGGAAAAGGGTTTTACCAGTCTTTCTGGCTATTTTCCTGGTTGCCTGCTTACTGGCCAATCCCATGCTCTCCCTGGCAGCCGCTGCCTGGCAGGTAGTACCCGAGGTAGAGAAAATCCCCCTGGCCACAGGAGTACAGTATTCGGCCTACCAGATTACTGCTCCCGGCTATAAGGAGGCGCTGAAGGTCTTAACTATCGATCCCCGGGACAGGTTTACGGTTATGGAGACAGCCGTATCCCACGGCAACCTGGCCCTTGACCAGGAAAGACCCACGGCTATGGCCGCCAGGCTGGCCAGGGAAGGCAAGGCCGCAGTAGCGGCAACAAATGGTGATTTCTACAGCACCCGGGTACCTTACTTGCCCATCGGCCTGCAAATAAGCAACGGCGAGCTGTTAATCAGCCCTCAGGGGTTTCCGGCTTTGGGGTTGACCGGGAACAAAGAAGTCATTATCGGTACTCCTGTCATGGCCGCCTACCTGACGGTGACCAGGGAAATACCGGGGAAAGGGGGAAGCGTGGCCCGGGTGGTTTACACTTACCCCATCGCCCACGTCAACCGGGAAAGGGGGGCCGACATGCTGGTCCTCTATACCCCGGCCTTTGCGGCCCGCACCGGTACCAATGACTACGGCATGGAAATAATTCTAAAAGGTGTTGACCTGCCCGTTAAAGCAGGCCGTACATATACCGGCACCGTGGCCGCCAGGATTGACGCCAAGGGTAATAACCCCATCCCGCCGGACGGGGTAGTACTCTCCGGCCACGGGAAGGCCCAGGAGTTTTTAAAACAGCTTCATGCTGGCGACAAGGTTAATTTCACCATCAGATTTACCGATACCCGCTGGCATGATGTTATCCAGGCCGTGGGCGGCCATGAGATTATCCTGCAAAACGGGCAGGTCGTCCTGCCCGCGAACAGCACGGACCCCCTGGTGCGGTCCCGCCACCCCCGGACGGCAGTCGGCATCACGAAGGAAGGTCGCCTCGAGATCGTGGTAGCCGATGGCCGCCAGCCCGGCTACAGTGACGGTATGACCCTTTACGAACTGGCCGCATTTATGCAAGCCAGGGGGATAGTCGCGGCCCTGAACCTTGATGGTGGCGGTTCATCAGTGCTGGCGGCCCGTAATGCCGGCGAGTATGAGCTATCGATTTTAAACAAACCCTCCGACGGGCAGGAAAGGCCGGTTACCAATGGCCTGGTGGTTTTTTCTACTGCCCCCCGGGGTCAACTCAGCCATTTATACCTGGTTCCTGACGTAATCAAGGTGTATAAAGGCAGTAAAGTGCAATTCAGCCTCAAGGCCCAGGATAATTATTATAACCCTGCCCAGGTACCTGCCGGTGTGACCTGGAGCGTGGCGGGAAATGTGGGCCGCTTTATCTCCCCCGGCCTGTTCCAGGCTGATAACCCCGGCCAGGGTGAGATTACCGCCCGGACAGGGATGGTAAAAGCTACCTCGAGGGTTACTGTCGTCGATAAGGTATACAGGCTGAAAATTACGCCGGCCATTGCCACCCTGCAACCCGGTGCTGTCCAGCAGTTTACAGTAACGGCCTTTGATGCCGAAGGCAACGAAATCTATGTCGACAGCTCTTTGTACCGGTGGACGGTCAGCGAAGGGCTGGGCCGGTTTGACCCGGAAAAAGGGCAGCTGTCACTGGCCGGGCCGGCGCGTAATGCCTGGGTCAAGGTCAGGCTGGGTGATCAGGAAGCTGTAGCCGCAATCAACCCCGCCCTGGAGCTGGCTCTAGATGGCCGGCCCTTAGCCGGGCAGGAGGTAACCCTGGTCGTCCGCCACAACGGTGCGCCGGTAGCTGGAGCGGTAGTCCAGCAAATCCAGCCGGCAGCGACGTTAGGCCAGGTAACGGCTCGAGCCCTCTATGTAAGGACAGGTCCGGGAACAGGGTATAAAGCCATCACCCTGGTACCGAAAGGTTACCGGCTGGCTATCCTGGCCAGGCTGGAAAACGGCTGGCTGCAGGTGCGCCTCCAGGACGGCCGGGAAGGCTATGTAGCGGGGGAGTATGTTATTGTCCAGGAAGGCAGCCGCAACTTAGGCGAGACGGATGCTGCAGGTAAAATCCGGTTTACGGCCAACGTGGCCGGGAGCTATAGCTTTGCAGCAATGAAAGAAGGTTATTTACCCGCTGGCCTGACCCTGGAGTTTAGCGAGAAGTAAAGTGCTCCAGGTTGACGGACTTCAAGATTAACTCGTACATGAAAGATATGCCTTCAAAGATCAAAGATTGCGCCCGGGAAGATTACTCCGGGCGTCTTTGTTTTTAAAAATATATTTAAATGGCCCCTATATATATGGTATAATATGGTGGTTTTATCAAGAACAGGTTACCAGTTAAAGCAGGGAGGAGGAACTTTTTGCTGCGCATACTCTTTCTTTTCAACGCTGTCCCCGCCCGGGAGCGCCAGGGAGCCTACAGTGATTGTCTCTCCTGGGAGACCGTACGCCAGATTTACCGGGCGTTACTGGAAGGCGGCAACGAGGTTTACCCTGTTAATGTCCGCAGCCGTCACCAGCTGGAGATATCCCTTTCCCGCCTGCCGGCTCCCCACTTGGCCTTTGTCCTGGCCGAAGGTTTTCTGGACGAGCCCCATACCCTGTATGATGGTAGTGGTGCTGCCGCCGTCCGGTTTTTACTGCAACAGTACGGCCTCCCTGACGACCATGGCCATGGCTTCCGGTTTAAGATACAGCCAGTTTGTTAATTTCATCCTCTACCAGTCGCTGCTGGAATATGGCCTGGTACCCGGCGATAAATTGCAGGACCTGGTAGTTCCGGCCCTGGGTTTGTTGCACCCTTACCGCCGGGAAACACGGCCCCTGCAGCTATTTTCGGCTTAGACTACAGGACCTTCTTTGGGGGGCCTTTGCTATTACCACTTACCTTTTGTGGGCAAAAAGCGCCGGTAGACCGCTTCATTGACAGCCAGCTCCAAAGTATCGTCCAGAGGTGGCAGTTCTACTTCGCCATAACGGCGCTGCAGGGCCAGCCGGAGGAGGTAATCGGCCAGGTGCGGGTTTTTACTCAATAAAGGGCCGTGGAGGTAGGTGCCGATGGCGTTCCGGTAGCGGGCACCTTCCGTCTGGTCGGTGCCGTTGTTGCCATCGCCATAAATTACCCGGCCCAGGGGCCGGGCTCCCTTCAGGAAAGTGCGGCCGCCGTGGTTTTCAAAGCCAATCACCGGCCGGTCCGTACCTAACTCCTCCACCTGGATGGCAATATTACCCTTCAAGCGCTTGTTCCCGGCTTCGGTATAGACAGCAAAAAGGCCTACGCCGGGTAATGTTTCCCCTGTACTGGTGCGGTAATACTCGCCGAGGAGCTGGTAGCCGCCGCAGATGGCCAGCAGGGCGGCGCCTGCTTCTACCGCCTCTTTGAGCCAGGGACCTTTAGCAACTAAATCGGCACTGGCCACCCCCTGCTCCTGGTCGGGGCCGCCACCGAGGAAGAAAAGGTCATAGGCCTTCGGGTCCAGCTTATCCCCCAGGGAGATCGGGGTCACTTCCACTTCAATACCCCGCCACTCGGCCCGGCGGCGAAGGATTAAGACATTACCCCGGTCGCCGTAGAGATTAAGGAGTTCCGGATAGAGATGGCAGAGGCGTAACTTCACTGACAGCCCCCCTTGCTTTCAGGATGCGGCGGTAAAGGGCCAGGTTGGTATAGGTACAGAGAATCAGGCCTTCGTCGACTGGTTCTCCCAGTAAAAAGTCGACGCTTTCTTCCTGGCCGGGGATAACCTTCAGGTCCGCCTCTTTTACCCCCTGGTATTTGAGACAAAGGGCCATATCACCGGCCCGCAGGCCGGCACAGATAATCCGGTGGTAAGGAGCCTGTAACAAGGGACTGATATCGGCATCCCAGAGCCAGGAGACGTCGCGGCCGTCGGCGGCCAGGTCATTGATGGCCAGGAGATAGGTCGCTTTCCCGCGGCCGGCAGTCAGGGTTTTTAAGGCCACGCTCAAGCCGGTAGGATTTTTTACTAACATCAGGGTCAATCGTTTATCCCTGAGGCTAAAGGTTTCAGCCCGGCCCTGGCCCGGGAGGAAGGTCGCCACGACCCGGGCAATGGTTGCCGGGTCAATCTTTAATAGCAGGGCGGCACTGGCAGCGGCCAGGACATTATAGACATTATAAATCCCCGGCATGGGGGTCCGGAGGGCCAGTTTTCCGGCCGGGTAAACCAGGTCAAACCGGGCGCCCGCGGAACTTAGCTCTAATTCCCGGGCTTCATAATCGGCCGGGGGGCGGCTGTAGGAACACTGGGGGCAGTAATAATTCCCCAGGTGGCTGTAATGGTAGAAATTAAACTGGAGGGGCCGGCGGCAGCGGGGACAGATATGGCCCTCCAGGACTTCACTGGTTGTCGCCTGGCTCCAGGGGGTCCGGGCCAGGCCAAAATAATGGACATTCTCCCTTACCTGGCTTAAAGAGGTTACCAGGGAATCATCGGCGTTGAGCACCAGGGTAGCCGCCGGGATGGCTGCCAGGGCGCGGCTGATGGCCGCTGCCAGTTGTTCCAGCTCATGGTAGCGGTCCAGCTGATCCCGCAATAGATTCGTAATAATCACCATATCGGCCTTGACCTGCCGGGTAACCAGGCCCAGGGTGCCTTCATCTACTTCCAGGACAGCAACTTCCCCCCGCCGGGCAAGGAGGGCCGTGGCCACGCCGGCCGGCATATTGGCCCCCTCGCTGTTGTGAACCACCTTTAACCCGGCGGCCCGTAAAATGCTGGCCAGGAGGTTGGTGGTCGTCGTTTTGCCGTTGGTCCCGGTAACGATAATAACTTTTTCATACCTGGATGTCAAACGGCCCATTAACTGCGGGTCAATCTTCAAGGCTAGATAGCCCGGCAGGGAGGTACCTCCCCTTTTTAACCAGCGAAATAGGAGGGCCACCAGGCGGCCAATCCAAATGGCCAGGAAAGCTCGGAGCATATTTTCACCCCACTTAACCCGTTGCGGCCCGGGAACGGTGCAGGCGGCGGCTGAGGACATTTAGAAACATGGCCAGCTCCTCCATGCGCAACAACCACGTCAGGCCGCCGTAACTTAAAATCCCCAGGGTAATCAGCAGGGCCAGTTCCAGTCCTTCCCGTACCAGGCGGGGCCAGGTTACCGGGAGCAAAAGATGGCCGGCCGCCAGGGTCAGGAGAAGGCCCATGAGCAGCGCTGCCAGGAGACTTTTCATAGCAGTTTGCAGCAACCGGCGACCTTCCAGGGAGGTTTGCACCTTGCACCGCAGGTAATAGAGCAACAGGGCGACGTTGACGCAGCCGGCCAGGGAGTAGGCCAGGGCCAGGCCGCGGATGCCGAAGGCCGGTCCCAGGGTAAAGTTCAAGGCGGTACCTGCTGCCAGGGTAACCAGGCCGATCTTCAGGGGAGTTACCGTATCCTGGGTGGCATAGAAGGCCCGGCTCAAAATCTCATAGGCACCATAGGCTGTTATCCCCAGGGAGTAAAAGACCAGGGCTTCGGTAGTGGCCAGGGTGTCGGCACTGGTAAAGCGGCCATGCTGGAAGAGGACCCTGACCACCGGTTGCCCCAGGGCAATTAGACCCACCGTGGCCGGGATGGAGATGAAAACCACGGCCCTTAAAGAGCCCGACAGGTAACGGGTAAAGGAACTATAATCCCGCTCCATGGCAATACGGGTCAGGGCCGGTAGAAGGGCAATTCCCATGGATGAGGCAAAGAGGATGGGCACCAGCACCACCCGGCTGGAGATAGTCAGGGCATTAATGGAACCCCGGGGCAGGTAGGAGGCAATGAAAGTCTGGTTAAAGAAAAGGTTTAACTGGGCAATGGAAAGGCCAATGGTTACCGGCAGCATTAGTTTAAAAATCCTACGGATGCCTGGATTCTTAAGGTCCAGGACCAGCCGGTAACGGGGCTTAAGGTGCCATACCCCCCAGACCTGCACCAGGAAATTAAGGGCCGCGCCAATCAGGGTAGAAATGGCAAAGGCGGCGATGCTGTATTTACCGGCCAGGGCGAGGCCAAAAACTATAATGGCAGCGTTATATACCAGGGGGCCAATGGCCGTGCCTATAAAGGACTGGTAGGCGTACTCTGTCCCCATTAAGACCCCATTCAGGCAGTGAAAAAGGATGGCCAGGAGGACAATCCGGGTCAGATAGGCTGTATAAGCCACTTGATCAGCATCAAAGCCCGGGGCTATCAGGTGCACCAGCCAGGGAGCCCAGATCATCCCCAGGATTACGGCTACTCCTACCAGGGTCAGGACTAGATTAAAGGCAATGCTTACTGTCTGCCAGACGGCATCTTCATTCTCTTCCGCCAGGTAACTGGTCAGTACCGGGATAAAGGCCGAGCTAACCCCGCCGCCCACCAGGATTAAATATATGGTATCCGGGATAACAAAGGAGGTATTGAGCATATCCGTCAGCTGGTTCTGGCCAAACAGGGCGGAAATAGCTGTGTTGCGTAAAAAACCAAGAATCCGTGATACGCCGGCAGCCAGGCTCATGATAGCTACCGAGCGGGCCAGTCCCATTTTCCCTCGTTCTGCCACTTTTGCGCTTCCTTTTTATTTTGCATTGTTGACACACTACCTGTATTTTAATCCTTTGGGATATAAAAAGGAAGCCTTAGGGTGACAGAATGTATAACGGAAAGGGAAAGCACGTTGACAGAGCATACTCCCTGGAGGAGAAGGGATTTCCTGCGAGACCGGTTAAATAATTTACCTGAAAGCTGGATACAATAACTTTCGAGCCAAACTATCTTTTTCAGGAGGAGATTTTTTATGGCGGCCCACTACGGCGCCCATGAAGTAATGGAAATCCATGAAATTTTGAGCGACACTATCGATGGGATCAATCAATTCCAGTTGTACCGCCCCCACGTCAAAGACCACCAGCTCCGTTCTATCCTGGACAAACAGCTGCAATTTATGACCCAGGAGTACAATAACATGGTTCAAGCCATTAACCAGCGCGGTATCACCCAGGCGGTGCCTTACCGCGTACCCCGAACGGCTACCCCGGTTTACGGCTTAAATAACCCGGATACCCAAACGCCGAATACCTCTATTCACGACATGGATGACCGGGATGTAGCCAGCGGCATGCTGGGATGCCATAAGGCTTCAGCAGCCTTTAGAATGATGGCTTCCTTAGAATGTGCCGACCTGGAACTACGGCGCATGATCCAGCAGGGGGCCATTAACTGCGCCGAGCAGGCTTATGAAGTATGGCAGTACATGAATCAAAAAGGCTATTACCAAGTACCGACCATGAAGGACGTAACGACAAGCACCATGATTAATACTTACAGCCCAGCCAGTACAGGCCAGATAAGGCAGTATCAGTAATAAACCGCGCTATTCTGGGCGCAACCGCTGTCCCCTTAGACATGCAAAAACGCCCCGCCTGCTAGTAGTAGGCAGGGCTTTTTTATTTCCAGTAGATTTCTAAGTCAATACTGACTTCTCCATGGGGCTTATAAACCCTTGCAAGCTTTTCCCGCCCGGTGTAAACTGTAACCAGTTCATCTAATCCAGTCAGATCATAATTAGAGTCCCGCCCCAGCCGGATTTCTTGTAGGCTTCTAAGGCCTTTATCGTTGCGGAAAGTCTTTATTATCTTAAGAACTTCTTAACATTTTCTCGATAATATCCTGAGACTCCTAGGGTATGCTATTCCTAAACCAAGAAACAACAGGCCTGGTTGTTTCGAGAAAAAAAGAAAGGGATGATGTAAGGTGACGAAGGGCAAAAAGATACTGGCTGCTGTGGCAGCCCCCCTGGTGCTGGGAGGATTCCTGGTGGCAACCCAGCCCGGGTCTTCCCTGGCAGCCGAAGGTACCCCAGTTCAGTCCACCCAGACTACTTATGGTCCAGGTTTAGGCTTGGGGTTGGGGCGAGCCCAGGGAGGGATGCTCGGTATACTCAGCAAAATCCTGGGCCTGGACCTGGCAGACCTAAGGGCCGAGCGCCAGGCGGGTAAATCCATAGCCGGGATTGCCGCTGAACACGGGATTAGTAAAGACCAGCTGGTAGACACGATAACGGCTGAACGGCAAAAGCTCCTGGATGAAAAGGTGGCCGCCGGCCAGATAACCCCGGAGCAGGCCAGTTACTGCCTGGAAAACATGAAGGAGAGGATTGGGCAGAACCTTGAACGGACGACAGTTGGTCCCAATGGCCAGGGCCGTGGCGGCTGGAAGGCCGGTGCACCGGACAATACCGGAGCCCGCCAGGGGATGCAGGCAGGGCCAAGGGGGCGGGCCGGCCAGGGTGCAGGCTTTGGCCGCGGCCAGGCTAGCAGTCAACAGTAACCTGTACGGGTAGTTTTAACCATCATTGTGTCTACCCAGGGGGATTACCCCCTGGGTATTCTTAAACCAGGAGAAATAAAGGAAAAACACTGCCGGTAGCGAAACAGTTAATAACATAGCCTTCCCGGGGATGAAAAGGATGGATAAAAAGAAGATCTTAATCATCGAAGATGAAGAAAAAATAGCCACTATGATTCAGCAATATTTACTTAAGGAACAGTTTGCAGTCTTAATAGCTGCTGATGGAGTCATGGGGCTAAAAAAAGCGCGCCAGGAAAAGCCCGACCTGATTATTTTAGATTTAATGCTGCCGGGATTGAGCGGTCTCGATGTCTGTCGGGAAATCAGGAAGGAAAGCCAGGTCCCTATCATCATGCTTACGGCTAAAGCTGAGGAAATAGACAAACTTTTAGGACTGGAGCTGGGAGCCGACGATTACATCACCAAGCCCTTCAGTTTAGCCGAGCTGGCGGCGCGTATCCGGGCCGTCTTGCGCCGTTCCGGTGGCCAGGAACAGCCCAAAAATACGGTGCAGACCAGGGGCGATTTGACCATAGATTTTAGTGGCCTCCAGGTATACAAAAAGGGACAGCCCCTGAACCTTACTCCGACTGAATTTAATCTTTTATCTGTTTTGTTCCGGCATCCGGGCCGGGTGTACAGCCGGCTGCAGCTCTTGGATGCGGCCCTGGGCGAAGCATACCAGGGATATGAAAGGTCCATTGACACCCATATCAGCAACCTGCGCCGTAAAATCGAAGACGATCCGGCCAATCCGCGCTACATTCTCACCGTTTACGGTGTGGGGTATAAATTTGGCGAAGGATAGATTCCGGGCAGAAAAGGGTGAGCGGGTTGAAACTCAGGACCAGGTTAACCCTGGCCTTTATCATGGTAGTTCTCCTGGCGGTAGCGACCCTAACGGTTGCCGTAGGCTGGGCCACCAGGACTTTCTTTCATGGGTACCTGGATGAGGTAGCCTGGAAACGCCAGCAGGTGTGGGCCGATTTTTTTACCGCTTATTACCGCGACAGAGGGGACTGGACCGGGGTCCAGGAGCTTTTTAATACACCATGGCAAGGTGGCCGGGGCCAGGGTATGGTCCGGGGGCAGGGTATGGGGCGGGGCCAAGGGTTGGGCTGGGGTCGGACCGGTTTAGAAAGGGTGATCCTGGCCGACAGCAGTAACCTTGTTGTTGCTGATACTTATGGGCTCAGGTTAGGTGAAAGACTGTCCGAACAGGAATTGGCGCAGGGGACGGCGATTATCGTTAATGGCCAGAGGGTGGGCACCCTGTGGTTGACTACTACAACCCCACCGGGTGTCCTGTCCCAGGAAGACCTTTTTACCCGCTCCGTTACTGTAGCGATCATCCTGGCAGGTATAGCGGTATTAATCCTGGCCGGCCTGGCAGGCTTTTTCCTGGCCCGGCGGATAGCCGGGCCCTTGAGCAAACTTACAAAGGCAGTACATAGGCTGGCTGCCGGCGGCTGGGAACAGCGCCTGGTCCTAACCGGCGATGAAGAGATCGTCCAGCTGGTGACAGCCTTTAACGACATGGCCGCCCGGCTGGAAAAATATGAGGCCATGCGCCGCAACCTGGTTGCTGATGTGGCCCATGAACTGCGCACACCCCTGACCGTCCTGCGGGGTCAACTGGAATCCCTCCAGGCAGGAGCCCTGGAGGCCAAGCCGGAAGTAATAATGTCCTTGCATGATGAGATCCTGCGCCTCTCCCGGCTGGTTCATGATTTACAGGAACTGAGCCTGGCCGAAGCGAAAAAACTACCCCTGCACCAGGAAACTTTCAACCTGGTCGAGGCAGTGCAGAAGGTGTTGAATTTCTTCCAGGTTGAAGCTGAAAGTAAAAATGTTACTCTAACCCTCAATACTGAGGGACAGGAAATACAGGTAAAAGGGGACAGGGACCGCCTTACCCAGGTCTTAATTAACCTCCTGGGCAATGCCCTACGTTATACGCCCCCCCAGGGCCAGGTAGGGGTAACCATCAAGGAGAACCCTGGCGAAGTTAGCGTTTCCGTGGCTGATACCGGCCCGGGGATCGCAGCTGCCGATCTCCCCTATGTCTTTGAAAGGTTTTACCGGCCCGATAAGTCCCGGAGCAGGGCCCAGGGGGGAGCGGGGCTGGGCCTTGCCATTGCCAAAGGTTTCGTTGAAGCCCATGGGGGTAGAATCTGGGTCGAAAGCCAGCCTGGCCAGGGTACCAGGTTTACCTTTACCATTCCGGTTTCCCGCTATAATAGTTCTTTATAATTTTTCCATAAGCTTGCCTAAAACACTAGTAGGTCGTGTCCTGAACCAGTTTTCGCCACAGCAAAACTTTATATCGTGTATAAGATAAACTGATTGGACGTACAATCTTTTCTATGTTACATTCTTTTTGAGTTTAACAGAGAAGGGGTGTTGAGATGAATAGGTTGAAAGTCCTTTTCCATGTTAACGAATCTGGCAGATGGCAAAGGGTTCTCGTGAACATCAGTAATTTTTTGAATGATGTTGGGCAAGGAAATGCTGATATCGAAGTAGTGGCCAACGGTGAGGCGGTTTCTATTTTCGGGAACAGGTGTCTCCTTGCCGGAGGTGACGGTCAGGGGGCAAGCTGCGGGACAGCTAATGGATCGCTGGTGGAGCAGATGAAGAAGTTATCGGAGATGGGAGTAAACTTTGTTGCGTGTCGGAACGCTCTCAAAGGCCAGTCTATCGACGAGGACAGCCTCCCCAACTTTCTGATAGTTGTACCAGCCGGCATAACAGAAATCGCCACGAAACAGGCTGAAGGGTATGCCTACATCAAGCCTTGATTATGTGCCCTATGTAGGGGAAGTGAGAAACTTCCCTTTTTGTAACTCGATCGTACGGTAACAAAAAAAGAGGGGCCCGACCCAGCATAATAAAGGAGGACAAGTTCTTCGACCGTAATACCTTGGTTTATTCCTGGTTGTCAAGGCCGTTTCATCTTGACTAAGGCAAGGTGGTGACGACAGCCTCGTTTGAATATGCTGATGTTCCCGCTAGATTGAAGGCCAGTACCCGGTAGGTGTAGGTGGTGTTGGCCTCGACGTGGGTATCGGTATAGGCCGTTGCTCCCACCATCAGGGTGGTGACCCGCAAAAACGGCCCGGCTCCCGTCCGGCGCTCCAAAACGAACCCGTCTTCATCGGCAGCGTTGTTTATCCAGGTAAGTTCAACCTGCCCTGGTAAAGCCGCCGTGGCCGTCAAATTTGACGGGGCCTGCGGAGGAGTTACAGGAAAGACCGGGCGAACATCAACAAGGGCCATCATCCCGCCGGGGTAATCGTCGGTATTGACCAGGTGCAAAAGATCCCGGTCGTATAGATAATGCTCCCCTTCCGGGGGCGTGAAGACCAGGTCGGCGCTCTGCCCGGCGCCTAAGGTTATCGCGTTCTTATCGTAAGTAGCGTCAAGCAAAGGACTGCGGCGGGGCCGGCCGTCCTCGGCCACAACGCGCGCCGGCCCTTCCTGGAAGGCCAGGGTGTGGGCAAGGAAGCCAGCATTAATTAAGCGGAGCAGTACCCGCTGGCCGGCAAGGACGGGGACGCGGGAGGTGAGGGGTTGCGCGGACCTATCGGGTGGGGCCACACAGTCCGGGAAGGGGCGCCCGTTTACCAGCCAGTACTGCGGGGCGTAGTTCAACGGGTTGTATACGGCGCCGGTGGCGATAACTTCGTGCGCCGCGCGGTCGAATTCGCTGAGCAGGATAACAGCCTCAACGTCGTAACCACTCCCGGTATCTGCCCCGTAGGCGGTATAATAGTTGGAGCTGGCCGGGTCGTCCCAGCCGGCCGGCCTTACGATGAGCGCGCCGTACAGGCCCATCTGGACCTGACGCTCGGGACTGGTGCCGCTTTCATAGCGAAAGGTACCCGGGCGGTAGGCGGGAAAACTATAGACCACACTCCTTCCTGGCGCGGCGAAGCGAGTGAGCGAAACCAGCCGGCCGCCGGCGTCGAGGACCGGTTCCGGGGCAATCTCCTGCCCCGGAAAAGTAAGAGATACAGGTTCGTTCAGCATGTTATGGAGCGTTATTTCTACCATATCGCCGACCGTGGCTTCAATTACAGGTCCCGGCACTTGAGGCGCGGCGGTCGGACTGGCAGCCAGGCCCCAGATAACGGCGGGGAAACCACCGGGCAGCGAAACAATGCCCGGACGTGCCCAGAGTTCTATGCTTACCAGCATACCTTCATCTCCTTTCGCGAGTACTATTTGCACGGCTGTCTCTCTGCAGCCTGCCGACCTCCGGCCCGAGAGTACCGGCTGGAAAGATGCCGATCATCGTCATCATCCCCCCGGGGAATTCGCCCCAGTTGGTGATCTGCGGTTCGGAGTGGGAGTGGAGCATAAAGTAGTACTCGCCGGTCACGTTTAGAGAAGTTACTCCTATGGGTATGTCACCCTTTTGCCCTAAGTACGGGCTGCCACTCCACATGGTCCACCCGGCGTCACCAATCGCCTGGTTCCGGAGGTTGGGGATCGGGGTGGGGATCGGGGTGGTCACCGGGTCATATACCGGGCCGTCCCACTGGAAGATCTGGTCGTAGGTCTGGCCGGGACCCACTAACACCGTGAAGTGTTTGTGCGATAGGTCCTGGGTGCCGTTTCTTAGCAGCCGCCCGTCCAGCGCGACCACCCGGGTATGGTTCCCGTGGGGGTGTAGCGGGTGGGCATCGCAGCCGGCGCCTATATAGCGTATAAGGACCCGCTCGCCCGGTTCCGCCATAATCATTGAGCCGTATGGCTGCCGGGGAAGATAGGTCGCTCTATCGGGCAACATCGTATCGGGGGCGCAGCGCCCGTTAATCGTCCAGTAGCGAGGCCTGTAAGTGCCGGGCCGGTAAGGTTTGCCCAAGCGGACGGCTTCGTGGAGCACCGGGTCTATCTCCGCGACCACCAGCAGGTATTCGCGGTCGAATTCGGTGCCGGTTTCCGGGCCGTAGGCGGACCAGGTGGCCGGGTCGAGCGGGTCGAAGCCGGCCGGGCGAACGATAATAGCCCCGTAGAGCCCCATCGGCACCTGTTTGTTAATCTCCGTACCGCTGTGGTAGATATAGGTGCCCGGCCGGCTGGCTACGAACTGGTAAATGACCGTCCCCCGCGGGGGTGCGTAATCGGTGAGGGAAACGAGGCGCCCGTTTTCGTATATGGGCCCGACCGGTACCGCGCCACTGTTGGTCAGCCTGAACACCCCGTTCTGGCCGGGGAACATTAGGGAAACTATCTCGGGCAGTTCGTTGGTCAGTTTAATGGTGACGGTATCGCCCTGGTTAACAATAATGGTCGGCCCGGGCAACTGGGCAGCCCGCCCCGTTTCATCCCGGTAGCCCCAGATGTAAATACTCGCCCCGTCGGGGGTGATGATATATCCGTCAACAGCGCGCAGGTGGATGGCCGGCGATCCGTTGGCTGTAGCTTGTGTTGGCATGCATCCTCCCTCCTGGAAGTTGGTTGGGGGAGCCCTGGCCGGCCCCTCGCTTAAAAGCCGGGCCCGGCTGGGGCGGCAGGGTTCCGGCAGGGTATACAACAACGTGGGTCATCATCCCGCCGGGGGTAGCTCCCGCATTGGTGTTTTTATGGTAGCCCCTGTTGAAGAGCGGGTAAAGTCCCGGTTGTTGAGGTTCGATGATGACGTCGACTGTCTGCCCGGCGCCGAAATAGAGAACGTCCCGCCAGTGGGAAAGGTCCTCCCCGTGCAGCCCGCGCAACAGTTGGGCATCCCGGCCAATGATCCGCAGTGGCAGCCCGAGAATGGTGACGGCATGCTCTTCAAAACCGAGGTTTATGAAGCGCAGGAGCACCTTTTCCCCGGCGTTGGCCTGGATCAGGGAATGAGAGGGTTGCTGGCTGAGGTCGCCATCCGGCGCCGTATGCAGCGTGTCGGGGTAGGCGCGGCCGTTGATCAACCAGTAGGCCGGGCGGTATTCGCTCCAGTCGAACGCCTGGACCCTGTGCACCTGGTCGTGGGCTACCGGGTCGAGTTCCGATATCAGTAAAAAGTACTCCCGGTCGAATTCGGTTCCCGTACCCGCGCCGTACGCAGTTTTAAATAGCGGATTCGCAGGGTTGTAGTCGGCGGGACGGGCGATCAACGGCCCGACCATGCCCATCTGAATGTGTTCTACCGGTTCAAAGTGGCAGTGGTACATATAGGTGCCGGGATCCTTGGGTTCGTAATAATATATGAAATCGCGCCCTACCGGTACCGCAATTGACGTCTCGGGAACGCCGTCCCACAAAGATATCTGGTTGGGGAAGCCGTGCCAGTGGATCGTGTGGGAGTCGTCGAGGTCGGGCCGTTGCGGCATCCCCAGGTTGGTAAGGGTCAGTTCAACCCGGTCGCCGGCTCTGACATCCAGGAGCGGCGCGGGTAACGTTGCCTTCCCCCGGCGCGCGAAGATCTCGTTTTCGGGGACCCCGGTCAGGTCCACGAAACCGAAGATATAGTGGACCGAGCCGTCGGGCATGGTGATGAAACTGTCGGTTGCCCCGTAATGCACCTGGACGAACGTCACGTGAACTCCTCCCTGGTGAAAAAATTTAGCGGGCCTCGTCGGCGCCGATATCCACCCCGGCCCCCCGGGGTCGCGGCTGGTCGTCGAAATCGGTTTGCGGCGCGTTATAGATATCGCCGTTCACGACGAGGGTAGTGGTGCCCCGGTCGATGACCGGTGAATTCGGTTTCAGGTGGTAATCGCCCTGCAGTTGCGGTTCGACTGTTATAATTTTAACGGTCTTGAAGTCCGGCTCCATATTGAAGGCTACGGCCGTGACGGCGGTATCATAAGGCGCCACGAAAGAGGGGTTAACGCCAATAATGTTGGTAGGAACGGGTACGCCGTACGGTTGCGACAGGCTGCAGTAGCGCGGGCTCAGCACCTCGGGCGCCGGGGTACCGAAGACCTCGAGATCAATTACGTTGACCGGGTTCGGGTCGGCCGGCGCCCCGATGCCGGCGATACCGCCGCGGCCGTCGTTCAGGGTCGGATCGTACCAGCCGGCCCGGTTATCCCAGAAGATGTTGTTGAAGAGGACCGGGTTGCTGAAGGTCGGGGCGCCCGGCGGCAGGCTGGCCTGGAAGGCGGCGCTGTTCGCCTCGCTGACAAGGCCCGCCCCGTGCGGCCGGCCGTCGCTGTCTTCGGCGGTGGCAGTGGTGATGTTCTTCGCCACGGTGTTGTTGACGATTACCACGTTGGACGCATCGTCGAGGGCAATCCCCCCGCCGAGGTCGGTGGAGACGTTGTTAGTGATGATGTTGTTATAGATGTTGATGCGGTGAGTGCCTGCCCGGAGCAGGCGGATCCCGCCGCCGTCGTCGTTGGCCAGGTTGCCCTGGACGAGGTTGTTGTAAATGTCCACCGCCCCGGAGCCGGGCGAAAGGGTTGCCGGCGGGATTGGCTGTTCGCCGCCTATAAAGATGCCCGCACCCTCGTCAAAGGAAGCGTTGAAAAGGAACTTGTTGTGGTGGATGCGCCCGCCGTGGCTCAGCCCGAAATGCGAGAGACCGCCGCCGTATTCGGCGGAGTAGTTGCCGCAGACCTCGTTGTGGTCGAATTCATACCCGTCGGCGCCGGTGAAGATCCCCACGCCGCCGGCCAGGCTGATGCCGCCGTTATTCAGGATGCGGTTGTGGTGGATGTGCACGCCGTCATTGTGGTTGTCACCGGCGTAGGGCCTGCCGATGGTGATCGCGCCCCCGAAGCCGCCGCCGTTGCTCATGATGACGTTGTTGCTGATCTCGAGGTAGCGACAGTAAGCGTTGGCCACAACGCCCCCGCCTTCTTCGCCCCGCACACCGGTGATCGTCAGCCCGTCAATTTGCGTCGTAAACGCGGGGCCGAAGGTGCCATCCTTGGCTACTACCGTGATGACCTGGCCGCGCGGTATCTCCTGAGGCCCGTCAAAGGTAATGGCGGCGAGCTTTGTTTCCCATTGCTGCCGGTAGCTGGCGAAGAAGCGCCCGTCCAGCCTGGTAACCCAGGCCCCCATGCCCTGCAGTTTAACATTCTTGTAGATAACCGGGCTCTCGTAGTAAACGCCGGGATTGATAATCACCAGTGACCCCGGCGCGGCGCGGTCGATGGCCGCCTGGATGGTCGTACGGGGGGTGACGTTTACGATCGGGGGATCGTAGGTCCCGGGGACCAGGACGTGGATGGTGATTCCCAATGTACTGGGGATACCGGCACTCGAGGTTATCACCATCTGGGCCGGGCCGGCAGCGAAGCTTGGCGGCACGTATGCCAGGATAAAGTTATCACGCCAGGCCAGGACACGGATGGCTCTGCCGTTAAGCGTCACTGTTCCTGGATGGGCACCGAAGTTACGCCCCCTGATGAAGATCAGGCGGTTACCGGTCAAAGTCACGTAGACAGGATTAACGCTCCCGATCTCCGGGGCGCCCGTTGCCTGGCAGAGCGGCGGCCGCGAGAATTGCGCCCCCGGTCTTCCCACGAAGGCGGTAATGGGGAAAAGGGCGACGTCGGCATAGGTGGTTTTCCCCGGCCAGACATCGAAGACCATGGTCAAGGTCTGGTAATTGGGATTATATCTTGTATTGGGCCGGCCGGGGTCGCCGGGGTCGTTGCCGACAACCAGGTACATCCCCGGGGCCACGCCGGAGGGAATAGGTACGTTGCGGGTATAAGTGGACGGTAAGAGCACCTCAAAGATGCCGTTGGCGTCCGAATGAACGGTGGTGATCAACCGCCCCGTATAGTCCCGGATGCCGACCGGTGTATAAGGAATACCGCGCTTTTCGCCGTAGTAGATAAAATTCGGGTCGGTTTCGATATTCACGTCGTCGAGGAGGAAGCCGACGATGCGCCCCGGCACCGGAACATCGGTATACAGGAAGAAGTCTGCCACCGCGTTTTGCCCTGGACTGACGGTAACTATTTTAGTATCGTATTTGTCGCCATAGTAAGGGGGCGGGGGCAGGCGGAACAGAGCCGCATCAGTAGCGCTGGCGGGTTGGTCCCGGGTGGTCGTCGAAAGAGCGACAAACCGGTCGCCCTGGCCGGTGTTCACCGCTCCGGGGTCGAGCACCTTGTACAGCGGTTTCGGGGAACCATCTGGCAAAAGGTTATACGGGTCGGTGGGCGGGACCACCTGCACAAGGTAGGTTCCTGGTGGGAGCGGCTTTTCCACGGCGCCGGGGGCCCCGAAGTAGGGATCGAAGTAAGTCGCGAAGGAGTAACCGCCGTCAAAGACGCCGTCTTTGATCTGGTTGGAGGCGTTGGGTACTTCGATACAGCCCGGGTCAACGCTGCCGTCGGGCCGCACGCAGCCGGCTGGATGTTGCCAGGCGTCGGTCTGCACGGAGTTAATCAGCGTGGTGCTGCCGTCGTCATTCAGCCGGTAGAGGTTGACGGTTACGTTGGGGATGCCCGGTTCGTAGTCCTCGGCCACCGCGTAGCGGGGGTTGAGTTCGTTGCGCATCGTCGCGTAATAAACGATTCCCGAGATGCCCCCGTGGAGTTCGTCGTCAGGTGTTCCCACGAGCCCGTCCGGTCCCGGTAGCGGGTATTCCCGCATCCCCCAATCGATGCGGTTCGTTTTCGCCGCCCACGTCAGGACCGCCAGGGTAAGGGCGCGGGGATGGGTCGTAGTGGGCCGCGGCGGGGTGATCCCGTAATCGGGGGTAGCGGTCGCGGCCGTGCGCCCGAACCGGTCGAAGCCCAGTTCCGCCACGGCGAACCGCTCGAGTTCGAAAACTTCGTTGAAAGAGTAGCGACCGTCGAGATCGGTTACGGTGGCATACTGCCCACTGCCGTCTTTGAAGCGCGTGCCCACGGGGACATTGGGGATACCTTCCTCGATATAGTTCCCGGCAGCATCCGTATCGCGTACGCCGTTGCCGTTCTCGTCCCGGAAGACCATGCCGCTGATCCAGCCGAACCAGCGCGGGATGCCGATATCGCCCATAGCAATCGTTTCACCCGCGGCGATCTGGACAGTACGGAAGGAGATAATGTGGTCGAGGGGTTCATCCCAGAAGGCCATCTGGTAGATGCCCGCAGGAACGTTGGTGATGGTAAAGGTTCCGTCAGGGTTGCCCCGGCCGGTATAGACCTGCTCGTCGGTGCGGCCGATATCGGTAAGAGCGATCCAGGGCCGGTCGACGGGTCCGCCGAGGGTCAGGGGCCTGACTGGCGGTGTGAACTCGATGATCGTACGGACGCGGCCGGTGATGGTGCCCGTTCCCGCTCCGGGGGCGAACTCCTTCGGCCTGACAAAACCGAACCAGACCAGGGGTGCCTTGAAACCCTCGCGCGGGCTATACCCGTCGTTGCCTTCTTCAATCCAGGCGTCAATGACGTGGGTACCCTCGATGGTTGTGGTCTGGATCCAGTCGCTGCCGTCGGGCGGGATCGCCTGCACCCCGTACTTGCCCGGCGGCAGGTTTTCAATGACGGCGTCGCCGTTTTCATCCGTCCAGATTATGCCACCGGTGTTCGGCACCGGGACTGGTTTCCCGTCCGGACCGATAATCAGGTTGCCGCCGGCGTCCCGCTTGTAAACCGTTCCGAGGGGGTTGCCGAAATAGTCGACCGTAACCTCGCCGGTGACATCTGCAAGCACGATGCGGAACCCCGGCAGGCCGTGTTCGAGGGGGAAGTCATCCTCGCCGTTGACCGGGTGGATGTCTTCGAAAACGTGGACGCGGATTTTGGCAAGCGGCAGGGGGTGGGGCTGCAACTCAACGGTCAGCGTGCTGTCACGCTTCAGGTTGATCCAGTTACCCCCGAGCTTGTAGCCGGGAGCCAGGACGGAGACGAGGTATTTGCCGGACGGCAGGGAGACGGTGGGTTGCCTGGAGTCCCCCGTGGCCACGACCGCACTGTGGCTGGCGCCGGGCTTTAATGAAGGCCAGTTAGCCGGATCGGGGTCGAAAGGATCCCCCACGTTGTCCTGGTTGACGATGAATTGGAAATTCGTTATACGTATCCCTGTGCCGGCTTGCAAGACATTTATTGTGAGTCGAAAAATGCCGGTTTGACTGGTGGGACTGCGCCTGGATATTACTGGCTGCTTTCTACTAATATCCATATTGTCCCAACCTCCAGTTAAAACTCTGGATTATCTTATTCTTATTATTTAAATTGGTTACTGAGGGTAGAGATAGAGTTATAATTGTGGTAGGGATAGTGGTGCTGATCGTATGGCTGGTGTAAGAGCCCGGAGGCGGACAGGCAGTCCTATAGATATGAAATAGAACAGGGAGGCGATGCTGCTTCCCTGTTCTATTTTACTGGGGCGGGATTTGCGGCTCGGAAAAGGACGGTGGTTGCGGGTCATGCAGGGAGGAACCCACATAGTTGCCGGGTGTGGACAGGTTGAAAAAGAGCCGGGCATCCTTGTCCACACCCCAGTCCTGGGTGGAGCCGGTGCCCTGGACCTTCTGGAAGCATTCCCGGAACATGGTGTTGTGCGCCTCTTCCCTGTTCAACAGGAAATCGATCATCTGCCGCACATACCGGTCGGCGATTTGCCGGTGCAGATATTCATAAACAACCTTGGCACGTTGTTCGGCAGCGATGTTGGAAAGCAGGTCCGCGGGCAGGTCACCGGTGGCTTCAATGTAAGACGCGGTCCACACCTGGCCGGAGACGTTGCTGTAAAAGGGATTGAGTCCGGTCGTTACATGCGCCTGAACATTGCCGATGGTGGCATTCATGGCCTGAGGTTCATGGCCGTTCAAGAGGTTGACTGCCGTACATACCATTTCCAGGTGACTGAGTTCCTCCGCGGCGATGTCAAGGAAAATATCCTTGATGGCCGGGTCTTGAATGCGAAAACTTTGGGCCAGGTATTGCAACCCGGCTTTCAGCTCACCGTGCGGGCCCCCGATTTGCTCCTGCAAAAGCGCCGCGTAGTTCGGGTTCGGCCGTTCCACACGCACCATTTCTAGCAGGTTCTTATCGTGCTTGAACATGCTATTCCTCCTTTCTAAGTCTATTATCCCATGCTGAGCTTCATGGTATGTACCCTGTTGAAGCATGTTTGATTTAATTGTTTGCCCGGACCAAGATGGAAAAGGCGTGGGAAGCCTGGGATGAAGCCGAATGGGCTTTCAAGGGGGAAACATGCGGCGGTTATAAGTGAAGTTAGCCGCGCCTATGTAAAAGAGGGGTTGCTACCCAGGGAAGTGGGGATGGCTTCTTTAACAGGTATTCTGAATACATGCTTAAAAAACCTTGAAGATACGCTTTATTTATGATTAATTTAATCTAGTATGAACGGTAAACGGCATTTATATGATATTCTGTTGAGGTGACGGAAATGGCTCTGGAGCTGAAAGCGGAATCAAGGGATTATCGTTTGCCGCAAACTCTCGAAGTGATCCGGGGGAATATTGTCAAATACGGCAATCCCCTGGGCCTTAAGGGAAATGAGGTTGCTGGGTGGGCCAGAGATCTCAACCTGCCGCGGCAGGGGGATGTGCTTTTATATACCGGCGGCGAGTATCAACTGGTCCCCTACATTGATAGCCTGGTAGATATGCTCACCAGGATGAACCAGGGCAGCGTAGGATTTTCCTTGATGATGGGCGTCCGCAACCTGATCGACAGGGTGGGGATCAACCCCGAAAAGATTGTTGCCGGCGTGCGCTCCAGGGATCGGGAGCGCTACCGGGATGTCAGCCGCAAGGCCGCCCTGGTCCTGCAGGAGATGGGCCTGAAAATCTGTTATCTGGGCGAAGAAGAGATCTACAGCGGGGCTCTTCTTTATGAATACGGTTTCGTGGGCGACTTGCGTCAGCACGCCCGCAAGGTTGCCGAGTTAATTAATTCTACCGGCGCCAGAACCATCATCTGCCTATCGCCCCATTCGGCGGAAATTTTTAAGCTGATTTATCCTCAGCTGGTGGAAAATTTTAATTACGAAGTTAAAACTTTCCTGGAAGCGGTCTACGATCTGGTTAAGGATGCCCCCGGGCGTCTGCCTACCGGTTTTTCGGGAAACGTAACGGTCCACGATTCCTGTCGCATGGCCAGGGAACTGGGTATTACGGAAGAGATCAGGGATATCCTGAGCAAAATGGAGGGAGTTACTTTAATAGAACCGGAGCTCAACCGGCGCTGGACGACCTGCTGCGGCGGGCCCGGCAAGGTCCTTTTCCCTGAATTGTCCGGGAAGATCGCTGCCCGCCGGGTTGGCGAACTCGTGGCCACCAATGCCGATCTAGTTATCACCTTTTGCCCTTATTGCCTAGCGGCTCTCGATAAGGGTCGGCGTGAGGGGCAAAAGAATATCCAACTTGAGGACTTTATTGAGTTTCTTTACAGGGGGATTGCCAAATGAGTTCGGTGCTGGAACGCTTGTTTCAAAAGTATACGGCGGAGCTTAATAAAGCCTCCGATGACCCCAATATTCAGTTAGCTCTTTCCCGGGCCGTTAAATCTTATCGAGATAATACCGAAGCTGCCCTCAAACGATTCCCCCATACGACCAAGTTGGCCGAGGAAGTGCGCGCTATAAAGGAAACTGCCATCGAACGCATGGATGAGTTGGTGACTCAAGCCAGGCAAGCCATCGAAGCCAACCACGGCAAGACCTACTTGGCTGAATCGCGTGAAGACGCCTTGAAATTGGCGGCGGACATTATTGGCACAGGGAAGATAGTGGTTAAAGGCAAGAGCATTTTGGGCGAAGAGCTGGAAATAAGGGACTACCTCATCGAAAAAGGCAACGAAGTCTGGGAAACAGACCTGGGGGAGTTTTTGTTACAACTGCGGCATGAAAGGCCCATGCACATCGTTTCACCTTCCATTCATGTACCCCGGGAGCAGGTGGCGGAATTGTTTACCGAGTTTTTCGGCCGGGAAATTCCTCCGGATATTGCCGCCGAAGTCGGGGCCGTTAGGGAATTCATGAGGGAAAAGTATTTCAGCGCCCATTTCGGCATGAGCGGTGCCAACGTAGTGGCGGCGGACTGCGGAGCAATGGTTATTATTGAAAATGAAGGCAACGCCCGTATATGTACCGCCGTCCCGCCGGTGCATATCGCTCTGGTGGGGATCGAAAAAGTGGTGCCCACTTTCCAGGAGGCCATGAAAGTGGCCGAAGTTACCTGGCGCTATGCCAACTATCCCGTCCCCGGCTATGTAAATATTATCAGCGGGCCCAGCAAGACGGGAGACATCGAAAAGGTAACCGCCTATGGCGCTCACGGCCCTAGGGAACTACACGTTATCTTTGTGGATAACGGCCGTAGCGAAATGGCTGCCGATCCTCTCTTCAGACAGGGTTTGTATTGCTTAAGATGCGGGGGCTGCATGTACGAATGCCCAGTCTTTCAACTGACCGCCGGGTATTTCGGTTATCGTTATCTGGGGGGCATAGGAGCCATCTGGACGGCTTTCGTGGCCGGTGGCATGGATAATGCCGCACCGCTAATTTACACCTGTCTCCGCTGCGGCCGGTGCGTGGAGCGCTGTCCGGTAAGCATCGATGTTCCGTCTATGATCGCCGAACTGCGCCGGCGAATAGTTGAGCTTGCCCGTGAAGCCAGTTAATAAATGCGACGCAGTAGCGGCGACTAAGTAAGGCTATGGACTTAAATTACCCGGATTAGTCGCCCCGCCAGCGGTGGGCAAGGCAGGGGCTTTGATGGTTATAGGACTGGAATGATATCCTCTTTTTTAGCGGTAACTTCATTCTGGCGGCTCCAGGTATTACTCCCTTGCTCAACCGGCAACCCTCAGGTTAAAATTAAGAAAAAGCTACCAGAAATAAAATCGATACCAGAGGAATGGAGGTGCAGGGAAATGAGTATTGACCCGGCAGAACTGGCGGCAGGACGGGAACGGTACACTTATGAGGATTATTGCCGCCTGCCGGAAGGGTCGCCCTATCAGCTGATCGGGGGGAAACTGGTAATGACACCGTCGCCTACACCCTATCACCAGATGGTATCCATGAAATTGGAATTACAGATGGCGGGCTTTGTCCTGGAGAAAGGGCTGGGTATTGTTTTATACGCCCCGGTTGATGTCTATCTGGATGAAGAAGAAACCTACCAGCCGGACATCATTTTTATTTCCAACGCAAGGCTGGCAATTATCGAAGAGAAGCGCATTAAAGGCGCCCCGGACCTGGTGGTGGAGATTCTCTCCCCCGCTACCGGTTATTACGACCTGCGCAGCAAGTATAAGGTTTACGAAAAGAGTGGTGTTAGGGAATACTGGATAGTCGATCCCCAGCAAAAATCGGTACAGGTTTTTTGCTTGCAGGAAGGTAAATTTACCCTGGACCAGGAAGTGGAGCAACAGGGGACAGTCAAGTCACAGGTGATAGCTGGATTGGAAGTCCGGGTAGAAAGTATTTTCTAGCAAACCCCCTGGGTCCCTTCGGACCCAGGGGGGCCGCCACAAATCCCAGTTCCAGCTCAAATTCTCCTCGGGGCACCCGGTCGGGTCGGCCTCTGACCAGGCCACTTGCACTCTTTCAAAGTGCTTCACAGACCCGCATATACCAAAAAGGAGGAAATTTATATGCAACCACCATGGTGGTTAAGTTTTTCAAGCATAATTATGTTATTTAATTTTGCTATAATGGCTTTATTTATCGGAGGTTTTATTTTTATACTCATAAAGGTCGCCTCTATAGACCGAGCTTTAAAAGAAATAGCCAAAAAACTAGATGATAATTAATGAATTGGACGGGATTACAGCCCCCTCGCGCTGCCCCCAGTTTTCTAAAGACCGGGCGATGAAGGCAGCCATAGTGAAGGGGATTTATAATAGCAGAAGGAAGGTAAAAATCAGGGAGGGATGACGGGCAATATTGATTAAATGGTAATGCTGGGGTAAAATGGAAGCATAACCTAAATAGGCGCTATTTTACCGAGAGGTGAGGTGTATAAGAAATAATAATCTGGGCAGACGTAGCCATAAGTTAATCCCGGTTTACGCGGGATTTTTTTATTTTCGTGGCGTGACCATCAAAAAGCGTTATGCGCGTACCATATTAACGAAAATAGTAGATCCTGGCAAGTTGAAATCAAATAACGGTGGAGGTGCCGGCCAGGAAATCCTGGGGATGTACCTCCTGGCCGTTACTCCGGCGGCGCCGGTGGAGAAGCCGGGGTTCGGAAGCTATCGGGATGCCTGGGGTTGCCGTTATGATAACCGGGGGAGCCTGAGGGTGCCCCTGGTGTAGGCTATCTTGGACATCGGGGCTGCGACAAATTATACCCGCCCGTGACCAGGAACCTTTTAGCATATAGAAGCGTCATACTTAAGGGGGATTAATAAAATGGTAGGTAAAACCTATCGGGTAGTGCTGTTGTTTTTGCTGGTGCTAATGACAACCGGTTGCGGGGTGAATAATACCGTGGTTAAGCAAGCCCGCTCGCAGGCAGAGGTTGACCAATACCTGGCAGCGATGACCCCGGGTTTAACGAGGGCTCAGGAGTTGGGGCTGGTCACACCCCTTAACATAGAAATACCAGTGCCCGAAGCCAATACCGCCGTTCACCTGGAAAAGATCTGGTACAATAGCATTACCAATGAAAGAGGTGAAGTTGGGTTTGCAGGAGGGTTACCAGTTTCGCTATCCCGAGTTAGCAGGGGCCCTGGAAGATTTGCTTATCTTATCTGGATAGATTGTAGGCCCACAGGTTGCGCTAAACCCCATGGGCTCCCAGGAAAATTTGGATAAAGCTTCCTCAAGTAATCCCCGAATTGGGAATAGTTGAAATAAGATTGCCTTATCAGGACTGAGAAAAAGGAATAAGTAAAGTTTTTTTGAAGGTGGGGGAGATACTCTAGACTTGCCATGAAAAAAAACATATCCGTAGCAATAATTTTTGCCGCCTTAGTTACCTTGATATTAGGTAGTACGTACTGGTATATCGAATGGTTTGGGTGGAATACGGCTCCCAAGCGAGCTGATGTTATTATAGTGTTAGGTGCTGCTGTTTGGGCGAATGGTCCAAGCCCGGCTTTAATGGAACGTATTACACTGGCCGAAACTCTTTATCAACAGGGATATGCGGCGGCGCTAATTACGACAGGCGGCATTGGGAGATTTAATCCTACCCCGGAAGGAAGCGCCGCCCGGCAGGTTCTTATTTCCCATGGTATACCTGCCAATGTAATTTATGAGGAAGTCACTTCGAGCAACACCAGGGAAAACCTGGTTGGGGCCCTCAACATTATGCGCAAACACGGTTGGAAAAGTGCCGTTATCGTCACCCATGATTTTCACCTTTTACGGGCCATAACCGAAGCTCGCCGGCTAGGTATAGAGGTTTCCGGCGCCGGTGTCCATGAAACAGCCATGTTTAGGCCGCCGCTGGTACTACGAGAGGTAATCGCTAACCTGGTTAAAGCGATCGGGTATAACTTGCAAATGTATCCTCGATATTAGCAACGGCCTGCCGGTTTGTGAAAGTGTTGGTAAAATTGTACAGAGAAAAGTCTAAAAAATAGGTAGGAGACGTGACGCTAGTATTTACGTCCCCCTTATTTTTTACTTGTATCCAAAGCATTAAAAGTATATACTATGTATAAACAAAGAAGGAGTGAAAATCGTTATGCAACCTCATGTGCAAAAGTGGGGCAATAGTTTAGGGATACGTATCCCTTTGTCGCTGGCCCAAAAAATCGGCCTTAGAGAAGGCACACCGGTTGATTTACAGGTAGATGAGCACGCGATAATTATCCGCCGCAAACATTACAGCCTGGAACAAATGTTAGCCCGTGTTAAACCTGAAAATATTCATAGTGAAATAGACACCGGGCCTCAGGTTGGGCGGGAAATATGGTAAACGAGATGGAAACCTAAGTAATAATTTTTGCCGCCTTAGTTACCTTGAAATGACCCGGAAGCCCTGGAAGAACTGGTCGCCACCCTGAAAAAAGCGGGAGCAAAGGAGAACCACTGCGACTCCTGAACCCGTATACCCGGCGGCCGTCCGGCGCCTGCGGGCCGTCTACCGGGCAAGCTTTACCAGGGCACTGGAACAATTGGAACACTACCTGCGCGAACGGCGTGGCTACCTGCAGCAGCTGGCCGGAAGGTCGGGAAGGCTTGCCAGGGAGATTGTCGGTGAATAAAGCCACGGTCAGTTATTATCCCGGGCCAGGTCCACCAGCCAGAATGATGGGGGCAGGTCGCGCCGGAACTGGTGGCCATAAACGAGATACCGGCCGTCAGGTGACCAGCAGGCCCGGAAAAACCCCGGCTTTTTAGTAATCAAGCGGGGCGTGTCCTCCGTGATATCTTTAACCCACAGGGTTTCCTCCATCCACTGGAGCAACAGGCGCTGGCCATCGGGACTGAAAGAAATAGCAGCGTAATTTTGCCCGGAGGGTATTCTCCTGGTATTGCCCGTCCCAAGGTTATAAATGTACATGGCGGGGGGCTCTTCCTGCCCGTAACCACAGGTGCCAAAAGTGATGGCCTGGCCGTCATTGGTCCACCGGGCGCCAAAGCAACCATCCAGGTCGACTATTTTCTTTTTTTCGCCCGAATTGAGGTCAATTACCCAGATACCACCCGAGCCTTCGTAATACATATCTATGTATAAAACCTTATCTCCTGCGGGGGACCACTGGGGCTGGGAAGGCAGCAGCCTTTCTTTATCAGCCTCGGCCAGGAGAAGGCGGCGGGAATTGTTGAGGTCGGCTAACCAGAGGCCTTGTTGCACATAAACCATACGGCTACCATCGGGGGAAACCTCCAGCCAGCGGTCAAATACCGGTAATTTCATTGTCCGTAACACCTTGAAGTCATTGGCATCGAAAAAGACCAGTTCTTTACCGTTGCGCAAAACTATTTTACCGTCAATAGATTGCATGGCGGGGCGTTCTCCCGTCCATTCCCCGGTGTAGATAGTTTCATGCCCTTCCTTTTCCGGGTTTAACCGGGAGATTTTAATATTTTTTTCGTCCCACTCCACCAGCAACAGGTTACGGCCATCACCGGTCCACACGAGCTCGTAGTCATATTGCGGCCTCTCATTTTTTCTCACCAGTTCTTTACCAGGTTTAATTTTCAGTTGTTTCGCCGGGAGACTTTCCCTGGAAGCAAGTACCTGCTCGAATTCGGCGGTACTTAAAGGCATTTGGGTAACTGCCTGCCAGCGGCGGAAATACTCCCGGGCTTCATCCTTCCGGTCCAGGGTTACCATCAACCAGGTCATCCGCTGTAGGGTAAAGTCATTTTTGTCATTCCATGCCAGGGATTTCCGGTAGAGATCGATAACAGGTTGGAAATCATTTCGCCCCGCCTGTAAGAACTGATACTCCATATTTCTGCCGGCAACAAAATAAGCGTCGCTGGGAAAATGAAAGAGCCTGTCCGGAAGGCTGCCGGGTGTCGGCCTGGGTGCCAGTTGATCGAAGTATTTAATGGCTTCTTCGTTTTCATTTCTTAACCTGTAGGCCACGCCGGTATAAAATAAGACCCTTTCGTTGGCGGCGTCATATTGCAGGGCGGCTTGCAGCAGGGGCAGGTAATCCTTGAGGTCATAAAAGTTTTTCCCCGCTGTTTTTTTATTTACCTGGTCCATGATGATCCCGGCTATTCTCCGGCCTGTGCTTTTATCCCTGGAGGCTTCCGAGGCATTCTTAAAAAGCTCCAGGCTTTGTTGGTAATCTTGATCAAATAACTTTATTCCCAGCTGTATGTAGCTGTCGGCAAGCATGTCTCCACCTTTGCCGGCGTAAGCAGGAGCGAGTTCGGTGGCTTTTTTCAGGTTATCGATGGCCTGTTGCCACGCCTTCTGGTGGTAATAGTAGACGCCCTGGAAGTAATAGCCTTCCGGTCGTTCAGGGTGTTCCTGCACCATTTTTTTACTTAAACCGGAAACAGTATCCCAGTCCTGGCTGGCAACAGCTTCTTCGAGGACTTTTACATCACTTGCTAACCCGCCCCCACACCCACTAAGGGCGATGAGCAGGAGCATCACCATGGGCGCCAGGATACCCTTCAGGCGAGCAGGAAGCATCTTGTTTCCCCCTTTAAAACTAAGCGAGCTTAACTATAGCTCACTTTGTCCCTGAAGGCCAGGACTACCCGGCGCCTGCTGCCAGCTGCCGCATCTCCTCATACCCCTGCTTGATCAACTCCGCTTCTGACTTAAAGTAAGGCAGGTTCATATCCAGGGGGATATACTGCCCAACGGCGTCTTCAATAAAAAATTGCACGGAATCCTTTTGCAGCCGGCCCCGGCTGTCGAACCGGGCCGTCACCTTTAAGAATTCATTGGCTTCCTGGGGCTCAGTAATATACTCCTGCAATTCTTGCTGCCAGAAAGCAATTTGCCTTTCTATCTTTCGCAGCGCTTCCGGGGTGAGGCGGGCGCGGTTTTCTTCCAGGTAGTGGAGACGGCCCTTCTGCGGCGGCCATTCCGCCGGGGTGTCTACGCCCAGCAGGTGGCTGACCCGGACCAGGTATACGGCTTCCGCCTGGAAGCCGGACTGGTAAAAGGATTGCAGGTCAATCTTTGTGTCCAGCACGCGGTAATGCTGGTACTGCCTGGCTATCAGATCTTCCACCTGTTTCTGGAGCTGGACTTTGAGCTGCCACTGGTCCCAGGTGCTGTCAATGCCGGTAATATACCAGCTTCCATCCTGGTGCTGCACCGTAACATGGTTTATATAAGATCCAGCCGGCCCGGTGGAGGTCATCAGGTCGAACTGGACGGTAAAGCGCCAGCTTCCTTCCGGTTCTTCTTTCTGCTCAAGAATGGTATATTTTTCTACCCAGGGGCTGGATACACCCGTCACCCACCCCATCCTTTCATAATTGGGACGGCACTTTTCTTTCAAGGCCGGTGCTAAAAGGGCGTATTGCCAGGCGCCGTTGCGGTTCTTGACCCCTGCGGCCCAACTCTGCACAGCTTCCCCGGGGCTCTTGGGAGTCAGAGCCTTTTCCAGGAGGGTTAGCTGGCGGCGCAGGGAGTCACTTTCCGGGTCGTCGATTTTAATGGTCCGAGTGGCTTCCTCCCACTCCACCCTGGCTCCCAGGGCTTCGGCCAGCCAGCGGGCCGGCACCATGACCCGGCCGTCGATGATCCGGGGTGTTACGTCGGGCTCAAGCAGCGAGTTGTTGATGACAAATTTTAGCGGGCCGGTAGAGGGTTCGCCAGCAGCGGACCGGGGAGAAGGCGGCGGGAAGGGCGCAGGGCCTTCCTTTAGAGGTTCTGCTTCGGCCGGGCGGTGGGCCAGGAGTCCCTCGACCAGAGTACGGACCTGGTCTTTATTGATCTGGCCTGTCTTCAGGAGCATCTCCACGACAGGCGCGTAGTAGTCCAGGGCTTTTATCTGGGCCATGGTCAGGCCGTGATCCAGGAGAAACTGGATGTCAACGGCAGTACCGTCGGCAGCCTTGAAGGCGGGGTCCGGTATGGCCGCCGTGGCCACCACCACCGGGATCAGGATTAAGAATAGTGCCAGCAGCATTGGAAAAAACCATAGTTTTCGCCGGAAAGAAGTCATTGGCCGCGCCTCCCTGTTAACCCGTTTGCTCTAACTTTACGGGCTTTATTTATTTAGACGGCGGTAATTACTAAAAGGTTCCCATTGCTTTCCAGATTTATGTTAATTTGTTTTAACGAGGAACCAAAACTTATTGAAGTTGATAGCGAACATTTTGTTGTCTGATTAGTATGCACCCTTCGGCGAGTCAGAGAAGGAGATCCACCGGGTTCATGGCCATATAAGTACCGCCCAGTATTAATGATTTAATATAGAAGCGGAAAAGAACTGCAGGGCTTTTAAAGAAAGTAATAACGGAAATCTCATTGATGATCACCATTATAAATAGAAATTTAGGTTATAATAGAGATGATAAAAGTATGAAGAATAGGGTGGTAAGTTATGGCTATAGAAAAAATTTATAACGCCATTAAAAGGCTCCCTCCCGCGGAAAGGGAAAAATTACGCCATCTACTAGATAACGAGGATTCTAACAATGAAAACACGAAAGCATTTGAAAGAGCAGCTGGTTCCTGGACCGACTTCGATGCTGACGGATTCATAGAAGAAATTTACCATCGCCGTAATAGCGCTGGCAGGACAGGTTCGGAATGGTGATGGCAAAATACCTGGTCGATACAGATTGGGCGGTTTTTTATCTCTGGGGCAAGGAACCCTTCGTAACGACTTTAAAAGAGTACAGGCAAAAAGGACTGGCCATAAGTGTAATTACCATCGCTGAATTGTATGAAGGGGTTTTTAGAAGTGCGAAGCCAGAGGAAAAAGAAAGTTCATTGCGCGATTTTCTGAAGGGCATTTCCATAATAAATGTTTCCCCGCCTATAGCACGCCTCTTCGGTCAACGAAGAGCGGAATTGCATAAACAGGGGTTAACAATCAGCGATTTTGACTTATTAATAGGTTGTACAGCAATATATTACAACCTTACGATATTGACTAATAACAAAAGGCATTATGAAAAGATACCTGGGATAACGGAAATAATAACTCTTTGAATATAGATGCCACATTGTGCAATTTTAGCAATAATCGGGTCTGGACGGTGGTAAAATTTTTACTTTTAATAATGCGGTTATCTCTCCCCTTCTCCTTAAGGGGAAGGGAAGAGGCGAGCGCGCGTTTGCTTTCAGTTTAGTTTTTGTTTTTTAATAAGGTGCTTATATCCACGCCCGGCGTTTTTCTTTTAAACGGAGCTGTCTCTATAGCCGTAGCCAGAAAGGGGATAACGGAAGACCTCCAAACGGGGTCTTTTCTTTTTTAACCACCTTAGCAGGAACTCTCGTTCTGGTGGCGAATAGCAAATATTGGACATAAAACCACCTGGGGGTTCAAAATGCTGGCCATTGTCAATTCCGTCGTCCTCGTGGGCCTGGAGGGCCAGAGTGTACGGGTAGAGGTGGATATTAGCAATGGTTTGCCTGTTTGTGATATAGTGGGTCTCCCGGACCCCTCCGTGAAAGAGGCCCGGGAACGGGTGCGGGCGGCAATTAAAAACTCGGGCTTTGACTTTCCTTTACGCCGGATAATCGTTAACCTGGCCCCTGGTGATATCAAAAAAGAAGGTCCCATCTATGACCTACCTATTGCCCTGGGTATCCTGATGGCTGCGGAAGAACTTGGTAGCGGGCCAGAGGCGGTCATCTATGCTGTGGGCGAGCTTTCCCTGGAGGGTAGCCTGCGGCCTATACCCGGGGTTTTGCCAATGGCCCTGGCCTTGCAGGAGTTCCAGCCCGGAGCAACTTTTATTGTCCCGGCGGCCAATGCCAATGAAGCCGCCCTGGCCTCCAGGTTAAAGGTGCTGGCGGCAGAAAGCCTGGCCCAGGTGGTAGCTTACTGGCGCGGGGAAGGCGAGTTGCCGGAAGTTAAACCGGCAACAGGGGACAGCCCAACCCCGGTTTTTAATGGGGTGGACCTGGCCGACATCAAGGGCCAGGCGGCCGCTAAGAGGGGGCTGGAAATAGCAGCCGCCGGCGGCCATAATATCCTGCTCATTGGCAGTCCCGGGGCGGGGAAAACCATGCTGGCCCGGAGCCTACCATCAATCTTGCCACCCCTAACCTATGAAGAAGCCCTTACCGTAACCAAGATTTACAGCGCCGCCGGGTTGCTGGCTCCTGGCCAGGGACTGGTAACGGAACGCCCTTTCCGGACACCCCACCATACGGCCTCGACGGCCAGTATTATCGGGGGCGGCCGCATCCCCAAACCCGGAGAGGTAAGCCTGGCCACCCACGGCGTTCTTTTCCTGGATGAGATGGCCGAATACCGCCGTGACGTCCTGGAGGCCCTGCGCCAGCCTTTGGAAGACCGGGTCGTCACCGTTTCCCGGGTGGCGGCAGCCATTACCTATCCCGCGGATTTCCTTTTAATAGGCAGCATGAATCCCTGTCCCTGCGGCTACTATGGCGATCCGGTCAAGGAATGCCTGTGTACCCCCCACCAGGTCGCCCAGTACCGGAAAAGGTTATCCGGGCCTTTACTGGACCGGATAGACCTGCACCTGGAAGTTCCTCGCCTGACCTATAACGAAGTCGAGGCCGGGGCCACGCTGGAAAATTCGGCCACTGTGAGGGAGCGGGTCAGGGCCGCCCGCCAGAGGCAGCTGGAGAGGTTTAAGGGGACAGGGGTTACCTGCAATGCAGCCATGTCTTCCCGCCAGGTACACCAGTTTTGCCGCCTGGTCCCCCAGGCGCGCAGCCTTTTGTGCGATGCCTTTAACAAACTGGGCCTCTCCATGCGCGCCCATGACCGCTTGCTGAAGGTGGCCCGGACCATTGCCGACCTGGAGGGGTCGGAGTTAATAACTGCCGCCCACCTGGCCGAGGCTATCCAGTACCGCAGCCTGGACTGGGGGGAGGAGAAACAGGCAATACGGTAATATAGTAAATAAGAGTTGGCTACCGGACTTATACAAAAAAGCGGCTGGCTGTTATTTAGCAGCCAGAACAGGTTGGTTAGTTATAAATTTATTTAAGGCAGGGCATGTTAGCTGGTGTAAGGCCAGGATATGCCTGCCCAACCATAAAAGGAGGCGAACCTGCATGCCTGAATTTCAAGCCATGGGTTTAATTGCCGAACTAATGGCCATTGCTGCCCGGACGGCGCCCAAGGTAGGCGGGAAAGACTTTATTGAGTTAAAGATCCTCCAGGGGGAAACCCTGGAGCAGCTGGCCGCGGCAATGGCCCGCTATGGCCAGGAAAGCGGGAAGAAAAATTTTGATCGCGATGGTGATAATGTCCGCCGCTCTGATGCCGTTCTCCTGGTAGGGCTGAAAAATGCTGCTAAAGGTGGCCTGGACTGTGGTGCCTGCGGTGTTCCCCGCTGTGCCGACCTGGAACAGGTGCATGATGGTCCAGAGTTTGCCGGGCCAATCTGCGCCTGGCGGTTAATGGACCTGGGGATAGCCCTGGGATCGGCCGCCAAAATGGCGGGGATGCTCAATGCCGATAACCGCATTATGTACCGGATTGGTGTCGTGGCCCGGAAAATGGGTCTCATGGATGCCGACGTTATTGCCGGTATCCCCATCGCCGCTACCGGGAAAAACATTTATTTTGATCGCTAGGTTGTTTTAAAGACGCATTATGCAGGGCTCGAACTATAATCACCAGTTTTCATCCACGACGCCCAGGGCTTCCTCCCCTGGGCGCCCATTCATTAAAAGGGTTAAACCCGAGAAAATTTGGGTTGAAGGGATTTGTGGAGGCGATTAAAATGACCTTCCGTTTTTACCTGCCTACCCAGGTATTTTTTGGCAA
Source organism: Moorella mulderi DSM 14980 (assembly GCF_001594015.1). Classification (GTDB taxonomy): domain Bacteria; phylum Bacillota; class DSM-521; order Neomoorellales; family Neomoorellaceae; genus Neomoorella; species Neomoorella mulderi. The sequence goes on from NZ_LTBC01000005.1 coordinate 57,905, forward strand.
AGGGGTTTTAAACGAGTATGGCGATTTCCTCGGCCGGCTGGGCCGGCGGTCCCTGGTAGTTACCGGGCGCCAAAGTGCCGTTACCAGCGGTGCCCTGGCTGATTTTGAAGTCCTGGCTAAAAGGCTGGGCTTAAGCTGGGTTGTTTTCAACGAGGTACCGGCCAACCCAACCCTGGAAACAGTAGCTAAAGCTGTTGACCTGGCCCGCCAGGAAAGGGTTGACCTGGTCATTGGCATTGGTGGCGGGTCCCCCCTGGACACGGCTAAGGCCGTGGCCCTGCTGGTACCCAACAGGGCAGCGGCAGCCCGGCTTTACGAGGCCGACCTGCCGGAGCCGCCCCTACCCCTGGTAGCTGTACCGACTACCGCCGGTACCGGTAGCGAGGTTACCCAGCATGCGGTCTTTACTTTACCAGCTAGGGAAATAAAAAAGGGTTTCAGCGACGACCGCTGCTTTCCCCTGGCGGCCTGGGTGGACCCCCGCTATACCTATTCCTTACCCCTTGCTATTACCATAGATACCGCCCTGGATACCCTGACCCATGCCATGGAAGGTTACCTATCCAGGCGTTCCACCCCTTTAAGCGACACCCTGGCCTTGGAAGCCGTGCGCCTTTTTGCCGGGCAAAAGGAGGCCCTGCTGGCCGGAAACTTGCTCCCGGCGACCAGGCGGGACCTCATGTATGCCTCCACCCTGGGGGGTATGGTCATTGCCCAGACCCGGACGACTATCCTCCATACCATGGGTTATCCTTTAACCTACAGCCATGACATACCCCACGGCCGTGCCAATGGCTATTTGCTGGCAGCCTACCTGGAATTTATCCAACCGGCAGAACCGGTTAAGGTTAACAATCTCCTGGAGGCCCTGGGAATGGCTTCCCTGGAGGATGTCCAAGGCCTGATCCGGCAGCTATTACCGCCACTGGGAAAATTTCCAGAAAGGGAGCTAGAACGGATGGCAGACCTGGCAGCAACAAACACCAGCAGCCTGACCTGGACGGCCCGCCAGGCGACTTCAGAGGATTTACTAAACATGTTACGCCGGAGCCTGGGCTAGTATGAAGAACCTGCCTCCGGGCCAGAATACCTTCAGAATTGTATTAGTCCCTCCAGGGGACTTTTTTACTCTAAGCTTGACGAACCGCTAAAGAATAGATATGCTTTTAGGAAACGCGGTAACTTTTGTTCCTTACCGGCAGGAAATTTCGCCCAGACCGCGAAAGGTTACTTTTACAACTATACAGCAGGGGAGAAACCATGGAAGAAAAACCATTCTGGGTAGCCCTTCAGCAGGCGCCGGGTCTGGGGGCTCGCCGGGTCCTCCAGCTGGTTAAATTTTTCGGGAGTCCCCGGGCCGTCTGGCAGGCACCGGAAAAAGAGCTTCTGGCTTTGGAAGGTCTGGGTAAGGCAGCAACCTCCTTGATTAACTGGCGCCGCCAGGTAACACCGGAAAAGATTATGGCTAAACTAGAGAAAACCGGTATCGGAGTGCTGATCCTGGAGGAAGATACCTACCCCCTGGAGCTCAAACGTATTTATGACCCGCCACCCGTCCTCTACTGGCGGGGCAGCCAGCCGCCGGGGGAAGGCCTGAAAATAGCCATTGTCGGTACCCGCCGGGCGACGGCCTATGGTCTTAAGGTGGCCACGGAGCTCGCTGCTGGTCTTGCCGCCGCCGGCGTCGGGGTTGTCAGCGGCCTGGCCCGGGGCATAGATGCTGCCGCCCACCGGGGAGCCATCCGGGGGAACGGTCTCACCTGGGGCATCCTGGGCTGTGGGGTAGACGTTATTTATCCTCCGGAACACCGGGAGCTTTACCACCAGGTAATGGACCACGGGGCCATCCTTTCCGAGTTTCCCCCGGGCACGCCGCCGGATGCCGGCCATTTCCCGGCCCGCAACCGGATTATAAGCGGCCTGACGAGCGGTACAGTGGTCGTCGAGGCCGCAGCCAAAAGCGGAGCCCTGATTACAGCCGACCTGGCCCTGGAGCAGAATCGCGACGTCTTTGCCGTCCCGGGGCCAGTCACCAGCCGCTACAGCGAGGGCCCCAATGAATTAATTAAACAGGGGGCCAGGGTAGTGACCGGGGTAGCCGATATTCTGGCCGAATATGAGCCCCAATCCCTGTGGCCCTTGTCCCGGCAAGAAAGCCAGGTGGAGGTGGTTCTGACAGCTGCCGAGGAGAAGGTACTGGCCGTTCTCAGTGTTATGCCTACTCACCTGGATACCATTATGGCCACAACTGGCCTGCCGCCGGGGGAACTGAATACCGCCCTGCTCCAGCTGGAGATAAGAAAATTAATCCGGCGGTTACCGGGAGGTTTTTACCTGCGCTGTTAGGGGGGGAAATTTTGGCCCATACACTAGTTATCGTGGAATCGCCGGCCAAGGCCAAGACCATTGGCAAATTCCTGGGGCGGAACTATACCATTAAACCGTCCATGGGGCATATCCGCGATTTACCCAAGAGCCAGTTTGGCGTCGACGTCGAGCATGGTTTTGAGCCTCATTATATTACCATCCGGGGTAAAGGGACCGTTGTCAAGGAACTGCGGGCCGCCGCCCAGAAGTCCCAGCGCGTTTTACTGGCTACGGACCCGGACCGGGAAGGGGAGGCCATTGCCTGGCACCTGCAGCATCTCCTTGAGCTGCCTCCCGGGCCGATCCGGATCGAGTTTCACGAGATTACCCGCAACGCCGTCCAGGAGGCTATAAAAAAGCCCCGGGAGATTGATCAAAACCGGGTCGATGCCCAGCAGGCCCGGCGGGTGCTGGACCGTGTCGTGGGGTACCGTTTGAGCCCCCTCCTGTGGCGCAAGGTACGTAAAGGTTTAAGTGCCGGCCGGGTGCAGTCGGTAGCCGTGCGCCTGATTGTCGACCGGGAACGGGAAATCGAAGCCTTCCAGCCTGAAGAATACTGGAGCCTGACGGCCTGGTTGCTGGCCGGCGGTGATGGGGAGGCTTTCCCGGCCAAACTCTTTAAATATCTTGGTGAGGACCCAGCTATTAAAAATGAAGGCGATATGCAAGCCATCCTGGCAGCCCTGGAGGGGGTTACCTATGTCGTAACTGAGGTCAAGCAGCGGGAACGGCGCAAAAACCCGGCGGCCCCCTTCACCACCAGCACCCTGCAGCAGGAGGCTTATCGCAAACTAAATTTTACGGCCAGGCGGACTATGCAGGTGGCCCAGCAGCTCTATGAGGGTATTGACCTGGGCGGCAGTGAAGGTCCTGTCGGCCTGATAACCTACATCCGTACTGATTCCACCCGGATTGCCAGCGTCGCCCAGCTTGAAGCCCGGGACTTTCTTATGGAACGCTTTGGCCCCGATTATGTCCCGGAAGGCTTAAGGCAGTTTAAAGGCCGTAAGGACATCCAGGATGCCCACGAAGCCATCCGGCCCACTTCCGTCTGGCGGGAACCGGAGGCCTTGAAAAATGTCCTTACCCGGGACCAGTTCCGCCTCTATAATCTAATCTGGGAGCGTTTTGTGGCCAGCCAGATGCAGGCTGCCATAATGGATACCATGACGGTGGATATTAGCGCCGGGCCCGGCCTTTTCCGGGCTACGGGTTCGGTAGTCAAGTTTCCGGGTTACTTGCGGGTTTACCAGGAAGGCAGCGACGGTGAAGGTAAGGAGCAGGAACAAAGGCTGCCCGCCCTGACCACCGGCCAGACTCTAAAACTCCAATCCCTGGAACCCAAACAACACTTTACCCAACCGCCGCCGCGTTATACCGAGGCCACCCTGGTAAAAACGATGGAAGAGCTGGGTATCGGCCGGCCCAGCACCTATGCCCCGACTATTGAGACCATCCTGGAGCGCGGTTATGTGGTCAGGGAGCAAAAACAGTTTATCCCCACGGAACTGGGACGGGTGGTAGTGGACCTCCTGAAGGAGCATTTTCCTGATATTATTGACGTGGAATTTACGGCCCAGATGGAACAGCAGCTGGACGAGATTGAAGCCGGGAAATTATCCTGGCGCCAGGTAGTGGCCGAATTTTACGAGCCCTTCACCCGGGTGCTGGAACGGGCCGAAAGGGAGATCGGCACTATCGAGCTGCCGGAAGAAGTTAGTAAAGAAAAATGTGATCTCTGCGGCCGTAACCTGGTTGTCAAGACGGGCCGCTTTGGCAAATTTCTGGCCTGTCCCGGCTTCCCAGAGTGCCGTTTTACCAAACCCTTGCTGGAGACCATTGGCGTTAATTGTCCTCAGTGCGGGGGAGAAATTGTGGCCCGGCGGACAAAGAAAGGCCGTAAATTTTACGGCTGCCAGAACTACCCGGAGTGCAATTATGTTTCCTGGGATAAACCTACCAACCAGAACTGCCCCCGCTGCGGGACCCGCCTGGTGGAAAAGGCTTCCCGCCAGGGGGTACGCTTGCTTTGCCCCAGCAAGGAATGCGGCTATGAACAAAAGATCCAGCAGGCTAAATAGTTTGTTTACGGAGGCGATAAGTTGCCGGAAAAGCTGATCATCATTGGCGGTGGCCTGGCCGGCAGCGAGGCCGCCTGGCAGGCGGCCCGGCGGGGAGTTAAAGTTGAGCTGTGGGAGATGCGGCCGGGCAAGATGACGCCGGCCCACCGTACCGGTTACCTGGCCGAGCTGGTCTGCTCCAATTCTTTAAGAGCCGATACCCTGGAGAATGCGGCCGGCCTGTTAAAGGCGGAGATGCGCCGGGCCCGTTCCCTCATCATGGCGGTAGCTGAGGAGTGCCGCGTGCCGGCCGGCAAGGCCCTGGCGGTAGACCGGGAGGAGTTTGCCGCCCGGGTGACTGCGGCCCTGGAGGCGGAAGAACGGATCACCATTATCCGGGAGGAAGCCCGGGCCATACCCCTGCACGAGCCGGTGATTATTGCCACCGGGCCGTTAACTTCGCCGGCCCTGGCCGAAAGCCTTAAAGGTTTAACCGGCGCCGAGTATCTATACTTTTACGACGCGGCGGCGCCTATTGTTACGGCCGAATCTTTAAATTACAACCGTATTTTCAAGGCTTCCCGCTACGGGCGGGGGGAGGAAGACTACCTCAACTGCCCTTTGAATGAAGAGGAGTACCGGCGCTTTTACGAGGCCTTAATTACGGCTGAACGCCACCCCCGGCATGAATTTGAGCCCGAGGTAGTTTTTGAAGGGTGCATGCCGGTGGAAGTCATGGCCAGGCGGGGACCGGATACCCTGCGCTTTGGCCCCATGCGCCCGGTGGGGCTCATAGACCCGGCTACCGGGAAGGAGCCCTATGCCGTGGTGCAGTTGCGCCGGGATAACCTGGCCGGTACCTTGTATAACCTGGTGGGTTTCCAGACGAGCCTCAAGTGGGGAGAACAGGAACGGGTCTTTCGCCTCATCCCCGGCCTGGAAGAGGCGGAGTTTGTCCGTTTTGGCGTCATGCACCGCAACACATATATTAATTCGCCCCCGGTGCTTAAACCTACCCTGCAGTTAAAGGAACACCCGCAGGTTTTCCTGGCCGGCCAGCTAACCGGCGTGGAAGGTTACATTGAGTCCGCCGCCAGCGGCCTGGTGGCGGGGATCAACGCGGCGCGTTTAATCAAGGGCCAGGACCCCCTGATCCTGCCTCCGGCTACGGCCCACGGTGCCCTCCTCCATTATATTACCGATCCCACCCACGACCCCTTGCAGCCCATGCATATTAATTTTGGCCTGCTGCCGCCCCTGGAGCGCCGGGTCAAGGGCCGGGAAGCGCGCAACCGGGCTTTAGCGGAGCGGGCTTTACAAATCTGGTCCAGCCTCGGTGAATTTTCCGGCAATTGACTTGCACTTTACAAGTGAATATGTTAGCATATATAGGGTTCGGGGGTGAGGGTATGATCGGAACTGCCTTTCAAGAAGGGCTGGAAGGGTTTATCTTATACCTGGAAGGCGAAAAGCAAGCCTCTCCCTGTACCATTACCGCCTACCGGGCCGATATCGAGCAATTTGCTACCTTCGTGTACGAGCGCCAGGGCCCGGGGGCCGGGCCAGCAGACGTTGATACCTGGCTGGTGCGCCGTTTTTTAGGCTGGCTCAACCAGCTGGGCCGGGAAAAGAGCAGCATGAACCGCAAGCTGGCTGCTTTGCGGTCCTTTTACCGCTTCTTGCTCCGGGAAGGCAAAGTAGAAAGCAGCCCGGCGGCCCTGCTGGCAGGACCGCGCCGGGAAAAGCGTTTACCCCGTTTTTTAAGCTATGCCGAGGTAGAAAAATTGCTGGCCATACCGCCTACTACCCCGTTAGGGTTACGGGACCGGTCCATGCTGGAAACCCTGTATGCCTCTGGCATAAGGGTGAGCGAGCTGGTCGGCCTGGAGCTGGAAAATCTTGACCTGGAGGCCGGTTACGCCCGGGTCCTGGGCAAGGGCCGGCGGGAAAGGGTTGTCCCCCTGGGCAGCCAGGCCGTTGAAGCCCTGCGGGATTACCTGGCCCGGGGCCGGCCGGAACTAGCTGCCCGCCGCAATCCGCCGGAAGCAAAAGCCCTGTACCTCAACCACCTGGGAGGACGTCTGACCGTGCGGGGCGTACGGGAGCGGTTGAACCACTATGTGGAAAAGGCGGCTTTAAGCAGTGGTATCTCCCCCCATACCCTGCGCCACTGTTTTGCCACCCATATGCTGGAGCGGGGGGCGGATCTTAGGGTAGTCCAGGAACTCCTGGGCCATGTTAACCTTTCCACTACCCAGATCTATACCCATCTCAGCCAGGCCAGATTACGAGAAGTATACCAGCAGGCCCACCCCAGGGCTAGAAGAAGTGAGGGGTAGAACCCGTGCAAGGCACAACGGTGATAGCCGTCCGCCATAAAGGCAAGGTGGCCGTAGCCGGCGACGGCCAGGTGACCTTCGGCCATACCATTATGAAACATAAGGCCCGTAAAGTACGCCGGTTATACCAGAATAAAGTTCTGGCCGGCTTTGCCGGTAGTGTGGCCGACGCCTTTACCCTCTTTGAAAAGTTTGAGGCCAAGCTGGAGGAATACCATGGCAACCTCCAGCGGGCCGCCGTAGAACTGGGGAAAGAATGGCGTACGGACAGGTTTTTACGGCGCCTGGAAGCCCTGCTGGTGGTGGCCGACCGGGAGCACCTCCTGGTAATCTCCGGTAACGGTGAAATAGTTGAACCCGATGACGGGATTGCAGCCATCGGCTCCGGTGGTCCCTATGCCCTGGCGGCTGCCCGGGCCTTAATAAAGCATACCGGCCTGGAGGCCGGCGCCATCGCCCGGGAAGCTATGGAGATTGCCGCTTCTATCTGCATCTATACCAACAATAATATTGTGGTAGAAGAACTCTAATGTTCCAGGGGAGGGAAGGAAGATTGGACCTTACACCCCGGCAGATAGTAGCCGAGTTAGACCGCTATATCGTCGGCCAGGAAGAAGCGAAAAAATGCGTGGCTATCGCCTTGAGAAACCGTTACCGGCGGCAAAAATTAAGCCCGGATTTACGCGATGAGGTCCTTCCCAAAAATATCATTATGATTGGCCCTACCGGTGTGGGCAAAACCGAGATTGCCCGTCGCCTGGCGCGCCTTGTAGGGGCGCCTTTCTTAAAGGTAGAAGCCACCCGCTTCACCGAAGTGGGTTATGTCGGCCGCGATGTGGAATCAATGATCCGGGAACTGGTAGAAAATGCCGTGAGAATGGTTAAAATAGAAAAGCGGGCTGAAGTGGAAACTAAGGCAGCCAAACTGGCGGAAAAGCGTTTGCTGGACCTGATAGCCCCCCGGGCCGGGAAGGAAAGGAGCAGCCGCTCCCCGTGGGAGGTTCTCTTTGGCGGTGTACCGGCCGGCGGGGAAGGGATGGCGGCCGAAGAAGAGAATACCGCCGAAAAGCGGGCTATTCTCAAGGAAAAATTAAAGCGCCAGGAACTGGAAGACATGATGGTGGAGGTGGAAGTAGAGGATAATACCGGCCCGGGGATAGTCCTGGGCGGGCTGGGGCTGGAAGAACTGGGGATGAACCTCCAGGATATGCTGGGCAATATGCTTCCCCGGCGCAAGCGCAAGCGCCTGGTAACGGTGGCGGAAGCCCGGCGGATTCTCACCCAGCAAGAGGCGGATAAACTGATTGATATGGATGAAGTGGCAGCCATAGCCGTCCAGCGAGTGGAACAGGATGGTATTATCTTCCTGGATGAGATTGACAAGATAGCCGGTAGGGAAAGCGGGCACGGCCCTGATGTTTCCCGGGAAGGAGTCCAGCGCGACATCCTGCCCATTGTCGAAGGTACCACCGTCCAGACAAAATACGGCCCGGTGAAAACCGACCATATTCTCTTTATCGCCGCCGGGGCCTTCCATTTGGCCAAACCATCGGATCTCATCCCCGAGCTCCAGGGCCGGTTTCCTATCAGGGTAGAACTGAAAAGCTTAAACCGGGACGATTTTCAACGTATTTTAACCGAACCCAAGAATTCCCTTTTGCGCCAGTATACAGCTTTATTGGCAGTAGAAGGTATAGAATTACAATTTTCAGCCGATGCTATTGCGGAAATTGCCGATATTGCTTATACTGTAAATAATCAGGGCGAAGATATCGGCGCACGCCGGCTACACACTATCCTGGAAAAGGTTTTGCAGGATCTCCTTTTCAGGGCGCCAGAAGTGGAGGGACGCAAGGTTGTGATTGATGCAACTTATGTCCGGCAACAGCTGGGCGACATAATGCAACATGCCGATTTGCAAAGTTATATTCTCTAAGGAAAGGAAGAAGGTATATGGAAAGTTTATTGGAAAGATCAAGGAAAATCAACCGCCTGTTGCAGCGGGCGGCTGGTAACCCGGTGGACTTTCAAGAAATGGCCAGTGTGATGCGCGATGTCCTGGGAGCCAACACCTATATTGTTGGCCGCCATGCCCGCGTCCTGGGGTATGCCTTTGTTGAAGGTTTCACCTGTGATATTATGGAAGACATTGTCTTCCAGTCGGAGCGTTTCCCGGAGCAGTACAATGAACAACTCCTGCGCATTGACGAAACCCAGGCCAACTTTTGCCAGGTAGGCAATGCCTGCGTTTTTGACCTGGACAAAAAGTGTGTTTTCAACAACAAGCTGACCACGGTAGTGCCCATTGTTGGCGGCGGCCAGCGCCTGGGTACCCTGGTCCTCTCCAAGTTTAACGTCCGCTTTGATGACGAAGACCTGGTCCTGGCCGAATATGGTGCCACCGTAGTCGGTATGGAGATCCTGCGTTCCAAAGCCGATAAAATTGAGGAAGAAGCCCGCAAACGCGCTGCCGTCCATGTTGCCTTAGCGACCCTGTCTTACTCCGAACTGGAGGCCGTGGAGCACATCTTCGCCGAGCTCGACGGCGACGAAGGTATCCTGGTCGCCAGCAAGATCGCCGACCGGGCGGGTATAACCCGTTCCGTTATCGTCAACGCCCTGCGAAAATTCGAAAGCGCCGGCGTCATCGAGTCCAAGTCCCTGGGCATGAAGGGGACCTATATCCGCATCCTCAACGATCACCTGCTGGAGGAGTTAGAAAAGCTCCGCCGTTAAGACTTAGACTTGCCGGGCACCAGGGGTTTATGCTATACTAACCTCTGGTGTTTGATTCCACACGCGCCGGAGGGCAGGAGAAGTGCCGGGTAAAAGGTCCTCTTGACCTGATGAAGGTAGCGGCGGGTTAAAACTACAGGAGGTGCAGTTTCGTGATTATTTCCATGAAGCAGTTGCTGGAGGCCGGTGTCCACTTCGGCCACCAGACCCGGCGCTGGAATCCTAAAATGGCCCCGTATATTTTTACGGAGCGCAACGGGATTTATATCATTGACCTCCAGCGCACCGTTAAAAAGATTGAAGAAGCCTATAATTTCGTCCGGGACCTGGCCCGCGAGGGGGGGAAAATCCTTTTTGTGGGCACCAAAAAGCAGGCCCAGGAAGCCGTCAAGGAAGAAGCCGAGCGTTGTGGCATGTTTTATGTCAATGTGCGCTGGCTGGGAGGGACCCTGACCAACTTCCAGACCATCCGCCGGCGGATCGAACGCCTGAAAGAGCTGGAACGGATGGAAGAAGAAGGAACATTTGAGCTGTTACCCAAAAAGGAAGTCGCCCGTTTACGGGGCGAGAAGGAAAAACTGGAGCGTTACCTGGGCGGCATTAAGGAGATGAAGAACCTGCCCGATGCCCTCTTCATCATCGACCCGCGCAAAGAGCGGATTGCCGTGGCGGAAGGGCGGCGCCTGGGCATTCCCATTGTGGCCATTGTCGATACCAACTGCGATCCCGATGAGGTGGATTATGTTATTCCTGGTAACGACGATGCCATCCGGGCCGTCCGTTTGCTAACCAGTAAAATGGCTGATGCCGTTATTGAAGGCCTGCAGGGCCAGGATCAACCGGAAGAAGTCGTCGGGGAATAATATTAACCTGAGCGCAGGTATTTACCTGCGCTTACATAGTGTAGTAGCAGCACTAAACAGAGAAGTAACCTGCGGAGGAGTGAAGTTATGATTTCGGCTGCTGACGTCAAAGAGCTGCGGAACCGGACCGGAGCAGGAATGATGGATTGCAAAAAGGCCCTGGAAGAGTCTGGCGGCGACATGGAGCAAGCCATTGAATATTTACGCAAGAAAGGCCTGGCCACCGCGGCCAAACGGGCCGGTAAAATAGCCAGCGAAGGCCTGGTCCATGCCTACATCCATGGTGGTGGCCGGATAGGCGTTTTAATTGAAGTCAACTGCGAGACCGACTTTGTGGCCAAGACGGAAGCCTTTCAGGACCTGGTTCACAACCTGGCCATGCAGGTAGCTGCTTCCCGGCCCGAGTATGTAGCCCGGGAAGATGTACCGGAAGAAGTCCTGGCTAAAGAAAAGGAAATCTTAAGGGCCCAGGCTTTAAATGAAGGCAAGCCGGAAAAGGTAATCGACAAGATTGTTGCCGGTCGCCTGGAAAAATTCTTCCAGGATAATTGCCTCCTGGAGCAACCCTTTATTAAAGATATGGACCGGACCGTCCAGGACCTTATTAACGAGGCCGTAGCCAAGCTGGGCGAAAAGATTGTTATCCGGCGTTTTGTCCGCTATGAAGTGGGCGAAGGTATCAAGGCGGAGGAAAAATAGCTGAAAAAAGAGCACCGCGGTGCTCTTTTTTTCCACGGGTAAAGAGGAATTTTGGCTAACGTGTAGAAAGTATTCAGGAGTTACGGAGGTATTTGCCGGGTATGGCGCAACCCAAGTTTAAACGGGTAGTTCTAAAGGTTAGCGGGGAAGCCCTGGCCGGTACCCAGGGTTTTGGCATCGACCAGGAAGTCCTCACTTCTATAGCGGCGCAAATAAAAGAAGTACGGGATCTGGGGGTTGACGTGGCCATTGTCGTCGGTGGCGGCAATATCTGGCGGGGGGTCAAGGGTAGTGCCAGGGGTATGGACCGCGCCACTGCCGATTACATGGGTATGCTGGCGACGGTAATCAACGCCCTGGCCCTGCAGGATGCCCTGGAGAGCCAGGGCGTGGATACCAGGGTGCAGACGGCCATTGAAATGCGCCAGATAGCCGAGCCTTATATCCGCCGCCGGGCCATCCGCCACCTGGAAAAGGGCCGGGTGGTAATCTTTGCCGCCGGTACAGGTAACCCTTATTTTTCCACGGATACTACCGCAGCCCTGCGGGCGGCCGAGATTGAAGCCGATGTCATCTTAATGGCCAAACGGGTTGATGGCGTTTATGATTCCGACCCCGAGATAAACCCCGATGCCAGGAGGTTAAAGGATCTCGATTACCTGGAAGTATTGAATGGTGGCCTGGGAGTAATGGATGCGACTGCCACTTCTTTGTGTATGGATAACCGCATTCCTATCATTGTCTTTGGGATAAAAGAAAAAGGCAATATCCTGAAGGTAATCATGGGTGAACCCATCGGTACCTTTGTCGGGAGGTTAGAGTGATGCTGGACGATATTTTAAAGGAAACCGAAAGCAGGATGCAAAAGGCAGTCGAGAACTTACGCCGGGAGCTGGCTTCTATCCGGGCGGGACGGGCCAACCCGGCCCTGCTGGAGAAGATTACCGTTAACTATTATGGTACACCCACCCCTATTAACCAGCTGGCCACGGTTTCCGCCCCGGAAGCCCGGCTCTTAGTCATCCAACCCTGGGACCGCAACATCCTGCCGGAAATGGAAAAGGCCATTTTAAAGTCGGACCTGGGGTTGACGCCGGCCAGCGACGGCACCGTTATCCGCATTGCCATTCCCCAGCTAACGGAAGAGCGGCGTACCGAGCTGGTCAAAATGGTCCGCAAGAAAGCTGAGGAATTCCGGGTACTGGTCCGCAATGCTCGCCGGGATGCCAACGATAAGTTAAAAGCCCAGGAGAAAAATAAAACTGCTTCGGAAGATGAGGTCAAGCGGGCCCAGGAAAAGGTCCAGAAGCTAACCGATAATTACATCCAGACCATTGATAAGATCCTGGCCAGTAAAGAAGCTGAAATTATGGAGGTTTAGCTTTGACCGTACCTGACTGCCTGGGCTTAACCCTGGCTGAAGCCAGAAGACTGCTGGCAGTTAACGGCTGGCAGGTGCACAATTACTCCTTTACCGGTCCCCTTCGCCCTGTACCGGGTGAGGAGGAAGAGGGCCGCGTCGTGCGTTTACGCCTGGTGGGAGCCGGCCAGGTTGACCTGGTCCTGGCTTATGTAGATACTCACCACCAGTGAAAGGAGGTGGAAGGACCAATGCCCCATCGGATAACGGAAGAGTGCCTGTCTTGTGGCGTTTGTGCAGATGAGTGCCCCCAGGGCGCCATCTCCGAAGGCGAAGACACCTATGTTATTGACCCGGAACTCTGCACTGATTGCGGTACCTGCCTGGAAGCCTGTCCTAATGAGGCCATCGTCGAAGAATAGGATGGCGACAATCCCCCTCCCCGAGGGGGTTTGTTTTATAGGCATATATCATTAGGGGGGAAACTGGTGCCTGGTTTCCTGACCAGATGGCTCCGCCACGGGCCGCCCAGAGCAACGGAAGATAGGGAATTCGAACCGGGCAAACTGCCGCGCCATGTAGCTATTATCATGGACGGCAATGGTCGCTGGGCCAGAAAGAGGGGCCTGCCCCGGGTGGCCGGCCACCGGGCGGGAGTCGAATCTTTACGCGATATTGTCCGGGCCTGCGTTGACTGGGGCATTGCCATACTCACGGTTTATGCCTTTTCCACAGAAAACTGGAAAAGACCCCAGGAAGAAGTGGAAGCTTTAATGAACCTGCTGGTTGAGTACCTGCGCCGGGAGCTACCCGAGTTAAAGAAAGAAGGGGTGCAGGTGCGGGCCATTGGCCGCCTGGAAGCCTTGCCGTTACCGGCCCAGCAAGAACTGGCCCGGGCCCGGCGGGAAACGGCCGGCAACAACCGGCTCATCCTCAACCTGGCCCTCAACTATGGCGGCCGGGCCGAGCTGGTGGATGCCTGCCGGCACATTGCCCGCGAGGTACTGGCCGGCAAACTCCGGCCGGAGGATATAGATGAGACCGTGCTCAAAGGCGCCCTTTATACCGGCGACCTCCCGGACCCCGATCTCTTAATTCGCCCTTCCGGGGAAATGCGCCTCAGCAACTTTTTACTCTGGCAGCTGGCCTATACAGAATTATGGGTTACTGATGTCTACTGGCCGGATTTCCGGCGGGAAAATTTACGCCAGGCCCTGCTGGCTTACCAGCAGCGGGAGAGGCGTTTCGGCGGCCTGAAAATTTGACCCGTGGTGGTGTTGACTGTGCTTGGCACCAGAATTTTAGTTGCCCTGGTGGGTATCCCGTTATTACTGGGAGCAGCCTACCTGGGTGGCTGGTGGTTTCTCCTGCTGGTAATCCTGCTGGCTTTTACCGGCCTGGTGGAGTTTTATCACCTGGCCGCCTGCCTGAAGCTAAAACCGCTGGTCCCGGCCGGTATTACAGGTGGCCTGATGTTCGTCCTGCTGGCATATCTTAATAAGGGTATGGTAGCCTGGCTGGGTGCTGGACTGACTGTGGGGATGCTCTTGCTTTTCCTGGCTTTGTTTCCTCGCCTGGCAGCGGCCGATGTAGCCATGACCTTTCTGGGGAGCTGGTATGTAGGGGGGCTGATGGCTTACCTGCCTTTGCTTCGCCTTTTACCCGGTGGTACCGGGGCCCTCATCCTGACCTTCCTCTTGACCTGGGCCAACGATACTGGCGCTTATTTTTGCGGCCGTATCTTCGGCCGCCGCCACCCCTGGCCCAAGCTCAGCCCCGGTAAAACCTGGGCCGGGGCCATCGGTGGCCTGCTGGTAACTGTAGGGGTGGCAAAAGTTTTGGGTCCCCTCCTTTTGCCGGCTTTAAACAGCTGGCAGCTGGCAGGGCTGGCAATACTCACCGCCATTGCCGCCCAGGCCGGTGATTTGATTGAATCTGGTTTTAAGCGCCAGGCAGGGGTTAAGGACAGCGGCTGGCTTTTACCGGGTCACGGGGGGATTTTAGACCGTTTTGACAGTTTGCTACTGGTGGCTCCGGTGGTATACTATTATCTGGTCTTCTTTTTACCAAAAATGGAGTGAAATCTTTGGCTAACTTTGACGATCGGTTTAAACAAACCTTTCAAACTTTACTGGTAGCCTTGATGGCTGCCTCCCTTTTCCTATTGCTTTTTTATTACATATTCCCGGCCACAGGAGAAATCATTAAAGCCCTGGTACCGGTGGTCCTGCCCTTTGCCCTGGCAGTGCTGCTGGCCGCAATCATCGATCCGGTTGTTAATTTTATTGAAATAAGGCTCACAATAGGCCGGGGCTGGGCGGTAATTATCACTCTCTTGCTTATCCTGGCCATCCTCAGCATAGCCATCTTTTACCTGGTGGCTAACCTGATTATCGAGCTGGAAAGCCTGGCCTTAACACTGCCGGCCCAGGCCAGGGCCCTGGGGGCCATCTTCCAGGAGTATTTTTCCCGCCTCCAGAGTTTTTATTTTGCCGGTAATTTGCCGGTTGAAGTCTTGAGTACCCTACAGTCCTTCCTGGATAATGCGGTGGTCTGGCTGAAGAATCTCCTGGGGCTGACGGTTCAGTGGCTGATAGCTTTTATCAGCTCCCTGCCGGAGCTCTTTATATCGCTGATCATTACCCTGGTGGCCACTTACTTTTTCAGCCGGGATAAAGAATTTATCCTCCGCACCCTGGTCCAGGTGGTATCACCGCCCTGGCGGGAACGGATGAGCCAGGTATTTAGCTCCCTGGGCCAGGCCATCATCGGTTACCTGCGGGCGGAAATTTTACTGGTCAGCCTGCAGATGACCCAGAGTATTATCGGTCTTTTAATTTTAAAAGTTGATTATGCCCTCACCTTGGCCTTTTTAATCGGCCTGGCCGATTTGTTGCCCATTGTCGGGCCGGGGACGGTTTTCATTCCCTGGATCATTGTAGAATTTATCCTGGGCCATTATGGCCTGGGGTTGGCCCTGTTAATCCTGTATGCCTTTATCATTATCCTGCGCCAGGTACTGCAGCCCAAGCTGGTGGCCGTCAGCCTGGGGCTGTACCCGTTAACAACCCTGATTGCCCTTTACGCCGGTTTAAAGCTCCTGGGTATTGCGGGTCTGGTCATTGGGCCCCTGACGCTGGTAGTCTTAAAGGCTTTTTATCGTTCCCGGCAGGGGGTAACTAAATAAATGGCGAAAGAAATAGCAATTTTAGGTTCAACTGGCTCCATCGGCCGCCAGACCCTGGAGGTTGTGGCCGCCCATCCTGGGCAATTCAGGGTTGCCGCCCTGGCAGCCGCCAGGAATGTAGAACTCCTGGCCGAGCAGGTAAAGCGGTTTCGTCCCCGCTTGGCCGTTCTCCTGGATCCGGAAGGGGCCAGGGAACTGGCCGCCAGGGTTAGCGGTTTAAAGGTCCAGGTCCTGGCCGGAGAGGAAGGCCTCCTGGCAGCCGCCTGCCTGGCCGGGGTGGAGCTGGTAGTAGCCGCTATGGTAGGGATCCGCAGCCTGCCGGCAATCCTTGCCGCCCTGGAGGCCGGCAAGGATATTGCCCTGGCCAATAAAGAGATCCTGGTAGCTGCCGGCCAGGTGGTCATGGACCGGGCCCGTTCCCTGGACCGTCAAATTATCCCGGTGGATAGCGAGCACTCCGCCATTTTCCAGTGCCTGCGCCAGGGCGGCCGGGTGGTCCAGGTAATTATTACGGCTTCCGGTGGACCCTTGCGCGAGAAAACCCTGGCCGAAATGGCTGCCGTTACCCCGGAGCAGGCTTTAAATCACCCCACCTGGGTCATGGGGCCGAAGATTACCGTAGATTCGGCCACCCTGATGAACAAAGGCCTGGAAGTAATTGAAGCCAGACACCTTTTCAACCTGGATTACGACCAGATTGAAGTTTTGATCCACCCCCAGAGCGTCGTCCATGCCCTGGTGCGCTACAGTGACGGTGCCCTTTTTGCCCACCTGGGGCCGGCCGATATGCGCCTGCCCATCCAGTACGCCCTGACCTGGCCGGAACGCTGGGATTTAGATAGCCAGGTATTGGACCTGGCGGCCGTGGGACACCTTGATTTCAGCCGGCCGGACCTGGAACGCTTCCCCTGCCTGGAGCTGGCCTGCCGCGCCGGCCGGGCCGGGGGCACTTACCCGGCAGTTTTGAGTGCCGCCGACGAAGTGGCCGTCCAGTATTTCCTGGCGAGAAAAATACCGCTAACGGCCATCAGCCAGGTCGTAGCCAGGGTCCTGGAGGAACACCGGCCGGTAACGGCACCTGATCTGGAGCAGATTCTTGCCGCCGACGCCTGGGCGCGGCAGCGGGCGGAAAAAGTAGCTGAAGGGTTTTGCAAAGGAGTTGAGGCCCGGTGACTATTATCCTGGCCCTGGTTATCTTCAGCATTTTAATTGTGGTCCACGAAGGCGGGCACTTCCTGGCGGCCAAAAAAGCCGGCATCAAGGTAGAAGAATTCGCCATCGGTATGGGGCCGGCCCTCTGGCAGGTGAAGAAGGGGGAAACGGTTTACTCTTTACGCGCCTTTCCCCTGGGCGGCTTTAACCGTATGGCCGGGATGGAAGGCCCGGATCTCGATGACCCGCGGGGTTTTAACCGGCAGCCGTTACTCAAGCGCATGGGGGTCATTGCCGCCGGTTCGGGCATGAATTTCCTCCTGGCTATCCTTATTTTTATTTTCGTGTTCATGGTCCTGGGCATACCGGCGGATATTAATGTTATCGGCCGCGTCGAACCGGGGATGCCGGCAGCCCAGGCGGGTTTGCGGCCGGGGGATAAAATCCTGATGGTCGACAATACACCAGTCAATAACTGGCGCGACCTGGTGCACCAGATCTACCAGCATCCGGGGGAGGAAATTATCCTGACAATCGAACGGGACGGCCGGCAGCAGCGGGTTACCCTGACCACCACCAGGGATCCACAGTCAGGGGTCGGGATGATTGGCATCGGCCCTACCTGGGAGAGGCAGGGTTTGTGGACCTCGATCATCTTGGGACTGAGGCAGGCCCTTGAAATCACCAGGCTCATTATCTTAAGCCTGGTACAGATGTTTACCGGTCAGGCAGCCCCAGAGGTCGTTGGACCCGTGGGCATTATCCAGCTGGTGGGCCAGGCAGCTACCTTCGGCCTGGCCAACGTCCTGAACTTCATGGCGGTTTTAAGCCTGGACCTGGGGCTCATCAACTTGCTGCCCATTCCCGCTCTGGATGGCAGCCGGCTGGTATTCTTAAGCCTGGAGGCGGTGCGGGGCCGGCCCATCAACCCGGAAAAAGAAAATCTAATCCACCTGATTGGCTTTGCCCTCCTCATGGGCCTGCTTATTCTAATAACTTACCATGATATAATTCGCATCTTTAGCTGAGGTGACCTGAATGAGTATTACGCGCCGGCCAACGCGGCAGATCCGGGTGGGTAAGGTGGCCGTGGGCGGGGGGGCGCCCATTTCCGTTCAGTCCATGACCAATACCGATACCCGGGATATCGCCGCTACTGTAGCCCAGATCCAGAGGCTGGCCCGGGCCGGCTGCGAAATAGTCCGCCTGGCCGTACCGGATCAAGAAGCGGCAGCAGCCCTGGCCAGGATCAAAGCCCAGGTGGATATCCCCATCATCGCCGATATTCATTTTGACTACCGCCTGGCCCTGGCCGCCCTGGAAGCCGGGGTTGACGGCCTGCGCTTGAATCCGGGGAATATCGGCGGGCCCGGACGGGTGAAGGCTGTAGTAAAGGAAGCGTCCGCCCGGCGGGTTCCCATCCGCATCGGCGTCAATGCCGGCTCCCTGGAAAAGGAGGCCATGGCCGCCCATGGCGGGGTAACGGCCGCGGCTATGGTTGCCAGTGCCATGAAACATATTCGCCTGCTGGAAGACCTGGATTTCTATGACATAAAAATTTCCTTGAAAGCTGCTGAAGTACCCTTAATGCTGGAGGCCTACCGCCAGCTGGCCGGACAGGTTGACTACCCCCTGCACCTGGGGGTAACGGAAGCCGGCCGGGGCCTGGAAGGGGCCGTCAAATCGGCGGTGGGGATTGGCATTTTACTGAATGAAGGGATAGGCGATACCATCCGGGTATCATTGACCGGTGACCCGGTGCAGGAGGTTGTGGCCGGTTTTGCCATCTTACGTTCCCTGGGGTTGCGCCAGCGGGGCATAGAGCTGATTTCCTGCCCCACCTGCGGCCGCTGCCAGGTAGATGTTGAAGGGGTGGTAGCCCGGGTGCAGCAAGACCTTCAGGATGTGGCCAGGCCCCTGAAGGTAGCCGTTATGGGTTGTGCCGTCAACGGCCCCGGCGAGGCCCGCCAGGCCGATGTCGGTATTGCTGGTGGCCCTGGGTTCGGCCTTCTTTTTCGCCACGGTCGTCCCGTCCGCAAGGTCAAGGAAGAGGATATGGCCCGGGCCCTTATTGAAGAAGTCAGGCGCCTGGTAGCAGAGGAAGAGGAGGAAGAGAATGCGAACGAGTGAATTATTGGCACCAACTTTAAGGGAAACGCCGGCCGAGGCCGAGAACGCCAGCCACCAGCTGTTACTGCGGGCTGGCTTCATACGCAAGGCAGCAGCCGGGATCTATACCTATTTACCCCTGGGACGGCGGGTACTAACCAAGCTGGAGCGGATCATCCGGGAGGAAATGGACCGGGCCGGCGGCCAGGAGGTTGTCCTGCCCATTATCCAGCCGGCCGAACTCTGGCAGGAGAGCGGCCGCTGGGAGGTTTACGGGGAGGAAATGTTCCGCCTCCGGGACCGGCACCAGCGCCAGTTTTGCCTGGGTCCCACCCACGAGGAGATTATCACCGCCCTGGTACGGAGCGAGGTTAACTCTTATAAACAATTACCCCTGCTCCTGTACCAGATTCAAAATAAATACCGCGACGAACGGCGGCCCCGTTTCGGGCTCCTCAGGGGGCGGGAATTTATCATGAAGGACCTCTACTCCTTTGACCGGGACCAGGAAGGGTTGAATCAGAGTTATGCCAAAATGTACCAGGCCTACAGCAATGTTTTTCGCCGCTGCGGCCTTGATTTCCGGCCGGTCCAGGCTGACACCGGCGCTATTGGCGGCAACTACAGCCATGAATTCATGGCCCTGGCGTCTACTGGGGAGGCGCTGCTGGTATACTGCCAGAAGTGCGACTATGCGGCCAACGTCGAAATTGCCGCGGCCAGGGCGCTGCCCAAACCGGTAGCGGAAACACCGCTGCCCCTTAAAGAAGTGGCTACCCCCGGGCAGAAAACGGTGGCCGAAGTTAGCACCTTCCTGGGGATCACCCCGGACAGGCTGATTAAAACCATTTTTTATGAGGCCGATGGGCAGCTGGTTGCCGCTCTGGTCCGGGGTGACCGGGAACTCAATGAAGTAAAGCTCCAGAATTACCTGGGCTGCCGGCACCTGGTCCTGGCCGGCCCGGAGAGGGTGATGGCTGTAAGCGGCGCGCCGGTAGGCTATGTTGGGCCGGTGGGCTTAAGTGGTGTGCCCATTTACGCCGACCTGGAGATTCCTTACCTGGTCAACGCTGTAGCCGGCGCCAACCGGGAAGGCTACCATCTGACGGGCGTCAACCCCGGCCGCGATTTTAAAGCGGATGCCTTTGCCGACCTCCGCCAGGTGGAGGCGGGAGAACCCTGTCCCCAGTGCGGCGCTCCCTTAAGCCAGGCCCGCGGGATAGAAGTCGGGCAGGTGTTCCAGCTGGGTACCAAGTACAGCCAGCCCCTGGGCGCCACCTATACCGACGAGCAGGGCCAGGAGCATCCCATTGTCATGGGCTGTTACGGCATCGGCGTCAGCCGCACCATGGCCGCCGTCGTCGAGCAGCACCATGATGAGCACGGCATTATCTGGCCTTTGAGCGTTGCTCCCTATGAAGTGGTCATTATTCCCGCCTCTTTAAAGGACAGCGGCCAGCGGGAAGTGGCCGAAGGCCTCTACCAGGAGCTGTTGGCTGCCGGGGTGGAGGTGGTATTTGACGATCGTGACGAACGGGCCGGCATGAAATTTGTCGAAGCTGATCTTATAGGGTATCCCCTGCGCTTGACCATAGGCAAGAAAACCCTGACCCAGGGTACGGTGGATGTTAAATGGCGGCATGAAGGGCAGGAAGCAGCCCTGCCCCGGGAAGGCCTGGTACCCCGGGTAAGGGAGATGCTGGCCCGGGAGATGGAAAAGTACCGGTAACGATTGGGGTAAGGGTTGATGGCCATGGATGGCAGGGAAAACCTGTGGCAGGAATTACTCCGGCAGGGGGCCGTGCGTAAAGTTGTAGTTGATCGCAAGAGCGGCAGGTGCTACCTTTCCCTCTGCCCTCCCTGCACCCTGGGACCGGAGGACATTGAAGCCTACCGGCAGTTCCTGGCGCGGCAGTTTCCCGGCTTTGAATTTATATTTAAAGTCTTGAAGCCTTCACCCCCTACCGACCTGGCAACCTTCTGCCGGGAACAGAAGGCCGCCATCCTGGAGGAGGTGGCCCGGCGGCTGGGTAATGGTACCTCGGCCTGGCTGGCCGGGGCGCGGCTGGAACCCGCTAATGAGGTCTTGCAGCTGGTTCTACCGGTACCCCTGGCCATGGAGGCTTTAAGGTCTTGCCGGGGTGACAGGGTTTTGCAGGAAGTCTTGCAGCAGTATGGCTACCAGGTGCAGGTGGAACTGGTCACCGACCGGGACTACCAGAAAGAACTGGCGGCCGCTTCCCGGCAACTTCAGGAGCAGCAGCTGGTCCGGGTCAGGGAAAAAGCAGCCACCCAGGGAAAGAAAGAAGGCCAGGCTAAAAAGGACGGCCAGGAGAAAAAAGGGAACAGCCAGCAAAATATGGACAATGGCTTCCTCCTGGGGAAAAAGATTACGGCTCCTTTACTGCCCTTGAAGGAAATCCAGGAGGAGGAAAAGCAGGTTGCCGTCCAGGGGGAAGTCCTGGATTTTACGGCGCGGCAGCTGAAATCCGGGCGCTGGCTGGTAAGTTTTAATCTCACCGATTATACCGACTCCATCAGCGTCAAAGCTTTTGCCGACGCCGGTCCCCTGGTGGAGAACGGCCTGGCAGATGGAGAATGGGTGCAGGTGCAAGGACCGGTCCAGTACGACCGTTACAGCCAGGAAGTGGTGATAATTGCCGACGCCATCGCCCGGGGGGAACGCCCCGAGCGCCGGGATACGGCGCCAGAAAAAAGGGTGGAGCTGCACCTCCATACCAAGATGAGCGCCATGGACGGCGTAACCGAGGTAGCGGCGGCGGTAAAACAGGCGGCCAGATGGGGCCATGGAGCGATAGCCATCACCGACCATGGCGTCCTGCAGGCCTTCCCGGCCGCCGCCGAGGCCGGGAGTAAATACGGCGTAAAAATCATCTACGGCCTGGAAGGCTACCTCTTTGATGAGGACGACCAGCCCCCCGACCGCCAGCAGACTTATCATATCATCATGCTGGTGAAAAACAAGCAGGGGTTAGAAAATCTATACCGCCTGGTTTCCCGGGCCCATCTGGATTATTTTTACCGCAAACCCAGGTTGCCGCGCCGTTTAATCCAGCAGTACCGTGAGGGGCTCCTTTTAGGTACGGCCTGTGAGGCCGGGGAATTAATCAGGCATTACCTGGCCGGGGCAAGCGCCGAACGCCTGGAGGAGATTGCCTCCTTTTATGATTTCCTGGAGATTCAGCCCCTGGCCAACAACGATTTTTTAATCCGGGAAGGTAAACTTGCCGACCGCCAGGCCCTGATGGACATGAACCGGCAAATTATCGCCCTGGGCCAAAAACTTCACAAACCGGTGGTGGCTACCGGTGACGTTCACTTTTTAAACCCGGAGGATGCCATCTACCGCCAGATCCTCCAGGCCGGGCAGGGTTATGCCGACGAGGTCCAGGCCCCCCTCTACTACCGGACGACGGAAGAAATGCTGGCGGAATTCAGTTATCTGGATGCCGCAACGGCCCGCCAGGTGGTAGTCACCAATCCCCGGCTCATTGCCGACCAGATAGAAGAGTTAAAGCCTATCCCCGACGAGTTTTACCCGCCGGAGATCCCTGGCGCCGAAGAAGAGTTAACCCGGATCGTCACCACCCGGGCCCATGACTGGTACGGCGACCCCCTCCCGGAACTTGTCCAGGCCCGCCTGGACAAGGAAATGAAATCCATTATCGGCCACGGCTTTGCCGTGCTGTACCTAATCGCCCACAAGCTGGTATTAAAATCCAACGAAGACGGCTACCTGGTAGGCTCGCGGGGTTCGGTGGGCTCTTCCCTGGTGGCCACCCTGGCCGGGATTACGGAAGTAAACCCCCTGCCGCCCCATTACCGCTGCCCCGCCTGCCGCTACAGCGAGTTTATTACCGACGGCAGCGTCAACTGCGGCGCCGACCTGCCGGCGAAAGATTGTCCCCGCTGTGGGACCAGATTATTAAAAGACGGCCACGACATCCCCTTTGAAGTCTTCCTGGGCTTCAAAGGCGACAAGGTACCGGACATCGACCTCAACTTTTCCGGGGAATACCAGCCCCGGGCGCACCAGTACGCCGAAGAGATCTTCGGCAAAGACCATGTATTCCGGGCCGGCACCATAGCCACCCTGGCCGAGCGCACGGCCTTCGGTTTTGTCCATAAATACCTGGAGGAGCGGGGCCTCAAGGCCCGCCAGGCGGAAATCAACCGCCTGGTCAAGGGGATTACCGGCGTCAAGAGGACCACGGGCCAGCACCCCGGGGGGCTGATGGTCGTCCCCCGGCGGGTGGATATCCACCTCTTTACGCCCTTGCAGCGCCCGGCCGACGACACCGGCAGCAATACCATCACCACCCATTTTGACTATGAAGCCATCAGCCACCGCCTGGTGAAGCTGGACCTCCTGGGCCACGATGACCCTACGGTGATCAAAATGCTGGAGGACCTCACCGGCGTCAACGCCCGGGAGATCCCCCTGGATGAACCACGGACCATGTCCCTTTTTGCCGGCGTCGAAGCGCTAGGGGTCAGGCCGGAAGACATCGGTTCCCAGGTCGGTACCCTGGGGATTCCCGAGTTTGGCACCCGTTTTGTCCGCCAGATGCTTGAGGAAACCAGGCCCCGGACCTTTGCCGAGCTGGTGCGCATCAGCGGCTTCTCCCACGGGACCGATGTGTGGTTAAACAACGCCCAGGATTTAATTAAAAGCGGCACGGCGAAACTCAGTGAGGCCATTTCCACCCGGGATGATATCATGAACTACCTCATGCAGCACGGCGTGGTGGCCGATATCGCCTTCCGGACCATGGAGGATGTGCGTAAAGGCAAGGGCGTCAAAAAAGAGTATGAAGAGGCCATCCGGGCGGCAGGAGTACCCGAATGGTTCATCCAGTCCTGCAAAAAAATCAGCTATCTCTTCCCCAAGGCCCATGCCGTGGCCTACGTAACCATGGCCTTCCGCATCGCCTACTTTAAAGTCTATTACCCGGAGGCCTTCTACGCTTCCTTTTTCAGCATCCGCGCCGATGAATTCGACGCCGATATTGTCGTTGCCGGCCTGCCCCGTATCCAGGAGGAAATCGCAACCCTGGAGAAGAAGGGCAACGAGGCTACAGCCCGGGAGAAGAACATCCTGACCATCCTGGAAGTAGCCCGGGAAATGTATTGCCGGGGCATTACCATGGAGCGCATTGATTTGCAAAGGTCTGCTGCCGATCGTTTTCAGGTGGGCAAGGGCAGGCTGTTACCGCCCCTGGCGGCCCTGCCCGGGGTAGGCCAGGCGGCGGCCGAGGCCATCGTCCGCGCCCGCCAGGAACGGCCCTTTACCTCCCTTGAGGACCTCCAGCGCCGCAGCCGGGTGAGCAAAACGGTCATCGAAGCCCTGGAGAAACACGGTGCCTTATCCGGCCTGCCTGTCTCCGATCAGCTGGCGTTTTTTGGCGGTTTTCTATAACACTCCCACTTTGTTCCGGGAGTGTTTTTTTGTCGTATAAAAAAGATAGGAGATTAAATATGTAAACGATAACATAACTGACTAGTAGTATTAATATAATAAAAGCAGACAAATCAAAAGAAATTACCCGGAGAAGGATTGGGAAAAGGTTAAGGAAGGGTGGGCGTGAGGCGGTGAAGATGATAATTGTCAATATGTTAATAGAAAGGAGCTGCTTTTTGGGTTCTTCTGCATCAGTTTAAAAGAAAATTTCACATAAAAAATTTTATCTGTCAGGAGGAATCTAAAAATAAATGGCGAATATTATCTAAACAGAAGTAAACGATTACATAAAATCATGTTTTTTAGTGGTAACGTTTAAATAAAAGGAAGGAAACGTGGTAATGCCGACCATTAAAGATGTGGCCGCCCGGGCCGGTGTTTCTACCGCTACTGTATCCAGGGTTCTTAACGGTGAGAAGGTGAAAGAAGCGACAGAGAAGAAAGTACTGGCTGCCATAAAAGCTTTAGGCTACCGTCCCAATCATATCGCCAGGAGCCTCAAAACCCAGAAAACCCAAACTATCGGCTTTGTAGTTCCCGACTTCGGCCCTTTCTTCATGCAGGTGGCCGAAGTTGTTGAAGATATCTTGAATAGTTACAGTTACAGCCTTATCGTTTGCAATAGCAACGAGAATCCCGCCAGGGAAAAGGAACGGGTAAGAATGCTGGTGGAAAAAAAGGTCGATGGATTACTAGTTGTCCCCACCGGCGATACTGCATCGCATTTAAGAGAAATCCAGCAACAAGGAACGCCTGTAGTACTCGTTGACCGGATGGTTAAAGACATGCAGGTTGATTGTGTGCTGGTAGATAATGTTAATGGCGCTTACCAAGCGGTAGAGCACCTGATAACCCTGGGCTACCGGCGCATCGGCCTCATTAACGGCCGCCTGGAGGTAACTACGGGAGAAGAAAGGTATCGTGGCTTCTTGCGAGTATTTGAAGACTACAACCTGTCGGTGGAAGAAGGATTAATTCGCACAGGGGACTTTTCCACGGAAAGCGGTTATATTCTTATGAAAGAATTAATGGGCCTGCCAGATCCGCCGCCGGCTGTTTTTGTCGCCAATTATTATATGACCATTGGCGCCATGCTTGCTGTTAATGAAATGGGTATTAAAGTACCCCGTGATCTGGCCCTGGTAGGATTTGACGATATGGAATTAACCCGGCTGGCTAATCCGCCATTAACAGCTGTGGTGCAACCCATGCAGGAAATGGGCGAAAAGGCGGCAGAGTTAATTTATAAGAGAATTGGAGGGGATAATACTGGTTTTCCACAGATGTATCGTTTAAAACCTGAATTGGTTATTCGTGACTCTACCAGCCCTTTCCGGAAGACAAAAAATCTGGAAGTTATATGAGTAAAAAGCCTGGGAGGAGAGACATAATGACTTCCAAAGAACGGGCGCTGGCCGCGATTAAAGGAAATAAAACAGATCGGCTACCCATGTGGTATGGGGGAGCACCCGAAACGACCCACAATATAATGGAGTTCCTTGGAGCAAAGTCGGAGAAAGAGGCACTGTATGATATTTTGGGTATGGACTTTAAAACCATTAGGCCTAAATATATCGGAGTGCCATTTAAAAAATATGAGGATGGAACTGTAGAGAATGAATGGGGAATTAGAAGAGGCGGTTTGCACTATGGCCAGGCCCTTAACCATCCTCTGGAAGAAGCGCAGACAATACAGGATGTTGAAAAATACAAATTCCCTGATCCCGATGAGTGGGATGTAGTCATCACCAAGGAGGAACTGGAGGATGCTAGAGGGTATTGCCTTATCGGCGCAACATGGGCTCCGTTTTTTCATGATTCTACAGAACTTATGGGCATGGAACAATTCTTTGTCAATATGTATGTAAATCCTGGGGTGGTCGAAGCCATTATCAGAAAATGCTTTGAGTTTTATTATGAACTCAACCGGAGAACTTACGAGGCCAACCCGGGTGTCATTGATTTCTACTTCTTTGGTAATGATTTTGGCTCCATGCGCGCTTTATTGATGTCCCCCGAAATGTGGCGCAAGTTTTACAAACCCTACGTTGCCAAACTGATAGAACAGGCCCATGAAAACGGAGCGGTAGCGGGTCTACATTCCTGCGGGGATATCCATGAAATCTTACCGGATTTGATAGATATTGGCTTAGACGTCATTAATCCCATCCAGGTAAGTTGCCAGCATATGGATCCATTGGTGCTGAAGAGAGAATATGGCAAACACATTGCCTTTTTCGGCGGTATTGATGAAAATGAAATTTTATTAAACGGGACGGAAGCACAGGTGCGGGCCGAAACAAGGCGCATCATCGATATCCTGGGCAGCGATGGCAGATATATCGTGGCAGCTTCCCACGATTACCTGTTACCTGAAGTGCCAGCGCGCAATATTGTGGCCATGTATGATGAAGCCAGAAAATATAGCTCAGGAAGGTGAAGTACGAATGGATTTAATTCCGGCATTGCAAATGAAAAAGGTTAGCAAGAAATTTCCTGGCACCATGGCCGTGGACAACGTCGATTTTGAAGTTTATCCCGGCGAAGTCCATGCCCTGGTGGGTGAAAATGGCGCAGGTAAATCAACCTTAATGAAAATGCTGGCCGGCTCCTTCAATGACTATACAGGGCAAATCTACATTGATGGAAAGGAGGTAAAACTATATTCCCCGGCTATTGCCAAAGCTAATGGCATAGCCATGATCTACCAGGAATTAAGCCTGGCCAGGCCACTTACTATTGCTGAAAATGTGCTGGTCGGTAGGCTGCCGGTAAGAAACAAGTGGTTTCTTGATAAAAAGGCCTTAATAGAGGAAACAAAAGCATGCCTGAAAAGCGTAGAACTGGATTATCTCGACCCCTTTACTCCGGTAGAAGAAATCAGCCAACATGAAGCCCAGCTAGTGGAGATTGCCAAAGCTCTGGGCAACAACCCCCGCATCCTAGTTATGGATGAGCCGACTTCCGCCCTGTCGCGCGAAGAGGTAGAACGGCTGTTTAAAATAATTGGCAAATTGAAGCAACAGGGGCTGGCCATCGTTTACATCAGCCATCATTTAACTGAAATTTTCCAGGTGGCAGATCGAGTAAGTGTAATGCGTGATGGCCGGAAAGTAGGGACCCTGAATATAACGGACGTTACACAGGAAGAATTAATCGAAATGATGGTTGGGCGGTCTATCAGTCAAGTGAATAACGCTGCGGACAGGATACTCGGCGAGGTAGTCCTGGAGGTTAAAAACTTAAGTCGGTATGGGTTTTTCCACCACATATCCTTCTGTGTTAGAGCAGGGGAGATTCTGGGAATTGCCGGGCTGGCGGGGGCGGGGCGCAGCGAACTGGGCCGAGCCATCAGTGGAGTGGACCCTGTAGATGCAGGAGAAATTATCCTTGCAGGCAGGAAGATTAAAGTCAAAAATATGGCCCAGGCACTCCAGTACGGTATCGCTTATCTGACTGAAGACCGTAAAACCCAGGGGCTTGCCTTGCGCCTCACCGTAGAGGAAAATCTGTTAGCGCCTTTGATTCCCCGACACTGCAAAGGTTTTATCTACCAGAAACAAATAGGAACGGGTATAGTTAAAAAATTAATAGACGACCTACACATTTCACCACCGGACCCCTCCAGAATCGTAGGTAATCTATCGGGGGGAAATCAACAAAAGGTTTTGCTGGGCAAGTGGCTGGCCACCGGACCCCGAGTGTTGATCCTTGATGAACCTACGCGGGGTGTGGACATAGGCGCCAAAGTCACCATTCACACGGCCATCGAAAAACTGGCCGCCCAGGGTGTGGCCGTCATTCTTATCTCGTCTGACATACCAGAACTAGTGCGGCTTTCTGACCGGGTATTAATAATGCGCAAGGGACATTTGCTGGGAGAAATACCCGGAAAGGCCTGTACGGAAGAAGCGGTGTTGTTAGCTATAAATAGTGAAGGAGAAATAGCTCATGCTAGTTAAAAGTGAAAGAATAGAGCTGAATAAACGGCGTACAAAAACGGCAGGCTGGATCGAGAAGTTCGGTGTCTATATCATGATCCTTGTACTTCTTATCCTGGGAACCTTAATTTCCAACAAGTTTTTAACCATTGACAATCTAGCGAATGTTGTCCATGCTGTAGCTTTACTGGGCATCGTTGCCGTCGGTGTCACTTTTGTAACCTACAGCGGGCATTTTGCTGACATGTCGGTACCAGGTATTATTGCCCTTTCGGGAATGGTCGCTGTTGACATGTTGCGTTACGGCCTTGTTGTTAGTTTAGCCTCGGGCCTGGTGACGGGTCTTATGGTAGGCCTGATAAACGCCTTTGTTGTTGGTAAACTTAGAGCCAACCCGATTATCTGGACCTTGGCGGTTGCCTTTGTGATCAATGGCGTAGTGAGATGGCTTTATCGGGGTGAACAGATTTATCCGGACTTAAAGGCGGGCGAAAAGCTGGCGACTGCTTTTGTGAACCTGGCCAGAATTAATATAGGAGGGGCGGTACCCATTACAGTTGTCGTATTCCTGGTAATGGTAATCATCGGACAACTATTGCTCACCAAAACAAAGTTTGGCGTGCAACTAAAACTCATTGGTTCTTCCTACGAAGTGGCGAGAATGACGGGAGTAAACGTAACGGGGATGGTAGGGCTGGCCTTTATATTATCCGCCCTAGCCGCTTCTATTGGGGGTATCCTTTTAACTTCGCTGGTAAAAATAGGGGCATATTATAACGGTGTCGGCTATGACTTCCGGGCCGTAACAGCCATCGTCCTTGGCGGGGTGAGCTTGGCAGGTGGCAAAGGTAACATGATCGGTGTCCTTGGAGGGGTTGTGGTTATCGGCCTCTTGAATAATATCCTGACCCTCCTGGGTGTGGGGACCTTTTCCCAGACAATTGTCCAGGGTCTGGTGTTTATCCTAGTCGTCTGGTTTAATACCTATTCACTGCGAAAATTAGGGAAGGCTGATGGATAAGATGAACAAAAAATTTTTCCAGGTAATTAATAATTATAGAATCTATTTCCTCTGCAGTCTGGTATTCATAGCAATGGCCATATTCGTACCCAATTTCCTAACAGTCTATAACCTTACCAACATCCTGAAGGGAATGAGCTTAAATGTTATGGTGGCCATCGGGTTTACCATCGTCATGATCTGCAAGGAACTCGACCTATCAATCGGTACTACTCTTACTTTAGGGGCTATGTTTGTAATCGGGTTTCAACCAGCCCTGGGTTGGGGTTGGAGTCTCCTGATTGCGGTGCTGGCCGGGGCGCTGGTGGGCCTGGCTAACGGATTCCTGGTGGCGCGGGCAAAGATCGACTCTTTTATAGTTACACTAGGGACCATGACCACGGTCCAAGGGATTATCTTTTTATACGGTAAAGGTTATGCCTTAAACGCCACTGATTTCACCGTGGCCGACTGGCTGGAAACACCGATTATTCCATTTTTACCGCCACGGGTTCTGATTACAATTGTTTTGGTGCTCCTGTTTCAGGTTCTTCTCGCCCGTACCAGGTACGGCAGGGGCTTTTATATGGTAGGAGCCAACAGAGAAACAGCTTGGCTGGCGGGGCTTAACACGGAAGGGTATGTTATTGTTGCCTTTATACTATCAGGTATAACTGCCGCCCTTGGGGGAGCGCTGTTTGCCATGAGCCTTAGTTCGGCCACGCCCACCATCGGCACCAGTTCCCTGATGATCGTTGTAGCGGCAACTATTATCGGTGGTACCTCTATGGCCGGCGGCAAAGGTAGTATCCTGGGCAGCGCGGTGGCGGTTTTAACCCTGACTATCCTTTACAACGGTCTTACCAACCTGGGCGCAGGCTATGAAATACAGATCTTAGCCAGCGGCCTGGTGTTGGCCATGGTGGTGCTGTATGAAGCTTATGCCCTTTACCGAGCCGATAAGGTGAAGGGGCAAAGGCCGGAATTATTGAAGGAGGTGAGAATGCTGCAAGAGGGAAGTAAAGGTTCATGAGAAAGGGGTTACCGTTAGGCGCATGGTAATTTATTTGGTAGACGACAGGAAAAAGCTAGCAAACAAGGCAAGGAGGTTGTTATATGGGCAAGAAAATCACAGGCGTATTGCTGGTAGTTTTAATGGCGGCGTTATTACTATTACTATTTGGTTGCGGCGGCAAACAAACCCAGCCTTCGCCAGGTAGCCAGACAGGCCAAGGAGAGAAAAAGAGTTCCAATTTAGAGGAATCCATTAAAGCAGAAGGGAAAGTGGCCCAATTAAAGTCGGATGACGGCCAGCCTCTACTTCCACCCCTGGAGAAAAAAGAGGTGCCGCCACGGCCGGCCGACCCCAGCAAGCTGCCAGAAGATGATGCCATGCACTGGTATGATATGGAGTATTCGGGCTGGGGAGTAACCAAAGTCAATATTCCCCAGTCGCCTAAAGATGGCGCCAAAGGGAAAAAGGTTATTCTCATCGTACACGGCGATCATCCCTGGACAACAGCTTACATCCGCGGAGCAAAGAAGGTCGCTGATGCTTATGGAATGGAATTAAAGGTCATGTCGCCTAACTGGAACCCGGATGTCCAGGCCCAGATGGTGGACCAAGCAATCGGCGCCCGGCCAGATATGATCCTGATGATCCCGGTGGATGCCAAGATGTCAGTGCAGCTTTTCCGCAAGATCAACCAGGCTGGCATACCAGTTATCGCCAGCAATACTCATCCTGAAAGCGAAGCCATGAAATATGTTATTGCCTGGACCGGACCGGACGATTGGGGGCAGTTCAGGATGCTTGCTCGAAAATTTGCAGAGTTGATGCACTATGAAGGTGGTTATGCAATTATTCAGCATAACCCGGGCGGCTCTCCCTTCTTTGCCAGGACATATGCCCCGATAACCGAGTTAAAGAAGATTGCCCCCAAGATGGAGCTCCTGGATAAGCAGGCGCCAGGCTTCGAAGCGGAAAAAACGATGCAGGTTGTATCGGACTGGCTTACTAGGTTTGGTAACAAGTTAAAAGGCATTATCCTGTCGGACGATTCCGCCCAGGCCATTGGCGCGGTGGAGGCTATTAAGAACGCCAATAGACAGGATATCATTCTTGTCGCCGCAGGCAACAGCAAAGTAGGCATGGATTTGGTGAAAGAAGGCAAGCTGCAAGCCATCACCTACCAGACGGCTGAAGGTGACGGCGCTGCGGCCGTTAAAGCGGCAGCAGACTGGTTTAATGGCCACGACGTAGAACCGGTCCGCTACCTGCCCATGCATATCATTACCAAAGACGATGTCGACAAGTTTATGCCGGCCCAGTGGTAGTCCAAAGAAATAGCCCAGGGGAGTTATAGCCCTAAATGCTATAACTCCCCTGCCATAAAAGACGATTATCATTCAATCCTGAAGCAATAAGGGTGATATAAGAAATGGCGCAAATGACTTCCAGGGAAAGATTGCTTACCGCCCTGGCCAAAGGAGTGCCCGACCGCTTGCCGGCGACGGTACACCAGTGGCAGCCCTATCATCTGGAAAGGTATATGGGTGGTATTGATGCTCTAGAAGCCTTCCAGGAGTGTGGCCTGGACGCCGTCATCCAGTATTTTGAAGACATGGGGCAGTTCTGGGTGCCGGGTAAAGTGGAGTCTAAAAAGTATTCAGATGAGTGGTACGACGAAGTAGAGATCATCAACGACGATCTCGACCGGATGATTGTCCACCATACTATCCACACACCCAAAGGAACCCTGACGTATAAGACCGAAGGCAATCGCTATACGGTATGGATTACAGAATTTATGATTAAAAAGCCGGAGGATATTTATCTCCTAAAATATATGCCTGTTCCCAAGTTAGATAAAAAGGCTATCCAGAAAGAGTACGACCGTATTGGCGATAAGGGGATTTTGAAAGGATTTGTCTGGGGTGACCAGGCCGGATGCTGGCAGCACGCCTGCGTGCTATATGACACGGCGCCAATGATCTATGCAGCCATGGATGATCCAGCATGGGTACATGAGTTTTTGCATATCCTCCTGGAAAAGAAACTGCAATTTATATACGAATCACTGCGTGGGGCCAAATTCGATCTTATAGAAACCGGCGGTGGCGCTTCTTCTTCTACGGTCATTTCACCCAAGATGTTCGAGGAATTCTGCCTGCCCTATGACAGGAAGATTCACGATGCTCTTCACGACGTTGGGCATATAGCCTCATACCACACTTGTGGCGGTATGCTAGGCCTCTTTGATCTTATCATTGCCACCAATACCGACTGTTCGGAAACCCTGGCACCCAAAGGTGTGGGAGGCAATATTGAGGGCCCCGAGCTGTATGAAGCCATGCATGGCAAAGTGGCCCTTATAGGTGGCCTGGACCAGTATAACATCCTAACCAACGGGACGCCGGAGCAGGTCAAGCAAGAAGTTCACAGGCTTTTTGAGATTTACGGCAAAGGCGGTGGGTACATTATGATGCCTGCCGACCACTTCTTCGACGCGCCTAAGGAAAACCTTCTTGCCTATGGCGAAGCAGCAAGGGAATGTGTCTATTAATGATAGCAAATTATGGGAGGGAGGATAAAGATGAAACGCTATGGCATGGTCATTAAGGTTAAGCCTGAAAAACTGGAGGAATATAAAAAGCTGCACGCAGCCATATGGCCAGGGGTGGCCAGGATGATTACCGAGTGCAACATAAGGAATTATAGCATTTTCTATAAAGATGGGTATCTATTTAGTTACTATGAATATATTGGCGAGGACTACGAGGCCGACATGGCCAAAATGGCGGCCGATCCTACCACCCAGAAATGGTGGGAGGTATGTAAACCCTGTCAAGAACCACTCGAGACACGGGGGGAAGGGGAATGGTGGGCGGTTATGGAGGAAGTATTCCATCAGGATTAATCTAAAAGTCACCCTACCTGTTACCGCAGAGATATATCCGCAGCTTATTTCATCATAAAAATTGGGGATGAAGGTGAAGCAAATGAAAGATACCCTATTTTTGAATGCAAGATTACCTAAAATCGGTATCCGGCCTATCATTGATGGGCGACGTAACGGGGTGCGGGAATCTCTGGAAAATACTACCATGGGCATGGCCAGAAGAGTAAAGAAGCTCCTGGAGGCCAATTTAAGGTATCCCAATGGTGCGCCGGTGGAGTGTGTCATCGCCGATACCACCATCGGCGGCGTGGCCGAAGCAGCACGCTGCGCGGAGAAGTTTGCCCGCGAAGGCGTCGGCCTGACGATAAGCGTAACTCCTTGTTGGTGTTACGGCTCCGAAACTATCGATATGGATCCTTTTATGCCAAAAGCGATCTGGGGATTTAATGGGACGGAGCGTCCGGGGGCCGTCTATCTTGCGGCTGCCTTGGCAGGGCATAACCAGAAGGGGCTGCCGGCTTTTGGCATCTATGGACGCGATGTCCAGGATGCCGGCGATGAAAAAATTCCCGATGATGTCGCGCAAAAAATCCTGCAGTTTGCCAGGGCCGGCATGGCGGTCGCTTTGATGCGGGGCAAATCCTACCTATCAATCGGCAATGTATCCATGGGCATTGCCGGATCTATAGTCGATCCTCATTTTTTTGAGAGTTATCTCGGGATGAGATGTGAATACGTCGATATGTCGGAAATAACTCGGAGGATTGAAGAGGTAATTTACGACCAGGAAGAGTATGCCAGGGCGATGCAATGGGTGAAGGAGAACTGTAAAGAAGGTGCAGATCGCAACCCACCTGACAAGCAGGCCGGCTGGGAACAAAAGGATAATGAATGGAGTACTTCTGTTAAGATGGCCTTAATATGCCGGGATCTAATGGTTGGCAATCCCAGGCTGGCCGACATGGGATATAAAGAAGAAGCCGAAGGCCATAATGCCCTGGCTGCCGGCTTCCAGGGGCAGCGGCAGTGGACCGACCATTTCCCCAACGGCGATTTCATGGAAGCCATTTTAAATTCCTCCTTTGACTGGAACGGCATCAGGCGACCTTATATTATGGCCACGGAAAACGATAGCCTCAATGGTGTGGCCATGCTGTTTGGCTATTTGTTGACTAATACCGCCCAGGTTTTTGCCGATGTTAGAACCTTTTGGAGCCCGGCTGCCGTCAAGAGAGTAACCGGCAAAGAACTGGAAGGGATTGCCGCGGGGGGTATTATCCACCTTATCAACTCCGGTGCTGCGGCCCTGGATGGCTCGGGGAGAATGCTTAAAGATGGGCGGCCGGCCATGAAACCCTTCTGGGAGATAGCACCAGAAGATGTAAAAGCCTGCCTGGAGGCAACCACCTGGTGGCCCGCTGTCCGCGAGTATTTCCGGGGTGGCGGCTTCTCCTCAAAATTCGTTACTAAGGGGGGGATGCCCATAACCCTTTCGCGGGTAAATATTATTAAGGGGCTAGGACCCGTACTGCAGATAGCGGAGGGCTATACAGTAGAATTACCGGAAGATATACACAGGGTCCTGGACGACAGGACTGATCCCAGCTGGCCGACGACATGGTTCGCCCCAAGGCTGACAGGTAAGGGTGCCTTTACCGATGTTTACTCGGTGATGAATAACTGGGGAGCCAATCATGGCGCCTTCAGTTATGGCCACATCGGGGCAGATTTAATAACCCTTGCCTCCATTTTGAGAATACCTGTGTGCATGCACAATGTTCCGCCGGAAAGAATCTTCCGGCCAAGTGCCTGGAGTGCCTTTGGAACAGAAGACCTGGAAGGTGCGGATTATAGGGCCTGTCGTAACTTTGGGCCCCTGTACGGGAAGTATTGATTAACAAGACTATAGTAAGGGAAGAGGATAGGAGGTTTCTACTACCATGAGCAAAACTAAAGGTGAGGTTAAAACTGAACGGGTACTTAAAGCCTTAAACCATGAAGAACCGGATCGGGTACCTATTACTGATTTCTTCTGGAGCCTTTTCTTACAAGAATGGCAAAAAAGAAATAGTGAGGACATTTTTATATACGATTACTACGACCTTGATATCCTTGTAGTCAGCCCTAACATGGACCCCCGTGTTATGCGTAGCCGTTTTATTGAAAAAAATGATGAGTATATGATTTACGAAACCGGTTGGGGTTCAATTATCAAAAGACAGGTTGAAGCTCCCATGCCCATGTTCCTCGAATTTGGTATCAAGTCAGCAGCTGAATATGAGAAGTTTGAGTTCGATGATCCCCTCGATCCCCGCCGTTATTATGACGAGCGGGACGATATCATCAATACCGGTGACACCTACCTCGTATTGCCCAGTTTTGCCGAGACAGTAGAGCGCTATAAAGACGACTATTTCATTTTTGGTAGCGTCTGCGAACCCTTTGAAGCCCTCTGGCGCTGCCGTGGTACGGAAGGAGCTTTGATGGACCTGGTGCTCTATCCCGATGAAACCCAAGCCTTTATCGACCGCCTGACTGAGCATATGCTGGCCATCGGTAAGAAGCAGATTGAAATGTTTAATTTAAAGGGCATGTACATCTGGGGCGATGTGGCTTACGACAAGGGCATGTTCTTTTCCCCGGAACTGTGGCGGAAGATGTTTTACCCGGCAGTGAAAAAGCTATGCACTGAATTCCACGCCATGGGGGCGAAGATCATTTACCACGGCTGCGGCAATGCTCGTGCTATTTACGAGGACCTGATCGACGCGGGTGTGGACTGCTATAACCCCCTAGAAGCTAAAGCTGGCCTGGATGTGGTGGAATTAAAGCGCCAGTACAAGGGCCGGCTGGCATTTAATGGTAATATTGACGTCAGGGTTTTAGCCGAAGGGGATAAAGATGCGATCCGGAGGGAGGTCCTGCGTAAACTAAACGCTGCCAAAGGTGGGGGCTATATCATTTCTTCTGACCATTCCGTAGCTGCTAATGTACCGCCGGAGAATTATGATTACCTGGTGCAACTGGTACGGGAATATGGCAGGTATCCGCTAGATCTGGGTGAATTTGACGAGGAAATATAGCTGTTAACGGGGGACTGATGATTGTAGCAGTGCCCCCGGGGTATCTTTTAGATTTAGAAAACATGCTGGGGGGCAAACATGGTGCCTTCGGAATTTCAATTACGCCAGGATATCTGCGAAGTAGGGCGGCGGATTTGCCAGCATGGTTTCGTGGCTTCCAATGACGGTAATATCAGCATCCGCCTGAATGAAAAAGAAGTATTGGCGACACCTACCGGCGTCAGTAAGGGTTTTATGACCCCGGAGATGCTAGTTAAAGTCAATATGCAGGGAGAACAATTGAGCGGGCAGTTAAAACCTTCATCGGAATTGAAAATGCACCTGGAAATATACCGCCAGCGGCCGGATGTACGGGCGGTGGTTCATGCTCATCCGCCGACGGCTACCGGATTCGCCGTGGCCGGTATTCCCCTGGATCGTTGTGTGCTGCCGGAAATTATTATCAACCTGGGGAGTATACCCTTGGTTGCCTACGGGACGCCCTCGACTGATGAAGTGCCGGCTGCGGTGAAGGAATATATCGGTAGCCATGATGCCCTGCTGCTTGCCAACCACGGAGCCCTGACTGTCGGTACGGACGTATATAATGCTTATTATAAAATGGAGTCGCTGGAGTTATTCGCCAAAATCAGCCTTACCGCCAGGTTGCTGGGAAATGAAAATGTTCTCTCGGCGGAACAGGTCTATAAGCTTATGGAAATCCGGGCCAGGTCAGGAGTTACTTCACCCAACCCCGGCTGTGTTGATTGTGGCGCCTGCAGCGTCTCTACCCGCGAAGCCCCGACCGCAACCGGCATAACGGAAGAAGAACTGCAAGAGATTATCACCAATGTTACCCGACGCGTCCTGGCTTCCCTTGGGGATAGGCAACAGTAAAGGAGGGGCAGGATAGCGCCGTCTTCCCTTAAGTTAAATTAATTACAACCACTGCAAGTCCATTTCGGAGGCAAAATATGAACCATCAAGCCCTGGGTATAATTGAAGTTCGCGGCCTGGCCGCCGCCGTCGCTGCCGCGGACACGGCCGCCAAGACGGCTGCAGTCACCATCCTCGGCTACGAACCGACCAAAGGCAGCGGCCTAGTAGTATTAAAAATCAGCGGTGAAGTCAGCGCCGTCACGGCAGCCATCGAAGCCGCAAAGGCACAGGTTGCTAACGTCAGCACCGTTTTTGCGAGCCGGATCATCGCCCGGCCCCATGAAGAACTAGCGCGGTATTTAACCTAAGAAACTCTCCAAGTAAAAACCCAGGAGAACCTTAGAAATTAAAGGAGGAAGAGTCAACCCATGAGCGCCTTAGGACTCATCGAAACCAAAGGACTGGTCGCGGCCATCGAAGCGGCAGATGCCATGCTCAAAGCCGCCGGCGTCGAGCTGGTAGGCATGGAAAAGATCGGTTCGGGTCTTGTCACCGTCATGGTGAGCGGCGAAGTAGGTGCGGTCAAGGCCGCCACCGAAGCGGGTGGTGCCGCCGCCGCCCGGCTCGGGGAAGTCATCGCCGTCCACGTCATCCCCAGGCCCCACAGCGACGTCGCCCGCATCCTGCCCGGGAAAAAAGACGCCTCTGCCAAGGGGGTAGATTAACATGAAGGACGGCGCCCTGGGGCTCATCGAAACCAAAGGACTGGTTGCGGCCATCGAAGCGGCAGATGCCATGCTCAAAGCCGCCAGCGTCGAGCTGGTAGGCATGGAGAAGATCGGCTCCGGCCTGGTCACCGTCATGGTCAGCGGTGATGTCGGAGCCGTCAAGGCCGCCACCGAAGCCGGAGCCGCTGCCGCCGGGAGACTCGGCGAGATTGTCGCCGTCCACGTCATCCCGCGGCCCCATACGGACCTCAGCAGGATATTACCAGCCTGAGCGGTGAGCAGAAATGATCGACGAAACC
The DNA here is from genome assembly GCF_001594015.1 of Moorella mulderi DSM 14980. GTDB lineage: Bacteria > Bacillota > DSM-521 > Neomoorellales > Neomoorellaceae > Neomoorella > Neomoorella mulderi. The sequence continues at coordinate 96,070 of NZ_LTBC01000005.1, forward strand.
ACTATCGCCAGCATTGTCGCCGAAGTATTAAAAAACATCCAGCAGCAGTCCCGCAATGGGACAACAGCTACTACGGCAACAACGTGTAGCGGTGCCTGCCAGGCGCGGACCGGCCAGGCCGCGGCCACTACCTCCCGCGGTGACAAAGGCGTATACAGCGACTTGAAGGCAGCTATCCGCGCTGCCAAAATAGCGCAGCAAGAACTGGTAAAGTTAAGCCTCAAAACCAGGGGCGAGATTGTCGCCGCCATCCGCCGGGCGGCCATCGCCAACGTAGAAACAATTGCCAGGCTGGCCCACGAAGAAACCGGCTACGGCCGGGTAGAAGACAAGATCCAGAAGAAGCTCTATGCCGCCCGTCTAACCCCTGGCGTCGAAGACTTAAAGACCGAAGCCATCAGCGGCGACAACGGCCTCATCCTGATTGAGCGGGCGCCCTTCGGCCTCATCGCCTCCATCGAGCCGGCCACCCATCCCGGCTCCTGCGTCATCAACCACGCCATCAGCATGGTCGCCGCCGGCAACAGCATAATCTTCCTGCCCCATCCTAAAGGGCTCAAGACCACCCAGTACCTGGTGCGCCTTTTCAACACCGCCATCCAGGAAGCCGGCGGGCCGGAAGACTTATTAGTAGTAGGCGATAAAGTCAGCCTGGAAAACCTGGACCTGGTCTTAAGCCATCCCGATGTAGATCTGGTCGTCGCCACCGGCGGGCCGGAAGTAGTCAACCGCGCCTTAAGAAGCGGCAAAAAAGCCATTGCCGCCGGGCCCGGCAATCCCCCCGTAGTCGTCGACGAAACCGTCAAGGACCTGGACTACGCCGCCAGATGTATTGTCGACGGCGCTGCTTTTGACAACACCGTCCTCTGCATAGCCGAAAAGGTCATCATCGCCGTGGAAGCAATAGCCGATGAGCTCCTCTTCCACCTGCAGAGCCACGGCGCCTATCTCGTGCGGGACGAAGGAGATAAAGAAAAACTCATGCGCACCATCCTGCCCGACGGCAAGCGCTTCCACCCCGATCTTATCGGCCGGGACGCCACTGTAATTCTAAAGCAAGCCGGCATCGACGCCCCGGAAAACACCAGGATCGCCCTCCTGGAATGTCCCCCGGAGCATCCCCTGGTGCAGGAAGAACAGCTGCTGCCGGTCCTGCCCCTGGTACGGGTGCCGGACTTCGACGCCGCTCTGGAGCTGGCCGCCCAGGTAGAACACGGCTTCCAACACACAGCCATCATCCACAGCCAGGACGTCAGCCGCATCACCGCTTACGCCCGCAAGCTCCGCACCGACATCCTGGTGGCCAACGCTTCCTCGGCTGCCGGGTTAAACATCGGCGGCGAAGGGCACTTCAGCCACACCATCGCCAGCCCCACAGGCGAAGGCATCTGCACCCCCCGCACCTACACCCGGGAACAGCGGACGGTTATCGTCGGAGCGCTGCGGACGGTAGACTAGTAATTAAATGCAGCTTAATTATGAAATCTGGAACGAGAGCGGAGTGGATGCCGCTTTGAAGGAAATGCCTGGCAGCGAACTAAACGCCATCATAAATAAAATAGCATCTGCCGGCGTGGTCGGCGCCGGCGGGGGCGGTTTTCCCACCGCCTTTAAACTGAAGACCGGAACACCTATCCAGACCGTTATCATTAACGGGGCCGAGTGCGAACCCTTGCTTAAAGTCGACCAGGAACTCATGGCCCGCTACCCGGCGGAACTCCTGGCCACTTTAGCCACCCTTGTTCAGGCCACCGGCGCCCGAACAGGGGTCATAGCCCTCAAAGAAAAATACCGGGAGACCCATACTGCCCTGGCAGGAGAAATAAGCAATTACCCTGGGCTAAAGCTTCACCTCCTGCCGGACGTCTACCCCATGGGGGACGAGCACTTATTAACCTATAGCGTCACCGGCCGAACAATCCCGCCGGGAGGTTTACCCCTACAGGCGGGAGCGGTAGTTTTAAACGTCGAGACTTTATACAATATCCACCAGGCCCTGGAAGGCCACCCTGTAACCCATAAGTACGTCACCGTCACCGGCGCCGTCCGGCAGCCCATCACTGCCAGGGTACCGGTCGGCACCCCGGTCCGGGAACTCCTGGCCCTGGCCGGCGGCCCGGCTGTAGACCAATACCTGCTTATCGCCGGCGGCCCCTGCATGGGTAAGGTTACAAGCATTAATGCGCCGGTTACCAAAACTACCAAGGGCATAATTGTCCTGCCCCTGGACCACCCATTGGCTTTCGGTTACCAGCGGGATCTGAACCGGGAGCTAACACTCGCCCTCAAGGTCTGCTGCCAGTGCCAGCAGTGCACGGACTTCTGCCCGCGGCACCTTTTAGGGCATCCCCTGGAACCCCACCGGGTCATGCGCGCCGTCACCTATGGCCTGGCTGATATAACCCTGCCCCAGGCCCTGCTTTGCAGCGAATGCGGCCTCTGCGACCTTTACGCCTGCCCCTTCAACCTCTCCCCGCGGCAGGTCAACAGGAAAATAAAGGCCGAACTGCAGCAAAAGGGTTTCCGGCCCGGCCCCTGGCAAGCTACTACCCCTTCCCTTTTCCGGGAAGGACGGCAGGTACCAACTCAACGCCTTATCAGCCGCCTCGGCTTAAGAGAGTATTGCGAACGCCCGGTAACTTTTCGGGAAGAAAACCCCACAGTTAACCAGGTCCACCTGCCCTTAAAGCAGAGCACCGGGGTCGCGCCGGAGCCGGTAGTAAAGATAGGTGACCGGGTTTCAGCGGGGGACCTTTTAGCACGTATCAAGGACGATACCCCGGGCGCCAACCTCCATGCCAGCATCAACGGCATTATTACCGCTATCAATAGCAACATTGTCATCCAGGGAGGCGCCAACCCATAATACCCATAATGAGGCTCAATAATGGAGGTGGTGACTGATGGGTATCGCCGTCGGACTTATCGAACTTAAGAGCCTGGCGCGGGGATTAATGGTAGCCGACAGCTGTCTTAAGGCCGCGCCGGTAGACCTGAAAATACGCACTACCTGCCCCGGCAAAAGCCTGATTATCATAAGCGGCGAGATCAGCGCCGTAACGAGCGCCGTAGAACATGGCGTCGCTACCGGCGGGGTAACGGTCGTCAATAGTTTAATCCTGGGTAACCTCCATCCCGGGGTCCTGCCGGCCCTGAGCGGGGTAGCCGCAGCAACCCCTAAAGGTGCCCTGGGAGTCCTCGAGACTTTCAGCGTCACGGCCGCCATCAAAGCCGCCGACACCGCCGCCAAGGCGGCCGTTGTCGAACTCCTGGACATCCGTCCGGCCTACGGGCTGGGGGGTAAAGGGGTGGTCATCCTGACCGGTAGCGTCGGCGCTGTCCAGGCCGCCGTAAACGCCGCTGCACTTCCCCTCAAAGAAGAAGGGGAACTAGTGGATGCCATCGTTCTTCCATCTCCCCATTCAAAGTTGTGGGAGCAGCTGGGGTAAAGACACCCTGCTAAGCCAAAATATGGGCCTGGATCACTACAGCCTGTTGCTAGCTCACCAGTAGTTTGGAACCGATGGGTTGTTCTTGACACCCACAGGTTTTACGCGGCAACGGCCCGGACCTGAACAAGCGCATAACTATAAAAGTTGTAAAAGTTGTAGTTTGACCTTTAACCTTTGTAAAGCAAGGTGACCGCTCAATGTCCACAGCCGCCCTTATCGAATTAATCACCAGGGAAGTCCTGGCCGAGCTAAAGGAACGCCGGGGTAAAACCACCGCGGCCGGCTCTTCTGCCCCTGTCACCCCGGCAGCCAAACGTGTTCCCGTGGCCATCTCGGCACGCCATGTTCACCTGGCCCAAAAGGAGATCGACATCCTTTTCGGCCCCGGCTACCAGCTCACCAAAAGGAACGACCTCTACCAGCCGGGAGAATTTGCCGCCAACGAAGTCGTCACCCTGGTAGGCCCGAAACTGCGCCCCCTGACCAACGTCCGCATCCTGGGGCCGGTACGTGACCGCACCCAGGTAGAGATCTCTCGCACCGATGCCATAACCTTAGGCATTCCGGCGCCGGTGCGCCGTTCCGGGGACCTGGCCGGCTCCGCCCCCATTACCCTGGTCGGCCCGAAAGGTTCAGTTACTTTACCCGAAGGGGCCATTATCGCCAACCGTCACATCCACATGAGCCCGGTCGAAGCGGAAAAGTGGGGGCTAAAAGACAACGACGAAGTCACCGTGCGTACCATTAAATCCGACCGGCCCACCATCTTCGGCGGCGTCCAGGTGCGGGTCAGCCCCAAATTCAAGCTCGTCATGCACATCGACACCGACGACGCCAATGCCGCCGGGCTCCAGTGCAACGACGAAGTGGAAATAAGGTGAGAAGATGCTCATTGCCGAAGTTACCGGGACAGTGGTCGCTACCCGGAAAAATGAAAGCCTTACCGGCAGCAAGCTCCTTCTCGTCCGGCCCCTTTATGGCGGCCGCCGGGGAGAAACCCTGGTGGCCGTGGATACCGTGGGTGCCGGCAGGGGGGAACTGGTGCTGGTGGCCACAGGGAGTGCCGCCCGCCTGGGCCTGGGTGTCCCCCAGGCCCCGGTGGACCTGGCTATCGTGGGCATTATCGACCAGGTGGAGGGGGACATCAAGGGGCTGCCGCGCTAAGTTAGCACCGCCCTTATTATCTCCTCATCCGGTTACCGGTTTGAGCATCCCCCGAGAATGCTGGCAGGAGAAGATATAGAAGCGGGAGGGAAAACCGGTGCAAATTCTGGCTCTAAACTGCGGGGGGTCTTCGATTAAATATAAAGTTTTTTCCATGCCCGAAGAAAAAGTATTGGTCCAGGGCAGCGTTGAACGCATCGGCAGCCAGGGAACTACTCTACGGCATCAAGATTTAACAGGCGAGGCGGCTGAGTGCCGGAAGCATTTACCCCGGGGTGACTATGGCGAAGCCCTGGAAGAAATCCTTAAGTTATTGCAGCCTTACCGGATTGATGCCGTCGGTCACCGGGTGGTTCACGGCGGCGCGAGCCTCCGGCGGCCGGCCCGGATTGATGCCGCTGTCCTGGCCACTTTAAAGGCCTGCTGCCAGCTGGCCCCCCTGCACAACCCGGCCAACGTTGCCGGTATCGAGGCCGTGGCGCGACTCCTGCCGGAAGTACCCCAGGTGGCCGTCTGCGACAATACTTTTCATCTGACCCTGCCGCCCCGGGCCTATCTCTACGGCCTGCCCTATGAATATTACGAGCGATACGGCCTGCGCCGTTACGGTTTCCACGGGATAACTTTCAGCTATATGGTCCACCGCGCCGCGGCAATGCTGGGACGGGATCTGCAGGAGCTAAAAATTGTGTCCCTCATGCTCGGCAGCGGCACTACGGCTAACGCCTGCTGCGGCGGGGAATCTATCGATGTCTCTACCGGCTTCACGCCCACGGAGGGGTTACTCCAGTCGACCCGCTGCGGCGATGTCGACCCTGGCGTCCTTGTTTATCTCCTGCGCCAGGAAGGCCTTGCCCCCGATGCCCTGGAGGAAGTCATCAACAAAAAAGGCGGCTGGCTGGGTATCTCCGGCATCAGCAACGATTACCGGGCGGTGGAAGAAGCCGCCCGTCAGGGGCATGAACGGGCCCGCCTGGCCCTGGAAGTCCTGGCCTACCGGGCGAAAAAATATATCGGCGCCTATGCGGCGGCCATGGGCGGGATTGACGTCCTGATTTTCTCCGGTGGCATCGGCGAAAAGAGTAGCAGCCTGCGCCGGGAAATCTGCCGCGGCCTGGAGTTCCTGGGTATCAAGCTGGATGATGAACGCAATGAAAACGGCAGCGGCGACCGCTTAATCTCCAGCCCGGAGGCCAGCGTCCAGGTCCTGGTGGTGCATACCGATGAAGAAGTAATGATCGCCCGGGAAACTGTAAAGGTGTTGACCGGGAAAGAGCCCTCCGGGGCTTTTGGCCAGGGGTGATCCCGATCCCATTTTACCGCAATTATTTCCAAAGGAGCTGGGCAAGCATGCGCTATCTTGCCTTTGACCTGGGGGCAGAGAGCGGCCGGGCCATAATCGGTACCCTGGAGGATGCCCGCCTCACCCTGGAAGAAATCTATCGTTTTCCCAACGAACCGGTACGGATTCCGGACGGCCTGCACTGGGATGTTTTACGCCTCTTTCACGAAATGAAAGAAGGCCTGCGCCGGGCCACGGCCCGTTACGGGACGGGCCTTAAAAGCCTGGCCGTCGACACCTGGGGCGTGGACTTCGGCCTCCTGGGGGAAAAGGATGTCCTCCTGGGCAATCCTTACCACTACCGGGACGACCGCACCCGGGGCGTGATGGAAGAAGCTTTCAAAGTTGTACCCAGGGAAGAGATTTTTTCCCAGACGGGCATCCAGTTTATGCCCATCAACTCCCTTTACCAGCTTCTGGCCTGGCGGCAGCAGCAGCCCGCCATGTTAAGCCAGGCGCAGACCCTGTTGATGATGCCCGACCTCTTCAACTTCTTTTTTACCGGCATAAAAGCCGGGGAATTCACCAACGCCAGCACCACCCAGATGTACAACCCCCGTACCGGCACCTGGGCCACCGGGATGCTGGAAAAATTAGGATTACCGGTTGCCATCCTGCCGGCCATTAACCCGCCGGGGACGATTGTGGGCCCACTTTTACCCCGGGTGGCCAGGGAAACAGGAGCGGGGGAAATAGCTGTCATTGCCCCCGGCAGCCACGATACGGCCAGCGCCGTAGCCGCCGTGCCGGCAACAGGGCCGGACTACATGTACATCAGCTGCGGTACCTGGTCGTTAGTAGGGGTGGAGGTCAGGGAACCGGTAATCAACGAGCAAACGTTGAGCCTCAACTTTACCAACGAAGGCGGGGTAGGAGGTACCTTCCGGCTCCTCAAGAACGTCACCGGCCTGTGGCTGGTCCAGGAGTGCCGCCGCGCCTGGGCGCGCCGGGGAGAAGAATTAAGTTACGGCGAGCTGACGGCCCTGGCCCGGGAGGCCAGTCCCTTGACTGCCGTTATCGACCCGGACCACCCGGCCTTCCTGAACCCGGAAGACATGCCGGCGGCCATCCAGGCCTACTGCCGGGAAACGGGCCAGCCGGTACCCCAGACTAAAGGCGAAATCGTCAGGTGCGCCCTGGAAAGCCTGGCCCTGAAATACCGCTGGGTGCTGGAAAAGCTGGAGGGTATACTGGGGAAGGAACTTCCGGTTATTCACATGGTTGGCGGCGGCACGCGGAACGAGCTTCTCTGCCGGTTTACCGCCAGTGCCACCGGGCGCCCGGTGGTGGCCGGTCCGGTGGAAGCTACGGCCGCCGGCAACCTCCTGGTCCAGGCTATGGCCATGGGAGAAGTGGGAAGCTTGAATGAAGCCCGGAAAATCGTTCGTCGTTCCTTTGCCCTAAAAACTTATGAAGCAGAAAAGACAGATGTGTGGGAGGAAAAGTATGAGGCATTTATTAGGCTGCTGGGCTGATACTTCCCCATAGTTTGTCGTGTTATTTACCATGGAGGTATATTATATGGATGACTATAATCTGGTCATCGGCGTCGACTTTGGCACCGATTCGGTGCGGGCGGTGGTGGTCGACGCCGCCACCGGGGAAGAGCTGGCCAGTGAGGTAGCATATTACCGGCGCTGGGCCGCAGGTAAATACTGTGACCCGGCCCGGAATCAATTCCGCCAGCATCCCCTGGACTATCTCGAAGGGCTGGAAACCGCCGTCAAGGGGGCCCTGGCCAAATTGCCGCCGGAGGCCGCGCAGCGGGCAGCGGGCATCGGCATCGACACCACCGGTTCAACACCGGGCCCCGTCGATGCAGGTGGGCGGCCCCTGGCCCTGTGCGAAGAATTCAGCGAGAACCCCAACGCCATGTTCATACTCTGGAAGGACCACACCGCCGTGCAGGAGGCCGGGGAGATCAACCATGCGGCCCGCCACTGGGGCGACACCGACTTCACCAAATATGAAGGTGGGGTCTATTCCTCCGAGTGGTTCTGGGCCAAGGTCCTCCACATATTACGTCACGACCCGGCGGTAAGGGCAGCAGCCTATTCCTGGGTAGAACATTGCGACTGGATACCGGCCTTGCTCACAGGCACCGAAAACCCCCGCCTCCTCAAGAGAAGCCGCTGTGCGGCCGGGCACAAAGCAATGTGGCACGAAGAATGGGGAGGGCTGCCGCCGGAGGAATTCCTGGTACGTATCGACCCCCTCCTGCAGGGCATGCGCGACCGGCTCTACAGCAAGACGTACACCGCTGCTACCAGGGCCGGAAATCTCACGCCCGCCTGGGCGGAGCGGCTTGGTCTACCGCCGGGGATCGCGGTAGCGGTAGGGGCCTTGGACGCCCACATGGGGGCCGTTGGCGGCGGGATTACCCCCGGAGCCCTGGTGAAGATCATGGGCACTTCCACATGTGATATTATGGTTGCTCATAAGGAAACAATCGGCGATAAATTAATCGGCGGCATCTGCGGCCAGGTAGACGGCTCGGTCATACCCGGCCTCATCGGCCTGGAGGCAGGCCAGTCAGCCTACGGCGACGTCTATGCCTGGTTCAAAGACCTCCTCACCTGGCCCCTGGAGGCCATCTTGCCGGAAACCTCCCTGGTAAATAGGGAGACCGGTGAAAAGTTGCAGGAAGAGATAGAAGGCTGCCTCCTCCAGTGCCTTTCGGAAGAAGCAGCCAGGATCAATGCTGGCGAGACTGGATTATTGGCCCTGGACTGGCTCAACGGCCGGCGGACCCCCTACGCCGACCAGACACTGAAGGGAGCCATTACCGGCCTGACCCTTGGAACCACCGCGCCGAAGATCTTCCGCGCCTTGGTAGAGGCTACGGCTTACGGGGCCAGGGCCATCAACGACCGGTTTATGGAAGAAGGCATAGCAATCAAAGAAGTCATCGCCCTGGGCGGCATTGCCAGGAAGAACGACTTTGCTATGCAGGTCCTGGCCGATGTGCTAGCCATGCCCATCAAGATAGCAGCCTCGGACCAGACCTGCGCCCTGGGGGCAGCCATGTTCGGTGCCGTTGCTGCCGGGTTGTACCCGGCGGTGGAGGCGGCCCAGGAAAAGATGGGCTGCGGCTTCACGAAAACCTATACCCCTGACCCGGAAAATGCCGCCAGGTACCGCGAGCTGTATCGGGCGTACTTAAACCTGGGCAGTATGCTGGAGGGAGTTTTACAGAAATTGTAGTTAGGAAAAATTGCTAGTTAAACCTGGCTTAATTGTGAAATTGGGAACATAAGCGGAGCAAAAGCGGTGATGATGTGGAGAGGGTGTGGGGGTATCCGGGTTAAGTGTAACTTAACACCCTGAGGGGGAAGCCATGGGCTGCCGCAATTTTTTCACCCAATCAGCGCCGGAGTTGTTAACCCATTCCGGGACATCCTCGGCCGCCAGAATACCGCGCGTATTTTTAAATGCTTGAACTTGCATTTCGCGCCGCATTTTCTCAACAACTGCCTCGACGATAAAACGGTTCCGGTTGGAGAAATGCAACTTCGCATTAAGCGATCTGAACCGGGGGGCATAGGAAGACAGGCAAATTTATTTTTTCCCTTGCAGCCCGGAACAACCTGTGCTATACTATTTCCAGGTTGTTTTTTCAGGCCGACATTACTTGCTGTTTAGCTGGAAAAGAGTGGGTTCCTGCCCACTCTTTTATGTTGAAAATTTAGGGAGGCCACTTTTTTGAGCAAGCTGACAGAGTTAATCCAGGGCCTGGTAGAACCAGTCCTGACCGGGATGGGCTACGAACTGGTCGACCTGCAATACGGCCGGGAAGGAGGGCGCTATATCCTGCGGCTGTTTATCGACCGGCCGGAAGGTATTGGCCTGGATGACTGTGAGAAGGTCAGCCGGATCGTCGGTGACATCCTGGACCAGGAGGACCCCATTCCCAACAGCTATTACCTGGAAGTATCATCGCCGGGCCTGGAGCGCCCCTTAAAAAAAGAAGCCGATTTTCAGCGTTTTGCCGGGCGTAAAGTTAGATTGCGTATGTTTGCCCCTATTGACGGTCAACGTCATTTTCAGGGGCGGCTCCTTGGTTACCAGGAGGGGCGGGTGCAGGTGCAGCTCGATGATGGGCGCCGGCTGGCCATCCCCCTGGACCAGGTAGCGACTGCCAGGCTGGTGTTTGACCTGGCGGAGGATGAGGAGGCCTAAGGATGAATATCGAATTTATCCAAGCATTACGGGACCTGGAAAAGGAAAAGGGTATTAAGGTCGACATCCTGCTGGAAGCCATCGAAGCAGCCTTGATATCGGCTTATAAGAAAAATTTTGGGTCGGCCCAGAATGTCCGGGTGGAAATCCAGCGCGATACAGGGGAGATTAAAGTCCTGGCCCAGCGCCAGGTGGTAGAAGAGGTAGGCGATCCCCGGACGGAGATTTCCCTGGCTGAAGCCCGGGCCATAAATAGCAATTATGAGATTGGCGATGTGGTGGAAAAGGAGGTAACGCCGCGGGATTTTGGGCGTATTGCTGCCCAGACGGCCAAACAGGTAGTCGTCCAGCGTATTCGTGAAGCCGAGCGGAGTTTAATTTACGATGAGTTTATTGGCCGCGAGAACGATATTGTTACCGGGGTTGTCCAGCGCCAGGAGGGTAAAAATATTATCCTTGACCTGGGCCGGGCCGAGGCCATCCTCCTGCCCAGCGAGCAAAGTCCCGGTGAGGTTTACCGCCAGGGAGAACGTTTAAAAGCTTATATCCTGGAAGTACGCAAGACCAACAAAGGACCGCAAATCCTGGTGTCCCGCACCCATACCGGCCTGATTAAAAGGCTTTTTGAATTGGAAGTACCGGAAATTCATGATGGGATTGTGGAAATTAAGGGAGTGGCCCGGGAAGCCGGTGCTCGCTCCAAAATTGCCGTCCATTCCCGGGATGAAAAGGTTGACCCCGTCGGCGCCTGTGTGGGGCCTAAAGGCTCCCGGGTGCAGGCAGTGGTCCAGGAACTCCGGGGCGAAAAGGTCGATATTATTAAATGGAGTGATGACCCGGCTGTTTTTGTGGCCAACTCCTTGAGCCCGGCCAGGGTCCTGGACGTTACCGTGGATGAAGAAAATAAGGTTAGCCAGGTAATTGTCCCTGATAACCAGTTATCCCTGGCCATTGGCAAGGAAGGCCAGAATGCCCGCCTGGCGGCAAGGATAACAGGGTGGAAAATCGATATTAAAAGTGAGTCGGAAGCTGGTGACTGGGATACCTGGGATAATGACCTGGAACTTGAAGGCGGGATAGAGGAGGAGTAAGCTTGCCCAAGCCCAGGAAAATACCCGTACGGATGTGTGTCGGTTGCCGGGCGCGCAATGATAAGCGTAATTTATTGCGCGTTGTCCGTACACCGGCGCAAGAGGTGGTTCTTGACCCTACCGGGAAACGTGCCGGGAGAGGGGCCTATATCTGCCCCAGGGTGGAATGCCTGCGCAAAGCCGTTAAAAGCCGGGCCCTGGAGCGGGCTCTAGGCGTAAGTTTAACCCCGGAGGTCCTGGCAGATCTCGAGGCCAGTCTCAGCCAGGGCAATGGCAATGAATGATGTTTATAACCTCCTTGGTCTGGCTTACCGGGCGGGCAAAGTAGCCTGGGGATACCAGGCAGTTATGGCGGCTTTAAAGAGGAGGAAAGTTTTTCTCCTGCTAATGGCGGGTGACAGCAGCCCCCGGCTAAAGAGAAAGTTGTTAACAACCTGCCGGGAGTACGCAATTGAAGGAATCGTTTATGGTGATAAAGTTACTATGGGAGCAGCGCTAGGTAAACCTCCATGTGCCGTCGTCGGCGTTACTGATGCAAATCTGGCCAGGTTAATCCGGCAACATGTACGGGAGGTTGGTGCATGAGAATATGGGGGTGGTTTAATGGCCAAAACACGCGTCTACGAATTAGCCAAGGAATTACGGGTTTCTAATAAGGATTTAATGGATACCATGGCTCAGCTGGGTATATATACCCGTTCCCACATGAGTGTCCTGGAAAACGGGGAAGTAATAAAAATACGCAACCATTACCGGCAAATGTGGCGGGCAGCCAGGGCAGCCAAGCTAAAACAACAACAGGCATCACCGGCGACGCCGGTGGCAGAAGCTGTTGCACCGCCCCAGCCGGATGTTGAGAAGGTGGCAGCGACCGGGAAGGCCCAGCATATTACTGAGAAAGCAGCGACCAGGCAGCCCCAGCAGGGTGCTGAGAAAGCCGCAGTTACCAGGCCCGAAGAGGGTGCTGGGAAGGCGGCAGCAATTACCCCGCTACAGCAGGGTGCAGAGAAGGCAGGTGCCGGCCAGCCCCAACAGGTTACCGGGAAGGCACCTGCCATGCCGCCGGCAGAGGCAGGGGCTAAGGCCCGGCCGGAAAAAGAGCGGAAGCTGGCGGGAGGGGAACCTGCCCCTGCTGCAGCCCAACCCGAACGGACCCGGGAACAGGAAGGTAAAGAACGATCCGGCAAGCAGGCGGCCGGGAACCAGCAATCCCGGGCTGGCGGGCAGCAAGCTGGCCAACAACCAGGACGGGCTAAGAAACGGCAGGAAGAAGGGCAGGCGCGCCGGCGAGATAATAAAGGCCAGGAGCAGGAAGGACGCCGGGGCCCGGAGCGGGAGGAGCGGCCGGCCAGGGTTGACCAGCAGGTACAGGTACCAGCCACGGTTGCTGCCCCGCGCCCGGCAGGTAAAGGAGCCGGCAGGCCGGCTAGAAATAAACAGTTACGTATACCGAAGCCGCCGGAGGCAGTTACCAAGGAGGCGCCGGAAAAGCGGCGGGAACGTCCTGCGGGTAAGCCGGCTGCCAAACAGGCCGAAACCGGTCGCAACCGCAAGCTGGTTGAGCTTGAACAGCAGCGGGAAGAGCGTTTGCTGCGGCGGGATAAAGATAAAAATAAGGCTAAGGCCGCCCAGCAGGAAGCGCCCAAAGTCGTCCGCCGGATAACCCTGACGGGTAGTATTACCGTCCAGGAACTGGCAAAAAGGATCGGCAAAACAGCGGCTGAAGTTATCAAGTTTTTAATGGGCCAGGGCGTAATGGCTACCATTAACCAGGAGCTGGATATAGATACGGCCGCCATTGTCGCCCAGGAAATGGGTGCCATTGTTGAGGTTAAAGAGGAAAAACCCCTCACTGTCCTGGAAGACTTGCCAGACGATCCCGAAACCCTAAAAGAACGGCCGCCGGTAGTAACCGTTATGGGCCATGTCGATCACGGCAAGACCTCTTTGCTGGATGCCATCCGGCGCACCAATGTTACGGCCACCGAGGCCGGCGGTATCACCCAGCATATCGGGGCCTACCAGGTAAAGGTTAAAAACCGGAAAATCACTTTCCTGGATACTCCCGGCCATGAGGCCTTTACGGCTATGCGGGCCAGGGGCGCCCAGGCGACGGATATTGCCATCCTGGTGGTGGCTGCCGACGATGGTGTCATGCCCCAGACGGTAGAGGCCATTAACCATGCCAAAGCTGCCGGGGTACCCATTGTCGTGGCCATTAATAAAATAGATCGCCCCGACGCCAACCCGGACCGGGTCAAACAGCAGTTGACGGAGTACGGCCTGGTGCCGGAAGAGTGGGGCGGCGATACCATCATGGTACCCGTCTCAGCCCTCAAAAAGGAGGGCCTGAATGAATTGCTGGAAATGACCTTACTCACGGCCGATATGATGGAACTCAAGGCCAATCCCAATCGTCCGGCCCGGGGGATTGTCATTGAAGCCCAGTTGGATAAAGGTCGCGGCCCGGTGGCTACCATGCTGGTCCAGAAGGGTACCCTGAAGGTTGGCGACAACCTGGTAGCCGGTGCGGTTTACGGCCGGGTCAGGGCCATGTTTGACGATAAGGGCGAGCGGGTAAAGAGCGCCGAGCCCTCCATGCCGGTGGAAGTCCTGGGTCTTTCCGAGTTACCCCAGGCCGGTGACATTTTCCAGGTGGTAGAGGATGAAAAGCTGGCCCGCCAGATTGCTACCTTGCGCCAGGAAGAACGGCGCCAGGAAGAATTAAAGGCAGCCGGTAAGACCTCCCTGGATGACCTGTTCAAGCAGATGGAAGCCGGCGAAGTTAAAGAACTTAATCTGGTGGTCAAAGGAGACGTCCAGGGTTCGGTGGAGGCCCTGAGGGCGGCCCTGGAGCAATTGTCTACCAGCGAAGTTAAAGTTAGTATCATTCATGGCGGCGTCGGTGCCATTACCGAAACCGATGTCATGCTGGCCGCAGCTTCTAAAGCCATTATCATCGGCTTTAACGTCCGCCCGGATGCCAACGCCCGGAGGGCGGCGGAAGAGGCAGGGGTAGAAATCCGTCTCTACCGGGTGATCTACGAGATTATCGACGAGGTTAAAGCTGCCATGACCGGTCTCCTGGAACCGGTGAAACGGGAAGTGGTCCTGGGCCGGGCCGAAGTACGGGCTACCTTTAAAGTGCCTAAGGTAGGTACGGTGGCCGGTTGCTTTGTGACCGAAGGCAAGATCCAGAACCGGGCCCTGGCCCGGGTAATCCGGGACGGGGTGGTGGTCTTTGAAGGCCGCATTGACTCGCTGAAGCGCTTTAAGGATGACGTCCGGGAAGTGGCCCAGGGTTATGAGTGCGGTATCGGCCTGGAAAAATTTAACGACATTAAGGAAGGCGACGTTATCGAAGCCTATATGATAGAAGAGGTTAAACGGGAACTGTAGGGAGGCGATGGCCGTGGCGCTGCGGGTTGAGCGGGTTGCCGAACAGATGAAAAAGGAAATTGCCCAGATTTTGCGGGATGAATTAAAGGATCCCCGCCTGGAAAGCGGGCTGGTTACGGTTACGGGGGTAGAGCTTTCCAACGATCTCCACTATGCTAAAGTATACGTCAGCATCTACGGGGATGAAGCCCAAAAGAGTGAGGTCATGGAAGGCCTGGCTCGGGCAACGAGCTTTGTACGGCGGGAAATCGGCCAGCGCCTGAGCCTGCGTTATACTCCGGAAATTACCTTTAAATTTGATGCTTCCATTGAGCACGGCGATCATATCAACAGGTTGCTGGCGCGCGTCAAGGCAGAGGAGCAGGGGCATGACGGCCATTGAAAGTATAGCTGCCGCCCTGGCCGCGTCCCGGGATGTAGCCGTTGTCTCCCATATTATCCCCGATGGGGATTGCCTGGGTTCCACCCTGGCCCTGGCCCTGGCCCTGCGGCAGCGGGGTACAAGGGCAGTGGCCGTTAACGCCGACCCGGTACCGGATATGTTTCAGTTTTTGCCCGGCCAGGAAACCATCATCCCACCAGAGAAGGTAACTGAGGTACCGCCGCTGCTGGTAATGGTTGACAGTACCGACATGGAGCGGGCCGGGGAAGGCTTCAGCCAGTGGCGGCAAAAAACCAAAATGGTAATTAACATCGATCACCATGTCAGCAATACCCGTTTCGGGGACCTGAACCTGGTGGATAGCCGGGCGGCAGCAACGGCCGAGTTAATCTATGCCGTCCTGGAAAAAATCCCGGTAACCATTACGCCGGCAATAGCTACCTGTCTTTATACAGCCCTGGCTACCGACACCGGCTCTTTCCAGTACGAGAATTGTACGGCTACGACCATGCGCCTAGCAGCGAGACTGATGGAGCAGGGGGCGGATTTGTCCCTGATCAGGGAATATCTCTGGGAAAGGAAGCCCCTGGCCAGTATCCGGTTGCTGGCGGCAGTTTTACCCACCCTGACCCTGGCCTATGACGGCAGGGTAGCGTGGCTGACGGTATCCAGGGCCGCGTTAGAGGCCGCCGGTGCCCGGCCGGAACACGCCGAGGGACTGGTAAATTACCCGCGCAGCATTGCCGGCGTTGAGGTAGGCCTGCTCTTCCGGGAATTGCCTGACGGCCTCGTGAAGGTCAGTTTACGCTCTAAAAAAATTGTTGACGTTAACGCAGTAGCCGCCCGCTTTGGCGGCGGCGGCCACCGCCGCGCTGCCGGCTGTACGATTAGAGGTGATCTTGATACAGTTGTAACCATGGTTGTAGCAGCAGCAGGTGAGGCACTTTAATGGTAACGGGTTTTATTAACGTTTTAAAGCCTCCCGGCCTTACTTCCCACGATGTCGTCCAGAACCTGCGCCGCCTTTTAAAGGAACGGAGGATTGGCCATGGCGGCACCCTGGACCCCATGGCCGCCGGGGTGCTGCCGGTAGCTGTGGGGAAAGCCACCCGTTTACTGGAATATATCCAGGCGGGGGGCAAAGCCTACCGGGCGGAGTTTATCCTGGGGCTCAAAACTGATACCCAGGATCTCGGCGGCCGGGTCCTGGCCAGGCCGGGTTGCCCGGGCTTAAAGCTCGAGGAACTCCAGGCGGCGGCCCGGCGTTTTACCGGTACCATCAGCCAGATACCTCCCATGGTTGCGGCGGTTCATTACCAGGGCCGCCGCCTCTATGAACTGGCCCGGGAGGGACAGGAGGTAGAACGGCCGGCCCGCCGGGTGACCATCGAGAATTTCCAGGTGCTTAAAGCGTGGCCGGACGGGCCGTTCTTCCGGGTGATGGCAGATATTACCTGTTCCAAAGGCACCTATATCCGTACCCTGGGAGCCGACTGGGGTGATTACCTGGGTTACGGGGCTACCCTGGCCTTCTTGCTCCGCACCCGCGCCGGCGGTTTTAAACTAGAAGAGGCCTGGACCCTGGAAGAAATAGCGGCTCAGGTGGCCGGGGGCAACGGGGATTTTCTCCTGCCGCCGGCAGCGGGTCTTACCCACCTGCCGGTAATTACCGTCAGGGAAAAGGCCATCAAAGCAGTGGCCAATGGCGCTGCCATCGACCCGGCTGACTGCATTCAGGTACCGGCACTCCGGCCGGGTAGCCTGGCCCGCCTGGAAACTCCCGCTGGAGTTCTCCTGGCCGTAGCCAGGGTGGTGCCAAAAGGTGAAGTATATTGCTTTAAACCCGACAAGGTTCTGAAGTAAAGGGGTAAAGCGATGCAGGTATGGCAGGGAATGCCTGAAGGGGAAATAGCTAGAGACTGTTACCTGGCCCTTGGAAATTTCGATGGCGTCCACCGGGGTCACCAGCATTTAATTGGCAGTATTATCCAGAAAGCCAGGACGAGGGGGAAGCCGGCAGTAGTTATTACCTTTTCACCCCATCCCGCCCAGGTACTCTGTGATAATCCGCCGGGCCTTTTAACGACCAGGGCCAGGAAGGAAAAGTTAATAGCTGCCCTGGGAGTCGACTTTTTGTTCTTCCTGCCCTTTACCAGGGAACTGGCCCAGCTACCGCCTGAAACCTTTGTGCGGGATATTCTCTGGCCCCATTTTCAACCGCGGCTGGTGGCCGTGGGCTTTAATTTTACCTTTGGTCACCGGGGCGCCGGTACACCGGCTTTATTGCGCCGGCTGGGAGAGGAACTTGGTTTTAAGGTAGAAGTAATGGCCCCGGTAACCTACGAAGGGTTAACCGTCAGCAGTACCGCCATCCGTAACGCCCTCGACCGGGGGGACATTCCCCTCGCCAGGAATCTCCTGGGTTACTGGCCGGTCCTGGCCGGTACCGTCGTTGGTGGCGACCGGCGCGGTCGTGAACTCGGTTTTCCAACTGCCAACCTGGCCGTACCGCCGGAAGTCAAGCTGCCGGCATGGGGAGTTTACGCCTGCCTGGCCCGCTTCCAGGACCAGGTGCGCCAGGCTGTAGTCAATATCGGCCGCCGCCCCACTTTCGGACCCGCCCTGCCGGCAACCATTGAAGCCCATTTGCTGGACTTTGAGGGTAACCTCTATGGCCAGGAAGTAGAACTTGAGTTGCGCGCTTTCTTACGCCCGGAGCGCAAATTTGCCTCTCCCCAGGAATTAGTAGCCCAGTTACAGGAAGATAGCGCCAGGGCGCGAGAGTTTTTGAGCGGCGATAGTTTGTTTACCTCCCAGCCCTGCGACAGGCAGGCGTAACCACCCGCAGGGCCATGGCGTAAAATATACTGCGGCGAATCCAAAAATTTACCGTGGCTAGATTGGGGCTGGGAATGATGAAGGTAGTGATTACTGCCCACGCCAGGAAACGCCTGCAGGACTTACGCCAGGAACAGATTAATGAGCATGATATCCGGGTAGCAGCTAGAAGCATCCCCGGCCATATACCCACGGCCACCCGTTTCCGGGGTTTTATGGCAGCTTCCGGGCGCCCCTTTGACCTGGTGGTGAAAGATGTGCTGGCCGGGCGTCTGGTGATTACCATTATTGGTAAGTAACAGGCAGGCAAAAGGAATAGTTGCGTTTAGTGCCCGGTAGGCCTATAATATAGTTAATGAACCCGAGGCGAGGATTAGCGAAGCTCCGACGCTTTTCTTGGCCGGTTGGGGATTTTAAGGAGAAGGAGGTGACGCCGATGGCCCTGGATCCAGCTAAAAAAAGGGAAATCATCGCCCGCTACCAGCAGCATGAAAATGATACCGGCTCACCGGAAGTCCAGATTGCCATCCTGACGGAACGCATCAACCACCTGACGGAACACCTGAAGGTGCACCACAAGGACCATCACTCACGCCGGGGTTTGCTGAAAATGGTTGGTCAACGCCGTGGTTTACTTAACTACCTGCGGGACAACGATATTGAGCGTTACCGGCAAATTGTTGATGCCCTGGGTTTAAGGCGGTAATTTTAAGGGGAGCGGTCAGGCCGCTCCCTTTTTTAATGAGTTCTTAACAGTATTTAAGGCGACATTGGAAGGAAATACTATAACAAATGTCGAATAGATTAAAGTTTATTAATGGCATATTTTAAGGAGGCTACTTAAAACTAATGCAAGGGGTATTACGGAAGACCCTCACCATTGCCGGCCGGGATTTAATCCTGGAAACCGGCCGGCTGGCCCGCCAGGCCGGTGGTGCCGTCCTGGTAACTTACGGCGGTACCATGGTGCTGGTCACGGCCACGGCTTCAGCTGAACCGCGGGAAGGAATCGATTTTTTCCCCCTGACGGTTGATTACGAAGAAAGGCTTTATGCTGCCGGCAAAATCCCGGGCGGTTTTATTAAACGGGAAGGCCGTCCCAGCGAAAAGGCCATCCTCTCGGCCCGGTTGATTGACCGGCCCATCCGGCCCTTATTTCCCAAGTATTATCGTAACGACGTCCATATCGTAGCTACGGTCTTATCGGTAGATCAAGATTGCCCGCCCAATGTGGCCGGTATCATCGGCGCTTCGGCCGCCCTGACTATTTCGTCCATTCCCTTTGCCGGCCCCATAGGCGCAGTAAGTGTGGGTTTAATCGACAACAAGCCGGTTATCAACCCGACCCTGGCTGAAGACGAAAAAAGTTCTTTAAACCTGGTAGTAGCCGGTACGGATACGGCTATTATGATGGTTGAAGCAGGGGCTAAAGAGGTTCCCGAGGACCTGCTGCTGGAATGTATCATGCAGGCCCATGAAGAGATTAAACGTATTGTTGCTTTTATCAATGATTTCCGCGCTGAGGCCTTAGAGCTGGGCCTGGCCAAAGAAAAGCAGGAAGTGGTTGAACCCCGCCTGGATCCTGAACTGGAAAGCCAGGTCCGGGAGATTGCCACCCCGCGCCTGCGGGAAGCCATTTACACCAGCCGCGATGAGAAGCTCGTCAAGCAGGAAAGGGAAAGGCGGCTGGAAGCCTGCCGGGAAGAAATCAAGAACCTGGTGCTGGCCGGCAAAGAAGAGATGCTGGCGGAGCACCCGGAGGTACCCCGCCTGGTCAATGATTTAATTACCAAAATAGAGAAGGAAATTGTCCGGAGAATGATCCTTACCGAAGGCGTCAGGATCGACGGCCGCGCCCTGGATGAGATCCGGCCCATTACCTGTGAAGTAGGGGTATTGAGCCGCACCCATGGTTCGGGGCTGTTTACCCGGGGCGAAACCCAGGTATTAACGGTAACTACCCTGGGCCCCATCAGTGATGAGCAGATCCTGGACGACCTGGGGGTCGACGAGTCCAAGCGCTATATGCACCATTATAACTTCCCGCCCTACAGTGTCGGGGAAGCGCGGCCCATCCGTGCCCCCGGGCGCCGGGAAATCGGCCACGGTGCCCTGGCGGAACGGGCCCTAGAACCCATGATCCCCCTGGAAGAAGAATTTCCCTATGCCATTCGCCTGGTTTCCGAGGTCCTGGGTTCCAATGGATCCACTTCCATGGGCAGCGTCTGCGGCAGCACCCTGGCCCTCATGGATGCCGGTGTGCCCATTAAGGCGCCGGTGGCCGGGGTGGCCATGGGCCTGGTCAAGGAGGGGGACCAGGTGGCTATACTTACGGACATCCAGGGGATTGAGGATGCCCTGGGAGATATGGATTTTAAAGTTGCGGGCACCAAAAACGGGATTACGGCCCTGCAGATGGATATTAAAATTCCCGGCATAGACCGGGCCATTTTAGAACGGGCCCTGGAACAGGCCCGGCGGGGACGCCTGTTCATCCTGGAGAAGATCCTGGCCACCATCCCGGAACCGCGGCCGGAGCTTTCCCCCTATGCCCCCAGGATGCTGACCATGACCATTGATCCCGATAAAATCCGGGATATCATCGGCCCGGGTGGCAAGATTATCAAAAAGATTATTGAAGAAACCGGCGTGGAGATTGATGTCGAAGACGACGGCCGCATCTTTATCGCTTCTACCGATGCCGCCAATGGGAGACGGGCGGTAGAGATTATCGAAGCCCTGACCCAGGAAGTGGAAACGGGTAAAGTATATAACGGTAAGGTAACCAGGATAACTGATTTTGGTGCCTTTGTAGAAGTCATCCCTGGAGTCCTGGGCATGCCCGGCAAAGAGGGCCTGGTGCACATCTCCCAGCTGGCCAATGAACGGGTGGAAAAGGTGGAAGACGTGGTCCAGGAGGGCGACTATATCCTGGTCAAGGCCATTGGCTTTGATCCCCAGGGCCGGCTTAAACTTTCCCGTAAAGAAGCCCTGCAGCAGGCGGTTGCTGAAGGGGGCGGGCGCCATTTTCGCCGGCAGGGCCGGGAAGGTGGTAACCGGAGCTTTAACACCCGGCGGCCGCGCTAGCGGGCAAGTCTGATTATGGCCGGGCGGGCATATACATTGATCAGTACGCTATAAAGGTGGTGCGGTCAATGTATGTGCTCTACTACCGGCGGCAGTGGCTGCGGCGGTTAGGGGTTTTACTGGCCCTGGGGTTATTGCTTGCCTTAAGTTTTACAGCCTGGCGCTGGCTTAGGGGAGGAGCAGTACCGGCCATGAAAACCCAGCCCATTTACCAGGGTGACCCGGGACGCAAGGCCGTGGCCCTGACCTTTACCATTGACTGGGGCGAAGAATACCTGCCGGCCATTTTGGCGGCCCTGCAGCAGGCCGGGGCGCGGGCCACCTTCTTTCCCACCGGCCAGTGGGCCGTCCGCCACCCGGACCTGGTGCAGCAGATGCTGGCCGGCGGCCATGAAATAGGTAACCATGGCCAGAGCCATCCCCATCCCGATAATTTAAGCCGGGAGGAGAACCGCCGCGACATCCAGGCAGGGGAAGCGACCCTGATGGCCATTACCGGCAAGAAACCTGCCCTCTATTCTCCTCCCTATGGTGAGAGCAAACCCCAGGTGGTGGCAGCGGCTGGGGACCTGGGTTATAAATTTATCATGTGGACCATCAATACGGGGGATTACCTGCCCAACACCAGGCCAGATGATATCCTGGCGACGGTAATCCCCAAATGCCAGAACGGTGCCATCGTCCTGCTGCACCCAACCGAACCGGCCAGCAAAGCCCTGCCGGAGCTCCTGAAACAACTGCAACAACGGGGCTATGCCCTGGTAACGGTTTCCGAGATCCTTTAAAGAAGGTACCCGTTTTTTATAAGGCCGGTCTTCCCTGGATATAATAACCCCTGTTTAATGAAAATTTTCCGGGGAGTGAAGGCCTGTTGCGAAGGCTTGCTTACGGGCTACTTCTTCTTATCATAGCTTGCTTGTTCTGGTCCGGGGCGGCAGAGGCTGCCGGTGGACCTTACCTTACGGCACCGGCAGCTATTTTAATGGAAGCCGGTACCGGCCAGGTCCTGTATGAGCATGGCGCCAGGGAAGAGCGGCCACCGGCCAGTACTACGAAAATCATGACCGCCATCCTGGCCCTGGAACTGGGCCGGCTGGATACCCCCGTTAAGGTAAGCAAGTATGCCGCCACCACGCCCGGGGCCAGTATCTATTTAACCACGGGAGAAGTAGTAAAACTGGGCGACCTGGTTAAAGGCGCCCTACTCAATTCCGGCAATGACGCCACCGTAGCCATTGCCGAAAACCTGGCCGGTACGGAAGAGGAATTTGCCTGGCTTATGAACCGTAAAGCCCGGCAACTGGGGGCCAACCATACCCATTTTAAAAATCCCCATGGCCTGCCTGACCCGGGCCATTATACTACCGCCTACGACCTGGCCCTCATGGCCCGTTACGCCCTGGGTAACCCCGTCTTTCGCCGGTTAGTAGCGACGCAGGAGGACCAGATCCCGGCGCCGGACGGTGTGCGCTATCTTTACAATACCAACCGCCTGCTGGGTTCCTATCCCGGTGCCGATGGAGTAAAGACAGGTACGACCAACGCCGCCGGCCAGTGCCTGGTCGCCTCGGCTACCAGGGAGGGACGCCAGCTTATCGCCGTCGTCCTGGGCAGTTCCGACCGCTACGCCGATGCCCGCGCCCTCCTGGATTATGGCTTTAATGGCTTTTATACCGAAACAGCCAGGGCCGGGGAACCTGCCGGCCGGGTGTATGTCAAAAACGGGGAAGTGATAAGCGTTCCCGTAGCACCGGTCGTGACGGCCGGTTTTACCGTTTCCATGGACCAGGCAGCTTTCCTGGAAAAGCGCGTGCTCCTGCCGGCTGTTGTCAAAGCTCCCATTAGCAAAGGTCAGGAACTGGGCCAGGTAAAAATCCTGTACCAGGGCCGGGAGGTTGCCAGCTCTACCCTGGTGGCCACCCGGGATGTTGCCGCCCTGCCCTGGTGGTCCAGGTTTAAGAAGTAAAGAAGAAAAAAGTTAGGGGGAAGGGGATGTACCAGAAAAATATCCTGGATAACGGCATCCGGGTGGTAAGCGAAGAGGTTCCCTTTGCCAATTCCATAGCCCTGGGGGTATGGGTGCGTACCGGTTCCCGCAATGAAGACGAAACCAACCAGGGCGTTTCCCATTTTCTGGAGCACCTGTTGTTTAAAGGGACAACCAGGCGGACGGCCCGGCAGATAGCCGAGGAACTGGAAGCAGTCGGGGGAGTAATCAACGCCTTTACGACGAAGGAATATACCTGCTTTTACACCCGGGTGCTGGCCGAACACCTGGACCTGGCCGTTGACGTTTTGAGTGACATGCTTTTTAATTCCCTCCTGGCCGCCGAGGACATCGAAAAAGAGAAAAAGGTCATCCTGGAAGAAATCAAGATGTATGAGGATTCCCCCGATGAACTGGTTCATGACCTCTTCGCCCAGACCATCTGGCCCGGGCATCCCCTGGGCCGGGCCATTCTGGGTACTTATGAATCGGTAACCAATTTGAACCGGGATATCATTTACCGTTACTACCAGGAACAGTATAATAGCGCCAATATTGTCCTTGCGGCAGCCGGGAAATTTAACACCGCTGAACTTGTTACCAAATTGCAGGCGGCCTTCGGCCTTAAAACCTGCCCGGGCAAGGAAGGAGAATACTTGCCGCCCCGCAGCCAGGCCAGGGTGAGTATTAACATTAAAGATACGGAGCAAGTGCAGATCTGCCTGGGGGTGCCGGGGCTGCCCCAGGATGATACGGCCATTTATGCCCTCCAGGCCCTGAATAATATCCTGGGTGGGGGCCTGAGTTCCCGCCTGTTCCAGCTCATCCGTGAAGAACAGGCCCTGGCCTATTCCGTATACTCCTACCATGCCGGTTTTAGTGACAGCGGCCTGTTTACCGTTTATGCCGGTACCAGCCCGGACAATTACCACCAGGTAGTAGGGTTGATTTTGGAGGAAATTGCTTCCTTAAAAAACAAAGGGGTAACGGCACAAGAATTGAAGCGAACCAAGGACCAGATCCGCGGCAATTTGCTCCTCGGCCAGGAGAATGTCAACCATCGCATGAGCCGGCTGGGTAAGACGGAACTCACCTTTGGCAGGGTAATTACCGCGGAAGAAGTAATCGAGCGGTTAAATGAGGTAACAGAAGATGACGTCCAGGCCATTGCCAGGCGTATCTTCCAGCCGGAATATTTATCCCTGACCACCCTGGGGCCGGAAGTCGAACCCCTGGACCTGGCCGAGCGCGCCCGCCAGGCCGGGATATAGGAGGATTACCGGATGGATCGTTTAGAACATATCTTTGCGCTGCAGGAGCGCTTCGACCAGGACCTGGCCCGGCGGCGAAGGCTGCCGGATTACAGCGCGGCGGAGTGGATCCAGAAGGAAGTCCTGGCCATGGTCGCCGAGCTGGGGGAGCTCCTGGAGGAAGTAAACTTCAAGTGGTGGAAGAACCCCCATCCTTTAGACCGCGAAGCCATCAAAGGCGAACTCGTCGACATCCTCCACTTTCTCGTCAGCATGTGCCTTAAAGCCGGTATTACGGCAGAGGAATTTTACCAGGCGTATCTCGCCAAAAACCAGGAAAACTTTCGCCGGCAGCAGGGACTAACGGACCGCCGGGAATATGCCGCCACCGGGGAGGACAAGGAAGCATAAAGTAATTATCTCCCTTCATATGTTGTAGCGAAGGGAGATGGAAATCATGTTGACGGTATTCTTTTTCTTCATCTTGTTGCTTCTTTTTATCCTGGCCCTCCGGGCTAAGGTCGGCTGTTACCGCAGCAGCAATATGGAAGCGGTAGCCAGCCCCGTTTCCCGGGCCCTGGCCGAACTGGTGGCTATCGCCGGGGGTATTTACCTTTCCCTGGTGCTCCTGGTTAGCTTCTTAAAAATCAGCCTGCCGGAAGCGATAGCCATTGGGGGGCTGATGGTCGATCCCCTGGCCGTCGTCGCCCTGGTAATAGCTCTTATCCAACCCCTGGCGTTGGTGCTCTGGCCGCGGCGGAAGGGGCGGTAGAGGCTTATGCGCCTGTCGGAACTCATGGGCAAAGAGATAATTAACCTTTACGACGGCTCCCGCCTGGGGCAGATTGGCGATGCCGACCTGGTCCTGGACCTGGCCGGGGGGACAATTACGGCCATTGTCCTTCCTGTCAGGGGAGGCTGGATGCCTTTCTTTGGCAGCCGCCAGGAGCTGGTGATCCCCTGGGAAGCCGTCCACAAGGTCGGCACCGAAGTAGTAGTCGTCAGCCTGGACCCCACCTATAGCCGCCGGCGCGAGAAAGATTGACAGGACTTTTTCCTGATGGTATCATAAGATAAACAAAGCTATAAACTCATCTCGTGTGCAGTGGGGTAGAGGTGCAGCGGGCAAGAGTACTACCGGTGAGGTGGGCACCGGTGAGCCGGTAGGAAAGGGTACGCTGCCGAAGGGAGATGGCTGGCCCGGGCCATCTCCCTGGGCCGGTCGCTGAAGAAGGGCCGGACTGTCACCGTAGAGGCTGGTGCCATGAAGGATCATTGCCTATTTACGGTGGAGCGCTACTCGCACGAAGAGGCCTGGCGAGATGAGTATTCTGGTAATCCGGGGGGAAAACCGGAGCGGGATGCTCATGGTTTTCCCTTAATTTTTTAAGCGGGGTGGATAACTACGATCAGGGTTGTAGTTACCGGTGCCGCCGGCCGTATGGGCCGGGAAATGACGAAGGGCCTGCTGCAGGCAGGTGACATCGAAGTGGTAGGGGCCGTAGACCGGGTGGCGGTTGGTACGGATATCGGCACCTTAAACGGCCTGCAGCCGCACGGTGTGCCCATTAATGATGACCTGGCAGCAGTGATAAAAACCACCCGCCCGCAGGTGATGGTCGATTTTACCGTGGCTGCTGCCGCCCTGGCCAACGCCCGGCTGGCCGTAGAGCAGGGAGTAAGCCCGGTGATTGGCACCACCGGCATCAGCCTGGAGCAGCTGGATGAGCTGCACCAGCTTTGCGAAGCCAGGCAGGTGGGCGCGGTGGTGGCTCCCAATTTTTCTTTAGGGGCCGTCTTAATGATGCACTTTGCCCGGCAGGCCGCCCGTTACTTCCCCCGGGCGGAAATTATTGAAATGCACCATGAACAAAAAATCGATGCTCCTTCGGGGACGGCCTTAAAAACGGCGGAACTAATGGCTGAGGAGATAGAGACGGCCCTGGCCCCGCCAGCGGCAGAAGAAAAGGTCGCCGGGGCCAGGGGGGCCACGTACCGGGGCCTGGCCGTCCACAGTATTCGCCTGCCGGGGGCGGTGGCCCACCAGGAGGTAATTTTTGGCGGCCAGGGACAGCTCCTGACCATTCGCCATGACACTATCAGCCGGGAAGCCTTTTTACCGGGGCTTTTACTGGCCGTAAGGCGGGTCCTCCACCTTAAGGGGGTGGTTTACGGGCTGGAAAACTTGCTGGAATTATAGACCTGGCACCTCCCGGAGCGGCCTCACATATATTGCAAGTAGTACAGGTGTACTAACTTGGCAGGAGGTCGTTCCGGCATGGGTGGGATGCTGGCAGGGACCAGGGTGGCAATGCTGGGTGGCGATGCCCGGGAGGTTATTCTCCTGGAGGAACTGTTGCGTCAGGGGGCCGAGGTCAGGGTAGCTGGCCTGGGAGATTTGCCGGAGCGGGAAGGGTGTACCAGCTATGAAGATCCCCTGGCAGCTGTCCAGGGGGCAAGGGTAATCATTTTACCAGTACCGGGAGTTAATACTAAAGGCATGATCCATGCTCCCCGGGCGCGGCAACCCCTATATTTCACCCGGGAAGTGGCCGGGGCAATCCCGGCGGGAACACCGGTCCTGGTGGGGGTGGCGCGGGCCTACCTGAAAGATATGGCGGCAGAACGTGGCTGGCAGCTGGTGGAGACGGCCGAGATGGATGAAATGGCCATCTTAAATTCCATCCCTACGGCCGAAGGAGCCATTATGCTGGCCATGCAGGAACTCCCCATCACCCTCCACGGCAGTGAGGCCTTTGTCCTGGGACTGGGACGGACCGGTTTTACCCTGGCGAGGATGCTGGCCGGGGTGGGAGCAAGGGTAACAGTAATCGACAGGGGCGCAGCCGACCGGGCCCGGGCTTACGCCGAAGGCTGGCCGGCCTTTACCTTTACGGAACTGGCAGCAATAGTTGGGCAGGCTGATGTCATTTTTAATACTGTACCCGCCCCGGTCCTGACGGAAGCTCTCCTGGCCCGGACCAAACCTGGTGTCTTGATTATTGACCTGGCGTCGGACCCGGGTGGTACAGATTTTACCGCCGCTGCGGCCCTCAAGCGCCGGGCCATGCTCGCCCCGGGACTGCCAGGTAAAGTAGCCCCCCGGACGGCCGGGCAGATCTTGGCCCGTCTTTATCCCACCCTCATTTTAAAATGCCTGGAACGGCTGTAAACCCTACGTGGAGGTGCTTGAATATGCGGCTCAAGGGCAAAAGGGTAGGGTTTGCCGTCACAGGCTCCCATTGTACCCTGGCGGCGGTTATCCAAGAGCTGGCCAGGATAGTTGCTGAAGGTGCCCAGGTTGTCCCTATCCTGTCGCCGGCTGTCAGGGACAGCGATACTCGCTTTGGCACCAGTTCCTTCTGGCGGGCGGAGGTAGAAAGGATTACCGGGCAAAAAGCCATCGATAGTATTGTTACGGCGGAACCAATCGGTCCTAAAAAACTCTTTGACGTCATTGTAGTTGCCCCCTGCACCGGCAATACCCTGGCTAAACTGGCCAACGGGATTACCGATACACCGGTCCTGATGGCCATGAAGGCCCAGCTGCGGAACCTGCGGCCGGTGGTGATCGCCATTTCCACCAACGACGGCCTGGGGGCTAACGCCGTAAATTTAGGCCGGGTAATGAATATGAAAAATATTTACCTGGTCCCCTTTGGCCAGGATGACCCGCACAATAAACCCAATTCCCTGGTAGCCAGTATGGATTTAATTGTTGATACCATCCTGGCGGCCCTGGAGGGGCGGCAGATCCAGCCCCTTTTACTGGGTCCTCCGCCAAAGGGGCAGGTGACAGGAGGAAAGTAATAAGCTGATGAAGACTTACAATGTCGCTGTAGTTGGTACCGGGGCCGTAGGCCAGACTATGCTCAAGGTTTTAGAGGAGAGGAATTTTCCCGTTGGTAAACTGAAGGTCCTGGCTACCAGCCGTTCGGCGGGCAAGACTGTGACCTTCAGGGGCGAAGAGTACGTTATCGAGGAAACCACGCCGGCCTCCTTTGCCGGGATCGACGTGGCCCTTTTTGCCGGCGGCGAAGCGAGCAAGATTTACGGCCGGGCGGCAGTGGAGGCCGGGGCGGTGGTGATTGATAACAGCAGTAATTTCCGTATGGACCCCGAAGTACCCCTGGTGGTACCGGAGGTCAACCCCCAGGACGTCCGCTGGCATAAAGGTTTAATTGCCAATCCCAACTGCTCTACCATCCAGATGGTGGTAGCATTAAAACCCATCTATGATGCTGCCGGTATCAAGCGGATTGTTGTTTCTACCTACCAGGCAGTTTCTGGAGCCGGCCAGGAAGCCATTGATGAACTGCGGCAGCAAAGCCAGCAGGTACTGGCCGGGGAAGAGGTAACAGGTAAAGTTTTTCCCTGGCAGATAGCCTTCAACTGCCTGCCCCATATCGATGTCTTCCTGGAGAACGGGTACAGCAAGGAAGAAATGAAAATGGTTAATGAAACTAAAAAGATCATGGGGGATGACCAGATCCAGGTCACAGCCACTACGGTCCGGGTACCGGTCTTTAACGGCCACTCGGAGGCAGTTAACGTGGAGACGCGGGAAAAACTTACGGCAGCGGCTGCCAGGGAACTCCTGCGCCGGGCGCCGGGGGTCGTGGTGGTGGATGACCTGGCAGCCAAAGCCTATCCCCTGGCCATCCAGGCCGACGGCCGGGATGAAGTCTTTGTCGGTCGTATCCGGGAAGATTTTACCATCGCCAATGGCCTGAATATGTGGGTTGTAGCCGATAACCTGCGTAAAGGCGCGGCTACCAATGCCGTCCAGATTGCGGAATTGCTGGTGCAGGAGGGCCTTCTCTAGAGCGAGGTGACGGTCATGAAGGTCCTGGTCCAGAAGTTTGGCGGTTCGTCGGTAGCCACCCCGGAACAGCGGTTAATGGTGGTCCGGCATATCGAAAAGGCCTGCCGGGCCGGCTACCGGGTGGCCGTCGTCGTTTCGGCCATGGGCCGCCGGGGGGCACCCTATGCCACCGATACTTTACTGGACTTGCTGGGGGACAACCAGGTTTCGCCCCGGGAGCGCGACCTGCTCCTGGCCTGCGGGGAGATTATTGCCGGTGTAGTTTTAAGCGCGACTTTACAGGGACGGGGTATACCGGCCGTTTTTCTCACCGGCGGCCAGGCCGGCATCATTACCGATGCCCGCTTTAATGATGCCCGCATTATCAGGGTGGAACCCCGGCGGGTCCAGTCCTACCTGGAGCAGGAGCGGGTAGTGGTGGTGGCCGGTTTCCAGGGGGTTACCGAGGCCGGGGAAATAACTACCCTGGGCCGGGGCGGCAGCGATACAACGGCCGCAGCCCTGGGCGTGGCCCTGAAGGCGGAAGCGGTGGAGATATTCACCGATGTCGATGGTGTCAAGACGGCCGACCCCCGCATCGTCAGCGATGCCAGGACCTTGAGTACCATCACCTATACGGAAGTCTGCCAGATGGCCTATGAAGGGGCGAAGGTCATCCACCCCCGTGCGGTGGAAATTGCCCGGGAAGGAAATATACCCTTAAAGATAAAATCCACCTTTGGCGACGGGCCGGGCACCCTGGTGGTGGCCTGGCAGCCGGGTCCCAGCGGCGTTCATATCAGCCGCGACCGGGTGATTACCGGTATTACCCATATGGCGGGCCTGACCCAGCTCAGGGTTACTTTACCTGAAGGAGAAAGAGCCGAAGCTGTTTTCCAGACCCTGGCCCAGAATAACATCAGCGTTGACTTTATTAACGTCTTTCCCGGGGAACTGGTCTTTACAGTTGCCGCTGGCGCTGCCGGCAGGGCCGTGGAGCTGATTGAGGGACTGGGCCTGACGGTTACAGCCCGTCCTGGCTGTGCCAAGGTGGCTACAGTGGGGGCCGGTATGCGCGGCGTACCCGGGGTCATGGCAACCATTGTCACTGCCCTAAACCGTGCGGGGATAAAGATTTTACAATCGGCCGATTCTTATACATCTATATGGTGCCTGGTAGACCAGGCGGACATGGAGCGGGCCGTGCAGGTCCTGCACCGGGAATTCAAGCTGCACGATGAAGAAACAGGCGAGGTGAAAGCTTATGCCGTGGGGTAGAATCCTCACAGCCATGGTGACCCCTTTCACAGCAGACGGTAAATTAGATCTGGACGGCGCTAAGAAACTTGCCGCTTACCTGGTAGACCACGGCAGCGACGGCCTGGTGGTGGCCGGCACCACCGGGGAGTCGCCGGCTTTGAGCCACGAGGAAAAAATAGCCCTTTTCCGGGCCGTTAAAGAAGCAGTGGGAGGCAGGGCGGCAGTCATTGCCGGCACGGGCACCAACTCCACCGCCGCCAGCATCGAGCTTTCCCGGGAGGCAGAAGCCCTGGGGGTAGACGGGCTGATGCTGGTGGTACCCTATTACAACCGCCCTTCCCAGGAGGGCTTGTACCAGCATTTTAAAG
This sequence comes from Moorella mulderi DSM 14980, assembly GCF_001594015.1. Taxonomy (GTDB): domain Bacteria; phylum Bacillota; class DSM-521; order Neomoorellales; family Neomoorellaceae; genus Neomoorella; species Neomoorella mulderi. Next base: position 126,673 of record NZ_LTBC01000005.1, read on the forward strand.
CCATTGCCCGGGCCGTTTCCCTCCCGATTATACTGTATAATATTCCTTCCCGGACGGGGCGCAATATGGAGGCGGCAACGACCTTACGCCTGGCGGAGATTAAAAATATCGTCGCCGTAAAGGAAGCCAGCGGCGACCTGGACCAGGCGACGGCCATTATCAGGGAGGCGCCGGCCGGCTTCCTCCTGTACAGCGGTGACGACTCCCTGACCCTGCCTTTAATGGCCGTAGGCGCCTACGGCATTATCAGCGTCGCCGCCCATGTGGCGGGCGACAAGATGCAGGCCATGGTCAGGGCCTTTGTCAACGGCGATGTGGCCGGGGCGGCGGCCCTGCACCGGGAGCTTTTCCCTTTGTTTAAAGCTCTGTTCATAACCACCAACCCGGTGCCAGTGAAGGAAGCCCTGCAAATGCTGGGCCTACCGGCCGGGCCGGTACGTCTGCCCCTGGTCGGGGCCAGCCCGGCGGAAAAGGAAAAAATCGCCGCGGCCCTGAAAGCGGCGGGCCTGTTACGGGCTGGTTAATGTTGCGGGATAAGGACTTTTGAGGTATAATAAATATAGCTGGTTTTGAACGTGGGGGTTAACACCGGGCCGGCGGCAGCAGGCCCGGTCTTTAATTGTGAACGTACTACAAGTTTATCTTTGACAAATGAAAAATGGAGGTGGATTAATGGCCGAAAATGAGCAAAAGGTTTCCTTGATCCCCCTGGGCGGCCTCGGGGAAATAGGCAAGAACATGATGGCGATCAGGTACGGAAACAGCATACTGGTCGTTGATTGTGGCCTGACCTTTCCCGAGGACGAAATGCTGGGCGTTGACGCGGTCATACCCGATTACAGCTACCTGCTGGAACACCGGCAAATGGTGAAGGGGATTATCGTTACCCATGGCCACGAAGACCATATCGGCGCTTTACCCTATGTGCTGAAGGACCTGAATGTACCCGTGTACGGCACCAGGCTGACCCTGGCCCTGCTCCAGGCCAAGTTGAAGGAGCAGGGGAACCTGAACGGGGTCAAATTACAGCAGGTTAAGCCCCGGGAGATGCTCCGGATTGGCCCCTTCAGGGTGGAGTTTATCCATGTCAGCCATTCCATTGCCGATACCGTCGCCCTGGCCATCCACACGCCGGTGGGGACCATCGTGCATACCAGCGACTTTAAGATTGACTACACGCCCATCGATGGTGAGGTATTTGACTTCTACAAGTTTGCCCGGCTGGGGGAAGAGGGCGTCCTGGTGTTATTGTCCGACAGCACCAATGTCGAGCGCCCCGGTTATACTATGTCCGAACGGGTGGTCGGCGAAACCTTTGATGAAGTGTTCCGCCAGGCCAGGGAGCGCATTATTGTCGCCAGTTTCGCGTCCAATGTGCACCGGTTGCAGCAGATAATCTCTACCGCCTACAAGTATAATCGTAAAGTAGCCGTGGTAGGCCGGAGTATGGTTAATGTTGTTAATATAGCCCTGGAGCTGGGCTACCTGGATATCCCGGAAAATACCCTAGTGGATTTAAGCGAACTGGCCTACCTGCCAAAAAACAGGACGGTGATTATCTCTACCGGGAGCCAGGGGGAACCCATGTCGGCCCTGACCCGCATAGCCAGGAATGATCACCGCCAGATTGAAATTGTTCCCGGGGATACAGTAATTATTTCGGCATTACCTATCCCCGGCAATGAAAAACTGGTGGCGCGGACGGTTGACCAGCTGTTCAAGCAGGGGGCTGATGTTTACCACGAAGCTATAGATGGGGTCCACGTTTCCGGCCACGCCAGCCAGGAAGAGCTGAAGTTGGTTTTAAGCCTGGTCAAACCCAAATTCTTCGTCCCCGTCCACGGCGAATACCGCATGCTCATCAAGCATGCCCGCCTGGCGGAAGAACTCGGTATACCGCCGGAGAATATCTTCGTGGCGGAAAATGGCCAGGTGCTGGAGTTTACGCGCGAGCGGGGCGCCATTACCGGCCGGGTGCCGGCCGGGAGGCTCCTGGTGGACGGCCTGGGGGTAGGCGATGTAGGCAATATTGTCCTGCGGGACCGCAAGCAGCTGGCCCAGGACGGCCTTTTGATTGTCGTCGTGACTTTAAGCAAAGAGACGGGAGCAGTGATTGCCGGGCCGGATATTATCTCGCGGGGTTTTGTTTATGTCCGGGAGGCTGAGGAACTGCTGGAGGAGGCCAAAGAAAAGGTCCGCCAGACCCTGGACAAATGCGAAGAACGCAAGGTAACTGACTGGGCTACCATTAAAAGCAATATCCGTGACAATTTGAGCAAGTTCCTCTATGAGAAAACCAGGCGTCGCCCCATGATCCTGCCGATTATCATGGAGGTATAATTTTTGCACCGGGTGCCGGAAGGCCCCGGTTCTTTTTTAATCAAGGCTACCAGGGTTAAAGACATATTTGGGTTGTTTGTTTTCCTTCACCCCGCCCAGGCGGCCCTTCGAGCGGGCCACCAGTATTTACAGGTAAATACCTACCACCGTCGTTTGTAGCTATCTAAGAAGGAATTTGTCTCCTGGAAGCGAATATCTTGCTAGAGGCTAACCCTGGAGGTAATAGCAGGTGTTAGATAAATCTTCCTCTTTATGGGTTCGAGAATTGAGACCTAAGCCTCCTGTGAAATGGGCAGGGGGTAAAGCCCAGCTCATATCGCAATTTGAGCCACTATTCCCTAAGAAGGAATATAGCCATTATATAGAACCTTTCTTGGGGGGTGGGGCGGTGTTTTTCCACTTACTGCCCCCCAGTGCTATACTTATTGATAGCAACGAAGAGCTTATTAATTTTTACCTGGTAGTGCGTGACAACCTAGAGGAACTGCTAAGCGACCTCAAAAAGCATAAAAACACACCTGAATATTATTACTCCATCCGGGCTTTAGACCCGCGGTATCTTTCCCCAGTAGAGCGGGCCTCCAGGTTCTTGTATCTTAATAAAACAGGTTATAATGGCCTATGGAGGGTGAACAGCCAGGGTAAGCATAACGTACCCTTTGGGAGATATAAAAATCCCAAGATCGTGGATGAGCCCAACCTCCGGTTAGTTACGGAAGCTTTGAGAAATGCGCAGGTGATTTGTGATGACTTTAGCCGCGTACTGGACTTTGCCCAACGGGGTGCCTTTGTGTACCTGGACCCACCTTATTACCCTTTATCGGATACGGCCAACTTTACGGGATACACTTCGGATGCTTTCGGGCCTGAAGACCAAAAGCGCCTAGCAGGTGTGTTTAGAGAGTTGGATAGGAGGGGCTGCCTGGTAATGCTGAGTAATTCAGATACGCCCTTTATACGTGAATTGTACTCAGGATACGATATTCAGGTAGTCTACGCCAGGAGGGCTATAAACTGCAGGCCTAAACGGAGAGGACCGATAACGGAACTTGTCATTCGGAATTACAGGTGAGGGTGGGTTATGCCTTGACCTGTTGGTGGCCATATAGGCCGCCTCGGCCAGTTTTGAGGCCGGGGCCAGTTCAAAGCTTTCTTTCAGGTGAGCAGTTTGTACTGGCAATACATCCTTGGCAAGAAGGGTGGCGTAGCGGCTGTTTATATTGTTTGGATATTGGAAAATAATTTGGTGATCAGAGTGATAGTATCCCGGAGAAAACCCTGGATTGGAGGCTTTCATCTTCCGAGCTATTTGGCAGCTTTTTGTCTGCTTTCTGCACAAATTTTTTACTTATACTTCAATCTTTTCTCGGTTGCGAAATTCGGGGTATTCGCTGGAGACGGGTATTCCCTTACATTTTTACTCCTTTGGTTAGTTTTAAGACAGAAGCAAAACCTGTTCTATGGCTTTGATAAAAAAATCGTTTTGCGTGCAGGCAATATTGATAAATTGGCATTACTGGGGTAAAATGGCGGCAGGAAGATGATAAAATGCAATGTCAGACCATAAGGATTGAATTCGAGTTACCTAAAGAGCTTTTTTAAAGGGCCGGGTCTCGGAGCAAATGGTTAAAGCCGAGGCTTTAAAAAGGCTGGCGGCAACTTTCTTTGCCGATGGCAGCCTGTCATTAGGCAAGGCGGCAGAACTGGCTAAAATATCAAAACAGGATTTTTTAGACTTCCTGGCAGAACACGAGTATGGAATTTCCGCTGCAGCGACTTGGGACATACTTCTAATATGTTGCGGATAAAATGCGTCTGACATCGCTGCCAGCTTACTCCCTGAAAATGGGTCATAATGGCCTTTACAAGCCCCTTATGGTCGTCCGAAACCACCCAGTCAACGCCTTTTAACCCACGCCTCTTCAGACAGGCGAAAAACTCCGACCAGCTAGCCTCAGATTCACCGTCCCCAATCATCAGCCCTAAAATCTCCCGATAGCCCTCCCTGTTGACCCCAGAGCCTATAAGCACACTTTGTGATCGCACCCGGCCACCTTTCCGCACCTTTATGACCAGGGCATCCACCAGAAGAAAGGGATACTCCTTTTCACTTAAGTCCCGTTCATTCCAGGCTTTTACAATCGGGGCAAGACGTTTGCATAGCTCGGATACGGTCGACTAGATAGCTCTGTGCCGCACAACTCGTGGAAAACTCGCCGCATCTAATCCGGGGTACCTACAAAACGAGACGCCCAATCCTGGTTACTAGTGATTTCTCCCGGTAGCCATTACAATATCCCCGCCTTTCCTCTGTGCGTTCGTATGGCTTAGCTTTGAGCTGCTCTGTGACCTGGGCCTCGAGAATCTGATTTAGAACCTGCTCCACCAGCGGGGCCAAGCCATCATCCCGCAAAAATAGCTGTTGCAGAAGCTCGCCATCTACGGTAACCTGGTAATGGGCCATCTTCCATACCCCCTGGTGATGGTTTTTGTTTTGCCTATTTTTTATTACCAGAGGGAGGGTGGCCCTTCCTGCTTCTAATCCCACCCTTTTTTACACACTATACCGGACACTATTCTTATAAATATTTCCTTCTCTACACCTGTAAAAATTATTTTTGGCTGCTCGCAGGGGTGCGGAAGATGAGCTTAAACAAGGTCCTTCTATTAAATCCCTGAAATACGCTCATTTTGGGGATTAGCTTTTTTTTCCCTTTTTTGTCCCTTTAATTCCTTTATTTGTTAATTATGGTTTTATAAATTATGGTTTATATTCGTTGTTATGGTGACCTCGTTGATTTGCTCGTCCAAGATGCCTTTTATTTTTTGCCATCACTCACTCCCCTTTAATTGGATTGTTCCCTGCTTTTACCTGGGGTTTTTTGGGCGTTACGAAAGGCTACATTACCACCTACATTTTTGCTTCTCCTCCAAAACGTCGACCTGCTAATCCCCAGAATTTCAGCTGCTTTTGTCTTGTTCCCACAAGCCAGCTTTAGGGCAGTGGCAATAACTTCTTCGTCGAGTTTTTCCCTGATTTTTTGCGCTTCAAAGTTAGTGGTAATCAAATCAATAAAAGGTAACTTATCTTTATTGTAAATTTGAGATGCCTTTAAAAATCTGCAAAGATCGCTGTACAACTGTTTTGCAGGAAGTGTCATTTTTTGGGAATACATTAAATAAGTCACGAGTCTCTCTAATATGTTCTGTAACTCTCTTACATTGCCAGGCCAACTGTAATTCTTGTATATATCTAAAATCACCTCTTTTATGACTGAAATGGTAATTGGTGGAATTTTGTCGCCCAAAAACGCGTCGATCAAGTCTAAAATATCCTCGCGTCTTTCTGTAAGAGGTGGAATATCCAAAACTAAAACCGCCAAACGATAATAAAGATCAGATCTAAACTTACCCGATATAACGTAATCTTCCAAACGGACATTGGTTGCCGCTATAATACGCACATCTACCGGAATAAGCACTTCTCCACCAAGGCGCAAAACTTCCCTTTCCTGTAAAACTCGCAAAAGTTTTGCTTGAAGGGGAAGGGGCATCTCGCCAATCTCATCTAAAAACAATGTCCCTTTATGGGCCAATTCTATTAAACCTCGCTTTCCTTTTTTTTTAGCTCCTGTAAAGGCCCCTTCTTCATAACCAAAAAGTTCGCTCTCAAGAAGATTTTCAGGCAAAGCAGCGCAATTGACAGCTACAAATGGTTCTCCCGACCTGGGACTGTTATTATGAATGCTGGCGGCAAATAACTCCTTGCCCGTGCCGGTCGGCCCTACAATTAACACGTTTGCCTCAGAGCATACGGCATAGGATCGAGCTATTTCCTTAACTGCGGAAAGCCCCTTCCCAATTATATCTCCAAAATTATATTTAGCTATATGCGGCCTAGATAACATTTGCTTTCGTATATTATAGCTCGCTTTTTCAACTCTCTTTACTTCCTGGAAACGATAAAACCATGTACCCTCATCAAAAACAATGTCGCATAGTAATTCTTCGCCATTTATATTAGTCACAAAGTTTTCTTTGGGGCCACTATTCACTAACGTCTCCGGAAGAACTTCGGCAACCTTCATGCCTATAGTATTCGATTTGCTTCGACCAAGAATCTGCGCCGCAACATTATTGATGAATTCGATGCAATAATTAAAATTATTTACTACTATCAAACCAACATTGCTAAGATCTATTATTCTATTCAGTTTTTCATAACTCCTTTTCATCTTAAGTTCTCGCTTTATCATTGCTAACTGAAGTGCTTCCAATAAAGCCTGCTTAATTGCCTGCTCCGAATAATAATAAAATGCTTTAAGCCCGTACTTAGGGGCTAAATCGCATACTAGGCTTCCCCCAACAACAGCCTTACCTCTCTGTTGGGCTATTGAATAAAATATATTGTTTAATTCGTCCTGATTAGTAAATTTATATTGAGAAATTTTAATATCAGCCCGAAAAATATCTTTTACGTAGTTCAATTCTACTAAATCATAAGAATTAATTACATGAACCCATGAGTCTATATTTGCGGCCTCCCTAACGGTCAGTATTATGTCAAAAGGGAGAGGTTTTATTACTATTTTGGGTATTGCAGGAAACCATAATTCTAAAAGTTCACTATGTGAGCGCCCACATACAAATACTTCAATCTCATCTGCAACCTGATTGATTTGAGAAAAAGCTTCATGAAACATGCCCTGAAAATATACGAATTCATTATTCTGATATGGCAAATCATTCAGTAATACTTTCTGAGTTAAATCAATAATTTTTCTGCGACCGATAATACCTATCTTGCTTTTTTTAGTAACCATATCTATCATCCCCCCTGATTTTGTCGAGATGTTTCTCGGATGCACCTTGTCGATGCTTCCAAAACAGAATTTCTGAACCTGTTTCAGCACAATACTTTTTTGTGTATGAAGGTTACCCCTCTCCCTGTGGAGAATCTTATTAGTAACGCCATCAAATCCCAGTAAAGGAGGGTAACCAAACTTTGAGTCGTAAGGCTTTCGGTAATCCGCCTTGCCCTAAATGCGGGAGCCATCCTCGCAAAAATGGTCATCAGCATGGCCCCGATGACAACCTCTATCAGAATTACCAGTGCACCAACCTCGATTGTCTCCACCAGTTCTAACCTGGTATGCCACGGTCTAAGCAAAAGGAAACTGCTGTCCATTGCCCACTATGTGGCCGCCCTATGGAGATGCGTTACTCTAAACACACCCTTGCTATTGCCCTCTACTTTAGCGTTTATCTGGCTCTCCCGGCCACAATTACCGCTACTATCTTGAAGGATATCTTTAACGTTTCTCCTTCACCAGATATTGAGATCTGGACTAAAAGGCGGCTGCTTGCCTCTACCAGAAATTGGGGCACCTTGAACTTCCTGTCCCCAACGGTAAGGTGCATATCGACGAGACTTTCCTCTTCCACAATCGCCATAAGATTTTTTGGGCTACTCGCAACCCTGAACACCGCCTCATCCTGGCCTGGTTCTTTTCCCATAACCGGGATTCCCTGGCCGCTTTTAATTTCCTGAAGCAGCTTAATACCAACAATAATGGAGAAAACCTAACGGTAGTCAGGGGGAATTAATTAAGAATAGCCTTCAACTCGCGAAAAACGGCAGCCTGTCCGCGGCCAAGGATAGCCCTCCGGCGACTGTAACCCGTCACCACATCGACGACGGTGATTGTGTAGGCAAAATGGCCCAGGGAAGAACCGCCATTATGCTCAACCAGGTCAACTTCAAGGGCTCCGGGACGGTTTTCATCCCAATCATAGCACTCGATTGGCACCTCGGTATGAAGCCTGGAACCAGGTTTCTGGTGCGGTATGGTACGTTTAGGCTTAGGTGAGCGCCACCGGGCCATTCTTCTGGCTAAAGTAGACCGGCTAATCTGAGCCAGTTGCTCACCGTACCTGAGGCGTGAGGAAAAGCTCCCCGTGGCTGGCCAGGAGCTCAGCGGTGGATAGCAGTACAGGATGCAGGCGTTCAGTACAGGGATAGTCCAGGGCCTCCCAAACAAGCTGGATAGCTGGAAGCGCCTCTAAATACTTTAATGGCTTAGTTCGCTTTCTAGGCGGCTTTTTGGCAGATAATAGCATACTTACAGTTATATACAAGCATTTTGCCGACTTCGTCGATTATCTGGGATTTGTTGGCCCGGGGGGTAGCCTGGCGGTAACGCTGGTGCATATTGCTTAAATACTCACGGCGACTATCTAATGACATCCCCAATAATCATTACCAATCTCTCTCTATACAATTTCACAATAAAAACTTACATAAAGCGGTTTTTGCACGAAATCATTATATGCCTTTACACTATACTTTACTAAAGTAAAAATATTAACTTGTCAAGAGCCATTGCGTCTTAAAATCCGCCAAATTTCTAAAATATCCTGTCCTTACAAGAAAAAATTCTTATTATAATGATTTTTGACACCGAACTATGATATTATCATAGTGTAAGCTAACATTCGCCACACCATCTCATTTTCCTCCAGGGTGGTCTCATGTTAAGGCTAAAATATCCGCAGCTCACCCACTGGGAATGTCCTGCTGCCATCTGACTTGATCCAACTTAATCCAGAATTGGCCAGGGTGGATGAACTTCTGGATGATGATAGGTTTTGAGGTGTGCATTGGTAGGCCAACTATTCTTATGGAAACCAACCTGCACATGACGTATCTGAAGTACCGCTATGGCTTGGGTTATGAAGTTTTAGTCCAGGAAGTAAATGACAGTACCAAGTGGCGGTATTGCTATCTTATTCCCTTAACCCAAAAAGTACCTCATGCTACTACTTTGATTTTGATTAAGCGCAAATATGGTTTACGCCATAGCCTTTCCAGGGGATATAAAGGGCACCACCGCCTGGGTCGGGTATGGAATTTTAGCACAATGGTATAACAAGATGGGTAATGCAATTAGAAATCTATTGGACTACAGTCCAGAAATAACACTGCAAAAAAGGGGACTTTTTCAGGGGGGAGTAAATAGGGAGCCTGACCAGGTGATTTGGAATTTTGTCTAGTTTTCTGTTTTATTTAAATTAGTAATGAAACGTATTTGTGTCAGGCGATACAACGGATGCTACATCTAGTAGCGCCATTCCATTATTTGCCTGTTGACTGCAAATAGCTCCGTCAGTTGTCAGGTCTAGTTTTGATAACAAACTATTAAACTAAACAGCCCCCTGTTTTTTAGTGGCACGGAATTTGCAATAAAGATATTGTGTAATCTATATTTTGTCTAAGGAGGTACGAATCAAGATGGCCCTATCAGAACGCATTGCGAGGTACAAAGAAGAACATGTGCCAAAACATTTCTGGAAGGAGGGTTATGTAAAACCTGTTTATCTCTCTATCCTTCGTTCCAGGGCGTATACAAAGGTCTGGAAAGAGACCGAAGGCGAGCCCACGTCTATTAGGAGAGCGAAGGCCCTGGCTGAATATTTGGATACCATGCCTATTTTTATTAGGCCGCATGAGTTGCTGGTAGGATTTTATGCAGAGGACCCCCATGCTTTGCCAGTATGTATAGAGTCCACAGAGCCCGACTTTATAAAAAAGATTATTGCTGACGGAAACGTGAAGCAAGAAGAAGTAGGAGAATGGAATGAACTGCTTGCCTACTGGGCAGATAAAGGCTTAAATAAGCTATTGCTTTCCAGGCTGACGGAAAAAGAACTGAAATTGGCCAAGGCTGATCATACTTTTATGGAAGTCCTGCCGACGCAGTATACCACGCGGTCGCAGGCCGAATATGATCTTGTACTGGAGAATGGGCTAAACGGCATCAAGAAGATTTTACAGGAAAAAGTGGAAAAACTTGACGAAGCAAGGGAAAACTGTGTCGGTGGCCGGGAAGCCGTCGAAATAAACAATAAGCAAAACGATGTCAAAGCAATGATTATTGCCGTAGAAGCGGTCATCCGTTGGGCTAATCGCTACAGCGAACTGGCCAGGAGAATGGCAAAGGAAGAAAAGGACCCTGCTAGAAAGAAGGAACTGGAGCAAATAGCAAGAATATGCGCAAATGTTCCTGCCAACCCGGCGAATAGCTTCTGGGAGGCTGTGCAGAGTCACTGGCTCACATTCCTGGCGTGCCATGTCATTGAGCAGCTATCCCACGGCACATCGTTGAGACTAGATCAGATCTTCTGGAAATGGTATGAAAAAGACGTTATTTTAGATAAGACGTTGCCGAGGGAGAAAGCGCTGGAATTGATGGAAGAGTTTCTCTTGAAGATAGACGAATTGGGCCGGCCCTTGCCGTTAGTTTGGAGAAAGAGCTTACAGGGCAACAATTACCTGGCCACGTATACCATCGGAGGGACGAAGCCTGAGGACGGCAGCGATGCCTGTAATGACATGACGATATTGATATGCGACGCCCTGGACGAATTGTGGATTAATCATCCTGACTTTAAATTCAGGTGGCATCCCAAGGTAAACCCCAGGGCTTATGAGAGAGTGCTGGAACTGCAGAGAAAAGGTTTGGGACAACCCTCTATCAAAAACGAGGATATTGCCATTGCTACTTTGATAGATCATTACGGTTTTACCCTGGAAGAAGCCCGGAGCTGGGCGGTAGTGGGTTGTATCTCCCCGGCGCCTACTATTAATTGGGGCAGGTGTAGGAGGGACGCCTGGACTGTTTATCCGGCAAAAATCTTAGAACTCACTTTCTTCAATGGCGTGAACCCCACGACAGGCGAAGAGATCGGCATAAAGACGGGCGATGCCAGGGACCATAAAACTTTCGAAGAGTTTTTTGAAGCTTACAGAAAGCAGTTCGCCTGGGTAATGCGCACCTCGGCGCGAATCAAGACTATTGCTGAAGAGTGTAACAACCAGTTATGCAAACGGCCTTTCCTTTCTGCCCTATTCAGGCGCTCGCTGGAATCCTGCCGGGATATTATGGATACTCCCGAGAAGGGTATGCCTTGGGTTAATGTGCCGGGCATAGTGGATGCATGCGATTCACTGATTTCGCTGAAAAAACTTGTCTTTGATGACAAAAAATATACCATGAGTGAAGTTCTCGAGGCGCTGAAGTCTAATTGGGAAGGCTACGAAGAGATGCGCCAGGATTTCATTAACGCACCCAAATTCGGTAATAACGATGATTATGCAGACGAAGTTGCCAAAAAAACTTACGCCATGATAGCGGAAGAAATGAGCAAAGTAAAGGATATCAACAATGCCTCGCCTATGCCTTCCGGGCTCATAATCACCTGGATGTTCTCTACAGCGGACAAAGTGGGGGCCTTGCCTAACGGCAGGAAGCTGGGAGACTGGTTGACTGATGGTGGCATTAGCCCCCATGCTGGATATGACAGAAAAGGCCCCATGGCGGCCATATTATCTGCCGCGAAGATAGATCATCGGAAGCAAAAAGCGAACATATTCAATCAGAAGTTGTCGCCGTCTTGCATAGAGGGTGAGGCTGGCTTCAAGAAGTTCAAGGATTATGTAACAACAATTTTGAACTTGGGGTTGGATATGATTCAGTTTAATGTGGTTGACGCGAAAACCCTCAGAGACGCCCAGCAGCATCCGGAAAAATACCCCAACCTCGTAGTAAGGGTGTCTGGTTATAACGCCAAGTTCGTGGAAATGGATAAGTTTGTCCAGGATGCTATTATAGAACGCACCCAGCACGTGATCTAGCCTCGCTCTTATATAGGGTGGCTACAATTCGCCAGTGCGCTGACGCAGGAACCCAGGGAGGTGATTCTTAGATTGTAATGTTTAGAGATTAAAAGCTTGAGCCTTGCAGGTTAGAATCCCGATTCAAGCCTGCAAGGCTCAGCAATCCTGTTTTCGGTAGACGATATTGGGCGGAAAGAGTGGTGCTGTACATGAGTGATGAGCTAAGGGGTTTGATTGCAAATATCCAGGACTATGCGGTGCATGATGGCTACGGGCTTCGAAGTTTGGTTTTTTTTAAGGGCTGCCCGCTGAAGTGTGATTGGTGCCAGAACCCGGAAACCTGGAGCCTAGATTTCGATGTCATGTATCATGAGAAATTGTGCGTCGGCTGCGGCCGTTGTGCGGAAATATGTGATGCAGGTGCGATTATTCCTGATAGCGATAAAAGGATTGATAGGAGCAAGTGCAATAATTGCATGAAATGTGTAGAAACATGCTCCACGAATGCGTTGAGCAGGGTAGGGAATTGGATGACGGTCGAGCAGGTGCTAAGAGTGGTTATGCAGTATAAGCCGTTTTACGACGGTTCAGATAGAGGAGGGGTGACGCTTTCGGGCGGCGAGGCGTTGTACCAGCCTAAGTTTGCTGTCAGCCTGCTCAAACATTGCAAGGAGGCGGGGCTCCATACCGCTCTCGAAACATGCGGTTATGCGAGCTATGAGACTTTAAAAGCAGCGGCCGAGCACCTCGATCTGGTGTTGTATGATCTAAAACACATGGACGAGTTGGCGCATAAGAGAGGTACCGGAGTATCTAATAAATTAATACGTGAAAACCTTGAAAGGCTATGCCAGGAGGAGGGGACCCCGGAAATAGTAATAAGAATACCGCTGATACCGGGATATAATGACGATGAGAAAAATATTAGAGAAACAGTTAAATATATACATTCATTAAAAATAAAAAAATTAGATCTGCTGCCATTTAATGAGCTGCCAGTGGCGAAATATAAAGCTCTGGGGATGCCGTGGAAATATATAGGGAAGAAAAGACAGGCAGATGAGCATTTAGATAGTCTTAAGGATTTAGCCCAAGCATACGGGTTGGAGGTTACTATAGGTGGATTGTGGTAAAATATGATCAAAAAGGAGGTTTATGTGAAATGCGTAAGCTTTTGAGCGGGTTGTTGCTGGTTCTAGTGATATTATCCTTGCTAGCCGGAGGCTGTGGGAAAGCTTCTGAACAGAAGGCTTCTGAGAGTGCAACTGTCAAGAAGGCTGCAGAAGAGAGCAAAGGCGTGGATAAGGATTCGGGTATCATGCTAGGGACGGCAACTACAGGAGGTTTCACCTACCTTTGGGGGACCTCGGCGGCAACGATTGTCAATAACTATAGTAAGGTTAAACTGACTCCGCAAATCACTGCCGGGTCAGGCGAGAATATAACGCGAATTTTGAAGGGTGAGATGAAATTAGGAGTAGTGGGCAATGATTGGGTAAACAAATATTATCATGGTATTGGGGTAGAAGCGGCAAAAAACTTGCGCACCATTTATCTCACCGGCCCCTCAGTCTTCCATATTATTGTGAGGGCGGATTCTCCTTACAAGAGCATTTACGATCTGAAGAACAAGAAAGTGGCGATAGGTAATAAGGGCGGCGGTACCTATGAGGCAAATAAAGAGATACTGGAAGCCCTGGGAATAGGAGAGAACGGTATTAAAGCACAGTATCTGAGCCAGAATGAATCTGTGGAAGCTCTTCGTAACAAGATGATTGATGGGTGGCTGGTGAACGCCATTGCTCCCATGTCTGGTGCTCAAGAAGCTGCTACGATGCCCGGGGGAGTACGTTTTCTGTCCGTGAGTGAGGAAGACATTCAAAAAGTGCTCAAGGCTTTACCGTACTACGAGGAAACAATACTTAAAGCCGGTACTTACGCGGGCTTGGACAACGATATTCGGTGTTTCGGTCGGCGGTACACGCTTTTGGCTACAGAGGATTTTCCGGAAGGTCAAGCTTATGAAATAGCCAAAGCCCTTCATGAAAATTACGATGAATGGATAAAAGTGCTTTCCAGCGTCAAGGGGTCCACCTTAGAAGACACTGTTAAGCGAGCTATAGCTCCTCTGCATCCTGGGGTTGAAAAGTATGCGCGGGAGGTAGGGATACTGAAATAAATTTGGTTTAGCAAGGTTGGTGTAGTTACTGAAACAAGGGAGGACAGGTTGAGAAGGGGCTCGATACCAGCATAATGATTAAATTTTACTAGGTTAATGCCTGTCTTCCCTTTTTTTGCATGTGTTAACGTGTGCCAGTAAGCCAGAGAGCGGTAGGCTTATACAAAAAATTACGTAGGTTTTCGCAAAAACCCAGAAAACCCCAGGAAAAAGCAGGGAACAATAATTGTAGACCAGTTGCATAAACAGCCCCCCCAGAATAATTTGCCAAAATTATATCACTTTCGCTTGGGAGTTTAGAACATACACATTACAAGGAAAGAGGGGTTGTTATTCATGGATAAAATAGTCAAGTTTTTGATAGTAATTTTAGGATTTGCTCTCAGCGCTTTTCAAGTTTATACCGCCGCTACCATGCCTTTTACAGCAATGATCCAGCGAAGCGTTCATCTCGGTTTGGGTATGGCACTGGTATTCCTGGTGTATCCAGTTGCCAAGAGGAAAGAGGGGATTGGTTCTCTTGCTGGGCAGGTTTTAGATTTAATGCTAATGCTGCTGGCATTAATATCCTGCTTGTATGTAAGCGTTAACTGGGAGGCGTTGTCCGAGCCGGAGAGGCTTTCAAATCCAACTATATGGGATATGTGTTTCGGCGTGATAGCTTTCCTGTTGGTGCTGGAAGGCACCAGGCGTGTCGCTGGCCCCGCCCTTCCTATCATCGCTCTCGTTGCATTACTCTATATTTTTACAGGTCCCTGGATGCCCGGAGAGTTGAAGCATCCGGGTGCATCGCTCCAAAATGTTATATCATTAGGTTATATGTTTAATGAAGGTATTTTCGGGTCTCCCATCGAGGCTTCAGCAAGTATGGTGTTTATCTTTATTCTGTTTGGCCAGTTCCTGCAATCCTTAAGAGGAAGCGACTTCTTTTTAACACTTGCCAACTCCTTAGTGGGAACCCTGCGGGGAGGACCTGCCAAAGTGGCGATTTTTGCCAGCGGCTTTTTTGGCAGCATAAGCGGCAGCGCCGTTGCCAATGTGGTGGGCACGGGGTCAGTGACCATTCCTTTAATGAAGAGGGTGGGTTACAAACCGGAGTTTGCCGGGGCAGTAGAATCGGTGGCTTCTACAGGCGGTTTAATTATGCCGCCTGTTATGGGCGCTGCAGCCTTTATTATGGCGGAAATTGTTGGTATAAGCTACTGGTCGATTGTGGTTGCTGCTATAATACCGGCCCTTCTTTACTATGTGGGACTTTATATAGCCGTAGACTTGCGGGCGAGGAGAAGGCAATTGTCCGGTTTGCCGAGAGAAGACGTGCCCCGCTTCGGCGAGGTTCTAAGGCAGAATGGGTGGGTTTATATAACGCCACTTGCTGTACTGGTTTTATTGCTAGGGATTTATCAATATTCTCCAGCAAGGGCGTGTTTCTGGAGCATAGTAATACTAATCTCCCTGTGTAGCGTAAAGAGGGAATTAAGGCCGCTTTTGAAGGGGGCACTAGATATCTTTACTCAAGCTGCGAAGAACGCCCTGGTAGTAATTATGGCATGTGCCTGCGCCGGTCTTGTGTTGCTCATGTTCCAGGTAACGGGCTTAGGTTTAAAATTTTCGTCGATTTTAATCGCGCTTGCAGGGGAAAATCTTCTTTTGTTAATGTTTTTAGTTATGACTGCCTCATTGATTTTGGGCATGGGCCTGCCGGCTACTGCCTGCTATATTATATTGGCCCTTCTAGCGGCTCCTGCTATTGTCGAACTGGGCGGTGAGGTTATGGCAGCACACCTGTTTGTCATGTATTTCGGGGCCCTGTCGGCCATTACCCCGCCGGTATGCCTGGCTGCCTATGCGGCAAGCGGAATATCCGGAGCTTCGCCTATGCGTACCGGTTTTGTGGCCTGGCGGATTGCTCTGCCGATTTTCCTGGTCGCGTATTGTTTTGTGTTACAGCCAGAATTGCTTATGATTGGAAAACCATTAGACATTGTAATTGTATCTGTTTCGTGCCTTGCCGGTGTAGCTGCTATGGCTGTGGGCCTCGAGGGATACTGGCTTGCAGAAATAGGGATCGCCAGGAGGCTGCTGTGGATAATCGCAGGAGCACTATTAATCTGGCCCAATCACTACTTGACTGTTGGCGGCGTTTTATTGGTCTTAATATGCGTGATGTGCGATCCGCAGGTAACTCAAAAATTGAGGAAGATGTTGAACATACCTCTAGTTGGCGAGAGCAGGACAGAAGCGATAAAAAAGTCGCTTGAAGATTAGATTTAGTTGGAGAAGGTCGTTATTCCCCTTGCGTGGGGAAAGCCTGCCCAGGAGCCAAGTTTTGGTGGAAGCGGCTGCGACACAAACGGTTATTCCTTTGGGAGTACAGATTAAGAGAAGGTGTTGCTGTTAAGGGCGCTCCAGGAAGCAAAAGGCCCGCTTGGTGGGGAGAAAAATTATGGCAGACAAAATACTATAATTTACCATAGGGGGTTGAATGGAATTGAGGCACACGAGTTCGCTTTCTGAGGTAATTGCTGATTTTGTCATGAATTTCAATCCTGCTGAAGTACCGCAGGGAGTTCGAAACCATGCAAAGTTACTGTTTATTGACGCTCTGGGGGTGGCAATTGCCGCTTATAATTTAAATCACGCGCATGTTGTGAGAAAGGTAGCAAAATCTTTTAATAAGAGCGGGGAAAGTACATTGTGGGGCACCAGACAGAAAGTCAGTGCGCCAGATGCGGTTTTGGCCAACGGGGCTTTGATTCACGGCTTAGATTTTGATGATACTCATGTCGCGGCTATTGTTCATCCCAGCGCTTGTATCGTTCCTACAGCCTTTGCGATAGGAGAGTCAGTGGGTGCCGGCGGGGACGATATTTTAATGGCGGCCATTTGCGGGTATGAAATAATGATAAGATTGGGATTGGCGGCGCAAGGTGGCTTTCACGACCGGGGATATCATGCCACAGGCGTGCTGGGGGCCTTTGCTTCAGCTTGCGTAGCCGCTAGGCTTTTAAAGGTGCCGTGTGAGGTGCTGGTAAATGCCCTGGGTATTTGCGGCAGCCAAGCTGCTGCTTTACAGGAATTTCTTCACGACGGCTCCTGGGTAAAAAAATTGCATCCAGGTTGGGCCAGCCACAGTGCAATATATGCATTAAACCTCGCAAGAGAAGGCTTTACTGGCCCACGCGAGGTTTTTGAAGGGGGGTTTGGATTGTGGTCAACGCATCTGGGCTTTAACGAGGGGATAAAAGATTATTTTGCCGATTTAGGAAATAAGTGGCGGACGGAGGAGATTTCTGTAAAGCTATATCCGTGTTGCCATTACCTCCATTCCTTCATAGACTGCATTTTATACCTGCAAAGCGCGCATAAGTTTACTTATAAAGAGATAGAGCGGGTAGAATGCCGCATAGACCCGCGTGGGTTCAAAATCGTCTGCGACCCCATTAGTGTCAAGAGGAGACCGACTACTGATTATGCTATGCGTTTTAGCCTGCCGTTTGCGGTTGCCATGGCCCTGTTTAGAGGCAGGGTGGGCCCCCAGGAATTCGATGCGAAGTATGCCGGCGAACAGGTTGTGCTGGATTTAATGGACAAGGTAGAGTGCGTGGCAGATTCTGGGGCCGAGAGGCCAGGTCATTTTCCGGGGTGGGTAAAAGTATTCCTTTCCGACGGTGCTGTTTATGAACATATACAAAAATATGAGCGTGGGTGCAAAGAATGCCCTATTAGCGAAACCGACGTGATCCAAAAATTTGAGATCAATGCGAGTATTCATTTGAGCCAGGACAGGATAGAGAGGATGCTGCAAGACATAAGGCGCATAGAGGAACTTGACGGCATTGAACCCATACTGGAGAAGATGACTATATCTTGACGGTAAATGTTATGAACAAGATTTGAATTAAACGATTAACGTTTTAAGTGCTATGATGGCTGGTTTAGTAATGCTATACGAAAGGAGAAAGAAAGATGAGTGATTATAAGTACCCCACACCTAGCCTAGAACTGGCCCGTTTTGTCTGTTCGCTTCGGTATGACAGCCTTCCGGTTCAAGTTGTAGACAAGATTAAAAGTATTTTATTGGACGGGATCGCCTGCGGGTGCTATGGCCGCACTAAGCCTTGGGGCAAAATGGTTTATGAATTTGTGCAGGAACTAGGAGGAAAAGAAGAGGCCACGTTGTGGTTGACTGATTTCAAGGGACCGGCAGTAAATGTTGCGTTAGCGTTGGGTACCGCGATCCATGCGTTTGATTATGACGACTATCATAAATCCAAACTCCATCCCGCCTCTGTAATTATCCCTGCAGCTTTAACTATGGCCGAGAGAGAAGGGGGAGTCACGACCCGGCAGTTTCTCGTAGCTCTAGTGGCTGGGTATGAGGTAATGATCAGGGTGGGGCTTTCGGTAAATCCTGGGGTTTCCAGACTAAAAGGGTGGCACTTAACAGGTACTTGCGGGGTTTTCGGCTCTGCAGCGGCAGCAGGCAAGATCCTGGGGCTTGATGAGGAGCAAATGGCATGGGCTCTCGGCATCGCGGGCACCCAGGCTAGTGGGCTCTGGGCCTTTAACTATGATGGCGCAATGACTAAGCGTTTACATCCCGGGCGGGCAAGCCAGAGTGGCATAATGGCTGCAATATTAGCCAAGAAAGGTTTTACTGGTCCCATAAGAATTCTTGATGCCGAGGACGGCGGTTTTTGGCGGGCTACTTCCGATAAGCCTGTTCCCGAAAAATTGTTGCAAGCTATTGGGAAAAAGTTTGAATGCGCGGATACCTGTATTAAGCCGTATGCCAGTTGCGGGAGCAACCATGCGGCCATTGACGCTGTACGTGCCATTATGGCCAACCAGCATGTGGCGGTTACCGATATAGAGAAAATAATTGTATTCACAAGCCGGGTAATTAAAACGCAGACCGGCTTCGATTACTTGCCCGCTACGGTTTTACAGGCGCAGATGAGTTTGAAGTATGCAGTAAGTGCGGCAATAATGTTTGGTAATGTCCTACCCGAGCACATGGAAGAGAAATGCTTCGGTCACCCTGATATGCGTCGACTTATGGAGAAAGTCGAGATTGTAGTGGATCCGGAAATGGATAGCCTTTATCCTGAGCATTTTTGCAGCAAGGTTTTAATGATTACTAAGGATGGCAAGCGTTATCAGGTCAGGATTAATGACCCCCTAGGTAGCGAGGAGCGGCCCCTAAAATGGGACGATGTGGTTAACAAAGCCTCAAACTTGCTGCGGGGAATCATGGCCGAAAGTCATTTTAACAAACTAGTAGAAGGCATAAAGAACTTGGCGCGGGCGGAAGATGAAGATATCGGCGCGATTTGTAAGTTATTAAAGATATAGCCAGATAGGGAGGAAATAAGGCGCGAGAGCCGCCCGGACCTTTCAATATTAAGAAAGGAGCAAATCCCATGCCCAAAACCATTACCTGCAGCCAGATAACTGCAGCCGTGGAGAAACTCTGCCGGGAGGCCAACTATTACCTGGGAGAAGACGTGCGCCAAGCCCTGGAAAAGGCCCTGGCTAGTGAGGTCTCACCCCCCGGTAAAGAAGTCTTAAAACAACTCCTGGAGAATGCCACCATCGCTGCAACCGAGGAAGTGCCCATCTGCCAGGATACCGGCGTAGCCGTAATCTTCCTGGAACTGGGTCAGGATGTCCGGATTGAAGGCGGTTACCTTTACGATGCCATCAATGCCGGGGTCGCCCGTGGGTACACCGGTGGCTACCTGCGTAAATCCATGGTTTACCCACCGATAGACGGCAAGAACAGCGGCGATAACACGCCGGCGATAATCCACACCAAGATCGTACCCGGCGATCACCTGACTATAACCGTTGCCCCTAAAGGGGGCGGCAGCGAGAATATGAGCGCAGTTGGTATGCTTACCCCGGCTGCCGGGTACGAGGGGGTGAAAAAATTTGTCATCGATACCGTAAAAAAGGCCGGACCCAATCCATGCCCGCCCATTGTTGTGGGAGTAGGTATTGGTGGCAACTTTGAAAAATGCGCCCTGCTGGCCAAGGAAGCTCTCCTGCGGCCCCTGGGCCAGCCTCATCCCCGCGAGGAAATAGCTGCCCTGGAAAAAGAGATCCTGGAGGCCATTAATTGCCTGGGGATAGGGCCCCAGGGCTTTGGCGGCCGGGTAACCGCTCTGGCGGTACATATAGAAATTTTTGCCCGGCACATTGCCAGCTTCCCTGTGGCCGTTAACATCCAGTGCCATGCCGCCCGCCACAAAAGCGTTACCCTGTAGGAGGTGAAAAAATGGCTACCAAATACATCCGTACCCCCTTGACCGATGCTGAGGTCAGCGATCTCCGGGCCGGCGATCAGGTATTCATCAGCGGGGTTATTTACGCCGCCAGGGACACGGCCCATAAGCGGTTAATCGCCCTCCTCGATGAGGGCGCCGCGCTGCCCGTGGATCTTAAGGGGCAGGTTATTTACTACGTCGGCCCGGCGCCGGCCAAACCAGGCCAGGCCATTGGCTCTGCCGGGCCCACCACCAGCGGCCGCATGGACCCCTATACGCCCCGCCTGATAGTCGAAGCTGGCCTTAAAGGAATGATTGGCAAGGGTTCGCGTTCGCCGGAAGTAAAAAAGGCGATGGTAGAGCATAAGGCCGTTTACCTGGCCGCTGTAGGGGGGGCTGGAGCCCTGATTGCCAGAAGTATCAAGAAAGCTGAGGTAGTAGCCTACCCCGAGCTAGGGCCCGAAGCCATCATGGCCCTGGAGGTGGAAAACTTCCCGGCAACCGTCGTCAACGACTGCTATGGTGCTGATCTCTACGAAGAAGCCATAGCCAGATACGCCTGTAAATAACACCAATAAATAATATCAAAAGGAGGAATACGACAAAATGCTGACTAAAGAAGAACTCCTGGCTAAAGCCAAAAAACCGGCTGAAGACGCCATGAAACTCCACCCCTTTTACCGCGGTAAAATGCAGACCCTGCCCCGCTGTGCCATACGCAAGCTGGACGACTTCGCCATCTGGTACACCCCTGGGGTAGCCGAACCCTGCAAAGCCATCAACAAAAACAAAGAACTCGTTTACGAGTATACCAGCAAATGGAATACGGTGGCCGTTGTTTCCGATGGCACCAGGGTTCTGGGTCTGGGAGATATCGGCCCCGAGGCAGCCATGCCGGTTATGGAAGGCAAGGCTCTTATATTCAAGTACCTGGGTGGCGTAGATGCCGTGCCTATTTGCCTGGATACCAAAGACCCGGAAGCGATTATCCAAACGGTAAAATACCTCCAGCCTTCCTTCGGCGGCATTAACCTGGAGGACATTTCCCAGCCCAAATGTTTTGGTATCCTGGATCGCCTGCGCCAGGAAATGGAGATTCCTGTCTGGCACGACGACCAGCAGGGGACGGCAGCCGTCACCCTGGCCGGCCTGATTAACGCCCTCAAACTGGTAGGCAAAAAAATGTCAGAAGTCAAAATAGCTCTAATCGGTGCCGGGGCGGCCAACATCCGCATTGCCCACGTGCTTATCAAAGCCGGGGTTACCCCGGGCAACATTTACATGACCGACAGCAAGGGCATCCTCAATCCCTCGCGTACCGAACTCCAAGAAACCCACCGGGAAAAATGGGAGATGTGCACGTTAACCAATGCCGAAGGCCGGGAAGGGGGTATTGCGGAAGCCATGCGGGGTACAGACGCAGTTATCGCCCTCTCCCAGCCCGGCCCCGACGTTATCAAGAAAGAATGGATTAGTTCCATGGCTGAAGAAGCCATTGTCTTTGCCTGCGCCAACCCCATCCCCGAAATCTGGCCCTGGGAAGCTAAAGAAGCCGGGGCCAGGATTGTAGCCACCGGCCGTTCCGACTTCCCCAACCAGGTGAATAATTCATTGGGGTTCCCCGCCATCTTCCGCGGTGCCCTTGACGTCAGGGCTAAGACCATTACCGATGAAATGTGCATTGCTGCCGCCTATGAACTGGCTAAATACGCCGAGGATAAAGGCCTGCTTGCCGACGATTACCTGCTGCCCACCATGGACGAGTGGGAGGTCTACCCCCGGGAAGCGGCCGCCGTGGGGGCAAAAGCCGTAGAACAGGGGGTAGCCAGGATAAACCGTAGTTATGAAGAACTCTACGACCTGGCGTCAAATATAATCCAGGATGCCCAGGAAATGACCCGCTTGCTGATGAAACAGGGGTATATCCCGGAAGTACCAGAGTAAGCTACAGTAAAATATAACATCTGGCAGAAAAAATCATTTTAACGCCAGGATTTTTTCATCGTCCTGGCTTTTTTCTATGAGGTATCTCCCATTTCCCGAGAGGAACTCACTCCTTATGATATCCTCGTACATCACCCGGATTAGTCGCCCCACCAACGGTGGGCGAGGCAGGGCTTTGATAGTTATAGGACTGGAATGATATCCTCTTTTTTAGCAGTATATAGTAAGAAAATACCCCAAATCAAATGATCTTTGCCAGCTGAGTATGCCTGCCAGGCAGGGTGTAAAAAGGCAATAACAAGCTAGCAGATGCATGAACTTGCATCAGCCGGGTTAATCCTTCTGGAGAATATAACTGTTAAACGACCTGGGTGACTTCCCCTACCTCGAGACCCAGCTTCCGGGCCTCAGCAATAATTTTTTAACCCGAAATCTTTCCTGCTTCTGTTTTGCTTTTTCAAATGAAGTCTCGTCGTAATCTGCATCGTTTTTTAATAAATTGTAAATGATTACAAGGAGCTTTCTGGCTAGAGCGACAAGGGCTTTCTTGGCCCCGCGGCGTTGCTTGACCTTCCAGTACCAGGACGATAAATAGCTGTCGCGTACTCGGGTGATGCACCAAGCAACTTCGCAGAGGATCCGCTTTAGATAGGTGTTACCGTGGGTGGTGCGAGTGGACTTTTTTTTCCTGCACTTTCATTATTGCCGGGACTTAAGCCCGCCCAGGAACAGATATGTTCCGCAGTTTTAAAGCGGCTCATATCAATGCCGATTTCCGCCAGAATAGCGGCAGCAGCGGTTTTGTCAATCCCCGGGATGCCGTCCAGTTGCTCCAGTTGTCTTTGGTATTGACCCAATTTTTCCTCCAGCTTTTGCTCTACCTGGTGAAGATGCTCGTAGTGCTGATCCAGCCAGCCCAGCAAAAGCTTGAGGAATTCCCTTTGGTGAATATCCATTTTACCATTGACAGCCTGTTTGATTTCCTGGAGCTTGCTCTTGGCACGCCCTTTTACAAAAGTCTCTACTTCCCGGGCGGATATCTTCCCGTGACGGCAAAGGTGGTCCATAATCGCCCGGCCCGATACCCCGAAGATATCTGTGAGGAAGGTGGAGAGCTTGAAACCGCAGCTTTGTAAGTACTTTTCGATCCGGTTTTTCTGCGACGCAATCTCTTCGATAATACTTTTGCGGTACCGGGTCAGATTACGGAGTTCCCGGATAGGTTTAGAGGGAATAAAACTTCCTTCCAACAATCCGGCGCGCAAAAGGGTGGCTATCCATTCAGCGTCCTTCATATCGGTCTTTTTACCGGGAACGTTTTTCATGTGCCGGGCGTTGGCAACAATCAAAACCATACTGCCGTCAAAGGCTTCTTCTAGTACGTTATATACAGGCTGCAATAAACCCCAGTGCTTTCCATGGCCACATGCCGGCAGTTCTCCGCTTCCAGCCAGGCTTTCAGTTCATCAAGTCCGGCAAGAAGGGTGGAAAAGGTGCGGATGGTTTTAGCCGGCTCCCTGCCAACATTGCCTTTTAATAGGCAGGCGACGACAGTTTCCTTGTCGAGACCGCAACAGGTTTCTAGGATGTCTTACATGAGCTTCCTCCTGCCTCATTGGATTTCAGGATGATTGCCCGAGAAAATATGGAGTTTAGTACCCGTGCTGTTTCCAAGTCTAAAAACAAGGTGCGACAATTGATAATTGATGCAGAAGGCTTAGTATGCCCTGTTGGACTTCATTTTAAAAAATAAAAATCTAAGAGAGCAGGAGATTTAACAAGCTAGAAGCAAATTATTGAGATAGGAGGGATATACGTGTATATAACCAGGTTGAACGTTGCTTTACATAAAGGCCTTCAGGGGCGCAACCTGTTGATTTTGATGCTGGGGATTGGCCTGGTGGGTATTAACTATCTACCTTTACCCCCTGGCCTGACCATTAACGGCTTACGGGTACTGGTTGTTTTACTTCTGGCAGTAACCCTATGGGTGACGGAGATAATTCATCCCGCCGTAACGGCGATGGTAATAATTGTTGTTCTACCATTAATGCAAGTTATCACTTTTGAAAAATCCCTGGCAGGGTTCGCCGACACCTCCATGGCGCTGCTGGTTGCTATTTATATTTTAACGGGGGCCATGGTAAAAAGCGGCTTGGACCGGCGCTTGGCATTTCTTTTATTGAGCTTATCCCAGGGTAAAATCAAGGAAAATCTTTTAATGATTGCCCTTACAGTAATAGCTTTTACTTTTCTGGTACCTACTTCTGCCGGCCGGGCGGCGCTAATGGTACCCATCTGTCGGGGGATGGCTAGTTCCATGGGGTTAAAACCTGGGTCCAATATTGGTAAAGCCATGTTCCTGATCGTGTCCTTCACTTCCCTGATTTTTTCCAGTTCTTTGCTGACAGGGTCCCTGTCAATGATTTATGCCATGAGCCTATTTCAGCGCGTTGGTGGCTATTCTTGGAATTACCTGCACTGGATGGCGATGATGTTACCCGGGTCGTTAATAACTACTTTCCTGGTCTGGCTCCTTCTTTTAAAAGTATTCCCCCCCGAAGTACACCAGATAAGTAAAGGGCGTCAATATATCCGAGAACAGCTCGTACAGTTGGGAACAATGACAACGGAGGAAAAGAAGGTCGGGTTACTCTTCTTTGGAATGCTTATACTCTGGATAACCAGTTATTGGCATCATCTGCCAGTGGCCTTAGTTGCAGTACTGGCGGCGACCTTAACCTTTTTCCCCGGTTTTAACCTTCAATCCTGGAAAGAAGCCATGCTCGAAGTGGATTGGGGAACGGTTATTCTCTTTGGGGGAAGTTTATCCCTCGCCTCGGCCCTCAAGGAAACGGGGGCTATGGACTGGCTGGCGACCCTTGCATTTGGTAATATTCGGACTAACAGTGTAATGCTTCTGGGTCTAACAATTATGGTTATTTGCATTATTATCCGTTTGGGGTTTAATAGCGTTCTGGGCGCCAGTACAGTTATTTTACCAATGGTAATGGCTACGGCTACCAACCTGAAGTTAAACCCCATATGGTTAGGGATGATTGGGGTGGTAGGAAGTGAACTGTGTATGTTTTTACCCACCCAGTCGCCGACCCTGCTAGCAACTTATGGCGCTGGATTCTATACCACAAGGGATACGTTAAGGGCTGGTAGCCTGACTACTTTCCTGCTAATGGCCGTAACTTTAATAATGGCCTATTTTTACTGGCCGTTACTGGGAATTAACCCCAGATAGTTAGTCGGCAAAAAAACAATGAAATGGAGGGAGGTGTTATGAGTACGAGTTTTGCGGGCTCAAGAATAGCCTCTGTCACTAACGTTGCATATAAAAATATTAACTTGTAAAGGGCTATTGCACCCTAAAATCCGCCAAAATCCTAAAATATCCTTTCCTTGCAAGAAAAAACTCCTTATAATAGAGAAAAGGATCGTATACACACAGAAAACCCAAGGTAAAAACAGGGAACAACCTAATTAGAAGGAAGTGATGCCAAAAAGAACAAGAGATGCTGGGTGAACAAATTAGAGAGACTACCGTAGCAACAAAAATAAACCTGAAATCGGCAAGTAAAAATTTGTATGAAGAAGAAACGTACCAAAACCCTGTTAATATACCATTGATTACCAGGAATTAATAAGAATCACCTTTTCAATCACTCCCTTGAAGAACGGTAGCCTGAAAAATGGGTAGCATCATCCAACCCCTGCTTGCCAGGGATTTTTAAGAAAGTAGTGCTTACTGTTAGTAGCTAAACGGTTGAGGTAAGCAATGACTTTTTGCAGTCCCCCACGCAAAGGGGCCTTGCAGACATACAAATAGGTTCGTTCCTCGAAGTAATCGAAGTTTTTTTCGTCAAAGAAGCCTTTATCCAGGCGTACCCCCTTTAAAACGTAATTCCTTGGCAATCTCTGTTCCGTATCCTGAAAGAAGTTTAGAAAACCACCGTTGCTATGGATTTTACCATTATAGGCCTTGAGATTAAGCAGTTCAGCGGTTTCGGCTATAAAGGCGACTTTAGCCTTCAGGGAAGGGCGGCCATGATAGCGGGGATTGTCGCCTATCGTACCGCCTTCCTGGGAACCATGCAAGGTGATAACTGTGTCGTCAATATCTAACCATATCTCCCTGGGTGGTACTGTTTTAGAGCGCATTTCCCGTAGCTGCTGATCAATAGAGCGTAGCTCTTCCAGGGAATTTTCCTGCATGGCAGCCAAAAGGCGCCTGAAACCTGTTTCTTCAGGGAAATCACCAATTCCCTTGATTTTAGCGTAACCCTGTTCATTCCTTATACACATTCCTTATACACTGCGTATGTTCAAAGCGGGATAACCCTAATATCTGGGCATCGATCAGGAAATCCAGCATTTCCGGGGGTTGAAATTTACTGTTAGGCGCTTTGCGCATCGTTAAGGTATTGCGGATTATCTTCTTAAAACCTATAATAGCCTGCTTAAAGGCTTCAATCAGACCAAAATTAGCAAATCTGGTGACTGTATGGTTATCAAAGGTTGTTGGCAGGTTATAACGGCTAATTTTCTTCTGTAATCGACGTTTCTCAAGCTCAATCTTTCTTCTTTCACTTCTCGTAGGCTCTCGAAAACCTCTAGAAAACCCCAGGTAAAAGCAGGGAGATAACCAATCAAAGGGAAGTGATGCCAAAAAAATACAAGGTATGCCGGACGAATGAAATAACGAGGTCTCCTTAATAACAAAAATGAACCATAAATGTTAAATAGAGGGATAAGAGACACAAAAAAGGAAACAACAACGCTAACCCCTAAAAATGAGTACATTTCCAGGGATTTCATGGAAAAGTGGGGGCTTAAATGACTAAAATACTAAGCCGCCTGGGGCTGGCCCAGCACCTCAGCCCAGATGTCCAAGCCTTGAGATGAGGTCTCGTCAATCCAGGCATCCAGGTGCTGGTTTATAGCCGCGAGGTAGCTGCGCCAGAACCAGGCCTCCTTCTCCTCACGCGGCAACGTTCCAGCTCATAATCCACCTTGGCCCGCTTAAAAGAACGCTCGGAGGCGGAACGGTTGGCGTAGACTTTCTTCCAGGTCAAAGAGTTGCGTGGCGTTTGCGTAAAGAGGCGCAGGTCATCATGAGGCTTAGTATAAACAGTACGGCCGTAAGGCGAAGATGAGCAAGGGCCGGGACAATTAATCTCCCGTTTAAGCCGCTTGCTGCCAGCGACCAAAGGGCAACGCCACTTAATTCGCGAACGCTTTTTATCAAAGCCGTTGTAGACCATAAGATGACCAGCCGGGCAGAGCGGGATGCCGAATTTATTAACCTCCAGGGAAGGCATATGACGAAAATGAGCATGGTTTTTAGGGTTGAGGTCAATAAAAGGTTCAATCTCCCAGGCC
Organism: Moorella mulderi DSM 14980; assembly: GCF_001594015.1. Lineage (GTDB taxonomy): Bacteria > Bacillota > DSM-521 > Neomoorellales > Neomoorellaceae > Neomoorella > Neomoorella mulderi. Next base: position 154,475 of record NZ_LTBC01000005.1, read on the forward strand.
TGATGCAGGCGGTAGAAGTCATAGACATCATAGGCGGCATCCCATAAAGCCTTAGCAATCTTTAAGGTAAGGAAAAAGCTCTCTAAACTGAGCCAGGGCCACCACCCCCAGGACCGAATCATGGCGGCGGGCCTGGGCCAGAGAAACAAAAAGAGGTAACTCATAACGGCTATCTGCAGCGGTTAACTCATAAAGAGTATAACCGTAGTAATAAACACCCCGATACCTGTCCCAACCGAAAGGATAGCGTCGGGGTCCGGGTAACGGCGGGGACAAGCACAGCGGAAGATTCCCTGTTCGCGGCAATGGCAGACTTTGACGCCGGCCGGGCTGGAGCCCGTGCGCAAAGGCGAACCATCCCCGGCGATCATTAAAGCCTCAGAGTCAGGGATAAGTCCCAAGGACACCGAGCGGTCCACGCAGCAGCGGGCGAAGATGTATTGGATCAACCTCTCCGGGCTGCGGCTAAAGGACTGGCCCTTAATAGCCCGCTTAACCAACCTCCCCACGACACCTAGGTGTTTTGGGGCCAGCTTCTGACCAGACTTAGGCTTATCCTTAGGTTTTGCCAAAAAAGGACGCAGCTTCAAGCGCCAGCTATGGATAATCACCCTATCCTCCAGCCAACAGCGGTGGAAGAAATCATAAAAAGTACCAACGCCAGGCGTCTTATGCGGCTCAAAACCCGAAAGGATAGCCAGGAGCTTATCCCGTCGCAGCATTACTACCCACTGCGAAACACCAGGGACCTTCAAACTGGTCATCAAGACCAAAGAACGCAGCAAATCAACCGGGTCAAACTCAGCCGGGCGGCCATAAGCAGAATAACGAGACAGCAAGAAAGGAATGGCCGGGTCCAGATTAAGGATCCAGACCTTGGCCAGCTGGGTGGAGAAAGACAACAACCTTTCCGGCTCTGCAAGAGCCAGGGAAGGCAGTCTTTCCCTCAGGAACTGTTGGAAATTAGAGTGGCGACGACAGGTAATGAGCATAAACAAAACACCACCTCAAATAGGGTATTGAAAAATACTTCCACCCCAATTTTGGTGGCATTTTGGAAAAGTCAAGGGCAAAATTTGGTCGTAATGGATGGATTTAGAAGCAATACAACCTAAATCGCACACGTACTAACTCAAACACCTATTTTCGGCACTTATTTATCCCTATACCCCATAGGGGATGGGGAGAAAAAAATAAAAGCCCTTCATGAAGGGCTTGAGTACCAACGTTTGGGAGTTTCCGAGAACGTACTGTGGTATAACAGGGGGTGAAAAAACATCAAAATGAGGTACCGCACCCATGCCCTCATATCGTAGCAAGACCGGGACGCGGGTACTGGAGCAGAACTGGTGTTCAAGTTTGTTTCTGAAAGAGTAGTATTTAACCAATTGCACGGGTGAGGAGTAAGGTCGCTTACCATGGTGAAAAAAGGCGGGAAATACTAGGATAATGTTCTGATTTTTTGTCCTTATATCCCAGTGAGGAGGCTTATTAAATAATGCGCTGTGCTCAATGTGGAGTTTATGCCTGTAGGACGGGGAAACTGGAGCGATTACCGGCTAATTGTCCCATGCAGGAGAACGAAGCCATTTACCAGGAAGCCAGGGC
>NZ_LTBC01000006.1 GCF_001594015.1 Moorella mulderi DSM 14980
TCTCTTAGAGGAATGATTCGATACTCAATTAGAAATTCCTGGTTAGAAGATTCTCTCTACTTTTATTTCCTTCTGCACCCTGTAAAAATTATTTTTGGGTTGCTCACAGGGTGCGGAAGATGGGTTACATATCCCGTTAAAAAATTTTATACAAGGGGTGTTCTTGACTGGTCGTACGCCGCCCAGCCTGGCGCCGTAGGCGATAATAGCACTGGCCGTAGCGCAGGCGGGGTAAACCCAGGGGGAATGGCGGATAGGCCCGTAAAAGATGAAATCGGCGCCGTATACCAGAGACAACGTGTAAACAGCTACCCCCGCCGCTACCATTGCCCTTTCCTCCTGAAGGCGTGATTTCTGCCAGGTGTGGAAAGCGTTGGAAGGCGAGCAGCCGGCCGGGTAGCCCAGCTTTTCTTCCTTGATCATTATAGCACTCCAGAAGGTACCCGGCACATATTAGTGGAATTTTTGTACCGGAGTTATTAAATTAAACCCTTACGATGAGCACTGATGAAATTCCGGCAGTGACGATCCCTCCCACACAAAACTTCAGTTGAAAGTACAGTCCCCATTATTTCTCTGTCAAGAGGATCGAGGATCGCCGCATCCAAACCCTCATAAAGAGCAATGGTCAGGAAGTGCCGGTTAATCATCTTTCTTTTTGGTAGACCAAATGAAATATTGCTTAGTCCGCAGGTAATTTTCACCTGAGGGAATTCCTCTTTCAGTCGGTGCATCACTTCAATAAACTTCAGCATTGACTGATTATCGGTGGCGAGGGCGATCACTAGGGGATCTATATAAATTCGGTCTTCAGATATACCATAGCTCTTCCCCTTGTTGATCAGGCTTCTCGCAATATTCAAACGGCTCTCCGCATCTTTTGGAATCCCATTATCATTTATGGTAAGGGCAATTACATCCCATCCATATTTTAATGCTAAAGGGAAAATTTTTTGGGGTTTATTTCCTTCTTCTGAGACTGAGTTGATTATTCCCTGCTTCTTAACATATGGTATCACTGCAGCCAGGGCTTCCGGACTTGGGCTATCCAAGCAGAGTGGAATACTTGCCACTTCCTGTACCACATCTATCAACCATTTCAAACTCTCTACCTCGATACTAGGGCCCGTACCGGCACAAACGTCAATGTAATTTGCCCCTGCCTCTTCTTGATCCTTGGCTAACTTTTGTATGAACTCTACATCTCTTTTAGTTATTGCTTCGGCTACTCTTTTAATGCTACCATTGATTTTCTCCCCGATAATAATCAACTTAATATCTCTCCTTCTCCTTCAACGTAATATGATTATAGATTATGGTACTACTTCAGGAACGATTCGGTAGGCATCCCAGTGCTGGCATATCCCCAGTTTTGAGCCTGCTTGGACTCGAAAGCGAGCGACTTGAGCCGAGCGCAAGTCCTGCCCGCGAGGACACCCCCGCGAGCGAGAACCAAGCAGGCTTATAGGCTAAAACCGGGGATAACTCAGGGAGAACATTGCTAGATTGAAACTGGCATAGTTCACTTGTGCATTAATATTTTAATATACCCCATATTCTTTTGCCGCCTGAATCATTGCATGTACATTTTCTGGCTTTGCGTTATCGAGAGATGCTCCAGAACACAAAATAAATCCTCCTCCTTTACCCGCTACGTTTATTAGCTTCTTGCAGTATTCTTCCACTTCTTGCGGGCTACCTATTTGCAATAACGATAATGATACATTGCCCATTATGCAAGCCACATCGCCCAAAATATCCTTTGCTTTAGCCATATCGGTATTATCAAAATACCATATGGTTTTCCCTTTGGGGATATCTCGAACCACTTCCAATCGGGTGTTATAGCCCCCTTCTGCAAACAATCTTGGTACTAAGCCTTCTTCTACCAACCCTATGATAACTTTTCTTAAAGATGGCCAGTAGAAGGTTTTAAATTGTGCATCTGAGAGAAAACCATCTGCTCCTTTGTGTAAGGGTATACCGACCAGCGGAGAACCCGTTTTCTTTGCCGAAGTTACGCCCCACCTTATGGCAAGCGGTGTCAGCCTTTCAATTGCTTCCAACAATTTTTCCGGTTTACGGTACATATCCAACATTATGCCGCGCGTTCCTCTAAGGGTATCGCCAATTATGTCAAATGGTGCTCGCGTTGTACCTCCACCGAAAGCAGGAAAACCATTAGCCCTCAATGTACGACCAATTTCTCTAACTTTTGTCGACCATTGAACTGCTTCGTTTCCTGCTGCTATTAGGGCGTTTAAAGCCTCTTGGACCTCAGGCAGCCCGAAGGGTAAGAAGCTATTCATTGCAGTAGTTTCTAAAACTTCGGTAACAGGAGCAAGTTTGGTAAACGGCTCGAGAGCTCCAAAAACCCTAGGTAAATATACCCTAAGCCAGAAATCAGAAGGATCCTCAATTAAATGATCATACTCATCGGCTTTCATATATTCTGCTTCCACATACTGGAAATCAGCATTAGGTGGTAATCCATAACCTGGCCATTTATATTGTTTATTGACAAGGATTTCATTAAATTTGCCTGATATAGGACCGCCCGAATATGCGTCTGGTACAAAATCCATTACAACCTTTGTATATGCAAATACAGCCTTCTCCGCGTCATACATAATATCTTGAATCGTCATGCCTGTATAACGAGCAGGGTAAAGTCCTACTCCTAGGATTACGGGTACGCGGTCAGGGGTTTCTTTTAATTGAATGGCTTTCTTTATTCTGTTCGCCCTGCTTTTATATGCTTCTTCCGCTTCTGCGCTTACGAACTCAATACCCGAAGGCGAAAGCCACTTTTCAAACATTTTTTCCTGTTTTTCTTCTGATGTCATCTTTTTATTCCCCTCCTATCCATTTTTTAGCAAGCGCAACAGCCTCAACAGCATCTTTTCCATAAGCATCTGCACCTGCATACTGTCTTACATTTTCATTACATTGACCCCCACCAATCATGATCTTAACTTTATCACGCAAACCCGCCTCTTTAATAGCATTCACTGTGTCCTTCATCGCATCAAATGCCACTGTTAAAAGTCCACTCAATGCAACTACCTGGGGCTGAAACTCCTTAATAGCTTCCACAAACTTGGCCGGAGGAACATCTACACCAAGATCTAGAACTTCAAAACCGTTTACCTCCAGCATAAAACTGACTATGTTTTTGCCAATATCGTGTACATCTCCTTCAACCGTTCCTATGAGCACTTTTCCTAAGCGCCTCGCAGTAGCACCTTTGCTTAACCTGGGTTTTACTAACGATGCTATTTCTTTGAGTATCTCCCCTGCCATTATAAGATCCGGTAAGAAGTATTCGCCATTTTCGTAGCGTTTACCTATGATATCCACACCTTGTTGAGCCAGTTCCAGGACCTCTTCTGCCATTGTCCCGCTCTCGAGCATCTTTTGGGCTATTGTAATCGCTTCATTCTCCTGCAAATTTGCTAGGGCTTCAACAAATTCATTTTTCACAGTTCCTTTCCTCCTTGATATGATAGTAATTCAAGGTTCAAACCTATGGCCTTTGAAAAGGTAGATAGCGGGCAAAGAAGGTTTTTGGGGTTCCCAGGAGAAACCATCTGTGAGGATGGTTTTGGGGCGGCGCTATCCCCCCTTGCACATGAGCGCTCGATGAAGACTGCGTCCCCACTCCTGACGGATACCGCTAACCCCCACAATGCGCACCCAGTCCTTAAGGCCGGTAGCAGCAGCCGGCTCGTGCATCCCTTAAGGCTGGGACGGTGCTAATGGCGCAAGGCCGCTGGATGAAGTCAGGGCTGCTGGGACCCCAAAACCTTTTGTTAACCCCCACACCCAGGGAAAGGAGGTGATAAGCGCATGTCGGTCTTGTTCGTGGGTATTAACGTTAGCCTCCGGGAAAATAGGCCCGGTTCAGATCCTAATGTTAACTTTTTATTCTTCAAGAGCTTTAATGGGTTGTTCCCTTATCAAAATTAGTGCAATAAGGGCGATTAACGCAACTATAAACAGAACATTCATAGCAGTACTAAAGGCGGCAGGTACATAGCCTCCTCCTTTTTGTATAATAACACCCCACGTTTGGATCATAGCGCCAGAACCCAAAAGATTTTGCAGAAGCACCTGTGTTGAACGTGCAGTACCTATATACCTGGGACCGACTAATGTCCTTAATAATGCTATACCGGCATTTACTCCAACAGAAGTGCTGAAGCTGAAACCTCCAAACAACGCAAACATCATGGCGATTATTGTAGCCTGTTCCAAGGTCGTAGCACGTTTCAAGGTTAAAGCAAACGTTATTATTATAATCATTGTTATAGCATGTGCTATTATATTAGTAAACTTGGCTCCTTTTTTACTCGCTACATATCCTGCAACATATGCACCTATTAGTGTGCCAAAAGAGCCTGTTAATAAAATATTGCCGGCAGTAACTATATTTATTTTTAGAACTTGCTTCAGTATTACGCCACCCCAACCTGCGAATAACGTTTGATATATTGTCGCGTTAATGATAGCGAATACTAGAAATAGCCCATACTGCGGCTGTTTTAATAGCACACCCAAGCCAGCGAGGGGATTTGTCACCTCTCTCTTAGGAACCTCAGCGGAGGATTGTTCAGTTGGTATTAAACCCGCATCCCTTGGACTGTCTTTTACAAGCAAAAATATACTAACTGTGATTATAGCTGCCAATATACCTAACGTTAAGAAAGTGTTTCCCCATCCTAAATTAGTAAGCATCAATGCAAGCGGCGTTGTTGCCAGCATTGCTCCAAGTCTTCCAATTGCTGCTACCGTACCATTTACATAAGCAAATCCTTCTCTACTCTCCCATCCTGCTATCAATTTTATAATAGCGGTGTACACAGACAGTGCACCCATAGCTATTAATGCTCTTCCGACAAGGATAGCGGTAAAATTGTTTTGAAAAACAACTAATGCCAATGTTCCTATTGACATAAGAGTATACAACACTGCCATTGAACGTCTTGCACCAATATAATCGATCAATAATCCACCAGGGATAGCCGCAGCAGCAGTAGCGTAGAACCATACTGCACCAATCAAAGCAGCTCTTGCAGGAGTCAGGTTGAATTTTTCAACCAGAGCCGGGGTGATCATTCCGCCAGAAGTAGTATGGAAAAAGGTATATATCAGAGCTAGGCTTGCAATTACATATCCTATCATTTTTATTTTACCTAACCTATTTAACCTTTCCCTTTCATCTATGGTTATCTCCATATTGCAGTTCCTCCTTCTGTTCAAACCGTTCTTCTATCAGCTCCATACCCTGGCGGCATTCTTCGATAATGGCCAGGGGAGCTCCTCCAGCTGCCAGCCGGGCCTTTACTTCAGTTAATTAATACCTTTTTCTCTTGCAAATCAGCCAAAAGTTGTCCCGCAAGCCCATCCCCACACGCCCCTTTTTCCCAAGATTTAGCGAAGTCATCGACCTTCTTGTATGTCGGTCAAGTCCAGAATATGGTGTAAAATTTTTTTACTAGACGGACTACCTTTCCTCCGACCATTACTTAGGTTATACCATAATTTACCTCCTTCCCTGTTAATACCAATTTGGGTTCCGTATAATTTGCTTCTGCTTTACGTTTCCTCAACCGTAACGCAAATTCATCTAACAGAGGGAATTTTGCACCAAAATCGAGACTTGACCTTGTATACCGGTCTATACATATATTCTACTTCTGTTTGATAATTCCTGCTTATAATCGAACAAAAAATTTTGATACCATGTTGTTTATTTTCCGGGGAAAGATGGTGGACAAAACAGACAGTTAAACCAGGGCCCGTCTCTCTTCTGTACTCACGACCCTCATCCCCAGCCAGCGCCGGCAGATGGCCACTCCTTCCCCCGCCTCCCGCACCCAGGCGTCAGCACCCACATACTGGCAAACCCGCTCGTTGACCAGGCCTCCTATAAGAACTTTGACCGCAGGTTTAGGAGCCAGCATGCGGATCAGTTGGACGGTCCGGCGCATGGATTCAAAAGATGAAGTCAGTAAAGCAGATAACCCCAAAACCCGGGCACCAGTTTCCCGGAGAATGCTTAAAAATATATCAGGTAGGATGTCCACCCCTGCATCATAGACGCGGAAACCTTCACATCGAAGCAGGGAGATAGTTATGTTCTTGCCGATGTCATGGATATCGCCCTCTACCGTGCCAAAAACGATGTCAGCTTTGCCAGGCTGCTCCTGAGAGATTGGCGAGATAGCCAGAAAGGGTTCTAGAACCTGGAGAGCTTCCTGGAATATTTCCGCCGACATTACCAGGTCACTTAAGAAATATTCTCCCGCTGCATAACGTTCCCCTACTATTTTAAGCCCCTGCCGGCATTCTTCTACAATTTCCAGGGGCAGCTTCTGTTCGCGGAGGGCTTGCTTGACCAGTTCAAGGACCTTCTTTTCTTCAAATTCTGCCATAGCCAGGGCTAAAGGTCCCAACACACAAACCACCTCTCGTCCTTATTTTAGGCTCTTGTAAGCTTGCACCTCAGAGTCTAAATTGCCATGGAAACCGAAGTCAACTGATACCGATCGCCACGGTATAAACACCATCCCCACCCCACCGGCCGGCCATCCCCGGCCAGGAGTACCTGCTCCAGCAAGAAGGCCGGCGAGCCCGGCGCCACACGTAAAGCCCGGGCCTCTTCGTCATTAAGGACCGTCGCTTGCAAAACCATTTTACTGCTTATCGGGAGAGCCTCGGCATGTTTCTCCACCATCTCCGGGAGCGCCTGGTACTGGAGCTCGTTCTCAAGGATGGGCCGTCCCCGGTCGTAGCGGAGGTATTTACGATCATAGGCCAGGGGCTCTCCCCCGGCTAAAAGGGAACGGCGGATATAGAGCACCTTCGTCCCTGCCGGAACTTGTAATTTCCCGGCTGCCTTTTCCGGCGCGGGAACCAGCCTGGCTTCCAGCAACCGGACACTGGAGGTTAAGCCCCGTGCAGCCGCCTCCTTGTGGAATTCTTCCATGACAAAAACAGCGCGGTCCAGCTCGGGCCGGGAGACAAAAGTACCTTTCCCTCGTTCAGTGCGAATGAGACCGGCCCTGGCCAGCTGGCTCAGGCTGCGGCGGACGGTCATGCGGCTTAACCCGTATTTTTCGCTCAGCTCCGCTTCGGAGGGTAAAGCCTCGCCCGGGCGGTAGTCACCCGCCCTGATCTGGCGTTCTAGGATCTGTGCCAGCTGATAGTAAGGAGGTACAAAAGAGCTTTTGTCTATAGCCACGTGTTAACCCACCTCACTCAGGTAGAAGTAACCAGCTTAACAACCCTGGGTTCCAAGGAAGCTTTGTCGTTTATACAACTATTCTCCATTTATTTGATAATTCCTGCTTAAGGCAAACTAATAGCAGCATTAATTTAGCTCAAGCAGAGCACTCGCCGCTACTACTTTTTTCTCTTGTGTTTTATATATGTTGCTGTATAATGTATATGTATATTACATTACAGAAGGAGGTATTAAAGCCATGGCTGTACGCACCCAGATTTACTTGCCAGAAGAACTTTACGAGCGCTTGCGTAGACGCGCGGTTATTACTGGTAAGTCCATGGCCGAACAAATCAGAGAATCGCTGGAACGCTACTTTACCGAAATAGAAGCCAACACCCCGAAACTTGAAGATCCTATCTGGCAATTAGGCGACCGTATCCAGAGCCAGGATCACGATCTTTCCACCTGCCATGATGCTTATCTCTATCCCCGGAAAGGCCGGTAAACATGAAGCCCTTTTTTGTTGATACTTCCGGCTGGTGTGCTGTATATGACCGCTCGGATGATAACCATGGGAAAGCCTTTTCCTTCTGGCAAAAGATAGCTTCCGCTGCGGGCACGCTATATACCAGCGATTATGTAATGGATGAAACCCTTACTTTACTCCGAGTTAGGACCGGCCATACATCAGCAGTAGAATTCGGTCGCCTCATCCTCGCCAGTAAAGTGGTAAAAATTGTTCCAGTTTCCGCATCCAGGTGGGAAAAGGCATGGGAGCTCTTCATAAAGTTTGGGGATAAGGATTTTTCTTTTACTGACTGCACCAGTTTTATAATTATGCAGGAATTACACTTGAGGGAAGTACTGGGTTTTGACCATCATTTTCGCCAAATGGGTTTTATTCTTTTACCAGATTAAAATTAAAAGGCCCCGGCTAAGTCCAGGGGGCCTCTAGATAACTGTTGTGGATAGGATGCTTGCTTTTACCTGCGTCCCGGCAGGTTGCCGTTGTGAATTTCAAAACTCCAGTTGAGACCGTTATTGTTGTCCCAGTTGTTGGCGCTGTCCTTGAAGCAGATGTTCAGGCGGCTGCCGTCTTCCACCCGGATGTTTTTCACCCAGCCGTAGCCGGTACGCTCCATGCGGTAATCATAGATATTCTGCCAGTTATTAGCGTCCCCGTAACCGGTATGCATCCATACCTGGTCGGCGCCGCAGGCATCCAGGAGGCCGTGGTAAAGGATGGTCACTTCATCGCCAGCGGTAATGGGTACCGGGTCCACCACCACCCCGCCGGGATATTCGGCCGCCCGCATCTGCTGCAGGCGCGTCCGCTCATCACTTACAAAGCGGCTGCGGTTTTTATCGCCCAAATCTATAACCTCCCCAGGGAAAGTTGCTAAAATTAGTTTCCCTGGAGCCAGGCCGGGCTATGCAAAAACTGCTACTTTCTCGCCGGTCCGGTAATAGCGCTGCTCTCAGACACCAGGCGCGAAAAATGAGTTTAGAGATGCAGGTCGGTTCTTTAGGAACTTACCGTCTTTCCAACCAGTCTTTACTGGCATATTTCGCCCTTAACTCGTCCAATCGCCCTTTTTCCCCATCTGTCAGCTCTCCCCGTATAAATTCTAAGCCGTAGAGCCTGGTAAAGGCCCGGGCTATACCGGCCTTTATTTCCTCTCCTTCGACCCGGCGGCCTAAAATGTCCTCCAGGCCGCAGGCCTGGTGGTAAAATTTATCCTTGAGGCGCTGGCGTACGGCTTCCGAAGGCATTTTTAGGACGGCAAAAAGGTCGTCAACATTTAAGGCGATGACTATCGACCCGTGCTGGAGGACCACGCCCCCCTTACGTGTCTGGGCGCTGCCTACCAGCTTGCGGCCGCCACAGGTTATCTCATACCAGGAGGGGGCATCAAAACAGGCGGCCGAAGTATGCTCATCCTGGCCTCCTTTGCGGCCAGAGGCAATCTCCACTGGCGCTCCCAGCTCCCTTAACCCCAGGGCCAGGGCCTCCGCCAGGCGCAGGTAAGAAGGGCGAATCCCGCCAGTCATGAGGGGGTGGTCTTCCCGGGCCACCACGCTGTAGGTGACTTCATTATCATGGAGTACGGCCCGGCCGCCGGTTAAGCGGCGCACCAGCCCCAGGCGCCGTTCTTTCACGGCCTCCAGGTCAATTTCTTTCTCTAACTGCTGGAAATACCCCAGGGAAATGGTGGGCGGCGACCAGGCGTAAAAACGTAAGGTCGGCGGCGTTTTGCCTTCCCGGTGCTCCAGGAGGATGGCCTCGTCCACGGCCATGTTGGTGTAAGGATCGGCCACGCCGGTATCTAATAGCCGCCAGGTTTCAGCTGGCATAGATTTACCCCCCTGGTCCTAACTGATTAGATCGCATTAATATTTCTTAAGGATATCATGATGACCGCAAGCTAGTAATACCAGAGTATCACCGGTCCGCTCAAAAATAACCCGGATACTAATGCTGGCATAGGCTTCCCAAAAGGGTGTTCCTTTAATACGGTGTACCTTGAGGGAAGGATGGCACGGGTTTTGAGCCAGGAAGCGTATGGTTTTCAACACGTGCTTTTGAGCTTCTTTGCTTAACTCTTGAAACTGTTCCAGGAAACTATCAGTCCTTATTATCTGAGGCATTCTCCAGTTCTCCTATTAATTCTTCAACATTGCCGTAAGCCTTAACTCGCCCTTCCGCCAGATGCTGCAAGCTCCGTTGCATCCTTTCCTGCCATTCCTCGCTCCAGAAATATTCCTGTTGCCTGGGGTGCCAGTCAACCGGGACAAGGCGAAGGCTGGTACCATCTTCGGCCAACTCTAAGCGTATATAATCACCCTCTTTAAGGCCCAGTTTCTTTGCCAGTTGACCTATACTGATAAGCATCCTCTTCTGCACTTGCTGAATTATTGCTGGTTCCCGATTCATGTCTGGTGCACCTCTTATTGATTCTGTTTTTCTGTATTATACCACACCGCTCAATAATGAAAAAGCCGGCAAGATAGGGCTTGCCGGCCTTAATTATAAATTCTTCGTGCTGCTTACTTTCCCTGCCAGCGTAAAACCGGGTTCCTGGCCGCACCCACCTCGTCCAGGCGCCGCACCGGGGTGTTATGGGGAGCCTGATGCAGAACCTCCGGGTCCTCGACTGCCTCTTTAGCAATAGCTATCAAAGCATCGCAGAAGGCATCCAGGGTTTCCTTGGGCTCGGTTTCCGTGGGCTCGATCATCATGGCCTCATGGACAATCAGGGGGAAGTAGATGGTCGGCGCGTGGAAGCCGTAGTCCAGTAGGCGCTTAGCGATATCCAGGGTATGAACGCCGGCCTCATTTACCTCCTTGGGCGGCGCAATTACAAACTCATGCTTGCACACCCGGTCGAAGGGCACCTTAAAGTAGGGCCTGAGCCGCGCCAGCATATAGTTGGCGTTTAAAACGGCCTGCTCGCTGGCTTCCTTCAGGCCGGAAGCTCCCAGGGTACGGATATAGGCATAGGCCCTGACCATCACGCCGAAATTACCATAGAAGGAACGTATCCGGCCGATGGTCTGCGGCCGGTCGTAATCCAGGTAATACCGGCCGGCATCATCCCGGGCCACCACCGGTACCGGCAGGAAGGCCGCCAGGTGCTTTTTCACCCCCACCGGGCCGCTACCGGGTCCGCCGCCGCCGTGGGGGGCGGCAAAGGTCTTGTGGAGGTTCAAGTGCACCACATCAAAGCCCATATCCCCCGGCCGGGTAATACCCATTATGGCGTTCAGGTTGGCGCCGTCGTAATAGAGGAGCCCGCCAGCTGCGTGGACCAGGTCGGCCATGGCTTCAATATCGCTTTCAAAAAGACCTAAAGTGTTGGGATTGGTCAGCATGAGGGCCGCCGTCCGGGGGCCGACGGCAGCCTGCAGGGCTTCCAGGTCTACCAGGCCCCGCTCGTCCGAGGGTATCTGGACTACCTCCAGGCCGGCCATGGCGGCGCTGGCCGGATTGGTACCATGGGCGGAATCCGGCACCAGCACCTGGCGGCGTTCCAGGTCGCCGCGGCTCTGATGATAGGCGGCAATTATGGCCAGGCCGGTAAACTCGCCGTGGGCGCCGGCGGCCGGCTGCAGGGTAACGGCGTCCATACCGGTGATTTCCGCCAGGTACTCCTGCAGGTTGTACATGAGTTCCAGGGCGCCCTGGGCCGCCTCAACCGGTACCAGGGGGTGCAGGTTGGTAAAGCCGGGCAAAGCGGCGACCGCTTCATTGACCTTGGGGTTGTACTTCATAGTGCAGGAGCCCAGGGGGTAAAAACCGGTATCCACCCCATAGTTCATGCTCGCCAGGTGGGTAAAATGGCGGACGACTTCCACTTCGCTCAGCTCCGGCAGGGCGGCATCAGCCCGGCGGCAGGCCGCTGCCGGGAGGTAATCTTCTACCTTCCCCGGCACGTCGCACTCCGGCAGGGTATAACCCCGCCGGCCGGGAGCCCCCAGTTCAAAAAGCAGCGGTTCCGTCCTCATGCCAGGATCCCTCCCATGGCCGCTACCAATGCGTCAATTTCGGCCCTGGTCCGCACTTCCGTGACGGTAAAGAGCATGGCGCCGGCGATTTCCGGGTAATAAGGGCTCAAATCAAAACCGGCGGCAAAACCCTGAGCTGCCAGGCCCCGGGCCACTTCATCAGGCGTGAGTTTCGTCCTCAGGACAAACTCGCAGAAGAAGGGGCCATTAAAGACCGGCGTCACCCCCGGCAGGGCGGCCAGCCTGGCGTAGGCGTAGTGGGCCTTCAGCAGGCACTGGCGGGCCACTTCCTTCAGGCCCTCCTTACCCAGGGCCGCGAGATATATGGTAGCCGCCAGGGCGCAGAGGGCTTCATTGGAGCAAATATTGGAAGTAGCTTTTTCGCGGCGGATATGCTGCTCCCGCGCCTGGAGGGTCAGGACAAAGGCCCGTTTGCCTTCGACATCCGTGGTCTGGCCGACGATACGGCCCGGCAACCGCCGTACCAGTTTCTCCCGGGCGACGATGAAGCCCAGGTAGGGACCGCCGAAGTTCAGGGGATTGCCCAGGCCCTGGCCCTCGCCTACGGCCAGGTCGGCCCCGTATTCCCCCGGTGCCGTCAGCAGCCCCAGGGAAATGGGATCCACGACGGCAATGCTTAAAGCCCCGGCCTTATGGGCCAGTTCCGTTGCCGCGTCCATAGGCTCAATTTGACCAAAGAAATTGGGATTCTGCAGGACAACCCCGGCCACTTCCTTTCCGGCCATCTTTTCCAGGGCGACCAGGTCCGTCCGGCCGTCGGCCAGGGGTATCTCTTTAAGCTCAACTCCCTGGCCTTTGGTATAGGTGGCCAGGACGGCCCGGTACTGGGGATTGACGGCCCGGGAAACTAAAATCTTCCGGCGCCTGGTGGCGTTGCAGGCCACCAGGGCCGCTTCGGCCGTGGCCGTAGCCCCGTCGTAATGGGACGCCGTGGCTACATCCAGGCCCGTAAGTATACACATTAATGATTGAAATTCAAAAATGGCCTGTAAAGTCCCCTGGCTGATCTCGGCCTGGTAGGGCGTGTAGGCCGTATAAAACTCCGACCTGGCCAGGAGGTTGCCAACAACGCTGGGAATGTAGTGCTCATAGGCACCGGCGCCCAGGAAGGAGACCAGCCTTTTATTCTTTCCGGCCAGCTCCTCCAGATGAAGCAGGACCTCGGCTTCCGCCATGGGCCGGGGAAGATCGAGTTCCCGGCCCAGGCGGACGGCCGCCGGTATGTCGTTAAAAAGCTCTTCCATCCGGTTGGCACCGCAGGCCGCCAGCATCTGCGGCCGTTCAGCTGCCGTGGTGGGAATGTACGTCATCCCCTTACTCCCCCTTCTCCTCCTTCACCAGCTGCCGGTAAGCGCCGGCATCCATCAGGTCTTCCACCTCAGCCGGATCACTCATTTCCAGTTCGATCATCCAGCCCTTGCCGTATGGGTCGGCGTTAATGTCCTGGGGTGAATCCAGGAGGGCTTCATTGACGGCGACGACTTTGCCGCCTACCGGTGCGTAAACGTCGGAAGCCGACTTCACGGACTCGACGACGCCAAAGCTGTCACCGGCAGCCAGTTCGTCGCCCACCTGGGGTAACTCGACAAAGACGATATCTCCCAAAGATTCCTGGGCGTAGTCGGTAATGCCGATGCGGGCGCGGTTGCCCTCAACTTCCACCCATTCATGATCCTTACTGTAATACAGGTTAGTAGGGAATTCCATGTTCCCATTCCTCCTTCTTACTTTTTGGTCCGGCGGTAGAAGGGGAGATCCACCACCACGGCGCGCTGCAAACGGTCGCGGATGCTCACCTCTACTTCGGCGCCGGCACTAACACTTCCTGCTGCCATCAGGGCCAGGGCAATATTTTTCTCTAAAGTGGGGGCATAGGAACCGGAAGTAATATAACCAATTTCCCGGCCACCCGCCAGGACAGGGTACCCCGGCCGGGGGATGCCCCGGTCGACCATGGCCAGGCCCACCAGCCGGCGTTTTATGCCGGCTTCTCTTTGCGCCGCCAGGGCCGCCCGGCCGTTGAATTCACCCTTCTCCAGGCAGACAAAGCGGCTTAGGCCCGCCTCCAGGGGGTTGATGGCCGGGCCCAGCTCATGGCCGTAAAGGGGCAGGGCTGCTTCGAGGCGCAGGGTATCCCGCGCCCCCAGCCCGGCCGGCACCAGGCCCGCTTTTTGGCCTGCGGCCAGGAGCTGGCGCCACATGGCGGGGGCGTTACCCGCCTCAAAATAGATCTCAAAACCGTCTTCCCCCGTATAACCGGTGCGCGAAATCAGGCAATCCACCCCCAGGACCCGGCCCCTGGTCCAACGGTAGTAGCCCAGGAGAGCAATTTCCACATCCGTCAGGGGCTGGAGGATGGCCAGGGCCAGGGGACCCTGCAGGGCCAGCTGGGCTGTGGCCGGGGAAATATCGCTTATCTCCACTGCCAGGCCGGCGGTGTTCTCCCGGATCCAGGCAAAGTCTTTATCGATATTCCCGGCATTGACTACCAGCAGGTACTCGCCTTCTCCCTGGGGATAGACCAGGAGGTCGTCCACAACGCCCCCGTCCGGGTAACACATGGGACTGTAAAGGACCCGGTCGCCGGTAGCCCGGGCGGCATCGTTGGTGATTAGTTTTTGCACCAGGTTAAAGGCATCCGGTCCTTTAATGACAATCTCGCCCATGTGGGAAACATCGAAGAGCCCGGCGCAGTTACGTACCTGGCGGTGTTCTTCGATAATGCCGGTGTACTGGACGGGCATCAGCCAGCCGCCGAATTCCACCATCCTGGCCCCGGCACCTATATGTTCTTCATACAAAGGTGTCTTTTTTAACCCCGCCACCTAATCCACCTCGCTTTGTTAGTATGTCCATAAAAAAAGCCATCGCCGCATCATGCGGTGATGGCCTCTGTCCTGGTACCTGAGAGATTAGGCAGCTGCCTGCCTTCCCCTTTGGTGTTCCTTAAAGCCAAGCTTTAAGGAAGCTCTCCAGAGTTGGGTCCGGGAGCGGTACTTTTGCCTGAGAGGTTCCTTACCCCGTCACCCACCCGGGGAAAATTGCTCCTTCGGCGCCCTGGAAAAGGGTCTCTTCCACTCCCTTCATCCGCCCGGTATGCAGTTTTATTTTCAAGTTATTATATTCTATTCGTCCTGCAGGTGTAAATTCCTGCCGCCCAAAAAAATTTTTCAGTTAATTTTGCCTTGAACTTTATGCTGTCTTACCTGTGTCTAATGTTTGCGTAGAGGTAGCTGGCGGAAGGCTTGCTCCACCAGCCTCCGGGCGGTAAGGCAGGCAGCTACCCCGCCGGTACCGGTTTCCCGTAACGATGCCGGCAAAGCTCGCCCCACCTGGACCATGGCGGCTATTACCTCGTCAAAGGGTAGATAACACTGGAAGCCGGCCAGGGCGATGTCGGCTGCCGCCAGGGCATGGGTCGCCCGGTAGCGTTGCGCATGACACAGGGGATCTCCACCAGGCCACCCACCGGGTCACAGACCAGGCCCATCAGGCCCTGGAGGCTAATTGACCATAACTTACCCCGCAACAATCCTAGTCCCCGAACGACCGGCTACGGCCTCGGCAGCCCTGGCCAGGGAGCCGATGATGGCCTTCTCGCCCCCCGCCTCTACGAAGGCAATGGCGGCTTCGACCTTTGGTCCCATGCTGCCCGGCGGGAACTGGCCCTCCGCTAGATACCGGCGGGCCTCACTGGCGGTCAGTTCCTCTACCTCCCGCTGGGTGGGCCTACCGTAGTCCAGGCAGACCCGCTCTACGTCCGTCAGCAGGAAAAGGACATCAGCCCCTACCTGGCTGGCCAGGATCGTGGCCGCCCTGTCCTTATCAATGACGGCCTCCACTCCTGCCAGGCTACCGTCGGGACGGCGCACCACTGGGATGCCCCCGCCGCCCGCGGCGACAACAATAACTCCCGCCATAGTTAAAGCCTTGATGGCTTCCTTCTCGATAATCTCCAGAGGTTTAGGGGAGGGTACCACCCGGCGCCAGCCGCGGTTACTATCTTCAACCATGCGATAGCCCCGTTCCTGCATCAATTTTTTGGCTTCTTCCTGGGTGTAAAAGGGACCTACGGGCTTGGTGGGATTTTGAAAAGCCGGGTCGTCGGCCGCAACTACCACCTGGGTAATGACCGCGGTCACCGGCACCTGGAGACCCTGGCGGGCCAGTTCATAACCCAGGATCTGCTGGATGGCATACCCTATGGAACCCTGGGTGTTGGACACCAGAACATCCAGGGGCATGGCCGGGACAATATCCTTGGCCAGTTCATTTTTAATTAGCAAATTCCCCACCTGAGGCCCGTTGCCATGGGTTAAAATCAGGCGATAACCATTACGGACAAGATCGACCAGTTGCCGGCAGGTGACAGCAACGTTGGCCTTTTGCTCGGCAAAGGTCCCCTTTTCCCCGGGGCGGGTGATGGCATTGCCGCCAAAGGCCATGACTACGGTCCGGGGCATCTTACTCCCTCCTGTGTTATCACTCTTTATTTTATGCCTTTATATTCAATACAGATTTAATTATTCCTGCCGGCGCCAACAGATTTTTAAGTAAAAATTAAAAACAGGGGTGGTTTTGCCACCCCTGCTAAACCAGCACCGTTCCAGGCGTTGTTGCCCTGAGCATTAAAGGCTTGTCAGGTGGTAATTTAAAACAAATACTTATACCCCTTATAAGCAGCCCAGATAAGGTTTAAAATCCCTTTTTCTACGTCAACACCAGCCCTTCCGGAGGCATCAAACGTTACCTTCAATACCCTGCCGCCAACCCTGAGCTTAAAGACAGGTTCTTCCTTGTCTGCTAACAAGAGGAAACCGTTGTTCTGGCTGTTCGTAAAATCTTCTTCCCTCCAGAAAAGAGTTAATTTATCCTTATAAGGAGCGCCGTCATAAGGGCAAAATGTCGCGCAGTTCCCGCATTCATTACACATACCGTCCACATGAATAATCTGGTTTAAATTCTTGTAACCACCATTTCCAGTCTTAACAGCAATGTTGGCCCTGTTGGGACACACTTCCACACAAATATTACATACAAAACCGCATTCCAGGCATCGCTCATATTCATTACTTAAGTCCAGGAAGGAAGGGGCTTTCAGGGTTCCTTTTTTCAGGTTAATTTCCTGCAGCCTTTTTTCCTGTGCAAACGCTAGCCTTATACCAAGGTCGTTCAAAGCACCTTCCCTGGCGAGAATGGCCCCGGCAACCTTACGGCCGTCGGCAATAGCCTCCACTATTGTGGCCGGGCCGCGCAGGGCATCGCCGCCGAGAAAAACATTTTCAACATTTGTTTCATTGGTAGCAGGATTAATGGCAATTTCCCCTTGCGCGTTAACCTCTATACCGTTCTTCTGCAGGATACTATAGTCCACACCCTGGCCGATGGCAGAGATAACGGCATCAACTTCGATATTTTCAAACTCACCTTCTTGAGCAACTACATTCATCCTTCCGGAGGCATCCGGTTCGCTAAGTTTCATCTTTTGACACTGCAGTACACCTTCCGACCAGGAGTACGGGGACAAAAGCTCCTTCAAAATTATGCCCTCCGCCAGGGCAGCTTTGAGCTCTTCCCTGCTCGCCGGCATATACTCTTTCGTTCTCCTGTAGACTATATAAACTCTTTCTACGCCTTCCACCCTCAGGGCCGCCCTCGCGGCATCCATAGCCACGTCCCCGCCGCCGATGACGGCCACCTTTTTCCCCAGCTGCACAGTATTCCTGTCCGCTTTAAACTTCTCCAGGAATTCAATAGCGCTCACTACTTTTTCTGCGCCGCTCTTTAGATCCAGGGCTTTAGCTTCTCCCGCCCCTATCGCCAGGTACACGTATTTATAGCCGTCCCTTTTTAGCTGCTCGACGGAAAAGTTCGGATCGGCGCCCAGCTTAAATTCGACGCCCGTCCCTTTAATCAACTCCAGATCGTTTGCAATTACTTCCCTTGCAATCCGGAAAGGCGGGATAATATACTCGACGGTACCGCCGGGCTTTTCCCTTTGGTCAAAGATGGTGACACCCATGCCGGCCTTTGCTAAAAAATAACCTGCAGCCAGGCCCGAAGGACCAGCCCCGATAATTGCCACCCTGGGTGTTTTTCTCGCGGTCGCCTGCCCTTCTCTTTGCTCATGAGGCCGGCAGCCGTTTTCGGCAGCCATCTTCTTTATGGCGCGAATGAGAACCGGCTCATCATAGTCCAGGCGGGTACACTTGGCGGCGCAGTGCTGGGTACAAATCGTTCCCGTGATAAAGGGCAACGGGTTTTTTTCAATTATAAGTTCGTACGCCTCGCGATACCTTTGCTCCCCCACCAGCCTGATATACTCCGGGATGTCCTGGCCAATAGGGCAGCCAACGGTACACGGCGCTATAAAGCAATCTGTTAAGGGTAATTTCTTGACTAACTTCCGGCTCCTGACTCCTCTTTTTTCCTTCAGGTAATCGGGATCTTTAAAGGCGCCGGCCGCAAGTTCGGCGAGCTTTTCCACGTCTATAGTATCTGTTGCCCTGTCCTGCAGGTGAGATTCCAGTTCCCCGGCAATCTGCTGCAACCTTAGATAGCCTCCAGGCTTTAAGAGCGTCGTTGCTACGGTAATGGGCCATATTCCCGTCGCGAAGATGCGAACAATGTTAAAAGCATCTCCTCCTCCGGCGTAGGAAATTTTCAGCCGGCCGGCAAATTCCGCAGCCAGCCTGGAGGCAAGATTAATGGTCAACGGATACAGGGCCCGGCCTGATAAATACATTTCTTCGCCCGGCAATTCGCCTTTTGTGTTTTTCACCGGCAGGGTATTGGAAAGTTTGACGCCAAAACCCCTTTCCTGTTCCTGAGCAAACCCTTGCAGCCTCTTTAATAAGGCGAGGCCATCTTCATATTGCAGGTCGTGGCTAAAAGACTCTTCTTGCAGGTGGATGTAATTATAACCCATCCTGGCCAGGGCATCTTTTACAAACTCATAGCCCAGCAGGGTCGGATTGAGCTTGACAAAAGTGTGCAGTTTTTTTTCAGCCAGGAGATACCGGCAAATGGTTTCTATTTCTGCCGGCGGGCAGCCGTGCATGGTGGAAAGGGTGACGGAGTTACATATGTTTGGTGAGATGCTGTCGATAAATCCTTCATCCACCACCGCAAACCTCTTAATTTCTTCCTTTAGCACCGTCTTGCATTCCTGGAATATGGCGGTATTTGAGGCGTCCTTGAGCCCCTCTATGAATTGGTCAACTTTGGGAGATTTTATGCCCTTTAAGTCATAGCCAACGCTCATATTAAAAATGAAGCCCCGCTGGTCCGAACCCCACAGTTCCTTTTGCAAAATGTGCAGCAAAAACCATGCCTTGACATACTCTTCCAGGGCTTCCTCAATGGCCAGTTCGGTTGACCATTCCACATTATAACATTCATCCGCTGCGGCGATACATGGCTTCGGAATGTCCAATTGGTCAAGCACCTGCACCGTCTTCAGCTCAAAAAACCTGCCGCCGGATAGAAAAGCAGCAACTATATTCTGTGCCAGCTGCGTATGGGGACCGGCAGCCGGTCCAATGGCGTTCTCCAGATATTCTCCGAATAATTGCAGGTAGACTTCTCTTCTCCTCTGGAAAAATTTTTCCTGCGGTAGGCCAAAAATGCTGCCGTATCTCTCTTTTTCTGCAAGTACCCAGTTTAAGAGTTTCCTGAACGGCATCGGACGCATTATGCTACCCATGCGTTATCCCCCCATATGAAAATACAATGCCAGTCCCAACTAAAAAAATCTGCTTACCTGATAACATTTTTTGAAAAGCCGGGCGTTGCCGCCACCTTATCTTTCTTCCCGGTCGTAAGGAATGGACAGGGCACCGGGGGCGCCGATGTGTTTCACCAAGGTCTGACGGGTGGCAATGATCAGGACCACCAGGGTCAGGATATAGGGTAACATCTTTAAGAAAAATGAAGGAACGGCGATTTTGGTGGCCGCCTGCAGGGTATAGGTCAGGGCATCCACCCCGCCAAAGAGATAGGAACCAAGGAGCGCTTTAACGGGGTCCCAGACGGCAAAAATAACCAGGGCTACGGCAATCCAGCCCCGGCCGGCCGTCATGTTTTCCAGCCAGCTGGGAGCATAGGCCAGGGAAAGGAAGGCGCCGCCGGCCCCGGCCAGCATGCCGCCAATGATGACGTAGATATAGCGCAGGGCAAAGACATTGACCCCCAGGGCGTCGGCTGCCGCCGGGTTCTCCCCCACGGCCCGTAAATTCAGGCCCGGCCGGGTACGGTAAAAATAGTACCAGAGCAGCGGTACCAGGACATAGGTTAAATAAACCAGGGGGTCGTGGCGGAATAAGACCGGACCAATAAGGGGGATATCCGCCAGGAAGGGTATGG
Organism: Moorella mulderi DSM 14980; assembly: GCF_001594015.1. Lineage (GTDB taxonomy): Bacteria > Bacillota > DSM-521 > Neomoorellales > Neomoorellaceae > Neomoorella > Neomoorella mulderi. The sequence continues at coordinate 20,123 of NZ_LTBC01000006.1, forward strand.
CCACGGGCTTAAAGCTTAAGGGCAGGGGAATACCAACATAGGGTTTGCCCAGAAAACCGCTTAAACCGGTACCAAACATGGTCAGGGCCAGGCCGGTTACCACCTGGTTGGCCCGTAAGGTGATAGTTAAAAAGGCAAAGATAGCTGCCATCAACCCGGCCGCCAGCAGGGCCACCAGGAAGCCCAGCCAGGGGTTACCCGTGCGCACCGCTACCATGAAGCCGGTCACGGCTCCTACCAGCATCATGCCTTCTACCCCCAGGTTTAAAACTCCGGCCCGCTCGGCCAGGATTTCCCCCAGGGCGGCATAAAGGATGGGCGTACCGGCAGTTATGGCTGCAGCCAGGGTGGCAATCCAGACAGAATTTTCCATATTATTTTCCCTCCTTACGGCCAAAGTGCAGGCGGTAGCGGGTTAAAATCTCGCCTCCCAGGACAAAGAAAAGGATGGCTCCCTGGAGCATGGATACCGTCGCCGCCGGCACGCCGGAAGTCTGGACGCTGTAACCCCCGACAATGAGGCCGCTAAAAAGGAAAGATACCAGGATGATGGTCGCCGGGTGGAGTTTGGCCAGCCAGGCAATAATAATGGCCGTATAACCATACCCCGGGGAAATACCGTGCTGCAGGCGGTGGGTAATGCCCGCCACCTCGCTCATGCCGGCCAGGCCGGCCAGGGCGCCGCTCAACAGCATGACCAGGATAATATTGCGCTCAATTTTAATCCCTGCATAGCGGGCGGCCCGGGGGCTTTCACCAATAACCCGGATTTCATAGCCCCAGCGGGTACGCCAGAGAATAATGGTCAGCATAATAGCAGCCAGCAGGGCAAAAATCAGGCCCAGGTGGATGCGAGTACCGGCAATGGTCGGCAGGATTGCCGCCTTGCTGAAGGGTGCGGTCAGGGGGAAATTAAATCCTTTGGGGTCCTTCCAGGGGCCGTAAACCTGGTAATCCACCCAAAGGATGGCCACATAGTTTAACATTAAAGTGGTAATGACTTCATTTACACCCCACCTGGCTTTTGGCAATGCCGGCAACACGGCCCAGAGGCCGCCCATAGCGATACCGGCTACAAACATGGCCGGCAGCATGATATAGGCCGGCAGGTTGGGAAAGGTCAGGGCCACAAAGCTGGCGCCAAAGGCACCCATGTAGAATTGTCCTTCCGCCCCTATATTCCACAAGAGCATGCGGAAGGCCACGGAAACGCCCAGGCCCGCCAGCATCAAAGGGATAGCCTTGACGACGGTTTCCGATAGGCCGTACTTGGAGCCGATGACGCCATAAAGCATGCTCTGGTACACCTTTAAGGGGTTAAATCCTGTCGCTGCCAGAAAGATGGCCCCCACCCCCAGGGCCAGGATGACGGCAATGACAGGAACTATCACCGCCATGACCCGCGAGGGCTCCAGGCGTTTTTCCCAGGTGAACAGGGGTGCCGGGGCCGGCCCCGGTAAGGAAGATCCAACCATCAGGCACTAACCTCCATTCTTTTCGCTCCGGCCATCATCAGGCCTACCTCCTCAACGCTGGCCTCTTCGGTAGCCACCAGGCCCATAATTTCGCCTTCATACATGACGGCAATGCGGTCGGCCAGGCGGAAAAGCTCTTCCAGGTCTTCGGATATTAAGAGGATGGCCGTCCCGGCAGCCCGTTGTTCCAGGAGCAGCCGGTGCACTGTTTCGGTGGCGCCAACATCCAGCCCCCGGGCCGGATAAACGGCTACCAGGAGGCGCGGCCGGGTGGAAATCTCCCGGGCCAGGAGTAACCGCTGCAGGTTGCCGCCGGACATCATCTTCACCGGGGCATCCAGGCCGGCCATCTTGACCTGAAAGCGTTCCACCAGTTCCCTGGCCCACTGGCGCGCCGCCCGCCTGTTGAGGAGGATTTTGCCCCAGCGGGGGTGGCGGTATTCCTTCAGGAGCAGGTTATCGACAGCCCCCAGGTTGGGTACCAGGCCCATGCCCAGGCGATCCTCGGGTATATAACCCACCCCGGCGTTTATTACCCGGCAGGGATCACACTGACCTAACTCCTGGCCGGCGACGGTAATAGTCCCACCCTGGGAGGGTCTTAAGCCCGCAATAACCTCCGCCAGCTCGCGCTGGCCATTACCGGCCACCCCGGCTATACCGAGGATCTCGCCGGCATAAACTGCCAGGTTTATGCCCCTTAAAGCCGGCAGGCCTTTATCGTTTAAGGCCTTTAAATCCTTTATCTCCAGGACTTTATCACCTTTCCGGGGTGCAGGTTTATTCACCTGCCATAAGATCTCCCGGCCGACCATCATCCGGGCCAGTTCCTTCTCGTTTGTTTCGCTCTTTTTGACGGTGGCTACGGTTTTACCGCCCCGTAAAATAGTGATGGTGTCGGCGGCATCCATAACTTCCTGCAGTTTATGGGTGATAAAGATTACGGCGCAGCCCCGGGCGGCCATCTTCTTCAACGTCTGGTACAGGTCCCGGGCTTCCTGGGGGGTCAAAACCGCCGTCGGCTCATCCAGGATCAACACCCGGGCATGCCGGTACAAAAGCTTGATAATCTCCACCCGCTGCTGTTCGCCTACCGAAAGCTGCCAGATACGGGCCTGGGGATCTACCTGGAGGCCATATTCTTTAGAAAGGGCGGCTATCTCCCCGGCCAGCTTGTTTAAGTTGAGTTTGAGGCCACCCTTTAAGCCTAAGGCCACGTTTTCCGTCACCGTAAAGGGCGCCACCAGGCGGAAATGCTGGTGGACCATACCGATGCCCGCCGCAATGGCATCCCGGGGTGAACGGAAATTCGCCCTCTGACCATCAATATAGATTTCACCACCATCGGGCCGGTACAGGCCGGTAAGGATGCTCATGAGGGTGCTCTTACCGGCCCCGTTTTCCCCCAGCAGGGCATGAATTTCCCCCGCCTGGACGGATAGATTAACCCCGTCGTTGGCCACCACGCCGGGGAAAACCTTGGTTATTCCCCGCATCTCTACCAGGGGTACTACCATAAAAAAATGCCTCCCTCAAAACCTTCTCGCTTATAATTCGCTCTCTAATGGCGAATTCCTGCCCTAAAACATAATTTATAATTAAATTTTAGCCTTATTAGTATTGTATTACTTAACTCTCGATTTATAGTTAAGGCCGTGGAAATAAATTCCACGGCCCCTGGTTTAGAGCGCTCCTTTTATTTCGGGATCTCGCCTTCTACACCTTCGACAAACCAGTTAAAACCGAGGACATCTTCGTGACTCATTTTCTGGCCTTCCGGCACCCGGACTTTGCCGCTCTGGTCCTTGATGGGGCCCTGGAAGACATAGAACTTACCGTCAATAATCTCCTGCTTCTTCTGATTTACCAGGTCGCGAACCTCCTGGGGTACCTTGTCACTGAAGGGACCCAGGTCAACAATACCGTCTTTCATGGTCCCATAGTAGTCTTCTGATTTCCATGTCCCGTTCTTGACGGCTTCCACTGTTTTAACATAGTACGGGCCCCAGTTCCAGATTGGCGATGTCAGGTTGGCATTGGGGGCGAACTGGCGCATGTCACTGTTATAGCCAATACCGTATTTGCCGCGCTCCTGGGCCGCCTGCTGGGGCCCGGGCGTATCCTGGTGCTGAGCAATGACATCGGCGCCCGCATCTAAGAGGCGCAGGGCTGCCTGCTTTTCGGCTGCCGGGTCGTACCAGGTATTGGTCCAGACTACCTTTACCTTAACGTTGGGATTAACTGAACGCGCCCCCAGGGTAAAGGCGTTGATGCCGCGGATCACTTCCGGAATGGGATGGGCCGCCACATAACCCAGGATATTGGACTGGGTCATTTTGCCGGCCACCATGCCCGAGAGATACCGGGGTTCTTCCATGGCCCCAAAGTAAGTGCCGACATTCTTAGCCGTCTTATAGCCGGAGCAATGTAAAAAGACCACGTCGGGATACTTTTCCGCCACCTTAATGACGTAATCCATGTAGCCAAAGCTAGTAGCGAAGATTACCTTGTTGCCCTTTTCCGCCAGTTCCGTCAGGACCCGTTCGGCGTCAGCCCCTTCGGGGACGCTTTCCATATAAGTATTGGCATCCACCCAGGGTAACTTCTCAGCCAAATACTTGCGGCCCTGGTCATGGGCCCAGGTCCAGCCGGCGTCGCCCACGGGTCCCACGTAAATAAAGGCTACTTTAAACTTCTCGTCTTTAGCCTGCTCACCGGCCGCCGGCTTTTCCCCGCTCTGGCTGTTCCCGGCGGGCTTCTGGCCGCTGCAGCCGGCGGCAGCTACCGCTACCATCAGGGCCAGAAGTAACACTAGTATGAAACGCCATCCTTTGCGCATCATGTGTCCATAGCTTGTCCTCCAAGCTATGGAGTCCACCTCCTTTTTGATGTTTTTTTCACCAAGGCCGTTGCTGCTTTATTCTTTCCTATATAGCTCCCACCCCCTTTAACTGTAACTCCCGCACGACAAATCCCCGGGAAACTTTCCCGGACCAGGCTGCTATCAATATATGGAACAAATTAAAAACCAGGCTCCCGCAGCGCTACAAAGGTTAATCACCTTCGTAGCCAAGGTGATTCCGGTCACCTGGTAGATACTCCCGGACCAATTTCCGGGATTATACGAAGACTTCAAGACTTCCACTTTGTATATATAAATTCGCCGTTCAGTCTTAAAATCCTGCCAGCATTATATGACCGGATAAAATATTATTAAATGTATACTGTATAAAATCATTTTTTATTAAAGGAAATTACATGGCTATGTTGAATATACAAAACGCCTCCATAATAGATGGAAAGAAAATACCCTGGCCAAAGCCCTGCGGGGTGAACTGCCGCCCCAGTGCCTGAACCCGGAAGTCTACTACCGGCAGCAGGGAATGTAAATTATTTAGCGAAAACAAATCCAGTTAGAAATACACTTAGTTCCAAGGAGGATAAATTCATGTTTGAAAACCTCTTAGCCGCTAAAATGGCCAACCTGGGTACGGAAACGGCCTTCATGGTCCTGGCCAGGGCTAAAGCCCTGGAAGCCCAAGGCAGGGAGATCATTCACCTGGAAATCGGTGAGCCCGACTTCGACACCCCCCGCAATATCATCGACGCCGGTATTAAAGCATTAAATGCAGGTTACACTCATTATACCCCGGCGCCGGGCCTGCCGGAAGTCCGGGCGACAATTGCCGAGTATGCCACCCGGCAGAAAGGTGTCCCTTATACAGCCGAGGAAGTAGTCATCACTCCCGGCGGCAAGCCCATTATGTTCTTCACCATCCTGGCTTTGGTTAACCCCGGCGATGAGGTTATCTATCCCAACCCCGGTTTTCCCATTTACGAATCAGTAATTAACTTCGTCGGGGGCAAGGCCGTTCCCATCCCTCTAAGGGAAGAAAATGACTTCCGCCTGGATGTCGACGAGCTGGCAGCTTTAATTTCGCCCAGGACCAAACTCCTGATCATCAATTCTCCCGCCAATCCCACCGGCGGTGTGCTGACGCCTGAAGACGTGGCGCGCATTGCCGACCTGGTTCGCGGCAAGAACATATTCGTCCTCTCCGACGAAATCTACGACCGTATCGTCTATGATGGGGCCCAACCGGTTTCCATTGCCGCCCAGCCCGGTATGAAGGACTGGACCATTATTTTAGACGGTTTTTCCAAGACCTATGCCATGACAGGTTGGCGCCTGGGCTTCGGCCTCATGCACCGGGAACTGGCCGAACGGATTGCCCAGTTGATGGTGAACTCCAATTCCTGCACCGCGGCCTTTACCCAGAAGGCCGGCCAGGAAGCCCTGACGGGTCCCCAGGATGCCGCCGCGGCCATGGTGGCTGAATTTAAAAAGCGGCGGGATATCATCGTTGATGGCCTTAATAGCATACCCGGCATTACCTGCAAGCGACCCCTGGGTTCCTTTTATGTCTTCCCCAACATCAAGGGCCTGGGCCGTTCCAGCCAGGAAATGGAAGCCATCCTCATGGAAAGGGCCGGTGTGGCCGCCTTAAGCGGTACAGCCTTTGGTAAGTACGGCGAAGGCTACCTGCGCCTTTCCTACGCCAACTCGGTGGAGAACATTAAAAAGGCCCTGGAGAAAATTGCCGCCGTTGTCAAAGAGCTATAGAGAAAGGCCGGGAATTTTTGGGCCTTAAAAAACGTCTACCCGGGGGTTTGCCAACCCCCATGTAGACGTCTTCGCCTCTGGGAACTTTACATTGTCGTCCTGTTCACCTTTTACTATTCGACATCCATCTCTATTTTCCTGCCGGTGGCGCGGGAAAAAGCTGCGGTCAAAGCCCGGGTAACCAGGACGGCCGTCATATCTTTACGATAGGCGCTGGACCCCCGGAGGAGACTGTCCCGGGGCCGGGCCGCTGCTTTCGCTGCCGCCGCGGCCCTGGCGATAACGTCTGCTGTGGGTTCCTGGCCAATAAGGACCCTGGCCGCTTCCTCACACAGGAAGGGTTGCGGCGCCACCGGGGCGATACAGATGCGCGCCCGGGTGCATCTCCCCTCTACCACCTGGACCCGCACGGCAACATTGAGCATGGGCAGGGAAAGGGCCCGCCGGGGCGACAGGCGGGCAAAGGCCGACCCTTCGCCTTCTCCCCACAGTTCAACGGTAAACCTGGTCAATATTTCGCGGCTAGCATCCACTTTGGAGAGCCCGACGCCCTCATAGAGTTCTTCCACCGGTACCTGGCGTTCTCCCTCCCGCCTCAGGATGGTGGCTACGGCTCCCAGGGCCACCAGGGCTACGGCTGTATCGGCTGCCGGCTGGGCGTTAACCACATTGCCCCCCAGGGTACCTGCATTGCGTATCTGGGGTGAGCCGACGGCTGCAGCGGCTGCTGCCAGCGCCGGCAGCTTTTCCCGAATGAGTCCTGACGTTGAGACCTGGGTATGGGTTGCGGCCCCGCCCAGGATTATCTTACCGTTTTCTTCCGCAATTATCTTTAGTCCGGGGATGCGGGTAATATCAACCAGGGTATGAATTTGCCGTTTTCCTTCTTTGAGGTCGATTACCAGGTCGGTACCGCCGGCGATGAGGCGCGCCCCCGGGTGGGCGGCCAGCATGGCCAGGCAATCGGCCGGTGAGGTGGCAAAGAGGTATTGCCGGGGCATGTTATCACTCCTTAACCTTAAAACCTCTCCCACACCTTCACCGCCAGTTCCTGGGCCCTGGCGGCAATGGCCGCCTCGTCCAGGTGCAGGAGCCGCCGCTCCCGCATGAGAACTTTACCGCCAATAATGGTCGTGTCCACCAGGCCGCCGTTAAAGCCAAAGAGGAGGTGGCCAAACCAGTTGGCCGCCGTAAGGGGGGTCGGCGCGTGGTAATCCACCAGGATGACATCGGCGTAGGCGCCGGGCTCTAAGCGGCCCAGGGGATGGGGGAAGAACCGGGCCAGGATGCGGCGGTTATTCTCAAACACCATGGCCGGCACTTCAGTCCAGCCGGCGTTGGGGTCGCCGGAGACAAGTTTGCGCAACACATTGGCTGTTTTGAGGGATTCAAACATATCGCTGGTATAGCCGTCGGTCCCCAGGCCAACCGTCACGCCGGCGGCCAGCATGTCGCCTACCGGGGCGCAGCCGACGGCATTGCCCATGTTGGATTCGGGGTTATGGACCACCAGGGTGCCGGTTTCCTTCAGGATGGCTATTTCCCTTTCGGTTACATGGACGCAGTGGGCGGCGATGGTCTCCGGTCCCAGGATGCCGTGGTCATACAAACGCTCCACCACCCGTTTACCCTCGCGTTCCAGGGCATCTTCTACGTCCTGGATGCCTTCGGCCACGTGGATGTGGAAGCCGCTGCCCACCTCGGCCGCTGCCTCCCGGCAGGCGGCCAGGGTGGCGTCGGATAGGGTGAAGGAGGCGTGGAGGCCGAAGGTAGCGGTGAGCAACCCTTCCTGGCCGCGGTATTTTTTAATGGCTGCCATATTCTCTTCAATACCTTCCCGCATAATGGCCTCACCGTCGCGGTCCGAAACCTCGTAGGCCAGGCAGGTCCGGACGCCGGTTTCCCGGGCCGCCCGGGCGATCATCTCCAGGCTGCCGCGGACGGCGCGAGGGCTGGCGTGATGGTCCAGGATGGTAGTGGTACCGCTCTTGATGCAGTCGACCAGAGGGATCAGGGCGCTGTAATAGACATCCTCCAGGGTCAGGGCCTTGTCCAGGCGCCACCACAGCCGCTGCAGGATCTCCAGGAAATTGGCCGGCGGCGCGTCCTTCAGGGCCATGCCCCGGGCAAAGGTGCTGTACAGGTGCATGTGGGTATTGGTCATGCCGGGCATAATCACCATACCCCGGGCATCCAGCCATTCGGCCTCCGGGTAGCGTTGCTGCAATTCAGCTGTTGGGCCAACGGCAACTATCCGGTCACCTTCAATAGCCACCGCGCCTTCTTCCTGAAAGGGATTGTCCGGGGCCAGGGTCAACAGGCGGCCGTTACCAATGAGGAGCATACGTACACCTCCATAAAAGATATTGTACTTAACTAATCTGCCAGCGCTTTTTCAACGGCTTTAATGATGTTCTGGTAACCGGTGCAGCGGCATAGATGACCGGACAATTCTCTTTTAATTTCTTCCCGCGTATATTTTTTACCACTTTCTACCATGGCCGTTGCCGTAAGGACATAACCGGGTGTGCAGAAACCGCACTGGATGGCTCCCTCTTCGATAAAGGCTTTTTGTACCTTGGAAAGCTCCCCGTTTTTAGCTATACCTTCTATCGTGACTATATTTTTGCCATCGGCCCAAACAGCCATGTAAATACACGAGTCAACAGGAGTGCCGTCGATGAGAACCGTGCAGGCGCCGCATTCACCAACACCACACCCTTTTTTAACTCCAGTATATCCCAAACGGTTGCGCAAGACTTCAAGCAACGATTCGCGAATGTCTACTTCCAGAGTTGCCTGTATCCCATTTACTGTAAAGGAAATTTTTTTAAGCAATTTCCTCACCCCCCGCTTTGACAATGGCCGCTTTCAGCGCCCTCTGGGTAAGTTCCTCAACCAGGTGCTCCCTGTATTCTTTCGAAGCTCGCCAGGAGGTCCTTGCCTTTGTCGATTTAACTGCCAATTTTCCAATTTCCGCTATGGTTTCCCGGGAGATTGTTTTGCCTTTAGCAAAGGCTTCTGCTTCGCGACATCTTAAAGGAGTTGGGCCTGCAACCCCCAGTCCAATCCTGACATCCGCAAAAATATTTCTTTCCTTTATTTTACAAATCACTGCCACACCTAAAGTAGCGATATCCATTACCTTGCGCATGGAAAATTTAATATAATGTCCACCATAGCCCTGATAATCCCCGGGGGCCACTATTATTTCCGTAAGAATTTCCCCGGCCTTTAAATCAACCTTGCCAGGACCCAGGTAGAATTCCTGGATGGGAACAACCCTCTCCCCTAGCTTGCTTTGTAGCTTTAACCTGGCATTAAGGGCAAACAAGGTGGAAGCACTGTCGGCAGACGTGGCACCGTTGCAAATATTGCCGCCTATGGTAGCAACGTTGCGGATCTGTGGTCCCCCCATGGAAAGGGCAGCTTCTGCTAGAACAGGAATATTGTCTTTGATAACAGGATCATTGACAACTTGAGTGAAAGTAGTTAACGGCCCGATTATGATAGTACCATCTTCAAGTTTACGAATACCTTGCAAGGATTTTATTTTACGGATGCTGAGCAACTCTGCTTTTTCAATCTGGCCATGATGCATTTTAATCAAAACATCCGTACCGCCCGCAATGATCGTCAAGTTTGGATTAGCTGCCAGCAACTCGGTGGCTTCCTCTAATGTTGCCGCCTCATAGTATTCCTTAATGTTGTACACCCATCCTCACCACCTTCCTATATTAAGCCGGCTTCCTTGAACTTTTCAAAGACCCGCTGGGGGTTCATGGGTAGCCTGTTAAAGGCCACGCCAGTCGCGTCTAAAACGGCATTGCGAATCGCCGGTGCCACGGGAATAGTCGGCGGCTCTCCTAAAGCCTTGCAACCAAAGGGGCTGGTGGGTTCAAAGGTTTCGACGAAAGCCACGCCAATATCCGGGATATCCATTATCGTTGGCATTTTATAGTCCAGCAAATTATTATTCAGGGGTTTGCCGGTTTTTTCGTCAAACAACATCTGTTCTGCCAGCGCATAGCCAATTCCCATGCCTACGCCGCCATGCACCTGTCCTTCTGCTAATTGGGGGTTGATAATTTTACCTGAATCATGCACATTATATATTTCCAGGACCTCTATTTTTCCGGTTTTAAGGTCTACTTCAACTTCTGCAAAAGTAACACCAAAAACAAAGGCATTGATCCTGGCATTGTTGGACGTATCGCTTGTTATCGGTCTGGCAAAAACGGTATCATAATAAGTGTGCAAGGCCACTTCGGCAAGGGGCATGACAACTTCTCCCGAATGTTTATAAACAATGTTTTGTTCCTTAATATCTAAGGCGTGGGCGGGTATATCGGTCATACCCCAGACAAAATCCAGGATTTTTTCTTTTACTTCTAATGCCGCTTTTGCCACCGCCATGCCGGTAATATAAGTCTGCCTGGAAGCATAGGCACCGGTGTCAAAAGGTGTAATATCTGTATCCTGGGTGGAAATGACATGCACCATATCCACGGGTATACCCAGGACTTCCGCCACCATCTGGGCAAAGACAGTATCGCTTCCTTGCCCTATTTCGGTGGCACCGATTTGCAATTGGACGGAGCCGTCCTGGTTTAAAACAATTCTCGCTCCCGCCATTTCCAGCCCTACCGGATGGGTGCCGGAGGCGTAGCTGAAGCAGGCCATGCCTAATCCTCTGCGTTTCGTACCTGCTTGATTCTTATACCGCGCTTTTTTCTCATCCCATTTGATTAATTCTTTACCCTTTTCAATGCACTCGCGAATGCCGCAGCTCCTCACCGTGTTGCCATTCAAGGGATCTACATAGCCAACGTTAACAAGGTTTTTCTTGCGAAATTCGATAGGATCGATACCCAGTTTCCTTGCAATATTTTCCAAATGACTTTCCACGGCAAAGGTTATCTGGGGTGAACCATAACCCCGCATGGCACCGGCAACGGGCAGGTTGGTATATACAGTTAATGGTTCATATTTTAAGGCCTTCATAGGGTATAAAATCCTGAATTTGGTGCCCCCCGCCATAGCAATTGAGTGACCGTGGGAGGCATAGGCCCCGGTGTTGGAGATAGCCGCAATATGCATGCCGATTAGTTTCCCGTCTTTGGAAACGCCTGTTTTAATTTTATATTTAATGGCATGACGGGTGCGCGTATCGATCATGCACTCTTCCCGGGACAATTCCAGTCTTACCGGCCTTCCGCCTACGGCCAGGGTCATCAGGGCAGTTAAAGGTTCCAGGCAGACATCCTGCTTGCTGCCAAAGCCGCCGCCGACGCATGGTTTAATTACCCGTACCCTTCCCCAGGGGATACCCAGAGCCTGGCCGACGATCCTCCTGACAATATGAGGAATCTGCGTGGAAGTTACAATCACAATCCGGCCATCGCTGTCAACATAAGCACAGGATACATGGTTTTCTAACTGGCAGTGCTGGACAATACTTGTTTCCAGTTCATCCTCAAAAATATAGTCAGCTTCCTGGAAAGCCTCTTCAATAGCGCCGATTTCATAGCCATAAGAACTAAGGATGTTTCTTTCACAGTCGTCGTGGATTAAAGGCGCGCCTTCCCGCATGGCAGCTTCCGGGGTAAGCAGTGGCTCCAGTACTTCATACTCTACCTCAATTAATTTCAGGGCTTCTGCGGCTGTCAACTCATCTGTAGCCACCACTGCCGCAATGGCATCCCCCACAAAGCGGGCTTTGCTGGTTAAAATAGTCCGGTCTTCTTTATCCCTGTGCTTCGGGTCCAGGGCATAGGGATGCCCTGCCGTGGCAAATTTGATTTTCGGCACGTCTGCATAAGTCAAAACCGCTTCTACACCTGGCAGGGCCCTGGCTTTGCTGACATCGATGTTTTTAACTATGGCGTGAGCATAAGGACTTCTTAATATTTTGCCGACCAGCATGTCTCTTTCTATAAAATCGCCGGTATATTTTGCTTGCCCGGTAACTTTGGCAACAGCATCAACCCTGTTTATGCTTTTCCCAACTACTGTATAAGCCATTTTACCCCCTCCCCTCCCCCGCTATCATAGCTGCCGCCTTTTCTACGGCGGTGATAATTTTGGCATAGCCCGTGCAGCGGCATAAATTGCCCGACAGGGCGACCTTAATTTCCTCCCGGGTGGGATGGGGGTTCTGGTCCAGCAGGGCTTTGGCGCTCATAATCATTCCCGGGGTACAGAAGCCGCACTGGACGGCACCCTCGCTGATAAAGGCCTCCTGTAAAGGATGGAGCCGGCCGTCAGGCGAGGCCAGGCCTTCGATGGTAAGCACCTCCGACCCTTCAGCCTTGGCGGCAGGAACTAGGCAGGAGTTGACCGCCTGGCCGTCCATGAGTACCGTGCAGGCACCGCATTCCCCTTTGCCGCATCCCTCCTTGGTACCGGTGAGGCTTAAGTATTCCCGCAGCAGTTCCAGCAAGGTAATGTCTGCCGGGACCTCGACCTGGTACTCCTGGCCGTTGACTTTTAGTTTAATCCTAGGCACTGGTTTCAACCCACCCCCCTGATAAATTTATCCTCGGGGAAACAAATATAATAAAGAAACCAGCTGACGGTTACCCTCGTAGTCGAGGTGATTCCGGTCACCTGGTAGAAACCCCCGGCCCCATCGCCGGAGTTATACGAGTTCATTATAGTTATATTCGGCAAAAGTAACTTAAATCCTGCTAACAATTTTTTACCCCCGCTGAAAAATCAGCCAGGGCCTTGATGGCCAGCCAGGAAAGCAGGGCGCTGCCAATGGGCAGGCAATCTTCCTGGATATTAAAGCGGGGATGATGCCAGGGGTAGGGAGTCTCTCCCGGTATGGCTGCCCCGAGGTTAAAATATACTGCCGGGACTTTTTCCGCATAGCGGGCAAAATCCTCGGCGCCCATGGAGGGGGCCGCCAGTTCGAAAACCTTTTCCGGCCCCAGGATTTCCCCGGCTGCCCGGCGAAACAGCTCCGTGAGCCTGGCATCGTTTATTAGCGGCGGGTAACCCCGCAGGTAATCCAGTTCAATCTCCGTCCCGCTGGCGGCCGCCACCCCGGCCAGGACCTGGCGCATACCCCTTTCCAGTTCCTGCCGGACAACCTGGTTCAGGGCGCGGGTGGTACCGGTCATGGTTACCTCGGCGGCGATAATGTTTTCCTTCTCGCCGCCATGAATGCTACCGATGGTGAGAACGGCCGGCTGCACCGGGTCCATACGCCGGGAAATAATAGCCTGCAAAGCCAGAACGGCCTGGGCGGCAGCGACGATGGCATCGGCCCCCAGGTGGGGCGAAGCGCCGTGACTGGTGCGGCCTTTAATTTTAATGGTAAAGTTGTCGGCCGACGCCATGGCAGCCCCCGGGCGAATGCCCACCGTACCCACCGGGAGATAAGAAGTGACGTGGAGGCCGAAAATGGCCTTCACCGGCGGGTTGTCCAGGACGCCCGCCTTTAATATCAGGCGGGCCCCGCCCGGCGGTAATTCTTCTCCGGGTTGAAAAATAAATACTACCGGCCCGGGGAGTTCCCGGCGACGTTCGGCTAACAGTGCCGCCGCTCCTAAAACTACTGCCATATGGGCATCATGGCCGCAACCGTGCATCCGGCCCTGGTAGCGGGAAGCATACTCCACCCCGGTGTCCTCCTGGATGGGCAGGGCATCCATATCGGCTCTCAGGGCTACGGCAGGGCCGTCTTTCACCCCCTCCAGCAAACCTACGACACCAGTGCCGGCGATCCCGGTTCTGACCTGTAGTCCCAGTTCCGCCAGCACGCCGGCCACCAGGGCGGCCGTCTCCCTTTCCGCAAAGCTCAGTTCCGGGCACTGGTGCAACTGCCGCCGCCAGGCCACTAGGCGAGGTTTGAGTGCTGCTGCAGCAGCCAGGAAATCATCGCTCTTTAAGTTGCTTTTTAGCATGTAGGGAGTCACCTTTTTTCTTTTAATTACCCGCCTGCAGGCCTACAAGTGTCCTGGCAGGCCGGTTGCCAGTCTAATTATACTCCCCCGCCCATGTTTAATACAATTTCCACTTTATCGGCGACGGCAATTTTAAATTTAACCGGTACTTCGCGGCCGAAAAAAGCCCGGTCTATTTGCCGGGCCATCTCCCGGGTATCAACAACGCCGTTGGGACAAACTTCCATTCCCGGGCAGGCGACAATCGAACGTATGCGTGGGCCGCAGGCCCCTGGTAGTAGGTTCAGGACCTTGATTTCTTCAATCAGGGCCTGGTAATCTTCCAGCCTTACGCCGGGTATTTCTACCCCCTGGCGGGTGGTCAAGTGGACTTCGCCCCGGCCGTATTTAGCAGCTACCTTAGCAATATTCTCCAGGTCCCGCGCCGTTAAATGCCCGCCAATGGTCCGCAACCGCATGAGAAAAAGGCCGGGGCCCTGCTGCTTGATAAAGCCGCCTTTTTTTAGTTCATGAAAATTTAGTGTCATAAGTGATTTCACCTTTCGCATTTTGCTTCACAGACAAAAGTGTACTCTTCCAGTTCACGGATGCGCGGATTTTCCCCGCAGACAGAGCAATTACGGTTACGCTCGGCCTTTATTTCCCGGAAGCGCATTTCCAGGGCATTGTAGATCAGGAGCCGGCCGGTGAGGGTTTCCCCAACCTCAAGTAAAATTTTAATTACCTCGGTAGCCTGAATGGCCCCGATGAGCCCTGGTACCGTACCCATGACGCCGGCTTCCTGGCAGCTGGGCACGGCTCCTGGCGGGGGTGGGTCGGGAAAGATACAGCGGTAACAGGGACCCTGGCGGGGTTTGATGGTCATGACCAGGCCGTCCCATTGCAATACCCCTCCCTCAACCAGGGTTTTACCCGTCATGACACAGGCATCATTTAATAAATAGCGGGTGGGAAAGTTGTCAACGCCGTCGACAATCACGTCGTAGTCGCGGATAATAGCTAAAATGTTGTCTTTACCTAAACGCAGCGGGTAAGTATTTATAGTCAGCGCTGGATTTAAGGCCAGCAAGGTTTCGCGGGCCGATTCCGCCTTGAGCCGTCCCAGGCGGTCGCTATTGTGGAGAATCTGGCGTTGTAAATTGGAAAGGTCTACCCTGTCGCTATCCACGATACCTATAGTACCTACGCCGGCAGCCGCCAGGTAGTAAGCTACTGGCGAACCAAGACCCCCGGCTCCCACGATCAACACTTTTCCCTGTTTCAGCTTTTCCTGGCCCCGGCCGCCGACGTTCTTCAGGATAATCTGCCGGCTGTAGCGTTCTATTTCTTCGTTGGTTAAGGCCATTCTTAGCCCTCCAATCTTGACTAAATATATCGGTTTATCTTAGATTATAACAGGGGCCAAAAAGGTGGTCAAGACAATTTTTTACCTCTTCCCAGGAAGATTTTTTCAAGCATCAGGAAAACTGCCAGGTTGCCTTTAGCAAGGAGGTAGGAGATGGAGGAGGGATCAAAATTGACCAGGAAGCGCTGGATGCTGAGGGCCGTTGCCCATTGCAAAGAAGGCTGCTGAATTTAGTCCCGGGCATGACGTTAAACTGCCCATTAGTTGAAACCAAGGAGCTGGCCTTCCCCTCCCCTACAGGAGGGGAAGGCTTTTTAAAATGCCCCGGGCAACTTCCAGGAAAGCCAGGAATAAATTTTGTAGTTTTTGTGAAGTTCATTGACAGTATGTGACCAGCAAAATATAATCGAGTTAAAGATATACGGGTGGGGGGTAGTTTAAAATGTTGGGTCGGCCACCGACCTGTACGGGAAAGAGACTATTGTGCCTCTGGAATGGTACACCCGGTTATAAGATTGGCAAGGAATGGGCAAGGTAGAATAAAAGCCGTTGATAATTACTTACCCGGAGGTGTGAAAGATGGTGCCTGCCAGCGAAAAGAGCGGCTTGGCCCAGGTAAATTTACCTGTTATGGGTATGAGCTGTGCATCCTGCGTGGCCAAAGTGGAAAAGACTCTGAAAAATATGGCGGGTGTAGCGGACGCCCGCGTCAACCTGGTTGCCGGGAAGGCTACCGTGGAATATTTCCCGGACCAGGTCGGCGTGCCCCAAATGGCCAAGACCATCCAGGAGATCGGCTATGAGGTACCGGAAGAGGAAGTTCTCCTGACGGTAAGGGGGATGAGTTGTGCCGCCTGTGTCGCTAAGGTGGAAAAAGCCGTTAAAGCCCTACCCGGCGTCACTTCGGTAGTAGTAAACCTGCCGGCGGAAACGGCCAGGGTCCGGTTCTACCCCGGGGCGGTGGACAAGGCGCGCATTAAAAAGGAAATCCATGCCCTGGGCTATGAGGCTACGGAAAAGCTGACCGGTAAGGCAGCCCTGGACCAGGAGAAAGAGGCCCGGGAGAGGGAGATCCGGTACCAGCGCCGCAATATGTGGATTGCCTGGCCCCTGGCCACTTTAGTAATGATCGGCATGTTCCGGGACATGTGGATTTTCCCCTACTTTGTACCGGAATGGCTGGGGAACGTGTATGTACTGTGGGCTTTAACCACACCGGTCACCTTTATCCCCGGCTGGCAGTTTTTCGTCCACAGTTGGAACGGCCTTAAACGCGGAACTACAGATATGAACCTCCTTTATGCGACGGGTATTGGGGCGGCCTATATCATCGCCACCATCAATACCCTCTGGCCTGAAGCCGGTTTTGGGGGGCGCGGGGCCACTTTCTTCGAGTCTGCCGCATTGCTCACCGCCTTTATCGTCCTGGGCCGTTACCTGGAGGCTATTACCCGCGGCCGTACTTCCGAGGCCATCCGCAAGCTCATGAGCCTGCAGGCTAAAACCGCCCGGGTTATCCGGGACGGCCAGGAGATGGAGATTGCTGCCGATGAAGTTGAGGTAGGGGACATAGTGGTGGTCCGCCCCGGCGAAAGCATCCCGGTGGACGGGGAAGTTATCGAGGGTTATTCGGCCGTAGATGAATCCATGCTTACCGGCGAGAGCATCCCGGTGGAAAAACGTCCCGGAGCCCAGGTGGTTGGGGCGACCATTAACAAGACCGGTTCCTTCAAGTTCCGGGCCACCCGGGTGGGGAGCGAAACGGCTTTAGCCCAGATTATCAAGATGGTGGAGGAGGCCCAGGCTTCCAAGGCTCCCATTCAAAAACTGGCCGACTTCGTGGCCGGCCACTTCATCGCCGGCGTCCACGTCCTGGCCCTGGTCGTCTTCCTCTTCTGGTTCTTTATTGGCTACGATGCCTTTTTCCGGCCTGACAGCCGCTTTATCCTTTCACCCTACAGCCTGGCCGGGGTAGGTGTCTTTGGCTTTGCCCTCCTGTTATCGGTAACCACCCTGGTCATTTCCTGTCCCTGTGCCCTGGGCCTGGCCACTCCCAGTGCGGTCATGGCTGGGACAGGCAAGGGGGCCGAGAATGGTATCCTCTTTAAGGGCGCCGATGCGGTGGAGGCGAGCAGCAAGCTCAATGCCATTGTCTTTGATAAAACGGGAACCCTGACCAGAGGCGAACCCTCGGTCACTGATGTGATTGCCGCTCCGGGTTTTGAGCAAAGAGAAATCCTGCGACTGGCCGCCATGGCGGAAAAACCTTCCGAACATCCTTTAGGCGAGGCCATTGTCCGCGGCGCCAGGGAGGAAGGCCTGGCCATCGAGGAAGTACAGGACTTTGCAGCCATCCCGGGCCATGGTGTCCGGGCCACCTACCAGGGCCGGGAGATCCTGCTGGGTAACCGCCGGCTGATGCAGCAGCGAAATATCGCCATCGGCGACCTGGCCGGGCAGATGGAAAAACTAGAAGAAGAAGGCAAGACCGCTATGTTGATGGCGGTGGACGGCAGGGCCGCCGGCATCATCGCCGTGGCCGACACTTTAAAAGAGCACGTAAAGGTTGCCATCGAACGCCTGCACAGGATGGGTATCCAGGTGGCCATGATCACCGGTGATAACCGGCGGACGGCTGCGGCCATTGCCCGCCAGGTCGGTATCAAGACCGTCCTGGCCGAGGTGCTGCCCCAGGATAAAGCCGAAGAAGTAAAGAAGCTCCAGGCCCGCGGCCTCAAAGTAGCCATGGTGGGTGACGGCATCAACGACGCTCCGGCCCTGGCCCAGGCCGATGTGGGCATTGCCATCGGCTCCGGTACCGACGTGGCCAAGGAGACAGGGGACATTATCCTCATCAAGGACGACATTCGCGATGTGGTGGGGGCCATTGAGATCGGCCGCGCCACCATGCGCAAGATCAAAGAAAACCTGGTCTGGGCCTTCTTATACAATACCCTGGGTATCCCCATTGCCGCCGGCATCCTCTATCCCATCACCGGGCTGATTGTCAGTCCCGAACTGGCCGCCTTCTTCATGGCATTGAGTTCTGTCTCTGTGACCATGAATACCCTTACCCTCAAACGCTTCCAGCCCTTCCTCCGCCAGGAGCGGGATCAAGCTGCCCCCGAGGGGCGACCAGCGCCCCAGGCTGGTTAATATGGAGGTGGGAAGTTGGAGGTTGGAAACTTGTAGAAGAGTCTGCCAAACTTACGTTTTCATCTGGCAAGAGGACTCCCGGCGCAAAATTATTATGAGGTGAGAAATTATGACTGATCTCGAAACAAAAGCCGCCCGGCAGGCTGGGATAATCTATACAGGTATTTCCCTGGGGATGGCCCTCCTTTTCCTGGTGCTCACCTTCCTGACAGGGAAAACTTATACCCTTGTGGCCCGGGCCGGCGGCGCAGTATGGGTGTTTATCCTGACCATGATTATTACCATGCCCCTCGTTATCCCAGCCGTAAAGAATAGAGTAATGGGTTAATTATCATTACCAAGGTTAAAAAAGTTGAGTTTCTAAGGCTGTTACCGGAGGGCAACAGCCTTAATTTTTTGTCCTTGCCCGGCTGGCTATTGTTATGCTGGAGTAAGTTAGGGTAAAATTAGGTAAGGAATGCCAACAGAAAACAGATGTGGAGGTCAACGGGGACATGAGTTTACTGGAAACCTCCGGCCGGGCTGAGGCTATAACTAGTCGCTATTTCTGGCGCTATCTCTTATTGAGCCTGCGGCCCAAACAGTGGACGAAAAATGCCTTTGTCTTCGCCGCCATCCTTTTTTCCCGCCACCTGCTGGACATCCCTCTCCTGGTACGCACCATCCAGGTGTTTGTTATCTTTTGCCTTCTCTCGGGTGGCACCTACCTGGTCAATGACCTCATAGACCGGGAAAGGGATCGCTGCCACCCCCGCAAAAAGCACCGTCCCATTGCCGCCGGCCTGCTGGCTCCCCTGCCGGTGGCCTCGGCAGCCGCCGTCATCCTGGCCGGCAGCCTCACCTGGGCTTTTGCCTTAAGCTGGCAGGTGGGCCTTATTAGCCTCACCTATGCCCTCCAGACCCTGGCCTATTCCTTTTATTTAAAGCAAATGGTCCTTATTGATGTCTTTATCGTCGCCCTGGGTTTTGTCCTGCGGGTGGCGGCCGGCGCGGCGGCCATTATGGTGCCGATTTCGGCCTGGCTGCTCATTGCCGTTATTCTCCTGGCCCTTTTCCTGGCTTTATGTAAACGCCGCCATGAACTGGTCCTCCTGGACAACGCTGCCGCCCACCGGGGGATCCTGGCCGAGTATTCCCTGGGACTCCTGGACCAGTTGATTGCGACTGTAACTTCTGCTACCGTCGTCGTATATGCCATTTACACCTTTATCGGCGCCGCCCGGCCCCAGTTGATGTATACCGTTCCCCTGGTGCTCTTTGGCATCTGCCGTTACCTGTACCTGACCTACCGCCGCCAGGGCGGCGGCGAGCCGGAAAGCCTGGTCCTCAAAGATAAGTCCTTGGCAGCCACCATCCTCCTCTGGGCGGCCAGTTGCTTTGTCATCCTGTACTGGTTATAAAGGATGCAAAGCTGACAGCGATAAAAGAAAAGTGGCGACCGGGGAGATGGTATTTTGCACTGGCTGGCCTTCACTAGCGGCAATTTGATAGTTCTTCTCACGGCCTTTTTTTTGACGCGGCTGTGGGGACTGGCCCCCGCTGAAAAGTTCCTGGCCATTTTTACCCTGGCTGCGGGGCAAATCGTATTCACCATGCTCCTGGCCGGTACCGTATTGCGCCTGACAACTGCTAACCTGCTGGTGTTAAATTTAATTTTGCTTGCCATTGCAGTCCTGGTGGAGCGCCTCTTCCCTGGCCCCCGGTATCCTCACCAATTCCGGCTTTATGCCGGCTGGCGCCATAATTTCTGGGCCAGGCTTTTACTTTTCCTGGCCTTCCTGGAAACCATCTGGCTCATATTCCTGGGATACCTGTTCCCGCCCTATGCCTGGGACAGCCTCTACTACCACCTGACGGCAGTGGCCACCTGGCTCCAGGCCGGCCGGATCGTTTTAAGCCCCTATACCCTCTGGGCCAACGTGTATCCCATGAATACCGAGCTTATCTTTGCCTGGAACATGCTGCTTGCCGGCAGCGACCTGCTGGTTGACCTGACCCAGCTGCCCTTTGCCCTGGCCGGGGGACTGGCCGTCTATACCCTGGGGCGCGCAACCGGTTTGCGACAGACCAATAGCGCCGTAGCAGCCTGCCTTTTTTTCCTGACGCCCATTGTCCTGGTCCAGAGCAAGACCTGCTATGTGGATGTCGCCTTTGCGGCCATGTTCCTGGTGGCCTTTTACTTTGCTTACCGCTATTACCATGACCCGCGGCGCGCCTATTTACTCCTGGCCGCCCTGGCCGGCGGCCTGACTTTCGGGATAAAGGCTTCCGCCGCTCCCTATGTGGCGGTAGTTTTTCTCTTTATCATCGCGGGCAACCGGGTGGCCAGGCGGGCAGCCAACCAGCCTTACAGGCAAAACCTGCTCCTTTCCCTGGTTATCTTTGCCGGAGCCCTGCTCCTGTGGGGCAGTTTCTGGTACCTGCGCAACTGGCTGGCCTACGGCAATCCCTTTTTCCCTTTTACGTTTAAAGTTCTGGGATATACCCTCTGGCCTGGCCAGGGCAGCGTGGCCGAGCTGGTCATGGTCAAAAATACGCCCCCCGAACTGGCAGGCCTGCCTTTCTGGCAGCAGTTATTGCGTTCCTGGCAGGAAACCAGTGGTCCCTACACCTTCGACCAGCGCCTGGGAGGCTTCGGCCCCCAGTGGCTCTACCTGGAACTCCCGGCCCTGGCCGTAACCCTTATCCTGGCCCTGGCCCGGGGTCACCGGCACCTCCTGCTCCTCCTCCTGCCCCTGATCCTGCTTTTCTGGCTGCAGCCCTCCAACTGGTGGACCCGCTATACCATCTTCATTGTCGCCGCCGGGACTTTGAGCCTGGCTTACCTGGAGGAGAGGCTGCCAGGCTTCTGGGCACGACCTTTGCGGGCCGCTACCCTGGCCCTGGTTCTCATATCCCTGGCCGGTAGTTTAACCCACGGTTACTTTACGCCCCAGGTAATCGGCCGCTTCCTGGCCCTGCCCCCGGAGCAGCGTACCTTTTTCCAGATAACGCCCTGGGGCGATGAGTTAGCCTGGGTTGACCGGGTACCTCCGGGTTCGCGCATTGCCTTTACGGAAACAGCCTTCCCCTACCTGCTCTTTGGCCCCCGCCTGGAAAACCAGGTCTACCGCGTCATTGCTACTTCGGAAACGGACATGCTGGCGCAACTACGTACCGGGGATAGCCAGTACTTCTTGACAACAACTACTTCAGCCTATTACCGTTGGGCGCAAAGGAATCCGCAGGTCTTGCAGCCCTTCTTTACCTATGGCGATTATGTGACCTTTAAGGTGCTAAAGTAAGGCCGGCCAGCTTCTGGATATTGATTTCACCTGATATGGCATCTAATGAACTTAGCGGCAAAGATCGGCAAAATAAGTAAAAAGCCGCCTCTCTTCTATCTTGAAGAAAGGCGGCTTTATTGCCAGTTAAGCGCCATTGCTTACGAAGTTATTATAGTCAACTGTTAACAGGTCAACCTTTACCTCATTGTTGCCGCCAGGATAGCCTTGATGGTGTGCAGGCGGTTCTCAGCCTCGTCGTAGATTACCGATTGCGGGCCATCCATAACCTCTTCTGTCACTTCAACACCCCGGTCGGCCGGCATACAATGCATGTAAATAGCATCCTTCTGGCCGAGCTTCATGCGGCGGCCATCCATTACCCAGGTATTGTATTTTTCAATCAGATCCAGGCCTTCCTCCCTACTGCCGGTATAGGCAATGGGACCCCAGCTCTTGGCATAAATAATATGGGCATCTTTACAGGCTTCGTCCATGTCATGGACAATGTTAAATTTGACACCATTTTCTTCCGCATTCTTCCTGGCCTGTTCCACAATATCCGGTAATAAATGGAACTCGGGTGGATGGGCCAGGGTTACATTCATCCCAAAACGGCTCATGAGGAGGATGAGGGATTGGGGCATGGACAGGGGCCGTATATAATTGGGTGCGTAAGTCCAGCTAATGGTGAAATTGAGACCCCGCGTATTTTTACCGAACTTCTCCTGGATGGTCATGATATCAGCAAGGGCCTGGGTAGGATGGTATAAGTCGCACTGCATGTTGATAACGGGGATGCGGGAGTATTTGGCCAGTTCCCGCATGTAGGCGTTTCCTTTTTTGTAAGTACAGTAACGTATACCTATCCCATCACCAAAGCGGCTTAAAACTTCAACCGTATCTTTAGCCGTCTCTCCATGGCCAATTTGGGTAGCCGATGGAGTCAAGAAAATAGCATGGCCACCCAGCTGGGTCATACCGGTTTCGAAAGCGTTGCGGGTACGCGTGGAGTTTTCAAAAAAGAGCATATAAAAGGTTTTATCTTCGAGAAGGCGATGTTTTTCGCCCAGGGCTTTCCGCCTTTTGAGATCAAAGGCGATGTCCAGCAACGTGTCGATTTCTTCTTTAGTCCATTCCTGCAAGGTAATCAAGTGCTTACCGCGTAAATCGGTCTTCATATTGTTCCCCCCGTTAGGCTAAATTTTGCTTAATTAATTAAATCACGTTTAATCCAATTCAACTTTTGTTAATAAAATCCTGCTGCAAGGATAAAAAATTTTAAACACGGCCAGGAATAAACCGGCCCTGCCCGGCCTGGCCCAGGAAACATCCTTGATCGTAGATAAGCCAGCCCCGCAGGTAGGTAGCTTCCGGGTAGCCCTGCAGGTGAAAACCTTCAAAGACAGTATAACCGGCCGCCGAATGAAGGTTTGCCGCCGTCAGGGTAACCTGCCTGCGGGGATCAAAAATTACCACGTCGGCGTCACTCCCCGGCCTGAGGCTTCCCTTGCGCGGGTAAAGGCCGAAAAGGCGGGCCGGGTTGGTGGATAGCACCCTCACCAGCTGGGGCAGGGTCAGCCAGCCGTTGCGGACCCCAAAGGAATAAAGCAGGGGTAATAAAGTTTCCGTTCCAGGTACGCCGGAGGGAGTGTTATAAAAGGCCGTGCCGGCAGCCTTCTGTACCCGGCTGTAGCTGCAGTGATCGGTAGCCACCACCTGGAGGGCGCCGGCGGCCAGGTGTCGCCAGAGGCTCTCGTTATCGGCTGCTGTTCTTAAAGGCGGGCACATCAGGAAAAGGCGGCTGTCCGGCCCGGTATATTGAGACTCCGTAAGAAGCAGGTAGTGAGGGCAGGTTTCGCCGTAGACCTGCTGGCCTTTGCTGCGGGCGGCAGCAATAGCTTCCGCTCCACCGCCGGTAGAGACGTGAACGATATAGACAGGTGCTCCGGCTTCCCCGGCCAGGGCAATAACGTCCCGGATGGCTTTGACCTCTGCTTCTGCAGGCCGGCTGGCGGCATGGTAGGCCGGGTCCGTCTGACCGGCGGCGATTAACTCTTCCCTCTTAGCCGTAATTATTTCATGATCCTCACAGTGAACCGTAACCAGGGCACCCAGCCGGCGGGCCTGTTGTAACAGGTGGCTGATGGCAGCCAGGCTCAAGCGCTGGGCATAAGTGGTAAAAACCTTGAAGCTGGTGACACCCTTTTCGACTACAGCCCTTAGCTCCGCTTCGTCTTCCTCCTGGCCGGGCATGACCACCTGGTGCAGGCCGTAATCTACGCAGGCCTGGTCCCTGGCTTCTTCCAGGCGCTTGGTCAGGGCCTCTGTAAGAGATTCTCCAGGGCTTGCGGGCTCGGCATAATCGATGACGGTAGTGACGCCACCGCAGGCAGCCAGCCGGGTCCCGGTAAACCAGTCGTCGGCCGTCAGCAGGTCGCCGGTGGGCATCTGGTAATGGACGTGGGCATCGATGGCTCCGGGTAGGATATATTTACCGGTTACATCCCGGACCACCGCTCCTGGAGCAGCCAGGTCCGGGCCTACGGCAGCAATCTTTTCTCCCTTAATGGCCACGTCGGCCTGTTCTACCCGTGCGGCGGTGACAACCCACCCGCCCTTCAGCAAGAGGTCCACTTTAACCCCTCCCCCAAAAGTAGGGTTCTACCAGAAATGTGCCTTCTGGTGGGGATATGTCCCTACGCCGCTCAGAAGCTCCGCGCCGACAGAACTACGGCTCGGTTCGGACCGTTGCTCGCCGCCTGCGGATTGCCAATGAAAAGGCTTCCTGCTCCGCTGGCCTAGATCCTTCTATGAGGTCATGCAGTATTCCTCACCAAGGCACGCTCAGGCGTCCTCGGCAGCGGCAACGGTTACCTCACCTCGCCTGTTCTGTTACCGGCGCTCCGCTAATCGCGGCTCCGGGACATATCCCCACCCATAATTGGGCAATTTTAAATCCCCTAGTGCTTTATGAAGGGCCTCCAGGGAGGGTGCCACCCGGATGGGTTCCCCGGCAGCCTTGATGGCATTGGCCACGTCTTTGAGGCCATTACCGGTTACCAGGACGACTACCCTTTCCTCCGGCTTAATAATCCCTTCCCGGACGGCTTTGATGAGCCCGGCCGTGCCGGCCACCCCCGCCGGTTCACCGAAAACGCCGCTGGTCCGGCCCAGGACCCGCATGGCCGCCAGTATTTCTTCATCGCTAACATTAATCATAGTCCCACGGGAATCGCGAACGGCCCGCAGGGCCTTTTCGGGATTGCGGGGTACGCCGACGGCAATGCTGTCCGCCAGGGTATTTTCTTCCATAGGACGTACCCTGGTGCCCTCCCGGAAGGCGCGGGTAATGGGGCAGCAGCCTTCGGCCTGGACCCCCAGCATCCGCGGCAGCTTCTCAATCCAGCCGGCTTTTTTCAGGTCCACCCAGGCCTTCCAGGCCCCGGCCATGGTGCAGCCATCGCCCACCGAGAGTACTACCCAGTCTGGTACTTCCCAGTGCAGCTGTTCGGCCACCTCCAGGCAGGCGGTCTTCTTGCCTTCCACCAGGTAGGGGTTAATGGCTGCATTGCGGTTATACCAGCCGTGCTCTTCTATGGCTGCCGCCGACAGGCGAAAGGCGTCTTCATAGGAGCCCTGGACGCTGATGACCGTAGCCCCGAAGATCAAGAGCTGGGCCACCTTGCCCTGGGGTGCCCGGCCGGGGACAAAGATCACGGCCTTGAGGCCCACGGAAGCCGCCGCTCCGGCGAGGGAGGAAGCAGCGTTACCGGTGGAGGAGCAGGCCACCACCCCCGCCCCTTCGGCCATGGCCCGGGCCACGGCCACGGCCGAGGGCCGGTCCTTCAGGGAAGCGGTAGGATTAATCCCGTCATCTTTAATATATAATTCCTTTAAACCCAGCTCGGCCCCCAGGCGGTCGGCCCGGTAGAGGGGGCTCCAGCCTACCCTTAAAGGCGGCAGGGGTCCCTCCTGGGCCACCGGCAGGAAAGGACGGTAGCGCCACATAGAAGGCTCCCTGTTTCCGGCCAGGCTCTCTTTAGAAATATATTTGTTGATATAGTCATAATCGTATTCCACGTCTAAGATACCGTCAGTTGATCCGCAGACGGGGCAGGTATAAAAGCCGGGCCGGGGCTGATAAGTCCGGCTGCAATTAATGCAGCGCAACTGGGTAACGTTGCTCACGCAGGTCATCTCCTACGAAAATAACTTTGTCACAGGCTGGCACTGTCTTGCTCACATCTCACTTCCCACTTCTTGCATACGGCGTTCCTTCCAGGGGCAGGCTCAGGCGTAATTTGCCGTCGCGGCGGTAGTAGGCGCCGGCGACGGCCGCCGCCGTGGGAATGGTCGCCAGCTCGCCAATGCCCTTGGCGCCGTAGGCATAGGGAGTACCGCCCTTTTCTATCAAATGCACCTCCATCTGCGGTACCTGGTGACTGCGCAGGAGTCCCAGCCTGCCTAGGGTCTGGCGTACAGGTATTCCATCCTGTACCGGGAAGTCTTCCGTCAGGGCATAACCCAGGCCCATGACAATGCCCCCTTCAATCTGGCCCTCCAGGTTTAAGGGGTTAATGGCCCGGCCCACATCATAGGCAGCCACTACTTTCGCCACCCGGCCCTCCTCATCCAGGATGGCTACCTGCGTGGCATAGCTGTAGCCGACATGGGTTACAGGGTGCTCCTTGTTGGAATTAAGAGGATCGGTGGCGCCGTAGAATTCCCCCTGGAAAACCCGGCCTTCCAGGCCGGCAAGGGTACGGCCTTTCAAGGCTGCCGCCAGGTCCGCCGCCGCCCGGCGGGTTGCTTCCCCGGTAAAGAGGCTCTGGCGGGAAGCCGTGGTGCAGCCGGCGTCGGGAGTCCGGGCCGTATCGGCAAGGACGCAATCAATGAGCGCTGCCGGCAGTCCGGTAGTCTCGGCGACAATCTGGATGAGGACCGCCTCCATCCCCTGACCCATGCAGGCCGCACCGGAGTAGATTTTTACCCGTCCCCCGCTGACTGCCAGCCTGGCCCGGCCGACATCCCGGGTACCAACGCCGAGGCCGACATTTTTAAAACCGCAGGCAATGCCGGCGCAAGGGCTGCTTTCAAAGGCTTCCTTGACAGCCAGGAGGGTATCTTTCAGGCCGATGTCGGCACTGACTACCTGCCTGGTGCCCAGGGTGTCGCCCGGTTCCAGGGCGTTCTGCCAGCGGATCTGCCAGGGGGAAAGTCCGGTAGCGGTTGCCAGGAGGTTCAGCTGGCTCTCCATAGCAAAGTTGGACTGGGGCACCCCAAAACCGCGGAAGGCCCCGGCCGGCGGGTTATTGGTATAGACGGCCCGGCCACGGATGGTCACGTTGGGGATACGGTAGGGGCCGGTAGCGTGGGTGCAGGCCCGCTCCAGCACTTGGGCCCCCAGGGAAGCATAGGCGCCGGTATCGGCCACCAGGTCGGCCACCAAGGCTACCAGGTTACCTTCCGCGTCACAGCCGGTGGTCATGGTAATGGTCATGGCATGACGCTTGGGGTGGCAGAGGATGCTTTCCCGCCGGGTCCAGGTGAGCTTCACCGGTTTCTGCGTTGCCCAGGCCAGCAGGGCGGCATGGTGCTGGACGCTCAGGTCCTCTTTGCCGCCAAAAGCGCCGCCAACACACTTGTTGACCACCCGTACCTTTTCCGGCGGTAAATTCAGGAGAGAAACCAGCTGGGTATGGATCTCGTAAACGCCCTGGGTGCTGGTGTATATCGTCAGGCCGCTGTCTTCCGGTACTGCCACGGCGCTCTCCGGCTCCAGGAAGGCGTGTTCCGTAAAGGGCGTGGTATAAGTATTGGTTACCACGTGGGCGCAGGACTTTAAGGCTGCCTCAGCGTCACCTTTTTTGATCACCGTTTCGCTTAATAAATTACCTTTGGGGTGCAGGGCCGGCGCCCCCGGCGCCAGGGAGTCTTGGGGCGAAGTCAGGGGGGGCAATTCTTCATAATCAACTTTAATATAGTCCAGTGCCGCCCGGGCTTCCCGGCTGCTTCTGGCCGCCACCAGGGCCAGGGCATCGCCGGCATAGCGGGTTTCCTCACCTACCGCCACCAGTGCCGGCCAGTCTTTAAAGATATGCCCCTGATAGCGTTCTCCCGGGATATCGCCGGCGGTGAGGACGGCCACTACCCCGGGCTGTTCCTTAGCTGCTGTGACATCAATGGCCTTGACCTTCGCCCGGGCACAGGGCAGGCGAAAAACGGCGCCGTAAAGCATGCCGGGCACCTGCATGTCATCGACAAAGACGGCTTCCCCCAGGACCTTGGCCGGGGCATCGGGCCGGAAAAAGGCTTTACCCATACCGGCCGGGTCACCTGCCCGGGGCTCAATCTCGCCCCTTAAAGCGCGGCCGGCCAGGCGTACGGCGGTAATAATCTTCTGGTAACCGGTGCAACGGCAGAGGTGGGCCTTGAAGGCCTGGCGGATTTCATCTTCACCCGGCTCCGGCTGCCGGTCGAGGAGGGCTTTGGCTTCCATGACCATCCCCGGCGTGCAAAAGCCGCACTGCACGGCCCCGGCCGCCGTAAAGGCGAAAGTATAAATCTCCTTTTCCCGCGGGCTCAAGCCCTCGACGGTAATGATCTCCTGCCCGGCGGCCCTGGCGGCCGGCGTCCGGCAGGCCCGGACCGCTTTACCTCCCAGGAGCACGGTGCAGGCGCCGCAGGTGCCCTCGCCACAGCCGTTTTTGGCTCCGGTCAATCGCAGGTCTTCCCGCAAAACTTCCAGCAGGCTAACGTCTTCAGGAACATCAACTACCCGCTGCTCCCCATTAACCAGTAGTTCCAGGCGCATGCCATTCCCCCCGTTCGGCTTTAGTTTACTGGCAGCATTTCGCCAGCAACTTTACCAGGCGCAGTTTCCCTGGCTGTGGAGCCCAGGGACTTAACGCAACTCTTTTATCTTAGCGTCGTAATACTCGATCTTGGCGTATTCATCCTCCCAGAAAGAGGGGCTCTTCATGGCGTCTAGGTATTCTCTGGTGTACCCAAAGGGCAACCAGTCTTTCTCCTTCTGCTGGAAGAGCCGTCCCTTGGCCTCCGGCCTGCGGGTGTCCAGAATATAATGGGTATGGGCCTTGAGGAAAATATCTTTAAACCAGCGTTCCAGGACAAAGTCCTCAATTTCCAGGGTCCGCCGGGCCAGGTCCTCCAGTACGGAAGGATAGCGGTCAAAACCGTCGGTGGCAACGGTCACCACATTATCGCCGGGGCCTAAACGCAGGTATTTGGCCATCTTAATGGCGCCCAGGATGTTGCAAATGCCGGAAGGACCGAAATTGTCGCGTAAGGCCAGGGCATCGGCTTCTTTGACGCCATTCTTCATCAGGACTTCGGTACCATCCTGGAAAACCTTCAAGCCGCGGACGGTATCTTCATCGTGGATGAGGACAATAAAATCCGTATTGAGGACATTGTGGATGAGGGTGCACATCTTGTCGCCGATACCCTCAATGCGGTGCTGGCCGCGGCCCCCGTTATACAGGGTAGAACACTCATAGGGTTCCAGGGCCGCCACTTTACATTCCGGGAAAGCCTTCTTAATCTGGTCGCCAGCACCCAGCGTCCCCGCCGAACCGGGAGCCGAAGTAAAGCAGGCGATACGGCCGTTACCGATACCCTGGACGGCCTCAATGGCGGCATTACCGGTAACGTGGCGGTGGAAGCGGTAGTTGGGCAGCAGTTCAAACTGGGCCAGGGCAAAGTTCCTGGGGTCCTTTTTCAGTTCATAGGTTCGCTGCAGGGTTAAAATAACGTCGGACTCCGTACCGGGAGTGAGGTCCAGGTCGCCGCCGTACTTGCGGATGCGTTCATAACGTTCCTTGCTCATGTTATCGGGCATGATGACTACCGCCCGGAAGCCCAGGAGTTTGCAGATATAGGCCACACCAATGCCGAAATTGCCCGTTGAAGGTCCCAGGATGGTATGTTCACCGGGCTTGATGACGCCGTCCACGCAGCCTTCAATCAAGGTAGCGTAGGCCGGGCCCACCTTGTGGGAGCCGGAAGGGAAGCCCCGGCCCAGGAGGACGACGATATTGGCGTCCACACCCGTTACTTCCGGGGGCAGGACCATTTTCCGCACCTGGTTGTTTTCGTCTTTCCAGGTAATGTTGAAGAGGTTAATGGGGTCCAGCTCATTCTCCTTGAGGGCTTTTAAAGCCCGCTGCCTTATTGCCGGGTCAATTTGCGAAGGGTCGCACATCTCCGTGAAGGTCGGGCCAAAGGGAATCTTACCCGCCATATGGATCCCTCCAGTTAAATGTAATATTACTGAGTGCAAAAAACTTCACTCACACTTATGGTATAGTTCGACGTGGAAAAAATAAACCCTCCTTTTATTGCTAAAAAGGAGGGTTTTATTTTACCGGTTTTTATCTTTTTCAACCTCACTTAAGCAGCCCGTCCCGGTCGCGGTGGGCCAGGCGGGAGGAGGCTGCGGCGGCGATGGCAGCCACCAGGTCGTCGAGAAAGGTGTTGACCTTCTCGTTTTTCTTACTATTAACCACGCCAATGATGCCCGGCTTGACCTTGTCCAGGTAACCGAAGTTGGTAAAACCGATGGAGCCGTAAATATTAACAATGCTCAAGGCCATAACCTCGTCAATGCCGTAGAGGCCGTCATCATTACGCAGCATGGTGGCCAGGGGCTCGGCCAGTTGCCCCTTTTCAGCCAGCTCATCAATGGCTATACCGGTAAAGATGGCATTCTGGACCTCCCGCTTTTCCAGTACCCGCTCAACGCTTTCGCGGCAGGCGGCCATGGTCAGGTCATGGATATACTTTTGCTGGACTTCATATACCAGGCGGGCAATATCTTCTAATGTTACCCCCCGCCGCTCCAGCCAGGCTATGACTAGCTGCTTGAGCAACAGGGAACTGGCATATTGATTCTCCTTTGGTTGCGCCACACTCACTTCTTCTGTCCCCCTTGCAATAAGAAGTAACCCTATTCTAACATAAGTTTATTTTCCGGGGAAGAGGTGAGGTGTAATATGGCCTCCAAAACCCCGCCAGCGATGGCCCGGGCTTTATCGGAAATGGTGAAACAGTAATCCCGTTCACCGCGTGGGTCGATGTCGCCAACCTTCATTCCTCTGGTGACTTCCAACTCATCATGAAGAATCCCCCGCAGTACGCCGCTGATCCGCGCTGGTATGGGTACGCCGTCAACCATGGCCACCGTTTCGCCGGCAGTCACCGGGTCGCCGATGGCCTTGCAGCCCTTAAAGATACCATTAGCCGGCGCCCTTAAGACCCTTTCTTCGGTATAGCCCATAACTTCGCCCGGGATGCCGGTATTGGCCAGGGCTGCACCCTGCCAGATGACCCGGCCGAGATAATGGCCGCGCCTGGTTTCCACTACAGCATGAACGTCCCGCCCGGCCGTAAAACCCGGCCCCAGGGCGATGACAATGGGGGCCAGATTTATACTTGTTCCCAGGTTGGTCTTAGCCAGGATGGCATCCACGACTATTTGTGGCCGGAGGGCCGTAATAACCCCGGCCGGGGGATCAACCAGGACGGCAATTTCTCCCTGCAGGGCTTTCGTCAGGGCCTCCTCCGGGCCAGCCACCAGGCGGGCGGTAACCCCCTCTACAGTAATGGCGCCGGTATAAACCGCTTCCGCAAAGGCCACGGCCCGGCGGATTACCGTGGGCCGGGCTATCTCTGTCATGATTACCGGAAAACCTGCTTGATGGAGACGGTGGGCCACACCGCTGGCCAGGTCCCCCGCCCCTCTGATGACTACCAGATTCCGCACTTTCCTTCCCCTCCCCTGGTTAAACAATTAATTACCGCTCTGGTGCAGCCAGGCCTGGTAATCGGTGTGGGTATCGATATCTTTTAAAATTCCCGGGCAGTCAACTTCCACCGTTAAAACTTCCTCCGGGTGAGCCCGGATAATCTCCCTGGCTCCCACATCCCCCTGCAAGGCCAGGATCTGCGGCCAGAGGTCGCGGTCAATGAGGACCGGATTGCCCCGCCGTCCCTGGTAAACGGGAACAATAATTTTTTTCCCTTCCTGCCGGTAAGCTCCGGCCAGCCTGGTTATGACGTCCGGGGTGACTCCCGGCTGGTCGGCCAGGACAAAAAGGGCGGCCCGGCTTTCCGGCCCGAGGGCAGCTAGCCCGGCCTGCAGGGAGGTGCTGAGGCCCCGGCGGTAGCCGGGGTTGTAAGCTATATCGGCCGCTAAACCCTCCAGGGCGGCAGCAACCCTGCCGGCCTCATGACCCAGGACCACGACGACATTCCCCGGCACGGCTGCCAGGGCTGTTGTCACCACCCGGCGTACCATGGGCTGGCCGGCGATGGATAGTAGTTGCTTGTCACCGCCATAACGCTCCCCGGCCCCGGCGGCCAGGACAATAGCTCCCACCGGTCCGGGCCGGACTGCCTGTCTAAGGAGTACCTGGCGCACCGGTGCCGGGGTGGCCACCGCGCCCAGGACAACCTTCTCGCCTCCGGCGGCGAGAATAGCCCCGGCCACGGACCTGCCCGCCCGCAGCAGTTCATAATCTTCAGCCTGGTTTAACAAAACCACCCACCGCGCCGCCGGCGGCACCCCCTTGCGCCCGCCGCGAGGATGGGCCAGGACCCGGGCCACATCATGCGCTGTCACCAGGGAGCCTTCTTCTCGTCCCAGCAACCCGGCCGCCAGCCGGGGGCGGTGGACAAAGGGGGCGGCCAGGGGCCGCCCCAGCACCGGCAGGCCGGCTACCGTCACTACCAGGGTTGTCACCGGCGGGATGACCGGTTCATGGGCCGCCGGGGCCTTGATGAGGGCTCCCGCCGCTCCATCGCCCTCGAGGAGGAGGTAATCAATATCCAGTTCTGCCAGCGCAGTTACGCCTGCCGCGTCCAGGCCCGTAACCTTGCCCTGGTCAGTAACCCCAGACCCGCAGGTGACCAGATTCCCCCTTTTTAGACCGGCTGCCACACCTGCTGCCAGGCTGGCGGTATCGCTGGTAATAACCGGTTCCGCCAGTTGCCGGAGCTGGCTTAAAAGCATTTTTGTGGTCGGGGCAACAACCACCCGTCGCCCCATGGCTGCCAGTTCGCGGGCCAGACAAATAAGGGCCGAGGTTTTACCCCCTGCCCCGACAACAGTGATGATCTCTTTGGCCTGCACCCCCAGGGCCTGGTATAAGCGCATCTAAAAATCCCCCGAAAACAGCACTTTTCATAACCCGGTATTTTACATAATACACCGGTAAGGGCGCCAGCCCCCATAAGGGACTCTAGAACTGGGGTGGCGTAATGGCCGAAATAAAGACCAGGTCTTCGTTACCGGCACTCCACAGCTTGTGGGGGATGGAGGCGTAATAGTAGATGCTATCCCCCGCTTCCAGCCGGTAGACTTCCCCGCCGATGTCGATTTCCATAATCCCCTCGAGGACGACAATGCATTCTTCCCCCGGGTGTGCCAGGGGCTCGTCACAGCTGGCCGCTCCCGGCTCCAGGCGGGCCATCATCACTTCCATCTTACGGTTTAAATCCGGTGACAATAGCTCATAGGTCAAATGGGACTGGGGAAAGCGCAGCACCTTCCGCTGGTCTTTACGGACTACCGGACTGTGGTCTTCATGATTTAACAAGAAATAAAAAATGGGGATATCCAGCGCCTCGGCGATTTTGCGTAAAGAAGTAATGGAGGGATCGGCCAGGTCCCGTTCCACCTGGCTTAAAAAACTGGAAGTGAGGCCCGTCTTTTCCGCTACATCCTTGAGGCTCATGCCCCGCTCCCGGCGTAAGTTGCGTATCTTTTCTCCAAGCACTCTTTACCCTCCCAATGGTTCAATAAATACATCCATAATCCCGCCACAGACCATACCTTCGTCTGCAGCTGTGTCGGCCGTCAGGTCCAGGTGATATATTTCCGGCTCACCCTTTTGCAGGACCAGCAAAGCCCGTTGGCGAACGGCCGCTTCGGCACAACCACCGCCAATGGTCCCCAGGGTTTGGCCCCCGGCGGTAACCAGCATCTGGGTCCCGGCTTCCCGGGGCGCCGAACCCTTGACCTGGATTATAGTCGCCAGGGCACACGGCTCTCCTTGCTCCATTAATCTAACCGCCCCTTGAACAAGCTCCCGGTCCATCTTGTTAGCTCCCCCGCTTAAGGCAACTGAAATCATTAAGTATTTATTACAACATATTTAACTCTTTTTCCTTCTTCACTGGCGATCTTTATCCTTATTTTTCGCTGCCAAAAAATAACCGCCGGCTCTTAAAGAGGGGCGGTAGATTTAAGCTCCACGCCGGTAAACCCGGATAATCTCCGCCAGGATACTGACGGCAATCTCCGCCGGCGTTTCAGCACCGATGTCCAGGCCGATGGGGGCATGAATTCGCTCCAGGGCCGCTTCGCGTACCCCCTCGGCCAGCAGGCGCTCTTTTACCCCCTGGACGCGCCGCCGGCTGCCGATCATGCCGATATAGGCCGCCGGGGAGTCGATTACGGCACGCAGGCAGTCATAATCATGGCGGTGACCCCGGGTGACGATAACGATAAAAGTGGCGGCAGTGATCTTGATATCCTGCAGGGCCGCCGTAAAATTATTACAAATAATTCTATCGGCTGTTGGGAAAAGGGCTTGATTGGCAAAGTCCGGACGGTCGTCAATTACGGTTACCAGGTAACCGGCCAGTTTGGCCACTGCAGCAACCTGCTGGCCCACATGGCCGCCCCCTAGGACGATAACTTCCGGTTCGGGGAGCACCGGTTCCAGAAAAAGGGTAACGCTGCCCTCATCCAACTCTATGGTATCCAACCGGGGCCGGCGCCCGGCTAAAACCTCCCTGGCCCGTTCAGCTACAGCGGCTTCCAGATTTGCTGATCCCAGGCTGCCGTAATGACCCTCCGGAGTCCATAGGAAACGGTTGCCAGGTGCCACTCCCGGCAGGCCTGCTTCTGCTTTGACTACTAGAGCGGCTACCCCCGGCTGCTGTCCCTCCAGGGCCGCCAGCAATTGCCGGAAAAAGGCCAGTTTATCCATGGCTGCTCTCCTTCCTCCGTCAACCCAGACTTTTTGCAGGCCTCTTAACCTGACTCCCAAAACATTTCCCACTTACCGGGTGGACCATG
Organism: Moorella mulderi DSM 14980; assembly: GCF_001594015.1. Taxonomy (GTDB): domain Bacteria; phylum Bacillota; class DSM-521; order Neomoorellales; family Neomoorellaceae; genus Neomoorella; species Neomoorella mulderi. Next base: position 55,007 of record NZ_LTBC01000006.1, read on the forward strand.
GTCAGCCTTCATGAGAGAGGCGGCCGCAACCATCGGCCGCTGCCAAATTGCCTTCCAGGCAAAAATCTACAAACTCCGCCATGGTATTTACGACGGCGGCCGGACGGGCGGCCAGCAGGCGTTCCCGGGGGATCCTGCTCCACCCCGCTGCCACGCTCGTTACCCCACCCGCCCTTGCTGCCATAATATCGTGGGGGCTGTCGCCGATCATTGCTACTTCAGCTGGAGCAAGCTGTAATAGCTCAAGGCCGCGCCGGACGGGCTCCGGACCCGGCTTGTGGCTGCGCACGTCTTCCATGGTAACCACTACCGGGAAAAAATCTTCCAGGTCAAAAAGGCGCAGGCCATAAAGGGTGGTATCCCGCACGCGGGAAGTAACGATACCGAGCTTGATACCTGCTGCCAGAAGCTGCTCCAAGCCTTCCCGCACCCCCGGGCAGGGCTGCACCAGGGTGTCGAAATGTTCCTCACTGAAGCGGCGGTAAATGGGGAGCATCTCTTCTACCAGATCGGGTTTACCGGGTACAAAGGCGCTCAAGCCGTCCCGCAGGGGGATGCCAAAATAAGGGTAAATCTCTTCCGGGGCTACCTTCCGGCCCAGGTATGGCGCCAGGGTATGCTGGAAGGACTTGATCACCAGTTCGGAGGTATCCACCAGGGTGCCGTCAAAATCAAAGAGTACGCCGGCGAACAAAACCCTACCCCCTTACAGCCGTTCCTTCAGCAGCCGGTTCACCAGGCCGGGGTTGGCCTTGCCCCTGGTGGCCTTCATCACCTGGCCCACCAGGAATCCCAGGGCCTTGTCTTTGCCGTTGCGGTAATCCTCAACCACACCCGGGTTGGCGGCCAGGACTTCCTCGACAATCTGCGTCAGGGCGGCCGCATCGCTGATCTGGACCAGGCCCTTTTCCTCGACTATCTGGCGCGCCCCTTTACCGGTGGCAAACATCTCTTCCAGGACCTGCTTGGCAATCTTGCCGCTGATGGTCCCTTCCTTTTGCAGTTGCAAGAGACTCGCCATTTCTTCCGGCGGTACGGGAGATTGTCCCGGTTCCAGGTTACCGGCATTCAAGAGACGTAAAAAATCGCCCATGATCCAGTTGCTGACGGTCTTGGCGTCGGGATAGAGGGCCACCACCCGGTCAAAATAATCGGCGAGATCCCGCGAGCTGGTAATCACCCCGGCATCGTAGGCCGGCAGGCCATAATCGTCAATCAAGCGGCGGCAGCGGGCGTCGGGCAGCTCTGGCAGTTCCCTGCGCACCCGCTCGATCCAGGCGGCGTCAATCTCTAAAGGTACCAGGTCGGGGTCAGGGAAATAGCGGTAATCCTGGGCTTCTTCCTTGGTGCGCATGACATACGTCACGCCACGGTTCTCATCCCAGGCCATGGTAGCCTGCTCGACCCGGCCGCCGCTTTCCAGGATGGCAACCTGGCGCTCAATCTCATACTCCAGGGCCCGCTGCAAGGAGCGGAAAGAGTTCAGATTCTTCACTTCCGTCTTAGTACCGAAGGACTGGCTGCCCCGGGGCCGTACCGATACATTGGCATCACAGCGTAACGACCCTTCCTCCATCTTGCAGTCGGACACGTCCAGGTATTGGAGAATGGTTCGCAATTTTTCCATGTAGGCCCGGGCTTCGGCCGGCGAGCGCAGGTCCGGCTCGGAGACGATCTCCAGCAGGGGTACCCCCGTCCGGTTGTAGTCCACCAGGGAATAGCCCCCATCGGGACCGTCGACGTGGATCAGCTTGCCGGCGTCTTCTTCCATATGCACCCTGGTGATGCCGATAACCCGTTCTTCGCCGTCAACGGTAATCTTTAAATGACCCCCCCTGGCCAGGGGCAGGTCGTACTGGGATATCTGGTAGTTTTTGGGTAGATCCGGGTAATAGTAATTCTTGCGGTCAAACTTGCAGAACGGCGCCACCTGGCAGTTCAGCGCCAGGGCCGTCTTTAGCCCGAACTCCACCACCTGCCGGTTAATGACCGGCAGTACCCCCGGCAGACCCAGGCAGACGGGGCAGACATGGGTGTTGGGTTCACCGCCGAAGGCCGTGGTACAGCCACAGAAAGCCTTGGCATTGGTTTTCAGCTCCACATGGACTTCCAGGCCAATTACTGCTTCGTATTCCACTTTAAGCCACTCCCAGCTCCGGCCGCCGCCGGTGATATTCGGTAGCTTGTTCAAAGGCGTAAGCTGCCCGCAGCAGGGTTGCCTCATCAAAGGCTTTACCGATCAATTGCAGGCCAACTGGCAGGCCCTGGCTAAAGCCGCAGGGGATGGAGAGGGCCGGCAGCCCGGCCATATTAACAGGAATAGTGCAGAGGTCAGACATATACATAGCCAGGGGATCCCCTGCTTTTTCCCCTAAACGGAAGGCGACTGTAGGCGATGTCGGTGTTGCCAGCAGGTCGTATTTGCTAAAGGCAGCTTCGAAATCCCGGCGAATAAGGGTCCTTACCTTCAGGGCTTTCAGGTAATAAGCGTCGTAGTAGCCCGAACTCAAGGCGTAGGTGCCCAGCATGATGCGCCGCTTTACCTCCGGTCCAAAGCCCTGGCTCCTGGTGTTCATATACATTTCTATGATGTCTTTGCCCGGCACCCGCAGACCGTAACTGACGCCGTCATAACGGGCCAGGTTGGAGGAAGCCTCCGCCGGGGCCACCAGGTAATAGGCCGGCAGGGCGTATTCCGTATGGGGCAGGGAAGTCTCTTCGCAGATAGCCCCCATTTCCTCAAGTTTGGCAATGGCCCGGCGGACAACCGTCTCTACCTCCGGTTCTATACCGGCGCCGAAATACTCCCGCGGTACACCTATTTTTAAGCCTTTAATTTCAGGTTGCAGGGCCGCCCGGTAATCAGGTACCGGCAGGTCGGCCGAGGTGGAATCAGAGGGATCATGACCGGCAATGACCCCCAGGACCAGGGCGCAATCGGTGACATCCCGGGTGATGGGGCCGATCTGGTCCAGGGATGAGGCGAAGGCCACCAGGCCATAGCGCGACACCCGGCCATAGGTCGGTTTCATACCGACGACGCCGCAAAAGGAAGCCGGCTGGCGGATGGAACCGCCGGTATCGGACCCGAGGGCATAACAGGCCTCCCCGGCGGCCACGGCCGCTACCGAACCGCCGCTGGACCCGCCCGGTACCCGTTCCAGGTCCCAGGGATTACGGGTCGGGAAAAAGCTGGAGTTTTCCGTGGAGGAACCCATGGCAAATTCGTCCATATTGAGCTTGCCCAGTATTACCGCCCCGGCCTCTTTAAGGCGCCGGACCACGGTAGCGTCATAGGGCGGCACCCATCCGGCCAGCATCTGGGAAGCACAGGTTGTCCGTACTCCTCCCGTGCAGAGGTTGTCCTTTAAGGCCATGGGCACGCCGGCCAGGGGCCCCGGTTCCTCCCCCCGGGCGCGGGCCGCGTCAACGGCTTTAGCCTGCTCCAGGGCCTCTTCGGCCGTCCGGGTTAGATAAGCCTGCACCCGGCCATCGACGGCCTTGATGCGCTCGATAATGGCTTCGGTAACCTCTACGGCGCTGACCTCGCGGCGCTGTAAAAGATCGCCCAGTTCATGGGCGGTTAAATAGTGTAAATCCATCGCCTTAACCTCCCGGTCTAAACTACCCGCGGCACTTTAAACTGCCCTTCACTGGCTGCCGGTGCCCCGGCCAGGGCCTTCTCCCGGGGTAGACCGGGCCGCGCTACGTCATCGCGGAAAACATTGCGCAGGGGCAACACGTGGGCCGTGGGCTCCACGTCCGTGGTGTCCAAGGCGTTCAATTTATCCATATATTCCAGGATTGCGTTGAGTTGCCCGGTATAGGCCGCCTTTTCCTCCGGGGTAAGCTTCAGGCGGGCCAGCAGGGCGACATGTTCTACCTCGGCTGTCGTAATAGGCATAAATTACAACCACCTTTTCTAGGTATACTTTCTGCCTAATTATAGCAAAAGGGTGGGCTACCGGCAACGTTTCCCGGGGTAACCCCGGTCATATAAATCTTCTCGCCCCCAGGTCCGTTTTCCTTCAACCGGGCCCTGTTTGATTCGTATCTGGATAAATCTTTTTTCTTCAACCCAGGCCCTGGTATCCCAGGGCTCACCTTGATGGGTATTACCTGGTTTTTCAAGTGTCATCAGTTAGATCTCCCTGCCCCTTTACCTAACGCCAGGTGAAATGGGCGCCCCCGAAAAGGATGCCTGCAATAAGCAACAAGCGCAGGGCTTGCCAGAAGGTAATCCTTTTCAAGTTAAATACTTCGGGCATGGTGATGTTCCAGAGCCACTGGAACAAGCCGGTTACGGCGAAAAACAGGGCCACCAGGAAAGGTAATACGGCAAAAATCCTTACCGGTAACATTTTATCAACCCCCAATCTTTAGGCCAATCGTTACTGGCGCAGTAGTTGCTTTAACCCGTCCACGTCAATTACAGGCACCCCCAGTTCCCGGGCGCGGGTGTACTTGGAACCCGGCTTTTCGCCAACAACCACATAATCGGTCTTTTTGCTCACGCTGCTGCTGACCTTGCCCCCGGCGCGGGTAATCAGCTCTTCTGCCTCCTGGCGGGTAAGGCCCGGCAGGGTGCCGGTGATGACAAAAGTCTTGCCGCTTAAAGGCCCGGCCGGAGCCGCCGCTCTTTCAGCTTCCATCCGTACCCCGGCTTTTTTCAGCTTTTCCAGGACGGCCAGATTTCTCGGTTCGGCAAAAAATTCCCGGATACTCTCAGCAATACGCGGGCCTATATCGGGCAGGGAGGTCAATTCCTCCTCTGAGGCCGCGATTAGCTTCTCCAGGGAGCCGAAGTGGCTGGCCAGGGTCCGCGCCGCCCGCTCGCCCACATGGCGAATGCCCAGGCCGAAAAGCAGGCGTTCCAGGGGCCTGTCCTTGGCTGCGGCAATGGCCGCAATGAGGTTGCTGGCCGACTGCTCGCCAAAGCGCTCCAGTTTTAACAGGTCTTCCTTTTGCAAGTAGTAGAGGTCGGCCGCATCACGGATGAGGCCGGCCTCCAGGAGCTGGGCGACGATGGCCGGCCCCAGGCCCTGGATGTCCATGGCCCCACGGGAGGCAAAGTGAATGATCCCTTCCAGGACCTGGGCCGGGCAGGCCAGGCCCCCGGTGCAGCGGTGGGCCGCTTCTCCCGGCGGGCGGACTACTGCCGCGCCGCAGGCCGGGCACTTCTCCGGCATGTTAAAAACCTCTTCCGCTCCGGTACGATGTTCGGGCAGGACCTCCACCACTTCCGGAATGATGTCGCCGGCCTTCTGGATAACCACCGTGTCGCCGATGCGGATGTCCTTTTCCTGGATGTAGTCTTCATTATGCAAGGTAGCCCGGCTGACGGTAGTCCCGGCCAGGCGCACCGGCGTTAAGATAGCCGTTGGGGTCAGGACTCCCGTGCGCCCTACCCGGAGGATAATCCCCTCCACCCGGGTCGTCGCCTGCTCGGCCGGAAATTTATAGGCCACGGCCCAGCGCGGCGCTTTGGCCGTCGCTCCCAGGACAGGGTACAGGGCCAGGTCATTAACCTTGATCACCAGGCCGTCAATCTCATAGGGTAATGCTGCGCGGCGCTCCGCCGTCCAGTTTTTAATTTCTGCCAGCACGGCCCGGATGTCGGGGGCCAGGAAACGGTAGGGGTTGACGGGCAGGCCCAGTCCGGCCATCAACTCCAGAGCTTCTGCCTGGGTAGTAACATGTGCCCCGGTGACGCTGATCACCTGGTAGACAAAAAGGCTTAAGCTGCGGCCGGCCGTTACTTTTGGATCCAGCTGGCGCAAAGACCCGGCGGCAGCATTGCGGGGATTGGCGAAGAGGGGCTCGCCGGCCTCTTCCCGTTCGGCGTTCAGGCGGGCAAAGGCTGCCTTGGGCATGTAAACTTCCCCCCGCACTACCAGGTGGGGCAGGGGTTGCCGTAAACGCAGGGGCAGCACAGGGATGGTCCGGAGATTCGCCGTAACTTCTTCCCCTACCTGGCCGTCACCGCGGGTAGCCCCCAGGCTAAAAGCCCCGTCAATATAGGTGAGGGCCACCGTCAGGCCGTCTATTTTGGGCTCGATAAGGTAGGATACCTCGCCGCCCGTTATTTCCCGCACGCGGCGGTCGAAATCCAGCAAATCGCCCTCATTAAAGGCGTCATTTAAACTTAATAAAACTTCGGGGTGCCGGACGGGATTGAAGTCCTCCCGGGGCGCGCCGCCTACCCGCTGGCTGGGGGAATCCGGCGTCAGGAGTTCCGGGTAGGCCTCTTCCAGGGCTATTAATTCCTGCATCAGGGCATCGTATTCCCGGTCGCTGATCACCGGCTGGTCGAGGACATAGTAGCGGTAATTGTGTTCTTCGATCAGGCGCCGCAGTTCTTCAACCCTCTGCCGGGCTGTTTGGAAATCCATTTATTACCTTCCTCCAAAAAAACATATCGCATCTCTTCTTAGTCAGGCTTTGTTTTTGGATCGCATCAAAGCCCATGCTGAGCAACCTATGGCTCAGCCGTGGGCTTAAGGCGGGGTTCCCGGCCCATTCGGCATCACAAGCCTTCCGAGGCCGGCCTTTAGTCCCGCTGTCCTCGGCCCCACCCTCGCTCCTCGGCTTCGCCAAGTCCGCTTACCGCTCGGGCCAAGTCGCTCGCTCCAAACAAAAGCCAGACCTTGAACAATATAGTGTCTTATACCTTCCTAACGGGAGCATACCGGACCATGAGTTGCTTGATACCTCTTTCGGGGAAGGCAACGCTGATAACAGTATCCTCACCTTCGCCACTGATTTTTACAACAACCCCGAGGCCAAAACTATTATGCTGGACTTTATCCCCCAGTTGCCAGTCAAACTGGACCCCGCGAGCTATCCCGGTCCCGGGCCGGCCCTGCTGGCGGCCGGTGATACCGCCCCCGGAAGCTGGGAGGCCGGCCTGCCCATCCCGGGCGATTAAATCAGGCGGTATTTCCTCCAGGAAACGGGAAGGAGGGTTGCTCATGGTATTGCCGTAAAGGTTGCGGGTCCAGGCATGGGTAAGGTAGAGGACTTCCTTCGCCCTGGTCATGCCCACATAGCAGAGGCGGCGTTCTTCTTCCATCTCCTCCGGGTCTTCCAGGGAGCGAAAATGGGGGAAGACCCCTTCTTCCAGGCCCGCCAGGAAGACCACCGGGAACTCCAGGCCCTTGGCCGTATGCATGGTCATAAAGACCACGGCGTTACCGCCGCTGTAGGTATCGCTTTCAGCCACCAGGGCCACCTGGGCCAGGAAATCGGCCAGCTCAGGCTTCTCACTACCTTGGTCATAATTCCTGGTAACCGTCAGGAACTCCTTTAAGTTTTCCAGCCGCGCCTGGGCTTCCGGCGTTTTTTCCGCTTCTAACTCGGCCTGGTAACCGGTTTCCCGCAAAATGGCGGTCACCATGGCCGTTATTGTTAAGTTTTCCTGTTGTTGCCGTAGGTTATCCAGCAAGATTATCATTTCCTGCAGGGCTTGCCGGCCTTTAGCGGGAATACCGGGGATGTTTTCCACCTGTTGTAAAGCCCGGTAAAGACCCAGGCTGCTGCTAGCAGCGAAAGCCTCCAGCCGGGCCAGGGAGGTTTCGCCAATGCCCCGCCGCGGGACATTGATAATCCTTAAGAGGCTCGTGGCGTCATCAGGGTTGGCTATCACCCTTAAGTAGGCCAGGATGTCCTTGATCTCTTTCCGCTGGTAGAATTTCAGGCCGCCGACGATTTCATAGGGAATACCCGCCTGGAGGAAAGCCTCTTCCAAAGCCCGCGACTGGGCATGGGTACGGTAGAGGACGGCAAAATCGCTGAAGGGCCGGCTTTCCTGGCTGTGGCGGCGGTAAATTTCAGCAGCAATATAATTACCTTCATCGCGTTCATCATTGGCGCTGTAGAGGTGCAGCAGTTCCCCTTCCCGCCGCCGCGTCCAGAGGCGCTTTTCCTTGCGGCCCACATTATGCTGGATAACGGCATTGGCCGCCTTGAGGATGGGCTGGGTGGAGCGGTAATTCTCCTCCAGGAGAATTACCCGGGCATTGGGAAAATCCTCTTCAAAGGCCAGGATATTGCCGATGTCAGCCCCGCGCCAGCCGTAAATGCCCTGGTCCGGGTCGCCGACGACGCAGAGGTTTTCACCATTGCCGGCCAGCAGGCGCACCAGGACATACTGGGCATGGTTGGTATCCTGGTACTCGTCCACCAGGATATGCTGCCAGCGCTGCTGGTAGTAGCGTAAAATCAGGGGGTTATTCTGCCATAAGGCCACCGTCTGCATGATGAGGTCATCAAAATCCATGGCATTAGCGGCTTTAAGCCGCTCCTGGTAGCGGCGGTAGATAGTGCCCTGCTGCTGTTCTTTTACAGTTGCGCTCCAGCCGAGGTATTGTTCGGGTGTGTGCAAGGAGTTTTTAGCATTGCTGATAACATGGGCTACCGAGCGGGGCGGGAACTTTTTCTCATCCAGGTTTAATTCCTTTAAAACCTCGCGAATGACAGCCTGCTGGTCGTCGGTGTCGTAAATGGTGAAATTGGGCCGGTAACCCAGCAAGTGGGCATCCCGCCTTAAAATGCGAACACAGGCCGAGTGGAAGGTGCTGACCTGGAGGCGCCGGGCTGCGTTACCCACCAGCCCCTCCAGGCGTTCCTTCATTTCCTGGGCCGCTTTATTGGTAAAGGTCACCGCCAGGATATTTTCCGGCGCCACCCCTTCCTGGATCAGGGAGGCCACCCGGTAGGTCAAAACCCTGGTTTTGCCGCTCCCGGCACCGGCCAGGACCAGCAAAGGCGCACCGCGATGGCTGACGGCTTCTTGCTGGGGCTTGTTAAGTAAAGTCATAAAGTCTGCCAAGATCTTCACACTCCTAAACATTACTTATATTCGCCCCGATAGATAAAAAACCTGCTACGCGGTTCTCTTCTTTCTCTCCATCCAGGAAAGGGCTGCATATAATGCAGCAGGTAAAGTATATGTGAGGTGAACAAGGTGTTCAATAGGGACGCAGAGAAGCAAATAATCCGCTTGCAGGCTCCTCAGCAAGAGAAAGGAATTGCGGCCGCCCTGGCCGGCCTGGAAGAAGATTACCAGGAAGGTGAGAAAAATGCCAGCGGCTCCGGCCTGCTGGCAGACAGTACCCCTGAACCCGCAGAAGATGCCCCGCCCGGCCTATCGCCAGCCCAGGGCCAGAACCAGCCCCTGACCCTGGCCGCCCACACCCAGGCCCTCTTCCGGGAAGCTATTTTAAACGGCAGCGTTAACCAGGTGCTGGACGAGTTGCGGATCTGGATCGAAAAAATCCGGACTTTCTTGCTCTACGCCGATACCGGTATCGAGACGGCCGGAAACATTGTTAACATCGCCAAAGGTACCCTGGAAAAGGAACTGGGCCTGTCCCCGGCCGCCGCTACCACCGGCCCCGTATCTATGCAGCTGCCGGCCTCATCCTTACAATTAGTGTGGAACCTCATCCGCACCCCGGAATTCCAGCAGTTTACCGGCCGGATGCTGGCCCAGGTCCTAAAAATGGGCCTCAACCCGCCCCCGCAAGGAGAAAGCTCTGGCTAGAGCCAGAGCTTTCTCCTCAACTCCTGGTATTCAACTTGAGTTAACCTGCTTTCTATATCCCACAGTCAACTCTTTGCCGCCCTGCCCTTATGCCCAGCCTACCAGTCCAGCAGGCGCTTTTCTCCTTCCAGGGCGCGGATGTCCGTGACGTCCTGGGTGACCTCCACCACGCCCCGGTAGCGGCCCTCAACGTCGCGCACGGCGAAATAACGAATATGAATGAAGCGGCCGTTCATGGTGAGCCAGAATTCAGCCTCATTCCTGGTACCGTCGCGGAATTCAGCCAGAATCTTCTCCACCACATGAACGCTGGCCGGGGGGTGGCAGTTCTGCACTTTACGGCCGATGATAGCCGGGCTGCGGGTAAAAATGCGGTGCTTACCGGCGGAATAATAGCGGACGTTGTCATTCTCGTCTACAAAGGTGATATCTACAGGCAAATGGGTTAAAAGGAGGTTCACCTGTTCCGGGGTCAACCTGCCGGTAGCTAACTCGATTGCCCCTGCCGGGCCTTCTTTTTCCTGCGCATCCGGGGCGGTCCCGGCCGCCTGGCGCGGCCGCCATTCGTTCCCGGGAGAAACCAGGGCGTAGCCTATTTCCTCTTCACCCCGGCGTACCTCCACCCAGTCGGAGGGTGTAAGTTTTTCCAGGGCCATGGGGAAGAGGATGCTTTCTTCCTTATTAATCATTTCCACTATAGCCGTGAGCAGTTCGTTTCCCTGGTTGATAACAGTAGCCAGATCATCTTCATCCACAGCACGGGTTACCTTTTTCAACATAGCCCGGATGTCGTCGTGGAGCTGCCACATGACCTTGGGCGGGCCGTATACTCCCCGCCGTTCCAGCAGCGGAAACAGCTGGTGCTCCTTGCGAAGGTAATGTTTGTCGATTTCCGCCAGGCGGGCCAGCTCTTTTTTAATTTCTTCCTTCCGCCGCCGGAAAACTTCCCGGCCTTCCTTATCTGCCGTCTTAATTTCCCCCAGGAGCTTCTTCAGGGCCTCCACCACGCCGCGTATGGCCTCGTTCTCCAGGCGGAAGGTGTGGACGGGGTGGCCGGGCGGGGTGGGTTCAACCTGCTGTTCGGCCAGGGATTCTTTAAACAGGGCGATGTGAACATCGCATAAGCGCTTGATCTCCTCTTCCGGCATGCCCTCGGCAATAAGCCGGCTTTCCAGGGCCGCGATTTCACCCGGGCTGACGTTATGAATCAGCCTAGCAAAGCGTTGTTTCAGCTCTTCCAGGTCCTTACCGGCATGTAAATCCCGGATAATCCCCTTTAAAATTTCCTGGCGCTCTTCCCGGGCATCCAGCAGTTCACTCACGACCATTTCTCCTTTTCGCTTATTTACCTTATTTACTAAAATGTTTCCCTGGCCAAAGTCCGGGTTATGCATCTTTGCACTCAAAAAAACCCTCTTTACTTGCACGCCAGGGCCGGCGCCGGGCACTGTTGGCACTATTTTGTTATTTTATTCCTTCCTTCCCGGTGGTATAATAAACCAGTAAAAATCTCACAACAAAGTAGAGGTGAAGGAAATGGAGCCGGATAAGAAACAGGCTGACAGCAGGCCCCTTGAAGCCCGGGCGGCCGTTTTAAGCGAGCTGGTCGGTTACCAGGAGGGCTCTATCGTCAGCCGGACGATTATTGATAAAAAGACAGGTACGGTAACCCTCTTCGCCTTCGCTGCCGGCCAGGGCCTGAGCGAGCACACGGCGCCCTACGACGCCCTGGTGTACGTGCTGGACGGGGAAGTGGAAATTACCATCGCCGGCAGGCCCCTCCATGTAAAGACGGGGGAGGCCATAATCATGCCCGCCAACCAGCCCCACGCCCTGCGGGCGCTAACAAACTTCAAGATGGTCCTGACCATGATCCGGTCCTGAGAGAACCATGTAAAAAATTCCGCCATAATGACCCCCAGGGTCATTATGGCGGCTCGCTGTGGTATAATCCTCATATACCTTACTATCTATGCGGGTCGGAGTAAAGATGCAGGAGAAAAAATTTTTATCAACGCTTAAACCTATATTTGCCTCTTTACCGGATGTCGTTGCCGTATATTTATTTGGCTCATATTTAAACGAGCCTGAGCGGGCGCGGGATGTGGACCTGGCAATTCTTCTCAAAACAACGGAAAGTAGGATAACATACTACTATATGCATCTTTATTCAAAGCTGGGAGAAATTTTTTCGCCTCTTGAAGTGGATCTGCTCTTTTTAAATTGCGCGCCCGTGCCTATAGCTTTTGAAGTGATTAATACCGGCGAGGTTATTTATTGTACTGATGAGGAGCGCCGGACAGACTTTGAATACGTTATTTCCGGTTTATATCTTGACTATAATTACCATCTACACCAGGGCAGGCGGGAATTATATGAAGCAATAAGGGAGGCTTCATCCCTTGTTCAATGAGGAACTAATAGCCGCAAGGCTGGATATTATTCATAGCGCTATAAGAAGGTTGCAGCTCCTGGCACGCATGCCACGGGAACAATTCCTGCAAGACGAAGATGCTGTGGATATTGCTGAAAACAGGTTGCGCCGGGCCCTGGAAGCATTGTTTGACCTGGGCCGCCACCTGGTGGTAAAATCAGGCCTGGGCGTCCCCCAGGACTACCGGGCGATAATCGAAAAGATGAAGGACGGCAAGATGCTGCCCGCAGACTTTGCCCGCCAGATTATGGGCATGGCCGGTTACCGCAATCGCCTTGTCCATGAATATAACAAAGTGACACCGGAAGAACTATATGAAATCCTGCAAAACCGCCTGGGGGACTTTACGCTGTTCTGTCAACATATTGTGAATTACCTGGAGAAAACATCCCGGGAGAGGCACACTCCTCCTAGAGGAAAGTAATCTATTGCCGACAAGTCCATAATCATGCCCGCCAACCAGCCCCACGCCCTGCGGGCGTTAACAAACTTCAAAATGGTCCTGACCATGATCCTGTCTTGAGAGAACTAAGAGGTGGGGCCAGGAGGCAAGAGAAAAAATTTTCATCAACTCTTAAATCTATATTTGCCTCATTGCCGGATGTCGTAGCCGTATATTTATTTAGCTCATATTTAAATGAGCCTGAGCGGGCGCCGCCAGATCAAGCCCCCGACTCGGATGATACGTGGCCAGGAGAGCGGCGGCCCTGTGGGCTATGCGCACATCTACCGGTACTTGCTCGGCAAAAATACTCAAAAGTTCTTTTACCAATCAACAAAGTTCCCTTTACACTTGAAGCTGGAAGGGCAACTGGCCCCTATGGGGGAGAAAAGGTGTTGTAGTGACAATTGTCCCTATGGACCCCTTGATTTTAAAGGGTTAGTGTCAAAGTTGCGTTTCATGGCTGTTATCTTATTTTTATTTTGCCATTAATGTTTGGCAAGGGGTAGCAAGCGAAGCTGGCCTGCCCCCTGCCCCTTAGAAACACGGCTGCGAGGCTATATGTCAAGGACGGACGTAAAATAATTTTGACGTTAAGCCACATATTTAATTCGGATATTGACTTAACATCCCAGGTCTGTTAATGTAAGAATAGCCTTGGGGCTGGCGGTCGCAGTCACCCGCCTAAACAAAACAAGGAGTGGATCTGCATGCGTTACAAACTTTTTCCCTTCGTAATGGTTGCCTTCGTAGTGGTCTTGCTCCTCTCTAACACGGTAGCCGTCAAGGTGGCGAAATTTGGACCCTTCTTTTTTGACGGCGCCGTAATTTTATTTCCCATCTCTTATATCTTTGGTGATATTTTAACTGAGGTTTACGGCTACAAGCGCAGCCGGGTAGTAGTATGGACGGGTTTTATAGCCTGTCTGTTTATGTCCTTTGTCTACTGGCTGGTAGGGATACTTCCTCCCGCCCCTCCCTGGGGAGGCCAGGAAGCTTATCAACGGATCCTGGGGCAAACACCCAGGATAGTCATGGCCAGCCTGGCAGCCTATTTTTGCGGTGAATTTATCAATTCCTATATCCTGGCAAAACTAAAAATTTTGACCCGGGGCCGGTGGCTGTGGACCAGGACGATCGGCTCCACCATAGCCGGCCAGATGGTGGATACCGTCCTGTTTATCACCATCGCTTTTGCCGGTATTATGCCGGGAACCGTACTGCTACGCATGATAATGACCAATTATTTCTTCAAGACCACCTACGAGGTCCTGGCAACACCCCTGACCTACGCTGTTACTGCCTGGCTTAAAAGGGTGGAAAACGAGGATTACTATGATTTCCAAACCAACTTTAATCCCTTTATGGTAACAATGGAGGATCTAAGATGATGGAGTTCGAAGCATTAGGAAAGGACGTCCGCGAGCCGCGTAAAAAGTTGGAAGTATTTCCCAAGCCGGCTAATGTGAAAACTGTCATCCTCGAATCCGACGAAGTAACTAGTCTTTGCCCGGTAACGGGGCAGCCGGACTGGGAAACGGTAATCGTGGAATACGCCCCCGCCAAATACTGTATTGAATCTAAAAGTTTCAAGCTTTATTTGTGGAGCTTCCGGGAGGAAGGCGTCTTTTGTGAAGCCCTGGCCGATACCATTGCCAGGGACATTTACCGGGCTTGCTCGCCTCACTGGTGCAAAGTAACTGTAATCCAGAAGCCGCGTGGCGGGATAAAAATAACTGCTTCTGCCTTTTACGGCGAGGGCAATTAACCCCCCTGGAAAACCCTCTGATTTCGAGCAGGCGGTTCTGTTCTTCAGGCCCGTCATTAGAGGCGCAGCCCATAAATGTAATAGCGACCTGGAACTAAACCAGGTCGCTTTTTATTTAACTTGTCATGGAAGGTATCACACTTAAAGAAGTAACTGCCGGGCCTTCCCTGGCCTCATCATTAAAGCGGGTCCCGGCCGCCAGGAAGGAGGCATTCACCAGCCCGGATCCCTGTTCTTCAGGTGTTAAACCCGGCAGCCTGGTGGCCGTGCTGGTGATGGTCTTTACTACCTGCCTGCCGGATATGTGCCCATCCCGGGACAGCACCAGGGCTGCAACCCCGGCAACATGGGGACAGGCCATGGAGGTGCCGCTCATGGCCCGGTATTTACCTCCCGGGTAGGTGGAAAGGATATCAACGCCCGGAGCGGCTACCGTTACTTCCGAACCCCGGCTGCTGAAGCTGGCCAGGTTATTCTTCCGATCAATAGCCGAAACGGCGATGACACCGGGGCAACGGGCCGGGTACATGACGCTGTTTTCTTTCCCCTCATTGCCGGCGGCCGCTACCAGGACCATGCCGGCCTGGACGCACCGGCGGACGGCCTCTTCCAGGGCTTGACTCGGCCGGGTGGTGCCGAAACTCATGTTGACGACCTGCATTTTATTTTGCAACGCCCAGTCCAGGCCGGCAATGATATCGGAAATATAACCATTACCCCGGCGGTTAAAAATCTTGACGGCATAAATCTCCGCCCGGGGGGCTACCCCTACTACGCCAAAATTATTATCTACAGCCGCAATGATCCCGGCCACATGAGTGCCGTGGCCATTACCATCCCCGGCCTGCCAGCCGGGGAATTTGATATTCTGGGTACCACGGATGTTAGCCTTAAGGTCGGGGTGGCCGGCATCAATCCCCGTATCCAGGACTGCCACCTTCACCTTCTCCCCGGCCGCCTCCTGCCAGGCCTTTGGTGCGCCAATACGTTCCACTCCCCAGGGGATGGTCTGCTCCCTTTGCCGCATCCTGACTGCCGGCAGGGCTACTGTCTGGACCTGGAAATCGTCTTCAATTAAAAGGACATCCGGGTGTAAGCCTAGCTCTTCGAGGGACTGGCCCCGTTCCGGCATCCGGACTGCCAGGGCATGCACGAGGGGTAATTCGCGTACTACCCGCCCGCCTTTTTTAAGGACTGTTTCATGACAACTGCTCAAGGGCCGGTGCTTGCGGAACATAACAATCTTCCGGCTGCCGTAATTATCGCTACCCACCCGGGACAGGGAAACACCGGCCATCGCTACTACGCCGGCGTAATAAGCCAGCAAAACAGGCCACATGGCTAACCCCTCCGTAAACAGAAATCAGAGGTAGTGATTATGCTGCATTTTATGCATTACTGCCGGAAGAGGTTCAAAAATGCCACCCGGCCGGGAGGAAATTTTTTTCTCTTTTCCTTTTAACCACCAGCCCTGCAGCTGCATATGCTAGGTCTAGAAAGGGTCCCTACAAAGGGAAAAAGGAGGTATCTTTAATGACACAAGAGTTATTGTGGTGGACTATTATCATCATCCCAATCATCATTATCATCCCCATCATCTTCCTGTTCTTCTTGTTCCCGCTAAATGCCAAATAGGAGGAATTTTTAATGGGCGGTCATGGTTTTAACTTCTGGTGGTTGTTTATTCCCATTATCGTGATTATCATCATCCCCATCTTCTTCCTCTTCTTCATCCCCCTCAGTGCAGCCAATGCATGAGCGGGAAAACCCCGGCCCCGCCGGGGTTTTAATATAAAGGCCCCGGGCTTTCCACCCGGGGCTCCTTTATACTGCCGGCGGTACCTTTCCGCTATGGTAATGTATTTAACTTTTTTGCCAGCTTTTGAGAAACTCCTGGATATCCGGCGGCAAGGGCTGGCCGTTATTAATCTCCCCCGCCATCCCTTCAATTAGCTGGGCAAGCTGCTTCTTCATTTCCGGGCTCAGATCTTTGGTCATGTTGTTAACAAAACTGGCCATATCTACCTGGCCATCCGGGAACATGGCAGCAGGATCTATACCCGCTTGAGCCATTATTTCTTGCACGACAGCAGGGTTATCGGGCGTTATGCCCATTTCTTTAAAAACCTGTCCCATGGATTTCCCGCTTGTAACTGCTTCAACTACGCGCTGGCGCAGGGCATCCAGATCAGCACTCATGGGCCTCACCTCGCATAAAATTTACCCTTGATCATTATATGCCCTGCGTTCTACTTTAGTGCCCGCCAGCTGTTATTTTTCCGCCGGCGCTATATTGGCCGCCAGAACGCCAATGATGCGGCCGTCGTCAGCGCGTACAGGAACCGAGACGGTAATGGCCACCCGGTTGGAACTCTGGGTCACATAGGGCTCGCTGGCATAACGTTCACCCCTTATGGCCGCCTGGAACCATGGCCGGAAGGACCAGTTGGTTACTCCCGCATCCGGCCGGTTATAAATAGTTGCCCCGTCCGGTAGGGTGGCAATTAAGGTCTGGATAATAGCTGACTCGCTGAAAGCGGCGTCAAGGAGCGGCGCCAGGGTGGTGGCTTCCATTTTCTTAACAGCAGGGTCGGCGGCCAGCTTTTCCAGTACGGCATAACCCTGGTTAACAAGTTCCCGGCGCAGTTCTTGGTCCCACCCCTCCCTGGTAAAAGCGGCAGCCATGGTAAAGAAATTCTGCGCCATGGCCGTAAACTGGCGCGTATTCTCTTCCACCACCGCCATAGCAGCCTTTTGTTCCTGCGTTGCAGCCGATACCTCTTCAATGCTGGCCGCCGTTTCCTGAGCCACGGCTGCCATCCGGCCGGCAGCCTCGCTTACCTCCCCTACCCTGGCCAGCTGGTTCTGGGCCTGTTGGCTGATGTTGGTCATAACTTCGGCGGCCTTATTGATCGCCTGGCTTACGGCCATAAAATTCTCTTTCACCTGGGTTCCGCGCTGGAGGTTGCTCCGGACTAGCTCAACGTTTTTATCCACCTGGGCTGCTGTCTGGCGCGCCTCTTCGCTAATGGCTGCCGCTAGGGAGGTTATATTCTGGGCGGCTGCTGCCGACTGTTCGGCCAGCTTCCGCACTTCTTCCGCCACCACGGCAAAACCGCGACCCTGCTCGCCGGCCCGGGCGGCTTCAATGGCGGCATTCAAAGCGAGCAGGTTGGTCTGGTCGGCAATGGCCGTGACTGCCTGGACCAGGGTATTGATCTGTTCCATTTTGTTCTCCAACTGCCGCATGCGGCCGGCCGCCTCCTGGATGGAAGCGGCCCCGGCCTTAATTTCCTGGAGTAATTGCTCCAGCAGCCGGCGACCTTCCTCTTCCTTGCTCCGCACTTCCATCCCTAACTCCGTCCCCAGCCCGGCCCGGTCGCTGATATCTTCTGCTAGATTATGTAACGTTTTAATATTTTCCGCCACCTTCTGGGCGGCTCCCGCCTGCTCGTCGGCACCGCCGGCAATCTCCTGGATGGCTGCCGTTACCTCTTCCAGGTTGCGATAGCTGGTACCGGCGCTTTCCTGGAGATTTCGGGAAAAATAAGACAGCTCATCGGCGGTACGCTGCATGCGACCCACCAGGCGGTAAAGACTGTCCAGGACGGCAGTTACCGGTCCCTTGAAGCTCTCCCCTAACTGTGCCCCGCTCAAAGATTGTTCTGCTCGTACCGGATCACCTTCGCCAAGCAAATTAAGGAACTGCATCACCCGTTGCATGGGGCGCATCCATTTTATGTATAGATTGAGTAGGATAACCAGGCTTAAAATTAAACCCAGGGCCCCCGCCACAATGGCCGGTAAAAGGAGCAATTGCCAGCTAACGCCCTGGACGGCAACCAGCGCGGTACCCACCGTCCCCGGGCCCAGGGCCAGAAATAGCAAGAGGATAAAATAGAAAAGTTTGGTACGGAGACTAATTGCCAATTTCTCCACCTCCCGGCATTATTCTTTATATTAACATATTTTTCCGCATTTGACTAGACAAAAGCACGGTGAGATAGATGTTGGTCAGGTTGTCAGGCAGGCAGGTACTCCTTGAGGTAGATCCTTATCCTGATTACCGGGTATCCCCTTACTGAAACCTCCCGAACTATGCAGGAAGCCCGCAGGGGTATATGGGGTAATCATTGGTGTTTTTTGGACAAAGGATCATTTGCCGGCAGGCGAGCAGCCAGTTCGGCAGCCAGTTGTTCCGGCGTAAGGTCATGGTAGGCCAGCAAGACAAGGGTATGGTAATAGAGGTCGGCAAGCTCGTATAAAATTTCCCGCCGGCTGTCGTTTTTAGAGGCAATGATGGTTTCACCGGCCTCTTCGCCGATTTTTTTCAGGATTTTATCCTGGCCGTTATCAAAGAGATAGGACGTGTAGGACCCTTCCGGCCGGGTAGCCTGGCGTTCTTTAATCACCCGGAAGACCTCTGCCAGGATGGTTCCCAGGCCGGCAGTGGCCGGGCCGGGGGCTTCTACCTGGCTGCCCGGGGTCGCCGGGTACAGGACAACCTGCCGGGCGCCGTGCAGGTATGTCCAGCCCCGTTCATCCGGCCCGCTATCAGCTTGCTTCCCCTCTGTCCGCCCCTTTTCGCCCTGCCTGTTGCTGCCGGGCCTGCTAACCTGCAGGGGTAGGGTGTTATGGAAACAGGAAAATTCACCTTCATGGCAGGCCACCCCTACCTGGCGGACCTGGAAGAGCAGGGCATCGGCGTCACAATCGTAGCTGGCATTGACAATATACTGGCGGTGGCCCGAGGTGGCTCCTTTATGCCAGAGTTCCCGGCGGCTGCGGCTGTAAAACCACGTCTCGCCGGTAGCCAGGGTGCGGGCCAGAGCTTCCCGGTTCATATAGGCCAGCATCAACACCCGGCCGCTTTCTACATCCTGGATAATGGCCGGGATTAATCCGTCGGCATTAAAGCGAATTTCCTCAGGTATTTTTACACCCATCTTTTACTCCTCCAAACGTACGGGAACACCACGTGCCGCCAGGTAACTTTTGGCTTCCCCGATAGTATAGGTGCCAAAGTGAAAGATCGAGGCCGCCAGGACGGCGTCGGCCCGGCCTACCGTCAGGCCTTCATACAGGTGCTCTAGCTTCCCCACGCCGCCGGAGGCGATTACCGGGATGCTGACAGCTGTGCTTATGGCTGCTGTCAGTTCCAGGTCGTAGCCTTCTAAAGTACCGTCGCAGTCCATACTGGTGAGCAGGATCTCGCCGGCCCCCAGCTCCTCCACCTGCCGGGCCCACTCCAGGGCGTCTTTTCCCGCCGGCCGGCGGCCGCCGTGGGTATAAACCTCCCAGGAACCGGGGCCGGTACGGCGGGCATCAATGGCCACCACCACGCACTGGCTGCCGAAACGCCGGGCGGCCATGGCTACGAGATTAGGGTCCAGCACGGCGGCTGTATTCAGAGAAACCTTGTCGGCCCCGGCGGCCAGCATGCGGCGAATATCCTCCAGCGTGCGCAGGCCACCCCCTACGGTAAAGGGGATAAAGACCTCCTCTGCCACACGCCGGGCCACGTCGACCATAATCTCGCGGCCTTCGGCCGAGGCCGAGATATCCAGGAAGACCAGTTCATCGGCGCCGGCGCGGTCATAGGCAGCTGCCAGCTCTACCGGGTCCCCGGCATCCCTTAAGTTTAAAAAATTGGTTCCCTTAACTACCCGCCCGTGGTCCACGTCCAGGCAGGGAATAATCCGCCGGGTAAGCACCTTAAATCAATCCTCCTCCCCGGCCACGGCCAGGGCTTCCTCCAGGGTAAAGTTGCCGTTGTAAAGGGCCCGTCCCAGGATGGCCCCTTCCACGCCTTCCTTTTCCAGGCCCCGCAGGGCACGGACGTCGTCCAGGCTGGCGATGCCACCGGAGGCTATGACTTTCAGGCCGCTCCTCCTGGCAACCTCCCTGGTGGCGGCAATATTGGGTCCCTGGAGAGTGCCGTCGCGGCTGATATCAGTAAAGATGGCCCGCTTTACCCCCAGGGCGGCCATGCGGCCGGCAAAGTCAAGGGCCCTTTCCTCCACCGTTGCCGCCCAGCCTTCCACGGCAACCATCCCTTCCCGGCTGTCAATACCGACGGCCACCTGGTCGCCGAAGCGCACAACAGCCTCAGCAACTATCTCCGGGTTGGTGATGGCTACCGTCCCCAGAACGGCCCGGGCCGCCCCGGCAGCGAGGAGGTCCTTAAGGCTTTCCAGGTTGCGGATGCCACCTCCCACCTGGACCGGGATATGGACCTCTTTGATTATGGCCGCAATAACGTCCATATTCCGCGGCCGGCCGGCGAAGGCCCCGTCCAGGTCCACCACATGAAGCCAGCGGGCACCCCTGGCCACCCATCCCCGGGCCACGGCCACCGGGTCGGTGGAGTAGATAGTCTCGGCTTCCGGCCGCCCCTGGTAAAGGCGCACGCAGCGCCCTTCCCGCAGGTCAATGGCAGGCAGAATCAGCACGGTTTACCATCTCCCCAAAGTTTTTTAAAACCTCCAGGCCCCAGCGGCTGCTTTTTTCCGGGTGGAACTGGACCCCGAAGAGGTTGCCCCGCTGGATGCTTACGGCAAAGGTTAAACCATAATCCGTAGTACCGGTAACTATGGTTTTATCGGCGGGGTCAATATAATACGAATGAACAAAGTAAAAGTTCGTGCCCGTGGGTACCCCCTGGAAAAGCTCCCCGGCCTTAAGCAATTGCACCTGGTTCCATCCCATGTGGGGAACCTTAAGCCCGGGCGGCAAACGCTTGACCTCGCCCGGCAGGAGGTTGAGACCTTCCACCGGGCCTCCTTCTTCGCTGGTGCTGAAAAGGAGCTGCAACCCCAGGCAAATGCCCAGGAAGGGTACACCCCGCCACACAACTTCCCGGATGGCTCCCACCAGGCCCCTCTGCTGCAAATTGGCCATGGCGTCGGCAAAGGCTCCCACGCCGGGCAGGATAACGCCCGGAGCCGCTGCCACTACCCGGGGGTCTGAGGTTATCTCCGCCGGGTAACCCAGTTTGGCCAGGGCCTTCTGGACGCTCAAGAGATTGCCCATACCGTAATCGATAATAGCTAGCGGCCGCATTTCGCTTCCTCCGCAAATAACTTTGTCGCAGGCTGGTATTGTCTGACCCTTATCAGTCCAGGCTACCCTTGGTAGAAGGGGGGCCTTCTACCCGGGGATCGCGGCTGGCGGCTTCCTTTATGGCCCGGCCCAGGGCTTTAAAGAGGGCCTCGGCGACATGATGGCCGTTGCGCCCGGCGAGCTTTTGCACGTGGAGGGTCAGGCCGCTGTGGTTAACAAAGGCCCGCAGGAATTCCTCCAGCAGTTCTGTCTCCAGGCTGCCGATCCGGCCCGGGGGCAGGTCCAGGTTACAAGCAAGGTAGGGCCGGCCGCTGAAGTCCAGGGCCACCTGGACCAGGGCCTCATCCATGGGTACCAGGGCGCTGCCGTAGCGGTTAATCCCGGCTTTATCGCCCAGGGCCTTTTTGATGGCCTCTCCCAGGCAGATACCGATATCTTCCACAGTATGGTGATTGTCAACTTCCAGGTCGCCCTCAGCCCAGATTTTCAGGTCCAGGAGGCCATGGCGGGCCAGCTGGGCCAGCAGGTGATCAAAAAAGGGGATCCCGCTGCTCCCCTGCCATTTACCGCTGCCGTCCAGGTCGAGCTTAACGCGAATGCTGGTTTCTGTGGTCTGGCGCTCAATCACGGCCTCGCGAGTCATTTTCTATCCCCTTCCTCCAGCCGCAGCTCAATGGCCCGGGCATGACCCTCCAGGCCTTCGGCCCGGGCCAGGGCCTGGATCAAGCTCCCGGCCGCCTTCAGGTAGGCGGGACCGGCGGCAATGAGGCTGATTTTCTTCATAAAAGTAGTGACACTTAAAGGTGAATAAAACCTGGCCGTGCCGCCGGTAGGTAAAACATGGCTGGGCCCGGCCCAGTAGTCCCCCAGGGGCTCGGAACTGTAAGGCCCCAGGAAAATCGCCCCGGCATTTTCCACCCGGCCCAGCCAGGACCAGGGATCGGCCACGTACAGTTCCAGGTGCTCTGGAGCCAGGGCATTGGCCAGGTCCAAGGCGGCCTCCAGATGGGGCACTACCACGCACGCACCATAATTTGCCAGGGAGCGGGCGGCTATCTCCCGCCGGGGCAGGGTCTCCAGCTGGCGGGCGACTTCCTCTACCACCGCCCGGGCCAGGCCGGCTTCCGGCGTGATCAGGACTGCACCGGCCAGGGCGTCGTGCTCAGCCTGGGAGAGGAGGTCGGCCGCCACCCAGTCCGGCCGGGCGCCAGCATCGGCAATGACCACGATTTCACTGGGTCCAGCCAGCATGTCTATATCAACTGCCCCATAGACTTCCTTCTTGGCCAGGGTAACATAAATATTTCCCGGGCCGGCAATCTTATCCACCGGGGCCACTTCTTCCGTCCCGTAGGCCAGGGCGGCCACGGCCTGGGCACCGCCCATTTTATAGATCTCCCTTACCCCGGCCTCGGCGGCCGCCACCAGGAGCAGGGGCGGCAGGGTACCGTCCCGCCGCGGCGGCGTCGCCAGGGCTATTTCCTCAACCCCGGCCACCCGGGCCGGCACGGCGGTCATTAATACCGACGAAGGATAAGCAGCCGTACCGCCGGGTACGTAAAGGCCCACCCGCTTTAAAGGACGGCAGATCTGGCCCAGGATGGTACCGCCGGCATCCGCCTCCATCCAGGAACCCCGCAGCTCACGGCGGTGGTAGGCGGCAATATTATCCCGGGCCTTTTGAATAGCCTCCCGCAGTTCAGGGGTAACGGCTTCATAAGCAGCCTTAATCTCCCCGGCCGTCACACGGAAACCGGCCTTTTTTAGATCAACTCCATCCAGCTCGCGGGTGTAACGTTCTACGGCTACCTGGCCTCCCGCCCTGACATCGGCAATAATGGCCCGCACTTTGGTAGCTATTTCTTCCTGGGCCAGCAACCGGCCGGCCCAGCGGCGCCGCACTTCTTCACCCTCAAGAACAGGTAGCAATCCCGGCACCCCCTTGAGCAGCCGCCCGCTTTAAGGCTTCTATTACAGGCCGCAGGCGCTGGTAATTGATCCGGTAGCTAACCCGGTTGGCAATCAAACGAGCGGTGGAGGGAAAAATGGGGACCACTTCCACCAGGTCATTTTCCTTTAAGGTCCGCCCGGTAGATACAATATCCACAATCAGGTCGGCCAGTCCCACTAGGGGGGCCAGCTCGATATTGCCATGGAGCTTGATTATTTCTACCGGCAAGCCTCGCTCCTGGAAAAAAGCTGCTGCTACCCTGGGAAACTTGGTAGCCACCCGGCGGCTGCCAGCCAGCAGGGTTTCCAGGGACCGGCCTGCTTCTTCCCAGCGCTGCCGGGGCGCGGCTACCACAAAACGGCAATAACCAAAACCCAGGTCCACCAGCTCAAAGACATCGGCCCCGGCCTCCGCCAAGGTATCCTTGCCGACAATACCCAGGTCGGCAGCCCCGTGTTCTACATAGGTCGGCACGTCCGTGGGACGGCAGATCAGGTAACGCACCCGGTCGGCAGGGAAAGCAAAGACCAGCTGCCGTGCTTCGGTAGCCACGCCATCTACCGGGA
The DNA here is from genome assembly GCF_001594015.1 of Moorella mulderi DSM 14980. GTDB lineage: Bacteria > Bacillota > DSM-521 > Neomoorellales > Neomoorellaceae > Neomoorella > Neomoorella mulderi. The sequence continues at coordinate 78,774 of NZ_LTBC01000006.1, forward strand.
GCCCGGCCTGCTGCAATAACTGTAAAGCATCTTCGCCCAGCTTGCCCTTGGGCAAGGCCAGGGTCAGCAAGTCGGTGACCATTTAAATGTTCCTCCGGAAATCCAATCTAATCCACCCAAACCAGGGCCAACCCCCGGGCGGCGGCCCGGGCTGCTGCTTCCTGGCGGTTTTGACTTTCCCCATCTATAATTACCGTTACCCCCCGCCGGCGCAATTCCTGCGCCCGGCGCAAAACTGCCGCCAGGTCCCGGCCGGCCACCAGGTAACCATCCTGTCCGGCTCCCTGCCCCTCGCCCCGGGCCATGAGCACCCGCTCCAGTCCCAGGGCAAAGCCGGTGGCCGGGCAGGGGTAACCAAACTGGCCCAGCAGGCCATCGTAACGTCCGCCGCCGCAGACGGGTACTCCCAGGCCTGGTACATAACCTTCAAAAACGATGCCGGTGTAATAATCAAAATCCCGTAAAATACCCAGGTCAATGAAGAGCCACTTTTCCAGCCCGTAAGCTGCCAGCGCCTGCCATACCCGTTCCAGGCCGGCCAGGGCAGCGGCTGCTCCGGTCTGGATAAAATTGGCCCGGGCTTCCTCCAGGGCCTCTTTACCGCCATGTAAAGTGGCGAGGAGTTCCAACTGCCGCCTTTTCGACCCCGTCAGGTTATACTCGTCGACAAGCCGCTCCAGCCCCACCAGGTCCTTGCCGGCCAGGGCTACTTTAATCCTCGCCACCGCCTCCTGGGGCAGGCCCAGGTCATGGAGTACCCCCTTGGTGACAGCCACCTGGCCAATGCCTAAACGAAAGTCCTGTAAACCGGCCTGCAGCAAGGTTTCTACCGCCAGGGCAATAATCTCCCCATCGGCCGCCACACCCCCGGCGCCAATAAGCTCCACCCCGGCCTGGTGAAATTCCCGCAGGCGCCCGGCCTGGGGTTCTTCATAGCGAAAGACCCTGGCGCTGTAACACAGGCGTAAGGGTAAGGCCTCACGCCGTAACGATGTAGCCACCAGGCGGGCAATGGGCGCCGTCATCTCCGGCCGTAAAGTGAGGATCCGCCCCTGGCGGTCGATAAATTTGTACAGCCTGCCTTCATCCCCGGCCGGAGAACCGGCCTGGAAGGTTTCCACAAATTCAAAAGTCGGGGTCAGCACTTCCTGGTAACCCCAACTTTGAAAGAAAGCCACCAGTTCCTGCTCCAGTTCCCTGAGGGCAGCTGCCTCTGCCGGCAGCAGGTCCCGCACCCCCGCCGGTACCTGGAGATTATTCCAGCTGCCGGTCATTACCTTCACTCCACTGCTTTATCATGTTAACGTATTAACGTAATAATAACACGGGAATGTCCCCTTGACAAAGGCCGCCAGCCACGTCCAGGGGCCGGCAAGTCTGATTAAACCTCTTTATCTCCAGCCGGTTATCCCTGGCGTTAAATTACTTCCTTTTATCCAGGCGATCCAGGATGAGCTTGTAGCCGTCGGCGCCATAGTTTAAAAAACGCTTGACCCGGCTGATGGTGGCTGTACTGGCCCCTGTAGCGGCGGCAATGGCCGAATAGGTAACCCCATGGCGCAAGAGGCGGGCCACGGCCAGGCGCTGGGCCATGGCCTTGATTTCAGCGGTAGTACACAGGTCTTCAAAGAAGCGGTAACATTCATCAAGGTTCTCCAGGGCTAAAATAGCGCGAAAGAGTTCATCAACCTGGGGGTCCTGCAACTTATCCCGGCCCATAGCATACCCTCCCCCCTATATCAGAAACCAGTTCAGACCTCTACGCGACTAATTAACAACTTCGCCATACACCGGTTTTTTCCTCCCCAGGAATCCGTTCTTTCTTTTCAACCAATCAACCTTAACAGCCACTCCGTCACCGGGCCAAAAACCCGGGCTAAAAGTTTTGCCGGGCTGGGGACGGGTAAATTTAAAGCCAAGGCCAGGCTTAAGGCCAGGCCCAGGGACCAGACAATGCCCATGACGGCCAGTTCCCGCCAGTACTTTTTCTGCCAGAGCTTCGGAGCATCCAGGTAAGCGATGACCAGGAAAGCCAGGATAATTAAAATGAGCATTCCATCACTCCTACCTGGTACTGCCCTGAGTGGCGCCCTTGCCGCCAATATCCAGGGTTTTACCTGGTGTCCTGTTGGTCATTCCCAGCCGGTTCAGATACAAATCCACCTTAACCTGGATTTTAGCACGGGTAAACTCTTCGTTCCAGCGGTCCTGAACCTGGCGCCAGTAGCGAACGTTGCTGCGGTGCAGGGTTTCGCCAAGACCAAAGATGTCCGCCCGGATTTCCTGCTGGGCCTTGCGCACGGCAGCCAGGACCCGCTCTTCCACGGCCCTGTTGACAGCCTCCTGAATGGCCAGCAAATGTTCCGGCCGGTCGGGGTTCAGGCTAACTGTAGCTTCCGTTAAGTCACAGTTGCCCCGGATTTCCACGTTAAAAGTTACCTGGCTGCCTTCAACCCGGGGTTTAACCTCCGTAGAGGCGCGGTGAAAAATCACCGAGGCCTGGCCCTGGGTTCTGGCCCGGGCTTGATTCTGGGAAGGGTTTTGCCCCTGCCCCTCTACCGGCCCGGCAGGCTGTCCCTGCCCCTGGTCCGGTGTAATAGTTTGACCCATTTTCTGCCCCTGCTCCTGCCCCGGGTAATTACCCCCGGTCTGTATTGACAAAGTTACGGTAATAACCCCCTCCCTTACTTCCCCCCGCAGCCACATGAGGCCGTTGGTCTCCCTTTCATCCAGCCAGCCGATCAAACGGTCGTCGCGGAAAGCCCCGGCGCCTTTAATGGCTACGGCCTCGGGGGGCGTCTTTTTCCCCTCTTCCTTGTAAGCTCCCTTCTGGCCCTTATCTTCACCATCGCTTCTCACCTCGCGGCTTTCCTGCTCCGGCGTCGGCGTCATGACCACCTGGGGCAGGACAGGGTTGTCTCCCGGCGCTTCCCACATGGCCAGCAGGTCTTTTAATTCTACCTTAAAGGTGGTCCGGTTGCGCAAGATGCCGGTTAAAATCGTCCCGGGCATTAATTCAATACCCGGTGGCAGTTCCAGCACCTTGCGCGCTTCACCCATGGTAATCAATACCGGTGTCGTCAGGCGCATCTGGCGCTCGCGGGTAAAGAGGTCCAGGTAATGAAGCCCCTGCCGGGCCAGCTCCTCACCAAGAATCAACACCCGGTTCTGGGCCCATAAAAGACGCCGCGGCACCAGACTTTCCAGCCGGCGGGCCGCCTGGGCAAAGTCGCTGCCGGTGGCGCTGATAACTTCCCCTGCTTTGGGTGGTTCCCCGCCACCTCCCCCACCCATGGACGGGCCTCCGGCTATGGTCCGGGGAATAGCGACATAAACACTCAGGCGTACCTGATCCCCGGGGACAGCATCCAGGGCTACAGCCATGACAATGGCCAGTTCTTCAATCTCATGGCGGCTCCAGCAGCCCGCAAGCACTGGTAACATAAGAGCCAGTAAAAGAAGGGCCAGGGCTAAACGCAGCCGGGCCTTCATATCCCCGTCCTCCTTTTACCTCGCAGCCAGGCCATAACCAGCAAAAATAAGGGTAAAATAAGCTGCCAGGTTAGGGTCCACCCCGGTTCTACCAGGAGCAGATCGTGGCGAATCTCGCTAATGTTCCGGTAAAGGAGGGTAGCCATGGCAACATTTAACGCCCCCAGGGGGGCTACCAGGGGGCGGTACTCCTTAAGCCCGGTTACGGTGGCCAGGCCCAGGGCCACTACATAAAGGTTAATAGTTATTTTGATAAATACTCCCCCTACCCAGATGGCCAGGAACAGGGCTTCGATGCGCTCAAAAAACTGCCCCAGGGAGACCACCCGCGCCAGGGCATAAGCGGCAAAGGTCAGGCGGGCAGCTTCGCAGCTGCCGAATACAAGGATTGTACCCATGGTCACCAGGCTGAGGAAAAAGGCTATCCCCAGCAGCCCGCTGATCAGGCTGGCTCTCAGGGCCCGGGGTGGGTTAACGAAGGCACCGTAGGCGGCTAGGATGAATATCTGGCCCAGAAAGCTCCAGCTCACCAGGGCACCCCCCAGGACCGGCCGGAAGCCGTTTTCCAGGATTGGCAAGAGATTGCGGGGCGCCATTTCCGGCGTGGCAAAAAGGAGGACGATGGCAATAAAGGTCACCATCAAGGGTAGGATAAAATCTGTGCACCGGGCAATTACTTCCAGCCCGTTGCGGGCGGCATAGACGGCCACGGCAACGATACTGAGGCTGAAGAATAAAGCCGGCGTTTCCGGCATAACCGCCGTGACCAGGAACTCGCTGAATTCCCGGATGACTACCGCATCCAGCAGGAAAAAGGCCAGGACAAAGATCAGGGCCACCGTTTTACCCGTTACAGGGCCTAAAATCAACTCGCAGTACTGGAAAAGAGTGTGGTGGGGGAAACGCTGGGCCAGCAGGTAGACTACCAGCGCCACCGCGCCGGCAGCCAGGGTGGCCACTATGACCGACAGCCAGGCGTCCTGGTGCGCCCGCAAAGCCAGCAAAGCCGGCAAAAAGAGGATGGCTGTAGGCAGGACGGCGAACCACAGCAGGACCGCCGCCTGGCGGGGACTGATATAGCCTTCTTCCCGCATCTTCAGGACCGGCCCTCCTCCGGCGGGGGATTGGAGCTGGCTGGCGGGGTTGGCTTTAGCCCGGCTCCCTGGCGTACCGGGTCACGGTAGCCGATCTGGCTGGGCCGGGAGTTCATGGCCCAGCGGGGTACCCGGACCAGGACGTCTTTAAAATCGCTGAAATTCCAGGGAGTGACAGGAGCCAGGTAGGGCACCCCGAAGGAGCGCAGGGTGTTCAGGTGCACCAGGATGGCCAGCAGGCCCAGCATGATGCCGTAGAAACCCAGGGTGCCGGCCAGGATGAGCATGATGAAGCGCAGCAGGCGCAAGGTTATGGCCATGGCAAAGGAAGGGATGGCAAAGGAGCTGATGCCCGTCAGGGCCACGACGATGACCATTGACGGCGAAACCAGCCCGGCGCTCACGGCCGCTTCTCCAATCACCAGGGCGCCGACGATGCTCAATGCCTGGCCTACCGGCCGGGGCAGGCGCACCCCGGCTTCCCGCAGGAGTTCAAAGGTTAATTCCAGCATGATGGCTTCCACCACTGCCGGAAAGGGAATCCCTTCCCGCTGGGAAGCCAGCTTGACCAGGAGGTTGGTGGGCAGCATTTCCTGGTGAAAGGTGCTAACCGCAACATAGGCCGCCGGCAGGAGGAGGGCTATATTCAGGGCTACAAACCGGGCCAGCCTTAAGAAACTGGAGAGGTAATAGCGCTCATAGTAGTCTTCACTGGACTGGATAAACTGGACGAAAAGCGTCGGGACAATGAGGGCAAAGGGGGTGTTATCCACCAGGATGCCCACCCGGCCTTCCAGCAGGGCGGCCACCACCTTGTCCGGCCGTTCCGTATGATCGATCTGGGGAAAGGGGGAGGTGGGGTTATCTTCTATAAGTTCCTCAATGTAGGCGCTTTCCAGGATACCATCAATTTGAATCCGCTCCAGCCGCTGGCGCACTTCCCGGACTACCGCCGGGTCGGCCAGGTCTTCAATATAGGTGATGACAATATTGGTCATGGTATAGCGGCCCAGGCAAACAAGTTCCATTTTGAGGGACGGAGTTTTCAACCTGCGCCGGAGGAGGGCGGTATTAGTGCGTAAGCTCTCAATGAAGCTTTCCCGCGGGCCCCGGACCACACTCTCGGTAATAGGCTCATCAATAGTACGGTGTTCCCAGGAACGGGTGCTTAAGGCCAGGCCTTTATTATACCCATCCAGGAGCAGGACCGTATCCCCGTCCAGGACGTGTTTAACCACAGCCCCCATGTTATCAACCACGGCCACATCCGTCAAGGGCATGATGGTTTCCATAACTGCGGCCAGGTCCCGGGTTCTGTCTGCCAGTTCCCGGGCCAGCTGCGGGGGTGCCTGCTGCAGGGTGCGCATCAGGGTATCTTCAATGAGCTTTTTGTCGACCAGGCCGTCAATATAAAAAAGGGCTGCTTTAATAGCCTGGCCGAGGTAAAAATCGCGGTGGACGACATCGCTGCATTTGGCAAAGATTCTCTGCAGCTGTTCCAGGTTGAGTTTCAGTTCGGCAGTGAGCTGGTATGCCTCCAGGGGCGGGTAAGGTGCCTTTTGAGCCTTACTACCCTGGGACTGGCCCTGTTTATCCTGCTGTCCCGGAGGCTTCCGGCGGCGGAAAAGAGCCGCCCTTAAGGGCTTGCGGTAAGGACCGGGCAAAGTTCCTCCCTCCTTTAAGTGGAAACCGGTTAATACCAGCACTGGTTAGCTTTCACCGGGGGAGGAAACTTTATGCACTTTCAGGTGCCCCGGCCGGGTTGCCCCGGTTTTAACTTGGGCCGCGTGGGTTAGTTAAACCTGGCGTACCGGAACTTTAAGAACTTACAGGGCCCGGTAACCAATATCGCGGCGGTAGTGCATGCCCGCAAAATTGATGGCCTTTATACCGGTATAAACGCGGTCCAGGGCGGCCTGTAAATCTTCACCCCGGGCTGTAACACATAATACCCGTCCCCCGGCAGTTACTACCTGCCCGTCTACCAGAGCCGTACCGGCGTGGAAAACCTCTACTCCAGGCGGCACTGCCTCCAGCCCCGTAATGGCTTCACCCCTGGCATAAGGTCCGGGATAACCGCCTGCCGCCAGGACCACCCCGGCTGCCGCCCCCGGGTACCAGTCAATCTTTGTTCCGGCCAGCTCACCGTTTATGGTAGCCAGCATCAGTTCCACCAGGTCACTTTGTAAAAGCAGCATCAACGGCTGGGTTTCCGGATCGCCAAAACGACAGTTAAATTCCAGGACTTTGGGGCCCTCGCGGGTGAGCATCAGCCCGGCGTAGAGGACGCCGCGGTAGGGGCAGCCGGCCGCGGCCATAGCCCGGACTGTAGGCCGGAGAATCTTTTCTTCTACCTCCCCGGCTATTTCCGGAGTGTAAAAGGGGACAGGGGCGTAGGCGCCCATGCCGCCGGTATTGGGGCCGGTATCTCCTTCCCCCACCCGCTTGTGGTCCTGGGAAGGCAAGAGGGGGATCACCGTTTCCCCGTCGCAGAGGGCCAGGATGCTGACCTCTTCGCCTTCCAGGTGCTCTTCAATAATCACCCGCTGCCCGGCAGGGCCAAACCGGCCGCCGAACATGGCCGTTACTGCTTCCCTGGCCGTGGCCGTGTCCGGAGCCACCACCACCCCTTTACCGGCGGCCAGGCCGTCGGCCTTGACGACCACCGGGCCGGGATGTTCCTCCAGGTAGGCCAGGGCCGCCCCGGCCTCCATAAAGGCGGCATGGCGGGCCGTGGGGATGCCCGCCGCCTGCATTAACTCTTTGGCAAAAATCTTGCTCCCTTCCAGCCGGGCCGCCGCCCGGGAGGGGCCAAAAACAGGTAACCCTGCGGCCTGGAAGGCATCGACAATGCCGGCCACCAGGGGTGCTTCGGGACCCACCACGGTAAGATCGATGCCTGCCCGGCGGGCGAAGGCCAAAAGCCCCTCAATGTCACCGGCGGCAACGGGCACGCAGGTGGCCAGCCCGGCTATCCCGGCATTGCCAGGCGCGCAATAGATTTCTGTAACCAGGGGACTCCGGGCAATCTTCCACACCAGGGCGTGTTCCCGACCGCCGCCGCCGACTACCAGAATACGCATTTTGCCGTGCCCTCCCCTTAATGCCGGAAATGACGTATGCCGGTAAAGACCATGGCTATACGGGCGGCATCGGCCGCCTTAATGGACTCTTCGTCGCGGACGGAGCCGCCGGGCTGGATGATGGCCGTGATCCCGGCCTTAGCTGCCAGTTCCACTGTGTCGCTGAAGGGGAAGAAGGCATCAGAAGCGAGAACAGCCCCTTTCGCCCCGGCCCCGGCCTGCTCCAGAGCTATGCGCGCTGCACCAACCCGGTTCATCTGGCCGGCACCAATGCCCAAAGTAACGCCGTCCTTAGCCACCACAATGGCGTTGGACTTGACGTGCTTCACCACCTGCCAGGCAAAGAGTAAATCCTCCATCTCCCTGGCTTCAGGTTTACGGGTCGTTACTACCTTGAGGCGCTCGGGGTCGAGGACATGGTAATCCGGCTCCTGGACCAGGAAGCCGCCGCTGACGGGCCTTACCTGGTATTCCTGGACGCGGTAGGCAGCCCTCTCGCCTGCGGCAAGCAAGCGCAGGTTGGGTTTCCCTTTAAGGATTTCCAGGGCTTCCGGGGTAAAATCAGGGGCGATGACAGCTTCCAGGAATATCTCCGTCATTTCCCTGGCTGTAGCGGCATCCACCGTCCGGTTCAGGGCTACGATGCCGCCAAAGGCGGAAACAGGATCGGCCGCGTAGGCCAGGCGGTAGGCCTGGGATGGAGTTGTAGCCCGGGCTACGCCGCAGGGATTGGTGTGCTTGATGATAGCCGCTACCGGCTCTTTAAAGTCAGAGGCCAGGTTCCAGGCAGCGTCCAGGTCCATGAGGTTGTTGTAAGAAAGCTCCTTGCCCTGGAGCTGCCGCGCCCCGGCCAGGCTGCCGGGGGGTACGGCGGGCAAACGATAAAAAGCGGCCTGCTGGTGAGGATTCTCACCATAACGAAGGTCCTGGACCTTCTCGCCGCTGAGGATAAAGTGAACAGGAAAAGGCTCTTCATTGCGGATAAGGCGCTGGAAATAGGCGGCGATGGCCGCATCGTAAGCAGCTGTGTGGGCGAAGGCCGCCGCCGCCAGGCGCCGCCGGGTGGCCGGGCTTAAATTCCCCTTCTCCCGCAGTTCGGCCAGCACCTCGCTGTAGCTGGCCGGGTCAACGACCACCGCCACTCTCTCGTGATTCTTGGCTGCTGCCCGGACCATCGTTGGGCCGCCGATGTCGATGTTCTCGATAGCCTCCTCCGGCGTTACCCCTGGCCGGGCAATGGTTTCCCGGAAGGGGTAGAGGTTGACCACCACCAGGTCAATGGGCTGGATGCCCTGCTCCTGGAGCTGATCCAGGTGTTCCGGCGTCGGCCGGGCCAGGATACCCCCATGGATTTTAGGGTGGAGGGTTTTGACACGGCCGTCAAGGATCTCAGGAAAACCGGTAACGGCTGCGACTTCGGTAACGGGCAAACCGGCTGCGGTCAAGGTGCGGGCGGTACCGCCGGTAGAAATAAGCTCCCATCCCAGCTCTACCAGCCCCCTAGCCAGATCCACCAGGCCGGTCTTGTCGGAAACACTAAGAAGCGCCCTTTTCGGCATATGTATAGCTCGCCTCCTATGAAATAACTCGACTTGCCGCCATGAGCGGCTCCTTCAAATTTTCACTGCGACCCGCCGGCCGTGGAGGGTAACCCTGCCTTCGGCCAGCCATTTGATAACCTCGGGGTAAAGGCGGTGTTCTTCCACCAGGATGCGGGCCGCCAGGGTTTCCGGGGTGTCGTCGTCCTTTACCGGTACCACCGCCTGGGCGATGATGGGGCCCGTATCGGTGCCGGCGTCAACAAAGTGGACGGTGCAGCCGGAAAACTTGACACCGTATTCCCAGGCCTGGCGCTGGGCGTTGAGGCCGGGAAAGGCCGGCAGCAGGGCCGGGTGAATGTTGATTACCGCCCCCGGAAACTGATCGAGAAAATCCTGGCTGAGGAGCCGCATAAAGCCGGCCAGGACTACCAGCTTTACCCCCTCTTTTTTTAAGACCGCCGCCAGGGCCCGGTCATAGGCCTGGCGGGATGGGTATTCCCGGGGTACGAGGCAACAGGCCTTGAGTCCCCGCTGCCGGGCCAGTTCCAGAGCGCGGGCTTCCGGGCGGTCGCTGATGACCACCTGGATGCGGGCGGGAACGCGGCCGGCAGCTATAGCGTCGGCAATGGCCTCCATGTTACTGCCCCGGCCGGAAACCAGGATGCCGATGGGTAAAGGTAATGCAGCAGCCATACTCTTTCCTCCGGAAATAACTTTGTCACCGGGCCTCCCCTAATCGCGACTTCCGGGATATACCCGGGCCCTCAATAGACTAACTATATAAGATCCGGCACAAATTCCACTTCTCCCCGGCCGGGTATTATCTCGCCGGCCACAAAAACCTCTTCCCCGGCGGCCTCTAATCGCGCCTTTACCCTGTCAGCGTCACCGGCCGCGACCACCGCCAGCATACCCAGGCCCATATTGAAGGTGCGGTACATCTCCGGTTCCGGCACCTTGCCGTTCTCCTGGATGAGGCGGAAAACGGGCGGTACCGGCCAGCTGCGCCGGTCCAGGCGCATGCTTAAACCTTGCGGCAGGATGCGCGGCGGGTTTTCCACCAGGCCGCCGCCGGTGATGTGGGCCAGGCCCTTGATTAATCCTTCTTTTAGTAATGGCAACAGAGAGGCTGCATATATACGGGTCGGCTCCAGCAATTCTTCCCCCAGGGCCCGGCCCAGTTCCGGCAACTGCCGGTCCAGGGTGTAACCGGCTTCCGCCAGCAAAACCCGGCGGGCCAGGGAAAAGCCGTTGGAGTGCAGGCCGCTGGAGGCCAGGCCCAGGACCACCTGGCCGGGCCGGATGCGGCTGCCGTCCAGGAGCTCCTCCCGCTCCACGACGCCGACGGCGAAACCGGCCAGGTCGTATTCATCCTCCGGGTAAAAGCCGGGCATCTCGGCCGTCTCGCCCCCGATCAGGGCGCAGCCGGCCCGGCGGCAACCTTCGGCCACCCCGGCGACGATTTGGGCCACTTTTTCCGGCACCATTTTCCCTACCGCCAGGTAGTCCAGGAAGAAGAGGGGCTCGGCCCCCTGGACCAGGATATCGTTGACGCACATGGCCACTGCGTCGATGCCGACGGTATCGTGGCGGTCCATGAGGAAGGCTATCTTCAGCTTCGTCCCTACCCCGTCCGTGCCCGCCACCAGCACCGGCTGCCGGTAACGGCCCGGTTCCAGGGCAAAAAGACCGCCGAAACCGCCCAGGTCCCCCAGGACCCCCGGCCGGAAGGTCCGGCGGACATGCTCCTGCATCAACTCTACGGCACGGTTGCCGGCGGCAATATCCACCCCGGCGGCAGCATAGGTCAGGCCTTCGCCAGCCACTATTATGCACCTCCTTCCAGGCTGTACTTGGACGCCTCCTCCGGGGAGGGGATGGGGATGGGATAGCGGCCGGAAAAGCAGGCGGCGCAGAAATTTTCGGCCCCCCGGCTTACGGAACGGAACAGCCCCTCCAGGCTCAGGTAATAGAGGCTGTCGGCCCCAACGTGGCGCCGGATGTCTTCCAGGGAATACCGGGCGGCAATGAGCTCGCCCCGGGCGCTGGTATCGATGCCATAATAACAGGGGTATAAGACCGGCGGCGAGGCCGCCAGCAGGTGAACCTCCCGCACCCCGGCCTGGCGCACCATTGCCACAATGCGGCGGCTGGTAGTCCCCCGGACAATGGAATCATCGATGATAATAACCCGTTTATCTTTCAGAATTGACTTGATGGGATTGAGTTTCAAGCGCACGCCCAGGTCGCGCATCTCCTGGGTGGGCTGGATGAAGGTCCGGCCCACATAGCGGTTTTTCATCAACCCTTCGATAAAGGGTAAACCCGCCGCCTCGGCGTAACCGGCGGCGGCGGCAATGCCGGAATCCGGCACCGGGATCACCACATCGGCCGCCACCCGGTACTCCCGGGCCAGATTGCGGCCCAGCTCCCGCCGCACCAGGTTGACGGTCTCACCGTCCAGGATGCTGTCGGGCCGGGCAAAGTAGACGTATTCAAAAATGCAGTGGGCGCTGTGGGGCGCCCGCCGTCCCTGGATGGAGCGCACCCCCTGGCTGTCGATGACGACAATTTCCCCGGGCTCAATGTCACGGCAAAAAGCGGCGCCCACGGTATCCAGGGCGCAGGACTCGGAGGCCAGCACCCAGGCCTCCCCCATTTTCCCCAGGCACAGAGGCCGGACGCCAAAGGGATCGCGGACACCAATGAGCTTTTCCTCGGTCATCACCACCAGGGAATAGGCGCCCTCCAGCTCGTCCTGGCAGCGGCGCAGGGCCGCCTCAATGGGCTCCTGGCTGTAGCGGGCGATAAGATTGACAATAACTTCGCTGTCAGTAGAAGACTGGAAGATGGAGCCCCTGGCTCCCAGCTCCCGCCTCAGCCGGTTGGCATTGGTCAGGTTCCCGTTATGGGCAATGGCCACCATACCCCTGAGGTAGCGGAAAACCAGGGGCTGGGCATTGACCAGGGAACTCGCCCCGGTAGTAGAATAGCGCACATGGCCGATGGCCAGGTTGCCCTTTAAAGCCCGGAGGTTGTCCTGGTTAAAAACCTCCGCCACCAGCCCCATGCCCTTGTGGACGGCAATATGGCGGCCGTCGGCTACGGCAATCCCGGCGCTCTCCTGGCCCCGGTGCTGCAGGGCGAAGAGGCCATAATAGGCCAGGCGGGCCACATCCTTGCCCGGGGCATAGATGCCGAAGATGCCGCACTCTTCATGCCAGGGCGACCGGTCCCGGGATAGATCCCTTTCCCTCACCGGGCCATCAAAGCCGGTATGCTCTCCCGCCATTGCTTCTCCATCTCCCCCAGGCTGAGATTAAACACCGTCCTGCCGTTTACCCTTACCGCCAGGGCCCGGCCGGCAGTACGGCCGATGACCGCCGCCGGCAGGCCCTTCTCCCGGGCCATGGCCAGCACCCTGTCCCGGGCTGCCGGCGGGACCGCCAGCAACACCCGCGACTGGCTTTCGCTGAAGAGGAGGTAATCCGGCCGGAGACTGCTTGCCAGTTCCACCACGGCGCCCAACCCGCCGGCCAGGGCACTTTCAGCCAGGGCCACGGCCAGGCCCCCTTCGGCGCAATCGTGGGCCGCCGTCACCAGCCCGGCGGCGATGGCCTGCCGCACAACTTCCTGGACGGCGGCTTCCCGTTCCAGGTTAAGGCCCGGCGGCCGCCCGGCCACCAGACCGTGGACAACGGCCAGGTATTCGCTGCCGCCTATCTCCGGGCAGGTTTCTCCCAGGAGAATGAGGACATCATCCTCCCGGCGCCAGGCCAAAGCGCAGCGTTTTTCAATATCAGTGATGAGACCCACCATACCCACCACCGGCGTGGGATAGATGGCCTCCCCTTCTGTTTCATTGTAGAAACTAACGTTGCCTCCCGTTACCGGCGTCTGCAAGGCCTCGCAGGCCCGGCTCATACCGGTTACGGCCTGGTAGAACTGCCAGGCGACTTCCGGCTTTTCGGGATTGCCGAAGTTCAGGCAATCAGTAAGGCCCAGGGGACGGGCGCCTACACAGGAGAGATTGCGGGCTGCTTCAGCCACGGCAATGGCCCCGCCCGTTTCCGGGTCCAGGTAGCAGTAGCGGCCGTTACCGTCCACCGTCAGGGCCAGGCCCTTGCCGGTTCCCTTAATCCTTAAAACCGCAGCATCGCCGCCAGGGCCGGCCACCGTGTCCGTGCGCACCATGTAGTCGTACTGGCGGTAAACCCATTCTTTGCTGGCTATATTTGGTGCCGCCAGGAGTTTTAAGAGCACTTCCCCGTAATCTCCCGGCTCCGGCAGGTGGCTGAGGTCCACATGCTGTAATTTATCCAGGTAAGCAGGCCGGCGCCGTTCCACCTCGTAGACTGGGCACTGGTCCGTTAAGGCCCGGGCCGGTACCTCGGCCACCACCCGGCCGCCCTCTTTAATGCGCATGATACCGTCGTCCGTCACCCGGCCGATAACCACCGCCTCCAGGCCCCAGCGCCGGCAGATGGCCTGGACCCTTGCTTCAGCACCTTTTTTGGGCACCAGGAGCATGCGTTCCTGGGACTCCGAAAGCATCACCTCATAGGGGGTCATGCCCTCCTCCCGCCGGGGCACCAGGGCGACGTCGATTTCCATACCCGTCCCGGCCCGGGCCGCCATTTCACAGGAAGAGCTGGTAATCCCCGCCGCGCCCATATCCTGCATGCCAATGATTAAATCTTCTTTAATAATATCCAGGCAGGCTTCGATGAGGAGCTTCTCCCGGAAGGGGTCCCCTACCTGGACGGAGGGCCGGCGTTCCTCGGAAGCCTCGCTCAATTCCTCAGAGGCAAAGGTGGCACCGTGGATGCCGTCGCGGCCGGTGCGGGCGCCCACCAGCATGACGGCATTGCCCACCCCGGCGGCGCGGCCGCGGCGGATATCTTTTTGCTCAATAAGGCCCACGGCCATGGCGTTGACCAGGGGGTTGCCGGTATAAGAAGGATCGAAGTAGACTTCCCCAGCCACCGTGGGCAGGCCCAGGCAGTTGCCGTAAAAGGCAATGCCGGCCACCACGCCGCCCATGAGGTAACGGGTACGCGGGTCATCCAGGGGGCCGAAGCGGAGGGAGTCCAGGACTGCAATAGGCCGCGCCCCCATGGCAAAGATATCGCGCACGATACCCCCCACGCCGGTGGCCGCTCCCTGGAAGGGCTCAATGGCCGAAGGGTGGTTGTGGCTTTCGATTTTAAAGACTACCGCCTGGCCGTCGCCGATGTCGATAATGCCGGCGTTTTCCCCCGGCCCCTGGAGAACCCAGGGGGCTTTCGTAGGAAATAGCTTTAACACCGGCCGGGAGTGTTTGTAGCCGCAGTGCTCCGACCACATGACGGCAAACATGCCCACTTCCACATAATTGGGCTCGCGGCCCAGGATTTCTTTAATACGTTCAAATTCCTCGTCCGTGAGGCCCATCTGCCGGTAAACTTCAGGCTCCAAGGCGCTCCCCCCTCTGCCACCAGTCAACTATGGAAGCAAAAAGCTCCCGTCCGTCGGTACCGCCCAGAAGGCTTTCGGCACAGCGTTCCGGGTGGGGCATCATGCCCAGGATATTGCCCTCCCGGTTAATAATGCCGGCGATATTGCCCACCGAACCGTTGGGATTGGCCGCCGGCGTCACTTCTCCGTCCGGAGCGCAGTAGCGAAAGATAATCTGCCGGTTAGCCTCCAATTCGGCCAGGGTGGCGGCGTCGGCATAATAGTTGCCTTCACCGTGGGCAATGGGAATGCGGATGACCTGGCCCTCCCGGAAGCGGTTGGTAAAGGGGGTGGCGTTATTTTCCACCCTTAAATAGGTCCACTGACAGCGGAACTGGAGGCAGTCATTGCGCCGCATGGCCCCCGGCAGGAGACCGGCCTCCAGGAGGATCTGGAAGCCGTTGCAGATGCCCAGCACCAGGCCGCCGGACCTGGCAAAGTCAATGACTGCCGGCATAATGGGGGCAAAGCGGGCAATGGCCCCGGCCCGGAGGTAATCGCCGTAGGAAAAGCCGCCGGGCAGCACCAGGCAGTCGTAACCCGCCACATCGGTATCGCCATGCCAGAGGTAGTCCACCGGCTGGCCCAGGACCGCCCCCAGGACGTGGTAAACATCCTGGTCGCAGTTGGAGCCGGGAAAGACGATAACGCCGAACTTCATGGTTGTTCCTCCAAAATAGGATTCTACCATAAATGGTGCCTTCTGGTAGGACATATCCCCGCCCTAACGCCCAGGCAAATTGTAAGCGTTCCCCGGCGTGGGCGTCACCCCCTGGGCGACTCCTCCGTGGATAGGCCAGCTGGTTCTTCCAGTGTATAGCGGTACTGTTCGATCACCGGGTTGGCCAGGAGCCGCCGGCACATCTCCTCTACCTGCCGCCCGGCTTCCTGCCGGTCATCCAGGTCCAGCTGCACTTCCAGGTATTTACCGACGCGCACCGCAGTTACCCCCTCATACCCCATGGCTTTGAGGCCGCCCATGACAGCCTCACCCTGGGGGTCGAGGACGCCGGGCTTTAAGGTAACGTAAATTTTAGCCAGGAGCATAATTATCGTCCCTCCAAATTTATTGCAGCAACTTTTCCACCCGGCTTAACACTTCTTCATAGGCGTCTTCGACGCCGCCCAGGTCGCGGCGGAAGCGGTCCTTGTCCAGTTTTTCCCCGCTGGTGCCGTCCCAGAAGCGGCAGGTGTCGGGGGAAATCTCATCGGCCAGGAGGACATGGCCGTGGAAAAGGCCAAACTCCAGCTTGAAGTCCACCAGGACCAGGTCGGCTGGTTGCAAGAATTCCGTCAGCAGCTCATTAACCTTCCAGGCGTAGCTTTCCATTTCTTTAATCTGGGTGTCGGTGGCCAGCTCCAGGGCGGCAATGTGGTAGTTATTAATCATGGGGTCATGGAGGGCATCGGATTTATAATAAAACTCCAGCACCGGGCGCTTGAGGGGTGTCCCTTCCGCCAGGCCCAGGCGTTTGGCCAGGCTACCGGCAGCAATGTTCCGGGCCACCACTTCTACTGGGATGATTTCTACCGCCCGCACCAGGAGTTCCCGGGGACCAGTCTGTTCAATAAAATGGGTGGGGACGCCCCGGCGGGAAAGCACCTGGAAAAACAGGGCCGACAGACGGGCATTGATCTCGCCCTTGCGGGCAATGGTGCCTTTTTTCAGGCCGTCAAAGGCCGTGGCGTCGTCCTTGAATTCTACCAGGTACCGGTCGGGGTCACCCGTGCGGTAGACCCGCTTGGCTTTACCTTCATATAATAGTTCACTCTTAACCGGCATGCTAATCCCTTCCTTACAAAAATAATTTTACCGCACTGGCTTTGTCTTTGCTCGGACCAAGTCCTTCGCTTTAGATAAAACCCACCCGGAATTTTCATGCTTTCGATGGTTGCGTTTCGCTGCCATGAGGGGCTCCGCTTCTCGCCCGTCGGCCCCGGCCTGGAATTACTCCAATCCCGCGCGGCGGAAGATGTAGTCCACGTGGCGCAGGTGGTAGTCGTAATCAAATAAAGCCTCAATCTCCTTCGGGTCCAGGCGGCTCGTAATATCCTGGTCCTTTAAGACCAGTTCTTTAAAGGGCTGGCGTGTCTGCCAGGCCTGCATGGCATTGCGCTGCACCCAGGCGTAGGCTGTCTCCCGCAGGACGCCTTTGTTCACCAGGGCCAGGAGGAGCCGCTGGGAAAAGACCAGGCCGTGGGTGGCTTCAAGATTCCGGCGCATATTCTCCGGGTAGACATTGAGGCCGGCTATCATCTCGGTGAATTTGACCAGCATGTAGTCCAGCAGGATGGTGCTATCGGGAATAATCACCCGCTCGACGGAGGAATGGGTGAGATCCCGCTCGTGCCAGAGGGCGATATTTTCCATGGCCGCCAGGGCATTGCCCCGCAACACCCTGGCCAGGCCCGCCACCCGCTCGCACATGATGGGGTTGCGCTTATGGGGCATGGCCGAGGAACCCTTCTGCCCTTGAGCAAAGGGCTCTTCAACTTCTAAAATATCTGTCCTCTGGAGGTTGCGGATTTCCGTGGCCATTTTCTCCAGGGAACTGCCGATGACGGCCAGGGTGGCCAGGAACTGGGCGTGACGGTCGCGCTGGATGATCTGGGTGGAAACGCTGGCCGGTTTAAGACCCAGGCGCCGGCAGACGTGCTCTTCCACCCGGGGATTGATATTGGCAAAGGTGCCGACGGCGCCGGATATCTTGCCGACACTGATCATTTCCCTGGCCTGTTCCAGCCTGGTTATATGCCGGTCTACCTCCATGACCCAGAGGGCCATTTTCAGGCCAAAGGTGGTGGGCTCGGCGTGGACACCGTGAGTGCGGCCGATCATCAGGGTGTATTTATGTTCGCGGGCCTTTTTGACCAGTTCGGCCCGCAGTTCCCACAGGCGTCTGAGGAGCAGGTCGGCGGCGTCCCGCATCTGCACCGCCAGGGCCGTGTCCAGGACGTCGGAGGAGGTCATGCCCAGGTGAATATACTTGGAGGCGTCACCCACCTTCTCCGCAACGGCAGTGAGAAAGGCCAGGACGTCATGGCGGGTGGTGGCTTCAATTTCATTGATCCGGTCAATGTCAAAATCGGCCTTGGCCTTGATCTCTTCCAGGGCGGCCGGCGGGATCTGGCCGAGCTCGGCCCAGGCTTCGCAGGCATAGATCTCAATAGCCAGCCAGGTGCGGAATTTGTGTTCTTGTTCCCAAATTTTCCCCATTTCCGGCAAGGTGTAGCGTGCAATCATTTTTTCCCCTCCCGTAAATAACCCTCGATGCCCAGCTGCGCCAGCTTAGCATCCCGGGCCGCCACTTCGCGGGCCAGCTCTGCTTTATAGGCCGCCAGGCGCGCCTTTAGCTGCGGGTCGTGGACGGCGAGGATCTGGGCCGCAAGTATTGCGGCATTGGCCGCCCCGTCTATGGCCACGGTGGCCACCGGGATGCCTTTAGGCATCTGTACCATGGCGTAGAGGGAGTCCACCCCGCCCAGGGCCGCCGTCTTGATTGGAACGCCAATGACCGGCAGGGTGGTCACGGCTGCCAGGACACCGGCCAGGTGGGCCGCCCCGCCGGCGCCGGCGATGAGGACTTTGAGCCCCCGGCCGGCTGCATTGCGGGCGTATTCCAGGGCAGCATCGGGCGAGCGGTGGGCGGACAGAATCCTTACTTCATAAGGAATCTGGAAGCGCTCCAAGAAGCTTGCGGCCTGGGCCATAACCGGCAAATCGGAGTCGCTACCCATAACGATACCAACATGTGCCAGGTTCATCAAATTTCTTCTCCTTCCTTATATTTTAGCATTTATTTTATCAGCCCCCTTTATCCTTTTTGCTACCGGCCTGTATTTAAATATAATTTAACTCTCCCCGCCGGCTTCTCCCCACTTTCTCTCCGCTTTCACTCCGATTTCTGAACATAAGGATCATAAAGCACAATTTAAATTCCCTCTTGCCGGCCGGCAAACTAAACTAAAGAACCCAGGCCGGGGTAGGTCATGCAACACTGAAACCTACCCGCCTGGGTTTTTATCCCTCCGGTGTAGCACGAAAGTGCCTGTACCACTCGGACCTGGCCGCGAAATAACCTTCGCGCGGAACCCTGAGGTACACTTTCAGGCTGTAGCCAGGGCAATTTACGGTTGCCCGGTAGAAACTTGGGAGCCCTATTCCCCCAATTATACAGGCCACTACCATATTTACTTTTCGCCCCCATAATAGCAAAAGGGATAACAACTGTCAATAATAAGCTTTCATGCTATCCTAATTGTTCTTTAGAAGGGCGTCGTACGAAGGCAACCCCGCTATTCCCTGGTGACCAGCACCTGCTGCCTGGTTTCTGACCAGTGGACCTTGTACCCCAGGGCCTCGGCGACATAGCGGGCCGGGAGGAAAACCCGATCGTAACGGTTCAGGGGGGCTACATCCAGGGTTTCCCGGCGGCCGTCGCGTTCCATTTCCGCGCGGCCGGGATAAAACTTCAGGATATGGCCGGCGCTGCTCAAAGTCACCGTTTGGCTGGCGGGGTCCCAGCCAATCCCCGCCTCGGGAACACCCAGGGCCAGGGCCAGGTAGCGCAGGGGGACGTAGGTACGGCCGTTTTCCAGCAGAGGTGCGACATCCATCTCTTGCACCTGGCCGTTGCTGCTGTAACTTTTTTGCCCCAGGGTAAAGATGGCCACCGGCACGGCGCTTCCATAAATAGTAAAGGCGCGGCTCACTGCTTCCCGGCCCTGGCTGTCATAGGCCTTAACTATGAGGCTCCCTTCACCGGGCAGGCGATTGAAGTCAATGGTCAACTGGTAGGGCGGGCTGGTAGGGCTACCCAGAAGCTCGCCATTTAAGTAATATTCCACCCTGCTGATGAAGGGGTCGTAAAGCTTGACGGCGGCCCCTAGGGTGACTGCCCCCCGGATGGCCATGTGGTCCTCGAGTTCCCGGTAGGTTCCGGGTGCCTCCTGGCCGACCTGTTCCAGGTAGTGGGGGCCGGCGATGGCCTCCCGGTAGGCGGTCAAAACCTCCGGGTTGTCGTCCAGGCGGTAATCGCTCACCTTCGCCTGGGTGTAGAGGGGGTCGCTTTCGTTGAGATCAAAGTAGACCACAGCCTTGACCCGCGGGTAGAGGAGGGGCAGGGTGCGGTAGAATTTACGAATGTTGAAGGCGGCCCAGCGGCTGACATCGGCCCGGCCGGGGCTCAACACCGTGTGGGCAATGCCGAACTCGCCCACCATCAGGGGCTTGCTGCCGGCGAAAATGCGGTACCAGTAGTCCAGGCGTTGCAGGGGATCAAGTCCAGCTCCCGGCTGGTCGGCGCGGCCGCTCAGGTAGTAGTCGCTGTAGAAGTTGACGCCCACCCAGTCGACATAGTCATCGCCTGGGTAATACTCCAGGGCCGCGGCTTTGACCCCCTCCGGCTGGACGATATCAAAGGGGTTCCAGACCATGGCCACGTTGGGGGCTTCCCGGCGCATTATGGTAGCCGCCCGGCGAAACCAGGAGACGTAGGCAGCGGGGTCGCCATGCCAGGCGTTGGTGCCCTCCATGTTCATTTCCGAGGCGAATCGGAGAAAAACAGGGATTTTAACGGCGGCGAGCTCCCGGGCGATGGCTGTCAGGTCCTCCTCCCGCAGGCCCCCCAGGCCGCCGTTGGGCTCCAGGGCCAAGACCAGGCCCGCGCCGGGCACCTGCCGGGCTTTCTCCATCGCATCCCGGGGTAAAACAAAGTTGCCCGGCCCGTAGATGTGGCCGTAGCCTAAATAGAGGGCGTGCTGGCGACCGTAAAGGTCTTTGACCCGGTTGTAGTCGTTCCCGGCAGGCCCCCGCTCTTCGTAAAGGCCCAGGTAGACACCGGCAGCCGGCTCAAATTTAGCCAGGGTTATCCGCCCAGGGTCCGGCACCGGGATAAAGAGGCGCAGCACCGATTTCAGGCTTTCGCCCCGGGCCGTATCCTCCCAGGCCCAGTCAGGTTTCCCCGCCTGCTGAAAGAGGGCGACCTCCTTCACGTAGGCGGCCCCGGCCTCGCCCAGTTTCCCCTGGCGGTCGCAGAGGCGGAAGATCTTCTGCCAGGCCAGACCGGCGTTGAGCAGGTCGCCGCTGGCCTCAAAAGCAGCGGCGGCGTTGCGGTAGAGGCTTTCGGCCGTGGCCGGGTCACCGGCCTCCAGTTCCCCGGCGCGCTGGTAGTCCTGCCAGGGGTCGGCCCAGGCGGCTGCTGGCGGGATCAGCAACAAGAATAAAAGGATGACAACTATACGCAGCGATACCTTCATGCCTGACCATCACCTGCTCTTTTTTTGTGGTAATTCGTTCCTAATTTTAACACAGGAGCAGGGAGCAGGAAAGGTAACTATGGTGATCCGGTTATATCCCACTAATTAAGTGGCAGGCCTTCTACTTGAAGTGCCGGCGTTATGGCAGCCGAAGTTTACCCTCTATGTCGCAGGTTACAAGGGGAAGCTCCTCCCCTAAGAGAAGCCTCCCCTTTTGCTTACTTCTCTACCAACTGGCGCATTTCTTCATAGCCCTGCTTCTCCAGCTCCGCCGCGCTCTTGAACTGGTCCCACTGTTCCTTTATGAAGTCGTAGGTAGAACTCCAATTATTGAGCGGGCACGTGATTACATTGTATTTGGCCGGTTCAACTTATATACATGTATGCCCACCTGTCTTTCTGCCGGCACTGTGTTTGACGCCCAATAATTTAAGCGTTACTTGTTTTCCGGCTGTACTGTTTTCCCGGTAAAGGCATCCACATAATAAAAGTCGGGCCCGGGAGCCGGGATATAGACGAGGTAGGGGGAGGGGGCTTTCTGGTCAAAATACTCGGGCCAGATGTAAACCAGCTTCAGGGGATGCTGTTTTAAAAACTCGGCTTTGGCCGTTTCGGCCGGCACCACGTTCCGGTTGTCAGGCAGGGGAACGGGCGCACCACTTATGCCGTTGTGAAAGCCAACGATCTTCCCGCTCAGGGCGTCTACCCGTACAGAGAAGGCACGGTCCATAACCGGCACGCCCTGGTGGACCTGGTTAAAGGTAAACGAGATTACCGGTAGGGGGCGTTCCTGATCTTTCAGCTTGCTCTTGTCTACCCAGGCGGGAATCCTTTCTTCTACCTCCGGGTACACCTGCATTTCCAGCTCTGCCGGCCCTGCTGGCAGGTATTTTTGCAGGAATTGCACCGCCGTGTTCTGGGCGGCTTCCCGGGAAACAGTAGCTTTCTGGCCGCGTCCGGATTCGTCCTGGAGGTTATAGCTTATAACCTCTCCGGTGCTGGCATTGGTGATCAGGTGCACATAGCGCGCCTGGCGCAACACTGGTTTGCCGTCCGCCCCTTTTTGAGGTATGGTGCTCCAGGTATAACTTTTCTGTTTGATCTCCCGATCATTAAAAGATTCCACATCGCTGGCTCCGTGAAACTGCATGCCCGTCAGGTCAAGGCCAAATGTTTCTGTCAGCAGCTTGGCGGCTTCTTCCGGCGTCCTGGCGATCAATTGTCGGCCCTCGCCCTGCAGGGTGATGCGCTGGGATTTGGGAAGGGAGGGCAGGAATTCGGCCAGGGGTTTCCCCGTCAGGGCATCGATGGGGGCCAGGGATGCAGGCGCATAAACCAGTGCCGGCCCGGTTTCGCCCTTTTCCGGTTTAAACACACCATAAAAAGGTTGATGTTCAAGATAAAAAAGTTTCATTTCCAGCATCCCGGCAAAGGCCTTTTCCGCTTCTTCCCGGGTTACGGCCCTGGAAGGATCGGGGAATTTGGCCTGATCAATTCCTTCTTCCCTTTGCCGGTAGAAGTTGATGATGTGGCCGAAAACGTCCACCCCCACCCTAAAGCCGCTGTTGTTCATAAGGGGAACTCCATTGACCAGCCGGTAGTAGGGTACGTTGGCTTCGGCCCAGTAGATTTTATTGCCTTTTTCATCAGCGCTGCCTCCACCGCCAAAGCCCATATCGTCACCCTGTACATAGTCCTTTATTTTGTCCCCCAGGATCTGCCGGGCAAAGGCCGCCGCCTTTTCCCTGGCCAGGGCGGGGGAGGGAACCTTTTCCGAGGCCCAGGCCGGGTTCTGGAAGTTGTAACTGAGCAGTTCTCCCGTGGCGGTGTCAAAGGTGAGGTAAGCGTAGGCGCCCTGGATACCCCCGTCCGTGCCCGGGGTACGGTTACCCAGCATTACGAACCAGGCTTTGCCACCTTCGTCCGCTACATCCTGCACGGACAGTTCTTTCAGTTCCGGTACAGCATGGTAAACCTTTTCCAGGGCCTGTTTCTGGGCTGCGGTGAGCACCAATTTTTGTGCTTCCGTTATCCCCTGTGGCGCTACCGTCCGTACTCCGCCACCGACGCCCGTTGCTTGAACAACGGACGCCGGTTTTTCCGCCGCCCAAACCGGGGAAGCCAGCAGCATGCCGGCGGCCAGCACAGCGGCGGCCATACCCTGCACTTTTTTCACCTGCATCTCCTCCTTTAAAGGATAAAATTTTGGGTTCAGTTATATGGACTGTTTGGAACGGGGAATGTAACGCGTAAATTACATTGATCCGGCCAGATTTTTCTTTGGCCGCTGATGCTTAAACATCCATGGTGATTCGCCTCCTTTTCCCCCCGGGCAAAAGCAGGCGGGCGCTCCAGTGCAACAGCAGGACGCCGGCGGCCAGGGAGACCAGGGTGTAAACGGCCCAGCCGGGCAGGCCGAAATTTACCCCCGTGGGAATCCCATTTTCTCCCAGGATCTGCATTAAAACAAAAACGGGGTTGATGTCCTGTAAAAATTCCACCACCCAGGCCAGAAAGGCCGGGTGCCAGGTTTCCGGGCTTATACCTCCCCGGGCCTGCAGCCGGTTCATTTCATGCAGAAACACCGCCAGAAAACCGGTGCCCGCCGCCAGGGCGAAGGCCAGGCCGTAGGTCGTGACGGTACTTACGCCCGTTCTTTTAAAGAAAGAAGAGCAGGCCACGCCTATGCAGCCAAAGAGAAAGATGGTCACCAGGTAGAAGCCGAAAACCCCCAGCACCTGTGCCGGGGCGATGCCGCCGTACATAAAAACGATGCTGTATAGGGGCAGGGTGGCCACCACCAGCAGCACCACAAAGGCGCAGGCAGAAACCAGCTTGCTCCAGATGATCTGCCGGGGGGTGAGCCGGGTGGTCAGCAGTACATTCAAGGTCTGCCGCTCCCGTTCCCCGCTGATGACGCCGGCGGTGAGGCCCGGCACCACGAAGCCTAGCAGGACCAGTTGGGTGACGCTGAGCATGATGAACAGGCTGCGGCTGCGGTCGGGTTGGAAAATGCCCGGGGAGCCCCGCCAGCTCAGGTACATGAACCCCAGGACGAAGGCGCCGATGACCAGCAGGTAAAGGGCCAGCAGCCACGCCGTTTTCCCGGTGCGGAACCGCTGGCGCAGCTCTTTGAGCAAAACCGGGTTAATTTCCGCCATTATCTTCAACCCCCTCAGCGGTGACGGCCATAAAGGCTTCCTCCAGATTGCGCCGGACTTCGGTGAATTCCACCACAGGCCAGCCACCGCTGACCATGGCCTGTAAGAGGGCGGCCTGTTCCGCCTGGTTCCCGTCGAAAAGGAACCGGACCTCCTGTTCATCCGCCAGGGTTTCACTTACCCCGGGCCGGGTGGCCAGAAAGCCCGCCAGTTCCCCCGCCCGGTCCAGCACTGCCACCCGCATTTGCCTGGCACCCCGGGAAACGGCGGTGATTTCCGCCACCGTGCCCGCGACCACCAGCCGGCCTGCCTCCATAATGGCCACGGCATCGCAGATCTCCGCCAGCTCCGGCAGGATGTGGGAGCTGATCAATACCGTTTTACCCAGGTGTTTCAAGTGCCGGATAATTTCCTTCATCTCCGCCCGGGCCCGGGGGTCCAGGCCCGAGGCCGGTTCGTCCAGGATCAGCACCTTGGGGTCGTGCACCAGGCAGCGGGCCAGGGCCAGCCGCTGCTTCATCCCCCGGGAAAGGGAGTCCACGTATACGTCGGCCTTATCCGGCAAGTTGACCAGTTCCAGAAGGGTCCTGACCAGGCCGGGCCGCCGGTGGGCGGGGATGTGATGGGCGGCGGCAAAAAACTCCAGATATTCCGTCGCCCGCAGGCCGTCGTAAACACCGAAGAAATCGGGCATATAGCCGATTATGCCCCGCACCTTTTCCGCTTCCTCCACCACGTCCAGGCCGTTCACTGTGGCCGTGCCCGCCTCGGGGAGCAGCAGGGTGGCCAGGATGCTCATGGCCGTGGTCTTGCCGGCGCCGTTGGGACCGATGAGCCCGTAAACCAGCCCCCGGCCGATTTCCAGGCTGAAATTGTCCAGCGCCCTGGTGGCCCCGAAATTTTTATATATCCCATTAAACCGGATCATCAGGAAACCACCCCTTCCACCGCCAGGCCGGGCCATGCCGGGTAAGGCCCCCGGGATTCTCCCGTCACTTTGAGCCAGACCTGGTTATGGGATAGATACCGGGACAAATCCGCCGATCCGATCCTTTTGCCGCCGTCGGGCAGTTGTTCCCACCGCCCCTCCCGGTGGTTGTATATTTCCACCGGCAGGTTGAACTGCCCTTTAGCATATTGAATATCCAGGGCTGCGATCTGAAAATTCCTGCTGATCCCCGCGTCGTCTAGATCATAAACCAGGTGGACCTTTTGATCGTCAATTGCAATGTTTTCGGGTGAAGGGCTCCGGCCAGGCATAAGGAATTCACCGGTGCGCGGTTTGATCAACCCTGCCGGAAGATAAAACCGGCCAGCCGCATCCAGCGGGATGGTCTGTTTCACCAGCACCAGGCCGTAGTCCGCACGCCGGCCGCTTTTTCCCGCCACCGCAAAAATACCCGGCGACCCGTCGTGCCAGCCGATAAACTGTATACCAGCCGGACGCCCGGAATCACCGTAAATGATTTCATTCAACATCATCCGTTCCCGGAAATAAGGATCCCCCGGCCGGCCCGGCTTGCCCACGCCCAGCGCGGCCAGTAGCATTTCCGGGTCGGCGGGCGGATTAACCCCTTCCAGTTTTTCCTCGATATGTGCCGTATCCCCCGCCGGCAGGTTGCCTGCCGGGATCACCCGGCTACCCAGGATCAGCTTGCAGTCCCGCAGGTCCAGGCCGGTCCTGTTCACCAGATCCCCTTTGATGCTGTTCCCCTCCAGGTAGAGCCGTCCTGCGATGCTTCCCAGGTCCCGCCGCAGCCCCAGGGCGTAAACCTGCCGCAGGGAATTGTACTGAACGTTACCGAAGTTGACCGTGGTGGTATCTTTATTCTGCTGTACCAGGACCGCTGTCCGGTTGGTGCCGCCCGAGCTAGGACCGGCCAGCATGCCCGGGGCGGCCTGGACGGTGAGATCCCCGCCCCGGGTGGTTACCACGGAAGCCCCCGCCCGCACCTCGGCCATTTCCGGTGAAAGAATTTCCACCGCGGCCAGGGTCTGGGTCAGGTAACCCTGGATGCGGCCGGCGGGGGCCAGCAGGTAAAAACAGCCGGCGGCCACCAGCGCCCCCGCCGGCACCAGCGCCCAGGCCCAGTCCCGGCGGTCGGCCCGGTGCAGGAGGAAGTAAAGCAGCGGCCCCACGGCGGTTGCGTATACCAGCCACAACAGGGCCAGCACCGGCACCGGCGGCCCCGCCAGCCGGGGTATATAGGCGCTGGCAGCCACCAGGGAGGCCACCGCCGGGTCCCCGGTCGGGTAAGGGCCCTGCGGAAGGAGGACCTTTATACCCGGTCCCGGGATGGTGCTGTTCAGCAGGGCGGACCACACATCCCGGGCTTCGCCGCCCAGGTCCCCCGGAGCAGCGCCGCAGTAAAGCACTTCCCCCCGGCCCAGGGGCCGCCGGGCCAGCACCGGGACGCCGTTTTCCACGGCCAGGGCCTTGCCGGCCACCAGCCGGCCGGCAGCCACCTGCAGGGGCCCGCCGGAGCGCAGGCCCTCCAGCTTGCCGGCCACCACCTGCCTGCCGCTGACCTGCACCGGGCTGACATCGGCAAAACTACCCCCTTCACCGGCTCCCGCGCCGCCCAGCAGTACCAGCGAGCCGCCCAGATACACCCATTCCTTCAGGGCTTTGACCTGTTCCTGGCTTAAACGGGACACGCCGGCAGGTCCGATCATGATAATGTCCGCCGCGCTTAGGAGCAGGCTGTCCCCGGGCAGTTCGCCGGGGGAGAGGTATTTCAATGTGGCCAGGGAGCCGGCTCCCCGGGAAAGCCAGTCCTGCAGGCCGCCCCCGGTCACATCTTCACCCAGGGCCAGGATCACCATACGGCCGTCGTCCACCGCCACCCCTTCCACCCGGGATTCGGCCAGTACCTGCCCGCCGGAAACCAGCCGCACCACCGGCTTCACGGAGGCCAGTTCCCCCGGGATCACCAGGCGATACTGCCCGCTGGCACCCGCCGGCACGTCCACATCTGTGGCCACCCGGGCCAGATCGGGACGGCGCCTTTCCGGCCGTTCCTCGTCCTGCTCCACCGTAATGGTTCCCGCAAATCCCGGCCCGGGGTTGTCCACGGTTATTACCAGTTCCAGGTGCAGGTTTACCTTATACAGGCCGCCCAGGCCGGGGCGCACCTTCATTTCCACCGGGGCCGCGGCAAGGGAAGGCAGCGCCCCCGCCAGCAGGGCCGTGGCCAGGACGGCCAGAATAAAGACGTTGCTGAAAAACCGCATTTTCCCTCTCACTGCTTTTCACCCCGCCCGGTTGTTTTTTCCCGCAGTTCCACCTGCACCAGCGCCACTGTTCCTCCATCCCGGCGGGCCACCAGCAGGGTTTTGCCGTCGGGGCTGAAGTGCATGCTTTGATAATTGTTCAACTGGTCCAGGAGGAGCGTCCTTGGTTCCCGCACCCCTTCCATTTCCAGCTGCCGCAGCCAGTTCAATTCGGTTACCCCCGGTGTGGTATCCGGGGCCAGGAGCAGCCGGTCGGTGGACAGGGTCTGGTTTTCTTTCTGTTTGGGGAGCCTTTCCCCCAGGAGTTCCGGGTTGATGGTCCTGATTTCCTCCTGGCGCTGGCGCACAGTGAACAGAGGCGAGCCGTCCCGGCTGTAGGTCAGCACCCGTTCGGTGGTTTTCGCCCGGATAAAGGCCAGGTACCCCCGGGGACTCCAGGCAGGCTGCCGCCCTCCGGTCAGCCGGCGGGCATCCCCGCCGCCGGGAGTAACCAACCACAGTTCCGGTTCACCGGCAGGACCGGCCCGCTCCACCGCCAGCCGGGACCCGTCGGGAGACCAGGCCGGATTCCTGCCGGGGCCCAGGGATACCGGCTCCTTACCGCCGGTCAAGAGGAAGATCTCTTCTTTCCCGCCGGGTTCCTCCATGGAATAGGCCAGGGTTTTGCCGTCGGGCGACCAGGCCAGGCCGGCCGGGTTTTTCCCCTTATCTACCTTTAAAAGTACGGCGGCACCGGCCAGGGCCCTTTCCACCTGCGGGGCGGCCTCCGGCGCCAGGGGAACCGCTGGCATGGCCGCCCTGATAATCTCCGCCTCCCCGGTTTCATACCGCCGCACCAGCGCCAGCTGATCGCCGGAGGGGGTGAGGGCGGGCCAGGCATAGGACTGGCCCCCGGGGGGCTTTACTATGCCGGTCTGGTTGCCGTACTGGTCCAGCAGTAACAGGGCACCGCCCCTGACGGCCAGAAAGCCCCGCCCCCGGGGTGCGCAGGCAAATTCCAGGGGGCTGTCCTCCAGCCAGAAACGGCTGATTTCACTGGTGGTTCCTGCCTCCAGGGTTTTGGGTGCCAGGGCGGACCACCACAGCCAGTACCCGGCTGCCAGGAGCAGTACCGCCGGGAACAGCCAGAAATATTTCGGCCACCGGCCCTTTCCGGCGGGTTGGGCCGGAGATGGCGGCGTCCCTTCCCCGGCGGAGGTGGCCCCGGGCTGCGGTGCTCCCTCCGAGGTGGAGGCGGCTCCAGGCCGTTGTGTCCCGCCGGCCCCTTCCGCCGCCTGCATCTGAAGCAGCCGCGCCCGCAACTCTTCCCGCAGCCGCGTGTTCACCGGCACGGTTTGGCGCACCCTGCGCATGTGGATTAAAAGTTCGCCCAGGGAGCTTTCATCAGGGATCAGGTCCGTTTCCTCCCGGCCCGTTCCTTTATGGCGCCGGGGGTCCAGCGGGGTAACCTTGTCCGGATTATTGCCGTTATGCGTTCTATTGCCGCCCAATCCCCTCTACCTCCTCCCTGTCTTTTGCATAATTGGCCCGCAGCGCCTTCAGCGCCCGGTGATGAATCATCCGCACCGCCGCGGTGCTTTTCCCCAGCACCTGGGCAATCTGGCTGAACTTTAGCTCCCCGGCGTACCTTAAGGAAACCACGTCCCTTTGTTCCGGTGACAACCGCCGCAGCATGTCTTTGAGCTGTCGCACCTCTTCGGAACGCAAAAGCTCCTCCTCGGGACCGGACGGCGCCGCCTCCAGATAAGACATTTCCTCTTCCGTAAATACCCTTTCCCGGCGCCCCCGCAGGTAGTCCACATAGGCGTTGTGGGCGATGCGAAAGAGCCAAACCGCAACGGGAGCATCGCCCCGGTATTTAGGAAAGTTTTCCATAGCCTTCAAAAAGACCGCCGCGGTAAGGTCGTCGGCGTCCCAGGGATTATCCATGCGGTAGCGTAAATAGCGATTTACGGCGTCAAAGTACCGGTCGTATAGCTCCGCGAAGGAAGCCCGGGTGCCCCGTTCATTTTCATCTCTTTTGTGCAATAGATAAGCACTCCCCCGGGATTTTCCGCGCAACCCCAGCCCGTTCCGGACCGGAAAAAGAGGGTTGGCGGAAGTTCCCTCTACTTTCTTTATCCAGGTGCCTGCAGCACACAT
Organism: Moorella mulderi DSM 14980; assembly: GCF_001594015.1. Taxonomy (GTDB): domain Bacteria; phylum Bacillota; class DSM-521; order Neomoorellales; family Neomoorellaceae; genus Neomoorella; species Neomoorella mulderi. Next base: position 108,275 of record NZ_LTBC01000006.1, read on the forward strand.
TCCCCATTGCCTTTCCCTAACTAGTAGACGAACAAACCATGGAAAAAGTAACAGCAAAGGGAATGGTAGACAAAAAAATGTGTGGTAAAATAAGGGATATTCTGTAAGGGTTCCCTGCGTGCAAGCGAAAAATTCTCGTGGCCCGGAAAAAGTTGACATCCAACTCTCTCAATAAGGTCCCAAAATTTCCGCAAATCTCTTTAATTCAGCTTTTTTATTTTTCAACGAGGATGGTGATTGATAATAATACCTATATGCGTCTATATCTGGGAATGTACTGTGTGTAGTTACCCTCGGGCTCCAACCTCTCCTGAAGCAGAGTTCCGGCAGCTTCTTGAACCCCTACTCATATCTGTTCTCTTACTTATAGACGAAAGGAACCACTACTTGGTTCCCTCCGCTAAAATCTTCTCCGTTTCCGTTACCCCGTAAGATGGGGAGTCATTTCCCGACCAGATATTTTCCAAGTCGTGGAAGATGTTATGAGCGGTTACCAGCGGCTTACGATTTATTATCGATGATTTTCTTACTTCTACAAACGCCTTGTTACCATCCTCGATAAACGCTTCGACAGCAGGTATGTCCTTGAATTCTTTTATTCCCGCTACAGCGCTTTCCCACTCTTTTCCCAGTTCAGAAATCTCCTTCTTTAGCCGGTTGAGGGAAATAGTCTTACTTTCATCTTCCGGCCAGAAATAAAGGTTAAGCCACTTGTGAGCAGACGTGATTACGTTTAACACAGGAGAAAAGGTATCACCAACGAGTTTTTTAACGTCCTCTGGAGATTTATCCTCAATTTTATCAGGAGAAATACCTAATCTTTCCTCAAGCTCGTTGATGATTAGCGAAACCAGAGAGATAGTGAGAGGGCCTCTAGCTTTCCCATTGGCGTCAACTTTAACCGTACTACCATCAGGTAGCGTTCTTTGTACCGGGTGCTCTGATTTATTACCGACCAGTAATTTGATACGTTCGCTTAACGAAGATTTTGGAACACCCGGAGGATAAGGTATTCCCAATACCTCCGGAGCAACCAGCCGGATAGCTGCCACAGTAACACTGAGAACCGCTATTACGGTAATGGTTATTTTATGCCAGCGTTTCACAAAAGTCACCTCCTTGGTATTACGCTAGTTCTCAAGGCATCCCACATCTCACCGGTCACCAGACCTAAGCGCCAGATGGCAATACCGTCAAGGCCGTACCGCTTAGCGATGCCCACCTTGATTAGATTGCTTCCCTCCGTTTCTGTGGGAACTGAAACACCAGTCGAGGTTTACTCCTTGGTACAGCCTCGCTTCTCCCATTATACCATTAACCGCCCTGGTCATGGCAACCTCAGACCCCCTTGTAAACAGCCCCCGGGTATAGCCTTTACCCCAGCCTTTTAATCACCTCCCGAATCTGCGAACCGCCCCTGACAAAATTAATCCAGGCCCTGGTTCCTTACGGCCTGCTGGTAACCCTGCTGCTGGGGCGGCCGTTCCTGCGGCGTATCCCGGTAGCAATGGGCCGCCCCGGCTGCGCCGGCAGGTACTTACCGTTATCAAGGGGGTTAATCATGCTCCCGCAGGCATGTATAAATCCAGGGCTCACCGCCGGTTATGGCCAGGAGTTGCACCACCTGCAAAACTTTCCTTCCCCGGCAAAAATTACGCCGCCCAAACTTATACTTTCTTAATATTTCTCCACCACTTTTATGTTTTAATATAAGGGGGGAGGGACAAACCCTGCTACATTTCTCAGGAGGTGCTTTGATGTTTCGTCGTCACAAGTTAAGATACTTGCCCTTCATCTTCGTCCTGGCCGCACTGGTGGTTTTTCCCCTGGTGGCCCGGGCCATGAACTACCCGGTGCAGCCCGGCGATACCCTGTGGCTGATTGCCCGGCGTTTTGGTACCAGTGTAGATGCTCTAAAAAGCAGTAATAATTTAAGCAGCGATATTATTTATCCAGGCCAGAACCTTTATATCCCCGATGGGGCTGTAGCAAATACCCCCGACTACACCCCCCTGAAGAAGCAAATTGAGGACTACCTGGCCGGCCAGCCGGGAACTTACGGCGTCTACTTTAAAGACCTCATTTCCGGCCAGTCCTTCGGCATCAATGCCGACACCCCCCTGCCTGCAGCCAGCACGGTAAAGCTGCCGGCCGTCCTGTTTATCAATCACCTGGTCGCCCAGGGCAACCTGGACTGGCAGCAAAAGCTGACCTATAACAGCGCCACCGACTACCAGGGCGGCAGCGGCATCCTGCAGTTCAGTGTCAAAGATGGGGATAAGCTTACCTTAAGAACCTTAACCACCCTGGCCATTACTACCAGCGACAATATTGCCTACAATATGCTGCGCAATTTTGTCGACAAGGGCAGTATTGCGAGTTTTATGCGGAGCCTGGGTGGCCAAACCGTCTTTCCTGACGGCCAAAACTTGAGCACAGCCCGGGATATGGCAACCTATGTCCAGGCCGCCCTGGACTTTGCTAAAGTCAACCCCGACGGCCGCCGGCTCCTGGACGACATGGCCAATGGTATTTACAATGAAGGCATACCCTTAAAGATCCCCGACGGCGTTACCGTGGCCCACAAGGAAGGGTTCATCTGGGGCAGCCCGGCTGATGCCGGCGCCGTCTTTGGCTCCCGGCCCTTTATCGTCACCGTCCTCTCCCAGGGAGTCGAAGATCCTGACAAGGGCTTTGCCAATATAGCCACCATCACGAAAATGATGTACGACTACCAGGAAAACCTGGCCCGGAATTAGTAAAGGGTAATGATAAAAAGCCCCCGGCCGGCGCTTTAACGCGCAACCGGGGGCTTTAATGCAAGCGCGGGTCTAGGAGCCTGCTGACCAATCCCCACTTTTCAAGGGTTTAAGCACAGGTGGAGCTTGACACCGCCTTTAGTCTTGTGAAACCCGGCCTAGCGGTACTTGGTCAGGTAAATATATACTTCCATAGGTAATACTAGTGAGAAGGATACAAAAAATATACATCGAAAATATTAATTTAGTACACAATGAAAAAAATTTGTGCGCTTACCGGTTAATTGTTCCTGTTGTAAACTCACAATAAGGATCCTGCTGTAATCAACCCGCCTCGCTTCGCCCGGCGATTTCCGGGCGGGTTGAAGGGAAGAGGAATGCAAGTCCTGTAAAAAAAATTTATACTAGCCGAAAAATGACGCAATCCGTAAATCATTGCCGGTCGGGAGGAGGGCGGTTACAATGCTGGTGCTGAGTTTGAGCGAAAGAGTGAAAGATCTCCAAATAAAAAAGAAGATGGAAAAGGAGCTTCTCCAGAGACTGTTAAACTCTTTTTCTTATGCCACGAAGATGTTTTCCGCCATAACAGATTTAGAAGGAAATTGCCTTCTCTCCTCCGAGCAGGGTGATTGCGAGTTCTGCCAGCTGGTTAAATCGAGTCCCAGTGGAATGGCGCGTTGCCGGAGCTCTTATGCCTGGGCCGGGGAACAGGCCCTCAAATGGAAAGAGCCCTATATTTTCAAGTGCCATGCCGGCCTTATCTCTTGGGTCTGTCCTTTTTTCCACAGAGGTAAACATATCGGGAATTTTATCTGCGGCCAGGTGATGATGTGGCAGCCCGCCGAATTCTGTCATCACTGGATCAGGGAACTAGCGGGTGAGATAGGGCAGGACCCCGACGTTTTATTGCATTCCTTAGACAGGGTTAAGTCGGTGACGTCGGTAGAGATACAGGCCGCGGCCGATCTGGTGTTTATCATTACCAGTTACGTAGCCAGGAGCGAGGGCGAGATCTTTGACTTCCAGCAAAAATTGCGAAGGGTCGGTTCCTGGATATGGGCGGAAAACAAGAAACAGAAGGATGCCGGGAGCCGGACCGCCGGGGGTAACACGGAGCAGGATCTGAACAAGCTAGGGAACCAGATCTTTATCGAGATCAGGCGAGCCAATATCGAGAAGGCAAAAAAGCTGCTAGAGCAGCTCGTCCTGCAGATTTTTATCCAGAGCAAGGGGCAGCTGGAAGTTATCAAGGGACGCAGCCTGGAGCTCCTGAGCTTCCTCATCCGCACGTCGACCGAATACGGGGTAAAGTTCGGGGAAGTAATCCACTTGAGCGATCTGAAACTGAAGGAGATAGATGAAGCCGACACCGTGGAGAAGGCCGTCCTCTGGCTTCTGGCAGTGGGAAACGCCTTCATCGAGTTGATAGCGGAAAAGAACTCTAGCGAGGGAGAGGACATCATCAACAGAGTTGTCGATTATATCCAGAAAAACTATAGTTCCGAGAGCCTCTCTGTTAAAGAAATCGCTAGAGCCAGCTACATTAGCCCGGCGTATCTGGGGCAACTATTTAAAAAGAAGATGGGCTATTCCCTCAAAGAGCACATTAACAAGGTGAGGATTGAGCAGGCGAAGCTCCTGCTCAGGCAAACCGAACAGACCATCGAGTCGGTTGCCGTACAGACAGGATTTAAAGAGCGCAGTTATTTCTGCAAGGTTTTCAAAAAAATCACCGGCTTGAGCCCCAACGAGTACAGGAGAAAGAATTTCTTTCCATTGGCCTGAATCCAAAAACTGCCCGTGCGAACACCGCACGGGCAGCTCGTTCTTCCCCTTTCAATAGGCACAATCCCTTTCCCGCTCATTGCACCGGCTCACCAGAGATTGGGCGATACTAATGGCCTCACGGGCCGAGCTGCCGTAGGCGTCCGCCCCGATGGACTCCGCAAACTCCCTCGTCACAGGTCCTCCCCCCACCATCACCCTGACGCTCTTGCGCAGGTGGTGCTTCTCCAGGGCTTTGATTACCCTGGCCATTTCGCCCATGGTTGTGGTCAATAATGCCGACATTGCCAGGATTTCCGGGCGGTACTGCTCCACCGACCTGACGAATTCAGCCGGCGAGACATTCACACCCAGGTCGATAACCTCAAACCCGGCGTAACCCAGGGATAGAGCCACCAGGTTTTTCCCGATGTCGTGAATATCCCCTTCCACAGTGCCGATGACAATTTTCTTTCGCTTATGCAGGCCTTTTTTAATGTAAGGTTTCAAGGCGAACAGACCGGCCTCAATGGCGTGGGAGGCGTTGATGACATCGGGGATATAAAAATCTGCCCCCTGGTATTTATCCAGGGTCTGGACGGTTGCCGGTATCATAGCCTCCTCCAGGATCTCGTCGGCGCTCATACCCATCTGCAGACCCGAGCTAATTGATTTCAATACGCCGTTGGCATCCCCCCTCAGGATGGCAGAAATGATATCCTGGAATATTTGGGTACGGCCGCTCAAGGTATCACCGGCTTTCCTGTTTGTTCCTTCGTTTATAAATTATACACGACAATTCACTATAAATTAGCCACAACTTATTGCCTTTTTTTCATGATCTTAATATTGTCGTAAAGTATAATTCAAGCGGGGTCCCAGGAAATGGTTCTGAGGGATCTAAAACCATCGAAAAGGATGTGATAGGCGGAGTTGACTTATAATTTTAAGTTTAACACAATTCTATCGTTAAAGGAAGCCGGATTAATCCATACCGGGTTGGGAGGTAACAGCCGATGCTCATTGTGGGAGAATTGATCAACACCAGTCGCAAACCGATTAAAGAGGCAATTGAAAGAGAGGATGCCGCTTACATTCGCGACATCGCGGTGAAGCAGGCGCAGGCCGGGGCGGATTACATCGATATCAACTGCGGCACTATGGTTCACAATGAACCGGAGATCATGGCCTGGCTGGTCAACACCGTGAGGGAAGCAGTGGACGTTCCCCTGTGTATCGACAGCCCCGATCCCCAGGTACTGGAAACGGGATTGAAGCTGGCGACCAGGGGCCGGCCTATGTTAAACTCCATCACCGCGGAACCGGATCGGTTTGAGGCAGTTTTGCCCATCATTAAAAGCTTCAAAGCCAAGGTGGTGGCCCTGTGCATGGATAACGACGGGATACCCTCCACTGCGGAGAAGCGAATCGAGATCGTCAAGAAGCTGGTAGAAGACCTGACAGCAGCCGGTGTTGAGAGGGACGACATCTATATCGACCCGCTGGTTAAGCCGCTCAGTACCAACGACCAGGCGGGGTTGGAAGTGATCGAAGCCGTTGGCTTTATCAGGCAGGCTTACCCCGATGTGCACATTATCTGCGGTCTCAGCAACGTCAGTTTCGGGCTGCCCAACAGGCGGGTCCTCAACCAGGTCTTCATGGTGCAACTGATGACCGCCGGTATGGACTCCTACATCCTGGATCCGCTGGACAGGGAGATGATGGGCTTCTTCCACGCCTCCAGGGCACTGCTGGGGAAGGACCCTTTCTGCACCGGTTACCTGAAAGCCCACCGCAGCGGGTTGTACAGGCGTGACTGATAGCGGCCGTGCTCCGGTATCCCGGCAATAATACCGGCCGTATCCTCTTCCTATTACGTCTCAATTAAAATCATTAAAAAAGGAGGATTTGCCGCGATGGCCAGCTTTGAAGAACTGTCACAGGCGGTATTCGAGGGTGATGAAGCACAAGTGGTGGAATTGACTAAGAGCTTGTTGAGCGGCGGAGCTGATCCCCTGGAAGTGATCAACAGGGGCCTGATCGCCGGCATGGACAGGGTCGGTGTCCTGTTCAAGAACAACGAGATGTTCGTACCGGAGGTCCTAATGTCGGCCAGGGCCATGAACGCCGGGGTGGAGGTGATCAAGCAGAGCCAGCGAGCCTTCGACATGCCGTCCATCGGGAAGATCGTGCTGGGAACCGTCAAGGGGGACCTGCACGACATCGGTAAAAACCTGGTGGGTATGATGTTGGAGAGCGCTGGTTTCACGGTTTACAACCTGGGGGTGGACATCGACCCGGATAAATTCGTGGAGGCGGTAAAGAAATTCCAGCCAGACATCGTGGCCATGTCCGCCCTGCTGACCACCACCATGATGAACATGAAGTCAACCATCGATGCCCTGGTCGCCGCCGGGTTGAGGGAGCGGGTGAAGGTAATCGTCGGCGGGGCGCCCATCAGCCAGGATTTTGCGGACGAAATCGGAGCGGACGGATATGCCCCCGACGCCGCTTCGGCCACCGAACTCTGCAGGCGGCTGCTTGAGTAAGACAGCCGGCCGGGTTGACCTGTCGATGCAGGAAACCCGGTCGGCAGCCCGGGGTAAAGCCGGATGACCCCCACGGAACCCTGGATTAATTATTATGGAGGGAGCCATAATGGATTACAAGCCTGTTAAAACCTTCAGTGAACTGGCGGTCAAATCCCTTGATGATTTCGTCTACGGGATTGCGCCCCATCCCGTGAAAGCAAAAAACGGTATGGTGATCGGCGGAGGGACTGTTTACCCCGAGATCAACATGACCCTCCCGCCGATGAATATTGAGGAAAGCACCATGCCCGAAGTCAGAAGGCAGTATGCGGAGATGATTGAGGGGATTTTAAAGCGGGCAAAGGACCTGTACGCGCCAGGCATCATCGTGGAACTGGAACTGCTCCCGGAGACTACCATGAAGCCCGAGTGGGGCATCGAAATTAACAAGATCCTGCTGGACAAGATGCACGAGTACGAGGATAAGTACGGGCTAAAAAGCCTCCTCAGGTGTACCCCCAACGACACCAGGGAGATTCTGAGGCCGCCGCTGATGAAGCGGGGCGAACTCCTGGAAAACATGTTAATCACCTTTGAGAAATGCGCCGAGGAGGGGGCTGATATCCTGTCCATCGAGTCCACGGGCGGTAAGGAGGTCCACGATGAAGCGCTTGTCACCTGCAACATCAGGAAGGCCATCTTTGCCCTGGGTGTCCTGGGGGTCAGGGACATGCGGTTCCTCTGGTCCAATATAGTCAGGATCGCCGAACGGACCGGCGCTATAGCCGGTGGAGATACGGCATGCGGGTTTGCCAACACCGCCCTCGCCCTGGCCGAACAGGGAATGATCCCCAGGGTGTTTGCGGCAGTGGACAGGGTGGCCACCATCCCCAGGAGCCTGGTGGCATTCGAAATGGGTGCCATAGGGCCTGATAAGGATTGCGGCTATGAGGGGCCATACATGAAAGCCATTGCCGGGGTACCCATTTCCATGGAAGGCAAAACGGCGGCATGCGCCCATTTAAGTGCCATCGGCAACATCGCCGCCTGTGTCTGCGACATGTGGAGCAACGAATCCGTTCAGAACGTCAAGCTGCTGAGCGCTCCGGCACCCGTGGTATCCACGGAACAGCTCATCTACGACTGCCGGCTGATGAACGAAGCGGCAGCGGACGGGCGCAGCTTCGCCCTGAAGATGCGGGACTGGCTGGCCGCCTCCGATTCCAGGCTGGATCCCCAGGCCTACGTCCTGAGGCCGGACATCGTGCTGGAGATCAGCCAGGAGCTGGTTAAGGAAAAGGATGCTTTCGTTGCCACCAAAAAAGCGGCCGCCCTGGCAGTGGAGGTCATCAAGCGTGGCCTGGCCAGGGGCGAAGTTCAGGTGTCCCCCAGAGAGAAGAAGTGGCTGGACATCATCAGCACCCAAATCGACACAATACCCGACGACGGGGAAAAGTTCTGGTACGAAATACAAAAAGAACTCGATCTTAAAAAATGGCGGCCGGAAGAATACGATCTAGAAGTAACCCATGCCTGAGGAGCTCCCGCCTGGACACAGAGGCGGGGAACTCAGGAAATTCATGGAAGGAGGGCGCTCCTGAACATGGAGAACCTTAAAGCGCGGCAACGCCCGCCTCCCGGCTTTGGCGCTTGCCTCTATATGTTCCGCGCCACCTCGTAGGCGTCCCAGATGGCTCCCATAATGTTCCGGGGTTCCCGGGAGTCGCCGATGAGGTACAGGCCAGGCATCTTGCCCATCAGGGCGCGGTAAAGTCCCTGCTCGGGCGTAAACCCTGCCGCTACGACTACAGTATCGGCAGGGAGGGTTGTTCTATGGAAGGACCTGTCAATCAGGATAACGCCCGCGTCAGTTACCTCTAACAGGCCGGTACCGGTTCGCCATTCCACCCCCTGATAGCGGAGCATCTCTATGAGCATGATCCGGTTCATATAGGGCACGGGGATGCCGGCCCGCATCAGGTCGTCCAGGATCTCAATTATCGTCACCTCCTTGCCCTGCCGGGCCAGCCAGAGGGCGGTTTCGCACCCGGCCAGCCCGCCGCCGATGATCACCACCTTATCGCCGGCCTGCTTTTTGCCCAAAAGAATATCAGTTGCCGTGCCTACCTTCCCTTTGTCGATGCCGGGCACGTCGGGCATGGCCGGTTTGGAGCCGGTGGCCACAACAACGGCGTCGGGGTTTTTCTCCAGGACCAGTTCCGGGGTAACTTCCCGGTTCAGGTTGATCTCGACCTGCAGCTCCCGCAGTTCGGTTTTATACCACTCCAACAGGCGCGCGTCGTCTTTTTTGAATTCCGGCACGGCGGCAGCGATGACATGGCCGCCCAGTTGATCGCTCTTTTCGTAAAGGGCCACCTGGTGTCCCCTCAGGACGGCCACCCGGGCCGCCTCCATGCCGGCCACGCCGCCGCCGATAATCATTACCTTCCGGGCCGAACTCGCCCGCTCGATGCCGTACTCTTTTTCCCGGCCGCAGGCAGGGTTCACGGCGCAGGATAGGGGCCGGCCCAGGAAACCCCGCCCCAGGCAGCCGTCATGGCAGCCAATGCAGGGCCGGATCCTGTCAACCCTTCCCGCCATCGCTTTGCTGGCCCATTGAGCATCGGTTAACAGGCCCCGGCCGATGGCTATCATGTCCGCCTTGCCTTCAACCAGGGCACGTTCCGCCAGGTCCGGCTCATCCATCCGGCCGGCGACGATCACCGGGACCTTAACCGCTTCTTTCAGCTTTTGGGTTAAAGGCAGGTAACAGCCGTGCTCTTGATAGAGGGGCGGGTGGGCCCAGTACCAGGCGTCATAGGAACCGGCGTCGGCGTCAAAGCCGTCGTAACCGGCTGCTTCCAGGATCCTGGCGGCCGCCAGCGCTTCTTCCACGTCGCGGCCTTTTTCGGTAAACACTTCCCCGGGCAGTCCCCCCTGGCGCCAGTCCTTGATAAAATTCTTGATGCTGAACCTGAGGAGGACGGGGAACTCTTTCCCCACCCTCTTTTTAATCTCCTGCACTATTTCGATGGGGAAAGTGAGCCTGCCCCGCAAGTCGCCGCCGTATTTATCCGTGCGGCGGTTGAACAGGGCGATGGTGAACTGGTCGAGGAGATAGCCCTCATGCATGGCATGAATCTCTACACCGTCAAACCCGGCCTCTACGGCTATCTCGGCCGCCTCGCCGGCCCTCCGGACCAGTGTTTCGACTTCCCTGGTTGCCAGCTCCCGGCAGGTTATAGCCGGTTCCCAAAAATTAGGAATGGCTGAAGGGGCGACGGGTTCTCCCGCCAGCATGACCGGCGAGGCCACCCGGCCAAAACCCATACCCAGCTGCAGGAATATCCTGGTGTTGTAGGCATGGACCCTTTCCGTAAGCTCCCCTGCCGTGGCGATAAAGCGGGGTGGATTTACGGATACGGTGGGAACCATCCCGGGCTTAAACGCTTCGATTTCGTTTTCAACCTTGGTCACACTGGTGATGATTAACCCGGTGCCTCCCCTGGCCCGTTCAATATAGTAATCGATAGCCCGCTGCGAAAAGCAGCCGTCCTGGGTCACCAGGCCCAGGACACCCATGGGGGCCATGGCAATTTTATTTTTTACTTCTACCTTACCTATCTTGACGGGTTCAAAAAGTCTGGTATAGGCTGCCACAATAATTAACCTCCTGCTTTTATCCAGTTAGTTTTGGTACTCACGATAATTATTGTGCACCAATACCAGCCATTTATTAGCCCTTTCTTTTTTATTCGCCCGGCTCCTTGTCCCACCGCAAGCCACGGTAACTGGGGTGACGCAGGCGGCCGTCCGGCGTCTGTTCCAGGTACTCCACGGTACAGACCAGGCGCGGTTCCACCCAGCGGGGCCGGGTCAGGCCCGGCACGGGTTCTCCGAAGGGCGGCGGCACCTCCTTGAGTTTTTTTAACTCCCCCAGCAACATCTGTTCTTCCTCCCGGTCAAAGCCGGTGCCCACCTTGCCCCGGTAGGCCAGGCGCCCCTGCCGGTAGGTGCCCAGGATGAGGGCACCTAAACGTCGCCCGCCGGTCCCGGGCTCGTACCCCACAATAATAAATTCCCCCTGGCGGATATGCCGGATTTTGCGCCAGTGGGAGGAACGCCGGCCGGGAAGGTAGGGGCTCTCTTTGGCCTTGGCCATGACTCCCTCCAAGCCCTGCCTGGCGCAGGCCGCAAAGAAGGTGGTGCCGTGGGTCTCAATAAAGCTGGAGATAACCAGGTTGTCCCCCGGCTGCACGGCTTCCTGGAGCAACCCCTTGCGCCAATGCAGGGGTTGGGGCATGATGTTTTCGCCCCGGCAGTAGAGGAGATCGAAGGCGACAAAAACGGCCGGTGTTTGCAGGGCGGCCTGCCGGATTTTCAGGGGGTCGGCCAGTCTCCCCCGCGCCTGGAGGCGGCTGAAGGAGGGCCGGCCTTTCTCTCCTGGGACGACAATCTCCCCGTCCAGGACCGCCGGCTGCATCCCGACCCGGTGGTACAGGCCGGCCAGTTCGGGAAAGGCCGGGGTGATGTCCAGGAGGTTGCGGGACTGGAGGACGGTTTTCCGGTCGAGGTAAGCCAGGCAGCGGTAGCCGTCCCATTTCACCTCATAAATAAAGTCGGGGGAATCAAAGGGACGGCCAGCCACGGCCAGCATGGGCTTAATTTGAAATACCGGAAGCCGGCCGCCATTCTCCCCCATCATGATGTCTTGCGCCGCCGGCGGGGTTTCTTTGCTTCTTCATCCCCGGCACCTGCGGCCTTTTCCTTTTTGGCCAGCTCAATGCTGGCCTTCAGGGCTTCCATCAAGTCGACCACCTTACCTGCTGCGGGCCGCGCCGGTACCGCCACCTCTTCACCGGCGACTTTAGCTTCGATAATCTCCAGGAGGGCCTGCCGGTACGCGTCGGTATATTTCTCCGGATCAAACCGGGCCGCCAGGTTGTTAATCAGGGTGACGGCCATTTTGACCTCATTTTCATGGAGCTTGACCTCAAAGTTTAATTCCGGCAGCTGTTCTGCCGTCCTGACCTCCCGGGGGTAAAACATGGTGTGCATTACCAGGGTCCTGCCGGAAACCCTTACCGCCGCCAGGGATTCCCTGGTCCTTAAACTTACCCTGGCTATGGCGATTTTTCCCGTAGTCTCCATGGCCTGCCGCAGCAGGGCATAGGCTTTCTGCCCCATCTCGCCTGGCACCAGGTAATAAGCCCTGTCAAAATAAATGGGGTCAATCTCCTCCAAGTCGACAAAGTCGAGGATGTTAATACTCCTGGTCGCCTCTTGAGGAATTCCTTCCAGGTCTTCCTCCTGCAAAATTACATATTTCCCCTTTTCGTATTCGTAACCCCGGACGATCTCCTCCGGGGGAACCTCTACCTGGCAGAAGGGGCAGTATTTCCGGTACTGGATGGGCGTCCTGCACCTGGCATGCAGGTAGTTGAATTTGAGATCGCTGCTTTCGGTGGCTTTATAGAGTTTTACCGGCACATTGACCAGGCCGAAGCTGATGGCGCCTTTCCAGAGGGGACGCACGGTTTTCACCTCGAGGTTTTCCAGCAGTATCCCGGGCCGCTCCCGGCACCAGCATCCCTGGCGCCCCGGGCTTTGCCTGTAGTATCTCCCCCCGGCAGGCAGGCAATACGCCGGTGTGAGCCAGTTCCATGGCTGCCGGCACCGTGCTTAAAATAAAATCCGGCCCCCGGGCCGGTATTAGAAGATATTTTCTATTTCTACGGCAAAGCCGCCTATCACCCGCGACCTAATCGTACCCTGCTGCTCGGCTTCCTGATCGAGGACAACTTTTCCTTCCTGCCGGCAAAAAACCTGCACTGATTTATGTTGGGGATCGACAATCCAATATTCCCTGACGCCTTTCTTTTCATAGACCTTGTACTTGCTGCGCAGGTCGTAATAACCCGTACTGGGGGAGAGTATCTCCGCCACCAGGTCCGGGGCGCCGTTGATACGTTTTTCTTCTATAATGGGTAGAGTGAAGAAGCCATTGTCCGGGACAAACAATTTGACGGCTAGTTGAGAATGCCCATCCTGCTCCGGCAGGGAAGGAGATGGTTTATATAGCACTGGGATAATGACACGAAAACCCAGCATGTCTTATACAGGGATTGTTAACATGAATAAAACAACCAAAGAAATAACAGTAGCCCCGATGGTTAAAGACCTGGGTAAAGTGTAAAATCGGGGGGATGATGGGTGAATAGATGGTCATTTACTCCAGGAATTTTTATCCTTATGGTAGTAATATCAGCTTTTCTCATAAAAGAAGTTATACATTTAAATACGCTAAATACAGAGATGAGAAACGCTTTTAAGGAAACAACATGGCGTATTCTGCATAGTAGCCTGGAGGAAATTATAGAGGGTATTGAGCAGGTAGTTTCCGCTTCCGGCTCTGATGCCAAATCTCAAGTTGGAACTGGCCTGGCTCTGGCTGAAGGAGCGATAGCAACAATCAGCCGGATACGGCTGGAAGATAGATTGGATAAAATTCAACCCGTTGCCTGGTACCAGTCCAACGATATTTCCTACGTTATTCAAGTCCTTGAACGGGGATGGACCGCTCTCCGGTCAGAGAGATATAAACTGACAACAGTGGACGCCAAAGATCTGGGTAATTATACAAAGCAATGGAAAAAAGTTATTGAAGACCTCAGAATTGTGGAGGCCTTTTGCGAAAATGCATTGTTTAACACTGAGGGAGAGAAAAGTAATCTATGGGAGACAGGTCACAGGGCCGTACGCGAACTCGATCAATTTTTCTCCAGCCTGAAAGAAGGTAGCTGAATACGCTACTAGGGAGTGTAAATCATTTTGTGTAAATGGCAAAGAGAACTAAAGCGATAAACCTCAGGATTTGGTGGCAGAGCCCCAACAACTTTCTCAGTTAATATTCCCTTGCAAGCCAGTTAAATAGTCATTCTTGCTGTCAATCTTTCATCAAAATAGATTACCAGTTGGGGGAGGCATTTGCCCCAATCTCTTATCGGTATAGTCTATTTTCTGGCAATATCGAGGGTGGCCAGATAGACGATTTTTCTTAAAGCCTCCTCTAAAGGATAAGCCGTTTTAGTTTTAGTAACCTTTCTCAGTTGTCGGTGATAGCCCTCAACGGTAAAGGCCTTGACCCAGGTAAATGGATTGGACGTAATAGTTCTATAAATATCCTCACCTGTAATTCCGGATGACAAGTTCCGTTATCGGTCCTCGCCTTTCCGGCCTGCAGTTAATAGCCCGCCTGGCGTAGACTACCTGGATATCATATCCCGAGTACAGCTCCCGTATAAAGGGCGTGTCGGAATTGCTTAACATTACCAGGCAGCCCCTTTTATCCAGCTCTCGAAACACTTCTGCCAGGTGCTTCTGGTCATCAATCCCGAAAGCATCCGATGTGTAGCCGGTAAAGTTGGCCGTATCCGATACTGGGTAATAAGGTGGGTCCAGGTACACAAAGGCATCCCCGCGGGCAAAGTCCAGTGCCCGGCTAAAGTCAGCGCCGATCACCCGGGCATGACTTAAAGCCCCTCTGACCAGGCGGAGGTTAGTTTCGTCCACTATTTTAGGATTTTTATATCTCCCGAAAGGCACGTTATGCTTGCCCCGGCTGTTCACCCGCCACAGGCCGTTATAACCGGTTTTATTAAGATACAAAAACCGGGAGGCCCGCTCTACCGGGGAAAGATGCTCCGGGTCTAAAGCCCGGACGGAGTAATAATACTCAGGGGTGTTTTTATGCTTTTTAAGGTCGTTCAGGAGTTCATCTAAATTATCACGTACTACCAGGTAAAAGTTTATCAGCTCGTCGTTGTTGTCGAGAAGTATAGCCTCAGGAGGCAGTAAATGAAAAAAAACAGCCCCGCCCCCAACGAAAGGCTCTATATAAAGACCATATTTCTTTTTGGGAAATAATGGCTCAAATTGTGGTATGAGCCGGGCTTTGCCCCCAGCCCATTTTACAGGAGGCTTAGGTTTCAATTCTAACATCAGCTGTTGCCTCCAGGGTTAGCCTCTAGCAAAATATTCGCTCCCCGGAGTCAAATTCCTTCCTGAACAGTCCTGGTAGCGGTGACGGGTAAAGCTTGCCCAGCACTGGGTTTAATTCCGGGTGGCCATGGCAGCTCATTTAAACTTAACCTCCGTCAGCACCAGGCGGCCGTAACCGTCCACATAGTAGGTCAACTCCATCTCTGCGCCGGTTTCCGGATCCTTCTCCTTTAACTCCGGCTTGACTTCTTTGGTTACCCAGAATGGAGTAGGTTGCCCCTCTACCATTGCTTCGAACATGTTATTATCGATCCAGCCCTTGAAAACAGCGCTGACAGTCTTACGGGGCGCTTCCAGCTTTGCTATCCTTTTAATTTCCCATATCCCGCCGGCAAAGGAGCAGTCAAAGCTAACCCTGTCACCGATGACCAGTTTTGATATAATACCGCTCGCTTTTATTTCCCTGGATAATGCAAATGTGACAGGGTTAATGTTGCTGGGGAACGATATGCCCTCGTCGATAATAATTACAGCTGCTTCCTCTTCTGTTTGCCCGCCATATACGCCGATGATGTTTGTTTGCAGGTTATCCCCTTCTCTGGTGTCGGGCTGCGATTCATTAGGCCTGGCCGATACCTCATTATTGTTTGTCGGCGGAGCTGTCTCCCCCACACCACAGGCGACCAGCAACATGGACAAAACAACCGTCAGCAGCAATACTAATCCTTTCCTCATTGAGATACCTCCCTGCAAATCCCGGCTTCCTATTAATGATAGACGCTGACGCAGCCGTTTTGTTCCGCCGGGGTTATTACTACCTGACCCCAGGATCAGGCTTCTTTGGCACGGTAATCACTGCTTTTCAACGGTACCCTCTAATTGTCAGGAACATAGATTATGATAGCAACTATCAATAATAACCTGCGCAAATAATAAAATAATAAGGAAAGGGGAACAAAAATGACGGCTGCCCCGCAACATAAATCCCATGATAAAACATCGTTTATTATTCCGGCGACCAAAGAAGACCTGTTATTGTTGGCCAGGTTAATTCAGGCCGAAGCGGAGGCAGAACCGCTGGAAGGCATGATTGCCGTCGGCGCCGTCGTGGTTAATCGTGTGCGCCACCCCGACTTTACTGACACAATCTACGCGGTGATTATGGAACCCGGCCAGTTTGAATCGGTGGGCAATAACAGGCTGGCTGGCAGTGTGAAGGCTCCCAATGAGGACGCCGTTAAAGCTGCGACAAAAGCCCTGGAAGGTGTTGATCCGACTAATGGCGTCCTCTTTTTCTATAACCCGCAGCTCACGGATAACCAGTGGATAAGAAGCAAAAAGGTCAAATTGGTTTCCGGCAATCACCTCTTTGTCGTTTAGCAACCCTCACCTTTAAGGGTGCCGTAGTACTTGCCGAAGGGGGCCAGAAGCAGAGCTTCGTTGCGGCAACTACCGCGCTTGATATCTAGAAGGTTCCAGAAAAATTAATACTGTGTGTGGTGCCTCGCCAACCGAGGCTGCAGTGACCCCTCGTCTGCCTGCGGGTTTTTAAATCTGCATTCCTTGTCTGACCTTGCCTTTTTCTTGCAAGGCAGGCCAGCCAAAGATGCGCGCCAGCTGGCTGTATATCCACTTGGATTCCTTTGTCAGCAAGGGCCCTAGAATGGCCAGGAGCAACACATATAAGGCTGCGAAGGGTTGTAGCACCGGCAGTAACCCGCCGGTCTTCGCCAGATTGGCGAGAATGATGGAGAATTCCCCGCGGGGGGTAATGGTAAGCCCGATATTGGTACAGCCCCGGTACGAATAACCGGCCATCCGCCCGGCAATAATACCGGCAAGAAAATTACCAATTAATGTTGCCGCAACGGCAGCCAGGACCGGCCCGACGGCACCTCCCAGGGTTAAAGGGTCGATGCTCAAACCGAAGCTGAAAAAAAACAGAGCGCCGAAAAAATCACGGAACGGCACGACAATATGCTCGATGCGGTCGAGATGGTCTGTCTCGGCCAAAATTAAACCCACCAGCAGGGCGCCAATAGCTTCCGCCACATGGATAGTCTCGGAAAAACCGGCTACCAGGGTGAGGAAAGCGAAGACCATGAGCATAAAAACTTCATCGGAAGGAACGTTAAACAGCCTGTTAATTAACGGTGCCAGTTTGCGGCCGGCGAGGATTAAGCCCAGCATAAATCCCAGGGCAAGGGAGGTAGATTTCAACACGCTCGGCGGTGAGGCCGAACCTGTAAGGACCAGACCGGAAATGATGGATAGATACACTGCTACGAATACGTCCTGGAATAACATAAGCCCCAGGATCATCTCGGTTTCCGGCCGTGCCGTTCGCTTTAGGTCAACCAGAACCTTGGCAACGATGGCGCTTGAAGAAATAGAAATAAGCCCGGCTACCACCAGGGTTTCCCGCAACGGCCAACCCCAAATTATAGGTAGAACCATGCCCAGGGTAAAATTTATGGCCATATAGATGGACCCGCCCACCAGTATAGAACGGCCTGCCTTTAATAATCTCCCGACGGAAAACTCCAGACCGAGGCTGAAAAGGAGAAAGAGTATCCCTACCCGCCCCATAAAATCTATTAAAGGCGCGCTTTTAATAAAGCGAAAATCCAGGATGCCGATTACCGGCGCATGGGGGCCTACAACCATACCGGCAAGGATCAAGAGCGGTACAATAGAAATGCGGAACCTGGCGGCAAGGATTCCGGCAAAAGCTACGATAGCTAATGCCAGCCCGATTTCAAGGAGCACCTGTTCGGGCATAACTATATGCCCCCGTGCAAAATCAGCTCTTTACACGCCTTTACCTGTTTCCTGTCCCCTAAAACTACAATGGTTGCTCCCGGGGTGATGATTTCTTCCGATCCCGGGTTGAGGACTTTTTCGTCTTTTTTAATTATAGCTATAATGGCAGCGCCAGTTTTCTTGCGGATATCCAAATCCCCGATAGTTTTCCCTATTGCTTGGGCATCCTTCTCCACTTTATACCATTCAAAAACCATGTCATCCAGGGCCATTTCAACCGTTTCCAGTGCTTTTGGCACGTAGGCCATACCGCCGAGAATACCTGCCACACAGCGCGCTTCCGTGTCGTCCAGGGTGACCATGGAGATGCTTTCCTCCAGGTCATTATTATCAAAATGGTAAATTTCCCGCCGGCCATCATCATGCACGACGATGACCATCTTATCCCCGCTGCGAGTCTCTATTTGGAATTTTTTGCCGATACCGGGGAGCTCGGTTTCCTTTATCGACATGTAACTTCCCCCTTGCTTATAATTCACCGCGGTTTATTTCATTTTAACATAAACCTTCCATTTGCTAAAGCTAAGCATTCCCTGCCGCTTTATATGGCCAGCTCTAACAGGGGTGTTAAATCATTGGGGCGCTCCAGGAGGTCCCGGTACAGGTCGCCGTACCTCTCCAGCCGGCCCCGGATGGTATGGATGTTAAAATCTCCGGGGGCAATCTTCTTTTCCGCCACTTCTTCCCAGGTCAGCGGGGTGGAAACCGGGGCCCCGGGCAGGGGCCGCAGGCTGTACGGAAAGGCCATGGACCGCCCCCGCACATTCTGCAGGTAATCCAGGTAGACTTTACCCCGGCGCTTTTGGATAAGGTGTTCGGTGGTGGCTTTGCGGGGGTAAACCTGGACAATGAGCTGCGCCAGGTAGCCCATGGCAGCCGTGACTTCCCGGAAGGTCCAGCGGGGATAAAGGGGAATGAAAATATGCAGGCCGCTGGCGCCTGAAGTTTTGGGGTAACCAATGAGGTGGAATTCCTTTAAAGCCTGGTTGACCAGGAGGGCGATTTCCAGCACATCAGCAAAGGTCGCCCCTCTCGCAGGATCGAGATCCATGACAGCGATATCCGGGTATTCCAGGCGGCCGGCGCGGGAGAGCCAGGCATGGACCTCAATACATCCAACAGATGTTAGCGAGCCTTCATTCCGCTCCTGGCCCGACCGACACCACTTCGGCCGCCGGGGTAAAGGCCGCGTACACCGTCACGCGCAATTCACCGTTTCTCCCGCTCACGGCTACCTGGCGCACGAGGGTCCTGACCAGGCTGCGCTTCTGCTCGAAGGTCAACTTGTCGATCTGCTCCAGGCATTCCCGCGCCGCACGGCACACGTCTTCCACCCTGGCCCCTTCCGCGGCCGCTTTCCGCAAGGCCGCTTCCGTCTCTCTCTTCCTGGCCTCCAGCTGCCGTTCCCGGGCCTTGAGTTCCTGGAGCATCCCTTTCGTCTCCCCGTCGAGGTCCGTCAGGCCCGCCGCCAGGGCGCGGAGAAGGTTGTTCCGCCCCCGCCTCAAATCGGCGAGGTGCTTTTCTATCCGAGCGAGGTCGCCCTGGAGGTCTTCCTGCGCCGCGCCTTCTCTTATTTTCGCGGCGAGGGCGTCCGGGTCGTTCAGCCAGGAGGTCACCAGCCCCCAGACGGCGCTTTCGATCTCGTCCGCGCGGGCGAGCCTCCGGGGTCTACACCCGCGCTTCTGCGGGTCGGTGTAGTCCCGGCTGCACGTGTAGTACCTGTCTTTTTTCCCGGATTTTCTCTTGTGGCATATCCCGTGCATAGGGTTACCGCAGTCCACGCAGGTAATTATCCCTGAAAGCAGGTAGTTTTCTTTCGACCAGCCGGAATACTTCCGCCGCGCCTCGGCCAGCTTTTCCTGCGCCCGTTCCCACGTGACCTCGTCCACCAGCGGGGGGACCTGAATATATACCCACTCGGAGGCGTCCCGCCGCCCCACTTTCTTTTTCGCGTTGCCCTGTTTTTCCCACCTGGTGCGGTTGTAGATCAACGTGCCACGGTAGGCGGGGTTCGCCAGCACCCTTTTGACCTCGGAGCGGTGCCAGAACGGAAAGCCCTGCGGCGACGGCACTCCCTGTTCGGCCAGTCTCTCGGCTATGGCGCCTGGGCCTACGTCTTCCGTGGTGAACCAGGTATATATCAGCCTGACGACCTCGGCTTCGGCCGGATTTTCCACGAGTTTCCCGTTTTCCTGGCGGTACCCGTAGGGCTCCTGGAAAGTCGGCAGTCCGCCCATCCGGGCTTTCTGGAGCTTGCACCGCATCATCCGCTCCCTAATTTTCTCACGTTCGTATTCGCCGAAGGCCCCTTTGATGGACCCGAAAAGCCTGCCTTCCGGGGTGTCTTTCCATTCGCCGTCCAGAAACTCCAGCTTTACTCCCGCCTTCTCGAACTCCTCGGTGAGCAGCAGCTGGTGGGCCAGCTTTCGGGAGAGCCTGTCCATGTCGCGGATGATCAAGACGTCGATCCGGCCTTCCCGGACCCACTGCCGCAGCTCGGCCAGTTTAGGCCTATCCAGGCTGGCCCCCGAATATCCCAGGTCGGCAAAAACGTAGACCTCCACGGGTTCGCCCGGGGCGGCGAGCTCACGCGCCCTCTTCCTGCCCGCTTCTTCCTGCTCCGGGGCGCTGTACCCGTGCCTGGCCTGTTCCTCTGTGCTCACCCGCACATATATGCCCACCCTCATCTGGGATCGCCCCCCGCTTCGGCCCGCCTATTCGTTTGCTGTTCCCAAAAGTAACGGGCCAGCAACCTGTAGGCTTCCTCACGCCGCGCCTCTCCGGGCTGGGCGTACACTACGCGCACTACCGTCGCCCCCTTCGCTTCCCGGGGTCTAATCTCCCCCCGGGGCCTTCTTTTGGTGTACATCTCCATCCCCCTCTTTTATTTCGCTTTTTTTGGGGCTTACCCTTCCCTTCTAAAAAAAATAAAAAGGCACGGGAAAAAATTTTTCCCGCGCCCACGTTCCGCCGGCCGCCAACGTACAGCCACCATGGGAGTATGTGTGAAAATTCCTCTCAGAACGTAAATACGTGCCCTGCCGCAGGGCTTTATTTACTGTGCCCGGCGCCTCCGCCCCAGGAGCAGCCCCAGCCCCAGCCCGGCCCAGCTTCCCGCGAAGGCCAGGGCGAACGCCGCCGGCCAGCAGAAAGGCCAGGCCGGTTCCAGGCCCGCGAACCATGCCAGCGCCGGCGTGAGGTAGGCCCCGGCGCAGGCCAGCCCGAAGGGGAGCATGGTCCTCCAGGCGAAGCCTCTCGCCAGCCACCCGGCCGGCGCGCCCGCCAGCACGAGGGAGAGGACGACAGCCAGGGCCAGGGCCGCAAGTTGCCGCTCGCTCAAGGGTAGCGTCTTGAACGCCTTGAAGTCCACCAGGAAGAAGCCCCCGCCCAGGGAGAAGCTCCCTGCAATGACCGCGTTCAAGAGCCTTTCGATGGCGGTCGGCTTGTCATACATCATACTTCCCCCCTTTCCGCCGCCCGGGCCAGCTCGGCCATGGACGGCTTTGTGTAGACCGCCGTGGTGTCCAGCCTGGCGTGCCCCAGGACAGATGCCACTTCCACCAGGTTCGCCCCGGCCCGCAGCATGTTGGTGGCGCAGGTGTGCCTTAAGGTGTGGGGGTGCAGGTCGGGTATCCTGGCCTTCCAGGCGTACTTTTTCACCACCCGCCAGGCGGCCCCGGGGGTGAGGTGCTTTTCGTCCGCGACCCCGGGGAAGAGCCACGGGGACCGGGGGTGCTTCTTCCCCCTCACGGCTAGCCACTCCCGGAGGGCCTTCCTTGCGGCGGGCGGCACGGGTACTTCCCGGTATTTCCCCCCTTTGCCGCTCCTCACGGTTATGACCCCTCGTCTCTCGCCTATGTCCACGTCCTCCAGCCTTAATGAGACGGCTTCGGACACCCTCAGCCCGCAGGAGAGCATGAGCCTCACCAGGGCGGCGTCCCTGGCGTTCCCTTCCTTCTCCACCTCCCGCAGGAGCCTGTTGACTTCGGCCCTGTCCAGGGCCTCCGGCGCGCCCCTGGCTTCCGGCACGCCCCTGGGGAAGTCCGGCAGCCTGGGGGCCAGGCCTTCTTTGACGCACCAGGAGAGCCAGGACTTTAGGGCCTTCATCCTGCGGTTGACCGTGTTGGGTTTGAGGTTTCTCACGTTCCGCATCCAGGACTGGTACTCGCGGAGGTCGATGCTGGTTATTTTTTCCGGCTCCAGTTCCTCCCCGCACGTTTCGCCGTACCACCGGGCGAAGGCCTGGAGGTCTTTGCGGTAGCCGGAAAGGGTGTGGGTGGATGCGTCGGTTTCTTTGAGGTAGGAGAGGTAGCGGTCGAAGGTTTCGGTCACGGCAATCGCTCCTTTCTGTGCGGAATTACGTTTTTGGGGCTTTGGAGTTGGCCTTTCCTGTCCTTAAAACGCAGGAGCCCCCGGGAGAGCTTTTTGCTCTTCCCGGGGGCTGCCGACAGTAAATTCGTAGGGGTAGGGTTCGGGACTCTCCCTTTAATCGAACTCTGGTTCAATAAGTCCGTACTGGCCGTCTTTGCGGCGGTAGAGAACATTCACTTTTTCAGCCTCCGCATTGGCAAAAAAACAAGGAAATCGTGTCCGCCACTGGTTCTTCTGCGGTACGGCTTCCCCTACACCCGATAGCTTCCTTTGCTGTTCTTCTTGGCCTCTTTATCGGCGTACATCCTGGCGTCGGCCACGGCGAGCAGGGCGTCCACGCTCTCCCCGTCCGCCGGGAACCGGGCCAGCCCCACCGAGAGGCTTAAGGGTATCTCCTCACCCGAGAAGCACACCGCCTTCAGGTGTTTGTCCAGCCTGGACCGCAAGGTCTCCTCCCGCGGCCCCTTGCTGGGGAAGAGGACGACGAACTCGTCGCCGCCGTAGCGGGCCACCACGTCGCCCTCCCTGACGCTCTTCTGGACGGCCCTCGCGGCCTGCCTCAGTGCCTCGTCGCCGCACTGGTGGCCGAAGGTGTCGTTGATCGCCTTCATCCCGTCCAGGTCGAGGACGGCCACGGCGGGGGTGCGGCCCGACGACCGGGCCTTTGCAAACGCGCGCTCCGCGGCACTGAAGAATGCCCTCCTGTTGTACAGGCCGGTGAGCGGGTCCCGCTCGGCCTCGTGCTGGTACCTGCACGAGGCCCGGGCCAGCTCCGTGAGCACAAGGGCCACCGACCAGGCGACCAGGAGGGTCCCGGCGTTGAAGAGCACGAGTTCGGCAGCCACTCTTTTTAACACCACGGGCAGCCTGAAAAATTCCCCCAGAAGATCTACGGACAGCCCGGCCACCGCTACCACCATTCCCGTCAGCATCGCCGCCAGGCCCCTCCGCGGGCAGCCCGGCTTCGGCCTGCGGGCGAACCACGCCAGCCAGGCTAGTGAGGCCAAGTAGATGAAGAGCTTGCTGGCCTTGCAGGCTACACGCAACCAGTCTACAACTTGGATCTTTTCCAGTGCCACTATTTATCTCCTCAATCGTGCTTTATCGTTCTGGGCTGTGGCGAATAAGCTTGTCCACCAAAAGTGCCACGTCTTCAGCCCCGAAGGGTTCGAGCAGGCAGCTCGCGTTTTCTCCCGCTCCACGGCCCACCTGCCCAGGGCGGCGTCGTCCCCGCCGGCCAGGACGATGACTGGCACCGTCCGGTAACCGGGCATGGCCCTGATGGTCTCCAGCAGGCCCAGGCCGCTCATCTCCCGGAGGCGGAGGTTCAGCACCACGGCGGCGTACACCGCGGAGACGGCTTTTGCCAGGGCCTCGCGGCCCGTGCCGGTCTCCTCCATGGCGTAGCCTCTCCCCTCCAGCGCGGCCTTGTAGGTCAGCCTGGCGAGGGTCGACCCTTCCACCAGGAGCACGGTTTTTGACGGCGAGTTGTGGCATTTTCTTTCACCTTTTTGCGGTACTCGTCCCGGTGTCGCCCCTGTGCAGGCTGTGGGCGGGGGTGAGGTCAGGAGTGGCGTCGGGGCGGAAGGTTCTTATCTTTGAGGATTCGACGCTAGATACTCTTTTCCTCTGGGACCTCCATTTCTGCAGCCAGATTTTTTGGGGTTCCGGTAAGTGGAGACCTATTTACACGTCCCTGTATTTGTCAACTCAAAATTCCCCCAGATCGTCATTTAAAAGTACCCCACATTGAACCAAAAAGCACAAGCTATTTAACTTAATTTTTGCTGCTCCAACCACTCCTTGGTCTCCTTCATGCGATAGGAATTGCCGTTCATATTCACGATATAGGCCTGATGGGTCAAGCGGTCAATCATGGCGGCCGTCATCACCGGGTCTTGAAATATTTCCCCCCAACGCTCAAAGGAGAGGTTGGTGGTGATAATAGTGGCTTTGCGTCCGGCCCGCAAGGACAGATGGGTGAAAAGCAATTCTGCCCCTTCTCTGTCGAAGGAGATATACCCCATCTCATCAGCGATGACCAGATCATATTTTTCAAACCGGTTTTGGAAGGCGCGTAGGGTTTGGGCCGACCGACACTCCTTGATTTGATTCACCAGTAAAGGCACGGTGGTAAACCACACCTTGTAGCCTTCCAGGCAGGCCTGGATCCCTAGGCCAATGGCAATATGCGTCTTGCCAGTCCCTGCATTACCAGCTAAAATCACATTTCTCCCTTCCTGGATAAAGGCCAGGCTCTTGAGTAATTTTAACTTTTTTTGCGCATCCGGTGGCAGGTCGCCAACGCTAAGACTCTCTAGGTACTTTTTGTGGGTAAATTCGGCCCGCCGGATCCGGTTGTAGCGGGCTGATTCCTTACGGGCGTCCCACTCCTGTTGTAGTAATAAAGCCAGGAATTCTTCGTAACTGGCGTCTTTTTGCATCGCCTCCGTCACCTGTTCCTCCAGGTGCTGGCGGATCATGGGGAGTTTAAGCTCTTTGGCCGCAGCCATGATAAGTTGGTGCCATTTTTGGCGAGGGGTGACACTCATGCGCTGGCCACCTCCGCTTTTTGGAGCAGTTCGCCGTACTGCTTCAAGTGGCGCCGGGCTTCGTCCGCAATGGCCCGGGTTTCCTCCGAAGCTATAGCAGGGGCATACGGGGTTTCCTTCCTTTTAGCACACAGGATCTTGATCTTGGCGGTACTTACATGTTCCGGGTGAATTTGGCTCAATTCCTGGATGCTCTTCTCCACCTCGCTCAAGCTGCCGTCTTCCTGTAAATACTGCAGCAGCTCTATGAATTCTTTCTCCCGTTTGCTATAATAGGTGTGGTAAATACTTTGGAGTTTCTTGTCTGCCTGTTGCAGGGCCTGACTTCCGGCCAGGGCACCAGGCTTTTTCTTTAGGGTCGTAAGGTAATGGGCCAGCTGCATTGACCACTCGCGGCTGCCGGTGAGGCGGGGATGTTCGGCCACTTGGCTGCCTTCATAAAAACACTGGACGCATCCGGAGTAGACCTTCACTAATACCACTTTGCCGACATAGACATCAGGGACGGAATAATGGTTCTGGTCGACGACGACGGTGGCGTACTTGTCGACCCGGGCCTGGCGGGTTCTAGCGGCGTCAAAGGGGGGTAGGGAGGGCAACAGATAGGCTCGTTCCTCGGCCAGGCGGCATACCGCACTCTGGCCGCCATAGGCCGTCTGCTCTTTGTGATTGCCTCGCTGGCAAGCCTCCAGAAGATAACGATTGGCTTCTTCCAGAGTGGCAAAGGTGTCACGGAAGGCGAAGGCTTTACGGCGCACTACTTCCACGCTCCGCTCCACATGGCCCTTCTCATTGCCGCTGCGGATATTGCAGAAGCGGAAGGCAAAACCGTAGTAAAGGGATAGTTGGAGTAGGGCCTGGGTCGGTTCCTTTTCCGTGCCCACGAAGCGTTTGACGGCCACCTTCATGTTGTCATAGACCATTCTCTGGTACACACCGCCAAGGTGGGCAAAAAAGAGGGCGTGCGCCTCCTGGAAGCATTCGGTGACTTGCTTGGTAAAAAGGTAAGCCCAGCGGTAATTGCCGTAAGCCGAGGTGAAGACAGCCATTTGCAAAACCTGCAGTCTACCACCGATGGTTAGCTTGACTTCCCCCCAGTCGAATTCACAAACCTCCCCCGGCTGGTAAACGGCTTTGATAAAGGCTTCCTGCGGTTGCTGGACTAAACTGCGGACCGTACGTAAAACCGTGCTGTAGCTGATGTCGAAATCCTCTGCTCGGAGAGCTTCATAGATATCCATGGGCTTTTTCTGCTGCTTGCCTTGGCCTCTCTTTTTCTTCTCCTCGTTTTCATCCAGGTAGGCCTGGATCTTTTGGACCATCTCCTCGGTTAGTTTGCGTTTGGGTCGTTCTCCTACCGTGTATTTGGGGGCTTCGATAATGGCCTCGATGAGGGCGCGATTATCTGCCCCTTCCTGGGTGTCAAGTAATTCTGCCCTCCTCTTTTCGTACTGGTTGATGTATTTGCGAATGGTTTTTCGGGAGATGCCTGTCTGTTTGGAAATTCTCCGCTGGGATTCTCCTTCCCGGTAGTATTTTAAAATGAGTTCCTGTTTCTGCAGCAAGTTAATCATATCCCCCATTTACCTCACTTCCGTAGTGGCCTACGTCAGTGAGTTTATCTTAGGGTGGGGTACTTTTCAATGACTATGGTGGTATACTATTAGGCTATCATAAACAACTTTTTTCGCCGGTCAACTTTAGCTCCTCCCTTTTGTAGAACGGTCCTGGCGGGCCGGTCGTTGGCCCGTATAAACGAAGAGCGGCCTGGGAAGACAGGCCGCCCACGAAAGGTCGCTCATCCTTTTGCTCTACGCGCCAATTTCCTTCGGCAGCTCGAGCGGGACGCTCTCGGCGTACAGCACGTCCGGGCAAATGTCCGCCCCGTTGGGCCACGCTACCGTCCTCGATTCGGGGTCCGCCTTCACCTGCCTGAAAAACGCCGGGTCTTTCAGGGGTTCGAATACCGGCCCCTTTATAAAGGGGCGGATGTCCACCACCCGGTACTCCCCGGTTTCAAATTCCAGGATCAGGTGGTGGTTCCCAACGGGATACGCGCTGCGGACCTCATGGCCCATGCTCTCGATACTTTCGCCGGGCATCCGCCTACCTCTCCCCTCCGGCCAGCTCACGCTCTATCCCCTGAGCGATCCACGACCGCATGAGGGTCTGATAAGGGATGTCCTTCTTCCTCGCAATTTCTTTAGCCGTTTCAATCTGAGAAACCCGCAAGCGTAAGGTAATGCGTTTGGTCTTCTGCCGCTCAGCAGCCTTTGCCGCCAGCTCCGGGGCCAGCTCGACCTCTTCCGGCTCAAGCTGGTCCCAGTAGTCCGCCACGCTGTGGTTATCCCAGAATTCGGCCATCTCCTGTTCATTCTTGAATTCCGGCAATGTCTTTTCTGTCTTCACTGCCTCAGTGCCTCCTTTCGCGGCGGTAGAGCCGCCTTTCCTTGCGGTCCACATCGCGGGCGGTCACCACGTAGACCTCGCCGCCCGGCCTGACGGCGTATATTACCGTCAGCAGCCGCCCGTCGTCCGTAGGGCCCAGCGCCGTGTAAGTTCCGCCGCGCCCCCTCCGGAAAAGTGGCTCATTAAAAAACACTTCTTCGGCTTCTTCGGGTCGCACTCCATGTTTGGCAATATGACCAATATTCCATGCATCCCACTTAAAGCCCTTTATCTTTAGCACTCGCCGCACCCTCTTTTAGTATAGTCTTTCCGTCGTGCCAATGTCAATCCGCTCCTGTTTGGCCTTGTCAACTACAAAACCGGGTTGACTTCTACGGCAATTAACCCTTTGTTTCCGTGGCGGTACCTAACTTGGACCTTCTTACCCACGGCCCCGGCAAGGGCCTCACCGGCACCGTTTTTACCATAGACGGGCACCTTCCCTTCCCCCTTCGCAGCAGGCCCTGACAGTACCGGGCGAGCTGCCCGGCCTGGCCTCCAGGACCGTCAATAAAAAACGGCCCGGTCATGCGACCGGGCGCACTTCCACGGCGATCAAGCCCTTATCTCCCCGCCGGTATTTGACCATCACCTGTTTGCCTACCGCCCCGGCCAGTGCCCGGGAATTGCCGTTCTTGGCGAAGACGGCCTGCTTGCCGCCGCCCTCCGCCTGGCAATAGGCCCTGACCACGCCGGGCCTGCTCTCCCGAGCCTCCAGGACGTGGAATATCCCGGTTTCCAAACCGCTGTCGTCCTGGGCGGGTTGAGCTGGCTGGGCCTGCCTGTCAGGCTGGCCCGCTTCTTCAGGCCCCGCGCCCAGCGCCCTCGCGATCGCCGCCTCCAGGGCTGCGGTGTCCCGCCCGGCCTGGACCATGGCCGCGAGCAGGTTCGTCAAGGCGGCCAGGCCGGTCTCCGACTGGCTCAGTCTCTCGGCGAGTTTATCGAACATCGGCGGTCTCTCCTTTCATTTGCTTGTACAATGGCGGGCCCCAGCGGCCCGCCAGCTTCGCGCTCCCTGGTTAAAGTTCTCAACAGCCTTTAAAGGGATAGGTGAAGGCAAGCCGTCAGGAAACCGCTGCAGGCTTCCCGCCGCCCAGCACGGCCACCTTGCCCCTGGCGCCCAGCCGTTCCCACCGGGCCAGCCGCTCTTCGGCAAAGCCCAGGGCGGCCTGTAAATCGGCGATGGCTCGCCGGACGCGGGCGGCCTTTTCCGGGTCGGAAACGGCATCCAGGTCCCAGGTCAGCTCGTCGATATCGCACTCGATGGCCCGCACCAGGCGTTCCAGCCCGGCGCGGCTTTGTTGGCGGATTATCTCCCGCGCCTTCCATTTCGGCACGATGTAGACGTCCCCGTCCGCGACAGCGCGGCCGAACCGGGAAAGCGGTTCGTGGTAAATTCTGCCGACCGGGATCCGGGTCATGCGACCTCCCCCGCTTTCGGGAAGCCGCGCACGGCCCCGCCGGCGTCCCTTCCGGCGGCCAGCCGTCCGGCCAGCCGCTCGGCCGCCCAGGCCAGAAGCCAGAGGCCGCCGAAAACGGCCGCCGTCGCAGCCGCTGCGAGCGACAGGGCCGCCAATGCGGCCGAAAGGAGCAGCAAGGCGAACGTCCTGTCGGCCTCGTTGCCGAAACCTGCCGCCTGCCGTTCCGCCCATTTCATCCTGGCCGGAGAGTCGTACCAGGCGAACCTCCAGGCGGCCGTGCAGGCCTTTCCCGCGGCCACCCGCGCGGCCGCAAAGACGGCCGCCAGGTCTTCGAACCAGGACCACTCCCGATCCTGCGCTTCCACGTTTACGCTTGCAGCGTTAACTCTCATCGCAAGGCGCGGGGCCGGCGCCTCTCCGGCTGAGGGCGGCCCCGCGCGATCACCTCCGTTCGGAGTGATGATCTGCGGGGCCGCCTCACGGCCCCACGCCTTCAGCGCGGCCGCCGGAAGGACCGCGCCGGGAATCCTGGTGTTTAACGGCCCAGTTAGAGTTTCCCGCGCCCGGCCAGGGCCAGCCAGAGGCCGAGCCGGGCCAGGGTGGCGGCCAGGACCGCCAGCGCAAGTTCGCCCAGCGGCATACGCTCTCAGGCGCGGGTTCCCCCTGTCCCGCGCCTCCTCCACCTCCTTCTCCGGTGGTTTGGAAGCGCGGGCCGGGGGAGACGGCCCGCCGTTATCGGTCAGTCAACTAAATAAGCCCGGATCACGGGGATTAACCGCCCTAGGGCCGGGCCTCTCTCACGGTGTCCGCTTTTCTACCAACGGCAACACTTCTTCTACAACCTTGCTGTTCTTTTCACGGTATCTCTCGATCAGTTTGGTCAGCAGCTTGGCCGGGCTGGTTATGTCGGAGTACCACGCGACCGTACCGCCGTTCACCTTCACTACCGGCACGAAGACTTTTAGCCACCCGTATTTCGGCTTTCCGTACCGCGGCTCGTGCTTCACGAACCCGAGCCACTCACGATCATAGCGATCCACAGGGCTCTCGTCTACGTCGTGGGGACATTCATGAAGAATTCCCATCTCCTTAAGCCGACAGACGACGTCCACCACCGGCCTGCCCTCTTCCTGGGCTTCCCGCAAGGTCTCACGCAGCGTCTCCAGTTCCACCACTTTTTGCCCTCGCACTACCACTCACCTCCCGGTAAAATTAAGACAACGCCCTAGAGACGGTGCCCCGCTCACTCTTAAAAACAAAACCCGTGCCTATAAAAAGACACGGGTTAACTCCCACGTATTCATTTTTCGCCCCCGCTAAAACCAGGGCCTCGCCGCCACACCGTAAGGGCGGGAAACCTGCGGCCGTCGTCAGCCGCCTCGCCCGGCCGCGCCGGGGAAAACCTGCGTCCCCTGTCAGGGACGCCTTGCCGCTCCGTGAGCGGGAAGGAAAATTATGTTTAATTGGATTATACCTCGTTCCGTCGGAACAGTCAAGCACCGTGACGGGGGCTGCAGGATAAGCGGGCCGCCGCAGGCTCCCCGCCGGGTCTGTGCCCCGCCCTCGCCCGATACTGTTTCGCCTCGTATCGCCCCCCTGGAGCCACGTATTCGGCTTCTGAGGGGCTTTTGCCTCCAGGCGAATAGTTCCCTACCTTTCGCCAAAGCGGGCCGCTTGCACCAAACGACAGGGGCTGTCTGAAGAAAATAAGCGTTTAACCCGCTTTTTCTTTAAATTTTTGCTTCACCGCCGTCAGAGGCGAGATTGTGAAATTTTTTACAACCTGTAATCCCGCCGTGAGGAGGCAGAAAATCTACCTGACGGCCCGCAGGCATTCCCGCAGAGGCTTAACCCGCAGGTCTTCCAGCCGGGCCGCCCACTTCCCTACCGCCACCACGCCGTCCAGGACTTTCACCGGAAATTCCTGCCCGCCGGGGAAACGGACGATGCCGCCCTCGTACCTTCCTCCGGCTTCCTCCAGCCTCGCCGCGAACCACGCCAGGGCCTCCTGGCCGGGGCCGGGTCTGGAGCCGTCAACGCACCAGAACTCGACCCCGCCGTGCCGGACCGGGTAAGCGTACCCCGCCCCCCGCAAATGCCGCAGCGCCTTCGCCAGGCGGCCGGGCTTCAGGCCCAGGGCGGCGGCCAGGGCGGGGGAAGGGGCG
>NZ_LTBC01000007.1 GCF_001594015.1 Moorella mulderi DSM 14980
CCAGGCCCTCTACAAGACGGCTCAAGAGTCCATAGGAGTAACCGAAGGATTAACCGGAGCCCGACACAGGTTAAACGCCTGCCTGGACGAAATAGCCTTTTACCAGAAGCAGATCGAGCAAACAGAAGCAGCCATGGCCGCCATCCTAGCAGGAATAGATATCGCAGGCAATTTATTAAGCATCCCCGGTATAGGCCTGGTAACAGTAGCCGGCTTTTTAGGCGAAATAGGCGAACCCCAAAATTACGAGCACTGGAAGCAAATCCAGAAACTCGCCGGGCTGAACTTAAGCGAACAAAGTTCCGGGAAAAAGAACGGGCAAAGCAAGATATCCAAACGCGGGCGAGCCGAATTAAGGAACCTGTTATACCAGGCCAGTATAACTCTGGTAGCCAAAAACCGTGAATTTAAAGCTCTATACCACTACTTCCTGACCAGGCGGGAAAACCCCTTAAAAAAGAAGCAGGCCTTAATAGCCATAGCCGTAAAATTACTGCGGGTAATGTACGGCCTGGCCAGGAAGAAAGAAAACTACGACCCTGACAAAGTATTAGGTGACTATCGCCGCGCCCAATTACAGCAAGCAGCTTAAAAATAAAAACCCAAACACAAGGTAAAAAGTCTTGGGTGGGGGAAGCCTTAATTCCCACCATAAGGGCATAGACCCTGCTCACAAGTACCAGGCATAACCCATCCGCCCTCAAAAGGCCGAACGAAGGAATGAAACAGGGCATAGACCCCGGGAGACATGATAGGGTAGCCGAGGGCCAGGAAGTGGTGAGGTTACTACCCAAGACTTAAAGATTAAGCCATCGTCTTGTTGTTGTAGACGATGATGTAAGCTTAGTCTGCCCCCTTAGACTTTATCGTAAAAAATTGAAAATCTAAGAGAGCAGGCGATTTAACGAGATAGAAGCAAATTATTGAGATAGGTGGCAATCGTGAGGGTATAAATACATTACCACTCTAGTCTTAAATCGTAAAAAAGAAATCATTTCCTTTTAATTCCATACGTTTAGCGATATACAAGATTATAAGGCGTTAATACTCACACGGGCTGCTAGGGAAGTGCAGGTGGTATCGAACTGCCCCGCATCGGTTCTACCGTGATTGTCCCAGAGGATACCTCAAAGGTCAAACACTTTTTACGACAAAATAAATGACCAACTGGAAATTTAACTGTTGGTCATATCATACAAAGTGGTATGGTGAATGTTATTCATGGGAGTTCCTCCTTCTGAGTTTTCTTGTTTGCTCTTACTACAAGATTCGATCCAGAGGATGGTAACTCCTTTTTTTTGAATAAAATATCCGGTTTTCGAAGCCAAGGCTTTTTGCCCTGAGTTTTTAAGGGGGAACTAAATATTCCACGCTTAAAAATTTCTCATTTCGTATCTTGACAATAGGGTCCACCTTACTGGGTCAATAAGTGAACCAAGGCCATAGTTCTTTGCACCCGCCGCTGCCGCGATGCCAAGCACAGTCCAGATAATCGGAAATATGAATTTTTCCATAACGACCACATTTATGTCCTTACTTTAACGCCCACGATTTTTTCCATAATCTCTACCATGCACAGGTTGTCGTCGTCACCGCGACCTTGACTCATGGCGGTGGTGTAAGTTTGGACAACGCTTGAACCAACAGGGAGGGGCACAAGCATTTGCTGGGCAAACTCCAGGCACATGGAGATGTCCTTATGCATCAGTTTGATGCTAAAGCCAGAATTGAGGTTGTTTTTAAAAACATAATCTGGGAAGCGCTTTTCGGTAGCGTAGCTCCTACCGCTACTGGCATTTAAGACGTCGTTTACCAATTTGGGATCCAGGCCTGCCTTCGCTCCTAAGACTAAAGCCTCAGCCGTTATGATAAAGCAAGTTGAGGAGACGAGGTTGTTTAGCATTTTTAGGATATGCCCGGCGCCGATGTCGCCGACATGGTAGATGTCGGTTGCCAGAATCTGGAGGATGGGCTTACACTTCTCTAATACAGCGGCATCCCCTCCCACCATCATGGAAAGCGTCCCCTTTTCGGCGGCGGCAACACCCCGGCTTACCGGCGCATCAAGCATGCTGACGTTTTTCTTTTTAAGCTCCAAAGCTATTTTTTGTGTACTGGCGGGCCTAGAGCTGGAGAGATCGATAAAAACAGCTCCGCTCTGGCAACCCTCAATAATGCCGTCCTGCCCAAAAACCACACTTTCGACAACGTTAGAATCTGGCAGTGAAGCCAGGATAAAATCTGAATACGCAGCCAACTCCTTAGGGCTTTTAGCTTCTTTAGCCCCCAGGTCTACCACTTGTTTTAGACGATTTTTGTTTACATCAAAGGCTATAACATCGTTCCCTTCAATGAGCCTTTTGCACATCCTCCCCCCCATTTGTCCTAAACCGATAAAGCCAATTTTGTAACTCATAACTTTAACCTCCTCGGAATTTTTATATACTTGCCCTAAGGTAAATATCCTTCTGTAGTTAAATCTGTTGGTTCAATTCTGAAACGATTTCTTCTTTAGTTATTAGTCCACCCATATCCTTAACTAGCACTCCTTTTTTATTTAGAATTAATACTCTAGGCAACCCCTCCTTTAATATATCTACCATTAGGGCGTCTTGAGCGACTTCTTTCTCTTCATAAAAGTAGCAATTAATTTTTGCTTGATACTCATCCCTTATTGCTGCCACTACAGGCAACATCTTTTTAGACGTTCACTTTCCCGGCTTATCGGAGTTTTCATCGACATACAAAAATATAAGCGCCGGGACTTTACCTTGAACATATTGCCAGTAAGGACCTCGATTTTGGACATATTTGTAGCCTAGTAACGAAAGGACAATGGCAAAGCAAAGGATAATGCCCATTCTCTTGTGCATTTTTATCCCCCTTAGTGCTTAGGCATTAACAAGTTGGGAATAAAAACGGAAATCTGCGGAACTAAAATTAGGATTACAATTCCTACGAACAATATAATTAGAAAGGGGTAAAAGGATTTCATGATGTCTTCCATGGACATATTGCCAAGTCTAGCGCCCACCACTAACCCTATTCCCGCAGGAGGGATAAAAAGGCCAACACCTATGGCTGCCACCATTACTATTAAGAAATGCAGGGGATCTATTCCAAACCGATGTACTACCGGTAAAAAAACTGGGGTAAAAATAAGCGCTGCAGGCACTCCTTCTAATAAAGACCCTGCAATTATCAGGGTAATCGTGACCCCTACCATAAACACAAAGGGGCTACTGGAAATAGATAAAAAGAAATTAGTTAATAGCTGCGGTACCTTCCCCAAGGCAAGAATATAGGAAAAAATGTTGGCAAAGCCTATTAGGACCATAATACTGGCCGTGCTTACAGCGCTCTCGATCATTATTCTCCATACATCCTTTATTTTAAGTTCCCGATAAACAAAAACACCAACTATAAAAGCATAAACAACGGCTATAGCGGCAATTTCAGTAGGCGTAGCTATGCCGCCCATTATGCCGCCAAAGATAATAACGGGCATAGCCAAGGCAATTAAAGAATCGATAAAAGACTTAACTACTTCTAGAAAAGACGGCCTAGGCTCGGCTGGAAAGTTATATTTTAACGCTTGGAAATATATAAGCAACATTATCAGCAAGCCAAGAAAAACCGCAGGTAACAATCCGCCCAAGAACAATGCTCCTACCGATTCATTAGCTATTCCAGCCAAGGCGACCATGAGAATGCATGGCGGGATAAGCATCCCCATTGCCGATGCGGCACAGATGACACTTATTGAATATTGGCCTGTATAACCTGATTTTTTTAAGCTCGGCAACATCATCGAAGACATCGCCGAAACATCAGCCACGGTCGAGCCTGAAATTCCGGAAAAAAACATTTCTGCCACTACTACTACCATTGCTAGGCCACCCCTAAAGTGGCCCACCAGAACTTTAGCTAATTTAACAAGGCGATTGGCAATGCCGCCGGTATCCATAAGGGCCCCTGCCAGAATAAACATGGGTATGGCTAAATAGGTGAAAAGATCTATACCTGTCACCGTACGGCTGGGGATTTGGCTAATAGGAAGGTGACTTATATATAGTGTTACTAATGAGGCTAGTCCCATTGAAAAGGCGATAGGTACATCTAAAACGACAAGGGCCAGGAAGACTATGACCAATATAAACCCGATCATGCAGCATCACTCTTTCCATTTTTATTTAGGTAATGTAGTAGTTGTTGGCCACAATAAGTTATGATTAGTATTGCCGCAACCGGAACTGCAAGAGCGCGCCACAAAAAAGATATTCTCAGGACAGGAAAAATCATACGGGAACTGGCCCTAACATAGTCAAAGCTAAAGTATAAAAGGGCCACCGCAAAGAATATGATTGATAAATTGGCGGTTATTCGCATATATCTTTGTATTTTAGCAGGCAATTTTGTGATTAAAGCTTCAACTTGAACATGGGCCTTTGTTTTTATACCTACGCCAACCCCCAAAAAGGACAACCAGACTAACATTAGGCGGGCAACTTCATCAGTCCAGGGGAGTGGTATCTTTAACAAGTAACGAGTAATGACTTCTATAAAAAGGACTATCGTTATACCAATCATTAATAACGCGAGGATAGCTTCCGGAAGTTTAGCGATATATTTGAGCGCTTTCATGAAAACACTCCTTTAAGGATGGTATGATGCCGATTATTCGGCATCATACCATTTAATTGGAGGGCTTTACTCCTGTGCTTTAAGTATGCGTTCAATATATGCAGGCGGAATTTTGTTTTCAAACTGTTTCCAAATCATAGGTGCAATATCTTGCCACACTTTCATTTCTTCTGGGGAAAGGTCGTAAAACTTAACCCCTGCCTTTAGGGCGTTTTCTTTCGCTTTGGCCATGGCGTCGGTATTGACTTGGATATTGTATTGTTCGGCTTCTTTAGCCGCTTTTTCAACAGCGTCTTTTATGTCCTGGGGCAGGGCATTGAATTTATCAGCCCGCATTAACAAAAGCTGTACCGGCGCTCCGTAATTGATGTTGGTAGAATACTTGGCGATTTCAAAATGACGGCCGTTGTCTGCCCAAGTCAGCTGCAGTCCTTCGCCGTCTATTATCTTTTGGCTTAGTGCGGTATATACTTCGGTAAGCGGCAGCGGCGTTGGAATGGCTCCCCAGGCTTTCCAAAGGGCAATTTCTACCGGCGTATTGACGGCCCTTACTTTCATACCTTTCATGTCTTCGGGCTTTTTTACTTCCTTGGTGCCCAAATAAACCCGGAATCCGCCGTTACCAGTCATCATACCGAGGATTTTTAAATTGTTTTCCTTTTCAACTTTCTGCCTGATTTCGTCGCCTATTGGCCCAAGAAGCACTTTCTCTAACCCTTTTTGGCTTTTGATTATATAAGGCAGGTCAAGCCACAGGAAGGCATCAGTAAAAGAGCCTATATTTCCGTTAGATGTTGTTCCCAGCTCCAAACTGCCATTAAGCACGCTTTCAACACAATCCGTTTCCTGGCAAACGCTGCCCCCCAATAGGGTTTGCACTTTAGCTTTTCCTTGGCTGTATTTCTCAACTAGTTCGGCAAACTTTATATACGCTTGCCCTGCGGGTTCATTCGGTTGGGCCGACGTCCCCAAACGCATTTCTATTGGTTTAGAGTATTCTATTGGTTTAGAGTTGCTGTTTTGGTTTTTGTCGGTGTTGTTACCACACCCCGAGACTACTAAACCAAGGGTTAAGATGGCACAAAGGATAAACTTTTTCATGTTTTCCACCCCTTTATTATCCCAATGTTTTCATTAAGTTTAAGGGCTTTTTTAAACACCAAAGGATCGTGACCCGGCACTATCATCCCTACCATCGCTTTAAGCTTTTGCAAAGCCGTTAGGGATTCGGTGAGACTGTAGAATATCCCCCCTGGCAGGTCTTCCTCTAAGTTGCGATACATTGGGCATACATCGCCGGCAATAATCACCTTATTAGTTTCAATTGCAACAATCTGGCTGCCAGGCGTATGTCCTCCCATCTTAATAGCCCAGACTCCAGGAGATATCTCCATATCCCCATCAATAACCTTAATTCCCGGCAATGATTGTAAATGGTGAAGATATTCCCTCTCTGGATAAAACCTATTCGCAGAGGGATACGAAAAAAGATGGCTTTTAATATAATCAAGTTCACTTTTTTGAACATATATTGAGGAAGAAGGAAATAGCTTTAATGACGAGCTATGATCCCAGTGTAAATGCGTTAAAATTACCTTTTCCACCTGGACAGGCTCTATTTTAATCATTTTCAGTAACTCTTCCGGGGATACGCAATTTGTCGCGCCCCGGTTTTGCCCCACTTTTGGGGGAAAACCTGTATCCACGAGAATAGCCTTTCCTGAAGCAACGAGGCACCAAAAGTAGTAATAAATCTTCTTTTCTTTTCCGGGGTCAGTTAAATACATAAAATATGAACTATCAGCAACTCTCTCGGCAACCTTGAGGATATAAATCTCACAACTTTCCACAGAGTTACCCCCATAAATCCATGATGACGTCTTCTAATCCTAGTTCCCTTAGCTTTGCTTCTTTGGGTATGCCGGTTTTTAAATCCCACCCCCTTATCTGGTAGTAATCGTCCTTCATTTTCTCCAGCACTTCCGGGGTAATGTAGAGGCCCTGGCTGGGACCGGATGGTATCGGCTCGGTTAAGAAGCGATTTGGCAAAGTATCGTTTTCTCGGCGTACCCCTTCCCGGACGTTAAAGGCTCTTTCTAAGTTCCAGACACGTTCGCCAAGCTTGCGAACATCATTCAAGTCATACCCTATTCCCGTCACGCTATTAATGGCTTTAACGTGCATTTCGGTGAGGTCAAAAAACCCTAAGAAGTTTTCAGCCATGTGGCACATGATCATCGAGTCTTCAAGGGCGGTCATGTTGTTGATTTTAGCGACATACTCTCCTTTGCCGCTAGGTGTCCGGCGGTCGATCTGGCCGCTGTATTCCCCTTTAGGCCGGGGGTCATGGTGACTGCCTCCCCTGGTGCTTACGGCATAACCAAGGCCCATGCCTTTTAAACCTCGTGCTGAGTGCCCCGCCGGCTCCAAGCCCCGCATATGGATGGCTAGGCTTTCCGCACCAAGGCGTATGGCTGCCCTGGCTGTTCCTTCCGCCAGGATGTCGCCCAGGCCCTCCCTCTTAGCCATTTTCTCCAGTAAAGCGATCATGGCCTCGTGGTTTCCGAAATTAAGCTCTAGCCCGTCAGTGTCGTTACGATTAACGATGCCTTTCTCAAAGCATTCCATTGCAAAGGCTATTGCTGCCCCCGCCGAGATGCTGTCAAAGCCTAATTCATCGCACAGCCTATCACCCAAGGTAATAGCTTCCAGACTATCAATGCCGCATAGGGAACCCAAGCTAAAAAGGGTTTCATACTCAGGACCTTCAGTTAAAGCACCCTTATAGGGGCCATCTTTGACCAGGCAAAGCTTACCACACATCATGGGGCAGTTATAACAGGCCTTGGATTTGATTAAAGTTTTTTGCCGCATGGCATCGCCGTCAATTCGACTTGTGCCTTCAAACTCTTCTACTTGCCAGTTTCTGGTGCCAAGGATGCCTGCCATGTTATTTGAAGCCATGTTAGGTGTAGTCCCGTATTCATAATAGCTTTTTCCGGCCACAGGGTGCTTCCTGATTATTTCCAGGATTTCGCCGGTCAGCTTAATTAGGCCGTTAAGATCAGAAACGGTAATATCCTTTGAACCTCGCACGGCGATGGCCTTCAGTTTTTTGGCTCCCAAAACTGCTCCCAGGCCACCCCGGCCAGCTGCCCGGACGCCGAAGAACACCCCTGCTATGCGGCTTAGTTTCTCTCCCGCCGGGCCAATGCAACCTACCTGGATGCTTTCATCGCCAAGATCTTTCTTGATGGCATTTTGGGTTGCATAGGTATATCTGCCCCAGATACTTTCGGCCGGACGGAGGCTAACGTTGTCGTCATCAATCCATAAATAGACAGGACTTTTCGCTTCTCCCTCGATGATAATGCCGTCGTAACCTGCAAATTTGAGCTCAGGGGCAAAGTTACCTCCCGCGTAGCTGTCAAAAAAAAGTCCAGTCAGGGGCGACTTACTAAAGACCCCTACTCGCGAACATAATGGTAAAATTGTCCCCGCTACCGGTCCCGTAAAGATTAAGACTTTATTCTCTGGCCCTAAAGGGTCGATCCCTGGGGCTAGTTCATGATAGAGAAAGTGCGCCGCTAGTCCATTGCCACCCAAAAACTTGGACGCCATTTGCTGGTCCAGCTCTTCTTTCTTAATATCCCCGCTCGTTAAGTTAACCCTAAGGATTTTACCGGCGTAGCCACCGTAAACAAAGCTCATCCTTTAGCCTCCCTCCGCAGGAAACAGTATGATTATTTCATCGCCTTCATGGAGCTTCTTCTGATAATTATCCGGTCGCACATCCTGTTGGTTTACCAATAACAGGAACGGCCAGTAACCCCCGGCAGATTTAAGCAAAAAACGCTCCATAGGCTTGCCGTACCTTTTTAGTAAAAACGCCAGGAAATCCCCTACCGTAGCCCCGTCTTCAAGCTCGAATTCCATATGCTTTTGGCCGACAATCTCTTTTAAGTCAGCAAAGGCAGAAAACTTAATCTTCACTTTGTATCCCCCAAGAGGCCAGCATGCGCCCCAATTTCTTAGCGGCGAAAGCCTCGCGCTTTTGCTCAGCCAGCTCGTTTAATTCCTTAACTCTTTCACCTCCAGGCGAATAGGTAAGAAAGTTACGCTGACAATAAGCTACACACTGGGGGTTACCACCACATAAGTCGCATTTGATAGCGACGTTACGCTCCGGATGCAAGGTAATGGCCCCGAAGGGACAGGCTTCCACACACAATCCACAGCCGTTACAACGTTTTTCATCCACTACCCATGCCCCTGATTTTTCGTGGTAGCTTATTGCCTTTAAAGGACAAGCGTCAGCACACGAAGCATTTTTACATTGTTGGCATACTACAGGAACAGGTTGTTCAGGAAGGCCATTTAGTACAACCCGGATGCGGCTTTTTTTAGGATTCACCGCGTGCTCATGGATGACAGAACACCAGATTTCACACATGCGGCAACCGGTACAATTAACAAGGTCGATTTTTAGCCGCCCCACTTGTGAGTTCCCCCTTTATTCAAGTAAGTAGGTTCTCGGAAACTCCCATTAAGCTAAACCCTGCCTAAAAATAATCCTGATGTCCTTACGTTATTTTATACGGACCATTCCTACGATAAAACAAAAGCCAGTACACTTGGCAATAGCTTATAACCTAGGCGTACTGGCTTTTACCCCTGTTCCCGCCCCGGCACTTCCCCACCACTGGCACCGGTGGAGAAACCTTTTTGGGGCTTCAAAGTAAAAGAGTAAACTGCCTCTCCTCTGCTGAAGAAGGCTTTTATCATTTTAGTTGTTTGGCAATTTAATATATTCGACGCCCTAAACAAGATTCCTGCATAAGAATAAAAATTTTTTTCCACGTTTTTGTATAGCTAAGGCAAAGCGTCTCCTTAATCTACCTGAGCATCTAAATCACATCTTCCTTGCCTCACATGCCTTTAATTGAGGTAAATTTCTTTGCTGCATCCTTCAACGCATAAATTACTGCTCGCTGTGAACTTCCGTGAAATCGCTTCTCAATTTCCTCAATCATGATATTGAGTTCCTCAAGAAGCTTCCTACCTATAAGTACCGACTTCACAACCCGCCTAGCTATTGGGGTTGCCAGAGTACAGTATGCGTCAACTATTTGCCCCGTCTCCGGTTCAACTTCAAGCCCTATTACCACCATCTTATAAAGTTGGTACGCTGGGATATCACTAGGTGGTTGAGCGTGCCCTGTAATATACCATGTCTCTTTGCTAAAACTTTTCATAGTTTTCTGCTCACCTCCCTCAAAATGCCTGCTCAAATTAGCGATATGCAACGAAAATAAACACTTCTATGTATATAGTTTCCGATGAAAAACTATCTTTTTACGAAATGCTGGCTTGTTGGAGAACCATGGTAAAAATCAAAGTATCATTATCATCCCTTTTCTCTCCCCATCTTCGTACTCTAGCAGGTCCTCGGTTGCAGTTGTGGACCATAATTCCCTAACCCACCGATATACTGGTACCCCTGTGTCCTTTGAGCCTGCTCCTGTCTAATCCATACTTGCGTTTGAGCACACTAATAGTAGTTTCTTCCCCAGCCCGCCAGTGCATAAGCTGCCTGAACCAGCTCTGTTTCTCATAATCCTTACGTTCAGCGCTAACCCTGCCCTTGCCGGGAAGGGCTACCCTTTTTACGCCGCGACTTTCAAGGGCTTCCTCGTATCGCTTGCTGCTAAAACCACGGCCAGCTACCACTTCTTGAGGGAGCACCTAAGCTTTCGGGTAGTTCGGTCAACAGAGCCAAGGAGAAGTCTTTCATCAGGAGGGTTGCCCTCCAATACCTGGTAGTAGGGAGTTCCTTCCAGGCGGAAAATATTACAATTGGCAAATCAAGAGGTAAAGTCACTTTGGATATTCTCC
The DNA here is from genome assembly GCF_001594015.1 of Moorella mulderi DSM 14980. Classification (GTDB taxonomy): domain Bacteria; phylum Bacillota; class DSM-521; order Neomoorellales; family Neomoorellaceae; genus Neomoorella; species Neomoorella mulderi. The sequence goes on from NZ_LTBC01000007.1 coordinate 10,540, forward strand.
AAAAGCCTGTACTTCTTGGGTGTCAACTTGGACAACTTTGGCAATAGGATAGGTGATATTAGCTTACTAAACTTCACGTATCGATAGGCTCGGCACCTGGAAAACGAGCATAGGAATTTTATTAAGATGAAAGTCTAGACACAATTTATATCAACGTAATGGCGGCATCTATCTCCACGTACAACCCAGGTGCATACTGCTATTACCTTTCCAGCGTCGTCATAGGTTATTCTCTCTAGCAGTAACGCAGGGGAATCCTTTTTTACACCCAGCAATGAAGATTCAAATTCGTTCACTAACGTGGGTTCGATATATTTTCTAATCACTTCTCACTTTCAGATTATATTTGCGTGTTAATAGTTCATAAAAAACTGGTGCAACGGAAACCTCTTTCAATGTCAGGTCAGCACAAAGTGTGCTGTGGTTCTTCATTTACCAAACGCAACCTGTACCTCACCGTCTAGCGAAAGACGGAGCCTTATGCCAATAAGGCAAAACGACTCCAAGAGGTGAGGTCTTTATGGAAGAATTAATTCAACATTTATGGGAGAAATTCCTGCTGGTTGGCGAAAAGGTATTGGACGCATTGGAAGGAAAGACTACACAGCTCCAGGAGGCCCGTTACTTCAGTGGGCCATATAAAACCATTGAGGACCAGTGGTATGACGTATTGGATTATATAGATAACCGATACGACCTGGACCAGGTAGAGCGGATCTATATTACCGGGGACGGAGCGTCCTGGATCCGCAGCGGCATAGAAATAATACCCAAATCCATATTCGTCCTCGACCCCTTTCATCTCAGCAAATATATAATAGCGGCGTGGGACCCTACCCCAAATTGCAGGCAGCCATCTGGAAGCATATAGAAGACGGGAACCTGGAAGGCGTGCTAACGGTTCTCAACGAAGCAGAGAAGACCCATCCCCAACGTCGGCAAGCGGTAGCAAGGGCCAAGCGGTATATAGAAAACCAGTGGGACGGGATAGAATCCCAAAAACGCTACCGGGAAGAATTATTGGGATGTAGCGACCCCAAACCAGTCGTCGAATACTTGAGGATCTCAAAAAGCAGGATGAGAAAGAACTGGAAGCCATGACCGAACCGGAGGATAAAGACGATCACCGTAGCTGCAATAATCCCCAGGCAGACGGCAAACCTCAAACTAATGGGGCACAAGGGGAACAGGTTTTATAAAACAATAATTTTTCCCAAGTAACTTCTATGAGAAAATCCGGCGACCCAGATTTTCACGGGGAGAAATTCAGTAACGAAACCCATCGTTCCACTACCGACCCGGAGGCGCGGCTGTTCCGTAAAGGGGCCGGTAAAGAAGCCAAACTCAGTTATTTGGTGCACGACCTGATTGATGTTCGCTCCGGCGTTATCCTAGACACCAGGGCTCCCTGGGAAATTACACCGCGGGAGACTTTCTAGCGGAAGTCATCAATCTGGGCTATCATACCCTGGTTCCTATGGTGTCGGAAAAAACGGGCAGCCAGGGTCTTGGAAAATACCAGGGCGGCGGTAGTAATGCTGCAATTAAAAGTGGATCATCTCCGGCAACTTTTGCAACTATGTTTTCAGGTGCGGCTTGCCACAATTTAAAAAGTTTCTCACAACGCAAACCAGGGAAAAATATTAGCATAAGAAAATCTTTTTCGCTTCTTGGTCCAGGAACGTTTACGTCGCAAAGCGCCGATAATTATCTTGACATGCCAGACCCCTGATTAAGCAGCGGTAGTAATAAGGAGCTGCAGTAAAAAAGGTTCCTAGCCTTCCAGGCAGGTGACCTTTTTTGTTCCCTCTCCTGAGGGCGGGCGCAAGTTGTGCCGGATTTTAAAAGGGGAAGCAGCTCCTGCCTGGCTTCTTCCAGCGTTAGAGGTATAGTTACGGGTACCCCCTCCCGGGAAAGATGGGCAAAGAGCTCCACCAGGAGGGGCGGCTCCAGGTTGGCCTGACGTAAGATATTCGGCCGGGCAAAGATTTACCGGGGGCTGCCCTGCAGCAGGATCATACCCGCCCTGGATGTTTTCCCTTTTCGACCGGGGATCCAGGCCGTCAAAAGGCAGCTACTCTAGCGGCCGGTAGCGGCTGATGATGGCTTCGGCCACCTTAAGGCCGTCGACGGCGGCGGAGACAATGCCCCCGGCGTACCCCGCCCCCTCGCCAGCCGGGTACAGGCCCCCGGTACTGGCCTCATAATTTTCATCGCGCCAGATGCGTACCGGGGAAGAGCTGCGGGTTTCCACTCCGGTCAGCACCGCTTCCGGCAGGGCAAAGCCGTAAACCTTGCGGTCAAAGACGGTTATGGCTTCCCTTAAGGTTGCCACTACATAGGCAGGCAGGCATTTTTTTAAATCCTGGAGGGTTACCCCCGGACGATAGGTGGGCCTTACCTGGCCCAGTTGTTCCGAAGGCCGCCCGGCCAGGAAGTCGCCCACCAGCTGGACCGGGGCATGGTAATTTTCCCCTCCCAGCCGGAAAGCCAGGCGTTCCCAGCGGCGCTGGAACTCGACGCCGGCCAGGGGGTGCTCGTCGCCAAAGTCCTCCGGCGTTACTCCCACCAGCAGGGCGCTGTTGGCATTCTCCCCATCACGGGCGTAGGTGCTCATACCGTTGGTCACCACACCGCCGGGTTCCGAGGCGGCAGCCACCACGGTGCCCCCTGGGCACATGCAGAAGGTATAGGCCGAGCGGCCATCAGGTGCGTGGTAGGCCAGTTTATAGTCGGCCGGCCCCAGGCCCTCCACGCCGGCAAATTTCTTATACTGGGCAACGTTAATCAGCTCCTGGGGGTGTTCAATACGTACCCCGATGGAAAAGGGTTTGGGGCCGGCCTTTATCCCTCGCTCTACCAGCAGGGCAAAGGTATCCCTGGCGCTGTGGCCGCAGGCGAGGATGGCCACCGTTGCCGGCAGCTTTTCCGTACCATTTATAACCAGGCCTTGCAGGCGGTTGTCTCCTATTTGGATATCAGTAACATGGTTGTTAAAACGGACTTCGCCCCCTAGGCGGGTTATTTCGTTACGCATATTTTTAACTACAAGCCGCAGGATATCGGTGCCGATGTGGGGCCGGTAATAATAAAGAATTTCTTCCGGTGCCCCGAATCTCACGAATTCCTCCAGGACGAAGCGGCAGCGGTGGTCGTTAATTAAAGTCGTCAGCTTGCCGTCAGAAAAAGTCCCGGCCCCGCCCTCGCCGAACTGGACGTTGCAGCCGGGATCCAGGTGGCCTTCCTGCCAGAAGCGGGCCACCACCCTGGTCCGGGTATCCACATCGGCCCCCCTTTCCAGGAGGACGGGCCGGTAACCCGTGCGGGCTAAAAGCAGCCCGGCAAAAAGGCCGGCTGGCCCGGTGCCGATAATTACGGGACGGTGCGGGAGTTTTTCCCGGCCCGGTTTGACGGGCCGGTAGACGGGGTAAGCAGCCCGGGAGATGGTTTTATCGCCGGCATGCTTCTTTAAAAGGCGGCTTTCATTCTTAACCCTGGCATCCAGGGTATAGACCCAGTAGATCATCTCTCGGGAGCGGGCATCCAGGGACTGGCGGTAAATGGTAAAACCATGTAAATCCCGGGCCGGTATGCCGAGTTTTTGCAAAAGGGCGGCCTGCAGATCCGCTACTTTATCAGTTACGGGTATCTTGATACCTGTAACTCTAAGCACTGCTTCACCTTCTTTAATTTTAGCGGTTATAATTTTATTTTACCATTTGCCTGCCAGGCTTAAATATCCGGGCAGGGATAAAAAAAGACGGTCCGGCTACCCTCGTCGAAGGGATAACCTGAGACCGCTGGCAAAAGTAAAACGTTACTCCAACTCACGGGCAAGCTTCTGCCTTAAATAGCTGCTTCACCCATTTCACCGGTACGAATACGGACGGCATTTTCTATGTTATAAATAAAGATTTTACCATCGCCGATGGAACCGGTACGGGCTTCCCTCAAGATGAGGTTAATCGCCTCATCTACATCTTTATCCAGGACAACAATTTCTACCTTAACTTTAGGTAACAAGTCAATGGTATACTGGCTGCCGCGGTAGACTTCAGTTTTGCCCTTTTGCAGGCCGCAACCGGTAACATGGGTTACGGTCATCCCATTGATGCCGTATTTACCCAGGGCCTCTTTCACAGCTTCCAGCCTGGCCGGCCGGATAATGGCCTCGATCTTTTTCATTTTTTCCCCGCCTTTCCATTGAACTACGATCCTGCCTCAGTGAACTTGCGTACCCCGCAGGACGAAATCACCGTAGGCCTGGATACCGTGCTCGTAAATATCCAACCCTTCGCTTTCCTCTTCCTCAGATACCCGCAAACCTACGGTAACTTTGATGATGGCAAAAAGGATGGCTGCTGTAACTACAGTCCAGGCAAAAACTGCTACCACGCCAATTAACTGGGTGATCAACTGGGAAACCCCACCGCCGTAGAAAAGGCCTCCCTCGACGGCAAAAAGACCGACCATAATGGTCCCAAAGGCACCGCTAAAAGCATGGACAGAAACGGCGCCAACGGGGTCATCAACCTTTAAAACCTTATCCATAAATTCCACCCCCAGGGCCGTTACGCAACCTGACAGGAAACCGATAATCACAGCTCCCAGGGGACTGACGGCAGCCGTCCCGGCCGTAATGCCCACTAGTCCACCCAGGGTACCGTTTAAAGTCAAACTGACATCGGGTTTCCCAAAACGCAGCCAGGGTAGGATGAGGCCGCCAAAGGCCCCTGCCGCCGCGGCCAGGTTAGTCGTGACGGCGATGCGGGCAATGTCCGGCGTGGTACCGGAAAGGGTACTGCCCGGGTTAAAACCGAACCAGCCGAACCAGAGTAAGAAGACGCCCAGGGCTCCCAGGGTTATGCTGTGGCCGGGAATAGCCCTCACACTACCGTCGGGGCCAAACTTGCCGCGCCGGGGACCTACCATGGCCGCACCTACCAGGGCCGTCCAGCCGCCAACCGAATGGACTACCGTAGAACCGGCAAAATCGATGAAGCCGCGCTGGGATAGCCAGCCGCCGCCCCAGGCCCAGTGGCCAACTACAGGGTAAATGACAGCACTGATCACAAAGCTATAAATCAGGTAAGCAACAAACTTTGTCCTCTCAGCCATAGCGCCGGAAACAATGGTAGCTGCTGTAGCGCAAAAGACAGTTTGGAAAATCAGGAAAGCATAGAGGGGGATCTTCAGCCCCAGGTGTTCGAAGGTACCTGTTGTACCCCAGCCGGTGGTCCCAATAAAGCCACCGGCATCAACCCCAAACATGATGGCAAAGCCAACCAGCCAGAAGATGATGGAACCGGAACAAAAGTCGATGAGGTTCTTCATGACAATATTGGCTGCATTTTTGGCCTGGGTAAAGCCGGTTTCGACCATGGCAAAACCCGCCTGCATAATGAAAACTAGAAAAGAAGCTATTAAAGTCCAGACGGTATCAAGGGCAGTCGCATTGCTGGCAGCCGTCGGCTCCTCGGCCCAGGCTACAGAAGGGAGAAATAACATTACGCTTACAACGAGGAGAACCAGACCGATTCTACGTCTTGAAATTTGCATGGTTTTACCTCCCCCAAACTTTTTTAAACGAAATTACCAGCTCTTCCTAACCTGTTTGCCCATGGCTACCCCCTCCCTGGTGTTAAAGGGTTAAAAAGTAAAAGGCGCTACCCCAGGGGGCTTTCAATCCACCCTGATTAGCGCCTTTACTTGCTCCCAACATTAGGATAGTAATAAAGCCGCTATCTTAAAAATGATAGCGGCTTCATCGCCCCGTAAGCACCATTGCTTACGTTGTTTAACTGTGTCTTTATTATAATCACCAGCAATCCCGATGTCAATAATAAATTTTAAGTGGAGAAATCAGGTATTAATGCCTGGGGGCAGCAAAACCTGCTATTTTTAACGGCGCCACCAGAAAACGGCTACAACCAGAAGGGCCAGTAAAATCCGGTACCAGGTAAACAGGAGGTAGCTCCCATAGCGCAAGTACTGGAGCAAAAACTTAATGGCTAAAAAGCCGACGACAGCTGCCGTCAGGACCCCCAGGATAAAGGGCAGGTTGATAGCAGCCAGGGTTAAATCCTTTAACTGCAGCAGGGCCGCCCCGGCAATAATCGGCACCGACATAAGGAAGGAAAAGCGGGCTGCCGTCTCGCGTTTCATCCCAGTCAAGAGACCGGCGGACATGGTAATACCGGACCGGGAGACGCCCGGGATAATGGCCAGGGCCTGGGAAATACCCACAATAATGCTGTCGGCCAGGGTAATATCCTCCATTTGCCGGGTTTTACGGCCTACCCGGTCGGCCCACCAGAGGCCGATACCCATCAGGGTAAGGGTTAAAGCAATGAGCAGGGGCGAACGGAAAACTGTCCCGACCTGGTCTTCCAGGAGATAACCAAAGATGGCCCCCGGGATGGAGGCAACAACTAGGTACCAGAAGAGGCGGCCGTCCTGGCTCCTGGGTTGAAACAAACCGCAAATAACCAGTTCTATAAGGTCTCGCCAGAAATAAGCTACCACGGCAATCAGCGTACCCAGGTGTAAGGCAACATCAAAGGTTAAACCCTGGTCGGGCCAGCGAAAAAACCAGGGAAGCAAAACCAGGTGGGCGGAACTGGAAATGGGCAAAAATTCTCCCAGCCCCTGGACCAGGCCCAGGATTACTGCCTGCACGACATTCATTGCGTAATACTCTCCTTTGGCGATACGCGTTACAAAGCAAGTTTATCCTTACCCTGCCCTTATGTCAAGCATTCTCCTGCCTACTGGACCGTTATCAAATCCTTCAGATCGGCAAATTTTTTGGAGCCAATACCGGAGACATTTTGCAGGTCTTCAATCGTCCGGAAGGGGCCTTTCTGGTTCCGGTAGTCGATGATGCGCTGGGCCAGGGTAGGGCCAATACCAGGTAAACTATCCAGCTCCGCCAGGGTAGCGGTGTTAATATTTACCTTACCCCCTGTCTTAACAGTACCGCCGGCAGTACCCCCACCGGAAATTCCCGGCCCGGAAAAATTACCATTACCGCCCACCGCCCCTGCCTCCTCCCCCTGGCGGGGGACAATGACCTGCTGACCATCATTTAAAGGCGCTGCCAGGTTCAGGGCATTAGGATTGGCCTCCGGTAATAACCCCGCCAGGCTCACGGCTTCGTTAACCCTGGCGCCTGCGTGGAGTTCATAGACGCCGGGCCTCTGCACCGCCCCGGCCACGTGGACCTGGATGGTAGCCGGCTTCGTCGCAGCAGCCGCCTCCCCCGGAGCAGCGACAGGTTTAGCGCCACTGGTGGCCCCTGCTGCCTTTGCATCCCCCGGCACAACCGCGGGAAGTTTATCTCCCACCTGCCGCTCCTGCCAGCGGCCGTACTGGAGGCCGGCGCCAAAGAGGAGGGCCGCCACCAGGCCTAAAGCCAGCCAGCGTACGCGGCCGTCCCATTCCCACACGTGCATCACCTCGAAAGAGAGATTTCCACCAATAAAAATACAATACGACTCGTCTCGTCTTATTCCTGCCTCTGCCACCAAATTCTACCACCGGTAGAAGATAAAAAAAACGCCCCCGAAGGGGCCCTGTCATAAGCTATTATCCTGCATGCACCCCTGTAAGACAATTAACGGAAAAAGATCAGGGTGTCCAGGATAAAGAGAGGGATCAAAATACCAACCGACCAGGCCATATAGCCGAAAAAGCTGGGCATGCGGATGGCGTTCTCCTCCGCTATGGACCGCACCATAAAGTTGGGAGCATTGCCGATGTAAGTATTAGCCCCCATGAACACCGCACCACAGGATATGGCCATTAACATCTTGGGGGCTATTATCCCCAGTGTAGTCGGAACACCGGTAGCCGCTCCCAGACTGGTAGCAGTAGTCAAAAATACCAGGTACGTGGGAGCGTTATCCAGGAAGCTGGAAAGAGCTCCCGTGGCCCAGAAAAATTGAGCCGGGTGGGTTAAGCCCAGTTCAGCGCCGCGGGCGTGGAGGATGGCCAGGGCCGGGATCATGGTCATAAAGATACCGGCAAAAAGGGTGGCTACTTCCTTGATAGGACCCCAGGTAAAACGATTATCTTTACGAATAACCATAGGAGTAGTTTTCCATGACAGGAAAGCTGCCAGGAGAATTGCCAGGTCGCGGATTATATTGGTATAGGGCAGCACCACTGCTTCCTCGCCGTGCCGGTACAGGGTGATGCCGTAAAGGGCACCTGTTTTCTGGTCGGCGAAGGCAGGGTTCTTGGCCAGGATGCCGCTTAAAATAACCGCACCGACAATGATGCCCAGGTAAATAAGATTCTGCAGCCCTTCGACCCTCAGGGGATCCCGCCCGGCTTTCAGCTCAGGGACATCTTCTTTGCGATAAAAATAACTATCCAGGAAATAATACAATGACAGAAGGATTATAACATTGAATCCCATGGGCACGATCAATTTCATGGTCCAGAAGAAGGGTACGCCCCTTAAATAACCAAGGAACAGGGGCGGGTCGCCCACGGGTGTCAGGGAGCCGCCGATATTGGATACAAGGAAGATAAAGAAGATAATTATATGGGCCTTGTAACGCCGCCATTCATTGGCCCGGATTACCGGCCGGATCAGGAGCATGCTTGCTCCCGTCGTCCCGATCCAGCTGGCCAGGGCGGTACCTACCAGCAGGAGTAATACGTTTACGGCTGGTTTGCCCTGCAGGGTCCCGCGGAGAATAATTCCTCCCGAAACTACAAACAAACCAAAGAGAAGAATGATAAATGGAAGGTAATCAAGTAAATACACTTCCAGAGCATGGAAGAAGGCAATTCTACTGCCATAGGCAATTAAGAAGGGAATAAAGAAAACCAGGGACCAGAACACACTTACCTTCCACATGTTGTGCTCCCACCAGTGGCTGTTCACCAGCGGCCAGATGGCAATGGACAGCAGCATACCCACAAAGGGCAATACGCTCCACAAGGGCAAAAGATAACCCAGTTCACTCCCTGCAGATGCCCACGCCACCCCGCTCAAAGAAATAAAAGAACTAAACATGAGCAATAGTAACACCATTACTCTTTTAAAACTCATCCCCATTCGTCCTCCTCTCTTTTCGCTCCACATGTACAATATTCTATCCTAAGTTCTACTATTTTTCCACCAGTTTGGTTAAGAAAATGCCACCTTTAGCTCGCCCGGCGGGCCACTACATTGACCAGCTTATCCGGTACCACGATGACCTTAACCACTTGCTGGCCGGCAAGGAGACTGGCCACCTTTTCCCGCTTTAAAATAAGCTTCTCTACCTCTTCTTCAGGCAACCCCGCCGGAACCTGCACCCGGTCCCTCACTTTACCGTTGATCTGCACCACCAGGGTTACCTCCTGCTCCACCAGGGCCCCGGGGTCATAGGCCGGCCAGGGCTCCAGGTGGACGCTTTCCCGGCCCCCCAGGCCCTGCCAGAGCTCCTCGGCGATGTGGGGAGCAAAGGGGGCCAGCAGGGTAACCAGCTTCCGCAAAACCTCACCCATCAAAGGCAGGTTTTGTTCATTTGCCGGGACGGCGTCCTGGTAACGGTAACAGCCGTTGACCAGTTCCATAATGGCACTGATGGCCGTGTTAAAGTTAAAGCGCTGCTCGATATCCTCGGTAACTTTCTTTATGGTGGCATGGAGGAGCCGCCAAAGTTCGCGGTCGGCAGGTTTCTCAAAGGCCGGGGAGCCGCCGGCCTGGCGCACGGCGCCGGCGTAAGCAGCCACCAGGCGCCAGACCCGGTTTAAGAAGCGGTAACAGCCCTTCACCCCCTGATCGCTCCACTCCAGGTCCCGCTCGGGAGGGGCAGCAAAGAGGATAAAGAGGCGGGCGGTATCGGCGCCGTAGCGGTCAATTATTTCCTCGGGGCTGACAATATTCCCCTTGGATTTGGACATCTTGCTGCCATCCTTTAAGACCATCCCCTGGGTCAGCAGGTTCTGGAAGGGCTCCTCGACCCCTACCAGGCCAAAGTCGTACAGGGCCTTGGTAAAGAAGCGGGCATACATGAGGTGGAGGATGGCGTGCTCCACCCCGCCGATATACTGGTCCACATTCATCCAGTAGTCGACTTTATCCCGTTCAAAGGCCCGCTCCTGGCTGTGGGGGCTAGTGTAGCGTAGGAAATACCAGGAAGAACATACAAAAGTATCCATGGTGTCCGTCTCCCGCTGCGCCGGGCCGCCGCACCGGGGACAGGTGGTGTTGACAAACTCGGGGCAGTTCTTTAAGGGCGATTCCCCTGTCGGTTTAAACTCTACTCCCTCGGGCAGGATGACCGGCAGGTCTTCTTCAGGTACTGGTACCAGGCCGCAGCGGTCGCAGTAAATCATGGGTATGGGCGCGCCCCAGTAACGCTGGCGGGAAATCAGCCAGTCCCGCAGGCGGTAATTCACCCGGGCCTTACCTTTACCAATGCTCTCCAGGTAGGCAGTTACCTTTCCGATGCCCTCCCGGTTGGGCAGGCCGTTGAAGGGACCGGAGTTGACCATAATGCCGTCCTCGACGTAGGCGGCCGTCATGGTGGCGCCGTCAAGTTCCTGCCCTTGGGGCTGGATAACAACCTTGACCGGCAGGTTGTACTTGCGGGCAAATTCGAAGTCCCGCTGGTCATGGGCCGGTACCCCCATGACCGCGCCGGTACCGTATTCCATAAGGACATAGTTGGCAATCCAGATGGGCACCCGCTCATTGTTAACCGGGTTTATGGCATAGGCACCGGTAAAAACGCCTTCCTTTTCCTTCTCGGTAGCCGTCCGGTCCAGGTCGCTTAAATAGCGGGCCGCCTGGACAAAGCCGGCTACTTCCTTTTCCTGGGGTTTCCCCGCTGCCAGCTTCATTACCAGGGGATGTTCGGGGGCCAGGACCATATAGGTAACCCCGTAGAGGGTGTCCGGGCGGGTGGTAAATACCGGGATTTCCTCGTCGCTGCCTTCCACCCGGAAAATAACCTCGGCGCCGGTGCTCTTGCCGATCCAGTTTTCCTGCATGATCTTTACTTTTTCCGGCCAGCCGGGCAGCTTCTGCAGGTCGCTCAAAAGCCGCTCGGCATAATCAGTGATGCGGAAAAACCACTGCTCCAGGTCTTTGCGTATAACGGGGGTATGACAGCGCTCGCAGGCGCCGTCAACTACCTGCTCGTTGGCCAGCACCGTGGCGCAGGAAGGGCACCAGTTGACAGCGGCCTTTTTGCGGTAGGCCAGGCCGTGCTTGTACATCTGCAGGAAGAGCCACTGGGTCCAGCGGTAGTAGTTGGGGTGGCAGGTAGCCACCTCCCGGTCCCAGTCGTAGCTGATACCCATGGCATGGAGCTGGCGGCGCATGTTGGCGATATTGCTCCACGTCCACTCGGCCGGTGGGATCCCCCGGTGGATGGCCGCGTTTTCGGCCGGCAGGCCAAAGGCATCCCACCCCATGGGATGGAGGACATTGTAGCCCTGCATGCGTTTAAAGCGGGCTACCACATCGCCAATGGAATAATTGCGCACATGACCCATGTGTAAATTCCCGGAAGGATAGGGAAACATCTCGAGGCAATAAAACTTGGGCTTGTCACTATCTTCCGTTACCCGGTAGAGGTCGCTTGCTTCCCAGCGGCGCTGCCATTTAGGTTCAATTTCCTTAAAATTATACCTTGCTTCCATAACCAGTCACTCCCAAAGTTTACCCTAAAATAACTGCGCACCAAGCTGGCATTGTTTTTGCTCGCTCCAAACAAATGCCAGCCCGTTATTTTAATCCTTCTGCTGGTACCGCATCAGCGGCATAGCTATCTTGTGCTAAACGGCATCTATCTTAATCACCCTGGCATCCCGCCAGAGGCGCTCCAGGTCGTAGAAACGGCGCTCTTCTTCCTGGAAGATATGTACCACCACCGCGCCATAATCAAGCAAGATCCAGCGGGCAGCATCCCAGCCTTCCCGGTGCAAGAGCTTTACCCCGGTTGCATCCAGGAGTTCCTCTACCCGGCCGGCAATGGCCTGGACCTGGGTTGCCGAGGTACCGCTGGCGATAACAAAGTAATCGGCAATGAGAGTAATCCCCCTGAGATCCAGGATGACCGGATCCAGTCCCTTCTTTTCTACCACTGCCCTGGCCGCCAGCTCAGCTACCCGGGCTGCGTCCATCAATCAATAACCTCCCCTGGCCAGTAAAATGTAGTTGCGTGCCTCCACCGTGGCCGGGTGGAGGGGCTGTTCTTTATCCAGGACGTAAATAATACTGGCTTCCAAGGCCTTCAACAAAGCCGCCTCCAGGTCAGTTGCCGCTGCTTTACGAATGCCCTGGACACCGGCAAACTGGCGCCCGGGTTCAATGACATCAGCCAGGTAAATAATTTTATCCAGCGTCGTCATGCCCGGCGCCCCTACCGTATGCCGGGCCACGGCCTGGAGAATGGCTTTATCGGTTATCCCCAGCTCCCGTTCCAGGAGCAGGGCTCCCACAGGGCCATGGAGTAAAACGGGTAGCCGCCTTTCCAGGTCGCAGGTTATGAGCCCGGCAGCCCCGGCCAGGTCCAGGAGTTCCCCTGGCGGTAAATCCCGGGCGTAATCATGTAACAGGCCCGCCAGGCGGGCCTGTTCCGGGTCAACACCGTTTTTTACTGCCAGTCCGGCTGCGGTATCAGCTACACCCAGGCTATGGCGGTAACGCCCTGCGGGCAGCCGTGCTGCCAAAAGTTGCAGGTACTTTTTCACTTTTTTAACCTCCGCCTGGCAGCTAACAAAAACCCCCTATTTGTTAAAAATAGGAGGTCAGGCTCAACTCCGGGTCTTACGAACGGGCCCGGGCTTCGTTGACGGTTAAGACGCGATTACCAAGTTCGGCGCCATTCATGGCGGCGATCATGCGGTCGGCATCGGCATCGTTAACTTCCACGAAACCGAAACCCCGGGACCGGCCCGTCTGGCGGTCGGTAATAATCCGCGCGCTCAACACTTCGCCGTGGGCCGCAAACGCCCTGGCCAGTTCTTCCTCGGTGGTGGCCCAGGGAAGGTTGCCCACGTACAGGGTACGCACCAATGCACTTCACCTCTTCTTTGATGTTAGTAGTAGTATATAGTCCTAGCTCTTTTCATATACGCCACAGTCCCGGGGCCGGTACAACCCCTGGCGGTGGATATAATCTTCTACTGCCTCCGGGAGTAGATATTTAATTGGTTTTTTATTTTGTACTCGCCAGCGGATATCAGTAGATGATATGGCCAGAGCTGGGACTTCAATGAGATGAATACGGTGCCTACCCTCAACCGGTAACATGGGTCTGGACTCCCCTAGCCGGTTCAACTGAAAACCGGGGCGCGTGGCGGCAATAAAATGGCACTCTTTGAGGAGCCTGTCGACATCCTTCCACGTCAAGATTTCCAGGATGGCGTCGGCACCGGTAATAAAGAAAAGCTGGACTTCCGGGCCGTAAAAGCGGCGAAACTCATGTACTGTATCGACGGTATAGGAATAGCCCTCCCGGTCAATCTCGCTCCGGGATACTTCAAAGTAAGGGTTGCTGGCCGTAGCCAGGACCGTCATCTGGTAGCGGTGTTCCGGGTCACTGACCCGGTAGTCCTTTTTATGGGGAGGTCGCCCGGAAGGGACAAAGACCACCTTTTCCAGGGCAAATTCCCAGCGGGCGGCTTCGGCCGTTACCAGGTGACCGAAATGAATGGGGTCAAAGGTTCCCCCCATAATACCTACCCGCCGGTAATTGTTTGAAGCCGTCATAACTCCCTCCCGGTTCCCTATGCTGATATTTTAACAATTACTGACGGATCTGTCCACTACCAAAGATAATATACTTAAAAGTTGTGAGCTGTTCCGGGCCCATGGGGCCACGGGCATGGAGCTTCTGGGTGCTGATGCCGATTTCCGCTCCGAAACCGAATTCATAACCGTCGGTGAAGCGGGTGGAAGCATTGACGTAAACGGCGGCGGCGTCAACCCGGGCCAGGAATTCCCGCGCCGTCTGGTAATCATTGGTGACGATGGCCTCCGAATGTTTGGTACCGTAGGTATGGATATGCTCCAGGGCAGCTTCCAAGCTGTCGACCACCCGGACGGCCAGGATCAGGTCCAGGTATTCGGTAGCCCAGTCTTCTTCGGTAGCCGCTTCCGCCCAGGGGACATGTTGCCGGGTGCGTTCGCACCCCCGCAAGACAACCCCCTTTTCCTTCAAGGCCTCCGCCAGGGAAGGCAGGAACTCTGCCGCCACCTTTTCATGGACCAGCAAGGTTTCCATGGCGTTGCAGACGCCGGGACGCTGGGTCTTGGCATTGATAACGATGTTTCTGGCCATCTCCAGGTCGGCTGCGGCATCGACGTAGACATGGCAGTTGCCTACACCCGTCTCAATCACCGGCACCGTAGCGTTCTCCACCACCGTCCGGATGAGGCCGGCGCCCCCCCGGGGAATCAGGACATCCAGGTATTCATTGGCCCGGAGCAACAGGTTGACGGCTTCGCGGTCAGTAGTCTCAATTAACTGGATGGCCCCCTCCGGTATGCCGGCGGCCGTTGCCGCCCGGCTGATGACCTGGGTCAGGGCCCGGTTGGAATTAAAGGCCTCCGAGCCGCCGCGCAAGATAACGGCATTACCGGTTTTCAGGCACAGGCCCGCCGCATCTACCGTCACGTTGGGCCGGGCTTCATAGATAATGCCGATCACCCCCAGGGGAACCCGCACCCGGCCAATCTGCAGGCCGTTGGGCCGCGTCCACATGGAAGTAACTTCGCCCACCGGGTCGGGCAACGCTACCAGTTCCCGCAAACTTACGGCCATGTCTTTGATGCGCTTCTCGTTTAACAGGAGGCGGTCCAGCAGGGCCCGGGAAAGGCCCTTTTCTTTGCCGGCAGCCATATCCCGGCCATTGGCCTCCAGGATGAAATCCTTTTCCTCCTCCAGGGCCCGGGCCATGGCCAGCAGGGCTTCATTTTTCCTGGCCGTGTTTAAATTAGCCAGGGTACGCGCTGCTTCCCTGGCCAGCTTACCCTTAGCCTGCACTTCTGCGGCTACATTCATGGCAGCCACTCCTTTGTATATGAGATGTGAGTTCAAACCAGGACTATCATGTTATCCCGGTGTACGATTTCATCGTAATCTTTATAGCCTAAGATTTCGACAATCTCCTTCGTTTTCCTGCCCTGGATACGGCGAATGGCTGCGGCCGCATAGTTGGACATACCCCGGGCAATTTCCTTGCCGTCCGGATCGATTATGCTGATAATGGCTCCCTGGTCAAAGTCGCCGTAAACGGCCACCACCCCCCCCGGTAAAAGGCTTTTTCCGCCCTGGCAGATGGCCCTGACGGCCCCGCCATCCACCTGGACCTGGCCCTGGGCGGCCGGCCCGTAGGCCAGCCAGCGCTTGCGGGTATGGGTGCGGTGTTCCCGGGGGATAAAGATGGTGCCTACCTCTTCCCCGCGGAGGACGGCGCTGATTCTCCCACCCTCCAGCCCGCTGGTGATCACTACCGGAATGCCGAAGCTGGTGGCCAGCCGCGCGGCCTGGAGCTTGGTGGCCATGCCGCCGGTGGACCAGGTAGAACCGGCCCCCCCGGCCAGGGCTTCAATCTCCGGCGTAATTTCTGTAACACAATGGAGCAAAGAGGCATCTTTGTGGTTGCAGGGGTTGGCGGTAAAAAGGCCGCCGGTATCCGTCAGCAGGATTAAAATATCAGCGTCAACCAGGCCGGCCACCAGGGCCGACAGGGTATCATTATCACCAACCCGGATTTCGTCTACGGCCACGGTATCATTTTCATTGACTACGGGTACCACGCCCAGGTGTAACAGGGTGGCCAGGGTGTGGCGGGAATTGAGATAACGGCGGCGGTCAGCCAGGTCGTCCCGGGTTAAGAGGACCTGGGCCACCAGCAGGCCGTAATCGCTAAAGAATTTTTCATACATGTGCATGAGCAAACCCTGGCCCACGGCGGCGGCGGCCTGCTTTTCCGGCAGTGTCCGGGGTTTTTCCTTCAGTCCCAGGCGACCCATGCCGGCCCCCACGGCTCCGGAAGTAACCAGCACTACCTGGCGGCCGGCATTGACCTGGTCCACCAGTTCCCGGACCAGGCGCTCCATGCGTTCCAGGTTTAACTTGCCTGTTTTATGGGTCAGGGTGCTGGTGCCTACTTTAACTACCAGCCTGCGGGCCTGTTGTAGAGCCTCGCGGCACTCTCTCTCCGTCAAGGCCGTCACCCTTTCAAAAATAACTCTATTGCAGGCTGGCATTGGGTTCGCTCGCTTCCGACAAATGCCAGCCCGGTATTTTATTTTTCTTCCCTGTACTCAAACTCATATTTACCTATTCTTACCGTAGCGCCGGGGAAGACGCCGGCCCGGCGCAGGGCGGCATCGAGGCCCTTGTGCTGCAGGTAAACCTGGAGACGGCGGACGGCTTCTGCGTTATCCAGGTAGGTCATGGCCACCCGGCGCTCGATTTCTCTATTTTTGACCAGGAAAACATTACCTTCCCTGGTTACTGTTATCTCTTCCGGGGCAAAGGTTGTCACCTTTTCTTCCCCTGGTTCCAGCAAAGGTGCCGGGGGTGGCAGGTTTTTGAGCATGCCTGCCAGGTGGTAAAGGAGGGCCTCAAGGCCGGCACCGGTAGCGGCGGCAATGGGAAAAATAGGGTAAGCATCGCTTAAGCGCTCTTTAAGGTAAGCCACTTTAGCTTCCCCGCCGGGAATGTCCATTTTGTTGGCGGCAATTACCTGGGGCCGCCGGGCCAGTTCCGGATTATAGTGTTCCAATTCTCTATTGACGGCCTGCCAATTATGCAGGACCTCTTCGGCCGGTAAAGATACGTCGAGGACGTGGACCAGGACCCTGGTACGCTCGATGTGGCGTAAAAACTTTAACCCCAGGCCGGCGCCCTGGTGGGCACCTTCTATCAGGCCGGGTATGTCGGCCACTACAAAGGAGTTTTCTTCACCTACCCGGACAACACCCAGATTGGGGGTCAGGGTGGTAAAGGGGTAGTCGGCAATCTTGGGCCGGGCGGCGGATATACGGGAAAGCAGGGTTGACTTGCCGGCATTGGGCATGCCGATGAGGCCGGCATCAGCCAGGAGTTTTAATTCCAGGATCAGCCAGCGTTCCTCCCCGGGTTCGCCCTTTTCGGCAAAAGTAGGCGCCCGGTCCGTCGGCGAGACAAAACGGGCATTCCCCCGGCCGCCCCGGCCGCCAGCAGCCACCACTACCCGCTGGCCGTCCTCTACCAGGTCGGCAAGGACCTGTCCGGTAGCGGCATCCCGGACTACCACCCCTACCGGTACCCGGAGGATGAGATCCGGGGCACTGCGGCCGTGTTTATTTTTCCCTTGGCCATGCTGGCCCCGCTCGGCCCGGTAATGGGAACGATAGCGGAAATCGACCAGGGTTCTTAAGGACGCATCGGCTTCCAGGATTACGCTGCCGCCGCGGCCGCCGTCGCCGCCGCTGGGGCCACCACGGGGGACATATTTCTCCCGCCGGAAGGCGACGACGCCATTACCGCCGTCGCCCCCGCGTACGTAAATTTTAGCTTCGTCGTAGAACAAAGGGAATAACATTCCTCCGAAAATAGGGTTATGCTAAAATCGGTTTTAACTGTTTCCTCAAGAGTAGTCCCATTTCTCCCTTTTCCGGTTCCCAGGTGAAGGGTATCTGCCGGCGCCCGGCCAAGCCTGCCAGGTAGTTTACTGCACCGGCAGGTACGATTGCCGGTACTACGGCTTTAAAGGACAGGTAATAGCCTTCCTCCACCTCAGTCAGGCTAACCTGGAGGGTATTTCCCTCACCGGCCAGGGCCAGGGCTAGGTCCCAGGCGGCCTCCCAGAGGGTGAGGGCCTCTTTATCATCCAAAGCCACGTTCTCCATCGCGGTATGTACGGCTATTGTTAAGGTTATGCCCCGGGCAGCAGCCTGTTCCATTTTGAGAAGGCTTGCCAGGGCCAGTTCAGGTTGTTTCAGGCGCATGAGCCGGCCCACCTGCTCGATCTGAACGATTACCTCTTGCAAATATGATAAAGCCCGGTCACTTTTTTGCAGCTGGAGATAACCGGAGATCACCTGGAGGTGATTCAAAATATCGTGTCTTTGCCAGCGCAACAATGAAATGATTTGTGCGGCCTGCCAGGTCATTGCAGACACCTCGCCCCTTATTATTTTCGCATGCCAATGGCGGGGGCACCAGCTTTGAAGGGCCGGTCCATAGCAGAAACCCCTGGATTTTTCCAGGGGTTCTTGTTAGCTGGCATAAACGCTGACCTGTTTCTTCTCGCGGCCTTTGCGTTCAAAATGGACAACGCCGTCAATCAGGGCAAAAAGGGTATCATCTTTGCCAATGCCGACGTTGCGGCCCGGGTGGATCCTGGTACCACGCTGGCGCACCAGGATATTGCCGGCCTTAACAAACTGGCCGTCCTGTCTTTTTACTCCCAGGCGTTTGGCTTCACTATCGCGGCCGTTCCGGGAACTACCTACACCTTTTTTATGGGCAAAAAGCTGTAAATCCATGATCATCTGGCCCACCCCCTTAGTTTCGGAAGTCAGATGCTTTTATATTCTACTGCTACATACTGCCTGTAATCGCTGGCTATAGCCTTCAGCCCCACTTCGATGGTTTTGAGAATCACCCGGGCCTTCTCCTGCCCGGCGGGGCTTAAGCCTGCCGGTAATCGGCAGTCCAGGACACCATCCTGGATGCTTACCACGGGTTCCTCTTCCAGATGTTCCTTCAGGCTCAAAACTGCCGTCTGGGCCAGGGCCGATACGGCGGCACAGACGATATCCTCTCCTTTAGGCCGGTAACCGGCATGGCCGGTAACGGTAAAGCCCGTGAAAGTCCCGCCCGTTCCCTGCCAGAAGACAACCCTGATCATTGCACCTCAATTTTTTCAATCCGCAATCGCGTATAGGGCTGGCGATGACCCTGCTTGCGCCGGTAGTTTTTCTTGGGCTTGTACTTGAAAACAATTATTTTCTTGCCCTTACCCTGGGCCTCTACGGTGGCGGTAACCCTGGCCCCGTTCACATAAGGGGTGCCTACCTGCAAGTCAGCGCCTTCGCCGACGGCCAGCACCTTATCCAGGACTACCTTTTCGCCTGCGGCTACCGGTAGCTTTTCTACCCGGAGGACGTCGCCCTCGCTAACCCGGTACTGCTTGCCACCGGTCATAATAATGGCATACACCTGAATCCCCCCAAGCTAAGACTCGCCACCGCCAGGTACCTGTTAGAAGGGTTTTAAAACCTGCGGCGAGCGGTTTAAAACTCTGGTGCGGCTTTCTGCAGTGTAACACATCTTCCTAGTACCTGTCAAGCATCGGCTAAGAGCCGCGCCCGGGCAAAGGTGCGGTAAACCCGGGTAACCTCTACCGGCACTTCCTGGCCGAGGTAAGATGCGCCGCCGGGTATATCCAGGACAAAGCCGTCCACCCTGGCGATGCCATCACCGCCGTTGACCGTGTGCACCCCTTCAATGGTAACTTTAAGGACCTGGCCGGCTTTGACGGGGGTGGCCAGGTTGTTGATTTCGTCCAGGTCAAAGAGCTCCCGCACGTTTACTTCTTCCAGGTGGAAATTTTCCTTGCCTTTGATGATCAGCTTTTTCCCGGCCCGCCGCTCCAGGAGGCGCAAGTGGGCTCCCCCTGAGCCAATAAGCAAAGAAGCTACAGCCGGATTGGCCTCCACCAGCAGGGCCCTGGCCCGGCTCCCTCCGGCCAGTTGCAGGACTTTTTTCCTGGCCTGGAGGGCTACCGTTTCTTCCGACAGGACCTTGCCCGTACCGTGGCAATAGGGGCAGTCCTGCTGCAGCACATTTCCCAGTTCCAGCTGGTCCTTTTTCCGGGTCATTTCCAGGAGCCCCAGGCGGGTAAAACCCAGGATCTGGGTTTTGGTTTTATCCCGGGCCAGTTCTCTT
This sequence comes from Moorella mulderi DSM 14980, assembly GCF_001594015.1. Lineage (GTDB taxonomy): Bacteria > Bacillota > DSM-521 > Neomoorellales > Neomoorellaceae > Neomoorella > Neomoorella mulderi. The sequence goes on from NZ_LTBC01000007.1 coordinate 30,441, forward strand.
TGCAGGACTTTTATTACCTGCTCCTGGTGGGCGGGATTTTCCATATCGATGAAGTCGACGACAATGATGCCGCCGATGTTGCGCAGGCGAAGTTGCCTGGCTACTTCCACCGCTGCTTCCAGATTTGTCGTCAGGACCGTGTCGGCCAGGTTGTGGCGGCCGACATATTTACCCGTATTGACATCAATGGCCGTCAGGGCCTCCATCTGGTCAATAACCAGGTAACCGCCGCATTTAAGCCAGACTTTGCGCTTCAAAGCCTCTTCCACCTGGTTTTGCACACCATAGAGGGCAAAAAGATCGGCGCCATCCCTTAACACCACCCGGCGCCGCAGGTCTGGTGCCCGTTCGGCCAGGATCTCAATAACCCTGTTGTAGGTATCCCGGGAATTGACCAGGAGCCTGCTGACATCTTCCGTGTATAAATCCCTTAAAATACGTAAAGAGAGTTCCACATCATGGTGGAGCAGCCGCGGGGCTTTGCTCCGCCGGGCCATCTCGCGAATACGTTTCCAGGTCCGGCTTAAGGCCCTGCTGTCTTCCCGTAGTTCTTCCAGGCCGGCGCCGGCGGCTGCCGTGCGGACGATTAACCCCATGCGGCGCGGTTTAACCGCCCGGGCTAGGGTTTTCAGCCGCTCCCTTTCCTCTTCACTGCCGATGCGGCGGGAGATGCCGATATAATTAACCGTGGGCATGAGGACCAGGTAACGCCCCGGCAGGGTAATCTGGGTGGTGACCCGGGCACCCTTGCTTCCCTGGGGTTCTTTGACCACCTGGACTAGGATCTCCTGGCCTTCCCGGACGACGTCGCTGATACGTCGCCGGCTGCGGGGGGGTATTTCTCCCTCCAGGGCTTCCAGGCCGGTAGTATCATCAACAAAAAGGAAGGCGTTCTTCTCCAGGCCAATATCCACAAAGGCAGCCTGCATGCCGGGTAAAACATTGGCCACCCGGCCCTTATAAATATTGCCCACCAGGCGCGCTTTGGCGGCCCTTTCCAGGTATATCTCCATTAAGCGGCCGTCCTCCAGGACGGCCACTGCCGTCTCCTCGGCATCAACCTGGATTAAGATTTCTTTGTTCACCCATCTCTACCTTCTCATAAAGCGCTGCATTTTCGCTTCCGGGCCGGTGACCGTGGGGTTAACAAGGTCCTCCGGGGCGAGCAACCCATCGCCCCGGCGGATAAACAGGCCGGTACGGGTTACCCGGTAGGGGCCCTCCAGGGCCATGGCACTTACGACCTCTTCCGGGCGGACAACCCCCCGGGAGCTACACTCGAGGAGCATCGCCAGGGTGGCTTCCGGCTTTACGGCCAGCTGGAAAACGCCCGGGCGGATATCCTTGACCCTGGCGCCATCTCTACCCGGCCGGCTCACCTGGACCTCCGGGCGGGAGAGGAGCGCCTCAGCCTTCTGCTGCAAAATTTTTGGGTCGGGCGGCTCCTCCCAGGCGACCCGGTAAGCAGCAGCATCAATAATGGCGGTCAGGGCCGGTGCCTGGTCGGGAATGGCAAAGACCAGCAAGATTTCCAAACCTGCCGGCAGCTCGGCTTGTAGCTTTTCTTTGACTTCGGCCGGGTCAAGGACCACAGTCAATTCCATGTCCAGGTATTCCGCCAGGCTCTCTATCCCTACCGCCAGGGCCGGGCCGAAGGCCAGGCGCGGGTGGGGGTTAAAGCCGTGGCTATAGGCCAGGGGAAGCCCGGCCCGGCGCATGGCCCGTTGCCACAGGCGGAGCATCTCCAGGTGGCCCAGGAAAACCGCCCGGCCCCCCTTGCTATATTTTACCCGTAACCGCACTATCCCGGGGCCCTCCTTTCAGGATAAGGTCAACCCCCAGACCGGGACAAACGCCACAGCCGGTGCAACGCCCCGACCGGCAATCAGCCGTTACCCGGCCCTCATAGGCCCGCCGGCGTTCCCTTTGTAAGAAGTCCTTGGCTATCCCAAAGTCCAGGTGGTCCCAGGGAAATACCTCATCTTCCCGGCGTAGCCGGCAGGCATAAAAGGCCGGGTCCAGGCCTGTTTCCCTGAAGGCCGCCTCCCAGCAGCCGTAATTAAAGTATTCCGACCAGCCCTCTAATCTCGCCCCCCGGCGCCAGGCCGCCACAATCGCCTTGCTCAAGCGCCGGTCGCCCCGGGAGAGAACGGCTTCGATAAAGCTGACCTCTGCCTCATGCCAGCTAAAGCGCAGTCCCGGCCCTCTAAGGTGGGAGCGCAGCAGTTTTTGCTTTTCCTTAATTACTTCCACCCGGTCCTGGGGTTCCCACTGGAAGGCCGTCCAGGGCTTGGGGACAAAGGAGGAAACGCTGACGGTGACCGCCGGTTTTCCCCCAGGCGCCAGCCTCCTCCCCTGGTCCAGGATGCGCCGCGCCAGGTCTACAATGCCCAGGAGATCCTCTTCCCTTTCCGTGGGTAAACCCAGCATAAAGTATAGTTTGATGGCCTGCCAGCCGGCCCGGAAAGCCTCGCCGGTGGCCGTCAGGATATCTTCCTCATTCACGCCTTTATTAATGACATCCCGCAGGCGCTGGCTGCCCGCCTCGGGGGCAAAGGTGAGGGTACTTTTACGTACCCGCTGGACGGCTTCCGCCAGGCGGACGCTGAAGGCATCCACCCGCAAAGAGGGCAGGGAAACGCTGACGCCCTGATCAGCATAGGTAGCTGCCAGGGCCCGCGCTAGCTCCTCCACCCGGGAGTAGTCGGCCGTGCTTAAAGAGGTAAGGGATATCTCCTCGTGGCCGGTGTGGCGCACCAGCTCTTCCGCCTGGCGCAGGAGGATGGAGAGGTCCCGTTCCCGTACCGGGCGGTAAATGGCCCCCGCCTGGCAAAAACGGCAGCCGTGGGTGCAGCCCCGCATGACTTCCAGCATCATGCGGTCATGGATGACCTCCAGGAAGGGGACAATGGGCCGGGTGGGAAAGTAGGCCTCATCCAGGTCCGGGATCACCCGCTTGCTAATTCGGTGGGGTACCCCCTCCTCCCGGGGTACTACCGTGGCCACGGTGCCGTCGCTATTATATTCTACTTTATAAAGGGAAGGTACATAAAAGCCGGGCAGATTGGCTATGATCTTTAAAACCCGGCGGCGGTCGTTAATTGCTCCTTCTTTTTTTAACCTGCCCACCAGCGCCAGCAGTTCGGGTAGGGCCTCCTCGCCGTCACCCAGGAGAAAAGCATCAAAAAAGGGAGCCACCGGCTCCGGGTTGGCCACCCCGGGCCCCCCGCCGATAACTAAAGGATGCTCCGGGGCCCGCTCCGAAGCCATAAGGGGTATACCAGCCAGGTCAAGGATATTAAGAATTGTAGTATAACTCATTTCATACTGGAGGGTAAAGCCCAGGACGTCAAAATCAGTTAAGGGCCGGTGGGATTCCAGGCTGAAGAGGGGTAGATGTTCTTCCCGCAGCAGGGCCTCCAGGTCCGGCCCGGGAGCGAAGGCCCGCTCCATGAGCATCCCGGGCCGCTCATTGACGGCGCCGTAAAGGATGGCCAGGCCCAGGTGGGACATGCCTACTTCGTAAAGGTCGGGGTAAACAAAAGCCATGCGCACCGGATTTTCTTCCCAGTTCTTGTGAATGGCATTCCACTCCGTCCCCAGGTAACGGGCCGGTTTGGTAACCCTGGTTAACAACTTTTCCCAATCAATGTCCTGCAATTCCTTCGCCTCGCGCTGCTCAATTTCCTGGTCATTAGTATAGCAGGAAATGAGAAAAAAATATACCCTGAAGGTTTTCTATCCCGCGCGCCAGGCAATGGGTATTGTAACAAATAGAAAAAGGCGGGGCAAGGCCTGTTCTACTTCCGGAGCAGGGCATCCAGGGTATTATTCCCCCCTTCCAGGAGTTCCTGCAGGATTTCCGTTTCCGTTAAGATACCTTCCAGCCGTCCCCCTTTACCGATGACTGCTACCAGGTTGAAGGAACGGGGGGAGAAAGAGCGCGCCACCCTGGCCAGGGTAAGAGCCGGGTCGGCCACCAGCCAGAAGACCTTGCCGGCTTTAAGTTTATTTTCTTTACCCCGCTGCCGCCAGAAATCCTGCCAGAACATATAGGGCGCCACCTCCCCTTCCCGCCGGGCAGCGTAATAGATAAAGAGGGCCAGGGCCAGGCCCTGGAGATCCACCAGCCGGAAAAAAAAGCCGGCGATACTCCCCAGGCCCAGGAGGAGGGCCAGAACCTGGCCTCCGTAAACTCCTTCCACAGTCGCCCGGTACAGCCCGGTGTACTTCGCCCTTAAGGCCCGGTAGATACGCCCCCCGTCCAGGGGGAGGCCCGGCCAGAGGTTAAAAAAGCCCAGGATAAGGTTGACCTGGCGAAAAAAAAGGAGCCCGGCCGGCTCAAAGTTAAGCAACAGGCCAAAAAGGGTTATCCCCAGGGCCAGAAAGAAACTGGCCAGGGGGCCGGCCAGGGCGATTAGGGCTTCGTCCATAAAACCCCGTCCCGGAGGCCGCGTCAAGCGTGCCACCCCACCAAAGGGAAAGAGTTCCACGCTTTTGACCTGCCAGCCGAGGCGGTGGGCCACAAGGGCATGGCAGCCTTCATGCCAGGCCACAGCCGTAAACAAGAGTAAGGCCTGGGGTAAAACCCCCACGAGAAAATAAAGGCCCAGGAGGAGCAGGAAATAATCGTTGCAAATTATCTCTGCCGTCCCCAGTCGTCCGGCCCGCATGGTTTACATCTTACCGGGTGTTGTTAATAAGGTGCTGGGGTCCACCGGGCGGCCATCCTGCCGTACTTCAAAATGGAGCTGGGCCACCGGGCCTTTGGCCAGGGTGGCAATTACGCTGCCCTTTTCCACTGCCTGTCCCTGGCTTACTTTAACATGGCCCAGGGTGCCGTACACCGTGACCAGTCCCCGGCCATGATCTATTTCCACCACCAGTCCCAGGGCAGGGTCCTCCCCGGCCCTGATGACCTTCCCCGCCAGGGCGGCCCGGACAGTTGAGCCACCCGGGGCCTGGATATCGATGCCATTATGGAAATACTGCTGGCCGGCGGCAACCATCCAACCGTAGGGGCGGCTGATATTCCCCGAAAGGGGTACAGCCATGGCCGGCAGGGCCGGGCTGGCGGTCACCGGGACAGCACCTGCTCCCGGCGTGAAGGAATGGAAAACCCAGCGGTCGTAGGCATCCAGCCACATCCCTGAACGTACCAGTTGGGCTACGGCCTGGGTATAGTCCGCCGCCGGGTCGGCCAGGTAATGGCGCAATCCCAGCTGCAGGGGCTGGACCACGGGGCTGTCCAGGCGAAAAAGTATGGTTAGGGCCAGCCATAACAGGCCGGCAAAGATCCCCTGCCGCAGCCAGCGGCGGGGAAAACGCGGCGGCGGTAAGGCCCGCCCCGGTCCTGGCCAGCTACCCAGGGGTGCCCCTTTAATTTCTTCCCAGTCCCAGCTATCCCGCACCTTGCGTCCCCCCGGACAAGCATTTTTCTTTTACTATATATATGCCTGGCCGGCGGAGGTATGACTAAATGCAAGTGCTAGAAATGTAAATCAACCTCCCCCCGGCGGGTTCGCTCCAGGCGCTCCATGGTCTCCTCCCGCAAGTTGCTATCGTCAATGGTGGCCAGGGCCGTGGCAATAGCCCTTTCACCGGCAGCCTTTAACTCCGGCGGCGCTTTTGTTACCAGGTACTCCTGGAAACTTAAGATGGCATTGGGCAGGCAGAATCGCTGGATGTCACCTTCCCGCGCCAGGCCGGTAAAACGTTTACCGGTACGGCCGGAGCGGTAACAGGCGGTGCAAAAACTGGGCAGGTGACCATGTTCCAGCAGCATGGTTACCATAGTGGGCAGGGAGCGGTGGTCGCCCACTTCAAACTGGGCTGCCGGGTCTTCAGCTTCAGCGTAGCCGCCCGGGCTGACACAGGAACCGGCGGAAATCTGGGATACGCCCATATCCACCAGTTCATCGCGGAGTTCCGGCCGCTCTCTGGTAGTCAGCACCAGGCCCACATAAGGTAAGGCCAGGCGGTAAACGGCAATTACCTTGCGGAAATCGGTATCGCTTAAAGGATGGGGAACCTCAGTTAAGGCTGCCCCCAGGGCCGGCCGCAGCCGCGGTACCGACATGGTATGGGGACCGGCGCCAAAGGCCTGTTCCAGGCTGCGGGCATGGCTGATGGCCGCCAGGACTTCAAAACGGTAATTATAGAGGCCCAGGAGCGGCCCCATGCCCACATCGCCAAACCCGGCGGCCATGGCCCGGTGCATGACCGTCAGGCGCCAGCCGTAGTCGGCCTTGGTACCTGTGGGATGCATTACCCGGTAGGTAGCGGGGTGGTAGGTTTCCTGGAAACACTGGTAAACGCCGGCCCCGGCCAGCTTCAAGCGGCGAAAGCCGGCAACCGTCTGGGGAGCAACGTTAAGGTGGACAATACGCAGGGGCGAATAGCGGTAAACCGCCTCGACAGCCTGGCAGAGATAATCAACATCGGCACCCGGCCGGCCTTCCCCGGCGACCAGGAGGACGCGCTGGAAGCCCTGTTCGGCCAGGGCCCGGGCTTCTTTACCAATTTCCTCCGGGCTTAAAAGCTTGCGTTTCAGGTCCCTGTTATCCCGGCGGAAGCCGCAGTAGAGACAGTTATTACTGCAAAGGTTGCTGATATACAGGGGAGCAAAAAGAACTATTCTCCGCCCGTAAACCCGCTCTTTAACCTCGGCTGCCGCCCGGTAAACCTTTTGCAGCATGGCGGCATCTTCTAAATTAAGGATAGCGGCTGCTTCTTCCAGGCTTAAACCCTTTAAAGAGCGGGCCTTACGTAAAATGGCTTCCAGGGCCGCTCCTCCGGGGGGCGGCGTTGCCAGGAGGGCCTCGATGGCTTTCCCATCAACTATCGCCTTCAGCTCGCCCTCATATTCATAGGCCGGTACACTCACAACAATCACCTCCGTAAAACAGAAGTCAGAAACAGGAAGTCGTACTAACTGCGGCCAATCATGCCCTCGGTAGGACTGCTGGGGCTGGCATAGGTTTTCTTGGGTATCCTGCCGGCGAGATACCCCATCCGCCCGGCTATTACTGCCTGGCTCATAGCCGCGGCCATGAGGACAGGGTCGCGAGCCTCAGCAATGGCCGTATTGATCAGGCAGGCCGAGGCGCCGATTTCCATAGCCAGGGCGGCGTCGGAAGGAGCGCCGATGCCGGCATCGACTACCACCGGGACATTGACGCGGTCGATGATGAGCTTGATGGCATCAAAATTGGGCAGGCCCTGTCCCGAACCTATGGGGGAACCCAGGGGCATAACCGTAGCCGCCCCGGCTTCCCCCAGGCGCCGGGCCACGACTACGTCCTGGGTGGTATAGGGTAAAACAATAAAGCCTTCCCGGACCAGGATGCGGGTAGCCTCAATGGTAGCCACAGGGTCAGGTAAAAGGGTTTCCTGGTCGCCGATAACCTCCAGTTTAATCATATCGGAAAGGCCGGCTTCCCGGGCCAGGCGGGCCAGGCGCACTGCTTCATCGACGGTAGTGGCACCGGCGGTATTGGGTAAGAGAGTGATCTTCTTCAGGTCCAGGTAATCCAGGAGGGATGGTCCCGGGGACTGGAGATTGATCCTGCGCACGGCTACCGTTACTATTTCCGCCCCTGAGGCCGCAATGGCCTGCTGCATGAGTTCCATGGTGGCATACTTACCGGTCCCGACCATCAACCGGGAATTGAACTCCCGCCCGGCAATGACGAGTTTATCGTCCATATTTATCCTCCTTCACAAGTTTCCTTTTTTTAAAGCTGCACTTACTGGATTCCTCCGGTGGACATCAGCCTCCCCCTACAAAGCGGATGATTTCCAGCTCATCACCTTCCTCAAGAACAGTTGTCGCGTAATCCTGCCTGGGGACAACCTGCCGGTTGCGTTCCAGGGCCAGGTAACGGCTCTCGATCCCCAGTTGCCGCAGCAGTTCTGCAACCGTCAGCCCGGCTGCTACCTCCCGCTCTTCACCATTCACCTTCAGGCGCATACATATATTGCCTCCCTCATTAGTAGTCTGTGATGCCGGCTGGTACTGCACTACTCACCTCTTACTTAGGGCCTGCTTTAATTCAGCTACAGCCCGGGCCGGGTCAGGGGCAGCCATAACGGCTGACATGACGGCCACGCCCCTGGCCCCGGCAGCAAGGCACTGCGGAGCCCTGGCGGCATTGATACCGCCCAGGGCGATAATTGGTATACCAACACTGGCCACAACTTCCCGCAAGTGCCCCAGACCCCTGGGGGGAACTCCCTCCTTGGAAGCCGTGGGGAATACATGACCGAACAGCAGGTAATCAGCGCCGGCCAGCTCCGCTTCCCGGGCGGCCGCCACGCTGTGCACGGAAACCCCTACGATTTTGCCAGGCCCTAAAAGCCTGCGGGCCACGGCCGGCGGCAGGGAGTTCTCGCCCAGGTGCACCCCGTCGGCGCCGGCGGCCAGGGCCACATCCAGGCGGTCATTGACCAGCAGCCGCGTTCCCGGCGGCAGGGCCTCCTTTATATCCCGGGTCAGGTGGTAAAGCTCCCTGCGGGGTAAATCCTTTTCCCGCAGCTGCAAGTAATCGACACCGGCCAGCTTGGCAGCCAGGTCTACCAAGGACCTGGCACCCGCCAGGCGGCGGTTGGTAATGACATATAGCCAGGCCAGGGGTAACACCTCCGTAAATTCAGATGTTTTGCTCCCAATAAAAAACCGGTGTGCCTCCTTTAGGAGGTACACCGGTTGTAAACGTTCACTCTCCCTCCGCAGGCATTACCCTGATCAGGTCAACGGGTCAGGTGCTCACTAGCCCTTTCTCAGCCCCTAACAGGAGCTCCCCTGTTAAGTTTTATATAATTTTACTATTGACAGATTCTTAACGCAAGGGTTATTTAAGGTTATTTACGCCGTATATTCCCACTTTACGCAATCACGTCTCTACAGGCGGTAATTTTCACCCGCTTTTATACTTCCAAACTGGAGGATGAAAAAGCGCCTGGAGGACATCACCTCCAGGCGCTTTTCTACCTTAGTAATCCATCCCGCCGGGCGGCATGGGAGGCGTCTTTTCTTCCTTGGGTATCTCGGCTACCAGGGCCTCGGTGGTCAGCAGCATGGCAGCAATGCTGGCCGCATTCTGCAGGGCGCTGCGGGTAACCTTGGCCGGGTCAACGATACCGGCTTTCACCATGTCAACATACTGCTCGGTGACAGCATCGAAGCCGATGCCGGGCTTTTCGTTGCGCACCCGCTCCACGATAACCGAGCCTTCCAGGCCGGCGTTGGCCGCGATCTGGCGCAGGGGTTCTTCCAGGGCCCGTTTGATGATCCGCACACCCACGGCCTCATCGCCTTCGGCCTGGAGTTTTTCCACCGCCGGGATGCAGTGGACCAGGGTGGCGCCGCCGCCGGGGACAATACCTTCCTCAACAGCAGCCCGGGTAGCGGCCAGGGCGTCTTCCACGCGGTGTTTCTTCTCCTTGAGCTCGGTCTCGGTAGCCGCACCGACACGGATGACGGCTACGCCGCCGGCCATCTTGGCCAGGCGTTCCTGTAATTTCTCGCGGTCGTAATCGGAATCGGTTTCTTCAATCTGCTTCTTAATCTGGGCAATGCGGCCGTCAATGGCCTCTTTCTTGCCGTAACCTTCGACAATGGTGGTCTTTTCCTTGGCAATCTTGACCTTCTTGGCCCGGCCCAGCATGTGGAGGTCGACATTCTCCAGCTTGACACCCAGATCCTCCGAGATGAAGGTGCCACCGGTGAGAATGGCAATGTCCTCCATCATGGCTTTACGGCGATCGCCGAAGCCGGGAGCCTTGACGGCAGCGCAGTTCAGGGTGCCGCGCAGCTTGTTGACTACCAGGGTGGCCAGGGCTTCGCCCTCGACATCCTCGGCAATGATGACCAGGGGTTTACCCGTGCGGACTACCTTTTCCAGCAGGGGTAACAGGTCATTGATAGCCGAGATCTTCTTTTCATGGATAAGTAGATAGGGTTCTTCAAATTCGGCTTCCATGGCCTCGGCGTTGGTAACAAAATACGGCGATACATAACCGCGGTCGAATTCCATACCTTCCACTACTTCTACGGTAGTGGCCGTCCCTTTGGATTCTTCCACCGTGATGACGCCGTCTTTACCAACCTTCTCCATGGCGTCGGCAATGAGTTCGCCGATACCCCGCTCATTGGCGGCAATGGAGGCTACATGGGCAATGCTTTCCTTGGATTCTACCGGGATGCTCATCTTCTTAATTTCATCCACAACAGCTTCCACAGCCCGGTCAATGCCCTTCTTGATGAAAACGGGATTGGCACCGGCGGCAACATTTTTCAAGCCTTCCAGGACAATGGCCTGGGCCAGGACGGTAGCAGTGGTTGTCCCATCACCGGCAACATCATTGGTCTTGGAAGCGACTTCCCGGCAGAGCTGGGCACCCATGTTCTCATAGGGATCTTTCAGCTCAATTTCTTTAGCTACGGTAACCCCGTCCTTGGTAATGACCGGGGAACCAAACTTGCGTTCTATGACCACGTTGCGGCCCTTCGGTCCCAGGGTGACTTTCACCGCCTGGGCAACAGCGCTGACACCCCTTTCCAGGGCGCGCCTTGCTTCCGTATCAAAGGCCAGCTGTTTGGCAGCCATGATTTCTACCTCCTTTAAATTCCTTTATTTTTCCTTAATAGCCAGGATATCGCTGTCACGGATGATCAGGTATTCCTGGCCTTCGTACTTGACTTCAGTGCCACTGTACTTGGCAAAGACTACTATGTCACCGACCTTTACTTCCGGCGCTACCCGGGTACCGTTTTCCAGGATCTTGCCCGGCCCGACGGCCACTACTTCCCCTTCCTGGGGCTTTTCCTTGGCAGTATCCGGTAAAACAATACCCCCCTGGGTTTTTTCTTCGCCGGTCAGGACCTTGAGAACGACCCGGTCGGCAAGCGGTTTGAGCATGAAAACTCCTCCTTTCACAGCATTTAGGAGTTGTTAGCACTCACCTCAGGCAAGTGCTAACAGCCAATTATTAATATACACAAGGGGTTCTCCCTTGTCAATAGTAATAACCCTAAAAAAGAATTTTTTGCCGGCGCAGGTTAACATTGAGAACCAGCCCCAGGGCCAGCATATTGGCCAGCATGGCGCTCCCCCCGTAACTAAAGAGGGGCAGGGGTATCCCCGTCACGGGCATAATACCTGTGGTCATGCCCACATTAACCAGGATATGAAAGGTAAACATGGAGGCCACGCCGCCCACCAGCAAAGCGCCAAACATATCCTTGGCCTGGGCAGCAATCCGGATCATGCGATAGAGGAGCAGGAAATAAAGGGCGAGAATACCCACGGTGCGGACGAAGCCCAGCTCTTCCCCGACTACTGAGAAGATAAAGTCGGTATGGTGCTCCGGTAGGAAATTGAGCTGCACCTGGGAACCCTGGCGAAAGCCGACCCCCCACCACCCGCCGGAGCCGATGGCGATCTGGGACTGGATGACATGGTAACCGGCACCGGTACCGCCCTGGCCGTCGTTATAGGGGTTGAGGACTACCACCAGCCGGCGCAGCTGGTAATCCTGCAGGGGCAGGGGCAGGCCAAAATGGAAGTGGGCGTAAAGGGCCAGTCCCACCAGGAGGAGACCGCCGCCGGAAATTAATAATAACAGCCTGGGGTTGGCCCCTCCTACATACAACATGCCAAAAAGGATGGCCAGTAAAACCAGGGCCGTACCCAGGTCGGGCTGTTTTAAAATTAGCAGCATGGGTACAGCTACATAGGCGAAGGGTAAGATTAAATCCTGCCAGCGGTTGAGTTTGCCCTGGCGTTTATCCAGGAAGCAGGCCAGGGTAATGACCGTTATGGTCTTGGCAAATTCGGAAGGCTGCAGGAGAAAAGGCCCGAGGTTGATCCAGCGCTGGGCTCCCTTGGCTTCATGGCCAATGAGCATGACTGCGGCCAGTAAAATTAAATTCAGGACATACAGGGGCAAGTGATAGCGTTTCAGTTGCGCGTAATCGGTAAGCAGTACCAGGGTTAACCCTGTGAGGCCAATAAAAATCCACGTCAGCTGCTTTTTAACATAGTAATAGGGATCTGTTGCCACGTTGGCCGCAGCGCTGCTAAGAACAGCCAGGCTGATCAACAACAGGGCAATAATGCTGCCCACAAAATAATAATCGAGGTTACGCCAGAGCCGGCGCTCAAACATCATTTTCCCCTGCCCTTCACGGAAGTCGAATGCAGGAAGTCGGAAGCTTGGGCGGCTCATCATCATGAGGGGAGCCTCAATTATTATATAACAGCAAACCCGGTCAGGCTATAACAAAATAGGGCAACTTTAACGTCAAAAGGAAATCCCCCGGCAAATCCGGGGGATAATTTCACGCTTTAACGGCCGTCTCCGGGCTGGTCTTAAAGGTTCGCTTGACCCTCAGGATGGGGATGTTGGCCACCAGGGCCACGGAATCGTTTTCCTGATTCAGGCTGACCTCCAGCCCCGTAGTATCGATATCCAGGTATTCAGAAATGACGTTGATTAAATCGTTTTTCAGGGCTTCCAGCAGGTGGGGGGAAACACCGGCCCGGTCATGGACCAGCACCAGGCGCAGGCGTTCCTTGGCAATTTTTTTGCTGGCCGTAGTATCCCGCCCGAAAAAACGCAGTAAAAATTCTAACACCCCGCTTGCGCCCCCTTCCTAGCCCAGGCCTATCAGTTTCCGGAGCCTGGCCATGAAGCTACTCCCTGCTTCCCAGTTCAAGAAGGGAACTTCTTCTCCTAAAAGGCGGCGGGAGATATTACGGTAGGCCTGGCCGGCCCGGGAATGCCTGTCCAGAACAGCCGGTTCGCCGCGGTTGGTGGAAATAACAATATACTCATCTTCCGGCACCACGCCGATGAGGTCGATGGCCAGGATCTCCAGCATATCCTCGATATCCATCATATCGCCTTTGCGCACCATATCCGGCCGCAGGCGATTGATAATCAAGCGCGGGGCTTCCATTTCGGCTGCTTCTAAGAGCCCGATAATGCGGTCGGCATCCCGGACGGCGGCAACTTCCGGCGTTGTAACCACCAGGGCCTTTTCCGCCCCGGCGATGGCATTTTTAAAGCCCATCTCGATACCCGCCGGGCAGTCAATCAACACAAATTCATATTCCTCGCGTAACTGGGCCATCAGGTCGATCATCTGCTGGCGGCTGACGGCCGTCTTGTCCCTGGTCTGGTTGGCCGGTAAAAGGTACAGGTTCTCCAGCCTTTTATCTTTTATTAAAGCCTGCTTTAAACGGCAACGGCCCTCGACGACGTCGAGAAGATCATACACAATCCGGTTTTCCAGGCCCATGACCACATCCAGGTTTCTTAAACCAATATCCGTATCAACCAGAACAACCTTCTTCCCCAGACTGGCCAGGCCGGTACCGAGATTGGCCGTAGTAGTCGTTTTGCCAACCCCGCCTTTACCGGAAGTGATGACAATCACTTCACCCATTTTGTTCCTCCTCTTCCTGGATCATGCTCCTGCTTAGCCATCGCTTTTCACCGCCGGGCTGGTATTTTTCAATGACGACTGCTTCATCCTGGACGCGGGCGATTTCTGGTTCTCCAGTTCCATTCTGGCCTTCATCATCAGGAGCCCTGGTAATGTAGCCGGCAATCCGCAGCTGGGTGGGCTGGAGCCGGAAGGCCATGACCACGGCCTTTTCATCGCCCTCAGCCCCGGCATGGACTACTCCCCTTAAGGTGCCCATGACAATGACATGGCCGCTGGCCACTATTTCCCCGCCGGGGTGGACGTCGCCCATGACTACCACATTACCGGGGTACTTGAACCTCTGGCCGGAACGCACCGTCCGGCAGACCAGAAAGGTGTGGTTGTCCGTGTCCGCCCCCGGTTTCCCCCTGGCAGCCGGTATCACTATCCCCTCTCGGGTGCCTGCCCCGGTGTCACCACCAGTTGAAGAAAACACGCCTCTTCTCCTCCTTGGTACCGGGCGGCAGAATCCGCTTCGGCTTTATTTAATTTTCTACACTGGTGAGGTAAATCCTGCCGCAGCAGGAAAAAAGACGGGGTCTTTTTTCCCCATCTTCTCAGCAAAAAAAGACACTCGTGGACATTATTCCACGGAAACGCCGTTAAAGGGTTTATTTAAGATCTCGGTAAGACCAAAATACTGGGCCAGGACTGCCCGGGCCACCACCCCGGCGGAATCGCCGCCGTGCCGGGCGTATTCGATTACCACTGCCAGGGCAATCTGGGGGTCATCATAAGGGGCGAAGGCGACAAAGGTACCATAGAAATCACTGTTTTTGTCATCACCGGCCAGGCCCGTCTGGGCTGTACCGGTTTTGGCCGCCACCTGGATATTGGGCGGGAAATCCCGGAAAAGAAAGCCTGCCGTACCTTCGCTGGATCTGGTCACTTCCAGCATGGCTCGCCGCACCTCGGCCATGACCTCAGGAGAAATGGTCACCTTCCCGGCTATCTCAGGCTGGTACTGTTTTTTTAACGAACCGTCGGCACCAATGACCTTTTCCACCAGATAAGGCCGCCAGCGGGTGCCGCCGTTGGCCAGGGTGGCCACATAATTGGCCAGCTGGATAATGGTATAGTTATTGGCTCCCTGGCCCATGGAGGTCAGGAAGGTATCAAAGGGCTGCCAGGTAGTGTCAAACTTATAATTAATCTGGTACTGGGCTTTAACCTGGTTTAGCTCCCTTTCCTTTTGTTTAAGGAGGTTATTCTTTTCCTCCGCGCTGGCCCCGGCCAGGAGTCCAGCATATTTCTTTTCAATCGCAGCCTCCTGGTTTTTCAACCACCGGTTCCAAACAGGGGCAAAGACTTCCTTTTTCCACGCCGGCGATGGTAGAATACCCGCAGCTTCGCCCTGGAGACCGATGGCCCCGGTAGGTTCTCCCAGGCCAAACTGGCGCGCCACCTCGTCGATTTTCTCGATGCCGGTCATATCCCCCGCCCACTGGAAGTAGGTATTGCAGGAGACGGCCATGGCCCGGTATAAATTTACATTGCCGTGGACGGCCAAGCAGTTAATGCCGCCCGGTTTCCAGTAACGGCCGGCATCATAAATGGTATCCGAGGGTTTAACGACTTGGGATTCCAGGGCCGCCAGGGCAGTGATGGGTTTAAAAACGGACCCTGGCGGGTAAACCCCCTGGATGGCCCGGTTGAAAAGGGGTTTCAGGCGCGGGTCGTTATAATAGCCCTGCTTCTTAGCGTAATTGCCGTTGACAAAATCATTGGGATTCATATCCGGCTTGCTGGCCAGGGCAAGTATCGCCCCGCTCTTGACATCCAGGACCACCGCCGCCCCGCCGCCGGCTTTGGGGTTCCTTTCCTTAGTAGCCGCAATCACCTGGTCCATGGCCTTTTCCAGGGTCTGCTGGAGTTTCAAGTCAATGGTGAGCTGTACGGTATCGCCCGGGGTGGGCGGCAAGGTTACCAGGTCCCGGACTTTACGGTTATAGGCGTCTACCTCCACCTGCTCGGCGCCCTTCTTGCCGCGCAGTCCCACTTCCCGGCCGCCCTCGTTACTGTATTCCAGGAAGGCTTCAATACCGCTCTTGCCAATTTTATCGTTGAGGCCGTAATTTTCTTCTTTCCTGGCTTCAAGTTCCTGCTGGGTAATCTGGCCGACGTAACCCAGGAGGTGACCGGCCAGGGGACCGTAGGGGTAATAACGCTGGGGTTCTTCAATAATATTTACCCCCGGCAGGTCCTTGCGGTGCTCCTCCAGCCTGGTGACCGTGGCTATCGCCCGGGGATCACTGGCCGGGAGCCTTTTGATCTCCGTTGGCTGGTAACGGAAAGGGTTATTCTTGATCAATTCTTTAATAGCCGCCGGCGTCAGCTCCGGGTCCTCCAGATAGGTGGAGAGGTTATTAATGACGGCATCCATGTCCTGGTTGGGTATACTACGGATGGTAATGACATACACCGGCTGGCTGGTGGCCAGGACCTGGCCGTTCCTATCCAGGATATCACCCCGCCGGGCTTCAATGGGGTTAATGCGGATGCGGTTCTCGGCCGATTGCTTGCTGAATTCCTGGGCATTGACAATCTGGAGAAAAAACAGGCGGGAGGTTAAGAGGATAAAGATAAAGATAACGATTGCCAGGTAGCCATTAAGGCGCCTGGAGAGTTTCAGCTTCCAATTTTCCTTTTCCTGGTCCCCCATGCTGCTCCCCCTTGATAAAAGCTATACCCCAGCAGGGCCAGGCTGCCGTTATAAACGGCCATGGGTAACACAACGTTCAGTAGCCCGGCCAGCCAGGGATATTTAAAACCGGCAAGATGCCCCACTAACAAAAATAAGAAGCCCTGACCAATGGTAGCCAGGAAAGCGAGGATAGCGGGTCCCAGGAGGTTATCCTGATTCAACCAATCCTTACTTAAACCCATCAGGTACCCGCTAACCATCCTGGTCAAGGCATTAAGGCCCAGAAACTTAGCCAGGTATAAGTCCTCCAGCAGCCCGTAGATAAAACCCAGGGCAGCTCCCCGGGGTGCCCCTTTGAGAAAGGCAAAAATTGCCAGGAAAACAGTTAGCAGGTCGGCCTTTACTCCTGCCATCTTAAGGGCCGGCAGCAGGGTTGCCTCCAGGATGAGTCCTGCCAGCCCCAGGAGCACCAGCCCCAGGAACTGCATCTTCAATGCCCCCCTTGATCCGGGTAATGACCAGGACTTCTTCCAGCCGGTCAAAGTCTACCGCTGGTTGGATAATGGCCCGTTTCATAAGCCCGTCGGGCTCGGGTAAAACTTTGACCACCGTTCCCAGGAGTAAACCCTTGGGGAAAATACCGCCCAGGCCGGAAGTGACGACTACCTGATTTTCCATCACCGGGGCATCGCGGGCGATATGAATCATTTGCAGGTAGCCGCGGTAATCCGGGCTCCCCTCGACGATGCCCGGCGTCCGGTTAACCTGGACCATGCCGCCCAGGGCGCCTTCGCGGTCCAGGATCAGCAGGACTTCCGCCGTCCGGGGTGTGACGGCAATAATCCGGCCGACCACTCCCTGGGAGGTAACCACCACCTGGTCTTTTTGCAGTCCCGCCCTGGAGCCAAGGCCCAGGATAAGGGTATGGTACCAGTTGGAAGGATTGCGGCCGATGACCGGGGCCACGGCAAAGTCAAAGGCATTGCGGTTTGCTTCCGTAAATTTAAGGAGGTTGCGCAGGCGGTTGTTTTCCTGGCGGTATTCTTCCAGCTGGATGTTGGCCGCCTTTAAAGCAGCTATTTCTTGCTTCAACGCCTGGTTCTCGGCCTGGAGGCGGCTGTAATCCCTGATTGCCGCCAGCCACGCCCCGGTTTTGTTTACCACCAGGGTAATACCCCTTTCGGCCGGAGCCAGGGCATCCCGGAGGCCGCCTTCTAAAATGCTTAAGTGCCCCCGTTCCAGGGCCGTCCAGCGCATGATGACATAGAAACTTAAGGCAGCCAGCAGCAAGATGAGAGGGGTCACGAGCTTCCGCCGGTGGGAGCCCAAAGCTCCTCCCTCCCTTTAACCTGATCGCTGCGCCGGTAAGAGCACCCGTTTCAGGACTTCAATATTTTCCAGGACCTTACCCGTACCTACAGCCACGGCCGTTAAGGGGTCTTCGGCCATATTCACAGGCATGCCCGTTTCCTGGCTCACCAGGCGGTCCAGGCCCCAGAGCAAGGAGCCGCCGCCAGCCAGGACGATGCCCCGGTCCATAAGGTCGGCAGCCAGCTCGGGAGGCGTCCTTTCCAGGCAGACCTTAATAGCCTCCAGGATGGCAGCCACCGGTTCCGCCAGGGCTTCCTGGACTTCAGCTGCCGTAATCTCAATGGTCTTGGGTAACCCGGTGACCAGGTCCCGGCCGCGGACGGCATAGGTGCGTTCTTTGCGGGCGCGGTCCTCTTCAGTATCACCAAAAAAGGCCGCCCCCAGCTCGATCTTGATCTCCTCCGCCGTCCGCTCACCAATCATCAGGTTATAGGTGCGTTTGATATACTGGGTAATGGCCTCATCCATTTCATCGCCGCCAATCCGAATGGAGCGGCTGGTGACAATACCTCCCAGGGAGATAACGGCTACCTCTGTGGTACCGCCGCCAATATCAACAATCATGTTGCCCGTCGGCTCGTAAACCGGCAACCCGGCACCGATGGCTGCCGCCATGGGTTCCTCAATGAGGTAGGCTTCCTTGGCCCCGGCCTGGAAGGCAGCTTCCCTCACGGCCCGCGCTTCCACGGCCGTAACGCCGGAAGGAACACCTACTACCACCCGCGGCCGTACCAGAAATCCCTTCGAAATGGACTTCTCAATAAAGTACCGCAACATACTCTGGGTAACATCAAAATCGGCAATGACCCCGTCCTTTAAAGGACGGATGGCGACAATATTACCAGGGGTCCGGCCAATCATCCGCTTGGCTTCTTCACCAACGGCCAGGACATTCCCCGTTCCCCGCTGGATGGCTACCACCGATGGTTCCCGCAGGACAATGCCCTTGTTACGGACATGAACCAGGGTATTGGCCGTTCCCAGGTCAATCCCGAGATCCCGGGCGAAGATCATACCTTTAGCTCCTTCCTGCTTAACTCGCACCCATTATAGTACATGATCAAATTTAAGGGCAACAGGATATAAATGGTGTCGCGTTAGCGCATGAGGGTCTTGTATAGCTATACATTATAATAAATTTCGTTCCTTAAAACTAATAAAGCGACCGTCGCCGATAATCAGGTGATCCAGCACCTCGATCCCCAGGATCTGGCCGGCTTCCACCAGGCGCCGGGTAACCTGGATGTCTTCCTGGCTGGGGGTAGGATCGCCGCTGGGGTGATTATGGGCCAGGATAATGGCTGCAGCACTGCGCCGGATGGGGTCTTTAAAGACCTCGCGGGGGTGGGCCGGGGAAGAATTAAGGCTCCCTACGGAGACATTGTCTATCCCAATCACCTGGTTTTTGGTATTCAGGGAAACGGTACGGAAATTTTCCCGGTCCAGGTAGCGCATTTCGTCCATGAGCAGGCCGGCTACATCCCAGGGGTTCTTAATCACCGTCCGGGAAAGGGTAAAGGCGGCCAGGCGCCGGCCAAGTTCCAGGGCCGCTTTCAGCTCAGCTGCCTTGGCCAGGCCAATGCCTTTTTCTTTTTGCAACTCTTCCAGGGAGGCACCGGCCAGGTACTGGAGCCCCTCGGGCCGGGAGAGCAGGCGGCAGGCCACGTCGATGGCCGTCTCGGTCCTGGTGCCCGTCCTGATGAGGATGGCCAGTAGCTCGGCATTGGACAGGGCCTGGGGCCCGGCGCTCAAAAGCCTTTCCCGGGGCCGCAAATCGGCCGGCATCTCTTTGATGGTTGTCCCCTTCTCTGCTCCCCCGGTCATTCTCCCTCTCCTCCCCACACATCCACGCCGAACTCCTCCAGGAGCTCCGCCACTTTCACCAGGGGCAGGCCGACGACGTTAAAGTAGTCGCCGTTTATCCTTTCGACCAGCAGGGCGCCGCGTTCCTGGATGCCGTAAGCCCCGGCTTTATCCAGGGGTTCCCCTGTGGCTACGTAGGCGGAAATTACAGCCGGTGCCAGCTGGCGGAAGGTTACTTCGGTGCTGGCGTGGGTAAACTTTTCTTCGCCGCCCGGGGCCCTGACTACCGCCACCCCGGTATAAACGGTATGGGTACGGCCGCTTAAAAAGGCCAGCATCGCCGCGGCTTCTGCCGGTGAGGCCGGTTTGCCAAGAACCTGCCCCTGACAGACGACAATGGTATCGGCACCGATGACCAGGCCCTCTTTACATGTACCAGCCACGGCCCGGGCCTTGGCCAGGGCCAGGGCCTCTACCCTGGCCGCCGGTGGGAGGTCCCTGAAGTTGCTTTCATCCACCTGGCTGGGGCGGACGTCGAAGCTTAAACCTATGCGTTGCAAGAGTTCACGCCGTCGCGGTGAGGCCGAAGCCAGAATTAATCTCTCCACCAGGCCATTCTTCCTTTATTTTTACCTCACAACCTTCATACTCCGGCGGAAGGCCAGGTTAAAGGTGAGGAGTTCCAGGTTGACGGAAAGGTCAACATTGCGGAGTTCGATGTGCTCCGGTACATTGAGCACCCGGGGGGCAAAGTTTAATATTCCCTGGATGCTTGTCTCAACCAGCTGGTCGGCGACGTCCTGGGCATATTCCGCCGGTACGGCAATGATGGCGATCTGGGCCTTTTCCCGTTCGATAATTTCCTTCAGGCGCTCCATGGGGTAGACTTCAACGCCGTTCAAGCGGTAGCCGATTTTATGGGGAGCATTGTCAAAAATGCCTACCACCTTAAAACCGCGCTCGCGAAAGCCACCGTACATGGACAGGGCCGTACCCAGGTTGCCGGCACCGATGATGACCACCGACCAGGTGGTGTTGAGACCCAAGATCTTGATGATATGCCAGTAAAGATCTTTTACATTATACCCCACCCCACGGGTACCAAATTCGCCAAAATAGGCCAGGTCCTTGCGCACCTGGGCCGGGCTCACGCCAACACCGTCGGCTATTTCCCCCGAAGAGATGGTTGTCACTCCCCGCCGGTCGACCTGGGCCAGGTAGCGGGAATAAACTGAAAGCCGTATAATGGTTGCCTCTGGAATTTTGAGGGTCTTCACCTTAACCTGCCCCCTTGATGGCTAAATATCACCTTGCACAAGTTATATTTTAAAGATATTCGCTACCGGCAGGTAAAATCCTCTTTTTTGAGCTTCTTAAGCCATTCTCTGGCGTCTGCCACCATGTACAATGATCCTGTTACACAGATGAGGTCAGACGGCCCGGCAATATGCAAAGCGCGGTTCAGGGCTTCAGGGATACTTTCAATAACTTCTACCTGTTCAACATACCGGCGCGCAAAGCCCGCAAGGGACTGCCACTCCCCGGCGCGGGGATTATTGGGCCGGGTGACAATTACCGCTGCAGCCTTTGGGGCCAGCTCGGCCACTACCTTTTCGCGCTCTTTGTCGGCCAGCATCCCCAGGACCAGGATTAGCTGCCGGTAGGAGAATATTTCTTCCAGGGCCCGGCGGAGAGTCCCAGCCCCGTCAACGTTATGGGCGCCATCGATGACTACCATGGGTTCCCGGTGCATAATTTCCAGCCGCCCTGGCCAGGAGGCCTGCGCCAGGCCATGACGGATATGAGCCGCCGTGACCCCAAGGCCATGGTGGCGCACGGCCGCTTCGACCACAGTGACGGCTATGGCGGCATTTTCCAGCTGGTGCCTGCCCAGCAGGGGGGTTCTAAGGCCTTTATAAGTTCCCAGCAGGCCCTGCAGGTCAAACTCGCCCCCGGCCAGGGACACCCGGCGTTCCTGCCAGGTGACATCCCGGCCCACGCGGTAAAGGGTGGCCCCCTTTTCCCGGCAGGTACGGCTGATCACTTCCAGGGCCTCGGGGCGATGGGCCGCAGTCACCACGATGCCGCCTTCCTTGATAATCCCGGCCTTGACCCTGGCTATTGCAGCTATATTGTTCCCCAGGTACTGCATGTGATCCATACCCACATTGGTGATGACACTTACCAGGGCAGAATCAATAACATTGGTAGAATCAATGGCCCCCCCGAGGCCGACCTCCAGGACCGCCAGGTCAGCACCCTCCTCGGCAAAATATTTCAGGGCCGCTGCCGTACTTACTTCAAATTCCGTCGGGTGTTCATAACCTGCGGCCACCATCGCCTCTAATACTGGCTTAAACCATGTCAGGAGGGCTGCCAGGCGCTCTTCTGGGATAGGCACGCCATTAATCCGCATCCGTTCGGTATAGGAATGAAGGTGAGGAGAAGTAAAAAGACCTATCCGGTAACCGGCCTGCTCCAGGATACTGGCAACCATGGCGGCTACCGAACCCTTGCCGTTGGTCCCGCCAATATGGATAAACCGCAACCGTTCCTGGGGCGAACCGCAGCGGCGGGTGAGCTCTTTAATCCGCTCCAGGCCAAGATTACAGCCAAACTTTGTCAGCTGCCTTAGAAATTCCAGTGCTTCCCTATAGTTCACCCCCTTCGCCTCCTAACCCTGGAGGAAGCTCAGGCGCTGGCTCAAAGCCGCTACCTTGCTCTTTAATTCCGCCGCCTTGGCTTCTTCCTTGGCCACAATGGCCGCCGGGGCCTTGGTGCGGAAGTCGACCCTGGCCAGTTTCTTTTCCACCTTTTCTAGCTCGGCCCGGGTATTTTGCAGTTCCTTCTCCAGGCGGGCCTGTTCCTTTTCCAGGTCAATGAGGCCGGCCAGGGGCAGGAAGACCTGTACGCCGCCGGTGACCGCCGTTGCCGCCCGGGCGGGTGGCTGGGGTAAAGCAGCCTTCACCTCCACCGGGCTGGCTGCCGCCAGTACCTCCAGGTAACCGGAGGCCTCCTGTAAAGTTTGCCGGTCTTCGCCTGAGGCCGTTACCAGGATGACCCCGGCCGACCGTCCCGGGGGTACATTCATTTCGCTGCGCAGGTTGCGGATGGCCCTGATGACAGCCATTACGAGTTCCATGGCCTTCTCCGCGTCATTGTCATCCCGCTCCGGCAAAACCCGGGGCCAGGAGCTGATCATGATACTCTCCCTTTTCCCCGGTAAGTGCTGCCATATCTCTTCGGTAATAAAGGGCATAAAGGGATGGAGGAGCTGGAGGCTTTTACCCAGGACTTCCACCAGGACTCCCTGGGCCACCTGCCTGGCTTTTTGATCCTTGCCGTACAGGCGGGGTTTGATTAGTTCAATATACCAGTCGCAAAATTCCCCCCAGAAAAAGTCATATAGGAGCCGGGCCACCTCGCCGATTTCATAGGCCTCGAGGCCCTCCGTGACCTCGCGAATAAGCCCGTTTAAACGGCTTAAAATCCAGCGGTCGGGCAGGGCCAGATCTTTTGGCTCAAGGGGAACGGGTTTAAAGTCCTCCAGGTTCATGAGGGCAAAGCGGGCCGCATTCCAGATTTTATTGGTGAAATTGCGGGTGCCCTCTAGGCGTTCGGGGTGAAAACGCAGGTCGTTCCCCGGCGTATTGCCGGTAACCAGCATAAAGCGCAGGCAGTCGGCCCCGTATTTTTCAATTACCTCCATGGGATCGACGCCGTTACCCAGGGATTTGCTCATCTTCCGCCCTTGCGCATCCAGGACGAGGCCATGGATGAAAACCTCCCGGAAGGGCACCTGGCCCATGAACTCCAGGCCCATGAAAAGCATCCGGGCAACCCAGAAAAAGATGATATCCCGGCCTGTTACCAGGACGGAAGTAGGATAGAAAGTTTTCAGTTCCGGGGTATCTTCCGGCCAGCCCAGGGTGGAAAAGGGCCAGAGGGCGGAACTGAACCATGTATCCAGGACATCGGGATCCTGTTCCAGGGCCGTACTGCCGCAGGCGGGACACTCCTCAGGATCTGCTACGGCGCAAATTTCTTCACCGCACTGCTGGCAGTACCAGACAGGAATACGGTGGCCCCACCAGAGCTGGCGGGAAATGCACCAGTCACGGATATTCTCCAGCCAGTTCAGGTATATTTTCGTGAAGCGTTCCGGGATAAAACGGACCTTACCTTCTTTCGCCGCCTGGATGGCCGGCGCGGCCAGGGGAGCCATGCGCACGAACCACTGGGGTGAAACCAGGGGCTCCACCACGGTGCCGCAACGGTAACAATGCCCTACGGCATGGGTATGGTCTTCCACCTTGACCAGGAAGCCCTTATTTTTCAGGTCTTCAACTATTCTCTGGCGGCAGGCGTAGCGTTCCATGCCCGCGTAGGGACCGGCCTCTTCCGTCATCACCGCATCCTTGCCGATGACGGTAATGGCGGGAAGGTTATGCCGGGCCGCCACTTCAAAGTCATTGGGATCATGGGCCGGGGTTATCTTGACGGCGCCGGTGCCAAAGGAAGGATCGACGTAGCTGTCGGCGATGAGGGGGATTTCCCGGTTAACCAGGGGAAGAACCAGGGTTTTCCCGATCAACCCCCGGTAACGCTCGGCCTCGGGGTTCACGGCTACGGCCGTATCGCCCAGCATGGTTTCCGGCCGGGTGGTGGCCACGGTAATACCACCGCTGCCGTCTTTAAAGGGATAGCGGATATACCAGAGACGGCCGGCTTCCTCTTCATGCTCAACTTCAATGTCGGAAATGGTGGTGTGGCAGCGGGGGCACCAGTTGATAATATAGTTGCCCCGGTAAATAAGGCCCTTTTCATAGAGGCGGACAAAGACCTCGCGCACGGCCCGGGAACAGCCCTCGTCCATGGTAAAGCGCTCCCGGCTCCAGTCGCAGGAGGTGCCTAAGAGGCGCAGCTGCCTGGTAATGCGGTTGCCGTACTCGTTTTTCCAGGCCCAGACGCGTTCCAGGAACTTCTCCCGGCCCAGGTCATACTTGCTCAAGCCCTCTTTGGCCAGCTCTTCTTCCACCCGGGCCTGGGTGGCTATGCCGGCATGGTCGGTACCCGGCACCCACAGGGTGGCATCCCCCCGCATGCGGTGCCAGCGGGTGAGGATGTCCTGGAGGGTATTGTCCAGGGCATGGCCCAGGTGCAGGCTCCCGGTAACGTTGGGCGGGGGCATAACTATGCTGAAGGGTTGCTGGCCTGCTGCCGGCAGGGGACCGCGAAAATAGCCTGCTTCAGTCCAGTAGCGGTACCATTTTTCTTCTACGGCTTTAGGATCGTAGACCTTATCTAGCGCAGCCAAAACGCTTGCCTCCTTACCTACAAAAAACCCCCATCCGCCCGGACGGACGAGGGGAGATAAGCCATAACGGCACTCTCTACCGTACTATCTTACCGATTTCTGGCTCTTACTGTCAAGTATTGTCTGTTATTCTTCCTTCCTCACCAGGGCTTCCTTCAGGACTTCATCCATATGCTCCACCAGGATGAAGTTGAGCTTGCGCCGGATATTGGCCGGGATGTCCTCCAGGTTTTTTTCATTCTCCCGGGGGAGGATAATGTTTTTGACACCGGCCCGGTGGGCCGCCAGGACCTTTTCTTTAATACCGCCTACCGGCAACACCCGGCCGCGCAGGGTTATCTCGCCCGTCATGGCGAGATTACCCTTCACCGGTACACCGGTGAGGGCCGAGGCCATGGCCGTAGCCATGGTAATCCCCGCCGAAGGCCCGTCTTTGGGGATGGCCCCCTCGGGTACGTGGATGTGCAGGTCATGCTTCTCATGGAAGTCTGCTTCCAGCCCCAGGGTGTCGGCCCGGGAACGGATATAGCTGAAGCCGGCGTATGCGGATTCTTTCATGACATCGCCGAGTTTCCCCGTCAGGGTAAGGTTACCCTTACCCTTCATGACGGAAACTTCTACATTGAGCACCTCGCCGCCGACTTCCGTCCAGGCCAGCCCGTTGGCCACCCCTACCACCTCATTCTGGAAGGCTTCCGTGTGCCGGTAACGGGGAATACCCAGGTACTCTTCCAGATTCCCGGCGGTAATTCTAACTGCTTTAGTTTTACCGCTGACAATATCCCGGGCCGTCTTGCGGCAAATGGTGGCAATCTGCCGCTCCAGGTTGCGCACCCCGGCTTCCCGGGTGTATTCCCGTACAATCCGGCGCAGGGCATTTTCTGATATTTCCAGCTGGTCCTTTTTCAGGCCGTGTTCTTTGATTTGTTTGGGCAATAAGTGCAAAGCAGCGATTTTAACCTTTTCCTCTTCGGTATAACCCGGGATGCGGATAACCTCCATCCGGTCGAGGAGCGGGCGCGGGATGGAGTATTCGACGTTGGCCGTGGTAATAAACATGACCCTGGAGAGATCAAAGGGAGCTTCAATATAGTGATCGCTGAACATATGGTTCTGTTCCGGGTCCAGGACCTCCAGCAGGGCCGAAGCCGGGTCGCCGCGAAAGTCGCTGCTCAGTTTATCAATTTCATCCAGTAAAAAGACCGGGTTCCTGGTACCTGCCTGCTTCATGCCCTGGATTATCCGCCCCGGCAGGGCGCCCACATAGGTGCGCCGGTGGCCTCTGATCTCGGCCTCATCCCGCACCCCGCCTAAAGATATGCGCACAAACTTGCGCTGCAGGGCCCGGGCAATGGATTTGGCCAGGGACGTCTTGCCTACTCCTGGCGGCCCGACAAAGCAGATAATGGGACCTTTCATTTTCTTAGCCAGCTGGCGGATGGCCAGGTATTCCAGAATGCGGTCCTTGACTTCTTTTAAGCCATAGTGATCCTCATCAAGGATGCGCTCGGCCACCTTTACATCCAGGCGGTCCCGGGTTTGCTTGTTCCACGGCAGGCTCAAAAGCCAGTCCAGGTAGTTGCGAACAACCGTTGTCTCAGCAACCATGGGCGGCATTTTTTCCAGGCGTTCGACTTCCTTTAAAGCCCGCTCCCGCACGTCTTTGGGCAGCCTGGCTGCTTCAATTTTCTGCCGCAGTTCCTCGGCCTCGGCTACCCTTTCATCTTTTTCCCCCAGCTCTTTCTGGATGGCTTTAATCTGCTCACGCAGGTAGTACTCCTTCTGGGTCTTTTCCATCTGCTTGCGGACGCGTAAGTTGATCTTCCGTTCCAGTTCCAGGATTTCCTTTTCCTTGGCCAGGATTTCGCACAGGAGGTTCAGGCGTTCTTTAATGTCTACAGCTTCCAGCACGGCCTGTTTATCAGTCAGTTTAAGGTTAAGGTGGGAAGCCACCACATCGGCCAGCCGCCCCGGTTCCTCCAGGCTGACGACGGCCACCACCGTCTCCGGGGGTATTCTTTTGGACATCTTGACATAGGTCTCAAATTCATCGATCAGGCAGCGCATGAGGGCTTCGATTTCGCTGGAAGTTTCGGCAGGCTCCGGGGCTTCCTCAACTTCAACTTTAAGGAAGGGATCATAGCTCAAATATTCCCTGATCTTTCCCCGCCGGATACCCTCAACGAGGATGCGAATGGTGCCGCCGGGTAATTTTAATAATTGCTTTATCTCAGCTATGGTCCCGGTAGTATAAATATCATCTTCCCCGGGATCGTCATCCTGGGCCTCCTTTTGCATGGCCAGGAAAATAACCCGGTCCCTTAGCATTGCCTCCTCAATGGCACTGACCGAACGCTCCCGCCCGACATCCAGGTGAATTACCGTGTAAGGAAAAACAATAACCCCTCGCAGGGGCAACAGGGGAAGGATTCGACTCAAACTTTACACCTCCAGGGTGCTCCCTCGTATATACTTTTATCTCTCCAGGTAATTATTCGAGTATATTCTACGGCATTATTCGTCTTATTGCAATAGCTTTAGCAGCTTAACGGGCGGGAGGGCAAAGGTGAAGCGCTTAAAACCTGGGGCCGGGCTTTGAAGCTTTCATGGCCGCTGACCTTTGCCCGCGGCATTAAGGCCTGTTCCAGGACCTCGTTGACCGTCTGCACAGGCACTACCTGGATATCCGGCAAAGAGCGGTATATTTCCTGCCAGTTATCTTTAGGAATGAGCACTTTTTTCGCCCCGGCAAGGCGGGCAGCTTCTACCTTGGCAACCACACCGCCCACCGGCCGGACGGCACCCCGGATAGAAACTTCCCCGGTCATGGCAACCAGGTTGTTAACCGGTATGTCCGTAAAGGCGGAATAAGCGGCCGTTAACATGCTGATACCGGCGGAAGGCCCATCTACCGGTACTCCCCCGGGAAAATTAAGGTGAATATCATAATCCCGTACATCTACCTGTAAGAGCTTGCGTAAGACAGTCAGGACATTATCCACCGCATTGCGGGCCATGCTCCGGCGCCGCACCCGGCGGCCGTCGCTACTTCCGCTTTCTTCTTCCTCGATGACGCCCGTAACGGTAACCTGGCCGCGGCGGTGGCCGGCAAAATTAACACTGGCTTCCAGCTCGACGAGAAGGCCCATATTGGGACCGTAGACGGCCAGGGCGTTAACCACGCCCACCTGGGGCTCAACTGGAACCCGGCCGTCCTGGCGCGGGGTATACTGGCAGCTGGTTACCACCCATTCCACATCCTCGCGGGTAATCTCCTGGCGCTTTTCCGTAATGGCCAGGCCTGCTGCCAGCTGCACCATGTTAACGGCTTCGCGGCCGTTGGTGGCATACTGCTTGATTACTTCCACGGCGGCCGGGGCAATGGTTAAGTTTATCTTCCTGGCCGCATTGCGGACGATGGTGCCGATCTCTTCCGCGAGCAGGGGGCGGAAAAAGACTTCCAGGCAGCGTGAGCGGATGGCGGCCGGGATCTCCTGGGGCAAACGGGTAGTGGCTCCTACCAGGCGAAAATCGGCCGGCAGGCCGTTCCGGAAGATATCATGGATATGGCTGGGGATATTGCTGTCTTCCGAACTGTAATAAGCGCTTTCCAGGATCACTTTCCGGTCTTCCAGGACCTTGAGCAGCTTGTTAATCTGGATGGGGTGCAGTTCGCCAATTTCATCAATAAACAGGATACCTCCGTGGGCGCGGGTGACGGCCCCGGGTTTGGGCTGGGGAATACCGGCCATTCCCAGGGGGCCGGCCCCCTGGTAGATGGGGTCATGCACGGAACCAATCAGGGGATCGGCAATGCCCCGTTCATCAAAACGCGAGGTCGCCCCGTCTACTTCCACAAACTGAGCCGTCTCTTTAAAGGGGGAGTGGGGGTTTTTCTTGGCTTCTTCCAGGACCAGGCGGGCCGCTGCCGTCTTGCCTACCCCCGGCGGCCCGTAGATAATAACGTGCTGGGGGTTGGGACCACAGAGGGCGGCCCGGAGCGCTTTAAGGCCCTCCTCCTGGCCGATTATCTCCTCAAAAGTAGTGGGCCGGGTCTTTTCCGCCAGGGGTTCCGACAGGGATATTTCCCGCATCCGCTGGAGTTTCTCCAGTTCTTTACGGGACTCTTTCTCGACAGCCACCCGGTTGCCCTGCTGGTTGCGCAAAAGGTTCCAGAAATAGAGGCCGATTATCACGGCAAAAAATATCTGGATAAAGCTTAAGAATCCTCCCAGACCCTGACCCCATTCATACATTGGTCTTTACTCCTTTCCGGATATCTCTATCACCTAAAGTTTATCCGGAAAGGAAGATTTTATCCAAAAAGGCGGTGGCTTGCCCGCCACCGCCTTGCCATCAGGCCGTTTCTTCTTTTTTCTTCTTCCTTTCTACCGTCAATAGCAGGGGTTCTTCCTTACGCAGGACTACATCTTTAGTGACGATACACTTGCTGATGTTGCTCCGGGAAGGTATTTCATACATTACGTCCAGCATTATCTCTTCCAGGATCGCCCTTAAGCCCCGGGCACCGGTTTCCCGTTTCAGGGCCTCTTTAGCAATGGTCCGCAGGGCGTCTTCTTTGAATTCCAGGGTGACCCCGTCAATTTCAAACAACTTCTGGTACTGCTTCACCAGGGCGTTGCGTGGTTCTGTCAGCACCCGGACCAGGGCATCTTCGTCCAGGGCATCCAGGGTGACGATAACCGGCAGGCGGCCGACAAACTCGGGGATTAACCCGTACTTCAACAGGTCGACCGGCTGGACCTGCTTTAAGATATCGCCCACCTGGATATCCTTTTTGCCGCGGATTTCCGCACCAAAGCCCATGGTCTTCTGGGAGATGCGGTTTTTGATAATTTTATCCAGGCCGTCGAAGGCACCGCCGCAAATGAAAAGGATATTGGTGGTATCCAGCTGGATGAACTCCTGGTGGGGGTGCTTGCGTCCCCCCTGGGGAGGTACGCTGGCAATGGTCCCTTCCAGGATCTTGAGAAGGGCCTGCTGGACACCTTCACCCGACACGTCCCGGGTAATGGACGGGTTTTCCGACTTGCGGGCGATTTTATCTATTTCATCGATATAGACGATACCCTTTTCCGCCTTCTCCACATCGTAGTCGGCCGCCTGGATGAGCTTTAACAGGATGTTCTCCACATCCTCGCCCACATAGCCGGCTTCCGTGAGGGAAGTTGCGTCGGCAATGGCAAAGGGTACATTCAGGATCCTGGCCAGGGTCTGGGCCAGGAGAGTTTTACCACTACCGGTGGGCCCGAGCATGATGATGTTGCTCTTCTGGAGTTCGACGTCATCCATCTTCATGCCCAGGTTGATGCGCTTGTAGTGGTTGTAAACGGCTACGGACAGGGCCTTTTTGGCCTTATCCTGGCCGATGACGTACTGGTCGAGGATTTCCCGGATCTCTTTGGGTTTGGGCAACTCACCCATTTCCAGGTTCAGGTCCTCGCTCAACTCTTCCTCGATTATCTCATTGC
Source organism: Moorella mulderi DSM 14980 (assembly GCF_001594015.1). Taxonomy (GTDB): domain Bacteria; phylum Bacillota; class DSM-521; order Neomoorellales; family Neomoorellaceae; genus Neomoorella; species Neomoorella mulderi. Next base: position 60,563 of record NZ_LTBC01000007.1, read on the forward strand.
ATAGCTCAATGCATTCGTCGCAAATATAGACACCAGGGCCGGCGACCAGCTTTTTGACCTGGTCCTGAAGTTTACCACAGAAGGAGCACTTCAGCTGGCCCTTATCGTCGGTGTATTTATACGTGATGTTAGTTCACCTCGCTGTCCCTATTTACCGGGCAACTCGCGCTTGGTGATCACCTCATCGATTAAACCGTACTCTTTCGCTTCCTGGGCGGTCATGAAATGATCGCGGTCGGTGTCCCTGGCGATCTGTTCCACCGGTTTACCGGTAATATCGCTTAAAATACGGTTTAATGTATCCCGGATGGCCAGGATACGCCTGGCATGGATTTCGATATCCACAGCCTGCCCCTGGGTACCACCCATAGGCTGGTGAATCATGATTTCACTGTGGGGCAGGGCAAAGCGCTTACCTTTAGCGCCGGCAGCCAGGAGAAAAGCGCCCATGCTGGCTGCCAGGCCGACGCAAATAGTTGAAACATCGGGGCGGATATACTGCATGGTATCAAAGATAGCCATCCCGGCCGGGATGGAACCACCCGGACTGTTGATATACAGGTGGATATCTTTATCGGGATCTTCTGCCTCCAGGAATAGCATCTGGGCAATCACCAGGTTGGCTACATGATCGTCGATGGCGCTTCCCAGGAAGATAATCCGGTCTTTCAGCAAGCGGGAATAAATGTCGTAGGCCCGCTCGCCCCTGTTGGTCTGCTCAACTACTACTGGTACCAGGATTGACACTCCTTACCCACCTCCGTGGTAAAAATTCCTTCCACAACCTCTTCCCCTTAATAGTCTTCTTTCCCTAGCCTTCAGTTGCAGCAGTTTCTCCTGTCTCCCTGCTTTCTCCTGTCTCCCTGTCCCCGCCTTCCCGGGGTGGTACCGCCACACTGTGCTCTACCAGAAAATCAATGGTCTTTTTAATCATTATATCGTATTTCAAGAAAGACAGGTAGTCAAGATTCTGTTGCAATTCAGCTGGATCCTGGCGGGTAATCCTGGCCATCTTTTCAATTTCATCCCGGAGTTCTTCTTCTGTAGCCTCGATATTTTCCGCCCTGGCGATAGCTTCCAGCACCAGCTCGGTCTTAACGTCCTTTTCCGCCTCCGGCCGGAAGTCCTGCTCCAGCTCATCCATATTCTTTCCCGTAGCATTCAAAAATTCTTCCAGGGTTATCTTCCTTAATTGCAGGTTGCGTTCCAGTTCCCTGATGCGGGTTTCGATCCGCCGTTTAACCATGACTGCCGGTAAATCCACCGTGGCTGCCGCCACGGCCTTTTCCACTACGGCCCGCCTTACGGCAGCATCAATCTCCTGCCGCCGCCTCTCTTCCAGCCGGCGGCGGATATCCTGGCGCAGTTCGGCCAGGGTCTCGCACTCGCTGACATCTTTAGCGAATTCATCGTCCAGGGGGGCCAGCTCTTTCCGTTTAATGCCCCGGATGGTAACCTGGAAGATGGCTTCCTTGCCCGCCAGGTCTTCTTGATGGTAGTCGGCAGGGAAGGTCACATTAACGGTACGTTCCTCGTTTACCCGGGCGCCCACCAGCTGTTCTTCAAAGCCGGGGACAAAAGTACCCGAGCCCAGTTCCAGAGGGTAATTATTGCCTTCTAAACCTGGATAAGGCTCACCATCTACCGTTCCCTTAAAATCAATGCTGACAATATCCCCCACTGCCGCCGGTTCATCTTCGATAATCTTGAGGGTCGCATTGCGTTCCTGCAAGTTTTTCAGGTAGGCGTCGATATCCTCTTCGGTAACTCTTACTTCCGGCCGTTCCACTTCGAGGCCCTTGTAGGTGCCCAGGTGGACTTCCGGCTTGACTTCTACTCTGGCCTTGAAGATTAAAGGCTCGCCTTCCTCCACCTTGACTATTTCCACTTCCGGGCGATCGATGGGTTCCAGCTTGTGTTCGGCCACTGCTTCTTCATAGGCCGGTGGAATAACAATTTCCGCTGCCTCATTATAGATAGGCTCTTTGCCGATATACCGTTCCAGGATAAAACGCGGAGCCTTACCTTTCCTGAACCCCGGGATGTTTACCTGCTTTACCAGGCGGCGGTAAGCTTGATCCAGGGCTTTCTGCACCCTGGGGGCTTCCACTTCAATTTCCAGAAGTACCTGGTGCTTATCTAACTTCTCGACGGTTGCCTTCATTAATTACTTGCTCCTCCCTGCTCCCGACTACTGGACGCCATTCATTATGACCATCCATTTAGCTTAAAATACTATCAGGCTTTTATTTCGCCGCTTTGCCTGGCTTTTCCTGCCGCCCTTATGAAAAAATAAGCCAGTAGAATAACACCTCGGACAGGTAAATACCCGATCCGAGGTTGCCCAAGCCAAAAATATGGAGCGGAAGACGGGATTTGAACCCGCGACCCTCGCCTTGGCAAGGCGATGCTCTACCGCTGAGCTACTTCCGCCCGTTATTCAGGCACTACCACGCTTTCCGTAGCGATATATTAGCAGATAGCCCCGGTTCTGTCAAGTTTTCTGCCCGCCGGGCTGTGACAATTTAACTCACCGGTCAGGTTGAATAATCTCCCCATCAGCCACGTTAATCAGGCCTCTACGCTCCTCTTCAATCTCTTGTAAGAGATTGTGAACCAGGATGTTAACCTGGCCTTCGATTAACCTCAAGAGATAGTTTTTATAGGTTGCTGGCAAATTCTTGCGGCGCAGGTAATCGTCCAGGAGGGCTTCCAGTACTTCCTGGTTAACAAGTTTATCCCGGCAGGTCATCTTATTCATTAATTTACCCCTTCCCGGCAATGATCACATGCGCGCAGCAACCGTCATAAATAATAAAAAATAAAGGACAGCCCGCATCGCTAAAGGCCGCCCCTGTCTTAATGCTAAAAATATAGCAGCATCAAAGTACCGGCAGCCTGGCGATCTTAGCTCTTCCAGCCTTAGACCCATGGCTTTGCGTCCCCCCCTTTCGGTGGGGTTTGCCTTTAGCGGTAACATTTTACTACGCTATTCGACATCTATGCCTTTTTTACTGCAAAATATACCAATTTTTTGTGGCTAAAAAAATAACCCGGTGCAATCCGGGTGTGGTAAGGTATATATTTAATAAGGAGGTCAGAGGGCTTTGCTCGACTTTATAATAGCACCCCGCCGTTATAATTGTATTAAGCCCTCTTTAAAAATGAATTAAATTTAAACTAAGGCTGGATTAAGTGCCGGACTTTTGCCGGTTAACGATCCTCAATTTGCTCACCCCTGGCCAGGCTCTCTAAGAGCTTCACCCGGCCGGCGACGTTGTTGAGGTGCTCCAGCATGGCATTGCGCGCTTCCCGCGGCCGTCTTTTGCTGATGTTTTCCAATATTTTCCGGTGTTCAATCACCACCAGGTCCCGGTGCCATGGTAAGGTCCTGCCGTAGCGTAAACTTAATTGAAAATACTGCCGTATGATATGCTCGATAGTGGTAGCAGTCTGGATAAAAATAGGATTTTTGGTAGCTAAGGCTATGCTGTTATGAAACTGGTAATCAGGTTCGATGGTAATTTCTCCCCTGGTTATCTCTTCTTCCAGCCTTTTTTCTGCCGCTTCCATGGCCTCAAGGTCCGCCTCGTCGCTCCTTTCGGCTGCCAGGGCAGCAGCCTCGGCTTCTAGCGCCCGGCGAAACTCCACCCAGGAAAGGAGCTGCTGGTATTCCACTTCGTTTAATTGTGCCATCAGGTCCTCCGGTTCCAGGGGAAAGCGCTTGACATAAATGCCATTGCCGTGTCTTATCTCCAGGATGCCGCTGGAAGCCAGGACAGAGAGGCCTTCCCTTAAAGTAGGAGTGCCCACGCCAAACATTTCGCTCAATTCTTGAACGGGCGGCAAGCGGTCCCCTACTTTATACTCCCCGGTTTTGATCAACCGGGTAATGCGCTCTACCACTTCTTCATACATTTTCTTCTTGCGTATGACTAGCCCGTTTTTCATGGTTATTCACGCACCCATACCAAAATGTTCCCACTAAGACCTCGCTGTCCTCTTACCCGCAAGTTAAGGCCGCTCGCGGTGTTATGCAAGTTTAAGCCTTTGAACCAAGGTCCAGGCGACTTATAGCCGGCCTGGACCTCCCACTATAGTACTTCTAATGCTTTCTAGCCTCAACCTGCGCCAGTTTTTCGTAGAAGCGTATGATAGCCCCATGGTCCGCGTCACCCAGGCCGTCAACCTTCAAGGCCTGCAGAATTTCCATAACCACCGAAGTCAGGGGCAGAGGTACTCCCACCTCATGCCCGGCAGCCAGGGCATTGGCCAGGTCTTTGATATGCAAATTAATCCGGAAACCGGGCTTGAACTGACCGGCCAGCACCAGGGGCGCCTTAGCGTCCAGGACCGTGCTCCCGGCCAGGCCGCCGCGGATGGCCTGGTAGACCAGTTCCGGGTCGACGCCGGCTTTGGTGGCCAGGACCAGGGCCTCGGACATGGCGGCAATGTTCAGGGCGACAATGATCTGGTTGGCCAGTTTGGTCACATTGCCGGCGCCGATGTCACCGACGCGGACCACGGAAGATCCCATGGCCTTTAATATATTATAACATTCATCGAAGTCTTCCTGCTTACCTCCGACCATTATCGACAGGGTACCGTCGATGGCCTTGGGTTCACCACCGCTCACCGGCGCATCCAGCATACGCACGCCCTTTTCGGCCAGCTTACCGGCTATTTCCCTGCTGACCAGGGGGTCGATGGAGCTCATATCGATCAGGATGGAACCAGGGCGGGCTCCCTCAAGCAAGCCATCCGGCCCCAGGACAGCCTCCCTGACGTGGGGGGAATTGGGCAGCATGGTGATAAATTTATCGCAGCGTTCGGCCACCTCCCGGCAGGATACGGCCGGTTCCGCACCGGCGGCAACCACTTCTTCTACCGCTTCTCTGATGATATCATAGACCACCAGCTCATAGCCAGCCTTCAGCAGGTTTTTACTCATAGGTTTGCCCATGATGCCCAGGCCGATGAAGCCAATCTTACTCATCTTTTTACCCCTTTCGCTAGAATTTTTGCTTGCTCTTAATACCGCCAGGCGCCACCCTCTTTATGGGGGCTAACGCACTCCCCAAATTAACCCAGGCTGTACCCGTACTCCGCCACCCAGTCTAAAGATTTGCGGGTGTCCGGTACCGGAATGTATTCCAGGGACACATAACCCTTATAACCGGCGTTGTCCAGCTCCCGCAGCAAGAAAGGATAATTAATCTCGCCCGTTCCCGGCTGGTGCCGGCCGGGGTTGTCGGCGATCTGGATGTGGCCGATCTTTGGCAGATGCTCGCGCAGGATAACCGTTAGATTTCCTTCCTCTTTCTGGGCGTGATAAATGTCGTACTGTAAATAAACGTTGGGCATGTCAACCTCGGCAAGCAGTTGCAAAACCTGTCCGGTCGTGTTAAGTAAGAAACCCGGTACGTCGTAATGGTTTAAGGGTTCCACCATGAGGTTTAAGCCATGTTCTCCCAGAACTCCAGCCGCATAGCGGACGTTGTCCACGAGCGCCTGCCACTGCTCTGCAAAAGTGAAGGCGTCTAACCTCTTGCCGGCCAGGCAGTTCAACCGCGGTACACCCAGGGCGCGGGCCCAGGTGACGGCCTGCTTTACTCCTTCCCGGAACTCATCCTTGCGCTTCGGGTCAGCGGCAATGCCCCGCTCGCCAGCGGACCAGTCGCCGGCGGGCAGGTTGAAGAGCACCACCTCGAGGTTGTTTTCTTCTACCGCCCCTTTAATCGCGTCCATGCTGTACTCATACGGGAAAAGAAACTCCACTGCTTTAAAGCCTGCTTCCCTGGCGGCCTTAAAGCGCTCCGGGAAAGGCACTTCGGTGAACAGCATGGTTAGATTGGCGGCGAATTTTGGCATATTTTTAACGCCTCCTTTTAGGTTATATCTCGTCCATTTGATATGGTTCTTTACGACATTTGCTTAACCCCCTTTCACTGAAACCAGGAACCAAACGGGTATAAAAAACCCTGGTAGGGAAGTTAGCTATTCAAAAATAAACCCCGTACCGCAGTATTGCTCCGTTTAAAGCTAATATATTTTCCGCTTTGCAGTATTCCGTCAAGCCATTAGAACTGGAAATAATATAGCCTCCTCCCTTGCCCACCTTCTCGAGCTTCTCTTTGGCCTCTAATACCGTCTCTTCGGGAGTACCCATTGTTAAGGTATAATGCAGGTCCATGTTGCCAATCAGGCAGAGCTTATCTCCCCATTCTTCCTTCACCTGGAAGATATCAACGGCACCGTGCTCTAGATTGGCAATGGCACAGATGTTTAACTCTTCCACCAGATCTTTAAGCATAGGCAGAGGATTGCCATCAGTATGGTATATCCTGGGAATGGCTATATGATCAACGACCTTTTTCATATGGGGCAGCATATATTTCCGAAAGTGTTCCGGCGAAAACATCGGTCCCCATTTAAAAGCTATGTCCTCGGAAATATAGGCTGCATCGAAACCTAAATCATTGACCAGCTCAATGACCTTAATGCACCACTCGCCGATCAATTCCATACTCTCTTCGATAAAACCGGGGTCGTCATAAAGGGCATAGGAGAAGTTTTCATATCCCATGCTGTTGTACGTGTTGCTTAATCCCACCCTGATACCGGCAATGGCCGCCAGGCCGTTTTGCCGGGCAAAGGACAAAAGTTCTTCGGCACCCCTGTAAAAATCCGGATTCTCAGGGTCGGGCAGAAATTCCTTTAAAGCCTTTAAGTCGTCCCTGGTCTTGAGCAGGCCTTCCTTCAATTGTTCTACATCGCCGTTCTTTTCCATGATGGCATAAAAGGGGGGCCTGAAGTTATACGTTATGGTATCGAGGCAGAGAATTTTATATAAATCCGGTGGGGTGCGCCAGCCCGGCGGTAAATCGGTCTTGCGCCCGACAATCCTGTCGGCAAGACCCCGGTGAACGTAACTCTCAAACCACGGCACCCTGTCGGGCTGCTGTCTTTTCAATGCAGTAAGGAATCTTTCTCGGGAAGACATGGGCTTCATGGAAATATCTCCTTTCAAAAAATAAAGCTATCTACGGGAAGGGAAGGGTTACAACCTTTTATTGCAATGTTATATTCAGGTCTTTAATCAGCTTGCCGAAATAGTCATAGGCCTCTTTGAAGAATTTCTGATATTCTTCGGGACCCATATAAAGGATGGGCTGATTGAGATTCTTCATCGACTCTTTAAACTCGGGATCTTCGCTTACCTTTTTCAGCACGCCAGCCAGATAATCAACCACTTCTTTAGGAGTTCCGGCCGGAGCGGCAATACCCTTCACCGAGCCCCAACTGTAGAAGTTTATGCCCTGTTCTTTTAATGTCGGCACGTCCGGGAAGGCGGGATCGCGCTCCGGTAGATCTACAGCCAGAGGACGCAGCCTGCCAGCCTGAATATGTGGCGCCACTTCGTTGCCGGAACCGCCGCCTACGATGGCATGCCCGCCGATCAGGTCGGTAATGGCCTGGGCGCCACCCTGATGGGGTATGGGAACGATGTTAATGCCAGTAACTTTGCCGATCCCGCGCATGGTGATATTGACGTTGCCCGTAGCCGTCGATACGCTGGCGGTGACGGGCTGATTACTAGTTTTAGCCCAATCAATAAGCTCCTTCATTGATTTAAACTGGGAGTTGCCAGGGACACAAATAATGGTTGAGTGGATCGACATCCTTGCAATAGGCGTGAAATCCTTCAGAGGATCGTAGGGTACTTTTTGCAACTGGGGACCGATCAAGTCTTCCCCTGAACCGTAGCCTATCATTAAGGTGTAACCGTCGGGCTTGGAAGTTTTGACAAATTCCCGACCTACAACAGCGCCAGCGCCCGGTTTGTTAACAATCATGACGGGCTGCGGGCAGTATTTGGTCCACACCTTTTCAATGGCCCGGGCCAGGGCATCGGTAGAACCGCCTGCCGCATAAGGAACGATAATGGTGATGGGTTTTTCTGGATATTTACTGCTTGTTGCCGCAGCCCCTTCGTTCTTCTCTTGAGAAGGGGTATTGTTCTGAGTAGCAGATTTACCGCCGCAGCCGCTGGCAATAAGGAGCACCAGCAGGGCGACCATCAACAGACCCAATATTCTCCAGGCTTTCTTACGATACATTTTAATTCTCTACCCCTTTCCATTAAGTTTATTTCCCGTAGATAGCTTTACGAAGGCTGTATTAAACTTCGCCGGTGCTCATTTCCGGCGAAACCTTCGACCTTTTTCGCTGACGTAACGATTGCAGACCTTGTGCAATCACCAGAGCTATAAAGATAGCGAACAAAGTCGCCGCTATTGGTCGGGTAAAAAAGATGGCCATACTGCCGCCCGACATCAAAAGAGACTGCCTTAAAGAATTCTCAATTATGGGGGCAAGTACAAAGGCTAAAGGTAACGGACCCGGCTCAAAATCGAGTTTGCGCATAAAATAGCCCAGGAGGCCGAAGAACAGTAAGGCATATATATTGAAGGTATCGTTGGCAATGCTGTAGACGCCTACACAGGTGAACAATACCACCGCCGGTGCCAGAATCCCAAAAGGAACCTTCAAAAGTTGAACCCAGAGACCCACAAGGGGTAGATTGAGGGCCAACAACATCAGATTGCCTATATACATCGAAGCGATAACTCCCCAAAAGACGTCGGCGTGCTCTTTTACCAGGAAAGGTCCGGGTGTTACCCCCTGGATCATCAGCGCTGCAAAAATCATGGCGATAGAGGCATTACCGGGGATACCCAGGGTTAACAGGGGTATAAATGAGGCGCTAGAGGCAGCGTTATTCGCGGATTCCGGACCTGCTACACCGCAGATGGCCCCCTGGCCGAATTCTTCCGGTTTCTTGGAGCACCTCTTTTCCACGGCGTAGGACGCCAAGGAAGCAATTACGGCCCCACCGCCGGGAAGGATGCCAACGAAAAAGCCGATTAACGAACCGCGAATAATCGCCCATTTCGCTTCTATGAAATCTTTTATGGTAGGAAAAACTTTGCCGATTTTTGTAGTTACAATCTCACCTTTAATGTTTTGTTCCAGGCTATATAAAATCTCGCCGATGCCGAATACCCCCATGGCCAGAGTTACAAAATCAAAACCGCCTTGAAGGCCTATAATTCCACCGGCAAAACGGACCTTACCGGTAATGGGATCAAGACCGACGCTCGCCAGCAAAAGACCGATGAGTAAGGCAATAAGCCCCTTTACTATGGACGATCCCGAAAGAAATACCGCCAGCAAGAGCCCCACAAGGGTGAGGGCAAAGTACTCCGGGGGCCCAAAGCGCAGGGCAAATTCGGCCAGGGGAGGGGCGACTATGCTCAAACCAATCACCCCGATAGTGCCGGCGATAAAAGAGCCAATGGCGGCAATTCCCAACGCCGCTCCTGCCCGACCTTTCAAAGCCATTTTATAGCCATCTATCGCGGTAACTACCGATGCCGCCTCACCCGGCAAGTTAAGGAGAATCGAAGTCGTCGACCCGCCGTACATCGAACCGTAATAAATTCCGGCCAAAAAAATTATTGATGTCGCCGGTGAACTCATTTTATAAACTACCGGTAAGAGTAGTGATATTGTAGCCGCCGGGCCGAGGCCGGGAAGGACGCCGATGGCCGTGCCGAGCAAGCAGCCTAAAAAGGCAAATAAAAGGTTGTAGCCCTGCAGGGCAATGGAGAATCCGTTAAAAAGACCTTCAAAAATGCCCATTACTTGCCCCCCTATAGAGCGAAAATGCCTGCCGGAAGCGGGACCCCCAGCATATGCTCAAAAATTAAATATAATGAAATGGTCCCGAAGACGGAAATAACCAATGTTTTCAACCATTTTTCATGCTCCAAAAGCTTTTCCCATACCAGAAGAAATATAAAAGTAGCAAGTAAATATCCTAATTTTTCCATAATAAAGCCGTATAATCCTATAATTATGACAGCTATTAAGGGATTTACCCATTGCAGGGGTTCCCAAAAAGGTTGCGGCCGGTCATCAGCACCCAAATTACTGATTACCAGCACCAGGCTGAATATTACCATCAGTAAACTGTACCAAAAGGGCAAAAAGCCAGAATCCGGATTATGATAATTTCCAAGTTTAAGCACCATAACAGAGTCGACCATTATAGCCACGCCAACGATGATTAAAAAGACGCCCGTGGTCCTTATATGTTTCTTCACCGCCACCACCCCCGGCTGGATAAAATTATAAGAGTTGCTGTTTTCGCAAAATGGGCAGAGTAAGAAGGGCATCCGGGATTATAATTACCCTCACACCGGTTCTACCCGCAATTTCCCTGTTCACTGCCTCCTGCAAAGTAGGCATGGCTTCTAAATATATCTTTTTTAATTCTCCTGCAGGAATTTCACAATCGGTCACAACCACCCGCGCCTGTTTTAGAACCCAAGCCAAAATTAGTGCTTTTTGATCCCCGGGGGCAAAACCCTCCTTCGCGGCATGTTCAATAATGTCGTCAGGCCCACCGGACGCGGCCATCCACTCCACGTAGCCGGGGTGGCCGAAGCCGTCTTCACAGCTGGCCGGGATAATGATCACCCCGCCTTTTTTCACCACCGGCCGGGGCCCGAAGACAGACGTGTTGGCTGCCCTGGTGGCCTGGTAGAGGTCGCGGTTTTTGGGGTAACTAACGCCGGCAATGACAATATCCGCCTGATGATTGATCTCCACCTCATACATGGCCCGCGCCGTCTTGACGCCTTCCAGGAAAGCCGCCACCGGGTGCCCGGCCACCACCCGGACCAATTCTTTATTGCCGGTCTGGACTACGTTGACGATAAAGTCAAGGCCAATAGCCAGTGTGGCCTCAGTTAAAAAATCCCGGAAAGTATTGCCCTCAACCACCCCCAGACGGGTTTCTGCCATTATCTCGAAATTATGGGTTGCCGCTATAGTCTCCGCCCCGGCTACACCAACAGCCACGCTTTTTACGCCGCCGCTGTAGCCGGCCAAGAGGTGGGTCTCGATAACCCCGGTGGAGATTTTAATATCTGCTGCGGCCACATATTTATTGACTACCAGAGGTATGCCTCTTTTGGATTTTCCGAGGTGCACCAGCCCCCCTTTATCCCAGGCGTTATGGTTGACGAAGCGCAGGCGGGTGACGTTTTCCTCGCCAAACATGTCAACAAGCTCTTCGCGGGTATTGGGCCTGTGGGTCCCGGTAGCCACCACTACGGTGATATCATGAAGGCGGATACCGCCAGCCAGCAATTCTTCTATTAAAACAGACAGGATAATTTCCTCCGGTAGTTTCCGGGTAATATCGGTAACGATTATAGCCACCTTCTGCCCTGGTCGCACCATATCTTTCAGGCGCCGGCAGCCAATAGGGTTGGCGACAGCCTCCCTGATCGCCCGTTCCGTGTCGGGAAGGATCGGCAGCTTCCGGGACTCAACGACGGTCACATCTACTCCATCCGGTATCTCAAATTCCACCATTTTTTTACCATTGGGGACGGAATACCTGGCCACTAATAAATTCCTCCTTGCAGTCGACCCGCCACGTCCTATTTTGTCCTGCAAGCAACCCCCTTTAGGCCCTTTGCTTAGCAGGTAAATTTTTACTGCTGTTGCTTTAAAACTTCCGTGTTAACCACAAATTGTGGCTCTCGGCCAGTGAGTACCTCAACTACCCCCCGGGCCGCGCCGGTAGCCATCCTGACCACGCATTCCTGAGTCAGGGCCGCGCTATGGGGAGAAAGCAGCACATTATCGAGCTCAAATAACGGATGATTTCGTGAGGGGGGCTCTTCCTCGAAAACATCCAGGGCGGCGCCGGCAATGGCGCCATCTTTAAGAACGCGATACAGAGCCTCCTCGTCCACCACGCCACCACGGGAGAAGTTCACCAGGAAAGCCGAAGATTTCATCAGGGCCAGCCTGGCGCCATTTACCAGGCCCCTGGTCTCAGCCGTGAGGGGAGTGTGAATGGATATAACATCAGCTTCCCGGAAGATGCGGTCCAAATCCTCATATAATACGGCTCCATTTTTCGCCGCCACTTCGGGCCGCACATAAGGATCGAACGCGATTACCTGCATGTTAAAGGCGGCGGCAGCCTTCCTGGCTACCATGCTCCCGATCCTGCCCAAACCTATCAGGCCCAGCACCTTGCCGTCCAGGTCCACGGCCTTGTATTCATTCCTGGCTTCCCAGTCGCCCCGGCGGGTGGCCCGGTCCATAGGGAGCACCATCTTGGCCAGGGCACCTATGGCGGTAAGGGTATGCTCAGCAACGGAAACGGCATTGGCATCCGGCGTATTGAGTACCAGGATACCCCTTTCCGTAGCTGCCCGAAGATCGATGTTATCCACGCCCACCCCGTGGCGGGCAATGACTTTCAGGCTGTCGGCAGCCGCAATTATTTCCCGGGTGAAAGGCGCCGTGCGCACGATAACGCCTTCCACACCCTTGATCTCGCGTTTAACTGTTTCTACCGACGGGTCGGGAGCGACCCGCACCTCGAACCGGTCGTCAAACACCTTCAGGCCGCTTTCGTGGATCGGCTGGACGATCAAGACTTTTTTCTTCATATGACCTTTCGCACCACCCTATGCTTTAACTACGCCCATATCCTGCAAGACCTGCCGCAGGCGAGCCCGGTTTTCTTCAGTCAGGGGACCAACGGGCCGGATGGCCTTACCCGCGTCGATGCCGATCATATTCAAGGCTTCCTTGATCACCACGGGAAAGGTGCCCAGTTCAAAGGCCAGGCGCAGCGGTGCCAGGCGGTACTGGGCCTCCAGGGCGCGCCGGTGATCGCCGGCCATAAAGGCTTCATAAATTTCTACCACCAGGCGGGGTTCTACGTTGGCCGTGGCCGTAATGGAGCCGGTACCGCCGTAGCAGAGGGTGGCATAGATGAGGGTGTCCCGGCCGGCCAGGACAGAAAAGTCCATATCCCGCGTGACCCTGATGTATTCGGCCGTGAGGGTCATGTCGCCGCTGGAGTCCTTGATGCCGACAATGTTGTCTACTGCGGCCAGCTCTTTGACGGTTTCTACCGCAATAGGCACCTTGGTCCTGCCCGGATTGGAGTAAAGCAATACCGGCAGGTCGGGGACGGCCCGGGCTATGTCCAGGTAAAACCCGATAACCTCCTTCTGGCTCAGGTTGGTGAAAAAGGGCGTCAGGATGGATACGGCGTCAACGCCCAGGTCGCGGGCCATTTTAGTCGTTTCTATAGCTTCCTTCGTTGTCAGTGCCGCCGTACCTGCGTAAACAGGAACGCGGCCACGGGTTTCGTCGATCACTATTTCAATAACTTTCTTCTTTTGTTCCATAGTGAGGGCAAAAAACTCGCCCTGGCTGCCTACCGGGAAAAGGCCGTGTACCCCGCCGTCAATTAAATGATTGACCAGCTTGCGCAGCGCGCCTTCGTTGATGTTTCCCCACTCGTCCGTGGGCGTGGCCATAGCCGGGATAATGCCCCTGGGTACAAATTTTGCCATTGCTTTTACCCCCATGATTTATCGTATCTAGCGCCGCGAGGCGACGTAGTCTTTTAATTCGGTAGTATACCTGCGGCCCGTGTCAACGATCATGCTGATATCGTTGGAGTAGGCTATCAGCCTCATACCCGCGTCGATCCACCTTTTGGCGCTTTCCATGTCATAGACGTGGATACCCGGCGCCACGCCGTGATCATTGCAAACCCGGATAAACCGCTCGAGGGCGGTGGTAATCCGCGGGTCATTGGTCTGGCCAGGTATGCCGTAGGATTGGGTAAGGTCAGCAGGCCCGATAAAGGCCGCATCCACTCCATGTACACTTACGAGTTTTTCCAGGTCGCGGATGGCCGTTTCGCTTTCAATCTGGATGACTATTAAAGTTTGTTCATTGGCCAGCTTAATATAGTCGGCTGTTTTTACCGGGGCAAAGTTGGAATGGGCACGCCGCAGGGCCATGCCGCGCTCGCCCAGGGGGTAATACTTAGTGTACTCAACAATCTTCTTTACTTCTTCTTCGCTCTCTACCTGGGGGATTAAAAGCCCCTCCGCCCCGGCATCGAGGGGCCGGGACAGGGCCAGGCGCGACAGGCCCGGTGTCCTAATAATTGTCACAATGTCAGAGGCTTTGGAGACAGCTATCATGTCGGCCACGGTTTCAATGCTGTAGGAAGAATGCTCCATGTCAATGTAGACGAAATCATAGCCGGCTGTGGCCAGCATGGTGATAATACCCGGTCCCCGGACTTCGGAGATCATGGTGCCAATAACTACTTCGCCATTGGCCAGGGATTTTTTTACTTTGTTCTCCCGCACAAAGGTCAGCTCCTTACTATGAGATCACTTTATTATTTTGTGATTTGATGTGTCTGTCAATTATAGCTATTCGACGTTGATACGAAAATTCCTCCTTGCCTGGAAAAAATTTTTTAAAGCCAGGGATAAAACCTATTCCCCTATCCTTTATAAATCCTCCATTCCGGCCCCAGTTTTAATGGCCGCCAGGCTTTGTTCTTCGCTACCTTAAGCCCGCGCCCGTTTATGGCCTCCTTCAAGGCCGCTCTCTTTGTCACCCCGCTTAGCCGGGCCGCAAACCCCGGCGAGCACCCAGATAAGGTTAACGATGAGGAGGGCGGCGGCTACGTAAAAAACTGACTGGAGACCAAAATGGGCTGACCAAAACCCCGCAACAAGGGGCCCGGAAAAATTACCAAAGAAAAAGGCGCTGGAGGTCAAACCATAAACGCTGCCTCTTTTTTCCGCCGGGGTAAGCAACCCTATTAAAGAGTTAGTCAGGGGCAGCAGCCCGCCCAGGAAAAAACCCTGGATAAAGCGCAGGGACATTAACAACCAGATATTCATTGTCATGCCCTGGGGAAGGTAAAACAAAGCCGCACACAGCAAGTTAAGAATTAGCAACCTTTTATATCCCGCCCGGGGGGCCAGACGCCCAGCCAGGGCGGCGCCCAGGACCGAAGAAATGCCCTGAACGGCAACTGCTACCCCGGAAAAGGTATTGAGGGCCGTAGAGGACCCCACCAGGGTTCTCACGTAGAGGGGCAAAAGGGGCTCCACGCCCCGGGTGGCAAACTGGGAAAGGAAAATCACGGTGAACATGACCCAGATGTAAGAAGGCCAGGAGAAAAAGGAGGAGGTCGTTGCTTCTCTATTTTCTTTGGGTTGGCGGGGTTCAAAACGCTCATGGATGGCATAACTCGCGAGCAAGGTGGCCATTACTGCCATGAGGCTTCCCAGCTGCAAGACGCGGCGGTAGGGCAGGAAGTCGGAGAGAATTCCGCCTAATAAGGGCCCCAAAAGAAATCCCAACACCTGTCCTGCCTGTAATAATCCCAATGAGTAGCCTAAATAATTCTCCGGTACGCTGGTGGCTATGAGGGACATGGCGGCGGGTGAAAAACCGCTGAAGGACCCCTGGAGGATGCGAAAAATAAGGACTTGATAGATATTGGTGGCCAGGCTGGTGCAAAAAGTAAAAAGGGCAATGCTGGCGGCAGAACGGATAAGCATGGGCTTCCGTCCATAGCGGTCGGAGAGATGGCCCCAAAAAGGAGAAAGGAGCCCGGTAAAGAGGGAGGTTATGCCTAACAAAAACCCGCTCCACCTGCTCAACTCCCCCGCCCCGGTAATACCCAGCTCGGCAATATAAAAGGGTAAAAATGGAGTAACGATATGGAAAGTGGCCGTCACCATTACTTGTACGGCCACGGCGCTGTACAGGTTGGCTTTCCAACTGTTCATATATCGGTCCCCTTCAATCCCGGGCTCCCATATACCGGAATAAATATAAGTTGATGGGGTTTTTTACGTATTTTGTAACGGTATATTTCAGAGCTGTCTCGCCGTCTTTAATATCTTCATCACCAATACCGGTGCCGCCCGGACGGAATGTACGTATATAGGGATTATTCCTGGTATATTTCCGGGTTAATTATATGAGCCGGCTTCTGTCCTTGCAGGACAGCGATAACACCCCGGGCCACACCGGTTGCCATACGAATCATGGCGTCCTCGCTCACCGCGCCCATATGGGGACTTACCACAATGTTATCTAACTCTAGTAAGGGCTCACCGGCCGGCGGCGGTTCTACAGGGAAGACATTCAGCCCAACACCGGCAATCTGCCCCTTTTTTAGGGCCCGGTAGAGGGCGGGCCCGTCAATAACCGGCCCCCTGGCCTTATTGACCAGGATGGCTGTCTTTTTCATTTCCGGTTCAACCGCTCGCTATTAATCAGGCCCCGGCTTTCCGGCGTTAAAGGACAGGTCCTCCTTGCTAATTTTTGGCTGCTAAAATAGGCACCAGCCGGTGAGAGTTTTTAATTACCAAAATGCTGGCCTGTGTACCGTGCTTGGCCAGGGCATATTCCAGGGCCGCGGCCACGGTGGCCATGGGCTTGATATGGACCTGGCGGGTTATATCCGGGTCTAATTTCGTTTCAGCAAAGATAACTTCATGGTCGCAGAGGATCTGGGCCGTAGCGTAGGCGCGGTGCATTCCCGGCCGGTCTATTTTCGCCGTCTTCAGTTCCCGCACCACCTCTGCCGGTGTCGCCTTGCTCAAACATTCAAACATCGTTTCATTATATATCCCCTCGGCCATGGGAGAAACGACGATTATCGTCCCCCACTTTTTAACGCAAGGGTACTGGACCCCGTTACCGGCCACTACCCCCAGGGCCTCGGCGGCGACATGGTACAGGTTGTTATCTTTGGGATGACCGGCAGAAACGATTACGATGTCTGCCGGAGCGGGGAAATGGGCTTCATAAACACTGCGTGCCGAACGTTCGATCAGGGCCCGGTGGGCCAGCTCTACCTCACCGCAAATGACGTCAATAATTTCTTCTTTTTCATTAACTACGGCGTTGATTAGCAGGTCCAGGCCCGCCAGCCGCGCTACATCGTAACCAAATTGAATAAAGGGATTGCCCTCAACCTTGCCCAGCCCGGTGCGCGGGTCGTCCAGGGTGGCCGGGGTATGGATACTGCTTATTGTTTCACTTGAAGATAACCCTACGGCTATGGCCTTGCCGCCGCCGCTGTATCCGGCTATGGGGTGCGGTAAAATCGTGCCAAGGGCGATCTTGAGATCAGCTTCATAAAAATAGCGGTTCACCAGGGCCGGGTAACCGCCCGAGGTCCGGCCCAGGTCGACCAGAGGACTGGAATCGGAAAAGTGATTGATGACGCGGACACTGTTAACTTTATCCCCCACCATGGCGGCGATTTCTTCCGTACTAGCCGGCCGGTGAGAACCCGTGCCTACAATAATCGTAGTATCCTCGTCTTTAATTCCCGCTTCGTTTAGCTCCCCAAATACTACCGGCAGGATCCATTGCTCAATATTGGGCCGGGAAGCGTCGGAAATGGCAACGCTAACTTTCATACCCGGGCGGGCGAGTTGTTCGAGGGGCCTGGCACCCACCGGGGCAGGCTAAAGCCTCTTTGATTACCGCGTCAACGACAGGTAATGGGTGCCAATGATGGCGGCTCCAGGATACCAATGATGTTTTGGTCTGGGACTTTAATGGATAGAAAACCGGGTCCGTGGGGCATTTGAATTTTCATAGAAACTAATCCTCCATTTACTTCTTAGACTAATTTATTTAAATTACTGTCTTGAGCTGAACTTTTTTGCAAAAAGTTTGCACCAGTTGATAACAATAAGGAGCCAATGTGTCAGTCTATATTTAGTCTATATTTAACTATGCGCTCTCATCACTAAAATTCCTGCTGTTGATTTATTTTTTTTCAACAAAAATTTCTATCAACCCTCGCATCTCTGGCAAGCAAACAAAAAAGCTGCCCCGGCCGGCAGCTTGGTTAACGAAAGCTAATTGGTAAAACCCAAATGCTCTGGTAGCTTTTGCAGGAAAGAAGCGAAGATACCCAGGCCCTTCCTGGCCTCCGGGTTGTTTAATTGCCGCAGCAGGCTCAATACGCTTTGCGGGGATTTATCCTTATTTTCTCGAATGGCCTCTTGCATAGCGGCCATCATACCTGTCACGAGCCTGTCTCCCTGGAGCATTTGTATCCGGTCCAACATGGATAAAGCATTAACAGCCTGTTGTAAAATCCCCGTGACCACCCCGGCTGTTAACGAATCCTTCATAGCCTGGGCCATTCTCCCAAGCTCCAGCAAGGTAGTCATCGTTCCCGTCTCCTGCAGCTCTCTAATTTCTGCGATTAAGCTGCGGAGGTTGCTGCCGGCCCTGGCGACCTCCCGGAAAAGATCCAGCATCTCCGGCCGGTTAAATTCATCGGCCATTTCACCAAGCCGGACTAAATTGGTAACCATATTCTGGATAACAGGCGGTTCCAGGGAATCTATACCGGCGCTGATAAGGTCCAAAATTTCCCGCGAGCGTCCGGGTAGTTCCGGCTCCGTACTGGTAGTTCCCACTATTTTCCTGGCGGGTTGGGCCATCCTTCCTCACTCCCCCCTTATAAAATCCCCCGGGCAGACAACCAGTACATTTCGTTATAAGAAAGCTTAAACCAGTGCAGCATCTCTGAGGGCGGCACCGGCTGCGGCGGTTGCTTATAATTAAAGGTGATATACGTGGCCTCGTTTAACCCGGTCTCAATGAAACAAAACGCCTTGCCGTTATAACGATGGGTTGCCGGCAGCCCCTTTAATTCACTGATTAAATTTCTCACGACTACGTCGGCTTCATAGTGGGCGGTTGAACCTGCCTTGCTGACAGGCAGGTCAGTGGCATCGCCGATCACATAGACACAATCCTGCCCTTCCATCTTTAAACTGTAACGGTCGGTGGGGATAAAGCCGTCTTCATCGCCCAGCCCGGAATCTTGAATTACTCTAGCTCCCCGGTGGGCCGGGATAGCAATCAGCAAATCATAGGGGTGCTCGGAACCGTCCATGTTGTAAGCAATTCTCTTTTCGGGGTCAACCTTTTCCAGGTTAAAAAAGGTTTCATATTCAATACCACGCTTTTCGAATTCCTTTACGGCCCATTTAGCAACAGGTTCCAGGGAATGAACGCGGCCGATGGGGTAAGTGTACTTTAGCTGCACTTTGTTGCGGATACCGGCTTCCCGGTAGTAATCGTCAGCCATGAAAATGAACTCCAGGGGTGCCACCGGGCACTTATGGGGTACGTCGATGGTTACTAGCAGGGTGCCGCCCTGGAAATTCAGCATTTCATACCGTAATCTCTCCGCGCCTTCCGGTGTATAGAAAGTGTGACCGCCTGCCGCCAGGCCCGGAACCGATTCCATATCGGGGTATGACCCCGTGGCTATTACCAGAAAGTCGTAGTCAAAAGACTGCTTGCCGGTAATAACCCTTTTCCTGTCAACATCGATATGGCGCGCTGCGTCCATAACGAAATTTACTTTGGGATGCAGCAGGTATTTCTCTTCCCTGGCAAACTGCTCCAGGAAGCCTTCATTGAAGGCCATGAACAGGAAGCCCGGCTGGTAAATATGCTTGCCGGTATCACCAATCAATACTATTTCCAGCTCGCCGTTATAAACTTCGTTTTCCATAGATTTTGCCAGCCGGTTGGCCACCATGGTACCGGCCACGCCGCCGCCGACAATGATGATGCGCCTGGTCACGTACGACACTCCCTTAAGCAGTAAGCTTTAGTGAAGACCCGGCAGGGCGGGCGCAGGGAATTAAACTTTAGTTTACCTGCGCCCCCCTCCGGCCGTTAACATCCGGCCAGCAGCTATTTTGTTTTCTTGACAGCAATGCGCCAGAAATCTCCATCTTCCCGGCAGTATACAAGCTCGTGTCCCATTTTGTTGACCCATTCCGGTACATCTTTGGCCGAGCCGTTATCACTGGACAACAATTCATATACGTCCCCTATTTGACCGCGCTTAATCGCTTTTACCAGTTCCATCAACGGTCCGGGACAATAAGAGCCCCGGGCGTCAATAGTTTTTGTGATATTTACTTCGGACATGTTATCCCTCCAAATAATCTTACTTACATTACAATGACCTGGCTGCCGGCTGCTTTACCCAGGAATGCCGTAACACCGATTACGTCATCAAAAATATCTATGAGGTCTTCCTTCTTCCACTCCATCAAATCCATGGCCATGGCGCAGCCGTATACCTTCAGGTTACCCATGTCTTTCGCATTTTCTAGTAGCTGGTAGAACAGGTCGACATTCTTATTGAGCATTTCCCGGCCTACCTCACCGGCGGTTTTAAACTCCCTGGCACTGATTACATCTTTGCGAAAAGCCTTTAACGCCTCCATAGTTACGAAAACGTTGACTTCCATCCCCGACATGGAAGCTACTGAGCTTACCAGGCACCCTGCTTGTAACTTTTCCAGTTCTCCTGAGAGTAGGATAACGGACAGTTTGGGTTGTTCCATGGATAATTCTCCTTTCTATTTTGTTTATACCCGGTCTTGAACTAGTTGTTATTTTTGCAAACTAACCCTTTACCATCCCATCACAACCACCTCCAAATAAATAATATTCGCCAGGAAAGAAAAATTTCCTCCCATGCTTTAAAATTTCTTCGCATAAAATATTTTTGGCGAAGAAAAGGGCAAAAAAATTATTCCAGCTGGGCCTGTTTAAATACCTCTATAAATTTCAAGAGAAAGCGCAGCTGTTTGTCATTTAAATAACAGATCTGCCTGAGTACTGCCTGCACGTTCTCGTTCAGCAGCAGTTCCCTTAAATCCGGACCCATGGAAGCCAGCATTTCTTCCAGCTGGTCACGGGCTATAAGCAGGTAACATGGGGAAATACCAAGGGCTTTGGCTATTTTTTCTATAGTATTAAGGGAGGGCTGCACTTTTCCTGCTTCAATCTGCCCGATCATTGCCGGCGAGAGGCCCGCCTGGGCTGCCAGGGCGCTCTGGGTAAGCCCTAGGGATTCGCGGACATCTTTAAGTTTTTTCCCGATCCAGTTTTCTGTATGGCTTACCAGCAGGGAGAGGGGGACTTCCAGGGCGGACGCAATCTTACTCAAAGTATCGGCGGCGGGGTGCAGGACACCCCTTTCAATTTCGCTTAAATAAGTGAAAGAAATACCTGTTTTCGCGCTCAGGTCCTTGAGGGAAAGACCTTTTTCCTGGCGCACCAACCGGATTTTATCTCCCAGACCGACGCTGTTTTCGGCGGGTATAAGGGTTTCCCGGGGAATATTGAGGGCAGAGCAAATTTTATCCAGGGTTTTAAGGGAGGGGCGCTTATGCCCTCTTTCGATTTCACTTAAATATGAGGGGGAAATCCCCGCCCTGCCTGCCAGGTCGTCCAGGGTATAGCCCCTTTCTTCACGGAAATGCCTGATCGTAGAACCTATTTCCATGGTAATCAATCCTTTGGGGTAACTGCCATACATTTTTTTCCAAACGTCATATAAGAGATCCGTTTAAGCCTCAAAAGAAGTTATTCCATTTTACGCTAATACCTCCTCGGGTCTTACGCGCTCATTTGAACCTTACGCGAATATTATATCGCAATCTGGGAGGTAAACAATATGGCAAAGCACAAAGAGAACTAAGGTCATCTGCACAGCGGTATAGTTCTGTTCCCAGAAGAACTGGGCGTTGGTAATCAGGCGCGAGGCGTCGTCGATAAAGGCGATAAGGTAAGGGCCGTACATGATATCCCCCTGCCAAAGCTCATTCACCCCCTGGTGGGCAAAGCGTTTGATTTCCTTTTCCCCAGCATCGGCCGCGGAAGATACCGCCAGGTCCGGGTGCTGGGCCAGATAGCGGTAAAGGTGGATAGAGAAACCTTAGCAGGGACAAACACTCGTGATTACGGGCTGGAAGGTACTACCTGTGGTGCAAAAGTGGTACAAGAATAAACTTCCACGAAGTTTCTCAGGCGAAAAGTGCACACCCTTGTTCCCTAAATTCCTGAATCTTTCTAGAAAGGTCGTCTTCGGTACAATCAAGATACTCAGCCAGGCATGTCAGGCATAAGTACCGTTTAGTGGACCGGCCAAGCAGTTTCTTGTTCAGAGCCACAACATCCTTTACGACCGGCCGGTCACAGTTATAACAGAGTTTGATCTGCACAGCAGACACCTGCCTTTAGAAAAACCTTTGAATATCTTAATGCGAACTGGTTATCGCCCCGGCAGTTACCCAGGAAAATCCATGTCCAGAATTGGCAGGAAGATACTCGATTAGGTATGAGCACCGTGGCCTTACCGAATTTGGATATCAGGTACGGCGTCGCTATACTCACTGTCCATCAGGTGGAGTTGGCGCCTGATAATGCCACGCATCTGCCGAGCAAGCTCCAAACAGTACGTCCGAAATTCTTCCCTGTCAATATCCTCTACGTGCTTGACATGCGGGAAAAGCAGTTTCAGGAAGCCGGAGCAGATACGTTTGATGGCCGTAGTGTCGCGAGTGTCACCTGACCTGGGGATTCCCAAAAGAGCATCCACGAGAGCCGGGTAAATAATCTCGCTCCTTAACGAATGCATAACTTCCGAGAAATACTCCACATTGAGGGCCCACCCCTCAGCCTTCATGTTTTCCCGCATCCGCGGTATATCCCAGCCCCTGATGAAACCATGAAAGCGGTCAATAAGTGCTGATTCTTGAAAAGCATAGGGCAGCTCGGTGAACATATCGGCGTCTTCGCGCATCTTTTCCTCGGGAATGTTACCCATCAATACCAGGCCGGCATCCCCTACACCTCTATAATCGCCCACGCGGTATTCACCTGACTCCATGTACCCCTTCAATGCCCCTCTGATTTCGTCAATGTCGGGGAAGCTGATGGTCTGCACTTCGTCAAAAGCCACATAGTCATAGCGGCTTACTAGACCAGGGGTTTTGCGCGAGACATCATAAAACAAACGGGCGCGGCTAATACTGCCGCCGCTTACCAGCCAGCCGTACTTGGATAGCTGTGACATCATGTAGGACTTACCTGTGCCCTTGGGGGCTAATTCAATCAGGTTAACACGATTTTCTACAAATGGTAGGAGCCGGCTGAGAAGGGTAAGTTTCTGGCGGGTATCCAGGAACCCGGCGGGATTATAATCCACCGCCAGGAGCAACATATCTATCCACTCGTCCAGGGTGAACTCCTTTCGCACCTCTTGATAAAACTCCACGTCCACCTTATACGGCTTGAATGGTTTGAAATCAGTCATATAGATGGCCCCATCGCCTTCTTTTCCTGTCAGCCCAAAAGGGCTCCACTCGCACTCGATGACCCCCCAGGTTTCGCTGTCAGCCAGAAGCTCCTCGCGGTTTTGGCGTAGTACCCGGTCGTCGACGATGGCCTCATACTTCCGGTTGGGAAAACCCAGATCGGGCAAGCTAAACATCCCCTGGCCGGTGCGCACATCCAGCTCCACCCGTAATTTGGCCAGGAATCTGACCCGCTGCCCGTCTTTAATCATTCTACTTTTTAGCAGCTCCCAGTCCTTCTTACCTGGGATATTCTTTCTCACATACTCTCCGACTTCATCAAGGTTCACCTTCCCACTGTCATCGGCAAAACGCATGACCATCCAGTCGCGCAAATAGGAAGGTATGCTTAAGGAGGAAAAGAATTTGTTCTGGGTGGGATCCTTATAGACGGCCATATCCTGGAAATAAGTCCTGATTTTATCCTGAACGGTGCTACTAACATTCATATACGGGCATCACCTCACAATCCAAGATCATTCTGGATAATGCCCTTCACTGCTTCAAAGGCTATTTCCCCTACCAACTGGCTGGCGCTGTACAACTTCCCAGTATACTTGCCTGCCTTCCAGCCTTTCAGTGGAAAAGACCAGGTAAAATCTGCGGTGCTTTGACCTGGCAGGACACGACCGGCCACCCGCAACTCAACACCAGCCACCTTGCGGTTGCAACTCACGGTGAGGACGCCCTCACCCCTGGCATTCAGCTTGACCTTCGCCGTAACTAGCTCAAATCGCGGTTGGGTCTCTGCGCTTGTTTTCCGGACAATAATTACCGGTGTCAAGCACTCCTCAGGGGTGGCGCCACTGTGGACCTCACCTGGGGAAGCGCTGCCACCTCTGAACCGGTTATGGGTAAGTAAATACGCAGCCCCTTCTTCCATTACCCACATGTCGTTGTAGCTGCCGTCCAGGTTATCCTCCTTCAAGAAGGCATAGCGACCTCGTACCTCAACTCTCGCCCCTTCCGGTGCTTCCACCTTGGCCTCGCTGGTGGCGGCGAACCGACTGAGGCCGTGATCAGATGTAATAACCACCGCAGGGCATTGGGACAGCAATACCTGCGCGCGGTAGGCCACCTCTTCGATGACCTCCACCGCCTTCAGGTAGGATTGGGGGAATTGATAGGCGTAATGGTGAGCAATATCATCCAGGCCCCGCATCACCTCCTCGCCGTCTTCCCACTCCCTATTGGCCTCAGTTATGGTAGGCAGGTTGGCCCTAGCAATTATCACCTCGCACTCGACCTGGCCGCTCATGGTCAATAACTGGGTTAACAAACCCATCCACTCCGCTCCCATGGCGTCAACCCAGAGTACTTTTGCGCCAGCAGAGCGCTGCCTGGCGAGAAGATCGCTCCTTGTCGGGTAACTCCAGAGCAATTGCTGATCAGCCCACTTGCTTATCAGGATGGCCAGCTCCTCGTCAGCCCGGTCTTTCAGGCGGCAGCGGTTATAGGCGGAAAAATAGGCATCAACAAATTCGTCACCAGTTATGGCAGGCTGCAAATACCACGTTAACTTCGAGAAGGCCACTTCGAGATACTCCCACCAAAGGTCGGGGGCATACCCCGCCAGAAGTTCGCCGGCACACAGCACAAGCTGTTCCCGCTCGGCCACCGATAGGTCGGTTAAAACCGCCACCCGGTCAAGGGGGTCCGTAAGCTCACGGTAACGTTCCCAGAATTCGGCCGGCATGAGGTTAACGCCAAGGCGTTCTAAAAGCTCTTTTCGCTCCCGGCTAAAGGATAGCGACCTGGGCAAGGCAAAGATGGTCATAACGGCATTATAGCTGAAGTCGCTCAGGCCACTACTCCTCCCTAGAACATGATGCAGGTAAGAGCCTGGTCTGCTTCGCGCCTTGCTCCACAACCACACAAGCCATCGTCCGCGCTCATCCAGGTCCTGCCACAAGGTAAAGAGCTGCTGAGCGTTATATCCGGCCACATTCAGTAACCGCCCAGCCACCAGGTCCAGACTATCGCCTTCCCGGACCTGATCAGCCAGCCACTCCCAATCCCCGGGAGAGCCCCATTCTTCCATGAGTTCCTCCCAGCTAACATTCCTACGGACATAGTCAAAGCTGGAAGGATAGACACGTACGCGGCATTCGCTCCACACTCGGCGCACCGGCAACCAGGCTGCCATGGCCGTTATCAGCCAGACTTTGCGGACACTGCCCCGTTCCCACTGAGATAGATACTCTTTTATGCCCTCCGCCACCGGTCGTTCCCCAGATCCAGCGGGAAAAGGTGCTACAATAATCTCGGAGCTGCCTTCCCCTCTAAGGGACCATATGTCGGGAAGCAGTCCTTCCCGATAGCGTGAGACACGGCTTATTTCGGGAAAGAAAAACTCCTCCGCCGACAACAGCGGTATATACAGCCGGCGTATCTTTTCCGCCGGCCACTCGGCCAGGTAACGAATCACTTCGGCGCTTTCTGGATCGAGCCGGATGCACTCGGCTAACGGGATTAACAAGACGCTGTGGCAGCCTGACGCCTCCTCCTTTAGGTATTTCTGTAGCCGCGTCATATCGGGAAAGACGTCTGGTCCACTGCAGAATTCGGACAGGCGAGCCACCCGGTCCACCTCGTAGGTCAGCTTAAGGACCAGGTCATCCCAGGCCCGGCACCCCTGAACGAGAATAAACCGGGTGGCGAAGCGCTCTCCTTTGACACCCTCAGCCCGCAAGTGGGCTATTAACTCGTCCACGCTATTGAAGTCTATCATCGGTATCCCCCGCTTAACTTTACCTCGTCTCCTTTTTAAGTGTGGCCAGCAGTCGGGCCCCGACAAGGGCGTCCTCAGCCGCTAATTGCTTGAGGAACTGTTTCATATCGTCCGGCGATATGGATTCAATAGCCTTTAGGACCTGGGGATAAGCTGTCGCCTGGTAGTTATCGGTTACCCACTGGCGGACCAGCCGGTGGATTTCGCTTAGCCGCATGGGCCAGCGGTAGACACTCCCATTAAGGATACTACGAATATACGCCTGTAGTTGACCCGCCATGCCCGCCTGGCGCACCAAGTCGGCATAGTCGCCGGCAGCCGCCTGGATAAATCTGTCCAGGACATATTGCTGATTCTGCAGGTGGGCAAGCTCAGCCGCGTGCTCGGTCAAATAGCCCATCATCTTGTCTATATCCATCTCAGTCAATTTATGGACATCCTCAAAGCGAACAAAGAATTCATGATGGTCCTGGCCCTCCAGCACCCACTGGATGGGAGTACCCCTTTCCTCGCTCCAGCGCTCCGGCGAGGCCGAACCCGTGAGTTCCCGCCAGCGTTGCTGCAGTTGGGCTATCTTTTTATGCCTGGCCTGCTGCGCTAGGGCCTGCATGATGGCTGCCCTGACCTCGTCTTCGGTCGCTCGGGACAGGTCGGGCAGGGCAGCATATAGCTCCGCGGCTTCCTGATCGCTAAGGCTGTACCCCGTGTATTTCCGGACCAGGACACCGGCCACGGAAGGGCCTCCACTCAGCAGGGATACCAACTGGCCGCTCAAGCGGCGGATGTCCTCCGCGCGGTTATCCTTGATGCCCTGGCCCGGACGGTAAAGCAGTTCGTAAAGGTAATCAATGAGACCAGCAACTTCGGGTGATTGGCCTTCTTTATAGCAAAGAAGAGGTAACTTGCCCTTGAACCAGCTAGCACGGAAATAGTTACGCAGCTCGCCCAAATCCTGTTTCTCCACCCCGCACAGGCCGTTCAGCGCATCCACCAGGTCGAGGTCGCGGACGACTTCGGGTAGCTTCTCCTTCACCCGCTCCTCGCTCCACAGGTAGACATCCTCGTTAAGGAGGGCCCGCAACCGATTCATTACCTGGGGAACATCAAGACGCAGGGCCGCCATAAGCGAGGTTAGCCGGGGAGCGTGGACCTCCCAGAACTTCTTCATACCTACCTGCGCCCTATCCCTGCTCAGCAGCCGAGACAGCTCATGGCGCACCGGCTTAACGGCCTCGACGGCCGCCTCCATCTCCCGATCTCCGAGTTCATCATGAGCGTAAGCCAAAATTTCGCCCAGCGTTCCCACGGCTCGCGCCATATCACGCACCAAACCCGCAGCGGACGTTCCCCGGACATAATAGACAAGAGTCCATAAAGGATAACCCATTTCCATAACTGTCCTGCGCATATTTTTCCGCGTTTCTTCAGGGTAGGCTGCCTGCTCCGGGGTGAGGCGGAAAACGTCGCGCGCCATATGGCAGAAACGCTCTCCCTGAGCCGACATTTTCCGGATCGTATAGTTCTCTGAAAGCTTGAACCCTTTCATCACCTGCTCGATAAGTTCCGCTAGCTTGTTGGGATTGAGGGGCAACGAGTTGGTGCCGTCGGAGTAATAATAGCCCTGGGCATAGTTGCGCAGCAGGAAGGCGAAAAGCAAGATGCCGATGGGTGACGGCATGAGGCCATAAGGAGGTTGCTGTAAGGCTTCCCACAATTGCTTCAGGCTGACATGCTCCCGGGCGGCAAAAAAGCCGTTCACCATGCTTTGCATCTGGCTCAAAGGATGGTCAGGGCGGCCGGCGGTTTCACCGTCCCAAAAACCTTGAATTCTAAGCTCGTTCACCACATTCTTGTATGGCTGCTGAATATTCTGGGCCACCTTGAGGCCTATTTCCGCACCAGCCCTGCCCCAGGCGTGATCATACAAGGTAGCAGTTTGGCTCAGTTTCTCAGGACCGTAGCGGAAAACCGAAGCCACAATATCCCCCAGGTATTCGGTAATAACCTCGCATCCTTTCAGTTCCTCCTGCCGGCCCTGGAAAAAGGCCCGGATCCGCCCTGTGTGCATCGCAGCGAGCCACTCGGTCACGATATTCTTAGCCTTGGTGTCATAATACTTTTGGGTTTTGCTGTCCCGCATTTCCTGGTGATACCAGGAGTGAGCCTGGTAATCGAGCCACTCGCGCCACCGTTTGGCGCCAAAGGCGGCCTGGCTGATCAATATACAATAATTGGTATGGGCCGCGCTTATCTCCGTAGCCAGGTCTTCCGAATCAATCAAATGTTCGTCCTCCTGAGCGACCACCAGAATTACCCCTACCTCGTAAGGCCTTTCCACGCCCTGGAGAACGCGCTCGCGTCGCAGCTTCAGTTCCCGGGCGGAAACGATCTGGACCGGATGGCGCAATTTGGCTGCTCCCTGCAAGGATAGCAGTCCTTTGAGTTCAGAGGCAAATCCGGCCTCGGGGCCTCCGGCCTTAATCATTTTTTCAAAGGTAAGGACGGCTTCAGCCCGCCGCCGACATTCCTCCAGCTTGGCCTGGTCAATGGTGGTGGTGGGCATGATATACTCGCAGTCATTACCCGCCGGCACAGCAAGCATGATGCCCCGGGCGCAAAGGCCGTCCGCCACTTCCCCCACGCGTTGATAAAGTTCGGTGCCAACAAACATGCGCTTGAGGACCGACAGGCTCGGTTTGAGCAAATCATAAGCCCCTTGCGTTTGCCTCCACAAGGCAATAAGCAGCAGCATGACGCGGAATACCCGCAATTCTTTCTCGCTCAGGCTATCCCTGACGGAACGATAATAACTAAGAAGGTCGCTTATGGCTTCGATGCTTTCAATCTTAATGTCCTCAAAGAAGTACTGCCACAGGTAATCAGGTGTCAACCAGTACCAGTAGTCCTGCGGATAATTGGCGATAAACCACTGGAAAGATCCCGGGGCCTCGGTTTTTAGGAATTGGAACAGAGTGCGCTGGCTCGAGCTGTAGAGCGACGAAATGGTAGCCAGAAGATAGGCGGTGAAGGGGTGGATGGGGGCCATGCGCTTGAGGTCGTCCTTGTTAACCCGCTCGCCCAGGACATTGATATGCAGCACGGCCACATCCACTTGACTCCAGAGGGAATCCAGCTTCGCCTCCCACTCATTCCGGCGGTCAGGATGGGCCTCAATCACATTGGCGATAAGTTTATAAGCCGTGACCGGCGTCATTTCCAACTGGCAGTTATGGAACCGGTCGAGGAGTTTTTTTCGCGTGTCCTCGTCAATGCGCGTGAACTGATTTAGGGCGCGGTGGGTGACGAGGAACAGGTAGAAGGGCATGTCAACCGTAGCCTGGGCCAGCTCTTGTAGCGGTGTTACCGGCACGTTGTTGGCGAAGAACTCCGTAAACTCGTCCCAAATGAAGACGATACCCTGCAAGTTGTTGGCCACGATGACTTCCTTGATCCAGGCCTTAACAGCCGCCGGGAAATCAGCCAAGGCCAGCCCTTCTTCCTCCAGCACGGCCGCCACCTGTTCGCCCAGCTTTACATCGCCGGCGCGCAGGCGCTCAATCACTTCGTCGGCCGTAGCCGCGGTCCGAAAGCGGCCGCGGTACTTGGTGAAAGCCGCTTCCCAGTTGAAGATGCCGCTCGGGTCACTCAGCTTGTTCACCAGTTGATCCATGAGGCTTTCACTAAAGGCATTGGTATAACCCTGAGCCCGCAACTGGTCTTTGATCGCCTGCTGCACTTCTATCATCAGGCTGCGGCTCGAGGTGATATGTCCCGACGCCGAACGGTAGATGACCAGGTAGCGGTTGTTTTGGCGCAACGCCTTGAACCGTGGCCATAGAGGCGTCAAGATCTGGTGTTTTTGAAAATAGTCCTCGATGGCCTTAGGATCGTCTTCCAGCAGGTGCTTGATTACGAAGGAGGCGAAGGTCTTGCCCGTTCCGTAGGCCCCAGTAAGCCAGAGGGAACGCTTGTCACCGCCATGCGCCCGTTCCAGGGCGGCGATAAGCTTCTCCAGCAGGTTTCGCATTTGGGCATGGGGAATAAAGAACTTCCAGTTCCCCTGGTGGTTTTTGTCTACATCCTCGGAGAATACCGGGATGAAGTCTTCGCTTACAGCCAGGAAATCACCATATCGCCACACTGCCACTCCTCCTTTTCGGCCAGGCATATCGTTACGCCGTGCTCGTCAATCTTAAAATAATCCTGGTCCAGGACGGTCAGACGATTCAAAACAAACTGCCGGCTGCAGTCGAAAACCACCCAGGGACAGGTAAGGTCGGCGGCCCACGGCAGCCTGGTCCGCCCCTGCTGCAGGTAAAGTCGCTCCATAGCGTGGATTAGTGCAGCGTCACCAGGCTGCCCACCGCGGCGGACAAGGCGGCGCGGTCTCTCCCCGCTCACCTGCCCCCTGGCCTAACTCGCTACCCACCGGAATCCGCTCTAGCAGTCCCGCCAGTTACATGATAGCATTGGTTGCCGTCCGCTCTGCCAGGCGGGGCATCGCCTGTCTGAGCAGCGCCTTCAGTTCAGTGATAGTCCACGCGCCCGGTCCCAGGTGCGCGTACCAGCGGGCGGTGGGAAAAGCGAACACCACATTGACCCAAAGCAACTCCCACAGGGGCAGCAGGCGTTTCCCCGCGCGGCAAACTGTGTCCCCACGGGGGTTAGGCGACCGTCACCATCCTCGATACCGGCTGCTTTCAGCCAGGTGGCCAGGGAAGCTACTGCCGGTTAACCAGGATTGAGCGGTGGCGCGGTCGAACAGGTATAGTTCTAGCCACTCCTGCCGCAGACCAAAATGTTGGTGCAGAGACCAGCCTCTCTCGTGACCCCAATCAAGCAAGATCAAGCACCTCAACCGCCTTATAGGCATGGTCCAGGAAAATGTTGTCCAGGTCCCGCACAATGTTAACGCGGATGAGGCCGTCGCCCCGGGCGGACAGGCCCCTGAGGATACCCTCCAGCGTCTCCCGGCGGACGCCAAACAACGTGTATGGCCCCTCATCAGCGCCCTCATACAACTCGCGCACGGTCAGCTCGTACCGCCCCGTCTTTTCCGCGTACCGGTAGAGGGCGTAGAGAATGGCCACCGGATCGGGGTCATGCCATCCCTTTTTGTACAGGGCGCCGCCGGTGCGCTTGCCAGGCTCTACTTCTTCGCCCAGCCCTAACCCGTTGCCCAAAGGCGTCTTTGTAAGTAAACCAAAAAGCGCTGTCATGGCGTTCCGCCTGGTAGTCTCGCTCTGGGAATAGGCTTCACCCATTTTGATCACCCACTCGGCTTTGGTCATGGTCGCCCCCCAGGGAACGGCAGTGAGGTACCACCTTACAGGCGTCGAGTTGCGGGCCAGGTTGGTCCAGATGACGGCCCAGGTCACCAGATCGCTTGCTCCCCGCCGGGCCAGCTTTTCCCCCAGGTCGGTAACGGCCAGGGATCTCTTGCTACTGCCACTTGTTATCAGTTCGGCATGTTTGAGCCACAGGAGCATGGCGTTAAACTGCCGGTTGCCCAGGCTGTTGCTGCTAACCCAATCCATGGGCGAGGCGAGGAAAGCCGCGAGCCACCCCTTTTCCATCCCAAAGTGCTCGTAGGTGTGCAACGTCTTCTTCTGATTGCCATTCATGCTTAAGCCTCCCTCGCTTGTTGCTAGGGATTTGGCGGTGAGGCAAGCTTCCCCGTGCAGGTCGAGGCACAGGCCGCAGGCCAGGCAATCGTCGCTGACTCGTACCTGCTCATGGGTGACCAAAGCCCCGGTAGGGCACTCTACCTGGCAGGCCTGGCAGTGGCAGCAATAGGCGCTCTTGAGGGCCACGGCGCGAAAGGCTTTGAGAACATAGCGATCGGCGTACGCCAGGCCGTCTACCTCCACGCTGACGCTGTTGTCGTTACGCCGAACGACATAAGGATACACGGTGCCGCCCCGCTCGATGTGCCCCTGACCGGCGCCGGTCCGTGCCAGGCGGCCCAGGGTTTTGGCCCATTCCTGCCAGTCTTCGGTCGGCTGGCGCAGGGTAAAAATAACCCTACCACCCTTTACCTGCTCGACCACCCGGTTGCCGCCGCCGGGAAGATAGCGGCCGCCAGCCCTGCCTTTCCAGTTTCCTTCCTCCAGGTACCTGTCTGCTTCCTTGGGACAGACTCCTGAATTAATGGCATAAGTACGTAATTCATCAATGAAGCATCTCATATCTTGCTGATAAACTTTCCAACTAATAATATCCCACCATGAGGAAGCCATGGGGCATACCGCACAGCCCACGCGGGTGACGCCGTGACGGTAGGCCCGGTTCAGCAGCAGGCGCCGGTCAAAGAGGTACAAGAAGACCTCCCCCGCGTTCCAGGCAATAATGGGGCTGGCGTTGATCTGCGTCTTGTGTTTGCCTCCCGGGGTGATGGACATGTAGGTCGACCGGCCGGCGCTTTCTTCATGGCGCACGCCGTCGAAGATCAGGGCCTTTGCCGCCGCTTTGCCGGCCAACTGGCGCAGAAGCAGCAGAGTGGGTACCGATTTGTGCACGGAACAGCACCAGCGGTGAATACGGCTGGGAGGGCCCATTTCCCGCCAGCTCGTCCGGGCATCCTTCACACTCCTGGCCGTGTGGAAGGTCAGGTGGGGCCACCGTTCTCTGGCTGCCTTCACGGCCAGGTATGTATCGCGAATTTCCATCCCTGTGTCGCCAAAGACGACGACGAATTGATCCGGCTCCAAGACCCGCTGGACGAGGTCCAAGGTTACGAGGGAATCCTTACCCCCGGAGAAAGCTACTGCTACGATATCCACCCTTTTCTGCTTCCGGGTATAAGTTTGGTAGATAAACTTGAGTGATCTCTGTACCAGCCCCTGAAGGAGAGGCCCATTTTTGGCCACCATAGCCTCGACCTTGACCGGGTCCAGGGCCAATCCCGATCGGTGAATCTTAAGTTCAGGCCTGGAAAACAACCCCCCTCCCTCAGCCTCCGCCACCAGTTCACCCCGGTAGTAATACTTCCGGCCGCCAATGGCCCACAACAGGGGTTCCTCCACCCGGGGATAACTCCAGTGCCGGTCGAAGCCCAGGAGGTCAAGTTCCTCAAAAAACACGGGACGGATCTCGCTCCCGACCCCGGTCTCCCTGGTATCGGCCAGCAAGATGCCGCCTGTATCGTTATCCCATTGAATCTCATACATGGGAGACTATACTTCCTCTTTTCTACTACTAACCCAGCAAATCGCGCAGCTCGTTTGAGCGCTTGTGATGCCTTAGCCTCTTAAGGGCCTTGGCTTCGATTTGGCGTATGCGCTCGCGCGTTACACCAAAATGCTGTCCGACCTCCTCCAGGGTTTGTGGCTCATGGCCGTCGAAACCAAAACGTAACCGCAAGACCTGTTCCTCTCTAGGTTTCAACGAGGCCATAAGTTTAGCCACAACCTCTTGTAACAAAGACCAGTTCAGGTCGTGATCCGGCGACGCCCCATATTTCTCCAGGAACCACGTCGGATACGTTCCCATTTCTTCCCATTCGGCCAGCGTGGCTTCCCAGGACAATATAGGCTGGGACACAGCCTGCAACTCGCGCACCCGCCATTCAGGCAAATCCATTTCACCAGCGATTTCTTCTGCTGTTGGCTCTCGCCCGTGGACCTGGTAGAAATCGTCGTTTATGTTTTGCAGCCGCCTGACGGTTTCTAACAAGTGAGCCGGCAAACGAACAGCCCGGCCGTGGTCGGCAATAGCCCGGCTAATAGTCTGGAAAATCCACCAGGAAGAATAGGTACTAAGACGGAACCCGCGGCGCCAGTCAAATCTTTTCAGCGCCTTCATCAAGCCAATACACCCTTCCTGGAATAGATCGAGGAGGTCCATACCTAGGCCGACGTAATTTGTGGCCAGATTAAAAACATGCCCCAGGTTGGCTTCAATCAGGCGTGACGCAGCCTTCCAGTCGCCCTCCTCGGCCAGGCAGGCCAGCCGCCGTTCCTCGCTAGCTGTCAGCTTTTTTTGCCGGCCAATATCCTGCAGTAACATCTGCACCCCGAGATCAGCGAAAAGATCCGGCTCCTCCTCGCCTTGCATCTCATTATCTTCTTCGGAAGCATTACGGTACACCTGGGATAAGTCAACCTCCGGAACATCAATCCCCTTTGAGCCCAAATAATCAAATAGCTGGCGAACTTCAAACGATGATAGACGACAGTCTTCAATAAGGGTTAGGATGTCTTTAGCGGAGAGCGGCCCCGTTCCCGCCTGGAATAACAAATTATCGATAGCTTCTTCGAGGCACGAAGCTGGTTCAGGTTGCTCCAGGTCTTCTTCCAGGTAATAGTCATACCTCTTGTGCCGTCTTCTGGGTACCACTTCCGGCCGCTGCGGGCTCTCCGGAGTGACTTCCTGGTAACGCTGCCAGTTCCTGTTCACGACCTGACTGTCCGGTAATTGATCAACAAGCTCTATCCCTTCAGCGATCAGGCGTTCATAGACCCAGTCGAGGGCTTCCATGGAGACATCGCATTCGCTGGCGCGGAACATGTCAATTATGCCCTGGTAGGTGATGTAGCCGCCTTGCCTTTTGCCAAGCGTTACCAACTGCTGGCAGCACCGTTCCAGCGCCAGACCTTCCTTCGCCATAACCCTTTCCTCAATTAAGGTGTTTGCCAATTGATAGATCCACGACGGTGTAGGTTTTGACCGCTCAAGCACCCCTACCGCCCGTGGTTCTCACCCGAACCAGGCATGGAAGGTCCCCCTCTAAAGCAGTTGATCTAGGTGGCGGTTCGCAAGTTGTTTTATCTGATTTTCCCGCTTCTGTTAGCTCCTGTCCGGGGAACCTCCGTCAGCAAATTCTTGCACACCAGCCCCGACCGCCTCCTGCCCCCTGGGCTGGCACACGTCTAGCCGCCTGACATCCACTGGCTCTTCGTTGCAGCCGAAGGATGCCGTCAGGAGCATGGCGACCAAGAGCAAGAGTATTATTCCGCTCAAGGGAGAAGGTTTTTCTTTCGCACTACGGATAGATCTGGTATAAGGGGCCGTAGGAAAATCTTGTTTTCCTCAGTTGGGTTGATTCGCCATTTATGGAAGAATTCCTTCCGGCCTTTACCGAAATCCGCCTTTATTCTTATAAGCCAGGGTCCTGCGGTAAGTTTTTTATCTCTGGGTTATCCACACTTTTAGGTCGGGTTTTTGCCCCTCCAGCCCGGCAAGAGCGTCATGTTCGAAGCCAGTAAGCCATTTGTAGATAGTGGGCCGGGAAACCCCAGCTTTTTAGGCCACCGCCCTTGGCAAGCTGGGATTTCACTGTGTTTCGCCAGCTCATCCGAGCGGTCTAGCCTCGTATGGGGTTCTTGTTCATCGGGCCGTGGCTTTGCCTCCGGCTTCCTTCGGATTCCACCACGCGATGGACAACCTAGCCTTTGGCTAGCAGACGAGTGCTGCCTCACCTGCAGTGGCCTTTCACCACTAAGTTAACACCCAAGCCGGGCACAAAAAACACGCCTGGTTGGACCGGCCTTACGCCCAATTGAAAAATCGTTTCAGGGAAAAAGCCATCTTCCAGGCGACATCCCTAACTGTCCCAAAAATATGATATAATTACATCTGGAAGAAGGTGTTCCTGTGCCGGAAAATGAATGGAAACCCCGGCCTTCCCACCACCCCCACGACAAGGGTTACAGGCAGCTCCTGGCCGACAAAAGGGTGTTCCTTGAACTGCTAAAGACCTTCGTCCGGGAAAACTGGGTGGCGGCCATTGACGCAGAGGACCTCATCCTGGTGAATAAGTCCTACGTCCTCCAGGATTTCAGCGAGAAAGAAGCCGATATTGTCTACAAGCTTAAGATCCGGGACAAAAACGTCATCTTTTATATCCTGCTGGAGCTGCAGTCAACGGTAGACTACCTGATACCTTTCCGCCTTTTGCTCTATATGGTCGAGATCTGGCGAGAAATCTACAACAACACCCCGCAGAACGAGCGGGAAAGCAAGAATTTCCGCCTGCCGCCCATCATCTCGGCGGTGCTCTACAACGGGGCTAATAACTGGACAGTAGCCAGCACCTTCAAAGAAATGATAAGCAGTTACCAGGAGTTTGCTGGGTATATTTTGGACTTTAGTTACATACTGTTTGATGTCAATCGCTACAGCGAAGAAGACCTTATCAAAGCTGCCAATGTAATCGCTAGCATATTTTTACTGGACCAAAAAGCCAGGCCGGAAACGCTAGTAATGCGCCTCCAAAAACTGGCTGGAGCAATAAAGACCATGACTCCCGATGAGTTCCGTCACATAACAACCTGGCTGAAACACATTATCAAACCTAAAATGCCTCCCGGCGTACAGGCAAAAGTGGACTCCATCCTGGATGCCAACAATCCCATGGAGGTGGAACAGATGATTAGCAACCTGGAAATAGCTCTGGATGAAATGAAGCAAGAAACTCTATTGCAAGGAAAGTTAGAAGGAAAGTTAGAAGTAGCCAAAAACTTACTCCTGCTTAACGTCGACGTCAACACCATTATCAGAGCCACGGGGCTGAATCTGGAAGAGATAAACACCCTAAGAAGACAACTGGAACATTGATCTTTTCTAGGTTCTTAACTATTGCCGGCAACATCCCCCTGGAGTTTGCCATAAGTGAGGCGGCCCATGCCACTCACCCCAGGTCCTGCGGCAAAGGGAAAGAATCTGGACCCCGCCATTACCTGAAGGCTTTAGAACGAAAACGAAAGCCACGCAAATCTAATGCACATAGGCAAAGAAAAATCCGGGCTTCCAACCCGGAAAATATGATTGAGCTTAAAGATGTGGTGCGGGCGAGAGGACTTGAACCTCCACGGATATTCTCCACCAGATCCTAAGTCTGGCGCGTCTGCCGTTCCGCCACGCCCGCAAAAAAATGGTGAGCCATCGGGGAGTCGAACCCCGGACACCCTGATTAAAAGTCAGGTGCTCTACCTGCTGAGCTAATGGCTCATAGATACTGGCTGGGGCGGCTGGATTCGAACCAACGAAATGACGGATCCAAAGTCCGTTGCCTTACCGCTTGGCTACGCCCCAGCAGAGGATAAAAAAATGGGGTGGGAGATGGGACTCGAACCCACGACCCCCAGGGCCACAACCTGGTGCTCTGACCAACTGAGCTACACCCACCATATCTTCCTATCTTTGCTGGCGCGCCTGGCAGGGTTCGAACCTGCGGCCCGCGGCTTAGAAGGCCGCTGCTCTATCCAGCTGAGCTACAGGCGCTTGATTCCTGGAGCGGGTGATGGGAATCGAACCCACGTAACCAGCTTGGAAGGCTGGGGCTCTACCATTGAGCTACACCCGCGCGCAAAGGATATTATACCGCAAAAACTGCTTCAAGTCAAAAACAGTTTTTGCCACTGCCGGGCAAAATCATTAATATCTTGTATCACCTGCTTTATCGCCCGGCCACAGCCGGCTTAAAACCGGCCAGAGGTTCTGGACGGCCCGGGCCCGGTGGCTGAGATTGTTTTTAATTTCCTCCCCCAGTTCGGCCAGGGTTTTACCGTATTCCGGCAGATAAAACAGGGGGTCATAACCGAATCCGCACTCACCCCGGGGCTCCAGGGCGATGAAGCCTTCCAGGGTGCCTTCAGCCAGGTAAGTGTCTCCTCCGGGAGTTACCAGGGCCAGGGCACAGCGGAAACGGGCCGTACGTTGTTCCCACGGTACACCGGCTAAAAGTTGGAGCAGTTTAGCGTTATTCCGCCAGTCATCGGCTGGTTCGCCGGCAAAGCGGGCGGAATAAACCCCCGGCGCTCCATTAAGAAAATCCACTTCCAGACCGGAATCATCCCCCAGAGCCGGCAGGCCGGTGCCTTCTGCCACCGACCGCGCCTTCAAAGTGGCATTTTCCGCAAAGGTCTGCCCCGTTTCCTCAGGCATACGCAAATCCGGGAAATCCCTTAAGGTTGCCACAACCACATCCAGTCCCCGCAAAAGCTCCCGGAATTCCCTGGCCTTCCCTTCGTTACCGGTAGCTACGACTATCCTACTCATGGCCTGTCCCTACCTGGTCCGCCAGGGGCCCCAGGACCTGCCGCTGGATGGCAATTAAACTGGCTATCCCTTCCCCGGCCAGGTCGAGCATGGCGGCCATTTCTTCCCGGCTGAAGGGTTGCTTTTCCGCCGTACCCTGGATCTCTACCAGCTGCCCGGAACCGGTCATAACTACATTCATATCAACACTGGCATGGGAATCTTCCTCAAAATCCAGGTCCAGCAGCAGTTCACCGTTGACCAGTCCCACGCTGACAGCCGCCAGGAAATCCTCGAGGGGCAGCCGGGGTATGGTCCCGGCCGCCACCAGCCTGGCCAGGGCGTCGGCCAGGGCTACGAAACTGCCGGTAATGGCTGCCGTCCTGGTACCGCCGTCGGCCTGGAGGACGTCGCAATCAAGCCAGATGGTCCTTTCGCCTAAAATGGCCGTATCGACGACGCTGCGTAACGCCCGGCCGATGAGGCGCTGGATTTCCTGGGTGCGGCCGCTGATGCGGCCCCGGGTCGCTTCCCGGACGGTCCGCTCTTGGGTTGATCGCGGCAGCAGGGCATACTCGGCTGTAATCCAGCCCCTGCCGCTGTTGCGTAAAAAGGGTGGTACTTTTTCTTCGACGGTAGCACTGCAGATGACCCGCGTATCGCCCATGCTGATCAATACCGAGCCTTCAGCGTACTTAAGATAATGCCGTTCTATCGTCACCGGGCGCAACTCCCTGGGGTTACGCCCCTTTGCCCTGGTCAAGGCCATGGTCGCCACCCCCTATTCCAGTTCCAGCTTCCTGGCGCCTTTGAGTTCCGGCCAGCCGACCAGTTTGAATCCCACCTCACTGAACGCCCGGGCATCCCCGCTGACAAAAAAATTGTGGGCCTGGGAGAAGTGGGGCAGCCTTAAACCGCCGCCGGCGGCCAGGACTTCCTTCAGCTCCCGTACCGTAGCTGCCGCCGGGTCGATTAGAGTTACGCCCGGGCCGGCTACTTCCTGGATAACGGGTGCCAGGAAGGGATAGTGGGTACACCCCAGGATCAGGGTATCAATTCCCGCCTCTACCAAGGGTTCCACGTACTCCGCCACTGCCGCCTCTACCTGGGGCCCGGAAACCAGTCCGGCCTCTACCAGGGGTACCAGTTTGGGACAGGCCCGGGCAAAAACCTGGACTTCCCCGGAACGGGCGAGGAGGGCTTCCCGGTGGGCATTGCTGGCCACGGTAGCTTCGGTGGCCATGACGCCGATGCGGCCATTTTGTGTTGCCCGCAGGGCTTCTATTATTCCGGGTTCAATTACCCCGATAATCGGGACCTGATACTTTTTTTGCAGGTAAGGCAGGGCTACGGCGGAAGTAGTATTGCAGGCATCAACAATAGCCTTGGCTCCTTTTGCAATTAAAAAGCCGGCAATGGCATCGGCAAAACCTATCAGCTCGTCTACAGTTCGGGAACCATAGGGTACATGGGCCGTATCACCATAATAAATAATTGTCTCAGCCGGCAGTTGCCGGGTAATTTCCCGGGCAACCGTCAAACCCCCAACTCCGGAATCAAAAACTCCCACTGGCTGGACGGGCTGCACCGCCCTCAACTCCTTATCGAGGTCCTTATCTTAATATAAAGACCAGCACCTCATATTATATGCTTGCAGCTTAAGCGTTAATGTCTATTTTCCTTTGCTCCGGTAACGGCAAAAACCACCATGAGTGGTTCTTGCTTCATGGACAACCACAAAGGCACCTGGATCCCAATGATTTACCATTTGCTGGATTTCATTTAACTGTTTACGGGGAAAACTAAGGTTTAAAATGGGATGGCACCCATCCCGGCCCTGGCCCTCAGTTATAGTAACTCCGAAGCCGGCTGCCCGCAAAGTTTCAGCCAGTTCAAGGGGATTATGGAGGGTAATTACCTGGACCGTCACCTGCCCCAGGGCCACCTTTTCTTCAATAATACTACCAATAATATTTCCTGTGGCAAAGCCCATGGCGTAAAAAATAAGGCTCGCCGGATCGTTTAAGCGGTCAACTACATATTTTAAAGCCACCACATAGATGGTAACTTCAAAGAGCCCGATACCGGCAGCATAAAAGCGTTTACCCCTGACTAAAAGGAGCATTCTTAAAGTAGCCAGGCTGACATCGGTAACCCGGGCCAAAAAAATTAAAAAATACCCCCCCACCAAGGCCAGCACCGGTATCCCCCCTCAGCAGGTTGCCGTTGCTCCCCCATTGTAACAAAGAAGCAGGGAGCCTGCAAGTCACTGCAGACTCCCTCACGGGGCTAATTAGCGGTAAAATTAATTACCGTCAAAGTAGGCACTGATCCCCTTAAAAATACCCTCCGCTACCCTGGCCTGGAAAGCCGGGCTATTCAAAAGCTGTTCCTCGGTGGGATTGGAGATAAAGGCCGTCTCGACCAATACTGAGGGCATCTCGGTATTGCGCAGGACCGAGAAATTGGCCTCCAGGACACCCAGGTCTTTCCTTCCGATAGCTGCTACCAGGGCAGACTGGATGGCAGCAGCCAGGCGCCGGCGCTCTTCCCTTTGCTGTCCGAGAGCCGTGTCCGGCGGGGCATAGAAATAGGTGGACGTGCCGGAAGCATCGGGGCTATAGGATGCATTGGAGTGGATGCTGATAAAGAGGTCGGCACCCAGATCATTGGCGTAATAGGCCCGGCCCGCCAGGGTATAGGGGCAGGTCTCGCCATTGCGGGTAAGATAAACGCTGGCCCCCGCACTGCGAAGCAGGGCGGCAAGTTTCTGGGCCATAGCCAGGTTGACGTCCTTTTCCTTAACCCCGGTAGGGCCAATGGCACCAGGATCAGCGCCATTCGTATCTGTACCGTGACCGGGATCAATGACTATCTTACTGCCCTTGAGGGAAGGCTTTTCTAAAAGAAAGATCATCCCGCCCTGATCGGCAGCCGGCCGGGCGTTCATCCGGGCAGCTCCGTTAAGGTCAAAGACGATGCGGACGGTATCCGCAGTATACTGCCCCAGGCGCACCCTGGCCAGGGGAGGCCGGTTAACCTCCACCGTTTCCTGCCCTTCCGGTACGGCCAGGACGGCGCCCGCCACATCGACAATCAGGCGATTATTCCAGCTGGAAGTCTTATAAGTAAAAACCCCGCTGGCTTTAACGGTAACCTGGAGGGCATCGCCTGCTGGTACAACCGTTACCCCGGTAATCTGGAGGCCGGGTTGTTGGCCACCAGGCTCACCTCCCGGCGGTTCGTAGGGCGCAAAGGTGGCCAGGGCGCTGGCCAGCCAGCCGCGCTGGCCGTTAGCCATTTCCACCTGCCACCAGTCACCTTTTTTCTGCCAAATGGGCAGTTTGCTACCGGCGGCAGCCGTACCCACCTGCTTTTCCACCGGGCTTGGGCCGGCCAAAATTGCCACCGGCCGGCTGCCGACAACCGCAAGGCCCAGGGGTTGTCCGGCCGGCGGCTGGCCGTCGCCGGGTAAGGGGTTCCCGGCCGGGGGCTGAGTTCCGCCCGTAGGCGGGTTTTCACCAGGCGGCCCGCCATTCCCCGGTAGGTTATTATCATAGACCGGCTCGGCATAGGCAGCTGAAACCCAGCCTTGCCGGCCGCCATTTAACTGTACTTGATACCAGCCGGGAGCCTCGCCTGTGAACCTTAGAACCGTCCCCCGGGGGAGGACATCGAGGATATTATAATCCAGCCCCGGGCCGGACCGGATATTAACATAGCTGCCCGTCAGGCGCACCTGGCTGGCACCCTGTACTGTTCCCAGGGTGATCCTGACTGTCTGGGAGGCAGCATTCCAGTCCACCTGGCCGCCAAAGGCCTGGGAGATGAAACGGACCGGCACCATGGTGGTATTACCTTTTAACACCGGGGTGGTATCCAGCAGGATGGCCTGTCCATTTACAGAGGCCCGGCGGCTGCCAATCCACATTTTTAAAGTTGTTGCTCCCCGGTTAACGACAATACCCTGTTCTTCTTCTACCCAGTCCACCCTGGCACCCATATACTCCATAACAAAGCGCAGGGGTACCATGGTGCGGCCGTTGCCGTCAATATAAGGCGGTACCGCCGGGTCAACCCGGGTACCGTTAAGGATGAGGGTAACACCGGGGACGGCTGTGGCCGGCAGGGCCTTTAAGCCCAGCGTTAATATGTACATTAACACCAGCAGTAACAATAAAAGACCCGGCCGGCCGGTCGATATACGCCTGTCCATCACCCTTCCTTTCTCCTTTCATTTTTTGCGGCTAACATAGTATTCGCTGCCCGCAGTTCCTTTCCTCCCGCAGTGGCCATTTTTTGTTGAAAAAACAAAAATGGTGCCCGGAGAGGCACCATTTATTTGACACTTTTAAACAAATGCTTACTGGGCTTCCTTTTTGATTAAGCTTTCATTACGGCTCATGGCTGTCGAAACATCGACATGGCCGGCAATAGTTTTAACAAACTGGCCGTCCACCAGGAACTGGACCTGCTTGACTGTCGGAAACTGGGTCAGGGTATTAACGATAGAATAGACGGTTAAACTTTCCCCCAGGGAGCCGCCGCTGTGGTTGGCCACCAGTTCCTTGCTGAAATCTACCCTGGCCAGGCCGTCGGGGCGGATGTTGATATCTTTTAGGACCGTTCCCCTGGGAATAGTCGGCAGGAGCTGCGAACCCGGCCCCGGTCCTTTAATGAGTTCCTCTATGGCTGCCCGGGCAATACCCTCTACCAGCGGGAGGGTGCGTTGCTCGGCCACCAGGTAATTCCCGGTGGGGTCGCTGAAATAGAGGACAACCTGGGTGGTTTTGGTGCTTTCTTTCTTTTCCTCGGCCCCGGTTGCCGGCGTGCTGGTTTCCGGCGGCGGCAACTGGACCTGGACCTGGGACCGTGACTTGCCTGTCAACCCGTCTATAAAACCGCAACCGCTCGCCAAAGCAACTACAAG
This sequence comes from Moorella mulderi DSM 14980, assembly GCF_001594015.1. GTDB lineage: Bacteria > Bacillota > DSM-521 > Neomoorellales > Neomoorellaceae > Neomoorella > Neomoorella mulderi. The sequence continues at coordinate 103,338 of NZ_LTBC01000007.1, forward strand.
CAACAAACTCACTGCAACTGCCAAGTACCTGCCTGCCCGCAAAAAAATCCCTCCTTTCAATCCTGCTATAACATAAATATCAAGGAAAGGAGGGATATATTCCTGATTTTTACGCCCTACCCAAAACTTCCCGCAGGGCCTGGATAAAGCGTTCATTCTGCCGCGGTGTACCTATTGTCACCCGCAGGTAATTATCATAGCCAAAGATATCCCCGGTACGGACAATTACACCTCTTTTTAAAAGCTCCTGGAAAACAGCGCGGCTGTCCCGCTGGATGTCGACAAAGATGAAATTGGCCTCTGTAGGAACATACTGCAGGCCCAGGGCTGTAAACTGTTCGTAGAGGTACTGTTTGCCTTCTATATTTATCTCCCGGCTCTTCTTGTAATGGGCCTCATCCTTGAGGGCGGCAATGGCCGCCGCCTGGGCTAAGAGATTAACGTTAAAAGGCTCCCGCACCCGGTTCAGGTTCCTAATAATTTCCGGTGCGGCCACGCCGTATCCCACCCGCAGGCCCGCCAGGCCGTAAATTTTAGAAAAAGTACGCAGGACAATGACGTTGGCCCGCCCGTGGCGGACATAGGCCAGGCTGTCAGGATAGTGCTCGGCCGTTACGTAATCGGCATAGGCTTCATCCAGAACCACCAGGACGGAAGGAGGTACTTCCTTTAAAAAGCTGTCCAGGACCATCTGGCCGACAATGGTACCCGTGGGATTGTTGGGGTTACAAATAAAGACCATCCGTGTCCGGGGCGTTATACTGGCGGCCATGGCCTTCAAGTCGTGGCGGAAACTGCGGCAGGGGACCTTGATGGCTCGACCGGCCATGACCTGGGCGGCAAACTCATACTCGGAGAAAGTTGGCTCGGCGACGACTATTTCATCTCCGGGGTTGACGTAGGTCTCGGCCAGCATTTTTATTATCTCATCGGTTCCGTTACCTACAATGATGTTCTCCGGGGAAACACCCAGTTTTTCCGCCAGGGCATTTTTCAAGTAATAGCAGTTCCCGTCCGGGTACAGGTAAACCCTCTCGCTGGCCTCCCGTAAAGCCTGGACGGCATCCGGGGAAGGGCCCAGGGGATTTTCATTGGACGCCAGTTTAATTACATCCTGTACCCCCAGTTCACGCTGGACTTCTTCAATTGGTTTCCCGGGTACATAGGGCTTAATGGCCAGGATGGCTTCCCGGCATGCAGGTACAGTGGCCAATTTTAATTTCATCTCCTTCGCTATAAACGATAAATTTTTTCCCCTTCCAGGATGGTTATACCCCTCCTCTGGAGGATGGCAATAGCTTTATCCAGCTCTTCAACGCGGAAGATCACCAGGGCACCGTTATCGCCCTTACCGATAAAGGCATAGAGGTATTCGATGTTGATGCCTGCTTCTTCCAGGATAGACAGGATGTTGCTCAACCCTCCGGGCCTGTCCGGCATCTCCACCCCCAATACCTCGGTAAGGCTGACGGTGAAACCAGCTTCCTTCAAGGCGTGGTAGGCCTGTTCTGGATCGTTGACGATGAGGCGTAAAATGCCAAAGTCAGAAGTGTCGGCAATGGACAGGGCGCGGATGTTGATCCCCCGCCCGGCCAGCAGGCGCGTTACTGCCGCCAGCCGGCCCGACTTGTTCTCCAGGAATACCGAGAGCTGTTTGATTTTCATAGACTCGCCTCCCCTCATATCTTCCGCTTGTCAATCACCCTAACTGCTTTCCCTTCGCTGCGCTCGATGGTTTTGGGCTCCACCAGGGTGACTTTCACGCTGATGCCCAGGGTACTTTCCAGCTCGTTGACCAGCCGTTTTTCCAGCTCTTCCAGGCCCCGGACTTTATCGGAGAAAAGGGAATCCGAAACCTCAACCTTGACCTCCAAGGTATCCAGGGCTCCCTGGCGGTCCACAATGAGGAGGTAATGGGGCTCGGTACCGCCCATTTCCAGGAGAACGCTCTCCACCTGGGAGGGGAAGACATTGACCCCACGGATAATGAGCATGTCATCCGTCCGCCCGGTGAAGCGGGCCACCCGGACGTAGGTGCGGCCGCAGGAACACGTCCCGGGGATCAGGCTGGTAATGTCCCTGGTCCGGTAACGGATGACCGGCAGGGCCTCTTTGGTGAGCGATGTGATGACCAGCTCGCCCAGCTGTCCCGGCGGCACCGGCTTCTCCGTCACCGGGTCAATGACTTCTACCAGGAAGTGGTCGCCAAAAACATGCAGGCCGTTCTTCTCCTGGCACTCAATGCCCACGCCGGGACCGATAACTTCGCTCAGGCCGTAGATATCAACAGCGCTGATCCCCAGCCGTTTCTCGATCTCCTGGCGCATGTTTTCCGACCAGGGTTCGGCACCAAAAATACCGCACCGGAGCTTTAACTCCCCGGGGCTGACACCCATCTCCGCCATTACCTCGGCTAGATGCAAGGCATAGGAGGGAGTACAGGTAAGAACCGTACTACCGTAATCCTTCATGATCATTATCTGGCGCTTGGTATTACCGCCGGAGATGGGGATAACAGATGCACCCAGGCGTTCTGCGCCATAATGAATCCCCAGTCCGCCGGTAAAGAGGCCATAACCATAGGCGTTCTGGATAATATCGTGACGGGTTGTCCCTCCGCAGACCAGGGCCCGGGCCATAAGCTCGGCCCAGACGTCAATATCATGGCGGGTATAACCGACCACCGTCGGCTTGCCGGTCGTACCCGATGAAGAGTGGATGCGTACCACTTCGCTCATGGGCACGGCAAACATGCCGAAGGGATAATTGTCCCGTAAATCCTGTTTGGTGGTGAAGGGCAATTTGTGGAGATCATCCAGGCTTTTAATATCGCCCGGCTCCAGGCCGATGGCCTGGAAGGCTTTGCGGTAAAAGGGCACGTTAAAAAAGGCTCTTTTGACCGTCGCCTGGAGGCGCTCCAGCTGGAGTTCCCTTAATTCTTCCTCCGGCATACACTCGTATCTTTCATTCCAGTACAAACCGTTCTCCCCCATATATGAGAAGTGAGAAGTGGGAAGTGAGATCTTTGGTAGAAACTAGCTGCGCCAGTTTCTATTTAAATACCTGTCTTCGTGATAACCACCCATCTTCAGGGTTTCCACCATCCGGACATACTAAAGATATTTCCACATTAAAGCAGGGATTCCTGCTATAAATTTAGCGGCGGCTATTTTTCTTGCCGTCATAGCTAAATACAGCCGTCTTGCCGTCAATGACGGTTTCCAGGTGGACCGGCCGGCCCCACAACAGGTAAACATAGGGCAGGGTCTTTTCCAGGTACGGGACATCCAGTTCCAGGCCTTCATAGCAATGCTTGAGGTATAGTTCACCCCGCCGCTGGTAGTCACCATCCTCGACGACGATATAGGGAAAACCACAGTTGGTCAGGCGGCCGACCAGGCCATCCCGGACCTTTTCCCAGTCTTTCTCCACCACCACCCATTCCGACCCCACCTTCTGGTAGAGGAAGAGGTCCAGCTCTTCGACCAGTTCCCTGGTCAGGTAGTTGCGCAGGAAGGAAATATCGTTTTCACAGGTACGGACCTCAAAGATTTTGGCCCGGCCCTCCCCACCTTTGCGGCCGTATTTTTCCCGCTCTTCCTGGCTGGGATTATCCCAGCGCTTTTCGATATCCTCAAAAATCTTGCTGCCCACATAATAGGGATTGATTTGCATTTTGCCCGGCTGGCTGACGCTGGCATGGAGGTGGGCAAATTCGATGGTTTCTTCTTCTGTTAAATCCAGTTCCCGCATAATGCGGGCGTGCCAGTAGGTGGCCCAGCCTTCGTTAATAATCTTAGTTTCCATCTGGGGCCAGAAATACCGCATTTCTTCCCGGACTATAGCCAGGATATCCCGCTGCCAGTCCTCCAGCTCGGGGCTGTTGTTCATGATGAAGGCCAGCATATCCTTCGTTGGCCGCGGTGGTATCTTCCGGATACGTTCCCTGGGCTGTTCCTTCGGTTTGCCGTCCAGGGCCCAGAGGTCATCATAGGGTGTCTCCGGAGGGCGGGAAGGGCCCTTTTCCTTTTCCCCCTCCTCTTCCGCTACCGGAAAGACGGCGGGGGGCTCGATATGTTCCTGGATGGACAGGGCGGCGTCGAGGAAAATCTCTACTTCCCGGTGGCCGTATTTAAACTCGTACTCCCTGATTTTAGCAGCATGGACGGCCATGGTTTCTACCATTTGACGGGAGGTTGGGGCAAAATGAACGTTATTTTTAAAAAAGTCACTGTGGGCAAAAACATGGGCAATAACCAGTTTATTCTGGATCAGGTCGTTACCCTCCAGCAAGAAGGCATAGCAGGGGTTGGAGTTGATGACCAGTTCATAGATGCGGCTGAGGTTGAAGTCATACTGGAGCTTCATCTTATAGAAGTGTTTACCGAAAGTCCAGTGGGTGAACCTGGTTGGCATACCGTAGGCGCTAAAGGCATAGATCACATCAGCCGGGCAGAGTTCAAAACGCATGGGAAAAAAGTCCAGGCCAAATTTCCTGGCCTGGTCGTGGATGGCTTCGATGGCTTTAGCGAGGGCCTTAAATTCTTGTTCCACCTGATTCCCTCCCTCTTGCGCCGGCAAAAAACTGCCGTAATGCCTGGTAGACCTCGCTTTTATCCTTGATGGCCACTGTCACCAGGCGTTCATCCTTGATGCGTTTCAGGACGTTCATCAGGGTGCTGGTGCGGTAATAGGGGTTAACAATCTCCCCGTAGCCCAGGAGATTTACTTTAGGCAAGAGCAGCTGGACGGCTTCCAGGCAGGTCTCGTTGTCGCTGGGAAGGTTATCGCCGTCCGTAAAATGAAAGGGGTAGATATTATAATCGGCCGGGGGATAGCGCTTGTCAATAATCTCCAGGGCCAGCTGGTAGGCCGAAGAACAGCGGGTGCCGCCGCTTTCGCCCTTGGCAAAGAATTCTTCTTCGGTTACTTCCCTGGCCTGGGTATGGTGGGCAATGAAGACAATTTCCACCTGCTGGTACTTGCTGCGCAGGAAACGCACCATCCAGAAAAAGAAGGTCCGGGCGATATACTTCTCATAGGTCCCCATGCTGCCGGAGGTATCCATCATGGCCAGGACCACGGCACTGGTCTCATAGCGCATTTTTTCCTCCCAGGTTTTAAAACGCAGGTCCTCCGGAATGATGCCGCCAATGAAGAGCTTCCCCTTCATGGCATTGCGTTTGAGGTTCTCCAGGAGGGTGCGTTTTTTATCCAGGTTACCCATGAGGCCTTTGCGGCGGACGTCGCGAAATTCATAGGTGGGTGAAGCCAGGATGGGTTTTTTCTTCTCCTGGAGATTAGGTAGTTCCAGGTCCCGGAAGAGCATTTCCTGGACTTCCTCCAGGGTGACCTCGGCTTCGTAGTAATCAACTCCCGGCTGGTCGCCCGCTCCAGGGCCTTTACCGGCGCCATCAGGGGCCTCGCGACCAATGACCGTTCCCTTCTGGGTACCGCCGCTGCCCTGGCCAACGTTCCGGCCCTGGTTGTAATTGAAGCGGAAGTGGTACTCCTCCAGGCTCCTGATGGGCACCCGGACCACCTTTTTGCCCTTGCCCATGATGATGCTTTCTTCGGTGATAATCTGGGGTAGATTTTTCTTGATGGCTTCCCGCACCTTTTCCTGGTGCCGCTGCTGGTCCAGGTAGCCTTTCCGGTGCAGGGACCAGTCTTCCCGCGACAGACTATACTGGGTATCCACGGCCATCACTCCGCACTTAGCGGTTTAAGAGACTGCCGGTGTATTTCAACAGCTCGTTTGCGCACACCGGGCAATAGCCATGCTGAGAAATGAGGCGGTCGATAACGGCATTGATGCGCTTCAACTGTTCCGGGTCCGGCGTCCGGGTGGAAGTGGTAATCTTGATGATATCCTTCATGTCGGCAAAAAGCTTTTTCTCAATAGCCTCCCGCAGGCGCTCGTGGGAATTATAATCGAAGGTCTTGCCCTTGCGGGCATAGGAAGAAAGGCGGATGAGGATCTCTTCCCGGAAGGCTTTCTTGGCGTTTTCCGTAACACCGATCTGCTCCTCGATGGAACGCATGAGTTTTTCATCGGGGTCCAGCTCTTCATCGGTAATGGGGTCGCGGACCTTGGTCTTGTTGACAAAGGCCTCCACATTATCCAGGTAGTTGTTAAACAATGCCCGGGCTGATTCTTCATAGGAGTAAACAAAGGCCCGCTGGACTTCCTTCTTGGCGTATTCGTCGTATTCCTGGCGCGCCAGGGCAATAAAATTAATGAGGCGTTCCTTTTCTTCTTTGGTAATGGAGGGGTGCTGGTCCAGGCCGTCCTTCAAAGCCCGCAGGATATCCAGGGCATTGATGCAGCGGGTATCGGCAGTTATCAGGGCGCTGGAAATGCGGTTGATGACGTAGCGGGGGTCGACGCCGCTCATGCCCTCCCCCTCGACTTCATTCATGAGTTCCAGGACGTCCTTTTGCTTGAAACCCTCCACATCCTCGCCGTCATAAAGCTTCATCTTCTTTAAGAGGTCCATACCCTGCTTTTTCGATTCCTTCAGGCGGGACAGGATGGAAAAGATGGCTGCCGCCTGGAGGGCAAAGGGGGCAATGTGGACGGTAATATCGCTCTGGCGGATTAGTTTTTGATAAATCTTTACCTCATCCCGCACCTTCAGGTTATAGGGAATAGGAATGACCATAATCCGGGACTGCAGGGCTTCATTCTTGGGGTTGCTGATAAAGGCCCGGTATTCCGCTTCGTTGGTGTGGGCAATTATTACCTCGTCGGATGTTACCTCATAGCACTAAACCGCCACTGCTTGTTCTGCTTGATTTTCCCGGCTATTTTGGCCGTGCTCTGGTGCCGCCTTCTTTTCAATTAAGCATTCTACAAGGACTGCATATAACCTTCTTTCCTCCTCGGGCGTCGGAGGCCTCGATGGCATGTGAACCGTTATGGTGCCGAAACGGTTTTTAATTTCCATGCGGACCACCTCAAGAATATACATATGTGGCCAAACTTGCCAACCCGGCCTGTCCTTAAAAAGAAAAATGCCGGGTATAACCCGGTATTTTATGGTAGGAGAGGTCTTTTACCGCCGCCCTTGCCTTTCTTAAAACCTCTAACTGAAGGTATATTACCCATTGCCGATATTATTAACGGCAGGTCCGCCGGCCGGCTGGTAGGGTCCAATGTGCATATGTACTTATTGCGGTTACCGTCCAGTTCATAGGCGCTCCCGGCCCACTTCAGCCAGTCACCGCCGCCCACCTGCACCCTCCTGGCTGACATCTCAGCGGCATTGACGGCCTGCTGTTGTTGGAGCCAGGCCATGATAGCGGCTTCTTCCTCGCTGGTAGACCTTTGAGTGGTACCACCATGTTCGCCAACCCTACGGTTAGCAGTAAGTCCCAGGCGTTTTCTGGCCATAGCTACTGTACTTCGTTTAACTCCTAATTCATTAGCTATTTCAACATCGGTCATTCCTGCGGCATGGAGTTCTTTAAGCTTTTCAAGGTCTACAAGGAGCGGCCTACCCCCGGGGTTTTTGACATTTCCCGACGGGCATACTACCCCCATATATTGCCCCTCCGGCAATTTAATCCTCTCCCTGGATATATTTTTATGCTTTTAGGCAAATTACCCAGAGGTTAGTTGACTGTTGCCTCCACTTATTTCTCCTCCCTGAAGCTTATTGCTTATGGAAGGCTTTGGCATGTTGATGGCGAATATAAAATCGTTAAACGGCTTTATTACTCTACCGCTTTCGTTTTTTTATTCTCCATCTGTGCCGGTAGGGGTTAGAGTGTTATATGACTCTAAGTACTCATTTTGTTCATAAAAAAGCCATTCAACGGTCACACCAAAGAACTTTGCCAACTGCATTTTAATATGTTTGCGGGGTTCGCGATCCCCTCTTTCAATACGAGCAATCATACTTTGAGATATACCAATGATTTCGGCCAACTGCTTTTGTGTCAGGTTAGCTTTTTCTCGTAATTCTATTAAACGCCGGTTTTTCATTATTAACTCGCCTTCCATTACCCGAGGTAATCCTCTTTAATTGCTATTATAAGTACCTATGGTAATGTTGTCAAGGTGTAGTTCAAAAAAATATTTCCAATGGTCATGCCTATTTAATATTACTAACGGTCATTATATAATTAAAGAGGTGAGTAAAATGGCGACTTTTGGGGAAAGGCTAAAATCTCTTAGAGAACAAAAAGAATTATCCCAAGAAGCTCTAGGGAAAAAATTTCATTTAAGCCAAAGTATTATTGCTCATTATGAAGCTGGCAGGAAACAGCCTAGTCAAGATATTCTTCAACGTCTCGCCGACTTTTTCAACGTCAGTGTAGATTTCCTTTTAGGCAGGACAGACGACCCTAACCCTGGCCAGCACCGTTCTACTATAGAAGAAGATTGGCCCGAAGTAACAGACGTGCTGCGACGCTGTGGGAAGAAACCAACACCTGAAGAACGCCGGCGCATTGCCAGAATCATTAAAGCAGCAATAGAGGATACGGATGATATTTGATGGGTAAGAAAAGACCAAGAAGGGTTAGGAAGGCACAGGCGATAGCAGCCGCCAGGTTTTTACGGCAACAACTTGGATTAGTGGAATACAATGGCATTGACGCCAGGCAGGTTTTAAAGCAGGTCGCAGTTTTAAAGATTTTTAGCTCTTCTCAAGACCCTGACTTTATTCATGAAGAAGGATTTACCCGCTCCTTGGGAAATGGAAAGTACGAGGTATATGTCAATCGCGATCTTCCTGAAGGCCGCGACAATTGGACTTATGGCCATGAAACGGCACATATTGTGCTCAAGCATCATGAAGAATTCGATGTTGACAACCTGCTGCCTTTTGAACACTGGATATTAAACCGGGAGGCCAATATATTTACTACGGAATATTTGATGCCTGAGGATAAATTTCGTCAAGCCGTAAGATTTCCATTAACTATTAGCGAAATAGCTCGGTTAAAGAATATCTTCAAAGTATCCTGGCAAGCTGTAATAAATCGGTTAGATGAACTACATATCTATCCCAAAGCCAAAATTGAACAGCTATTTTGTGAACAGCGACGTGCCAAAAAGGAAGTTGAGATGGCCATAGCTACGGTAGCAGTGGCCGAAGAGAAAGGGCAGGTTTATGCCATGCAAAAAGACGTATTAAGAATTAACCTTGACGAAAATATGCGATTCACTATTTGCCCTAGATGCGGCAATACGGATTTCTCTGAAGGCGCATCTTACTGTAAGATGTGCGGGTTATTCCTATATAATGATTGTATCGAGTGCCATGCCCACAATGTCGCCGATGCCCGCTACTGCGAATACTGTGGAAACGAAACAACACTTTTTAAGGCAGGCATCCTAAAGCCTTGCGATGATGCTACTTTATACATAATGCTGGAGGAACTTCTTTCGCGGGAAGTTGTGACGGAGTTTGATCAGGAGGGCAACTTGCTGGCAATAAGAGCAAAAACTGAAGAAGATGACTTACAAATTAGCGAAGAAGATTTACCGTTTTAATGGGAGAGGTTGAGAACGTAAAAAGTTTCGTCCTCGGCACTGGGGCGAGTTCCCGGGAAAGACACGGGTTTGCTTCACAAAAACCATGAGGGAAGATGGTTCTCTATACTATCACATGAGCGTTTCCGCGCCCTATTAAAGGGTTAAACCACCTGATGGTAACAGCACTATTGAAATTATTTGATGCCCCTTCTACTGTTACGGAAGTGCCACCGGGCATTAACCCCAATGTACGCCATTTCTGCTGGCCGGCGAGTGAGGGTAAAGTGCATTAATACCTTACCGTTCAGGCCTCTTATAGTGCATACAAACGCAATATTTCGCTATGCCCTCTTTTCGTTCCGTTAGGAATCAAAAAGCACCGGCATACCGGTACTTATTGGATCTCCAAGCTTTTAAGAAACCTCTCAACCAGGCCTTCCCCCAAACGGAATCCTTTATTTTTTAAGGTATCCACAATTGTAGGAACTTCTTTGCGATCAATTAAATTCTTGCTTACCGCCAGGTTGATTACACCCAACACTCCTAACACCTCAAACCCAGCTTGAATTGCAATACGCCGCGCCTTCTTTTCGTCAATTAAAAGCAGGTTAGCATTGAGTTCATTCCCTAATACCAAAACCTCAGCTTCACCTGGTCCCAATACCGTCGTCAAGAAGGCCACTTCTCTATTTGACTGCACTTTATGAACTATCAACCACCCAGCTTTCACAGCGTTTTCTACTTCTTGAACGCCAGTGCCTCCAGAACCTCCTTGCAAAACTTCCTCATAAACCATTTCCGGTATAAAAACCTTACTCCATAGCTTTTTCACCAAATCTAACTGCCGCAAATGGGACAAGGCTATCAGCATGGAAGTATCAGCTATTACTTTCACGCGCCAATAGCCTCCTTACGGTTTCCAGGTCGTATTCTAATTCTTCTTCATCATAATTTAATGTGATACCCATTTCGGCAAGGACATCCAAAAATGCTACATAAGATAACCCACTGACTTGAGCAGCTTTCCCCAAAGAGATTTTCCTTTCAGCATATAACGCTGCAGCTAATCTCTTCAATATTTCCCCGGCCAGATCTTTCTTCCATCCCAAACTTTCATAGACATCATCAGGTATTTTCACGACAACCTCTTTAGCCATTTCAATCACCTTCCTTACCACCATTTTACCCCAGGCCTGCCAGTTTATCAATATTGCCTACTGCACACCCTGATCTTCCTATCCCCCCGCCCTTTGCCACCCCCCTTCCCTCC
>NZ_LTBC01000008.1 GCF_001594015.1 Moorella mulderi DSM 14980
GCTGCCACCGGCCGGTGCTGATGGCCAGATCTTTACGCAAGGCAGTGAGGTCCTCACCGCTTAAGTACCGGTCAATAGCCAGCGCCGCCCGGAGGTTCCGCATTAGCTGGCGGTTCTCTTTCTTCATCCCGGCCACCGGCAGCAGGACTCCTTGTTGCCAGAAGGATTGAAGGATGGCGCGAATGCCCCGGTGGGTCTGGGGGAACAGGACGCAAAGCCTGGGAGTGTCCAGAATGGCATCCTGGGCATAGGCCTCTTCCACCAGGCGGGCCAGGCGGCCCCTCTGCAGAGCCACCGTCCCAAACTCGGCCATCAACTCGATGTCTTCCTCGGCCACCACCGTTAGACTGATTAGCTTCTCCGGCTGGTTGGCCCGGGAACGCTTCTGGTGGTTCTCCCGGCCGGAGATGGCCGGAAAAACAATCTGGCCTGGCGTCCGGGTTAACAGATTTCGCTCCAGGTACTCCAAAACGTCTCGCGCCGCCAGGACGGCCTCTTCCAGGGGTACTTCTCTCCTCGTCCTGATCTCGCTGACCAGGTAGTTGAAAAGGCCCTTGGCCTCCAGGGAGGCCGCCTGGGTAAGAATACGCCGGCGGAAAAAGGCGGGGCGACCCACGGCTTAAACCCTCGCTTGTCCAGGTTTTTCCTAAAGGGTTCGCCATGCCGGCTTTTTTTCCTGCTGGCCAGGAGCCTAATCTAAGCCGGGTAAGTATTGCCAGGTTCCGCCCTCCAGGTCAGGGGTGGCAAGGACAATTATACCGATAGGTCGGGAACCATAACTCATCCCTGACCTGGAGGGCGGGTGATAATATCTTATCTCTTACCCCGCTGGCTGCCGCCGCTCCAGCCAGCAGGGTAGGACTTGATTAAGGCAATGTTGACCGTGGTTCTTCTTGCCAGGGAAAGGGAGATGAGGGGTTATAGAAGATAAGGTAAGAAAGCTGCTCCCATTACACTACTATAACTACCAAACTTTGATGGAACTACTTTTACTTTTTCCCTTTGCGATCGCATTACCCTAATAGTTAAATTCTCCCTTAAGGGTTTAAATAAAAGCTCTCCTGCTTTGGCCACACCGCCACCAATAACAATTATTTCCGGATTTAAGATATTCACCAGGCTTGCCAGGGCTACACCAATATATCTACCTGATTGGTAGACTACTTCCCCAGCAAGTGGATCGCCGTTGGCAGCAGCCCGATAAACTATCTCTCCTGTTACTTTGTCAAGCTCACCTTCTACCATTTGTATAATAGCTGAAGTCTCCCCCCTTCGTATACGCTCAGCTGCCCTTCTTGCCGTTGCCGGACCAGAGGCCACGGCCTCAACGCAACCCCGGCTGCCGCAGTTGCACTCTGGCCCGTCAATTTCGACAATAATGTGTCCTATTTCACCCGCAGCAAAATTGGCACCGCGGTAGATTTGCCCTCCCAGAATAAGGCCGCCGCCTATTCCTGTACTAACAGTAACATACACCATATCCTTACTTCCTGCACCGGCACCCAAACGGTGTTCCGCTATAGCCGCGGTATTGGCATCATTCTCTACATATACTGGTAACTTAAACCTATCCTCCAGGATTGATTTCAGAGGGGCGTTATCCCAGCCCAGGTTAGTACCCTGGACCAGGACGCCATTTTCCGGATCTACCGGTCCGGCGCAGCTAACACCTATACCTATTATATCTCTACCGAGATCCAGTCCTGCTGATACTTCGTGAGCACTTTGGGTTATTTGCTCGATTATTCTATCCTTGCCCTCAGTTACAGCGGTAGAATACCGAGTAGTCCTCACAATATTTCCATGGGAGTTTACCAGAGCTGTTAATATTTTGGTACCTCCCATATCAATGCCGATAGTAAATCTAGCGTTGTTCCCTGCCAACATACTATCTTTACCTTTCACCTTTATGCCCACCACATCTCACCGGCAGGCTCGCGGAACAGGCAAGCTTTGAGGCAGCTTACTGCTTTAGAAAAGCCTTCTTGGGAAGATGCCAGGCAATCTTCATGTTCGATACTTAGAACATAATCATAGCCAACCACCCTTAAGGTGCTAATAATGTTTTTCCATACTGCCTCGCTTAGCCCATAGCCTACACTCCTAAAGGTCCAAGAACGCTCTGCTACCTGGTGATAGGGTTTAGTATCTAAAACACCATTTACCTTAATATTACTCGTATCAAGGTAAGTATCCTTGGCGTGTACATGGAAAATGGCGTTTTCTTTGCCCAACACCTTAACTGCTTCAACTGGATCGATACCCTGCCACACTAAATGACTTGGGTCAAAATTAGCTCCTATTTCTGGTCCAACCAGGTTCCTTAATTTCAATAAAGTTTCCGGGTTATAGACCATAAATCCGGGATGCATTTCAAAAGCGATTTTACGTACTTTATGCCTGGCAGCAAAGGCCACCTCTTCTTTCCAGTAAGGAACAAGTTTGGTATCCCATTGCCAGTTTAAAACTTCCAGGTAGTCAGGTGGCCAGGCACAGGTAACCCAATTGGGATGCAAGGAATTATCCGAGTCACCCGGGCAGCCGGAGAAAACATTAATGCATTCTACACCCAACTTTTCAGCCAGCAGGACCGTCTTGCGCCAGGTTTCATGAAACCTGCGCGCAACCTCCTTTTGCGGGTGTAAGGGGTTGCCGTGGCAACTTAAGGCGCTTATAAATAATTCTCTTTCCTCAAGAGCCTTAGTAAAAGCGTTTAGCTTACTAGCATCTGTAAGTAGCTCTTCAGGATTACAGTGAGCGTTGCCGGGATAATTACCAGTACCCAATTCCACAGCTTCCAAGCCATAACTTTTTACAATATCCAGTGTCTCCTCAAACGGTTTACTCTGAAAAAGGACAGTCAATACCCCTAACTTCAAATTACTCCCTCCCAGGAACACTAAAAGTTGTTATTTACTTTCACCCATTTCTGGGTGGCATTGCTTTCTAAAATAGCTTCAATAATGCACATAGCCGCATGCCCATCGGCAAAGGTGGCAAAGTTGGTGGTATCTGCCAGCGGGTCTTTCCCTTCTAAAATAAAGCTATAAAAATTATGCATCATATTCTTTAAACCATCAGGCCACCCTTCGTTATGGCCACCGGGATGATGGATATATTTTTTTGCTTCCGGTAAAAGTAAGGCAGGGTCGGCCATAAGGATCTCGTTGGGCCGTTCGCGGTGGCCAATCCAGAGGTGCTCAGGTTCCTCCTGGTTCCAGAAGGCTGACGATTTACTGCAATCGATTTCAAAACTAAGCCTATTTTTCCTCCCTGCACTTACCTGGGAAACGGTAAAGACCCCCCTGGCGCCACCACTAAAACGCAAGAGTACGGTCGCATAATCCTCTGTTTTTATAGGTACTTCCTCATACTGCCCTGCCTGTAATTCCTGAACCCCAAAAGTTACTACCCCTTGCTTGGGCCTTTTTCTTACAGGAATTACCGTGGCCAGGTCGGCAAATACCTCAGTAATACGCTGTCCGATTACGTGCTGTACGGTGTCACACCAGTGAGACCCGATATCGGCCACCGCCCGGGAACTGCCCCCGACTTCCGGTTCAAGGCGCCAGTTGTAATCTGTATCATAGAGTAACCAATCCTGCAGGTAGCTGCCGTGAACCAGGTTAACTGTTCCTAAAGTACCCTCTCTGATCATTGCCCTTAGTTGTTGCACTAGAGGATACTGCCGGTAGTTAAAGTTAACGCCATGAACTACTTTATGTTCTCGTGCTAATTGTAGGAGTTCGGCAGACTCGCTGCTGGTCATGGCCAGGGGTTTCTCAGATAAGACATGTTTACCGGCCATGATGATATCTTTGTTAATCTTATAATGTAAATGGTTGGGTGTGCAGTTATGCACAACCTTTATGTCTAGGTCTGCCAGCATTTCTCGATAATCGCCGTAGGCTTTGGCAATGCCTAGTTCAGCCGCCTTTTTTTCGGCCAGTTCCTGGTTTGCTTCTGCCAGGGCTACGACTTCGACAATACCCAAACGGCGCACAGCTTCAATATGCGCTGGCCCAACAAAACCGGTACCTATAACTCCAACTTTAATTTTTTGCATGTTTTCCCCCTCCAACTTATAGAAAACCTTCCCGCTTTAAAAGACTTAACAGCTGTTTAGCCACATCCTTTGGTGGTCCTTCTAAACGGTCTGTAGCCCGCTTGGAAATCCCGCCCGAAAGTATCTGCTTTATTCGATCACTTGAACTAAGATTACTGTCGGGGGTAAAAATCTTCTTTGGCCTTGGGGTTGGCATCTGAAGCTTGATACGTTCAGAGCTAGAACGTTTCACCATTGGTTTAAATTCTTTCACTTGTAACTTGGCAGCACGGATTATTTCAGGTAAAGAAGAATACTTAATAGTGCCCATAGTACGATCACACATAACTAAAGCAGGTAAATTAAATACAACCTTCTGACGGCGACCGCGACCTAGTGTCCGGACTGCTATACATTTTCCATCCTTAAAAGATGGTTCAATGGAGACCGCCGCTGTTATTAGTGTTAAGCCAATGAAATTGGCAATAGCCTGCCCGGTACCATCTCCTCCAGCCCCGTGTTGGCCCGTCAATATCAAATTAAATTTATCTTTTTGTAGAGCTTCGGTAACCATTTGAGCACTTGTTAATGCATCTAAATCATCATCAACTTGTATCATTGTCGCTTCATCTGCACCCACAGCCATAATGTGGCGCAGGGTGTAAATATTTTTACCTAGGTAATATAAGCTTATCGTCGTTCCAGGTACTTGTTCTTTTATAGAAACAGCTGTTCTCATGGCTGCAAGATCTGAGACATCTGTAAATGTAGTTACATTAACATCACTCAAATTTCTATTATCATCAGCAAAAATTGGAGACCCTACAGGAACTATTTGTTCTCGAGTTAAAACGGCAATTCTCACTTCTTGTCGCCCTTTCGCTAAACTTCTTTATCCTAGACGGAAACGAACACCAAAGCCGCCTCGAGGATAATTCCAGGTTATGGCTCCTGATTTACAAGAGATACGACACGCACCACATTCCAAACAACCATCGGCAACAAATTGAATACCTTCAGCCTCCATAGTATAACGTTGTGCCGGACAAACATAAAGGCATTCTTTACTGGAACATGATTGGCAGATAGATTTATTAACCGTTATATGGGGTCTTTCATCTGAAATAAAATATACACGCATGAGCTTTTCCAGTATATCCATAGATTACATGTACCTCCACATGTCAATACCATCTCTAATAACTTGCCACATTGATACCTTGTTTCCCACTACGCTTCTAACCATCTTTGCTAGTTTGATGCGCGGTTTGTCGTCAAAGAGAAATAGCTCTTTTGCTATCTCTTCAATAATTTGAGGGTATTCCTGTCTCAAGCGGGGGTTACCTAAAACATGATAAACTTTCCTGTATGTTTCAAGGTTTTTACCAATAAATGATTCGTTAATTTTATCCTGGTATGCAGCCAGAGCTTTTGCTGATACGTCACCGTTCTTCATAGCGAGTACAGCAGTATGGCCTGCAGCTTTACCAGAGGCAAGAGCATAATTCATCCCTTCAAAAGTAAAACCATTAGTAACAACAAAACCTGCAGCATCCCCTGCTACCATAACACCATTACCGTATAATTTAGGCACCATTTCTAAACCAATCTCCGGTACCATATGAGCAGAATACTCCACTAACGTTCCGCCTTCTATAAACTTTTGTATTTGGGGTTGACCCTTAAATTCTTCTAAAAGCATACTAGGTTGCACGGCTGCTTTTTGTAATGAACCTAGATTAACAACGATTCCTAAGGATAAAGTCTTTTTGTTGGTATAAAGGAAAGCCCCACCATGCACGCAATTTAAAAAGGTCCCAATAAATTCATAGGCACTACCCTGATTTTCCTCAAGCCCAAAGCGTTCATTAATTTTTTCAATAGGTAGTAACAATACTTCTTTTATCCCTATCCCAACCTCATGGGGTGAAATGTCTTTTTTGCGCAAACCAGCTTTTTGAGCTAATAAAGAATTTACACCATCGGCACAGATAACGATATCCGCTTCCAACTCACCATCTGGCCGTTGTGTTTTTACCCCTTTCACATAACCGTCCTTAAAAATAAGATCTTCAACTAAAGTATTTGTTACTAAGGTAGCTCCCGCTTCCTCCGCCTGTTGAGCCAGCCAAAGATCAAAATTGGCCCTATTAATGGTGCAAGAGTTATAAGGTGGATTATAAAAGTCCTCTGTCTCAAACTGAAATAAGGTTAAGGATTTAGAAGTAATCATTCCGATACCATTCTTGACAATCCATCGCTCAACGGGAGCTTTATTTTGCCAATCTGTAATCAAATCATCAAGTACTCTTCCATATAACACGCCGCCAGTTACATTCTTTTCTCCAGGGGATGTAGCACGTTCAATTAAACATACATTTAAACCCGAACGTGACATTGTCAACGCTGCAGCACTACCCGCTAATCCAGCACCAACTACAATAACATCGAAATGCTTTACCATCAGAGTTCTCCTCCCAATTCTTCGATTAGTGCGGGTAGTATTGTATAAGCGTCACCTACAACAGCAATATCCGCAGCTTTTAGTAAAGGAGCGTTTGGATCCTTGTTTATCCCGATAATTACCTTGGCATCTCGAATACCATTTAGATGATGGGGAGCGCCTGAAATACCTATACCAATATATATCTTGGGTGCTACCTCATGCCCGGTAAGGCCGATAAGACGGCTGTTAGGGAGAAAGCCTCGATCTACAGCAATTCGACTTCCCCCAAGGGTAGCGCCTATAAGACTTGCAAATCTTGCTGCCATTTCATATCCTTTTCGATCTCCCACGCCACCTCCAATAGCTACAATAAACTCGGCTTCAGTCAGATCAATTTCATCAGGATGGGCTTTGAATTCTCCAGTTATTTCAGGTACCGCGCCCTTTATTAAAGTCAACATCTCTCGGTATTCTACACTTTTATTTCCCGTAAAACGCTTACGACCTGTACCACTTGGAATGACAGTTCCCAAACAAACGCTTGAAATAAGGGTGCGTATCTCATCTACTTTGCCTCCGCATGTTATGCGGTGGATATTAAAGTTGGCATCCTTAATTGAAATTTCCCTACATGAACTGAAAAATGCTCCTCCCAAAGAGGCTGCTGCGGTAGCCAATACACTTTCCCCAAGCATAGTATGTGCTGCTAGTATAAGCCTGGCCTGTATATCTTTTGCTAACTCTGCTAATGCTAGACCTGCTAATTGCCCGCAGGGATCATCAGTAATTCCTAAGGGCAATTCCCAGCACTCATCCAGCCCAGTGTTATTCAATTGATCTTTTAATATACTTCCACGGTGGGTGGCACCCACTAAGGTGCCACCCATTTCGTCGGCTAAACGTCTACCTTCCTTTAAAATACTTTTACTGTCTTCTGAGATGTGTCCTTCTTCTCCTTCTATAAAGGCAAGGACATTATTACTCAACTCATGTTCACTCCTGTTTACAATTTACGCCCGATTTCTTCTCCATCCCAAATGGCCTGTTCAATCATACGTGGTGCTACACAATCGCCAACGCGGTAAAGCTCCGGACATTTACCTTTTAGGGCGTAATATAATTCCTCATGGGAACGGTTGTGAATAACATATATAAAAGTATCATAATCACTCATTTCGACTTCTTGACCCGAATAAACATTCTTTAGTGTCGCGGTCTTTCCTTTTATAGCTGTTACCTCATGATGTGGCGTCATTATAACATCCATTGTGAATAACCTTTGATAAAGCATAACTCTATTACTGGGCTCTAAACCTTGTCCAAAAAACACTAGAGGTGTTACTACATTCACATGTTTGCCTTGCGTTGCCAGATATTCAACCAACCCCGCGGCTTTCCAATGACCATTAAGGTCAATTACCATTACTCTATTACCAATAGAAGCATCCTCTTTAAGGGCATCGTAAACACTATAAACATTTTCTTGTTCTGCTCCAGGTATATCCAATCTGGGTGAATAAGAACCTGTTGCGACTACTACAGCATTGGGTTTTAAAGCTAATACATCTTCGGGAGTTGCTTCGGTATTAAGTCTAACTTCTACTCCGAGACGATTTATTTGCTTAATTAAATAAGAAGTAACTTCTATAAGCTGGTCTCTCAGGGGATACTTACTGGCAAGGAGTACTTGTCCTCCCAATTCATTTTTCTTTTCAAATAGGATAACCTTATGCCCACGCAAGGCCGCTATCTCACTTACTTTTAGCCCGGCAACGCCACCACCAATGACAACAACTCGCTTTTTAATCTCAGCAGGTTTTAAGGTTCCTATACCTAGGGTTTTTTCTCGCCCTGCAGCTGGGTTTTGGATGCAACGTATCGGCTTTTCTTGCATCACCTGATATATGCAACCATCGTTACAAGCTATGCAATGACGAATTTCTTCTAAACGACCTTCGCGAGCCTTATTGGGAAATTCAGGATCAGCTATTAATTGCCTGGCCATACCAATTAAATCAGCATGCCCGTCGGCTAGGATTTTTTCTGCTTGAACTGGATCATTGATACGCCCAAATGCTATAACAGGTAACTTAATGTTCTCTTTTAAGGCTGCACTCATATAGACAGCAAACCCTGCGGGAACTGCGGCAGGTGGAATTTCCATATAGAAACTAGAAAAAGTACCAGCATCGGTATTAATGTAGGTAACTTCACCAGTTTCTTCAAAAGCCTTGGCCAGTTCAATTCCATAATCAAGGTTATATCCCCATGGTGTAAATTCATCTAGGCAAAGGCGTATACCAATTGGGTATTCGGGACCAACAGCCATACGAATTCCATGGATAATTTCCATAGGCAGTCTTAAACGATTTTCAAATGATCCACCATATTTATCTTTTCGTCGGTTAAAAAACTCCGAAACAAAAGAGCGCAATAGTCCGTCATGGGCGACTTTTATTTCAACCCCGTCAAACCCTGCCTTCTTAAAATTTTGTGCGGTTTTAACGAAACCATCAATTACTTCATTTATATCTTCGATCTCCATTTCTTTCGTGTTAAATTGGCTTGATGGTTCTGGCATTTGTGTTGGAGCAAATAAAAGTTGTGGAGGATTCATTAACGTTGTATGTCCACCATGGTTAATTTGACCAAAGATTTTGCTGTCATACTTATGAACAAGATCGGCATATTTACTTAAACTAGGAATAATTTCCGGGTCCCAACCGTGGATGAAACGAGTTGACATCTTCCCCGACTGAGTGCAGGCAACTGCGTACATAATAATTAAACCTGCTCCACCTTTTGCACGTTCAGCAAAATATAAAGCATCTCTTTCGGTGGGCATACCCTCTTCACTGCTTAAAGCATTAAAATGGGGTTCAAAAACTATCCGGTTTTTCAACTTAACGTTACCAAGAGTAAACGGAGTAAAAAGATATTCAAATTGACTCATGTTTAATTACCTCCATATAGTAATTTAAACCTCTGTACGTCTAACCCAAATATCTAGTATAACTGCCAGGGCTATTATTAACCCTTTAATTATTAATTGGTAGGCATAAGTCATGCCAAGCAATGTTAATCCATTGCTTACAACACCCATAATTAACGCTCCACCTAAAGTTCCGATCACTGAACCTTGTCCACCGCTAAATTTGGTTCCACCTAAGACTGCTGCCGCGATTGCGTCAAGTTCCCAGCCTGTCCCAGAATCAGGGACTCCAGCTGATAAACGACCAGCTAAAACGAGACCGCTAAATGAAGCTAGTAGGCCGCTAATAACAAAAACCATCGTCTTGATGAATTGAATATTAACACCTGCCAGGGCTGCTGCATTTGCACCACCTCCCGTTGCGTAAATATGTCTACCAAAAACTGTTTTATTTAGAACAAAATGTAGGATGGACAAAATAGTAATCAGGTAAATTAAAACTATGGGTATTAAACCTATATTAGCAGTTGTAATCTCAACAAATAATGAGGAACTTATTGTTACTGGTGCAGATCCAGGAGTAGATGCTAATGATAACCCTCGTAAAACGGACATTGTAACTAAAGTGGCAAGAAAAGCCGTGATTTTTACCTTTACTACCATCAATCCATTTAAAAGACCAATTAAAGCCCCTAATACTAGGGCCCCTCCTATAACAATAATTGGGTTTAATCCGTTTTTCATGCTAATAGCTGCTACCATTCCCGTTATACCGATAATAGACCCTACGGAAAGATCAATTTCTCCTGCAATGATTACAAAAGTCATCCCGAAAGCCACTATTGCAATCATTGACATTTGCCGGATTATGTTCATGAAATTCCTTACGCTAAAAAAATAAGGAGATAAATAACTAAAAATAGCTACCGCAATAATAAGCCCCAGAAAAATAATTACTTGTGATTGAGCTGTTAACTTTGCTATTTTTGTTTTATAATCCTCTTGCACCAGACTCACTTTCAAAACCTCCAGTTGCATAATATAAAATCTTTTTCTCTTCTATATCTGCCCCACTAAGGAAAGCTCTCACCTGTCCTTCATATAAAACTAAAACATTATCGGCTATAGATACTAGTTCTGGTAACTCTGATGAAACGATGATTATTGCCATTCCTTTTTCCGCAAGGGTACGAAACAAAGCATGCAATTCAGCTTTAGCTCCTATGTCAATCCCCTGGGTAGGCTCATCTAATAATAAAATTTTAGGGTTATGGTTTAAACATCTCCCTATAACGACTTTCTGTTGGTTACCACCACTTAATTTCCCAACTAATTTATATGGATCACAAGGTTGTATATTTAACTCTTGGATATTTTTGCTGGCGATATGATGTTCAGTTTTAAATTTTATAATCCCGTTGGGAAATATATTTGCAAGTGCGGTTAGACTTAAGTTTGCCATTACGGACATCCCAGGAATTATGCCTTCATTTCTTCTATCCTCTGGAACTAAAATAATTCCGAGGCGCAATGCATCCTGGAGGGATTTTATATTATATTTCTTACCATCCACTTTAATATTCCCAGAGATATTGTTATCTAACCCACAAATTGCCCTTAAAATTTCTGTTCTTCCGCTTCCCAAAAGTCCTGCCAAACCTAAAATTTCGCCGCTACGTACTTTAAAACTAACGTTATTGATTTTTTTCCCTGTAAGCTTTTCTACTTCTAATAATGGTTCCCCAAATTTTTTACTATGCTGTTTACGTTTAGATAGCTCATCAACTACTTCTTTTTCACCTATCATCATACTAATAATTTCTTTTTTATTTACATCCCGAGTTAATACTGTGTTAACTTTCTTGCCATCTCTTAGAATCGTTATACGATCGGCTATTCTAAAAATCTCATCCATACGATGTGAAACATATATTATAGCCGTACCTTGTTTTTTTAATTTATCTATAACGCCAAAAAGCTTTTCTTGTTCATCCTGCGTTAAAGCTGAAGTTGGCTCATCCATTACAATGATCTTTGCATTACTTGTAATAGCCCTTGCTATCTCAACAAGCTGCCTTTCACCAACACTTAAATTCTCTACAATAGTTTTAGGGTTTAATTTTAAGCCTAGATATTCTAATATACTCCTAGCCTCATCTTCCATTTGTTTGTTATCTAATAGTATTCCTTTCTTCTTTTCTCTAGCTAAAAACAGGTTCCCTGCAATATCAAGATTAGGTAAGACACTTAGCTCCTGGAAAATCATTGCGATTCCTAATTCCTGAGCCCTTTTCCTCGAGTTTATTTGAACTTTTTGCCCGTTTAAATAAATAGTACCCTTTTCAGGCCGATACACTCCGGCAAGAATTTTCATGAGTGTTGTTTTTCCAGCCCCATTTTCCCCCAATAGGGCATGAACCTCACCTTTTTTTACTGAAAAAGTAACATCATCTATTGCTTTTACCCCTGGAAAAATTTTTGTTATATTTTTCATCTCTAATACATAGTCTTGCAAAATATCTCACCAACCCCCTGATGCCCAAGGAGTATAAATCTCCTCCAATATTTTATGTGAATCTATATGAACGGTTTTTCATTCATCATGATAGGCTACACGAGGAGTAACTCTTGTATTTTTTACCTTTATGTAGGTTAGCCCATAATTGGGCTAACCTACATAAGTTTGCCTAATAAACTTCAATAACAATTAATTATATGGCCAGGGCTTGTTAAATACTTTCTGATACATTTCTTTAACGTTAGATGGGGAAGTAGGCAGGGTTGGTATGGTTACATATTTAGGTACTTTGCCACCTGCCAGCGCTTTTAATAATGCCAGAGCTTTATATTTACCTTCAGCATACAGGTCCTGAGAGGAGGTGAATATCACTGCACCTTTCCCCTGGGCAAATTGTTGTGCTAGATGTTCACTTAGATCATGGGTAACTATAAAGACATCATTTCGACCCAATGTCCTAACTGCAGCTTCCATTCCAAGGGCAGGTGTTTCATATACTCCAAAGGCACCTACAACATCAGGATGAGCAGTTAATATATTTTCAAATTCCTGTTGTGCTTGATCAGCAGTATCAGCTTGACCCCTTGCAACTATTTTATATCCTTCTTCTCTTACAGCATCCTCAAAGCCACGAGCTCGTTGTTCGCATGTCAAAATATATGCCCTTAGTCCTATCGTCGCCAATGATTTGCTTTGTATCCCTTTTTCCTTTAATGTCTTGATTAACATTTTTCCAGCCGTAAAACCACCGCCGTAACCATCAGGGTCAACTAAACTTACAAATTCTCCCTGATTAGGAGGCCCCCCACCAAGAACAACCGGGATTTTAGCTTCATTTAATCTTTTTACCGCAGGTCCAAATGCAGCAGTATCAACCCCAATAGCTATCACCCCATCCACCTTTTGTAATATCATCGATTCGATATCGGACATCTGTTTATTCAGATCGCGTTGGGCGTCTGTCATAATATATTTTCCACCAAAGGATTCCACGGTTTCCTTAATAGCCTGACCTATTACTTTCTCAGAAGCAATGTCTCCGTAATGTACAGAGTAACCTACGAAAGGCTTCATTTCTTTTAACTTGGCAACTTCTTCCGGAGTAAGTTCAAGACTTTGTGGTCCTGCAGGTTTTCCTAAAACTTGTTCTTCTTTTAAAGGCGGTAAAGGCGGTAAACCCTTGTCTTCACTGTCTTTACTTTGAGTAGCTGCTTGCTGCTGGTCTTTATTAGGCTGGGCTTTTTGTTGACCGCATGCACTTATAGCTATACTAAGTATAAACATCACTAAAAATAAAGCTAGTACGTTTCTCTTTTTCATAGATAAATATCCTCCTATCTCTGAAGTTTGAAGTTAATCTTGAAATCGTTAATTAAGAAATCTCGATAACATGTATATATAATTTTAAAAGTAAATATTGCCACCCCTCTATTGCTAAATTAAATCTTTAAGATATCGATAGCTAATTTCTGCGCCCTTTTTAGGAATATCGTAGGCATCTAGTTCAACAATTAACCATCCTTCGTACATAGCATCTTTTAAAACTTTTATTATTGATTGAATGTCAATTTGCCCTTCCCCCAAGGGCAAAAATACTCCTTCTCTATAATCCTTAAGATGAATATATTTAATCCTATCAATATATTTTTTTACAATCGCTAATGCGTCTCCCCCTCCAGCTACTAAATGAGCTGTGTCAGGACATAAATTTATTTTTGTAAGCGGCATAAGGATATCTAATTGTTCCGGAAACTGACAAAGTGTTCCTAAATGTGGATGATAACTTGCTACGAGATTAAATTCTTCAGCTATTTTAACTACTTTATCTAACCCTTCGGCTAATAAGAGATAGTCGTCTTTTTGGGGACCGGTTGTTCTTATTCCACCACCTCCAACTACTAAATGTTCGGCACCAAATAAGCTCGCTAATTTAGCAACTGCCTTGATTTTATTCAGTTCATCAGGTAAAATTTCTTTATAAATAAAATTAGCACCTGAATAAACACCTACAAGTTTTACATTGTTCTTTTTCAAAACTACACTTAAATTTTCCGTTTCCGCTTCGTATTGTATTAAATTTCCATCAAAAATCTCAACCCCCTCAAACCCCACTTCAGCTATTTCTGTGATTGCTTTTTCTGTAGAACCGTTAGCAAGGTAATATGCATCTTTTACAGATGTCACTCCTGCAGGGTGTCCGATCACGCCCCCCCACGTATTTGTTTGATAACCCAATTTCATTCTAATATATCCCTCCCCTTAAAAGTCTTCTGCACAAATTTGTTATTTTAAGTATGAATATTCGTTTCAACTTCACCTCCCTGCCTATATAAATTATAACCGCAAGATTCACGTACCACCAATTGATGAGCCAGGACTATCTGTCTTTTAACAAGCATCTCCCCTTTAATTATTTTAAGCAACATCTCCATTGCCTGGATACCAATCTCATATTTCGGCTGTGCAATCGTTGTCAGTTCTGGCTCCACAAGGGTACACAAGGGAATATCATCAAAACCGATTACCGCCACATCGTCAGGAACACGCATTCCTTTATGTTTAATTGCCTTCATCGCCCCCACAGCCATTTCGTCATTGGAAGCAAACACCGCTGTGGGCGGCGGATTTACCGCTAGAAATTTCATCATAATGTCATACCCTGATTTTACAGAAAAATCTCCTTCTTGGATTAAAGCTTCTTCAATAGGAATTTCATGAAGCAATAATGCTTGACGATAGCCTTTTAGTCTATCCCTGCTAAGAATAACCCCCAGTGGTCCAGTAATAAATCCAATTCTTTGGTGTCCTAGATTTATAAGATGTTCTGTAGCCTGGCGGGCAGCGCTGATATTATCTATAGAAACAGTAGGTATATCATAACCCTCTACATACTCGCAGGCTAAAACCACCGGCATTTCCTGGCTGATAGCCAATATCTCTTCTTTTCGGATTCTAGCCGTGGCTAAAATCAACCCGTCAACAAACCTCTCTCTGACCAGATCGATGAAATCCTTTTCAAGTTTAAGGCTATTACCCGTATCTCCAAGGAGAACGTGATAGCCGTTTTCCCGGGCTACATCTTCAAGCCCTTGAAGTATTTTAGAGAAAAAAGGATTGGTAATATCAGGTAAGACTACTACTACTGTTTTAGATGACATTTTTCGAAGGTTACTGGCCAATCTATTGGGTTTATACTCTAAAAGTTTAACCGCTTCCAGAACCCTTTGCCGTGTCTCTTCGGAAACGTAAGGACTATTGGACAATACCCTGGATACTGTGGATGGTGAAACCCGCGCCAGTTTAGCAACCTCAATCATTTTTACCATAAAGCATCTGAAATCCTTTTCTCGACATAATATGTATATCTCAGCGATATCTCTGCAATCGATTTTAATAGACTTATTCGACGTGTTTTATTAAATTCCTGCTGCTTCATAAAAAAATTTTTTCTTTCACACTACAAAAGTAATATGACTATTTTGTTAGGCACCAGTTAATAACTAAGGCAGTAAAAAAGCCGCCCGATAGGCGGCCTATTACAATTTTGGCGGCCGGGTTAAAAACCCGGGCTACACGATTACTCTAAAAATGGATTCAAAACCCGTATTGCACCGTAATGCTGCCCCGGGTTTAAATCTTCGGACCAGAGGGTACTGCAATCAAGGGCCTGGGCACTGCGTAAAATCATGGCATCCCAGAAGGACACTTTATGGCGCATCTGGATTTCAATCGCTTCCAGGACGTCTGGCGGCTTAGGCGTGTGGACCTGCCAGCAGGCAAGGTCCCTGATGATGCTGGCGGCCGTTTCTGGCGCCAGCGGCCGCGATACCTTCTGGGTTATCGTAACATAAAACTCCTGTAGCACCTGGATACTTAAACACCCATTACCAGAATTCCAGAGCTCCGTAAGCAGGGCCTTAGCCTTTACGTGCCTGGTGCCGGCGGAAATGTCATGGGCGTAAACCAGTATATTCGTATCAACGAACTGTTTTTCCCGGCTAACGCTCATGCAGTTCGCTCCTGCTCCACTGCGCTTTTCCCATGCTACCGAGGTCCAGGGTATCCAGCAAGGCTAGATGACGCTCCCTGGCTTTTTTGTATTCGTCATCCTTCTTTGTTGCTTCTTCCAATAATTGTACAAGAAGGCCGGACAGGGAAATGCCCTGCTCAATAGCCAGGTGCTTTGCCTGACGCAACAGATTTTTAGGCAATGATATAGTAACGTTTTGATTTTCCACAGGCAACCGCCTCCACGTAAATTAGCATATCACGTTTTTACGTGGAAAGCAACCGTCGTACATTAAAGCGCGACCGGGTGTTTAACCAAAACGACCGGTTATATAGTCCTCGGTCCGCTGGTCCCTGGGGTTGGTGAAGATATCCGAAGTGACACCATACTCTATCAGCTGGCCGTTAAGAAAAAAGGCGGTATAATCGGCTACCCGCGCAGCCTGGTGCATATTATGAGTTACAATTACAATTGTATACTTTTCTTTCAGGCCTTTAATCAATTCTTCTATTTTCAGGGTGGAAACAGGGTCCAGGGCCGAGCACGGTTCGTCCATGAGCAAAACTTCCGGTTCCACGGCCAGGGCCCTGGCGATGCACAGGCGCTGCTGCTGGCCCCCGGACAGGCTGACGCCCGAATCCTGGAGGCGGTCCGCAACCTCGTCCCACAGCCCTACCATTTTCAGGCTTTTCTCCACCACTTCCTCAGCGGTAGTCCCGGGAGGCAGGCCGTGCACCCGCAGCCCAGCCGCTACATTATCAAAGATGGACATGGTAGGAAAGGGGTTGGGTTTCTGGAAGACCATGCCCACCCGCCGGCGGATTTCCGCCGGATCGACTTTATCGTCATAGATGTTCTGGCCGTCCAGAAGTACCCTGCCCCTGGTGCGGGTTCCCGGGATTACCTCGTGCAAGCGATTCAGGCAGCGAATAAAGGTAGACTTCCCGCATCCCGAGGGCCCGATAATGGCGGTCACCTGGCTGGCATATACCGGCAGGGTAACGTTTTTTACCGCCTGGGTCTGGCCATACCAGGCGCTGAAATCTTCCACCAGTAACCTGGTATCCATTTGCTAACTACCTCCCTCCACCGGCCCGGCGACCTGCCAGCCGGGCGGCGATGCTGGTCACCAGGACCATAGCCACCAGCACCAGGGCGGCCCCCCAGGCCAGCCGGTGCATTTCTTCGTAGGGGGTGGTGGCATAGGTGTAGATGTACACCGGCAGGGAGGCAATCCGCTGGTCCAGGCCGGTGTGCCAGTAGCGGCTGCTCAAGGCCGTAAACAGCAGGGGTGCCGTTTCGCCGGCAACCCGGGCCACCGCCAGGAGAGAACCGGTGATTATCCCCCCCATGGCGCTGCGCAGGACAATACTGTAGGTAGTGCGCCACTGGGAGGCCCCCAGGGCCAGGGAGGCCTCGCGCAGGCTGTTGGGCACCAGTTTAAGCATTTCTTCCGTCGTCCTGGTTACCAGGGGCAGCATAATTATGGCCAGGGCCACCCCACCGGCAATGGCGGAAAAACGTTTCATGGCCACGACAATGGTCCCGTAAACGACGATGCCTACGATGATCGAAGGTATACCTGTCATCACGTCACAGGTGAACCGTACCAGCCAGGCCAGCCGTCCCCGGCCGAACTCCGCCAGGTAGATACCTGTCATGATGCCCAGGGGTATCCCCATTACAGAGGCCAGCCCAACTAAAATTAAGGTGCCAACAATGGCATTGGCCAGGCCGCCGCCGGGTTCTCCTACAGGTTTAGGAAGCTGGGTAAAGAAGTCCCAGTTGAGGGCCAGCAGGCCTTTGGTGGCTACATAAAGCAGAATGCTGCCCAGGGGAAGGAGGGCCAGTACGGTGGCAGCTGCGGCCAGCACCAACATCAGCTTGTTGCTAAACTTGCGCCGCTGATCGCGCCCAGCAATCATTCCCTGGTCACCCCTTCCGGTGCCCTGGCCACTCGCCAGACCAGCAGGCGGGCCAGGATATTCAGCAGCAGGGTAACAACAAAGAGGACCAGCCCCGCCATCACCAGGGCCGACAGGTGCAGTTCGTCAAAGGCCTCGCTAAACTCATTGGCAATAATGCTGGCGATGGTCTGGGCCAATTCAAAAACCGACGGGGAAATCTGCGGCCGGTTGCCGATGACCATTGTCACGGCCATGGTCTCGCCAATGGCTCGTCCCAGCCCGAGAATCACAGCACCCAGGATTCCTGAACGGCCATAGGGGAGGACAGCCATCTTAATCGTCTCCCAGCGGGTGGCACCTAAAGCCAGCATGGCTTCCCGCTGGGAGTTTGGCACAGCCAGTAAAACTTCCCGGGAAACTGCAGAAATAGTAGGGATAATCATGATGGCCAGGATAATGCCGGCCGCCAGCATGCCGAAACCATAATAAGTGCCTTGAAAAAAGGGCAGCCAGCCCAGTGTTCTTTGCAAAAATGGCTCTAAGGCTGTCCGTACCAGGGGTACCAGGACAAATACGCCCCATAAGCCGTAAACAACGCTGGGGATGGCTGCCAGGAGTTCGACCAGGAAAGAAACGGGGGTGCGCACCCAGTGGGGGGCCAGTTCAGCGAGGTAAATAGCAATTCCTAGGCTCAAGGGTACAGCAATGAGCAGGGCAATTAAGGAGGAGACTATTGTGCCGTAAACTAAAGGTAAAGACCCGAAGGCGCCGTGGACCGGGTCCCACCTGGAACCGGTAACGAACCCCAGCCCAAAGTGTGTAAAAGCGAGCTGGGACCCTCTGATTAATTGTACGGCAATAACCATCACCAGGCCTATCATTCCCAGGGCCGCCAGGAAGGTAAGGCCGCGAAAGAGACTGTCTCCCCACCGCCTGCTTTTAGGGCTTGGCATTTGCATTTATAATCCTCCGCCAACTTTCTAGATAATACCATGGAGACCCAATGTAAATAATGTTGATATTCGCTGTTTGCAGTCTGAATTCCTCTAAATTAAACATGTTGCCAGGGTAAATTCTTTCCGCAAGCAAAGATAGGGGAAATCATGAGCCAGGCTCATGAATTCCCCTGCTGCCTGTTTTCCAAGGTTCCTTCCCCTGAAAAACAATAAGGATATTACTTATAAAGGGATTCGCCCTGGTAATTGATCTGCTTGATCCTGGCTTCCGCCAGTTTAACGACGTTGTCGGGCAACGGCGCATAGAGCAGGTCTTTGGCATATTTTTCACCATCGTGAATGGCCCACCACAGGAACTTCACCAGTTCCGTGCCCTTGTCTTTATCCTTCTGGTCTTTATACACCAGCAGGTAAGTGTACCCGGCAATGGGATAGGAGTTTTCCCCGGGGGCATTGACGATGGAAACCCGCATATCTTCGGGCATATTGGCAGCGGAGCCAGCCGCAGCAGCAGTGGTAGTGTCAAGGGTCGGCTCAACAAATTTACCGGCCTGGTTCTTAAGGAAAGCATAAGGCAGCTGGTTCTGGACGGCATAGGCGAGTTCTACATAGCCAATCCCGCCCGGCGTCTGCTTAACGGTACCGGCTACGCCTTCATTACCCTTGGCACCTATGCCAACAGGCCATTCAACGGAAGTACCCTTCCCTACTTTTTCTTTCCATTCCTTGCTTACGTTGCTAAGGTAATCGGTGAAAATGTTGGTGGTACCGCTGCCATCAGAGCGATGGACGACAGTGATCTCTTGATCAGGCAGCTTGACTTCCGGGTTGATGGAAGTTATAGCCGGGTCATTCCATTTTTTAATATTGCCTAAATAGATACCGCTTATAACTTCCGGGGTCAGCTTGAGGCCCGTCTTAACGCCTTCCAGGTTGTAGGTAATTACGACGGCACCCATAACCGTGGGAATGTGGAAGATCTGCCCCGGGGCCTTGGCCAGCTGGTCGTCTTTCATGGGGGCGTCACTGCCGGCGAAATCAACTGTCTGCTCGGTGATACCCTTGATGCCGCCCCCGCTACCGATGGACTGGTAGTCGATGGTTACATTGGGAGCCACCTTGCGATACTCGGCAATCCACTTGCTGTAAAGGGGATAGGGGAAAGACGCGCCGGCACCATTCAAAGCTACAGTTTTAGTCTTGCTGTCGGTACTACCCGCCGGCGCTTTGCCGGTTTCACCGCTCTTGCCGCAAGCGGTTACCAACATCAGCAATGCCAGCGCCATTACCAGCACAACTACCCGCTTGCTTTTCTTCGCCACTTAAAATTCTCCTCCTATTTTTTAATATACCACCAGCAGGTTGCTGCCTGTCCACAGGATATTATAAAAAACTGGTGTTATGTTTAAATTAGCTCCAGGTTAATATCATGTTAAGGATTATGAAAGCCGCGCCACGCGCGGCTTTTCCAACTGGTATGGATCAAGTTTCAGCTTCCAGCCCGTCCAGTAATTACTGCCATTCATCCCCGGCAATATTGCCTGAGGATTTACTTATAAAGAGGTTCGCCCTGGTAATTGATCTGCTTGATCCTGGCTTCCGCCAGTTTAACGACGTTGTCGGGCAACGGCGCATAGAGCAGGTCTTTAGCATATTTTTCACCATCGTGAATGGCCCACCACAGGAACTTCACCAGTTCCGTGCCCTTGTCTTTATCCTTCTGGTCTTTATATACCAGCAGGTAAGTGTACCCGGCAATGGGATAGGAGTTTTCCCCGGGGGCATTGACGATGGAAACCCGCATATCTTCAGGCATATTGGCAGCGGAGCCAGCCGCAGCAGCAGTGGTAGTGTCAAGGGTCGGCTCAACAAATTTACCGGCCTGGTTCTTGATGAAAGCGTAAGGCAGCTGGTTCTGGACAGCATAGGCGAGTTCTACATAGCCAATACCGCCCGGCGTCTGCTTAACGGTACCGGCTACGCCTTCATTACCCTTGGCACCAATGCCAACAGGCCATTCAACGGAAGTACCCTTCCCTACTTTCTCTTTCCATTCCTTGCTTACGTTGCTCAGGTAATCGGTGAAAATGTTGGTGGTACCACTGCCATCGGAACGGTGAACAACGGTGATGTCCTTGTCAGGCAGTTTTAAATCCGGGTTCAAAGAACTGATGGCCTTGTCGTTCCACTTCTTAATTTTACCCAGGAAGATGTCACTGATGACTTCCGGGGTCAGCTTCAGGCCCGTTTTGACGCCTTCCAGGTTGTAAGTAATTACGACGGCACCCATAACCGTGGGAATGTGGAAGATCTGTCCAGGGGCCTTGGCCAGCTGGTCGTCTTTCATAGGGGCATCACTGCCAGCGAAATCAACTGTCTGCTCGGTGATACCCTTGATGCCACCACCGCTGCCGATGGACTGGTAGTCAATGGTTACATGAGGAGCCACCTTGCGATACTCGGCAATCCACTTGCTGTAAAGGGGATATGGGAAAGACGCGCCGGCGCCATTCAAGGTTACGGTTTTAGTTTCCTGGGCCTGCTTGTTGTCAGCACTTCCCTGCGTCTTACCAGCATCGCCCTTACCGCTGTTACAACCAGCCACTACCAGTACCATTACCAGGGCCATTACCAGCAGGACTACCCACTTGCTCTTTTTACTTAGCACTAAGTATTCTCCTCCTTTGAATTAAGATGGCCAGCAGGTAACTACCAGGCTAATATAATTATAAAAGGTTGATGTTATGGCTAAATTATCCCTTAATGAATCCCTGGTTAAGGATTTATAAAATAATCGTAAACTTTTAATCAACAATTTCCCGGAAACGATACCCTACCCGGCGAATGGTTTCTATATAGATGGGGTTGGCCGGATCTGGTTCTATTTTTTCCCGCAAGTGGCGGACGTGGACATCTACCGTCCGGGTATCTGCAGAGTAATCGTAACCCCAAATTTTTTGCAGTAACAGCTCTCTGCGCAGTACTTTGCCTGCATTAAGGAGAAAGTAATGCATCAGTTCAAATTCCTTAGGTGCTAATTTGATAGCTGTATTAGCTATGTAAAAACGATATTCCTGAACCTCCATTAAGAAGGGTCCTACTTGCAGCCGGGGCTGGTCAATGCCGTCAGGTAAAGTCAAACGCCGTAAGCATACCTTAACCCGGGCCAATAACTCCCGGGGGCTAAAGGGTTTAGTCACATAATCATCGGCCCCCAGTTCCAGTCCCAGAACCTTGTCTAATTCATCATTTTTAGCTGACAAGATAATTATGGGTATAGCTGCCGTCGCCTTGTTGGCCTTAAGACGGCGGCATACTTCCAGGCCGTCGATACCCGGTAGCATCAAGTCCAGGATAATGAGATCCGGTAGCGTTTGTTCAGCTTTCGCCAGGGCTGTAGGCCCATCCGGGGCCGTCAGTACTTCAAACCCCGATCGTTCCAGGTTATAGCGTACCAGTTCCTGAATCGCCACTTCATCATCCACCACTAGAATTTTAGTCATTAATATCCCCTCGCTACCAGTGCTTTTAAGAAAATTGTACAATCTCGGGGTTAAAGTAACGTTAGTTTTGACTTAAAATTTTGTTAAAAGTCCTTATGGCCGGCGCCCGCTGGAAGCTCAAATTAAAATAGCCGGGGCGGAAATAACCCCGGCCGATATTATATCAGGAAACCCTAGTTTAACAGTTGCGTTGCCGCCCTGGGGATATAGGTAACGCCTTTCGGCTCACTATAAACTATCACCCCGGGCAGGTAATGCTTCTGGCCATTAATGCGCATCAGGTTCGTTCCTACCGGCAACTCGGCCCTTTTCCCGCCCCTCTCAATTATTACTTTGGGCAGGTTGGGGTTGCTGTTGTCCCAGGTGATGGCGGCATCTTTAAAGGCCTGGCGCACCGGTATGAATAATTCCTTGTTCAGCCAGGTTAGATCCAGCCCCATGGCTGCGGCCACTTTCCGGCCGATTTCTGCGTTTTCAACCGTACCGGTTAATTTCCCCGGCCCGTAGGAATAGAGGAAGACATCTTCGCCGGTATGGCCATTGGTAGTCCACCCGATGTAGGCCCTCTTGCTGATCATAGGGCCGATTACGTAATTCAGAGAACCGGGCTTGGCCTTGCGGATGGCAGCAATCTCTTCTTCTGTTAAATCAGTTATCCCATAGTACTTGGCCATGACTTCTACAACATTACTCCGGCCGGCATTCAGCCTGGCCTCCACTCCCTGGCCAGTCAGGCGGGCTTTACGCAGGGGTTCAATGACCTGCTCAAAGCTGAGCTTGGAATAGGTATTATCGCTGGCTTTATTACCAATACTCATCCCGCCGTTACCATGATCGGTAAAGGCCACCACCAGGGTCTGGCCGTCTTTTTTGGCAAAGTCCAGGGCTTCCTTCACAGCGGCATCAAAGGCCAGGGTTTCGCTGATGACGCCTACAGGATCATTGGCATGGGAGGCCCAGTCGATTTCACTACCTTCGACAAAGAGGAAGAAACCGTCGGGATCCTGGGACAAAATTTCGATTGCCTTGCGGGTCATCTGGGCCAGGCTGGGCTCTTTAGCCGGGTCGCGGTCAAAGTCATAGGCCATGGCATCGTCGGCAAAGAGGCCCCACACCTTAGAGGCCTTAGTTTGTAGTAGTTCCTGGGTATTGCTGACAATGGTGTAACCCATATTTTTCAGCTCATCTAACAAGTTTAAACCATCTTTGCGCGTACCGCCCTGCTCTTTAGGTAAAAGGTACTTTTTACCGCCACCAAGAGCAACATCTAATTGCTCGTAAACCTGCTGTTTCCCAATTTCTTCGTAATTACTGCGGCTGTGCCAGTGGGAAGAGAAGGCTGCCGGTGTGGCATGCTGCAGGTTGGAGGTGGCAATTAGACCGGTCGCTTTGCCCAGGAGTTTGGCTCCCTCAAGAACGGTAGCCAGGGGCCTGTACTGGTCGCCGGCGTTGAGGGAGGCCGCTCCCGGGACGGTAACACTAGCGGCGGCAATGCCGATAAATTTGTCGTTTGACTTATAGCCGGTGGCAAAGGCTGTGGCTGCCGGGGCGGAGTCGGTTATAAGAGATTCCGCTGAATAAGTACGGACCGCACCGCTGACCATCTCATCAAGGGCCAGGGGACCACCCTTGTACCAGCGGGCCAGGGTCGTATGGCTGGCACCCATGCCGTCCCCAACCAGGATAATGACGTTTTTGGCCGTTGCCGCTGCTTCAGCCGGCACCAGGGGCAGGAAAGCAGCAGCAAGCAAGGTAACTACCAGGACCAGGGATAACAATTTCTGGTAACAACTACGGGTAACCCGTGAGCCGCAAAAGGGCATTGACAAAAACCTCCCTGTTAAGATTTGGTGCCTATATCATAGCAAAGGGAGTTTAAGATGGAGTAAAGCCGAGGTTGCCCCGTTTTAAAAATAAGGTAAAATATTTGTTAATTGCCAGCCTTACAGCCCGCTTGCGGGTTAAAATTAGTTAAATCCAGTTCAGGTTTTAAAGGAGGCTACCGCCTGTTGCAGCCCGGCGGACATTTCCTCAAGGGTACTGGTTTCAGTATGTAACTGGTGTACAGCTTCTTCTTGATGTTCCAGAGCCCCCATTACGCCGGCAGTTAACCCGGCTGTTTGCCGGGAGATGGCGGCTATTTCTTGCACTGCTTGTTTTAATTCCTGGCTGCCGGCCGAAATCTCCTGGATGGAAGCCGATATATCTTCTACCTGCTGCAGGATTCTTCCTAGGGCGGAACGAATGTTGGTAAAATCAATTTCTGCCTGCCGCACTACCTTGCCACCAATTTCCACCTGCCGCCTGGCTTCCGCCATGGCATTTACCGTATTACCAGATTCCTCCTGAATTACCTGGACCTTACGCGTAATATCCCGGGCTGCCTGCCCCGCTTCCTCGGCCAGCTTCTTTACTTCTGCGGCCACCACGGCGAAACCCCGTCCCAGTTCTCCTGCCCGTGCTGCTTCAATGGCGGCATTCAGGGCCAGGAGGTTGGTCTGTTCGGCAATACTGCCAACCACGCCGACTAAATGGCTGATCTCTTCCACCCTGCCCGTCAGGCTGGTGATAAATTGCCCCAGGTTGTCCTGCTGCGCCTGAATGGCATCCATCTGGCTGGTTACCTGGTTCATGCTCCTTGCCCCCTGGGCAGCAATATCACCCATCTGCGAACCTTCCCCTGCTATGGCCAGGGCGCGGCCGGCAATCTGCTCCATGCCGGCGGCAATTTGATTTAAAGTCTCTACAACTACGTTTACACCTTCAGCCTGCTTCTCTGCTCCTGCTGCAACCCCGGCCAGAGCCGCTCTTACTTCACCGCTTGCCTTTTGGACCGTCGCTGCGCCGCTGGCCAGTGTCCGCGCCACACCGGTTACCTCAGCGACACTGTCGGTAATTTTCCCAACAATCTCTTTTAAACCTCCAACCATCAGGGCAAAAGTAGAACTGAGTCTCCCGATCTCGTCTTGCCCCCTGCTTTTAACCTCGACATTTAGTTCTCCCCGGGCTACCCGGCTCGAAACTTCCACCAGGTTTTCCAGGGGGCGCATCAGCCTGCCGGCCAGGCTCCTGGCCAGCAAGAAGGCAAAAATAGCAATTAAACCTAGCGCGCTCCCCAGAAAAATGCTTATACCCTTGGCAGCAGCCATAGCTTCCGCTACCTTTCTTTCTACCACCACACCCCAGCCGATTTCTTGCAGGGGTAAAAAGGCGCCAAACACTTCCTGCCCCTTGTAATCACGGTACCTTCCCGTCCCACCTCTACCGGCGGCAATTTCACGAGCGGCAAAGGTTTGGAAATTGGTATCTGCCTCCTCTTGGCAGGAGATCAATAACTTCCCTTGTCCATTTAAAAGGTAGACCGAAGATATATCAGTATGGGCGCTCTTCAACACGTCTTCCAGCGTCTTGAGGGCAAAGTCGCCCAGAAGTACACCCTTTATCTTCACGCCGTCAGGGTTAACGGGTACGGCTATAGTAAGAAAAGTTGTCCCGCCAGCGGTCGTTTCCTTGATAACCGTTTCCCCCTTTAACGCCTGCTCTACCTCATCTCTTCCCGCCAGGCTGGCCCCATCATATCTGTCTGTGGCCGCTATAATCGAACCATCGCCCCCTACCAGGGTCAGGGCCTCCTGGACCGGGGTGACCGACTTTTTATACAGTAAAACGTCTTTCGCTCCCCGGGGATCCAGAGAGCGTACATTCTGGGAAACGGCGAGTTCCCTGATTTCACCCACCCAGGACTGAATTTCCATCTCCAATTGCCGCCGGAGAACAGCTGCTGTGCCCTGCAGCTGCTGCTGCACTTCGGCGGCGCGGGCAGAGCTGAATATATAAACAACTACGGTTCCCAACAGGCCCAGCGGCAGCAGGGAGAGCAATAAAAATGAAAATATTAACCTTTGCTTTAAACTATGCCTCAACCCGGGTCCTCCCCTTACCTGTTCTAGCCTCATTAAAATGAACCTGGCGTTCCTTCTCTCTTCAAGTTTTTATTTTACTAGAGCTTTATAAACTTACGGCTAAGGCCCGTTTAAATTACTGTTAATAAAAAATCAATACCTGGAGCCGCCAATTTTAACCTTAAAATAAGTTGAGCTTAACTTCTAGCTAAAATTGTCCTTTTAAAATAGAGTTGCAATACTCCCGTGGGAGGGTAGGCTTTGTCCTGGCGCCCGTTTTTAGCTGCTCAAATCTGCACTTTTGCCGACTGCCTGCACCGGCTGGGCGAAAAAGTATACCCCCATGCCAGCAAAAATTTTGACGGCCAAACTCTCTGGCGAAGGGACAACCCTTTATTCCGCCAGATTGCCGGCCGTTTGAGAAATGGTGAAAGGATCTGCTTAATCTATGTAGACATCGTTAAATTCCATGAAGTGGAGTCTATTTATGGCCCCCAGACCTGCAGCCGCATCTTACGCCTCCTCCCTGCTGTCCTGAAGGAAGCAGCCGGAGATATTTCTATCGGAGCTATGCTGGGGATGGAATCTTTAGGCGGCGATGATTTTATCATCTATTTCTCGCTACCTGAAGATAAAAACCCTTCGACACGCGAGCTTTTTGAAAAAACGCAGGCTTTTCGCGAGAAGGCCCAACAATTACTGAACCATAGATGCCGGGAAGTAAAAATTAAGCTGCACGCCGGTTACGCCCACCTTGCTCCTGGTCCTGGCCAGGAAGTTGAAAGCCGGATTTATGCAGGTATTAAAGAGGCTATGCAATTTGCTAAAGATATGCCGGAAGTGGAGATCCTGGAGCTTTTAGAAGAATTTAAAGACATTTTAACTCATGGTCGCCTGGCAATAGTTTATCAACCCATCGTTTCCTTACATACGGGAGAAATTTTCGGCTATGAAGCCTTGACCCGCGGCCCGGAAGGAAGTTACTTTGCCTCTCCCCTCAATTTATTTAACTTCGCCGTGAAAAATGGCTCCCTCTACCTTTTGGAAAGAATTGTACGTCAACTTGCCCTCCAGAAAGCCCCCATATTGCCATCACATGGCCATCTTTTCTTAAATGTCAACCCTAGTGTCATTGACGACCCCCTCTTCCGCCGGGGCGAGACCATAAAACTTTTAACTTCGGTGGGTTTATCGCCCCGGCAGATCGTCTTCGAGCTCACCGAGCGCACCTCAATTGAAAACTTTTCTAGCTTCGCCAAAACCTTAGACCATTACCGCAGCCAGGGTTACCTCATTGCCATCGACGACGCCGGGGCAGGGTATTCCAGCCTCCAGGCAGTGGCCGAAGTACAACCGGATTTTATCAAAATCGACCTGTCCCTGGTCAAGGACATTCACCTTTCCTCCATAAAAAGGACCCTGATAGAAACCTTCCTGGCTTTTGCCGGTAAAATAGGGGCCAATATTATCGCCGAGGGTATCGAGACCGAAGCCGAACTGGCTACCCTTGCAGAACTCGGCGTGCCTTACGGTCAGGGCTTCTTTATCGCCTGCCCGTCCTATCCGGCCCCAACAATCAACATTAAGGTCCAGGCCGTTTTACGCGAGCGTAAGGAACTTCGCCGCCTGCCCAGGGGAGTACACGTGGCCAGGCAAATTATGGAGCACGGCATTACCTTTACCTCTGGGACTTTAACCCATGAAGTTGATGCCTTTTTTAAAACTAATGAACACGTGCGCAGCGTAGCCGTTGTCGACGCCGGCAGGCCTGTTGGCCTTTTAACGCGGGACAGGCTCTACTATCACCTGGGTTCTCATTACGGCGTCGCCCTCTACCTGGGGCGCCCGCTCACGGCCGTCATGGATGCCAATCCTCTCATCGTAGATGTCGACCTGCCCCTGGAAAACGTCTCTCAACTCGCCATGCATCGTCCCATGCAACGCCTTTATGACGATATCATCGTGGTCCAGGATAAAAAATACGCCGGCATCATCTCCATCCAGCGGCTCCTGGATACCATCACCCAAACGCAAATCGAGCTGGCCAGGGGTGCCAACCCCCTCACCGGCCTGCCGGGAAACAGGCGCATTGAAGAAGAAATTAACGCCCGCCTGCAAGACGGCGAGGACTTTACCTTAATCTACATCGATATCGATAACTTCAAGGCCTTTAATGATAAATACGGGTTCGAAAAGGGCGATCAAACAATCCGCCTGCTGGCAGACATTATTACCCAGGCTGTAACCCGGCATGGAGCTCCCGGGGATTTTACGGGCCATATCGGCGGGGATGACTTTGTAATTATTACCGTTCCCGGCCGGGCGGACGCCGTCTGCCAGGAGATAATCGCCAACTTCGACCGGCACACCCCTTATCTTTATGACCCTGCCGACCGCTCCCAGGGCTATATCTGCTCCTACGACCGCCAGGGAAAAAAGCAGTGTTTCCCCCTCATGACCGTCTCCCTGGCCCTTGTGGACAGCCGCCAGCGCACTTTTAAAAATCACCTGGAAATGGCGGCGGTGGCGGCCGAACTTAAACAATATGCCAAACTTCAGCCGGGCAGCATCTACGTGCGCGACCGCCGCTCCACCGGGCCAGGGTCCTGGGCCGTACCACATCAAACTGTTTTATTTTAGAAAATCAATAGTCAAAGCTTCGCCCTGATGGCCGGGAAGTTTAGCCAGGCGAATCTCCAGGATGCCGCGCTGGTAGGTAGCCCGGGCGCTTTTAATATTTACTACTGCCGGCAGGGTAAGGGAGCGGCTGAATTTGCCCCGTCACCTTTCCTGCCTGTGCACCATGATTGCCGGCAACAACTGGGAGTCAGGTTTAATTTCCCCTTCCAGCTGCAAAATGTTTCCCTGTAGTTCCACCCGGACATCATTGTTATGAATGGCTGGCTGAACCCTCCCTGCGTAAACTGTTGGAGTAAGAAAGGAGTCCCAGCATGAAAACGAAATATACCTGGGGAAGATTAATCTGGCCAGCGTTAAAAATAATGCCAGCGTCTTTTACGGCGAAAATACCGTGCGGGGCTGGCAGGCCCGTTCCAAAAGTAATACCGCCGTAAAATTAAAGGCGGGGTCCCGGCTCTGAAGCTGGACCCCGCCATTATGTTTTTTTATGCAACTTTTTTACCCCCGCTTTGCTGCTCCTTCCTCATTTCGGCAATCTTGCGTTCAACCTGCTCCTGCATCTGCCGCAGCTCATACGGGGCATCTATCACCTTTTCCAACACATACAGGCAATCTTTGAGGAGGGTTACTAGTTTTTGCCGCATATTCATTACCTCCCTGGCAATTTATTCTTGGCAATTTTTATTGTAACCCTCCCAGGTTAAAGACAAATAAAGTCTGCGTTATATTTTGTTTAAAATTTTGAGGTCCTTATCTTCGATACCTCAACCGCGTCGCCAGTCGGGAACGCCGCATGAAGTAGTAGGCTAAAAGGAGTATGGGGGGTGTGGTAATCTGGGTGAGGGTAAAGAAACCTAGGCCCCAGTGGGGAACAATATAACCCCACACATCCAGCGGGTTATCCCGTACTGTTTCCTCGATAACGGCCCGCAAAACCTGGTGATAGAAGATGAAGGACCAGAACTGGTAGCCGGGTGGTGGATTTTTGCTCTGGACATAAAAATAACGGGCCAGGAGAAGCAGGCCAATAGCCGAACCGATAACCTGGGCCGGCCAGCGGCCAAACCAGAAATCCGTGGGCCGGCCCAATACTTCCTGATTAAAGATGTTGGCGATACGCACCAGGAAATAGCCGAAGGCCAGGCCCGGCACCACCAGGTCCGCCAGCTGGTTGGCATCAAGCCTTTTCCAGCGGGCATAAAGCCAGCCGGCCAGGAAGCCTCCCAGGAGGCCGCCGTGCCAGGAGAGGCCACCTTCGTAGATTTTAAGTATCTGGATGCGGTCTGTCAGGAACCAGGTGGGGTAATTGGCCAGGACAAACATCAACCGTGCCCCGATAACGCCGGAGATAATGACAATAATGGCCAGGTTGAGGAGGAAGTCTTCTTCCAGGCCCCGCCTCAGGCCCTCCCTGTACAGGTACCAGGAACCCACCAAGAAAGAGAGGGCCATAAAGATGCCGTACCAGCGCACCGCTATAGGTCCCAGGTGAAAGGCAATTGGATTGAGATCTACTAACAAGTTCATTCCTCCACAGTAAAAAAATGGTGCTTGCTACTTGTAGTATAACCGCTGCTTTTCCCTGACGCAACCGCTAAATAATGATGTCGCTTTTTTTGTCGTTCCGCACTGCTACCCGGCCGCCCTTTATGACACAGACCTTTTCAACCTGCCCAATGATAGCTTCAGCCGGGCTGGTAGCATCCAGGAGAACCAGGTCGGCCCGGTCACCGGCTTTAACACCGTAAGCTTTAAGGCCAATGGCGGCCGCGGCGTTATAGGTGCCCATTTTCATAACGTTTTTGAGCTCCAGGGGCGTTCCCATTTGCAGTACCTGGGCGGTAATCAGGGCCTCCTCCAGCATATTAGCGTTACCAAAGGGGCGGAAGGCATCGCGGATGTTGTCGGAAGCATAGGCTACATTTACTCCCGCTGCCTGGAGCTCCCTGACCCTGGTGACCCCCCGCCGGACCAGACCCTTATCCCGGCGGCCCATGAGATAGAGATTGCAGGACGGTAAAGTAATAACGCTAATGCCTGCCTCTTTCACTGCGGCAATGGTCCGGCTGGCCTTCTCTTCATCCACAGCCGCCAGGCCGCAGCAGTGACCGGCCACCACCCGGCCCTGGAAGCCGGTCTGGATGGTTTTAGCCGCTATATACTCCAGGGAGGCAACCGAAGGGGCATCAGTCTCATCAACGTGGAAATCAATCAAGACATTATAGCGCACGGCCAGGTCAAAGATATAATCTACCCATTCCTGCATCCTTTCGGACAGGTGGGGGGCACCGCCCAGGCCGTCTACCCCCAGGCGCAGGGCCTCTTCGAAAAGCTCCCGCAATGGGGGTGCCGGTGCCGGTTCCAGTTCGCTGGCCATGACAAATACCTGGAGGTCGACTTTCCCGGCGAATTCTTCTTTAAGGGTCAAAGCAGCTTCTACAGCCTTAAGGCCCAGGCTCTCGTTAACGGTAATATGGGTGCGCATGACTGTCGTGCCGTGGCGCAGGGCCATTAAAAGCACCCGGCGGCCGCGATCCACAAAATCGTTTTTATCCATATTCCGGCTGCGCCTCTGGAAATCCTCGATGGCCTCTGCCAGGGAGCCCGCGCCTTCCTGGGGCGCCATCAGGGCCTTGTCCAGGTGGGTGTGGGCATCGACAAAGGCCGGTATCAGGAGTCTCCCTGCCGCATCTACCATTTGCCGGGCCGAACCGGCCACCCCTCCCCCGGCGGCAACAATATACCCGTCCTTAATGGCTACATCAACAGTCCCCGGCTCATCCATGAGCCGCGCACGCCTGATTAACAGATCATTCATTTTTTATCTTCCTTCCTGATAATTACATTGGTTTATATTTAACCTAATCTTAATCCTACCACAGGAAAATTTAATGGTCAATGGACAAGGGTTCTGTTATTTCATGTCGAATATTGCTATGAGATTATGGTAAATCATGGTCCGGTATCAGGAAAGGTGTTATGTTTATTTAGATCTTAATGTGTCACCGAGCCCCATCAGGGAGAGGGCATGTAAAAAGCGCCGGAAACGCCCGGCGCTTTTGTTTTAAGCCTCAGCCTGCTCTTTCTGGCATCCCAGGTTGGGGTAAAAGAGGGTCCGTTTTTCCCATGTGCGCAGGACAACCTGGTTATCATTGCGGGCCAGCACATACTGGGGTAAGATAGGCG
Organism: Moorella mulderi DSM 14980; assembly: GCF_001594015.1. GTDB lineage: Bacteria > Bacillota > DSM-521 > Neomoorellales > Neomoorellaceae > Neomoorella > Neomoorella mulderi. The sequence continues at coordinate 32,045 of NZ_LTBC01000008.1, forward strand.
TCTTGCCCAGGCCGTGGGGAGCGTTGATTATATAGGTAGGTACGGCCAGCCCGGAGGTATAGCCGCGCAGCTTCTCCATTATTTCCACGCCTTCATCAATGGAGGTGATAAAATGGGTCGTCCCTTTAACCGGCTTGGCGTGGAAGATATAGTAGGGCCGTACCCGGATTTTCAGCAGTTCCTGGTTGAGCTTCCTCATGATAAAGGGATGGTTATTGATGCCCTTTAATAAAACCGCCTGGTTCCCCAGGACCACCCCGGCCTGCACCAGGCGGTCGCAGGCCGCTTTCGCCGCCGCCGTAACCTCCCGCGGGTGGTTAAACTGGGTATTGAGGTAAATTGGCGGGTGCTTGGCCAGTACCCGGCACAATGCCGGCGTAATACGCTGCGGTAAGGTAACCGGCACCCGGGTGCCCAGGCGTTTGATTTCCACATGGGGGATATTATCCAGTTCTGTTAACAACCAGTCGATCATGGCATCACTCAGCATTAAGGCATCGCCGCCAGTGATCAGGACATCACGGATTTCTTCATTGCGGCGGATATACTCCAGGGCCTGCTCTAACTCCCGGCGGCTGCGGCCCCGGTCAACTTCACCGATATTGCGGCGCCGCTGGCAGTGCCGGCAGTACATGGCACACTGGTTGGTGACGTTAATAATCAAGCGGTCGGGGTAACGGCGGGTAATGGCCGGTGCCGGTGACGTTAACTCTTCATCCATGGGGTCAAGTACCCCGGTATTATCCTCCAGTTCGGCAGCACTGGGTAAGGCCTGCCGCCGGATGGGGCAGGCGGCATCCTTGCCCATGAGGGAAAGGTAATAGGGCGAAACGGCCCAGCGGTAGGTACGCTCGACCCGCTTGATGGCTTCCTTTTCCGCTTCAGTTAAGGGAACTAATTCCTCCAGGACGGCAACCGAGGTAATCCGGTGTTGCAATTGCCAGCGCCAATCTTGCCAGTCATCTTCACCGGCACCAAAATAGGCCATAATCCGCTGCCGGTTGGCTTCAATCTCCGCTGCGGCTTCCAAACCGCTGGGGATGGCCTCCCTGGCATCCAGGTAATCAATAATCCTGGCCTTTAACTCAGCTGCCCTTTGCAGGGCCATTTCCCTCCTCGCTTCCCTGCTCACCAGCCTCCCTTTGTTTGGATAAATATGCACAACAGGCCGCCTCCTTTCCTGAGGTAAAATAAAAACCCCGGCCTGAACCGGGGTTTTGTGTACACGAGATTAAAGGGGTATTCTACCTCTTACACTTTCCACGCTTACGAAGTTAGCTGCCGGGTTCGGGTCGAAAGCTAACCCTACCTTGTACAAGGATTCACCCCAAAAAGTTGGTTCCCCCGTTCCCTTAAAAGGGATTCAGCGCACGCTTTATTAAGTTGTTCTAGATAATTCTAACATAAGGCGCAAGGATTTGTCAACCTAATTTTTTTCCATTTCTTCCCATACGCCGGCGCCGCCAGCAATAATAGATAGAACCGGCAGTAATGGCCAGCAGTACCAGGATCAGCAGGATATCCATCCACCAGGTTGCGTAGCGGCGGTAAAAGTACCACCACCTCAGGAGATAATGGGCCCCCTTCCAGCTGGCATACTGCCAGGCCAGGGTCCAGGTAAAGGCCCCCAGGGCTGAATAAAGGGTATAAATGCCGGCCTCCATCCCCAGGACTCCCGCCGCCAGGATGGTAGGCGTCCTGATGGGACCGAACCAGCGGGCGAAAATAATCACTGCCGCTCCATAGCGGCCCAACCAGTAACGGGCTGTAGCAAGGCCATCCTGACCCCAACCCCAGTGGAAAAAACGCTCGATTAGACCGCGCCCCGGCCTGGCCCCCAGCCAGTAGCCCAGCAAGTTGCCCAGGAGATTGCCGGCGGTCCCAACCACTACTGCCCCCCAGAAGCTCATCTCCCCGCGTTCAATTAAATAACCGGCGGCCAGGAAGGCCGGTTCAAAGGGGATACCCGGCACACCTGTGCCTTCGATGACCAGCAGGCCAAAGAGGACTACATAGACGTGAACGGCTGTCACTGCTCTACCCCGCCTGCCGGCCGGTAACGGGCCACCACCGTCCGGGCGCCGTAAACCTGCTGGCCTACCCGGACGGCAAACTCGACATCCTCCCTGAAGATAACCAGGTCTACCTGGGAACCCCGTTCGATAAAGGAAACCTTCTGGCCCCGGGTAACGGCCTGGCCGGGAGAAATAAAACAGTTGATCTTATTGACAAACTTATCGGCAATCTCGACTATGGCCAGCTGAATGTCACGGCCCCTTAAAAAAATGGTCAACCGTTCATTTACCAGGCGATAGCGATGGCTAAAGAGATCTACTGCCCGCCGGAGATAGGTGAGGCGGATATATTCCCACAGGTCAACCATGGGTAAATTAACCCTGGCCGGGGTATGGACCATATTCTCCACCCGGGCATCAATGGGAGCGTAGTTAAAATGGACGTCCAGGGGCGACATGTAGATACCCACGACCCAGCCCCGGTCGCCAAAGCCCGGCGCCTTCATTATTTCTTCAATGGGAATGGGCCGGCCCAGTTTTTCCGCTACCACTTCGCCATGACGAAAGGGCTTGATATAGACCACCTTGCCGTCGGCCGGGGCCAGGATGGCCCCTTCTTCTTGCGGTGCCACCCGCACCGGGTCGCGATAAAACCATATCTTCCGCAGGTACCAGAAGATGCCCCCGCTAATGGCGGCAAGGACGGCCAGGATTTTAAAAAAGGTCACCATTCCGACCACACTTTCTTGATATTATAGGGCATCCTGGGTAAATAATAACCGCAAAAGCCCGCCAGCATCAAGGGCCAGCTGACCTTTCCCGGTCGCAGGGGCCGGGGCTTTAAAATCCCATTGCGGTAGGCATTATCCAGGGCAGCATAGGTGGCCAGGGTTCCCTCCTGGAGCCAGAGTTCCTTAACGGTGTCGGCAGGGGTACGGCGGAACAGGTCTTCCGGCACCGGCAGGAGCCGGGTTAAGTCACGGTAAACCGGGCGTAACTCCTCTATGTAACCCTCTCTGGCTACCTTCAGGCGCAGGCTATTGTAAACCTTTATATCACCGGGATAATCTGCATCAGCCATGAGGATGGCCTGGATACACTCCAGGAGAATCCGGATGCGTGCCAGGTCCCACACCGGGTCAAAAACCCGGATCTCCAGGGTACCCAGGCGTTTGGATTCGATAAGGTCCTGGAAACGGTAACGCCTGTCCCCCCTTAAAGGCCCGATGGCAAAGGCCTCCGCCCAGCGGTAGGACCGGCCGTAATAACGGTTGCCGGCAACGGGAGAGTTGATTACCAGTAAGGCCAGGAGAGGTAAAAAGTAGACCAGGTTGCGGTAGGCCCGCTCGCGATCCGGGAAACCACTGATATGAACGTGCATGCCGCAGATATTGGTAGGCTCCTCCCGGTCGAAGAGGTGCCCCACCGGGACGATCAGGCCGGAGCAGACGGCCGCCAGCTCCCGGCGGCGGCGTTCTAGATCGGCCAGCAGGGTTGGGATTTCCGTAAAGGCCCTGGTAGAAATTTCTATACCGCTCATCAGGCCAAAACGTAAATCCTTACCCCTGGTAAAGTTGCAGGCGGTATGGGTATAATAATCGGCCGGGTCCCGCCAGAGGAGGCGAGCCAGGTAATACAACGACTGGAGGGTAGGCCGGCCCGGTTCGGTAATAAAGACTTCTTCTTCCAGGCCAAAGAGGAGGGGCGCCATTTATATATCGCCCCCATTTACTTGTAAAAGGCGCCAGGGTATCCGGTCCAGGGGTATTTTACTGATAGATGTGGCGGCGGCAAACATCAGGTGATGCTCTCCTGGCGGTACCAGGCCGGGTAGCGCCATTTCAACACTGTGCTCCCGGTAGATTACCCGGACAGGCCCCGGGTTATAACCGGCCGGCCGGGCCAGCCACCTGGCTTGCCTTTCACCGGGGGCTACCTGCAAGATGAAGCGCTGGACCTGGCCTGCAGGTTTACCGGGCAACAGGTAGATGCTGGCCGTATATATTACTGGAAAGCCCGGCCGGCCCCAGGTATCCAGGCGTACAAAGGTGGTGTTGCCGGCCTGCAAGAGGTAAGCTGCCTTTAAATCGCCACCCTTCTCCAGTTTCCTGGTCAGCTGATCGCCGGCCGGATCTAAAGCTACCCGGGCTGACTCCGGCCAGTAAGCGGGTTCGCCGTCTCCTCCGGCACTGCTATCAGCCTGTACCATCTGCTGGTCTACAAGGTGAGAGAAAACTTCGTTGGGCCGTTCAAAATTGGCCAGGAAGGTCGGCATGACCAGTTCCTGGGTTTTATAAGCGGCAATGGCTTTCTTTTTCCGGTCCATGGCTTCCGGCGAGAGGGGCAATTTATACCAGGGCGTGCCCCGGCTGAGGAAATAGCCGGGTGGCAGCAGGGGTTTGGCCTTCCGCTCAATTACAGGCAACATCTGCCAGGTCCCGGTGTGAATAACAAATGTATAAAGATTCGGCCTGAAGGACGGGTCTTCTTCCCTGGCTTTTCCTGTGGCTGCCAGGGTAAAAGCCCCCGTGGCCCAGTGATCAGGGTGGCTGTCATTGGTATCAGTTACATAAATATCCGTGGGCCGGTAATCTTTGAGGATTTCTACCAGCGTTTGTAATAAGGCCGGGGCTGTATAGGGCTCACCCGGAGCAAAGGCCAGTTTATAGGGTACTGCCGCCTGGCGGGTATAAACGGAGGTGAAGGGCCTATCCTGCCCCCAGTAACCCAGCCAGATGGGGGCCAGGCCGCCGTCGGGATAACCCAGAAAAATGATATCACTAGATTTAACTCCCAGGACCCCGAGGGCAGTGATAGCTTCCTGCTGCCGTACCTGCCCGTATTGCAAAAAGTCACTGGCCCCTGCCGGCAAAGGACCGTTGAACTTTTCCACTCCCCGCCGGAAACCATCGCCGTTGGTCATAATAACTACCTTTACGGCATCCCCCCGGTCTCTGGCCTCAGCAATGAGGCCCCCGGCTCCGAGGGTTTCGTCATCAGGGTGGGGGGAAATGACCAAAATCCGGTGGCCTCCAGCGGGGAGTTCCAGATCAGGCATCCGCCCGGCGGCGGCTGCCGCCGCCCGCAGGGCCAGGACATCATAATTCATGGCTACCGCCAGCACGAGCAGTAAAAGCAACAGGGCTACCGGCCGCGCTTTTATCTTTTTCCGCGTCAAGCGCAAGATGTAGCCCAGGATGTCTTTATACATACCCATACGGGCGACTATGCCCCGGTACAACCCCCGCTTTTCTTCCTTCATGATATGGGTCATATTGGCCAGGGGTATTTTTTGCACCCGCCAGCCCCGGGCGCGGGCTTCACTGGTAAGCAATACTTCGACCTCAAAACGGCTTTTTTCTGCTCCCACCGCCAGGAACAATTCTTTACGGATGGCCCGCTGCCCGGAAAGGTGGGGAGCCACCACCTGGGCCAGGTCCGTGAGCGATCGTCCCCGGCTGAAAATACCTACCGTCATATCGGCGCTGCCGGCCAGTAAAGGAACAACCAGGGCTTCAACATGGGCTGCCGTCAACCCCTCGAGGTCGGCATCCAGGAAAAGCAGGATATCCTCCCGGGCCGCACGGGCACCAACGGTCATGGCCGCCCCTTTACCCCCATTGGTAGCCAGCTCGATTACCCGGGCACCATGGCGGCGGGCAACGCTGGCCGTAGCATCTTGCGAACCATCGCTGACTACGATGATTTCGGCGATGCTGGCCACTTCTTTTAAAGTATCAATTACTTTACCCACCGTAGCTGCCTCGTTGTAGGCCGGGATAACGGCGCTGACGCCCCTTGCATAGAATCCTGCACCTGTCACTATTTTTCTCCCCTGTACCTGCCTTGGCTTGATCATAGCTGCTAGTTATTTCGCCATAGAATAAACTTTTCCTTCCTCTGACAATATTATTGCCCTGGAATTGCTCCAGGGCAACATCTGGCATGTCCTGTCAGGCGATTTTTTGCTGTTTTTTCCCCTGATTTCCTCCTGCCTTTAATTCCCGGTACCAGCGGGCATGGTGTTCACGGGCAAACCTGGCGGATACCTTGCCCGAAAGCATACCATTGATGGACTCCCGGGAATTGGGGTGACCCAGGGCCAGGTAAATATGGCCCAGGATGACCCCGCCCATGACCAGGGCCCCGGCCGAGTGCAGGGGCAGGGCCCAGGCCACCAGGGCAGGGGCAACGCTATCCCGCAGGAGCAAGATCCAGCCGGTAACAACCATTAAGATAGAGCCGGCTATGGTCAGGAGGGAATTGAGCTTTTCGCCGGCGTTAAACTTGCCCTGCTCCGGGAGCTGCACCTTCAGGCCGAAAAATTCCCGGGGAAAAGCGGCTATAAAGCGGAGGTCGTCCCGGCCCCAGGTGAGGCACTCCTTGAGCCATTGCCCGGCCGTGCGTGGTGTGCCCAGCAGCAGGATAATTACCGTCAGGAAAGTAAAGGGATAGGCCATTACGTGATGAATGCTGCGAAAGAGACGCAACCCCCCGGGGCCTATCAGGCCGGCGTAGCTGCGGAAGACCAGGGCTGAACCCGTCAGCAACAGGACGACAAAAGTGATGCCGTGGCTCCAGTGACCCAGGCGCTCGGCCAGGTTAAAGCGCTCCACCCTTTCTTCAGGCATTGTTGCCGCCTCCTTTAATATTATTGATCACTAAACCGGCAACTACGGCGCCGGCGGCCAGGCCCATGACGGTCTTCCCGCCCGGGTGGACAATATCCTGCCAGATGCGCACGGCACTGGATTCCTTGAGATCGGGGGGCAGGAAGGAAGGATCCAGGTTCCGCGGCGGTACGTAAAAGATAGAAGTTCCTTTGATCTGGACGGCTTTTTTAGCTGTTATGGCCCGGGATAACTCGCTCCCTTTATCTTCCAGGTCGCCAAAAATCCTGGCCCCGGCCATACAGGTGTCCACGCAGGCCGGTTTTTCCCCTTTCTCTACAAAGTCATAGCAAAAATAACACTTCTGGACGATATTCCGCTCCGGGTTAAAGCCCCGGGCGTCATAGGGGCAGGCCGACTGGCAGTAACGGCAGCCGATACACTCCTGCTCGTCAACTACAACAATACCGTCGGCACGTTTCCGGGTAGCTCCGGTAGGACAGACGCGGGCACAGGGCGGGTCGTCGCAGTGCATGCACTGGGTGGTTACCACCCCGCCTTTGACCCTGGGAAAAGTACCCACCTCATAACGGTGGACTTTAGTAAACTGCACCTGGGGTAATAAGTCCCACCTGGCCTGGCAGGCCACGGTGCAGCCGTGGCAGCCTATACAACGCGTCAGGTCTACGAGCATACCAAACTTAGCCATCTAAACTCACCCTGCCTTCCGTACCGTCACCAGGGTCTCACACTGGGCCGCCGCCCCGGAGACAGGCGCCGTAATAACCGGTATCAAAGCGCTGTCATTGGCGCCTTTGTTATAGGCCAGCTTTCTTAAAGGAACACCGCAGCCAAAGCCATGGGCCAGGAAAACGGCCTCGGGGTGGATGCCCTCCGTCACCCGGGCCTTCACCTTGACCTTGCCTACCTTGGAAGCCACTTCAACCATATCCCCCGTCTTGATACCCAGCTTACCGGCCCGGCCGGGATGGATCCACAGCTCGTTTTCCGGCATGATGGCGTGCAGGTAGGCGTTGTTGTCAGTAGTGGTATGGGTGTGCACGGGTACATGGCCCTGGATGAAACGGAACTCGTCTCCCTTGGGTTCCACCAGGGGCGGCTCCCAGGCCGGGGTAAGGGTGCTGCCGGCCTTGACAAAGGCCTGGCAGGCCAGCTCAATTTTGCCGGAAGGAGTCTTGAGTTTGGTGTAATCGGGTTTCCTGGCTTCTACTTCGGCGACTCCTATCCGGGCCAGCTGCGCCTGGGTCAGGCCCAGGGGAGCCAGCAGGGCGTCGTTATATTGTTCCAGGGTAAAGTTAAAGTACTCGCTTAAGCCCGCGGCTTTAGCCAGGCCGGTGATGATTTCTTCAGCGCCTCTGGTATCAAAAAGGGGCTCTATTGCCGGCTGGCGCAACACCACTTTGTTGCCCGCCGTCATCAGGGGGTCGTACCTTTCCAGGTAGGTGGATTCCGGCAACACATAATGGGCATAGTAGGCCGTATCGTTCATCTGGATATCGATGGCCACCACCAGCTCCAGCTGCTTCAACGCCTCAATGAAGGCCCCGGAATCCGTACTGGAGCGTACCGGGTTCAGGTGCTGGATCACTACCGCTTTGATGGGGTAGGGTTTATCTTCTTTGACCCTCTCAGGGAAAATCTGGATCATGCCGTGGGCCTTATTGAGGGGCCATTTCTCGCTGCCGGCCCCATCCCAGCGTGGCCCCGCTGCCGCCGGCGGTTTGGGCCCCATGATACCGGAGGGATCACCAAATTTAATCCCAGGCGGGAAGGCCAGGCCGCCTTTGGCGCCGAGATTCCCCAGCAAGGCGTTGAGGGCGGCTACGGCCCGGGCCGTCTGGACGCTGTTGTAATACTGGGAACCGGTAACGGCATGCCAGCCGGGATCGATGGCTGCCGCCGGTTTGGCCGCTGCCAGTTCCCGGGCAAGGCGGGTGATGGTCGCCGCGTCTATTCCCGTGATTTTAGCCGCCCATTCCGGGGTATAAGTAGCCACCCCGGCTTTTAATTCTTCAAAGCCCACAGTGCGTTCCGTTACAAAGGCGGCATCATAGAGGTTTTCATTAATGATAACGTTAATCATGGCCAGAACCAGGGCCAGGTCGGTACCCGGCCTGATGGGCAGCCACTCATCGGCAAAGAAAGCAAAATCACTCAGGCGCGGGTCTACGGCCACCAGGTGGGCGCCTTCTGCCTTCGCGGCAACTATCTTTTGAATGTCAGGGTTTTTAATGCCTCCCGTGAGGTTGCGGCCGAGGGCAATGTAGTACTTCACATTACGGTAGTCCACCCCGGGGACACCGCCGTACATTTGCTCAAAAGCCACGTTGCGGCTGCTGTAGCAGGTCGGCCCATGGCCGGTATAATTAGGAGAGCCGAAGGCGGCCATGAAATGCTTCTCCAGGGGTGCAATAAGCTCCGGGTGCGCCAGCCAGACCAGGGTCTGGGGGCCATAACGGCCTTTCAATTCCTGGAGCTTTGCTCCAATTTCCTTAAAGGCCTGCTCCCAGCTAATGGGCTGGAACTTCCCTTCTCCCACCCTCTTCATGGGCTGCTTCAGGCGGTCGGGGTCATAGAGGGTCTTGGTTCCGGCATTGCCCCGGGCACATAAACGGCCATTGCTCTGGGGGTCCTGGGGATTACCGGTAAGGCGCCATACCCGGCCCTCCCGGACATGGGCCAGAATACCGCATTTAACCCCGCACATTTCACAAATAGTGGGGATGACCTGGGAAGCCGCCGGGGCTGCTGCCTCTGCCGCCTCCGCCTGCCCCAGGGGCACCAGCCTGCCGCCAAAGGTGGCCAGGGCCCCGGCCACCAGGGATCCTTTCAGGAAGGTTCGCCGGCTTATTCTTTGTTCTAACATGCCCTCACCTCCGTTATCAATTAAGTAACCTGTTGCTATTAACACATGTATTCAGGCATCTATTTGCCCTCAATGTTACTTTCACAATATATTTTACTAGTTAACATCCCTTTCTCCTGCCTCCCTGGAATGGCCCTGGTAAAGGCCAAGGGGAGCTGCAAAAGCTCCCCTTGGCTAGGAATCATGCGGCCTGACAGCCCTTTGGTTCAGTAATTGTCTAACGGTATCTTCGACGGCCACCAGACCTTTCGATAGGTTGCAGATTTATACCAGGAAACGGAGCAGGAGCTTGCTCCCCAGGTAAGCGCCGCCGGCCAGGCCCAAACCGAAGAGCCAGCCGTGGAGGGAGAAGGAAGCGATGCCGTTGAAAAGGGCACCAATATTGCACCCCATGGCAATCCTGGCCCCGTAACCCATCAACAGCCCGCCTACTAAGGCGGCTGGCACCAGGGGCCAGCGCCGCGGCCAGTGGAAGCGAAATTCCGAAGCTGCCAGGGCCGCTAAAAAGGCCCCCCCGATGATCCCCAGGTCCAGGATCGTACGGGGCTCGGCCAGGAACCCCAGGCTCAAAGCCCGGCTGTGGGCCGGCAGGGAATAATAGTACCAGCCCGGCGGCGCTCCGGTAAAAGCCTCCCAGAGCCAGGCGCCCCAGTAGCTAAAGGCGGTGGTAATACCCCAGGGCTGGCCCCCGCGCCAAATTAAAGCCACATCCAGGACCGCCAGGGCCAGTCCTCCAGTCCAGTAAGGCCAGGGACGGGTCCACAGGCGACGCAGGTGAAAGGGCTGCCGCGGCCTCCTGGCGGGAGTAAAATCAGGAAAGGACCGGTTTTCCAGGTGCCTTAAACCCAGGTAGATCAGCCCCAGGGCCAGGAGCTGGATAACAAGGGCCGGCCCCCAACCCAGCACTTTGGGGAGAAACAGGGTGGGAGAACGGCTAATGCTTACCTGCTGCCACCAGCCGAAATCACGGGCCCCCCAGAGGGAACCGCCGATAAAGGCGCCCAGGACCAGCCATTGCAGCAGGTGCCCCTCGCCAACCCGCATTAAATTGCCGCTGGCGCAACCGCCGGCCAGGACCATCCCCACCCCGAAGAGGAGGCCGCCGGCCAGGGTATGCCAGCCTGCCGGGTGAACATCCGCCAGGGTAACCCCCCTCCAGGTCACCAGGGCCATCCCCGGGGTGGCTGCCGCCAGGGCGATGACCACGGCCCGGCTCAAAGAGGTGTTACCGGTAATGATGGGATCGCGGAAGGCGGCCACAAAACAAAACCGGCTGCGCTGGAGGACAAAGCCAAAGGCCAGGCCAAAAAGCCAGGCTTCGCCCAGTCCCGGCCCGTGTCCCTGTAGCCACCAGTAGATACCGGCCGCCAGCAGGGCTAAACCAAGGGCGTAAGGTTCCTGGGACCTGAGGTTGACCTTGACCTGTTTATCCATTTGCAGTTCCTTTGCCATGGTACTTACCGCCTTATCCACCAGATAGTTGCAATATGTTATAATAAAATCGTAACCATCCATCAGGGAGGTCTGGTCATGAACCTCAACCACCTGCAGGCCTTTTGCACGGTAGCTCAGGTAAAATCCATTTCCGAAGCAGCCCGCCTCCTGCACATGTCCCAGTCTTCCCTGAGCTATCAAATCCAACTGTTAGAAAATGACCTGGACGTCGAACTCTTTACCCGCACTACCAAAGGGGTGGAGTTAACGGCCCTGGGGGAAATCGTTTACGAATACGGCCAGACCTTCCTCCAGCTGGCTGAGAATCTAAAACGCGACCTCAACAACTGGAAAAGCGGCCAGGAACGCCTCATTGTCGGCGCCAGCAGCAGCATCGGCAGCTATGCCCTGCCCTGCACCATTTACAGCTTTAAAGAAAAATACCCCGATGCCAATATCAAATTACTGGTCGGCAACAGGGAAGAAACCATCCAGAAGTTGCTGGATAGAACTATTGATATCGGCCTCATTGAAGGACCTGTCGACCAGCCCGGACTGGCCACCCGGGGTGTAGCTGAAGATGAACTCCTTTTAATTGTACCTGCCGGCTGGCAGGGCCAGGAAAGGGTGACTTTAGAAGAACTCTGCCGCCTGCCCATAATCCTGCGGGAAGAGGGCTCCGGTACCCGCGGGGTGATTGCCCGCGCCCTGGCCGGGCAGGGTCTAAGCATTGCCAACCTGAATGTTGTCCTGGAGTTAAATTCTAACGACGCCATTAAATCAGCCATTACCGCCGGCCACGGGGTTTCCCTCCTCTCCCGCCTGGCCATCCGGCGGGAAATCCAAACCGGCACTTTAAAGGCCCTGCAGGTGGACGGCATTTCCTTCCGCAGCACCTTTAATATTGTTTACCCGGCCGGCAAACCGGCCACAAGTTTGCAAAAGAAGTTCTTTCGTTTCCTGTTAACTAATAAGAAGGCTTTCTGTTAAACCTTTAGCCAGCCCCCATGTATCTCTTCTGCTTCTCCCTACCTTGAACCCGGGCCAGTCAGGTTAACCCTTCTCAATTACAACTTCCCAGATGCCGTTGGCCACCCCCCTGACCTCGACGCGGTACCCCATTTTTTGCACTGTTTCGGCCAGGGATTGGCTGGTGCAACTGTGGTCACTGGTAACAATGAGAATATCGCCCCGGGCCAGTTGTTTGAGCTTGACCTTTGTGCGCACAATCGGTATCGGGCACATTTCCCCGCATGTATCCAACCGGTAAACAGCCATACCAGTTCCTGCTTCCATAATGTTTTTATACGTTTCAGCTTAAAATTAAATTCGCTACCGACCCATTGAATCCTGCCGCCAGTTAAGGCCACTCTAAATTCCCCTATGACGTTTCTTAGATTATTCTGACAAGCATGGAAATGTGGACGAAGATGACCCGGTCCAGGCTATTTTCAGGTTAGCTCTACAGGCACGGGATCGCTGAGGCGGGCCGCCGCTGGACTGATGCGGCAGCGGTAGGCGTAAACTTCGACCCCGGCATTTGCCGCCTCCCGCAAAGCCCGGGCAAAAAGGGGATCGGTGGCTTCATTAGGGGTAAAACTCGAGGCATCTTCCCGCTGGATTATGAATACCACCGCCGCCCGGTAACCCCTGGCCCGTAAAGCCATTAACTCCTGCAGGTGGCGGCTGCCGCGGCTAGTAGGGGCATCGGGGAAAAGGGCTACCCCTGCACCGGTCACCAAAGTTACTGATTTGACCTCAACATAACAGGGCGGTAGCCCCTCACCATGCGGTCTCTCTTCCTGCTTCTCCCCGCCCACCGATAATAAAAAGTCCAGGCGGCTGGAGCCGGCCCGGACTTCAGACGCCAGCTGCCGGTAACCTTTGAAGGGGTCAAGCCTCCCGGCCTGGAAGGCGGCGGCAAAAAGGCGGTTGGGCAGGCGGCTGTCCAGGGAAATAAAGGTGCCGTCCCGGCGTAACAGGACCACGTCGTAGGCAGTTTTCCGCCCCTCGCCGGGCCCTCCCGGAGCCAGGTAAAGCTCGGCCCCGGGCAGCAGCAATTCAGCCAGCCGCCCCGGGTCGGGCAGGAAGGCCGTTACCTGTTGCCCGGCCTTTTCCGCTATTACGGTAAAGCGGTTGGGCCGGGCCAGGAAACGGGCTTTAGTCAGGTTTTCAGGCAACTTGACCATAAAAAATCCCTGCCCTCCGGAAGCTATGCTGCTCTGGCTCTTACCCTTTGCTCACTACCCATACCGCACCTAAAAAACGTCAAGCCCGGTGGTAAAAATAAAAATGCCACATCACTCTGCGGCACTTTTGCTTTTCTGGTGGAGCTAAGGGGAGTCGAACTCCTGACCTCTTGAATGCCATTCAGACTACGGCCATTTCAAGATGTCCACCAGGATTTACTTGGTACCGCAAAACCTAGTAATTACAAGGCTCCCCAGCCAGGGACGTTTTGTCACGTCCACAAAAATCCCGCTCGATCCGGTAAGTATGTGAACTAAATGTGAACAACTTTTTTGACGGACCGAAACCTGTTTAATCATTTCCCGCCGCGTTCCTATCAGCCACACCGCCAGTCACATGGCGGGTCCTAGCCGACGGCTGACGGCCGGCAGACGGGTAGAACCCGCATAAGCTAAGGCTCAAGGTAAAATTTCCAGCCCGCTTTGCCTGCCCGCCTCACGAAAATGCTCATCAAAAGCAAAAGCCCGCCGGCAGTTTAATAAGCGCATAGTAGCTATAGAAATACAGTCCACCACTCCCCAGGTCTTATCCTGGTAATCAAAGAATATTTTCAGCCCGGCTTTCTCCATTATCCGGCTAACCCTTACAAGTTTAACTAACCGCTGGTTATTCAATACTCCCCAGAGCTCCAATGTTTTTTTTAAACCCATCCGGCTTTTTATCAAAGAAAGAGCTTCATAGGCTACCCAAGTAGTCGTAAATAAAGGGGTTTTCCCGGCTAAAAGCTCGCGGTAAAGTTCTTGAGCAACAAAGTGATAATCATCCCTTCGGTTGGTTATGGCAATCCAAGCCGAGGCATCAACAAAAACGGCCCTGCTCATCGTTTCCCCTCATAGAGATAACGGCGAAAGTTTTTCGCCATATCCCGCGGGCCTGCGCCTATACCTATTATTTTTAAGGCCTGCTCTATATCCTCTGCACTTCTGTCCACAGGTTGAGATAATTCTTTTCTTAAGAGATCCACTTCCATTTCAGAATTAAATTTTCTTTCCAGGTTATTTACCCTTGCTTCCAGCTCATTAAGCCTTTGCTCGAGGCCCACTGGCACTCCCCCCTTGGCACATTACTTTACTTTAAATATATCACGTTTCATTCCTCTATACAGCCATCTGCCATAGCTCTTTAAAAAACGCAAGCAAATACAGAAAAATTATAGCTCGACCCCTTCGCTTTCAATAGCCCTGCGTAAAGATTCGCGGCAGTCTTCCGGGTCAACCAGGTCAACTTTAAACTTTTCACTAAGACCCGTCACCTCCCCCACTGCGGCGTAGAACCGGTCGTATGGGATGCCCCACGCCGCCAGATCAACATCGGACCAGCGTGTAAAGCGGGAACGATCAACCAAGGAGCCGAAGGCCACCACTTTTTGGGCACCATATCGCTCTTTTAAGATGGCCGCAGCTCTGGTAGCAACCTGCCAGGCTTCTTTATAACGCTCGGTTAGGGAGGGGTCAGGTTTTGAAAAATCGTCGGTAAAAGACAGTTCTTCAGGTTGGGTACCCATATTTTAGCCCCCTGCTAAAATAGCTTTATGTAGCCTCGTCCCTCATCCTCTTTCCCGCAATCTAGTAATTTAAGTATACCACAGGTTAATTATATTATGGAGTTATTTTCCACCGCTTGAACCGGTTATCTCGCAAACGGGATCCAGAAACTGTCCATTTTAAGCGAGTATATGAACCATAAGGAAACAGGGATCTACAAAAAAGCCGGCCGGGAAAGGTCTTTAAGGATTTACCGCCGCGTGCCGGAGGGTTGTGGTCATCAGCCACCCCCTCAGGCAGCTGGCGGATCCCGGCCGACGGCTGACGGCCGGAAGGCCGGGTGGCACCAGCGGTCAAAAAACGGCGTCATGCCCTATCATAACTAACGGGCTATGGGTAGCTGACCTGCGCCCTCTCCCGAAGCGGCCCGCAGGGCCGCGAAGGGAGTGGGCGCGTATATTTGCCCCGGAGCCGGCGCGGAGCAGAGCCGGGCCGGAGCGGGGGCCGGGCCGCAGGCCCGGCCGGGTGGAGGCCGGCGGCAGCGGAGCGCGGGCGGAGGGGTCTGGGCGCCGTAAGGCGCCCGATAAAAGGAAGAAAACTTGCAGCATTAATTCCCTAACACATGAAACGCTCTCCCCGGCGCCAATGGGTGGGAGGGTTGGGGTTCTTTTGCGGCAGGCCGATTGTCAGGGCCAGCCAGACCTGTCGCCCGGATCAAGGGTCGGGAGGGCGCGGCCGACTAAAAAAGGTGAGCGCCTGGCTGGGCCACGCCAACGCCGGGTTCACCTACCGGGTGTACCACCACTACCTGCCGGAAAAGCTCGATGACCGGGAAGCGGAGCGGCTCAACACCTTCCTCTTCGGCAGCGGCGACACAAAAAAGGCCGGCAGTTCGTAACTGCCAGCGTTAGAGGTTGCAGGTGAACAAAATGTGAACAGCTTCCTGTTTCTGTCAACAGGAAGCTGTTCACGGTTCCGAAAACCCTTGCATTGCTTTCCTTTTCTGGTGGAGCTAAGGGGAGTCGAACCCCTGACCTCTTGAATGCCATTCAAGCGCTCTCCCAACTGAGCTATAGCCCCACGGCACTGTTAATTATACTGGCCCCTGACCTGTTTGTCAAGGGCCAGCTGGATAATCTTTATTCTCCCTCATCCAGGTATAAAACTTCTCCCTTGGTATCATAGCCGATAATCTCGGCAAAGCGGCCCCAGTCGACGACGGTTTTAAACAGGAGTTCGGCATCCTCATCAGACATCCGGCGGGCAAAGCGGCTGATAACCTGATCCCGCCGCACCTGCCGGCCACGCCTGGAATTAATTAGCTGCAGGACCTCTCTAAAGACCGGCAACTGCTGCAACCGGCCGGCAATTATATTTTTCCGTTCGTTGATGTCAGCATTGAGCAACTGGGTGCCCAGACCGGTCAGGGTAATATCGCCATTGGTAGTTTCAATAAGGCCCAGCACCTTAGCTGCCTCTATGACCGGTCCGATATCATCCAATTCCATCGAAAGACTGCTGGCCAGTTTAAAGATATCTTCCCTCCCCCGGACATCCTCCAGCATTTCGAGCAGGCCAATGACCATCCCTATACCTACCTGGGGTAAAGGCCCAGCGTCCACCGTGGCTATGACCCCCTATTGGATACCAACTTCAGGTACCACTATTTTATCATATTATACCAGATCTTAGAACAGAATTCAGCACCTAATAAGAACTTTTATGCCTGGGATACAGCTATAAAAACTGCTTCCTGGCGACAGCTTAAAGTATTTCTCCCCCAGGTTCTGCCAGGAGGGATCAACAAAACAAGCTTTTTGCCTTACAGGGCAACGTATGACTAATTTTTCTCCATCCAAAAAAGGAAAATAAGCTTTGGTGAAGAATATAAAGAGGATAAATAACTTTACCCGTTTAGTAGAAAGGATGTTTTAACATGCAAATAGATGGCTTGACCTACCTGGATCGACTTGCCCTGCTGGCTGAAAAAAATAACTACATCGAGCCGGATTTATATGAGAAGTATAATGTCAAACGGGGCCTGCGTAACAGCGACGGTACCGGTGTCCTGGTGGGCCTGACCGAGATCGGCGAAGTCCACGGCTACATTCTCGATGAGGGCGAGAGAATCCCCGATCAGGGGCGGCTGCTCTACCGGGGCATCGACATCTGGGATATTGTCAAAGGTTTCCAGAAGGAAGGGCGCTATGGGTTCGAGGAAGTTTGTTATCTATTGCTTTTTGGCGAGTTACCTGACCGGCAATGGCTGGAGGAATTTACAAATCTCCTTGCTGAAAACCGGTGCCTCCCTGATGGATTTGTTGAAGACATGATTTTAAAAGCCCCCAGCAATGATATCATGAATAAATTAGCCAGGAGCGTTTTAGCTTCTTATTCCTATGATAAAAACCCGGATGATTTAAGTATCAAAAACGTCGTCAGGCAAAGTATTGAGCTGATTGCCCGCTTCCCCATCATGGTGGCCTACGGTTACCAGGCTAAAGTCCATTTTTATGAAAATCAAAGTTTGTATATTCACCTGCCGCGAAAAGAACTGAGCACGGCCGAAAATTTCCTGTACATGATCAGGCCTGACAACCACTACACCCGCCTGGAAGCCGAACTGCTGGACCTGGCCCTGGTGCTCCATGCCGAGCACGGCGGCGGCAACAACTCGACCTTTACCGTCCATGTGGTCTCTTCAACGGGAACCGATATCTATTCGGTTATTGCGGCAGCAGTGGGTTCTTTAAAGGGTCCAAAACACGGCGGCGCCAATATTAAGGTAATGGAAATGATCGATGATATAAAGACAAATGTGAGGGACTGGGCCGATGAGGAGGAAATCAAATACTACCTGACTAAAATTCTAAATAAGGAAGCCTTTGATAAAAAGGGATTGATCTATGGCCTCGGCCATGCTGTTTATACCCTGTCTGATCCCCGGGCTGTTTTATTGAAAAACAAGGCTGCTGAACTGGCCAGAGAGAAAAACATGGAAGAAGAATTTGGCCTCTACTTGACCATTGAAAAGGTGGCGCCGGAATTATTTGCCGCGAAAAAGGGTACCGAAAAGATTATCGCTCCCAATGTGGACTTCTATTCCGGCTTTGTCTATAAGATGTTAAATATTCCCGTCGAACTTTATACGCCAATTTTTGCCATAGCCAGAATCTCCGGCTGGTGTGCCCACCTGCTGGAAGAGCTGGTGAGCGGGGGCAGGATTATCAGGCCCGCCTACAAAAATGTGATAGGTAAAAGAAAGTATATTCCCCTGGAGCAAAGGTAAATTGCCTTTGCTAGAAAGGGTTTTAAGGTGGCTAGGGGGTTTTTTATCCGTCTAACAACTAAAAAGGGGACGGTGGTGATCCGGCCCCTTTTTTTAATTTTTGACCTCTTGAATGCCATTCAAGCGTTTTCCAATAGCGCCATCCAAAGCAAAGCCTATACCCGGTCCTAGAATAAAAGGGAGTATATCTTATCCGTAACCCGGGCGAAGGCTTCATCCTTCATATTGCGCGGGCGGGGCAGGTCTACCCTGACATCGGCCAGTATCCGGGCCGGCCTTTTCGATAACACAATCACCCGGTCGGCCATAAAAACGGCTTCCTCAATGCCGTGGGTCACCATGAAGACCGACTTGACGGGCAACGTTACATCCAGCCACAGGTCCAGTAGTTCCTCCCGCAGGTTCTGGGCCGTAAAGGCGTCAAGGGCGGAAAAGGGTTCATCCATGCAGAGGAGTTCCGGTTCCATGGTCAGGGCCCGGGCAATGCCCACCCGTTGTTTCATGCCGCCGGAAAGCTCCCGCGGGTAAGCCTCTTCAAAACCATCCAGGCCCACCTTATCAATATATTTACTGGCAATGGCCTCCCTTTCCGGCCGGGGTATACCTTGAGCTTCCAGGCCCAGGGCTACGTTACCCATGACCGTCAGCCAGGGCAACAGGGCAAAGGACTGGAAGACCATGGCCATTTTGTCCATGACGCCGTTAACTTCCTGGCCGCGGTAAAAAATCTGCCCCCGGGACGGCCGGTCCAGGCCGACAACCATCCTCAGCAGGGTGCTCTTACCAGAACCCGACGGGCCTACCAGGCAGACAAATTCACCTTTATTTATGGTAAAAGAAATATCATTAAGGACCGTCAGGGACCGGTTGGCATCGGTATAGGTTTTAAAAACATGACTGACTTCAAGCAGTAAGGCCAGGGACACCACCCCCTTCAGGCTTCTATTTTAAACCGCTGGACAGCCACCTCATAGAGCCGCCGCCAGAAGAAACGGTTCATAAGGACGATAGTCACCATCATGGCTATTAGACTGGACCAGATCAACTGGAAGCTGCCGCTGCTATAAGTAGCCGTATCCAGCAAGGAGCCAATACCAAAGGCCGTATAGGTCTGGCCGGCATAGACCACATATTCGGCAACAATCAGGGCATTCCAGCCGCCACCCCAGGCAGTAATACTGCCGGTAATCAAGGACGGCACCATGGCCGGCAGGACTACCCGGCGCAGGTACCCGAAACCTTTCAGGCCAAAGGCTGCCGCCGCCTCCTTTAAATCCCGGGGAATGCTTTTCACCCCGGCGATGAGGTTAAAAAGGAGATACCACTGCATACCCGTCAACACCAGCAGTACGGCCGCCAGGTTCATGCCCCCCGTCAGGCCTACCAGGATAAAAACAATAATGGGGAATAGAGCTGTTGCCGGCACTGAAGCCAGTATTTCAAACACAGGTGTCAGGATTTCATAGGCCCTTTTATTGTGCCCAATCCAGATGGCTACCGGAACCGTCCAGGTGAGGGACAGGAGGTATGCTGCCAGCAAGCGCAGGAAAGAAAACAGGATGGCCCTGGGGATGCTGAAGACCTCCGGTTGCCAGGGCATCAGGAAAAGGGTGCCCAGGGCCACCAGGCCGCGCATCAGGGCGTAAGCCAGCAACAAGGCCAGGCCCCAGGAAATAAGGCGCCGGGTGATCCCCACCAAACGCTGCCAGAAATCCCATCCTGCTAATTTCCTTTCAAGTTTAGAGGCATAACTTTCTAAAGCAAGGGTCAGGGCCGCGCCGCCTTGTACCACCAGCAACCTGATTTCCCGGAAGCCCGGCGCCTGCCACCAGAGGCGGTAACCCCAGCCCCCCGGGATATGGTTACCACCGCCGCTGCCAAATTCATATTTAAAGTTTTCCGCCCAGGCGGAAAGGGGACGCCAGATAAAAATATTCATAAAGGTAATTAACATGATCAGGGTTAAAAGGCCGGCCACTGTATGCATCAGCTCGCCCTTCTCCGTGGTCCTGATGAGGTAGCTCCCCAGGCCCGGCAGGGAATACTCTACCGGCCCGATGGCAATAATTTCTGCGGCAATAAGGAAGTACCAGCCACCGGCCCAGGACATGATGCTATTATATACCAGCTTGGGTATACCGGCGGGTAAGTAGATTTTCTGGAAACGGCGCCAACCCCTTACCCGGTAGGCATCAGCCGCTTCCCGGAGATCTCTGGGTATAGTCGTCAGGGACTCATAGAAACCGAAGGTCATATTCCAGGCCTGGCTGGTGAAGATAAGAAAGATGGATGCCAGTTCAAACCCCAGGAGGCGGCCCTGGAAAAGGGAGACAAAAAAGTAAACGGCAGCAGGGAAGAACCCCAGGATGGGCACCGACTGCAGGATATCCAGGATGGGAATGAGCCAGCGCTCGGCTCGTTCGTCTGTCCCGGCTTTATAACCATAAGTAAGGGTAAAGATAAAGGACAGGATATAGGCGCCCAGCATCCGCACAAAAGACCGGAAGGCGTAATAGGGCAGGATACCGATACTGGTAACAACTGTTGTCCCTCCTGCCAGGGTAACAGCCCGGTGGCCCTGGTAGGCAAAGTAGGCAAAGGCGATTAAAAGGGCGGCCATAATCATGGTCAGAGCCAGGTTCGTTGCCCGCGCCACGGGGTTCACCTCCCAACCAATAAAATAGTCTTCCCAAGTGGGAAGACATAGAGTTCATAAATAGCCCTATATACCCCCACTCGTTGAGCTTTGGCACGTGCATAGCTAGAGATAACTCTCAGCCACATTAGGTAGAACCTTAAGCCGGTAATACCTGTTGACCCATTGGCGTCTTTCGACGTTTCCGGGCAGTGGCGTCTGTCTATGCAGAAGCCTCACCTAACGAAGGTCTAATTTCATTATAAATTGGGCTTTTTTATGTGTCAAGGTTGAAGTAAGGTAGGTATTTTTATTTTCCCGGCGAATATTTACAGGGAGGTTCTAGCGACTGGAGGTAAAAAAATGAAACGCATTGTCATTGCCCCGGATTCCTTTAAAGAAAGCCTGGACGCGCCCGCAGTTGCGGCGGCTATAGCTGAAGGTATCAAACGGGTTTTCCCGGAGGTAGAAACCGTCACCGTGCCCATGGCCGACGGCGGTGAAGGTTTAACGACCACCCTGGTAGCCGCCACCGGCGGGCGGGAAATCACCACCACCGTAACCGGTCCCCTGGGGCAACCGGTCCGGGCCGCCTGGGGTATCCTGGGGGATGGTACCACCGCCGTGGTGGAAATGGCCCAGGCCTCGGGCCTGCCCCTGGTACCCCGGGAAAAGCGTAACCCCCTGTTTACCACCACCTACGGTACCGGTGAGCTCATCCGCCAGGCCCTGGACGCCGGCTGCCGGCGGTTGATTGTGGGCATTGGCGGCAGTGCCACCAACGACGGCGGTGCCGGCATGGCCCAGGCCCTGGGGGCGAAGCTCCTGGATGCTAAGGGGCAGGATATCGGGCCGGGTGCCGCCGGGCTGGAGGAACTGGACCGCATTGATATCCAGGGCCTGGATCCACGGGTAAAGGAAGCGGAAATCCTGGTAGCCTGTGACGTGGATAACCCCCTGTGCGGCCCCCGGGGAGCGCCGGCCGTCTACGGTCCCCAGAAGGGCGCCACGCCGGAGATGGTCCCCCGCCTGGATGCCGCCCTGGCCAGGCTGGCGGGTATCATTGAACGTGACCTGGGGAAAGATGTCCGGGAACTGCCCGGAGCCGGTGCTGCCGGCGGCCTGGGGGCCGGCCTGGTAGCCTTCCTGGACGCTAATTTGCGCCGCGGTATTGAACTTGTTATAGAAGCGGTGGACCTCGACGGCATCCTGGCCAGAGGCGCCGACCTGGTCATCACCGGCGAAGGAGAAATCAACCGCCAGACAGCTTATGGTAAAGTTCCCGCCGGCGTCGCCCGGGTAGCAGGGAAATACGGCATCCCGGTGGTCGCCCTGGTAGGCTCCATTGGCGAAGGCGCCAGCACCGTTTATGACCATGGCATTAAAGGCTTCATGAGCATCGTCCCCCGGCCGGTGCCTTTGGCCTACTGCCTGGAAAACGCCGCCTCCCTCCTGGCCGACGCTGCCGAACGCCTGGTGCGGCTGTTGACTGTGATGAATAAATAAAAGCATTAAAAGGCCCTCTCCCTGGCAAAACTAAGGAAAAAATCAGGGAGGAGGCCCTTTGATGCCTGATATTGCCTTAAGGATGGGTACCGCCATTACCAGCAACGACCTGGCCCGGGTGCGGGACGTCCTGCCGCGCCTGAAGCCCGGAGATCACCTTACCATTACCATGGAGGCCGCCGATGCCCACCAGGCCGACCTGTTATTAAAGCTTTTAGAGGACCACGGCCTCGACTACCAGAGCCGCGGCGACAGCGACGGCAGGACCTATCATATCATAGCCTGCCGGCAGGAAACGACTTGAAAAAACCACTATTTTCGGGGGAGGGCGACTCGATGGATTCCCTCCAGGCAGTCAAAGAAAGGTATGCTGCTGATACCTTTCCCCGCTCTCTGGGAATTGAACTCCTGGAACTGGCCCCCGGTTATGCCCGGGTGGCCATGACCCTCACAGAAAACATGGCCAACTTCCACGGCATCGGCCACGGGGGCGCCATTTTTACCCTGGCCGATACGGCCTTAGGGTTAGCCAGCAACTCCCACGGTGACCCGGCCGTAGCCCTGTCGGTAACTATCAATTATCTCAGCCCGGCCCGGGTAGGAACAAAGCTGGTAGCTACTGCCGAGGAAGAACACCTTACCCGGCGCACCGGGGTCTACCGGTTGACGGTTACTACCAGTACCGGCGAAAACATTGCCCTGGCCCGGGGTACCGTTTACCGGCAGGCTAAAAAACGGGTTCCTGAACAAAGCAGTTAAATGGTGCGTAATGGCCAGGTGGCTTTTAAGCGAGTAATTGCCTTACCATTTCGTTAGCTTTCTTGCCGTCGGCCCGGCCGCGGATTTTGGGCATCAAGGCGGCCATTACTTTCCCTATTTCCTTGCTCGACTGGGCCCCTACTTCGCTGATAGTCTGCTGGATGATGTCTCTTAGTTCGCTATCGCTCAGCTGCTGGGGCAGGTAGTCTTCCAGGACCTTGATCTCGGCCTCTGTTTGCCGGACCAGGTCTTCCCGTCCCCCGCGGGCGAACTGTTCTAAAGCTTCCTTTCTCATTTTTATTTCCCGCTGGATAACGGTAGCCATTTCTTCATTCGAAAGGGGATGCATTTTTTCAATTTCGGCGTTTTTGATACTGGCTAAGACCATACGGATAGTCTGCAACCGGATTTTATCGTGGCTTTTCAAGGCTTCTTTCATGTCTTGTTGGAGCCTGGCCTTCATTATTTAATCCTCCCAAAAGTTCCTGGTAGTTCGCCTATTATAGTAAACCATCGCCCGTTGGAAGTCAATTTATGGAGGGCTAACACCGCAGCAACTTCCCCTTTAACAAGCCCCATAGTTTTTATAAAAAAGGGATAGACCCATTCGTAGAATACTACAAGGTCTATCCCTTTTATTTTAAATACAGGAGGCGGGTCTTTCCCTGTACGGGCGTCCTTTGCTTACCAAAATTATACAGGTGAGAACCGGAGATTTTACTTTGCCCGGCTATGAAATTTAGTCAAATCAAGCTGCTGTAAGCGTTCTATAATCTGGTTGGCTCTATCCTGGCTTATCTTGCCCTGGGCTACGTCCTCGTCCAGTTTGGTCTTCGTGGCATTGATTATACTTTCTTTAATCTGGTCTAAACTTACGCCTTTTTCTGCGGCCAGCTGTTGTAACGATTTTCCGTTTTTAAATTCCTGCATAAGCTGCTGGGGAGTTATTCCCAATGCTGAGGCAACGGCATCCAGGTTATTCAAACCTCTAACACCAGGGCGATGACCCTTTCCTCCAAACATTCCTGCTCCAAACATTCCGGGAAATTGTCCCTGTTCAATAGCCTGTTTCATTTTTTGAGCCTGGTCGGCGGTAATTAACCCTTCGGAAACGGCGGTATCAACAGTTTGTTGTCCTGCTGTTTTTAAGTCACTCACCAGCTGATCCTGGCTGATGCCCAATACACCGGCTAATTTTTCCAGGTAAATCTGGTGCAAACTCGCCTTAGGTTTGGCGGAAGCGTTTCCCTGGGCCAGGGCAATGCCTGTCACGCCTAAACCCATTATCAGCGCGGCGGCTAGAGTTAAGCTTAGATATTTTTTGAATTTGCTCATATTAACGTCTCCTCACTTTTTATTTTATAAAGTATGGTAAGGCGAGGCTTATGTAACTACATCTTCCATATTGATCTCCTCCTTTCAGCTTATACTATAACCGCCTTTTATTAAAATTATATGAGAACACTTTAAGAAATACTTAAGAAGAGGGTTTCAAAAAAGATTAAGCACTTCAATCGCACCTGCCCTTACTTCTCAGGTTTAATATAACTTAATTTGCCTCTCCAGACCCTCTCCACATTCTCGCCGCTTCCTCTCCGTTTTATGGACGAATGTCTCATAAAGTGAGATTAAACATCCTCTAGCTGCCGCACCGTCACAGGGCAAGGAATGCAGTTGGAGACCTGTACCATATTTCGGCAAGAAGATATGCTCACCACCACGTTTCAATAGCCCTGCGTAAAGAGTCCCGGTAGGCTTCCGGGTCAACCAGGTCAACTCTAAACTTTTCACTTAGACCCGTTACCGCCCCTACTGCGGCGTAAAACCGGTCGTCCGGGATGCCCCACGCCGCCAGATCAACATCGGACCAGCGCGTAAAGCGGGAACGGTCAACAAGGGAGCCGAAGGCTACCACTTTTGGGGCACCATATCTCATTTTTAAGATGGCCGCAGCTATGACAGCAACTTGCCAGGCTTCCTTATAACGCTCGGTCAGGGACGGGTCAGTTGGCGAAAAATCGTCGGTAAAAGTCAAAGGGTATTTCCTGGCGTAATAAGCAGCCAGCTCGTCAGGTTGGGTACCCATATTTAGTCCCCCTGCTAAAACAGCGTTATCAGCCTCGTCCCCCATTCTCTTTCCCGCAGTTCCACTAATTTAAGTATACCACAGTATACCCCTATAGTTAAATAAAACGGAAAGCTTGAGCTGGAAACGCAATTCCCGTGCATAATGAAAAGGGGGTAAGGACAGGACGCCTACCCCCTTACCTGACCCATCTCGGCCAGGTGTTTTTGAATAATTTCAGTGTCATTGGTAGAGATGCCGCTTCCCTCCACCTCGCGAGCTACTAAACCTGCTGCCTGCTCGAAAAAATTTTCACCTTTAACTAACGCGAGGATTTGATTCCGGGAAAAGCGCCACTCCCGCCCGATTTTAGTGGCCGGTAACTTGCCGCTCCTAACCAGATTGTAGACTGTCTGGTTGCTTACCCGCAGCAGGTCGGCCACTTCCTCGACATTCATAATTTCCGGATACTCGTGCTGTTTAAGGGTGCCCTGGATCAGGCCCTGCATCAGGCGCACGTCTTCCGGTTCGTAAGCCTGCTCCCCACAGTCTTCACATACCCAGGCATCCATACCCCGAAAGGTGATGGCGCGGCCTTTCCAGGTAGCTTCCACGTCTTTCTTGATTTTTTTCATTTCGCCACCGCAGATATAACATTGCATAACTAGTACCCCTTAACGCCTTTTCTTGAAAGGCCCTAAATCTTCCTGTGCAACCGCTACTTCAAGCCTGTGCTGGATAAGGCCGGCCTTCCCTGGGACACCCACTTCCATGCCCTGCGCCACACCTTTGCCACTTCGCTTTTGCACAATGGTATAGATATAAAAACGGTGAGCGCCTGGCTGGGCCACGCCAATGCCGGTTCACCTACCGGGTGTACCACCACTACCTGCCGGAAAAACTCGACAACCGGGAGGCGGAGCGGCTCAACTCCTTCCTCTTCGGCGGCGGGGACACAAAAAAGGCCGGCAATTCATGACTGCCATCCCTGGAGGTTTCAGGTGAACAAAATGTGAACAGCTTCCTGTTTCTCCCAACAGGAAGCTGTTCACGATGCTTAAAACCCTTAAAACTGCTTAACTATCATGGTGGGCACGGCAGGGATTGAACCTGCGACCTCTTGAATGTGAGTCATAATTGCTTGCTCAAAACCCTTACCCCCTCCAAGACTACTATTTCACTTACAATCATCGAAATAGCCCGCTCGCAAGTAAAAACTTCCTTAAGAACTTTGGTTAGCCCCATCCTGGCTTATCATGCCCTGGGCTACAGCCTAGTACTGCCCGGCTTCCCTGGATTTTGAATGGCTGCCGGGCATCTCCCCCAGCCTTTTCCGGCAGCTTCTGGAGGCCTACCACGAACGCTTCAGTGTCCTCTTGCCCACCGCCGGAACAGTGCTGGACATGGGCCGTATGCTTACCCACAAGGACCTGGTGATACGTCTCCACATGCAGGGCCTCTCTGTTCTGGAAATCGCCCGGCAGACTTATCACAGTCCAAGGTCAGCGGACGTCTACATCAAGGCGTTCGACTCCGTACTGATACTACATCTATACGGCTTAAATCCCAAGCTAATGGCCACTGTCCTCAGCCGGGGGAATCTGTAATCTACGAGTACCTGGACCTTATTGGGACATACCTAAAAGACATCAACACCATACGTGACTACCTACGAAAGCGTGGTGTGCAAATGCCTGCTAATGTATCAAATAGCGGTTGACAAGGAAATACGCCCTAAAAAAACTCCAAAAAGCGCACCCAAGGAATCCCGCCACGGATGGCGGGCGTCCTGCATTGCATGGCGTATAACATCCTGAGGATTCCCGTCGACACCCAGCCTTAAGGTGAAGGTCAAACCTTAGATTACTCTTATCTTAGGTTTGACCGAGCCCGGTCATGCCTGACTTAGGCTGGGTGAGTGTGGCGCGGCCCACCCCGGTCCCTTCTCTCCCGCGCCCTTGCGGGAATACAGCGTTATACGAAGTGCGGCAACAAACAGGCTTACCAATGCACAGACGGCTAGGATAACTTAAACATTCCTTAATATATCGTATCACAGGATGAAACCCTTACCCTCCACACGAGTAAAATCACTTTGCTACTCCCTTTTCATATTCCTTAATAAAATCAGGGAAGAAATCAGACAGGCCATACCAAGAAAAATCCATAACGGTACCAGTGCTGCGGTTCCCTCCATACCAGCATTAGCCTGCAACAAAGAACCGACAGTTAAAACCAGTGTGTAAGTGAAACCCTTGACATTGAACATCGCTGCCAGTACATATCCCCAATGGCGGCGCTTCCACAGCCAGATCGCTCCCAGCACAAGACCCGACACTACAAGTGATAAATCCAGTGTAGCCACCAGTTTGAAACCATCCATATCTAAGCCACTCTGCGGAAGCTGTCCCGTTACAACAAAACTTAGCCATTGACCGATCCACGCTATCCCTAGTAAAATAGCCCATAACATCATGTAACTACTAACCCAATTGACAGGCGTCCTCGCCTGGAATTTCTGGCTGATTGAGTTGACATCGATGTTCGCCAGTCCAAAGATAAGCGCCAAAATCGACAACGTGAACAATGCAACATAAATCAAGAAAAATCGATTTAAAGCAGCGCCGAAAAGGTAAAAGGCATAATTGTAAAGGGTGTAATCTAGCATCCCTAGCCAGACCAGTTGTGCTCGCTGCGAACCGCGTATCGACATAATCAACGTTATAACCAACAGTGGGAAAGCGACAAAGAGTGTGACCAAGTCATTTCCATACCATCCTATCAGAACAAAGCTGGAGTTGTCCCGGTACAGATTGCTGATGAAAAGCCCTCCTGCGGATGCAACCAAAGTTAAGACTGCGATAAAGATCGACAGAACATAAGCAGGTTTTAGTTTAGTATCCAACATTTTCTCCTCCCTCTATCTACAAGCATATTGTCTTGCGCGCTCCGCAAAACATACTCATAACCCCCGGATTCACAAGCGACATTCAGCCTAGGTAGCAACAAATTAATGAGAGACCAGTTTAAGCTGTTTCAGGTTTCATGCACATAATACTTCGGAGCGGATCTGAAATATGCAACGATTTTTATCTATGCTTGTTCCCACCAGCTGCGATATATGCCGGGTACCAGTCGGGGAACCAGGCGGTGAATGCGCCGGCGGGCCTCCACGGTGACGGGCGTACTGCCGAACACCCGCACAATGCCCTGGGTGGGGCGCGTCAGCCCAAGGCAAACCTTAATCGTGGTGCTTTTTCCGGCCCCATTAGGGCCTAACAGCCCCACAACCTGGCCTTTTGGTACCAGAAAGCTAATACCGCAGACGGCGACAACCTTTCCGTAAGATTTCACCAGCCCGTCCACTTCCAAGGCAGGGTCCTCCGCTTGCGGCACGATTTGGGTCGTGTGGTCCAAGGTCAGCACGTTCACATATCACTCCTTCCCCTCTGGGCTAGAGTCTACGTCACGCCTGGTTCTCCCGCGCGTGACCGTGGTCTGAGACCAGCCTACCCTCATCGCCCTTTACGGGGAAGGGCCTGAAGGAGTGTTTCTGGTGCGCCCCGAGACGCGATTTCGAATCGGCCTTGACGACTGTTGTGCGGATCCCTCCGTCCAGGGACGCGCGGCCGGCAAAAGAGCGAGGCCGTCAGCCACCGCCGCCACCGCCAAGCGCCACCATACCACAGCGAAGCGGCACTCCCGCAGGAGAGAAAGCGGGTAGCCCACACGTCCCATTTATGATTACAAGGCAAACCTGGCTACCCGGGGCGGCGGCAGGAACTCCCAGGTGCCGGTAACGCCTACGGCCAGGGCGCCCAGGTCCAGGTGCAGCATGGCGATGCCGCAGTCCAGGCGCTTGGGAATATTGTATGTGTCGTGCAGGTTGTCCACGGCCACCGTAATAGTGTTTTTCCCCACCTCGAACCGCCAGGGCTGCCGGTTCACTGCCGAGGGGGCGAGGCGGGCCGCCTCCAGCGCCACTTTGACCCAGTTCGGCCAGTAAGATTGGTCAAGCCCGGTGACCAGTTCCGCCAGGGGCTTACGCCAGTGGTTGCGCCCGAAACCGGTCATGAGCTTTTCCTCAGCCGACCACCTACCGGCGGCATACCCTACGGGTGTCACGGCCACCACCTTTTCGCCGGGGCGCGCGCCGACCAGGCGAGCCGCCACCTCCGGGCGGAAAAAGCCACCTACCCAGCAGGTGCCCAGGCCGAGGCAGGTTGCCTCCAGGATTACGCCCTCGCCCAGGTACCCTACCCGCTCGTAAAGGTAAGGACTTTCCACCTGACCCATAAAGGCGATGAACGCGGGGGCGCCCTTAATCTTTCCGTAATGCCCCAGAATGCCCCGGAAAAGCTCTTCCCCCGGGGCGGACACCAGTACCGCTCGCGCCTCGGGGAAGGGCTTGAATTCCCGGCAGAACCTGTCCAGTTGCTCCAGGGTGGCGGGCGCCACCGGCCGCGCCTCATAGAGCCGGCGCGACCGGCGCCTGGCAATGGTCTGGTACCATTCTCTGTTTAAAAGGGTCACCATGTAAGCCTCCTTCTTGTGCACGCGTTTTCAGGTGCCTGTACCGGGAGTTCTGGCTCTGACGTCAGGATATAGGGCGTCGGCAGCCAGGGTGCCGGAGATGACCACCGCCTCGATGCCCGCCCCCGGGAAAACGCCGGCGCCAGCCAGGTAGAGCCGCTCCACGGGGCTTTTGGCCGGCGGCCGCCACTGACCGGCGGCGGGGCCGTAGATGGCACCGCCCGTCGTCCAGGCATAGCGGGCGAACGTGGCCGGGCTGACCTCCTCCAGGAAGACGATGTGCTCCCGCAGGCCGGGCAGCACCAGTTCCGCCAGGGTGATCAACGTGTCGCCGAACTCTCTTTTGCGCCGGGCATAATCGGGCATCCGGCGGTCCCAGGTTGTTGCCTTTGCTCGGGGAACCAGGGTCAGCAGGGTGATGGCGGCGTGTCCGGGCGGCGCCAGGCCGGGATCGACCCTGGAGGGGGTCATTATGCCAAGCCCCCGGCCGTCTTCGGTGTGAACCAGGGTGACCGGCTCAAGGTCCGGCACGAAGTCGACGCCCAGGAAGACCGCAAAAGCCGAAGTAGAGAATTCCAGGTCTTCAATGCGTCGCACAAAGTCGGTCGGTAGATGTTCCCGCCCCACCAGTTCCAGGAAGGTCTTGCGGACGTCGGCGTTGGAGATGACGGCCCCGGCACGGTAGACTTGTCTGCCGGCCAGGATTACGCCCGCGGCCCGGCCTCCTTCGATGAGGGTGCGCTCTACGGGTGCGCGCAGGAGTACCCGGCCGCCGTGCGCCTCGATCACGTCTGCCAGCACGTCGGCAAGGGCCTGGGAGCCGCCCACAGGGTAGCAGCCGCCGTCGAAGTAGTAGCCGAAAAGGGGGGCCATCTGGGCGGCGGTGAGCGTTTCCGGCCGGTCGCTCAGGTAGCCCGTCAGGAGGAGCAGGAACCGTTTCAGAGATGCATCCTGGAAAAACCGCTCCAGCATGACCGTGTAGGGAAGATCCATCCAGCGGAAGGCATACGGGTGGGTGCGCGGGTAGGCCAGCATCTCCCCCGGCGTGCGCGGCGGGCACGGCACGCCGCCGGTGCGCTCCACGCCGGCGTAGAGGTCGCGGTATACGCCCTCCATCTCGGCGAAAAAGGCAGCTATAGCCTCCCGTTCCGCGGGAAAGCGCGCCTGCAGAGCCCTGACCAGTTCCTCTGCCGTGCCGGGCACCTTGAGCCGGAAGCCGGGCAGCACGTATTCGTGGCCCACCCGCCGCCATTCCAGCCGGTCGCCGATTTCCAGCCGGCGCAAAAGATTGGTCACCGGGCCGCGCGGTCCTAGCCCGCTGACGTCGTGCACCCCCGCATCGAAAACGTAGCGCAGCCGCTCGCCGTCCCGCCGCACGTGCCGCTCCCACGAGGTGCAGAAGCCGCCCAGCCGGTGGTGCTGCTCCGCCACCAGCACTTTCAGGCCCCGCTGCGCCAGGAGGGCCTCCGCCGTAAGGCCGCCGATGCCGGCGCCCACGACGATGACGTCGTGTTCGGCTTCACCGGCCGGCCGCGCGGGGCCGAAGACCGGGTCCGGCCACCGGTACGGCTCGCGGACGGCTATTTCCCGCGCCAGAATGTGCTTGGGGTACCAGCTGGGGAAGAAAAGGGAAAAAGCGATGCCGGCCCCGATGGCGGCGTTGGGGACGGCCACGGTGAGCCAGAGGCGGGCCTCCGGCCAGGCAAGCGCCAGCACACCCAGCGCGGCGTTGAAGGTAAAAATCGCACCCCAGACTGCCGTAATCAGGGCGTTGGTGCGGTAAAAGAGGGGATGGCGCCAGTTTTCGCGCGGCCAGTCCTCGCGGGCGTACTGGTGGGTGAAGGGGCTGCCGGCCAGGAGCGTCCCCCAGGCCATCGCCGCCAGGGTGGCGCCGACCAGCACGGCGTCGTAGACCTTGAAGAAGGGCGACCCCAGGACGACGGTCGCCGCGAAGTGGGCGGCGAAGAAACCAAGCGTCACCAGTTCCATCGTCTTCCCCTGCCGCCGCGCCAGGCGCAAGGCGTTTAAGGCCAGAGCCGACGCCAGGCCGGCCGTAATGGCCGCCGTCCAAAGCCCCAGGCCGGACAGCGCCCAGTACAGGATCCAGGGTACAAAGGCGAAGAAGATCCAGACCATTCCCGGTAGCCGTAGGGCCATTTCTTTCACTTTCTTCCCGTATACAAGGGGCTGCAATTACACTATTCTTGAGGGAGTTGCTTTGTGAACAAAAATAAACATGGGCTCTCCACACGGCCTTTGATTAATATAGTCGCAGTTATTACGCTGAACCAACAGCTACCGGCTGAGGCCTGGGGGAAATGCCTGAGCTTCTTCTATCCTCCATGATTTGCCCCTGCTCAACGGCCGTGGGCAGTACCCAGGCATCCCGCACCTTTAATGCAACTTCACTACCAACCGGATACCGGGGCTGTCCCAGGGCCATAACATACCAGCTTACCCCGCTTTCCTCGAAGTTTACGCGATAAGTAGTCATTGGACCTCCAAATTCAACCTCCGTTACTCGCCAGTTACCGCCCTTTTGCCTGGCAAAAGGAGGAAGTATTTCCACATCTTCAGGCCTGATTACAACCTCCACCTGCGTGCCAGGGGTTAGGGGCTCTCTGCTCTGGGCAATTATCTCCCCCATTAAGCTCTTTATCAAGTAGCTGTGGTTTTCGCCGCTGCCAACACTTCGAAGAACCATTCCCGCACTAAAATTAGCCTTACCAAGAAACCGGGCCACAAAATGGTTGCACGGCTCGCGATAAATCTCGGTCGGGCCGCCTATCTGCTGGAGCCTGCCTTCCGCCATAACAGCCACGCGGTCGGCCATAGCCATAGCTTCAGCCTGGTCATGGGTTACATAAACAGTAGTCAACTTTAACTCCTGATGCCAGGTGCGGAGTTGGGAGCGCATCTCATCCCTCAGCCTGGCATCGAGGTTAGAGAGGGGTTCGTCAAAGAGCATTACCCGCGGATTGGTAACTAAAGCCCGGGCCAGGGCCACCCGTTGAAGTTGCCCGCCACTTAGTTGGGCGGGGCTGCGCTTTTCTAGTCCGGCCAGACCAACTGCACGGATAGTTCTCCTTACCTTTTCTTCTTTCTCCCCCCGGTTCAAAGGGAGACTTGCCAGGGGGAAAGCCACATTTTCCTCCACCGTCATATGAGGCCATACGGCATAATTTTGAAACACCAGGCCTACCTGGCGTTGCTCTGCCGGCAGGTGCCACCCTCCCCGAGTAATGGTTTTACCGTCGAGGATAATCTTACCGCTAGTAGCCTGCTCCAGGCCGGCAATTATACGTAAAAGGGTTGTTTTCCCGGAACCACTGGGACCAAGGAGGCAGATAAACTCCCCCTCAGCCACTTCCAGGCTAATCTTCTGCAAGGCCGTCACGCTACCAAAGTTTTTATGAATACCATCAACTATAAGTTTAGACATGAGTTACCTCCCGGGTAAAAAAGTCTGCAGCCTGGTTCTTTTTAACAGCAGGAAGAACACGCCAAAAAAGAGGACCACCAGGGTGGCAAAGGCGGTACTATAAGTGGTATACCCCGCCGCTTCAAGGTTGTAAATCGTAACTCCAATAGTCTCCGAGCCTGATATCCAGAGCAGGCTTGACACCGTCAGTTCGGTAAGGGCAGTAATGAAAACCAGCAGAGCGGCATTTTGGATATTGGGTCGCAGGAGGGGCAGGGAAATTTTCCACAAGCACTGCCAGGGCCGGATACCCAGGACCCGGGCAACCTCGGTGTAAGAAGGGTTGAGTTGAGCAAAACCGGCGGTCAGGTTACGCGCGGCGAGGGTAAAAAAGCGGGCTATATAAGCCAGCAAAATCATTACTATACTGCCGTAAATGGGAATGGGGATCCAGGGGTCCACCCAGGCCAGTATTACTGCCAAAGCGAGTACTGTACCAGGCAGGGTATAGGGTATTGTTCCCAACCTGTCCACCCAGAGATAGAATTTACTTCGCTTTTCCGCTATTCCCCGGGCTACAACAAAGCTTAGAGGTATAGTTATTAAGGTAGTTCCGCCTGCCAGGATAAAACTGGTGGCAATGGCCCGCCGGGTAGCATTCAAGTCGGCCAGAATAAACCGGTAATTTTTTAAAGTGATTGTCTTCAGGGTGAGGGGTACGCCATAAGCAGGAAGAAGGGAGTTTAAAAACATGGCTATTAAAGGAGCTATTGTGGCGCAGGCCAGAAAAGAATAAAGGAATACCGCCAGGGGAATGCGGACCCGCCCCAGGGAGTAGCACAAAGGGGCTGTCTCTTTGGTCAAAACTGTAAAATGCTGGTGTTTTAAAAACAAATTTTGCACCATTATACCGGTTATCGCCAGCATGGCTCCCAGGGTAGCCAGTAGAGACACCCTGGCAAAGGAAATACTGCTAAAACCGACTACCTGCTGAAAAATATAAGTGGTAAGAAGTATTTTGCCGGCAGGCAGGGCAACCAGGGCGGGGATACCGAAATTACCCACGGAGCTTACAAAGGCCAGTATACTCCCGGCGGCAATACCGGGAAGGGCCAGGGGTAATGTAACCCGTCGTACAACGCGACTCCGGCTTACCCCGTAGGTGAAGGCCACCTCTTCTTCTTCCGGGGGAATATTCCCCAAGGCGGTGGCAGTCGACATGTAAACAAAGGGGTAATGCAGGAGTCCCAAGAGAAGAATCGTACCGTCCAAGCCATAGACATTCCAGAGTACTATTTTTTTACCTGCGATAAAGCTTGCTAACTGGTTAAACCAGCCCACGGGACCCCAGAGCTGGAGCCAGGCTAAACCCTGAACGTACGGCGGCAAAAAAAGAAATAGCAGTGTGGCAATATTAATCACGCTTTTACAGGGCAAGTCACTTTTAACCACCAGCCAGGCCAGGGTTATCCCCAGGATCGAGGAAATAGCTGTAGCTGCCAGGGAAACCACCACCGTGTTATAGAGAACCGTCCAGGTGGCTTTTTGAAACACTACCTGAAGCAGGGGCGCCAAGGTAAACCCCTCAGTAGGTGTGAAAAAACCGGCCAAAAGGAGACGGATTAAAGGGTAAGCTGTGGTGAGGGCCAGAACAGCGCCCACCACAGCCAGGGTAACCGGCTTTTCTTCAGTTGCAAGGCGCATCACAATTTATTACCCCCACCTATTTGGGTAGATTGAAGAGATCGGCGAATTTCTTTTTGTCATCCTCCCGGACCAGGGCTAGTTCTTTAGGATCCCGTTGTAAAAACTTAATTTCACTCAGTGGCGGGTAACCCTCCGGAGGTGGTACATCTTTACGAACAGGCATGTAAAAACCTATCTTCGCTGCTAATTGTTGCCCATCCTTGGAAAGTACAAAATCAACAAACTTCCTGGCCATTTCCGGGTGAGGTGCCCCCTTGACAATAGCAACCGGTTCGGTAATAACCGGCAGGCCCTCCCTGGGGTAGACAAAATCCACGGGTGATCCCTGTTTTTTAGCTTTGAGGGCTTCAAAGTTAATGAGAATGCCGTAAGGCTTTTCACCACTAGCTACCATCTTTTTGACATCCCCGTTGCCTTTAACAATCTGCACCCCGTTAGCCTTTAGCTTCTCAAAGAAATTCCAGCCCGCGAAACTTTCCCGGGTAAGAACACTCAGGTTAAAGGCAGCCGCACCAGAATAAAAGGGGCTGGGCATAACTACCTTGTTTTTAGCCTGCTCCGAGAGCAGGAACTGCCAGGTGGCTTCAGGTTTGGGAGCTGAAGTATTATAAACAATGCCGGTAGCTATCAACTTGGTGCCGGTATACATATGGTCTGGATCCACAAAGTCCGGGTTAATTTCGTTCAGTTCGGGGGAAGTGTAGGCTTCCAGGAAGCCCTGGTCTTTTAAGCGCTGGAAAGTGGGGGCATCGGCCAGGAACAGGACATCGGCCTGGGGTTTGCCGCCCTGGGCTTCCATAGTAAAGCGAGAGATCACCTCTTCAGTGCCGGAACGGAACACCTGCACGTCGACCCCCGGGTATTTGGCCTTAAAACCGTCTAATAACTTGGTAACATCATCCTGGGGCTGTGAAGTATAGAGAACCATTTTGCCGAAAGAATTAGAATCCCCCATGCCAGGGTTATTATTTTCTCCTTGGGCCGGAACTTTACTTGAACAGGCAGAAGTGACAACTATCAGGATTAATAAGAGAGCTGCCATTAGAGCCTTCTTGCCGTACTTAAAAACATTAGCCATGGAT
Source organism: Moorella mulderi DSM 14980 (assembly GCF_001594015.1). Taxonomy (GTDB): domain Bacteria; phylum Bacillota; class DSM-521; order Neomoorellales; family Neomoorellaceae; genus Neomoorella; species Neomoorella mulderi. Next base: position 67,722 of record NZ_LTBC01000008.1, read on the forward strand.
CATCCTCCTACTAAATCACTTAGCCGGCGGCCGTCCGCCAAGGTTTTTCGAGTTGATATACAACTATTCAATTGGGGTTACTTTGCGTCGGAGCTCCTCCACCGGCTCCTTGCGCCAGGTTGCCTGAGCCGCAACCTGTCCCAGTTTCCTTGCCAGATTTAATGTTCCTTGCAATTTATCATGTTCTCCCTCCTTGCTCACTTTTTTATTCTACTGCCTTTGCTTACTGGTTTATTTTACGGTAAAAATGTTGCCATACAGTTAAGGGCAGGTTAGCCAGGTTTAAAAGAAGATTAAAGTTTGTGTAAACACCTGCTAAATTCTGGACCCTATAAACGCAGGCGGGGAAATCGTTTTAATTAAAAAAGCCAAACCTTCTCCTATGGCTATTGAGGTATCATCTTTTGAACCATATATTCTTGCCATTTCCCATACAGGTAAGCGAGAATTTCCCTTTCCCGGCCAAGGGGACCAGGGGTATAGCCCTCCAAGATTAGCAGGCCATCGTAGCGCTGGCGTAGGGTATCCAAAAGCCCCTCATAGTCTAACTCTCCTTGGCCCAGGGGAAGATGGCAACGGCCTGGCGCGGCGTCGCTCAAGTGGACATTAACTAGGTGCGGTACCCGGCCAACGAACTCTCTCGCCTCTGGCTGCCCGAAGAGATGGGCAAGATCCAAGGTCACTCCGAGGTTAGGACTGTCCACCGCCGCCAGCAGGCGCTCTAAATCGTCCAGGCCAACCACAAACTCACCTGCGCGCGGCTCCATGTTTTCAACTCCTAATTGCACGCCGGCAACGGCAGCCGTTTCCGCTAAATGATGAAAAACCTCAACTTGTTTCGGCCAGAAATCTTCCGGCCGGTCCTTACTAGAGCTCAATCGTCCTGGATGGATGGTTAGTACTTGGGCTTCAATGGCCGCTGCTAGGTGGATAGCTTCTTTAACCTGACGAAGCGATTCCTGGCGGATGCCGGTGTTGGTTGAGATAAGATTTAAATCGCGCATGTCAGCATGTACGGTCCAGATTAGGCCGCTAGAACACAAGTACCGCAAAAGCTGTGCTGGTTTCAAGCCGTTGCGCTGCCAGTGATCCAGCCACACCTCTATGGCTTGAAATCCCGTAGCTGCTACCAGGTCAATAACTGCCGGCAAACTAAGTGAACGTAATAATTCCGAAGCCACACCAATCTGCAACCTTCTCCACCTCTCTTTAAGCTACCAACACCAATCCCTCTTTAACCTCTACTTCAACCTCTTGCCCTGGGACCCAGGCTGTCTTCCCCGGCATCAGCACCCGGAGGGTTTGATTGCCTACGGCTACAAAACATTCTACCTCCCGGCCCCGGTAAAAACTGCGCAGCACGCGGCCCTGAAGTCCGCCGTTGCCCCGCCAGGGTTTAAGCAGCAGGGCTTCTGGACGCAAAGCCACCTTCACCTCCTGCCCGCTGCTTATGCCTGCAGGTAAGGGCAACTGGAGAAAGGCGTCGGGATGGCCGTTTAACAAAAGCAGGCGGCCATCCGTATTTACCACCCGAGCCGGCAGGAGATTACTGCTGCCTACAAAATCAGCCACGAAGGTATTTGCAGGTCGTTCGTAGATGGCTACCGGCGTATCCAACTGCTGCAGCCTTCCCTGGCATAAAATGGCTATCCGGTCAGACATGGTGAGGGCTTCAACCTGGTCGTGGGTTACGTAAATAACAGTGGCCCCTACCCGCTCCTGGATATCCTTTATCTCCAAGCGCATCTTTTCACGGAGCTTAGCATCCAGATTGCTCAAGGGTTCATCGAGAAGTAAGACCAGGGGCTCGGCAATAAGGGCGCGGGCCAGGGCCACCCGCTGCTGTTGCCCTCCGGAGAGCTGATGGGGATAGCGGTCTTCCAGCCCCTGCAAATCCACCAAAGCCAGCATTTTTTGTACGCGTTCCTCGATCTCCTTACGGGGGTAGCCCTTGAGCTTTAGAGGATAAGCCACGTTCTCCCGGATGCGCATATGCGGCCAGAGAGCATAGGACTGAAACACCATACCTACCTGTCGTTCCTCAGGCGGCAGGCTATAACCTCGCCCTGCCTGGCAGACGCACCGCCCGCCAATAGCAATACTACCGGTGTCCGGCTCGAGAAGCCCGGCAATGAGCCGCAGGGCCGTAGTCTTGCCGCAGCCCGATGGTCCGAGAAAGGAGAGGAACTCCCCTTTGGCCACCTCCAGGGAGAGGCCCTCAAGCACAGGGGTGCGCCCGAAGTTTTTACTTACCCCTTCCAAAACCAATTGCGCCACTTCTATCTCACCTCAAAACCCAGTATCCACCTTGGCCATCCGTCGGAACAAAAAGTAGACAGTGAGCACCAGGACGATAGTCACTACCGCCAGGGCGGCAGTAGCTGGGACGCTGCCAGCCTCCTGGAGGTTAAATACCGCCACCCCCAGAGTTTCGTTCCCCACTGACCAGAGAAGCACGGAAACAGTAAGCTCGTGCATGGCCGGGATCAGCACCAAAAACCACCCCGCCATCAGCCCCGGCCAGGCCAAAGGCACAATGATATCTCGCATGGCCTGCCACCAGCGCGCCCCGCTCAGGCGGGCAGCTTCCTCCAGGCTACCAGCTACCTGGCTGAGGGTGGCTGCGGTGCTACGGACTGGGAAAATAAGATAACGAATTATATAAGCTAGAAGGATAATCCAGAGGGTGTTGTAGAGCCGCCAGCCTGTCAGGGGTAAAGGCTGACTGTAAGTTATGATCATGGCCAGGGCCACTACTGTCCCAGGTACATTATTGGGCAGGCTGGAGAGAAATTCCAGAAAAGACCGCTGCCGCCACCCGCTTTTTAAGGACACATAGGCCGTGATCCCGCCTAGGATCATAGCCAGGGTAGCCCCGGCCAGGGCTAAAATAGCGCTGTTGAAAAGGGCCCTTTGCGCCACCGGCATACCGCAGAGAACATAGCGATAGTGCTCCAAGGTCAGATTGTCCGGCACCGGTTCTAATCCATAGGCCCTGATAAAGGAAGTCAACAAAATAGCCAGGACCGGCGCCAAGGAAAAACATAGAACAAAAAGGGCAACCGCCAAGGCAAGGGGCCGACGCCAACAGCGCAAGGGGATGGTGCTGGCACCCCCACCTTTACCGATGATTACGGCGTAGTTCTTGCCCCGCATCACCAGGTTGGCTCCCAACAGGCTAGCCCCTGCAAGGAGGCCCAAGATTACGGAAAGGGCCGCTGCCAGGGCCAAGTGATTGCTAAGGCTGGCATTTTTGATGAGGTCATAGATCCAGGTAGTAAGTACATAGCACCCCTCGGAAAAACCCAGGGTAGCTGGCACCCCGAAGTTGGAGATCGTGTAGGAGAAGACTAAAATTGCCCCGTTTAATATGGCAGGCGTCATCAACGGCAGGGTAACGTCCCGCTGCACCCTCCAGTGGGTAGCTCCAGCAACCCGGGCTGCCTCTTCCAAGGTAGTATCAATACGACCAAAAGCCCCAATGGAAGTGAGATAAACCAGGGGGTAACTGTGCATAACCAGCACCAAAATTATCCCTCCCCACCCATAGATATTGACAATGGGCTCTTCGCTACCGCTAAAAGCCTGGTAGAGTTTATTAAGGTAGCCAACCGGCCCCAAAAGCTGGGTCCAGGCAAAGGCGCCGATAAAGGGAGGGATCAAGTAAGGAAGCAATAACCAGGGTTTAAACCACTCCTTGCCAGGGAGGTCCGTCCTGGCCACCAGCCAGGCGAGAATAGTGCCGACAGCGGTGGCCAGGACGGTAACCACAATACCAACACTCAGGGTATTACCCAGGGCTATATAGTTGGCGGGTTGGGTAGCAATCTGGCGATAGTTCTCCAGGGAGAGATGGGCATCATAGATGAAGCTTTCTCCCAAAAGGCGCAGCAAGGGATAACCGGCCATCAAACCCAGAATGAGAATGAGGATGAGGCCTTTTAAAGGCTGTCCTCGTAACAAGTTTTTCCAGCGCAAAGTTCATCACCGCAACTTACCTTAATTCGTAAAGATCCTGGTAAACTGTTCTACTAGTTGGGTCTTATTCTTTTTAATAAAAACAGGGTCGCTTTTCATGGCTTTTAGCTCTGAGAGAGAAGGTATACCAGCAGGGGGTTTTACATCCGTGCGCACGGGCACCACGCTCTGGTTCTCGGCCATAAACTGTTGGCACTCCCTGGAAATTACATAGTTAAGAAAAACCTCTCCGCCTCGGGGGTTAGGAGAATCTTTCAATAGGGTTACGGGGCTGGCTACCATTACCAGGCCCTCCGCCGGAACCACATAGTCGATGGGCGAACCCTTATCGCGCAAGTTCTTGACCTGATAATCAAGGGCTACCGCCAAGTGCAATTCACCCGTAGCCACCTTTTGCACCGCCTCGCTATTGTTCTTCAATTGCACACCACCGTTGGACCGCATATCCTCAAAAAACTTCCAGCCAAAATCTGAGTGATTGACCAGGGAACCTACGGCATAGAGGGCGGAGCCGGAACTGGCCGGAGTGGGTATCCCGATCTTGCCCTTATGGGCCTGGCTTAACAGATCCTTCCAGCTGGTGGGTGGTGGACTTACCAGTTTGGTGTTATAAGCCAGAACCATGTTTATCAGGCGGGAGCCGTAGTAGTAGCCGCTGGGGTCTTTAAGGTTAGCTGGAATGTTGCTCGCTTCCGGGGAGTTATAGGTGCGGAGCAAACCCTTCTCTTTTAAGTCTTCAGCCGCTGTAGTTTCCGCTATCCAGGCCACGTCGGCATGTACGGCACCGGCCCTGGCCTCGGTTTCGATTTTGGCAATGACTTCAGGGGTACCAGCTCGGTAAATTTTTAGCGTAAGCTGCGGGTATTTTTGTTGAAAGCGCGACACCAGTTCATTGATCAGGTCTTCCGGTACCGAAGTATAGATATTGACTACACCTTTGGCTTCCGCCACTTCGAGGGCATTGCTGTTAGGCTTAGACTGCTCCCGGGCCGGCTGGCCGCCACAGGCTGCCAGTTGCAGGCTTAAAACCAAAACCAGTAGAAAAAACTTCATTTTATTAAACATGATCTCTTCCTCCGTTTCAAAAAATTTTTGTTAGTACTAGACAATATTTTCCCTTTCCCTAAGCGCAACCCGATTACCGCCAACTCGCCTTCGCCAACACCTCCTCCTATTTAGTTTTATTAGCTTCGTTTTACTCTTCCAAGAGTATGGCTTGATGCAGGTTATGCAGCTTTTCCAGACGCTCCATGTGCTCCAATGTTTCTTCTTTACGGGCTAGGGCCACTCCTACGGCTAGGGCGTTGGCTACCACCATAGGAAGCGCCAGAGAATTGAGTTCCCCCACCGGTCCTCTTTTAGCTACCAGGGTTACGGTAGCCCGCCTTCCCAGGGGAGACGCCAGGCTCTCGGTTATGGCCACCGAAGGAGCGTTTTGCACTCGACTCCATTCCAGTGCGGCAACAAGCTCCGGGTAGATGCGGAAAAAGCCGAGGGTCACCAGGGTATCCTCTCCTTTCAGGCCTGCCAGTTGTTCTAACATGGAACTGCCGCCCGCAGTCAGACTCTCTACCAGTAGCCCGCTCCTGCGCAAGCGGAACTCCAAAAAATAAACCAAGCTCTTAGAAATGCCCATTCCGGCCAGGAATACCTTGCGGGCACTGCTAACAAAATTCACGGCCTTCTTAAAATCCTCTTCGGCATTCACCCCTACGAAGGCCCGGAGGTGCTCGGCATCTTCCTGGACGGCCATGGCTAAGGAAAAGGCATCGGTGCTGCGTTTAGTAATGGTCTGGCTCATCTTAACCTGGGGCGTGAGACGGCGGCGCAGGATTTGCTGGATGCCCTGCTGGAACTGGGCATAGCTGGCATATCCCAGGTGACGGGCCAGACGGCTCAGAGTGGACTCACTCACCTGTATGACCTCACCCAGTTGGGAAATACTCAAAAAGGCGGCGTCCTCATAATTGTCCAGGATAAACCTCGCTATCTTCTGCTCGCTGGGGCTTAGCTCATCGTAGTGGCTTTTCAACAATCTTTCCAAATCTAGTTGATCTTGAGCCATACTTAAACTTGTCCTCCCTGTATTTCACGACCAAATACTTTATGAAAAATTTTTTTCATAAAAGAATATAGCATATCCATGTTAAAAAATTAGGAAACCAAGGTTAATTTTAGGTAAAAGAAGATTAAATAATCGCGAGGCGTGGGATGCTTACGCGAAGCCTTGAGGAAGGCGCGATGAACGTTATAAGGAGACGGCAGGGTTCGGCCTCAAGGTCCATTTGAAAGTCGATTTTCTTGAAGAGAACCACCGGGGGTCCCTGGCTTCGGTTACTGGGTCCACCACCTCAATGTGGCGTTCTTCCATGCCTTTACAGATGGGGCCGGCGCCATAGCAATGGTCCCCTATCATACGCTGGGGCCGCCGGTCCTCGGGTTGCTGGTCAATGAGGTCTTTGGCCACCTGGCCGTCGTAGATGTTACCGGGGGTTACTTCCACCGCGCCAATGAACTCGAACTCCTGAACCATGGCAATATGAGTCTTATACCCGTTGAAGGTACGGGCCGCTGATTTTCTACCATGGCGCATATCGTGATCGACCGTGGAGATGAGCCGATCTTCAGCTACACCCATTTTGATTTGAAATTCTTTACCGTCTGCCTTGGGGTCGATATCCTGGAAGGTGACCTTTTCTAAGATAGTCCGGAGCTTTGGTTCGGTTTCCGTGAGGGGAAGGGTGGCCGTCACCTCCAGCACCCGCAGGGCATCGTTAACTAAATCGTTGAGAAGCGCTTCCCGGGCCTCAGCATTACTCCAGTCAATGGCCGGTTTCTTCCTCTCCTGGTAATTCAGTTTCAGCCCGGCAAGAAGCTGGGAATCAAAGTCGGCTTTCCTGGTCAGGGAGTGCAGCAACTTGCGGATAGCGGTACGAATAAGGGTATAGGTGTTCTGCAAAGAAAAATGGTAGTAAATAAGGAGGTGGGCCTGGGAGAAAAAATTCCAGAGGCACTCGAGAATAAATCTTAGGGAATACTGGTAATACGGCAGGAGGAAAGAAGGCAAGAGGGAAAAGGTATGCCAACACGAGACGCACAAAAAGCGGCACATGGAAAGCCGTAGCCAATTCTCCGAGTTACTAATGGCATTACGCCAGTAAAGCCAATCTCACCTCTAAACCGTTATTAGAAAGAAAGGAGTTTCTCCAGAAGGTAATTAAGTCCAGTTGCCACCTTCAAGTCATAGACTTTGTTGATGAAAACGGTCAGGCCCTTTTTGAAGGATGACAACTTTTCTACCACCATATTTCTCCAGCGGTTAAGGATGGGTGAATACCGTATTCAGAGGATAACTGGGAAACAGACTCCTCCTCTTTAAGAATTTCCAGCACAACTTTTGCTTTAAAATCAGTTGGATATTTTTTCCGTACGCTCATTTGACGCTTAGGACCCCCTGTTTTTGTGTCTAGCTTTCTGGGTCCATTATATTTTTTCGTACTCCCTGGCTTTAAACTGTGGTGGATTGGTCTCTTTAAGATACTTCCTGACGGTATTCCTGGATACACCCACTGTCCAGGCTATTTTCTTGATGCTTACCCTCTGGGCATGCAGTGCCTTGATGGGCTACCATTTGTACATGCTGACTACCTCTTTTGTCTCCCCCTCTCGAGGGAGATTTTATCATAAGGTGGGTCAGTTTTACTTGACGATTGGGGGTCAATTCTATTTTACGATCTACAAAGACCATCCCGGATATAAGGATATTAGTATCGAGCATTATCCTCATTGGCCTTCACCATAAAGCTCTTTCACAAGGCGCTCGCGTACTGTGGCTATTTGTTCATCCAGTTCCTCCCTGGTAAACCCTTTTTCCCGGGCCTCAACCTCAAGCTCCTTAAAAATAAGGTCTAAAGGGGAAACCGGTTCCAAGACGACTTTGTTACCATCGACATAAATACGCAGTCTGGTATTCTGGTTGATCTGGAGTTTTTCCCGCATTTCTTTGGGTATAGTTACCTGGCTGCGTTCAGTAGGTTTGATGAATTGTTCTTCCATAAGTAAGCCTCCTTTCTTCTTTAAATATGATACTAGGAATACTTACCGTAAGCAATAATGGCGTGTAAAAACATGCTAATTACTGTTAAATTTGGCGCCAATAAGCTATAACATTAAATTCTTGACAAAATTTGACCTTATTTTGACCAAATTTGACTTTGACTTTACCTGACTATCTTCTTAAAATAAAAGTGAAACTACAATAAAACTTAAAGGGGGTATGGTACAATGTTTGGGCTGATACCTTTTTATGGCAGGAGAAAAAGCTTGAGGCCAATATTCTCTGATGTCGAGAATTTCATGGAACGGGTGTTTAACGAAGACTTGTTTTGGGTCCCTGTATTCGGACAACCCTTTAAGGCAGACGTCAAGGAAACAGAACATGAGTATATTGTGGAAGCTGAATTGCCGGGAATAGAAAAAGAAAATATTATAATTACTTATGACGATGGTGCGCTCAATATTTCTGTCAAACAGGATACAATTATCGATGAAACAAGGGAAAACTTCATTCGCAAAGAGCGGAGGAGTGGCAGCATTGAGCGCAGATTTTTCCTGGAAGGCGTGGAAGAAGAAAAAATTTCCGCTACTTACAAAAACGGCCTGTTAACAGTAAAACTGCCAAAGAAAGAAGCAGGGTTAAAACGCGGCAAACATATTCCTATTGAAGATTGATACCCATGACTTAATGTGGGGTACAACTCCCTAAGCTCTTCATTTTCTTATATAGAGGCGGTTCTCTTCAATAAGGGAACCGCCTCTAGTATTATACATTATTGAGAGCGTCTTTATCAATAAAGCCAGGTAGTATATTTTTTGTTGTGCAGCATACTTAACAACATGATACTTCTGCTTACGCCATCAAATTAAACTTTACCCCTCGAAGTCCCACTTTGCCTCAACAGAATTGCCGGTGAAAATTACTCAAAAATTCCCCGAGTTAAGGGTTTATATAATTATGAAAGCCTCTTGTCGTTTCTAATAACCAAATGTTGGTTGTTCTAGTGTCTATAATTCATGACTACCGGCCCTGGAGGTTGCAGGTGAACAAAATGCGAACAGCTTCCTGTTTCTCCCTACAGGAAGCTGTTCACGGCATTTTAAACCCTTGCAACTGCTTAACTATCCTGGTGGGCACGGCAGGGATTGAACCTGCGACCTCTTGAATGTGAGTCAAGCGCTCTCCCACTGAGCTACGCGCCCATAAGAATTCTTTGGTGGACGTGAGGGGATTCGAACCCCTGGCCTCTAGAGTGCGATTCTAGCGCTCTCCCAACTGAGCTACACGCCCTTCCCCTTGATGCAGATTTTATTATAATCTTTTAGCATAAGCCTGTCAAGCCGAAGCTGAATCGATGCTAAATTTTACATCTTTTACCATTACCAGCAGGATTTAACCCTTCCCTGGCGAATATTATGCCCGGGGAGGGAAAAAAATGCGCCGCCAGATTGCTTGGCTTACGATTTTCTTTTTTTTAATGGCCGTTTATATCCCGACCTCCAGGGCCGTGGATATTAAAGATACCTTGAGGCAGCGCCTCCAGGACAGCCAGAACCAGGAAAGTCGTATCCTACAGGATATCCTGCGCCTGGATGCCAGGTTACAAAAAACCACTGCCGAGAACCAGGAGTTAGTAAAACGCCTGGAAACTGTCCAGGAAGAATTGCGGGCTGCCCGTGCGGTACAGGCCAGGGCGGAAGCTGATCTGGCTGCCGGGCGCAAAGATTTTGGCCGCAGTTTACGCTTTTTCTACACCTATGGCTCTTCCCCTTTTATAACGGCCGCCTTGTTTAGTACCAACTGGTCCGATTTCTTTATACGCTGGGAGCTACTAAAGCACCTGGCCGGTCATTTCTACGGTATCGTCCGTCATAACCTGGCCCTGGCCAGGCTGGCCCGCGAAAAAAGCAACCTGGTGGCTGCCAAAGAAAAGGAACTGGAGCAGGCCCGGGAAGCCTGCCTGGCGGCTCAGAAAATCCTGGCAGCGCTAAAGGAAGAACAGCAAAAGAAGCTTAATGCGTTGCGCCAGCAGAATACCACCTGGGCCCGGGACCTGCTGGCCCTGGAAAAGGCCTGGTCCGGCGCCCTGCCGGCTTTGCAGTATCTCTTGCAGCAGTTGCCAGCCCTGCCCTGGCAGAAGTTACGGCCGGATTCCATTCAGGTTGATTTAATCCGGGGAGAGGTAGTAGCTGCCTTCAGCCAGCAAAACCTCAATACAACCCTGTTGAGTTCGCAAGCACAACTACGGGACATCCGCCTGGTCCTGCCAGGGGGAGTTATAAAAATCCTGGGACCTGACTTTGAGGTCCAGGGTACCCTCCAGGTTTATGGCCCCCACCAGCTCTTGTTTATTCCGCAAAATGTGGCCTTCGCCGGCCTGCCCCTTGACCCCTCCACCTGGACTGAACTCCTGCCGCGGGACAAGCTGGTCCTCAATTTACCGCCACCGGATTATGGTTTAAAGTTTAAAAATATATCCCTGGAACCGGGAGAGATGGTTCTGGTCCTGGAAAGATAGCAACCAGCACGAAACCCGGCTTAAGTGCTAAGCCGGGTTTCAGATAAAGCCCCTTAAGAGGCTTCCCAAGCTAACGGTAATTCCTGACCTTCATGCTGCTGTAGCAATCCCGGCAGTATACCGGCCGGTCGCCCCGGGGCTCAAAGGGCACTTCCGTCACGGAACCGCACTGGCTGCAGATGGCCTTATACATCTGCCGGGGACCGAAACGGAAATCGTTGCGCCTCTGGCCACCGCCCTGGCGAGCTTTCCGGGCGGCCCGGCAATCGGGACACCGGGACGGTTCGTTGGTAAAACCTTTTTCAGCGAAGAATTCCTGCTGGCCGGCCGTAAAGATAAACTCTCTGCCACATTCTTTGCACGTTAACGTTTTGTCCTGGTAAAACATCTTACTTCTCCCCACAAGATAGTCTCCCTAAAGCCAACGGGGCATGTACCATACTTACCAGGGCTATCCCAGGGGAGATAGTTAGTAGTAGGCCAGGCCAACGTTCTTTAGAGGCTCTTTTAGTATAGCGCACCTCCTAAAATTTTGCAACTCCATTTAAACCTGTAATCTTAAAAATCAGGGATATAGGCCGTTGTAGCTGCCTCTAGCTCCTGATAATAGCCATTTTCGAGACCGAGGTTTTCAAAGTAATCGAGGACAGTTTCATACTCGGCAGCCGTAAGCTTGCGGTTAATCTCGGGGCAGCGCCCGGCCTGCCAGACGGGCACATACTGGGCCATCAGGCTGATATGCGTCTCCCGGGGTAAAGTGGCCTTTATCCAGTCCAGCACCCGGCAGGCAGCCCTGACCTGGCCGGGTAAAACCAGGTGGCGAATTAAAAGACCCCGCCGCGCCAGGCCGTCATCATCGAGGTCCAGAGTGCCTACCTGGCGCTGCATCTCCAGGATGGCTGCCGTAGCTACATTAAAATAGTCAGGCGCATGGCTGTAACGCCCGGCAGGTTCCGGATCTGGATATTTAAGATCCGGCAAATAAATGTCCACCAGGCCTTCCAGGGACCGTAAGGAGTCTATGCTTTCATAAGCATTGCAGTTATAGACTACCGGGATCTGTAGTCCCTGTTTCCTTGCCTCCCGGAGGGCGGGAACTAAAAAGGGGCTGTAGGGTGTCGGAGATACCAGGTTGATGTTATGGGCCCCTTGAGCCTGGAGATCAAGGAAAAGGGCCGCCAGGCTTTCCACCGCCATTTCCTGGCCCCTGCCCTGCCAGCTGATGCGGTAGTTCTGGCAGAAGATACAGCGCAGGTTGCAGTGGGAAAAGAAGACTGTACCGGATCCCCGGCTGCCGCTCAGGCAGGGCTCTTCCCAGTGATGCAGGATTGCTCTGGCTACCTTTGGCCGGGCTCCAGCCCGGCAAAAACCGCGTTCGCCGGCCAGGCGGTTAACCCCGCAGGCCCGGGGACAGAGATTGCAATGTTTTAACACGTCCACCTGCCGCATCTCTCCTCCGGTTGAGGCAAAATAAGAGCGGAGCAGGTTGCCAGTGGAACCTGTTGCCCATCGCGGAAGTATTGCTGCAGTTTATATTCGCTGCAGCACAGGGGAATCCTCTTTCCAGCTTCCCGGCTAGCCAGGGTATGCAATCAAACTAAAGGTTTGCTGCTTAAGCTGAAAAGGATAAAATAAGGTCAGCCTTTCTACCCGGGCTGACCTTTTAATTTACCAGTGCAGGATGGAAATTATGCCCTGCTTTTCTGGGGGGTCGGTTATGGTGAAAATACCAGGCTCTCCTTAAGTTTGAGTTTGGGCGAGTCCACGCAAGTTCTCCAGCCGGCCCGTCGCATAAAGATAAAACATGATCACCAGGTGGATGCCTAAAGAGAGAATGAAAGTTAAGGGCAGGTTCCAGTTGCGATAAAACAGCATGCCATTGGCCCGCAGGAGTAAATGGAGCAAGGTGGCACCCAGAGGAAAAGCAAGCAAGATAAGTACCACCGGCAGGATGCTCCTGTACTGGGCCAGGAGATGGCTGAAGACAATTATTAGGGGAAACCAACTTGCCGCCAGGAAAAGGGGTATCCCGCTGATACTAACCAGGTCGACACGGCGGAAGGCCCAGAAACCAAAGTAGTTCTGCATCAGGTAAACTACCACGAAAGCCAGGACTAATCCGCCCACCAGCCCGACGAGGGCCAGTTCCTTAACTCGCTCCCAGGGCACAACCAGGAACATGAGAATCAACCCGCCCAGGAAAACAATTGGTCCCGCCAGACCTTCTAAAACCATTTACCATCACCTCAAGGATATTTTCCCCGGAAAATCTATTAATATACAAAGCTGTTTCAGCTGGCAGCGTAATCCTCATGGTAGTTTGCAGGTGAGTAAAACTATATATCCCTGGGCCTGGGTTTTAAAGCCTGCCAGACTGGATATAAAGTTCTGTTCACTACCTTAACCGATATGGCTGCTACCTTACACGCCTCCTGGAAGTGCTGTGAGAAATCCTTCAAATCAAAGCCTAAATAACCTTAAAATCTTTAAGCCTGCGCCAAAGGGTAACCCGACTTATACCCAGGCGCTCTGCTGCCAGCTTCTTTTTACCCCCGGATTCCTTCAATACCCTTAATATATATTCTCGCTCTTCAACCGAGGTACTATTTCCCTTGTTCTCTATTAAATCCTGAGATGTGGAAATGTCTACCTCTACGTCAAGTAGCTTTTCTGCCAGGTATAATATCTCATTTGGTTCTAACTTTTCTTCGTTTAAAACCATAATAACAAATCTCTCTAAAAAATTTTCTAGTTCGCGTACGTTTCCCGGCCATGAATATTTCTTAAGTTTAGGCTCCACTATTTTTAAGTAATTCAATATCGCTCTTTGAGACCTGGCAGGAAGTTCCATCTTGTTAAATAATTTTAACATAAAATGCTTTGATAATAAAACTATATCTTCAAGCCTTGCCCTCAAAGGAGGAATATGCAGATTGAGGACATTTATACGATAATAAAAGTCTTCCCGCATACGACCTTCTTTTATAGCCTGTTTTAAATTACGATTGGTGGCGGCAATTACTCGCACGTCTACTGGTATTACCCTTGAGCCGCCCACCCGCATAACTTCTCTCTCTTGTAAAGCTCTAAGCAAACGCGTTTGTAAATTTAGGGATATCTCTCCAATTTCATCAAGAAATAAAGTGCCACCATGAGCAAGCTCAAATAACCCGGCCTTACCGCCTTTTTTAGCACCGGTAAAAGCACCTTCTTCATAACCAAAAAGCTCGCTTTCAAGTAAATTTTCAGGTAACGCAGCGCAATTAATAGGCACAAAAGGACCGTTTGAACGTTTACTTGCCAAATGTATACTCTGGGCAAAAAGCTCTTTACCCGTGCCTGACTCGCCGGTTATAAGTACGGTTCCCTCGCTGTTAGCAAATCGTTCCGCAAACTTTTTGGCCTGTTTTATGGAAGTACTTTCACCAATTATATCATCAAAACTTGCCCGGGCGACAAACCCTTTATTTCTATACTTTCTCCTAATTTCATACTCTGACTCCTGAAGGTGGGTTAAATTATTAAAAGTAACGACCATCCCTTCAACTTGGTTTTTTTCTATAATCGGAATATAATTGAAAACCAGTTCGTTATGGTTTAAACGTTTAACACAATTTATCTCAGGTTTTTTGAGTTCTTTTGCTTCATGGTATTTTTCTCCCGGCAAGACATCAGTTACATTTCTTCCAACTGCTACCCCTCTTGCAATTCCTAATATCTTTTCCGCCGAAGTGTTAAAGAGATTTACCATATCTGAACGATCGACGGCTATCACACCGTCTTGAATATTATCTAAAATAACTCTAAGCTGGTTATTCTTTAATTTATCATGCCAGCGGGAAACGGCCAGCTGGACTGCAATATCCAGGGCCTCACGGACAGTCTCCCGGGGATATCTAAAAACAAAAGGAAAGTTATACTTTTGAGCAAGCTTACATACTCGCCCCGCCCCTACTACAACCTGAAACCCGCGGCTCTGAAGGGTTTTGATGCACTCTTCAGCATCGCTACTATCGTTAAAAATGAATTCCTCTGCTTGCACTTTTACTATTTGTAAAAGTGCTTTGAGTTTGGAAATTGGTTCACGGAAACTCATGACAGCAACCGGCTCACCGTAAGCTTTAGCAGCCTGGTAAACTAGTTCTAACACCGTACTTGCACCAGCGTTGATGGCGACAATAGGAGTCTCTAAATTATTATTCAGAAGCCTGGCGTTACTATTTCCTGTTACAAAAACCTCCACTTCTTCCTCTCGTTCTAAACGGCGGGCAATGTTCAAAGCCTCCTCTAACTGAGAATCAATTACATGTAATTCGACTATACTTTCATAAACACTTTTCATCCCCTTTATTATATCCGTCAACTTTCCATAACTAATAGCAACAACTCTTGGCTTCATAACTTCCACCCTATCCTCATTTATTAAAGTAAGATAAGGTTAACCTATATATAATATTTTCCAACTAAACATGGAATTTCCTTCTTATTTGTGTACACAAAGTTTCGGCGAAATCCGCGCTTTGAATGCGGATTTCGCCGAAACTCAAGTTTTCTCAAAATTCAGCCCTACCTATTGCGACAATATATTTTTCTTTATATAAACGCAGCCATCCATAATCATTCGCGCTGTACGTCCAACAGCAGCCCGTCGTATTACATACTTGCCGCCACTATCGTCCACCTGAGCCTCAACGTCTATTTTTCCCGCTGGATGGCCGAAAACCAGTTCTTTACGCTTCTTAGCTTCTTCTTTAAGGACTTCATAGACAACTGTTCCTGGAATTTTGGCTGCCACTCCAGTACAGATTGTGCCGGTGATAGCATAGGCTTTGTGGGTTTTAAGCATGAAACAAAGCCTGGCAACAAAATCAATTTCATCTTCATCTATAAATTTTTTGTTATAGGTTTCATAGCTGGCGCTAGGACTTACCATAACAATGAAGGGGATATAAGGGCTTTCCGTTGCTGCCTCCTGCCAATTATTCACCAAACCGATTTTCTCTGTGGCCTTCCCTCGTACTCTTTCAATGCGGTCAAGTAGTTCTTTATCTCCATCCATTTCCTGTGGTGTTTCCGTGCCTTTCATCCCTACATCCTGGGCTTTAAGAAAAACTACAGGGTTGGCGGCATCAACTATTGAAACTTCAATCTTGCCCAGGCCAGGTACGTCAAGCTTATCCTTTACATTGCCAGTTGGCAGAAGCTTGCCCGTAACTGAACCTTCTGAATCCGAAAAGTCCAGGTTAATTTTAGCTCCGCTGCCGGGAACGCCATCTATCGCATAGTTTCCATCTACCAAGGCTTTCCCGTCTTTAGTAGGAACTTCGGCAATAATTATTTTGCCGGTATTAGTTTGATGAATGCGGACGGTTGTAATAGGTTCAGTGGCCTGGACAAACCCTTTATCTATAGCAAAAGGTCCTACAGCAGAAGAGATATTGCCACAATTACCTTTAAAATCCACCTTGCTGGTATCGATACTTACTTGAGCAAAAGTGTAGTCAACATCTGCATCTCCTCGTGTTGGCGGTCCAATAATTGCCAGCTTACTTGTCAAAATATCAGCGCCACCAAGCCCATCAATTTGGCGAATATCTGGACTTCCAAAAACCGCTCTAATAACCTTATCTCTTAAATCAGGGTTTTTGGGGAGCTCATTTTTCAAGAGGAAGATCCCTTTACTTGTGCCGCCCCGCATAATTGTGCAATGAAGGGAAACCATTTCCGGATGCATTTTATTATCCTCCTTTGTCTCATTCTAAAATTGCTGGAGATCATAAGTTTATTTTTTATGTTTTGCCCTAAGATAAGGAATAAGCCCTCCCGCTTCTACCAATTCTTTAACGTTGGCCGGTAACGGCGGCACAACATAACTCTCATTTTTACTTAAATTTTTTATTATACCAGCTCCCAAATCTACTTCCAATTCGTCCCCTTGTTCAATCTTATTAATTTCCTCTAGTTCCAGGACTGGTAATCCCGTATTAATGGAATTTCGAAAAAAGATACGGGCAAAAGACTTAGCAATAACACCCCCCACACCCGCGTACTTTAAAGCAATTTGGGCCGTCTCCCTACTAGAACCCGAACCAAAGTTTTCCCCGGCAACAATAAAATCTCCTTTGCAAATACGATCGCTAAATCCAGGCATCACTCCCTCCATGGCATGGCGGCCTATCTCTTCGTAATTCATCTCCATATATTGAGCTGGAGATATGAGATCAGTATTTATGTTATCGCCAAACTTCCATGCTTTTCCCCGCAACAATCCATGCGGCATCTGTCATCCCTCCAAATACGGTCTTGGGTCAGCAATGCGGCCTTCTAGTGCTGATGCTGCTACCGTTGCCGGCGAAGCCAAATATATTTCTGCCTGCGGGCTTCCCATACGCCCGACAAAATTGCGGTTGGTAGAGGAAATGCAGCGCTCCCCACCGGCCAGAAGCCCGCTATGCGCGCCCACGCAGGCCCCGCATGTAGGAGCCAAAATAACTCCCCCGGCGTCAGCTATCGTCTCCAAGAAGCCGGCTTTCAGGGCACGCTGATAAACTTCCCTCGAGGCCGGGGAGACCAGAAGCCTGGTATCTTTTGCTACCTTCCTGCCGCGAAGAATCCTTGCAACCATCATTAAATCGTTAATCCGTCCGCCGGTACAAGAACCGACATATGCCTGATTAATCTTCTCACCTGCCACTTCATTCACAGGACAAACCTTATCTACGGCCGGCGGGCAAGCCACCTGGGGCTCAAGCTGGCTAGCATCCAAGCTAATTTCACGTACGTAGACGGCATCAGGATCGCTAGAGAAATGCTTGCCTTTATCTAAACCTAACGCTTCCAAGAAAGCATCGGTAATAGCGTCGGCTTCTATGATGCCATTTTTAGCCCCCATCTCTACAGCCATATTGGCTATACACCAGCGTTCATCCATAGGAAGTTCTTTTATCGCCGGACCAACGAATTCTACAGCCCGGTATGTTGCTCCAGCATGGCCGATTATTCCACAAGTCTTTAAGATTATATCTTTGGCCATCACTCCTGGACCAAGCTTTCCTACCCAAAACACCTTGATGCTGGCCGGAACCTTAAGCCAGATCTCGCCAGTAACCAAAACTCCCAACATATCAGTCGAGCCTATGCCGGTGGCAAAAGCCCCTACTGCGCCACCCATACAGGTATGTGAATCCGTACCTACGGCAATCATACCTGGTCTAATGTATCCTTTTTCTGCCAATATTTGGTGACAAGCCCCTTCGTATTCATGGTATCTACGGATACCGCAACTTCGGGCCCATTCTCGAGTAAATTTGACGATATCTGCCTGACGGATTGTGGCCGGGGGTGTATAATGGTCAGATATTACTACTACTTTTTCTGGATCCCATATCTTAGCACCTAACTCCTCCAACCTTTCCGCAATTTCAATCCGCGGGCCAAGGATATCATCCATCATGGCTACATCTACTTTTACACTTACTATTTCACCCGGTGTAACCTTTTCTTTTCCAGCTGCTGCAGCAAGAATTTTTTCTGTTAGCGTCATTCCCACGCTACCACACCTCCCCGGATTAATCCCTACAAACTTTTACCCACCCAGTAACCCTGACATGTAGCCTTCATAAAGTTGCCAGGCTCCTCAGCATCACCAATAACGTAAATTTCAGCATTTTTCCCCGGGTTAACCCCGTTATGGATACAAGATTTTTGTCCCCAACAGAATACCACCACCTCTGCTTCCCAAAACTCCTGCCCCGATTTACTCGTAACAATTACCCTGTTTGCTTCTAAATCCTTAAATGCTGTACTAGTCTTTAGTAAAATACCCGCTGTAAGCATCATCTCCTTTAACGCCTGCCGGGTTATGGGATCAAGGTCACTGGCAACGTCGTCTAACAGTTCAATTAAGGTAACTTTAGCACCTTTCTCACTAAGAGCCAGGGATAATTCGCATCCTTCACCCCCTCCGCCCACAACCGTGATTTTCTTCCCCGCCATGGCGTTTATTTTCCTAAAGCATTCTTCCGCAGTTAAGATTTCGAGTTCTAATTTTTCCTTTTTTACTAGCAAAGTTTCAGGGAGGAGCGTGATTGCTCCTGTTGCTATAATCAGGACATCAGCGTTTAAATCAAGGTATCTATTTTGATGCGCGTTAAAGACAACTTGAACTCCACTATCCTTTATTTCGTTTTTCAGGTAATCTACCCATTGCTTAATCCTCTCTTTACCTGGAGGAATTGAAGCTAGCAGGGCCTTTCCGCCCAAGTAATCTTTTTTCTCAAATAGGGTTACGTCGTGGCCACCCTTTCTTGCTGCAAGGGCAGCAGTTATTCCTGCCGGACCCCCACCTATTATGACAATCTTTTTCTTTTTCCCAGGCATTCTAGATTCTACTTGCGCTTCATTGCCAGCCTCGGGATTGACGGCGCAGCGGATGGGTAGCTTGCCAAAGACCCTCCTCTTGACACATCCCGAGTTACAGCCGATACAAGGCCTGATTTTCCCCCCCTGTAAAGCTTTCCGCGCCCAATCAGGGTCGGCGATCATACCCCGGCCTACAGCTATAAAGTCCACTTTATCTTCATTTAGGATCTTTTCCGCAAATGCTGGTTCACGGATACACCCCACACCTATTACCGGGATGGAAATAGCAGCTTTTATAGCCGCAGCATAAGGTATCCGCCATCCCTGGGGTGCGTCCCAGGGCTCCAGGCTATAACGTGTTTTGCCCGGCCCACAGCTTACATCGATAGCATGTGCACCGGCATCTTCCAGGGCACATGCTATCACCTTGCTTTCCTCTAACTCAATACCACCTTCGAGGAATTCCTTGCCATTAATCCTAACTATAATGGGATAGCACCCAACTCTTTGCTTAACCTCTTGCAACACCTCTAATGGAAAACGAAGTCGATTTTCC
Source organism: Moorella mulderi DSM 14980 (assembly GCF_001594015.1). GTDB lineage: Bacteria > Bacillota > DSM-521 > Neomoorellales > Neomoorellaceae > Neomoorella > Neomoorella mulderi. The sequence continues at coordinate 87,192 of NZ_LTBC01000008.1, forward strand.
AAAGAACCGCCGTATTGATCGTTCCGGTAATTATACGCCCGGCTTAGAAACCTGGCCAACAAATAGGAATGGGCAGAGTGAATCTCAACTGCATCAAAGCCTGCTTCTTTTGCCCGCGCAGCAGCTTCAGCAAACTTGCCGGCCAGTAATTTCAGTTCAGCCTGATCCATGTTTGACGGAGCCCAGCCCCCTGACCTGTTCCGCCCGGAATGGTTGAGTTGTATCACTGCCCTGGCGCCGTATTTTTTGATTGTCTCTGCCAAGCGACATAGACCTGGTATAAACTTATCCTCATCAACGCGTGGCTGGGCCGCCCCACCGGAGCCCCAGGGATAATCAACAGCGCTGCTCTCAACTATTACCAGGCCCGCGCCCCCTCTTGCCCTCCGGCCATAGTAAGCTAACATTTCTGGTGAAACGCTGCCGTCGGCGTGGGCTAGATTAGTACCCATGGGAGGCATGATTATCCTGTTTTTGACTTTTAAGCCGCCAATTTCGCCTTTATCGCCCAGCGAGACCATCTTTTAAACCGACCCTTCCCTTTATAAAAATCTCTTACAACGCTTCTGCATTTTCCTTGGTAGCATTCTTTTGCCTTTGACTCATCAACCGGGGCAAGAAGAGAGAAAAGATGATTATAACCCATAACACTGCCGCTACGGGGCGGAAGAAAAATATAGCTGCGCTCCCGCCTGAAACAGAAATCGCAGTAGTAAATGATTTCTCGCATATCGGGCCCAGGACGAAGCCGACGACGGCAGTAACCGGGGGACAACCGCAGTATTTCAAGGCATAGCCCAACAAGCCGAATACGAGCATCACACCTACATCAAAGAAGCTGTTCCGTACTGCATATACTCCTATAACCGCCAGGACCAGTATGACGCCGGCAAGGACAGAGCAATCAACTTTAGCCACCTGGCAGGCGGGACCGACGATAATTATACCTATCAGCACAATTAACAAACTGGAAGCCAGAAGCCCTACTAGAAAGGTGCCCATTACCTCTGGACTGCGCTCAAAAACTCCGGGCCCGGGACGTAGCCCGTGCATCATGACACCTGATAAAATAAGGGCCGCGGTAGAACTGCCCGGAATACCCAAAGCAAGTGCAGGCAAAAGAGCCATTGGCACTACAGCATTGTTGCTGGCCTCGGAAGCAATAACGCCTTCGCGAATCCCTGTCCCGAATAATTTGGGGTTACGTGAAGCGCGTTTGGCCTGGTCATAAGCCACAAAATTGGCTACCGCCGCACCTTCGCCCGGTACAAAACCTATCCCGGCGCCAATGGCTGAGGCTCGTATAACTTCACCGAAACGCTTGCCGATTACCTCCCATATATCTACCAATACGCCTTTTAAAGTAAACTTCACCTGCTGGGTAGCTAAAATCTCACCACTCTTATGCTGGACCATGACAAAACACTCTGACAGCGCCAGAAGCCCCACCAGGGCCGGTACCAGTGGGATACCTTCGTATAGCTGGTAAAAACCAAACGTGAAGCGGTTATACCCGATAACAAAGTCGGCGCCCACTGTACCCAGTAACAACCCGGTTATCCCCCCCAGAAATCCCTTAATGGGATCACTGCCGGCCAGGTTGCCAAGAACAATAATCCCCAACATAGACACCAGAAAAATCTCGGCCGGGCTGATCCTGGCAGCGTAAAAAGACAGTATAGGTCCGGTAACAACGAGAACAAGTCCTGCCAAAAAGCTACCTACAGCGGAAGAAGTGGCACTGGTTACGATGGCCGTTGCCGCCTGGCCTTTTTGGGCCATAGGATAACCGTCCAGGATCGTAGCTGCTGCCCCAGGTGTCCCCGGTGTATGCATAAGGATGGCGGGAATAGAGCCGCCGTACATGGCCCCCACATACACACTGGCCAAAAGAACCAGCCCGGTGTCGGGTGATAACCCGTAAGTTACAGGAAGGAGTATGGCTACACCCATGGAGGCGGTGAAGCCCGGAAGAGCGCCAAAAATCATCCCTAAAAAGCAACCCGATAAAGCGGCTATGAAGTTGTTTAGAGTAAAAAAATGATTAAGGCCGATTAATAAAACATCTAAAATCATGCTTCTTCTCCCCCAACTTTAACTTAGCAGTTCTTCAAATATGCCCCGGGGCAAGGGTATCCCTAACAAAACAACAAATACGATATAGAGGATCGCGGAACTGCATATGGCTACTCCAAGGGTAGTTTTAAACCTGATGCCAAACAGGCTCAAAAGGGCAATCAAAATAACAAAAGTGCTTAGGGTAAAACCCAGAACAGGCATCAAAAGTACATACAGGATACCGTTTCCAAGATAAATCCACATTTTTTTCAGGTTTTTAGAGGTCCCGGTTTCCTCAGGAACTTGCTCTGGAGCCCTATTTCTTAATTTGATTACAATCTTGATAATGCTTAAAACAAAGCCACAGATGAGCAGCAGTCTCGGGTAAATTGCCGAAACAAAGGGGTAATTCCATGAACTTATGGTGAGAAATAGGGCGAAGATTAGAAAACCTGTTACAAATGCCCAGTCTTTCATTTTCATCACCTCACCATTTCTATTCCCCCGGGCTGGCCAGGTAAGCTAGCCTTGCCCGGGGGAACGATTATATTACTTTTTAACTAAGAACTGCTTATATTTATCTACTATTTCCAGAGAACCCTTGAGCTTCTTCTCAAATTGTTCCCTGGGTATCCAGAAGCTCACATCAGCCTCTCCGTTGTCCTTTAACTGTTTAACAAATTCGGGATCAGTACAAGCTTTGGCCAGCGCTTCCTCAATGAACTTTACCCTTTCCGGGTGTTTCTCCTGGACTTCACTGTTTATTGAGAAAGCGCGAAGAACGGTAAGCTCGGCCAGGTCACTTTTGCCGGTCTGCTCCGAAATAGGTGTGGCTTCAGGCCACATATTGGGTACTTTGGTATTGGCCATCAGGCCTAAAGCGTATGCAACATCACGGATTAAATAACCAGAGTAGGAGTTGGTAAGACAAAGATCTGCATGGCCCCCCGCAAGGAGCTGATTGGCCTCATTGGCACCCCCGGGGGAGTTTACTATCTGGAATTTAATCCCAAAGACATCCATAACATAGTAAGCCACGAGATTCTGAAAAGAGTTGGGGCCGGTCATTGACACCTTGTATTTGTTGGGGTTCTTCTTGCAGTCTTCGATAAATTCGGCGAAGTTTTTCCAGCGGTTGTCGTCCTTCCTTTTCAGAAACAGAATAGGATCGTCGTTGATGCCGCCCAGGTTATAAAAGTTGTCCAGTTTATACTTGGCCTCGCCCATAACAATTTGCTGGTAGAGAACCGGCCAGTTGGTAAAGACAAAGGTATAACCATCTGTCGGTTTATTCATGTAGGCAGTCCAGCCGGCAAGACCGGAGCCACCGGGGATATTTTCGATTAATAACGGCCTGCCTACCACCTTGTCAAAGTAAGGTTTCATGGTTCTGGCATTGCGGTCACTGGTGGAACCCGGGTTCCAGGGGACAATCATGGTAATATCTTTTTCCGGGAATTTTTCATTTCCCTGTTTAGCTTCCTGGCCACCCGTTTCTGTCTTCTTTTGTCCACAACCCCACAAGAACAAGCTTAGTAACATTATGAAAGTTATAGTTAAAAAAAGTAGTTTCGAGGGTTTCTTAATTTCTCGAACCATAAGCAGCCTCCTTTCAGTTAAGCCCTTAGTATCCCACATATTCCATCTATAGATTTCATTTTCTCCACATTCCCAATACTGGTTAATAGTTGTTCAGCCCTCTGCTTACCTAAAACACTTTTACATAGTTCTGTAGCTTTTTCCTTCAGTTCCATAGGCGTTAATGGATTTTCCGGTTCCCCTTTGGCTAAATCTACCTTTTTTTCCATCGACCTCCCTTCTTTAGTCTTAATGCTTACTACGGCCTGGCGGCCGGTTTCGCCAAATTCTTCATATTCCTTAACCTCCACTTTTTGCATAAAAGAAAGAACCTCAGGATCAGAAAGTCCCTCAATAAATGCGTTGATGCTGGTTGCACCTTTTACCAATGCTAAGGCAACTGCATAAGGCGTACTCAATTGTGCTCCCAATAAAGTTGAAACGTTGGTGTTACCTGTTTGTTTAGCACAAAGCTTACTTACATAGACAATAACTTTGTCAATTTCCTTTATATTGATGTCATTGCAACATTTGATTTCTAAGGCTGCGTCAATCGCAGTATGGCAGTAACGACAAGCAGCATGACGCTTAATTCCTACCCTCAAAATTCGATAAAACTTCCCCAAATTCTCTGTCAGCTTAGCAACATCGGCTCTATCGCTAGTAGCCTTCAGAAAACCGTTTTCTCCTTCCAGGATTGATGCCGGTCCTGTAAACCCGCTTTCGGCTAAATAAGCAGCCATAATACCATTCCAAGCGCTTTTACCAGGATGGAAACGCTTAATCATACTGCCGTCTTGAAGAAATTCAAATAACCCCGCCGCCTGTGTGCCGCTAATACCCAATGTGCTCTCTATTTTGGGGGGCTCCAAACCTAAAATTTTAGCACTGGCGATACCGGCACCAAAAGTACCCACCGTTCCCGTAGTATGAAAACCTCTCCAGCGATGGGATGGATTAATGGCTTCGGCAATGCGAATGGATGTTTCATAACCAACCAAAATTCCTTCTAACAGTTTCTTCCCGCTACACCCCGTAGCCTCTGCCATCGCCAATGCAGCCATTACAATCGGTGCGCCTGGGTGAAAATATGTAAACCTATCGGTATCATCAAGCTCAATAGAATGAGCCATGGTAGCATTTATTAACGCTGCATTTGGAGCCGGAAGTTTAACATGAGAATTTATTACCGTAGCCTCAGGTATTCCTCCTAATCTCGATACTACTTTTTGGACGATTAGTGCCTCTTTACTTTGCGAACCGGCGACCGCTACGCAAAGGGTGTCAAGTAAGCAAGCTTTAGTTTTTTCAACTACTTCTTTTGGTATAGCGTCGAGATTAACGGAGTAAACATATTCCGCAATAATTTCTCCAGGCGTACCCATAATCCCCCACCTAATATTTTTAATAGGTCTTGCTCCTGAAAAAGTCTTTAAGGACGCAAAACGATTTATAATAATCTAGCAGCCTGTATGAGTAACAAGATTTGAGTTAGGGCACCTTTGCTACGAGCAATCTTCCTTCTATCCCTTACTAAGAGAAGAGGTTTCTATAACAAAAATTTTACAAGGTTTATTCACACAGGCTGCTAGCCTTCCGGGTGCTATTTCCGTAAGAACACTGATTTGTGAAGTTCCCAGGTAACCGCATTAATTTTGGTGAACTTATGCCTGCAGGTTATCTAGGATACGGGCAGCATCATCCAAGTCCTCTAAATGCCACAACATATCAAGGGTATCCCTCGTCTGTTTAGGCGTTAAGATGTCGCGAGCCAAACCCTCAAACTTGGCCTCAAGTTGCTCAGGTGGCCACTCCCGACCAACGTCTTCTAGAGTCCAGCAATTGTGGACAACTATCTTTTCGCCGGAATACGTAGTAGCTTCCATACGTATGTTCCGTTTCCCCGGAGTTTGCTTAGTGAATTCCGGGTTTTCCTCAATGGTCATACGGCTCAACAAATCAAGCACATCTTGATCTAAGAACCTTTCCCGGGCAAAGGTTTCAGGCGTAACATAACCGTCAAGGAGTGCTGCAGCTATTGAGAAAGGAATACTATGGTCAGCTGTTTCGCGGGTCTTAGGCTGCCATAATTGCTTCCTGTTTACTGCCGTCCGCATAGCCGATTCAAACATCTCTACTTTCAAAGACTTGATTTCGTTCGGGTTTACCTTTTTTCTCAATTCAAGAGCAGTGTCAATGGGCATTTGGCAGGAATCCCGCACTGGATACTTCTTTAGCATAAACTTTTCTATCCCAAATGGTGTCCCCTTGCTTAAGGGTTCTATGCTAATTTTACCAGTAACCATATTCATCATTCCATACTCGCCTTCCATGGCTTCCTCTGGCCCGGTCATGCCCTCGCGAGCCATCATGGCTGCCAGGATGCCTTGATAGCAAGCCATGCCGGCAGAACATGCCTTCCACATTGAGAGTTCGCCCACGCGGCACTGGTATGTTCCAACGGTATTTGTCAAGGCGAGGGCAGCAGTATTGGCTAATTGCTCTTTGTTCAGGCCCATAAGTTTCCCCACTGCAAGAGCGCTACCGACACCAATATAATTGGTCTGGTCCCAACCTAGTTTATCCAGCGGCGTCTGGGCAATGAAGCGGTAACATATTTCATAAGCCAATGCAGTTGCCGTTATCAGGCTTTTGCCATCCACGTGGAGAGCCTCGCCTATTGCCAGGACGGCCGGGATAGTATCACTTGGGTGACCAGCATCTTTAATGCGTAAAGAATCATTGAAGTCCAGGTACCGCACCATAACGCAATTTGCAAAGCAAGCCATTTCCGGGGAGGTTCTGGTTAGAGTACCAATAACACGGGCAGTAAGCGGGTTTCCCGTATCAAAGCAGAGCCTACGGACTATTTTGCAAGGTTCCGCATGAAAAGCACCCAAGGCACAACCTATAGAATCGATCCACTTATACTTTGCACTTCTGACTGTACTTTCGGGTAAATCTTCATAGGTCAAAGAATATGCATAATCGGCCATAACCTCAATACTATGATCGAAAGGCATCTTAAATCCCCTTTCATTATTGATTTATACATCAAGAAGATTTTCACTTAGCTAATCATATAAGGGCGCCCTAAAATAATGCATTAGCAAAAAGCGTACCAACCCATAATTTAAAGAGAAAGTCTTTTTATGTAGTTCATAAGAAACAAAAACGTTTCAGGAAATGTTTAATATGTTTCATGAGTTTCAAGTCTTTGATTGATATTACCGTGTACCTAATTATTCTTCTGGGTTCTTGCTAATTTTTCCTCACAAAGTTAAGTGGCCTTTTGTAACACTTTCGTCAAAACCCTCTGGCCTATATAGCCAAGTTTTGTTTTGCATAGCGTGATTTTTTGTGGCAAGCTCACCGGTGTATGTAACAAACGAAACCGACTATTAAGCACAATTGTAACATTTTTTGAAACAAATTTATGCGAAAATGAGTACAATTGCAGACTTACAGGTTGGCACAGAATTTGCAATAAGAAATATCCGAAATCTAAAAACAACATATATGGAGGCGTTATAAATATGGAAAAAATGTCTACAAGGCTACGCAATCTCTTAAAAAGAAATGAAATCCTGGTGGCACCTGGAGCACATGATGTTTTAACAGCTAGGATAGTAGAAAATGAGGGATTTGAAGCGGTTTATATGACTGGATACGGTACTTCTGCCAGTGTATTGGGTAAACCGGATGTAGGGCTTTTGACAATGACCGAGATGGTTGAAAGAGCTAGAAATATGGCTGAAGCAGTAAATATTCCAGTTATTGCCGATGGAGATACAGGTTATGGCAATGCAGTAAACGTGGTAAGAACTGTGAGAGAATATGAAAAAGCTGGTGTTGCTTGTATTCAACTTGAAGATCAAGTTGCTCCTAAAAAGTGTGGTCACATGTTGGGACGAGAAGTTATATCAACAGAAGAAATGGTAGGAAAGATTAAAGCAGCCTGTGATGCAAGACGTGATCCTGATTTTATGATAATGGCCAGAACTGATGCCCGCACCAATTTTGGGATACAAGAGGCTTTAGAGAGAGGTAAAGCATATGAGGAAGCAGGAGCAGATATAATTTTTATTGAGTCAGTTGAATCAGTAGAAGAAATGAAAATGGTTACAAGCAGCTTCAAGGTCCCCGTGCTTGCCAATATGCTCGAACATGGTAGAACGCCGCTTCTAAGTGTAAAAGAATTACAGGAAATAGGATATAATCTTGTTATATTCTGTGTGGCATCTACCTTTGTAACCGCAAAAGCTGTCACCGAGCTTATGAGGACTTTAAAAGCTGATGGGACTACTAAAAACTTCCTCGATAGAATGATTGCTTTTGAAGAGTTTAATAAACTAATCGGATTGCCGGAAATTCGTAAAATAGAAAAGAAATATTCTACCGGTAGGAATTTTGCGGATATACCGGAAGGTCATTAATATCCCCGTTCTTGTATCCATAAAATCCTTTAATAAAGTGCTTACATTTAATGATGTGCGTTAAATTATGATACAGCCCAGCTGGTAGAGAAGCGCATTCAGGATGCGCTAGTTTTACTCCGGCTGGGCTTTATTCTAAAGAGCCACTATAGGGTGTAATCATATACCGAGGGTAAAATAGTTCTGCACGATGCAAGACTTTCCTCTAATGATTTCCGACGTAACCAAAACAGCATTATATTTGCCAGCCAGTTCCAGGACTTCTTCATCAAAGCCTTCATTCAGCACTGCGGGTATAAGAAACGCAATGTTATGGAGCACCTGCCAGAAGCGGAACAGCCCTTGGGTGAGATGCCCGGCTCTTCCGCAAGGGTCCTGGTAAGGAAGCGAACTCAGCTATCTGGCCCACAACCTGATCGATGTTCGCTCCGGTGTTATTCTCGGCGCCATGGCAACATTGGCCAATGGAGCTTTGGAACGGACAGCCGCCCTGGAGATGTTGAAAAAAGCGCGCCCCTTTTTACCAGTTCTATCCCAGGAAGGAAAACGCCTCTTCCTAGCTGAAGTGATTATATGGTATGATAAATTTACCGCACCTGGATAATTAGGATTGGAAACCAGCAAGGAGGCGTCCGGCTTGTTCGGTATGGAATGGTTAATTTATGGCAATTACTGGATGGACTGGGGCCTGGCCCTGGGCATCACCATAGCAACACTCCTGAGCCAGCGGGTCCTGCTGCGGATTGCAGTCCGGCGGCTTAAGGCTGTAGCCGAACGGACCACTACTGAGCTGGACAATATGGCAGTAGAGCTATTAGACAAAACCAGTGGTTTTTTTCTCCTGACCGTTGCTATCTGGGCCGGATCGCAGGTTTTGGAGCTGGGTGAGACTTACGTTGTCCTAAGGAAGGTTCTGATCGGAGCCTTCTTCCTCCAGGTAGCCCTGTGGGGCAACGCTCTCATCACCAATTGGATTAACAGTTACGCCCGGAAGCTCCTGGACCAAGATGCGGTCGCCGCCACCACCCTCTCAGCCATCGGCGTCATTGGCCGGGTCCTGCTGTGGACCATCGTGGGCCTTTTGGCGCTGCAAAACATCGCCGATCTGAATCTGGGCACGCTAATTGCTGGTCTCGGCGTTGGTGGCATCGTGGTAGGCCTGGCGGTGCAGAAAATTCTTGGCGACCTCATTGCATCCCTCTCTATCGTTCTGGACAAACCCTTTGTTATCGGCGACTTCATTATTGTCGATGATCTGATGGGCACAGTAGAGCATATCGGCCTCAAAAGCACCCGCATTCGCAGCCTGAGCGGCGAGCAGATCATCTTTGGCAACGGCGACCTGCTCCAAAGCCGGGTACGGAACTACAAGCGGATGCAGGAGCGCCGGATTCTCTTCACCATTGGCGTGACCTACCAAACTCCCTACGAGAAGCTGCAGGCCATCCCGGGGATCATTCGGGGGATCATCGAATCCCAGCCCCATACCCGTTTTGACCGGGCCCACTTCAAGGAGTTCGGGGATTTCTCCTTGAATTTCGAGGTGGTGTACTACGTAACAGTCCCAGATTACAACGTCTACATGGACGTCCAGCAGGCCATCAACCTAGAGATCTACCGGCGCTTTGCCCAAGAGGGTATCGAATTCGCCTATCCGACCCAGACCCTGTTCCTGGAGAAAAGCGGCGCATGAATGACGGGACGGACCCCGGTCTCACCGTCCCAGCCACACCCGTAGCCATGGAGAATTCCCGCGGCTCACCACGGTGGAAGGTTACCCCGGCCAACCTCTACGACGGTACCATAGACAAGCTGAAAGAAAAATTTGATGTTTCCTGGGAAGCTATGATCAACCGGCTGGATGAATTGGGTATCCAGAATAAAACCCTAACAAAAAATGTTAACTGAATGGCAGCATTGTAAACCTCTGATTTTATTAAGGCCATAATTATAGACAAGGATAACCCCATTGAATTTAAAAAAATAGTGGACCGTCTGGTCCACAAAATTATGGTTTATCAAGTTTGGATTGAGGTAATGCTATAAGGCTGGTGGAGGCGGGGCGCATACTTTCAAATCCACAATTCAAATCAGTAACATAAGGCATAACCAACATTATGGTAATGAAAAATTACCGTCCTTTTTGCTCCATTAACTTTTCGACCAGCCACATTTGAATTACTATCTGGTAGAGAATATACTTTTTCAAATCCATAATGCAGATAACTGTCCGCCGGAGAGTCACGGCTTGGAGGGGTGGAAGGAAAGTCTTGCTGGATAATCCAACCACTTCCTTTATGGAAGGTGTATACCATAACTTGCTGCACATTGTTTTAAAGTATTATACCAAGGCATTATGTAGGGATATGCTGTGATTAATGTGGCAACTTTACTCGCAATGTCTAGAAAGTAGCTAGGATTCCTTTTTTTATTCTCTTCCTGACTTGCTGCTAATTGGGCTATTCCTAAAGTTAGTTGGTGAATTACCTCTTTAAGTTCTTTAATTTCAGGTGCTTGAGCTAGTATTCTACTAACCTCAGGATATTTTTCTTCAACAATCCTAGTAGCTTCGTTATAAGTTATGCTAACATTGCCCCCATCACTATAAATATTTACATTAAAGACGGTTTTATAGTTAGGAAGTTGCTGCGCTTCAGTCAGATTTAACTTAGGACAAAAGAATTGAGAGCAGCAACAGAGTTCCGTTTTCCGCGAAGGGCTTTCTTTTTTTTTACGTGTAAGAGATATCTCTCTGTAAAATCAAAAGCTAACCACGTTCTTTCCGGATCTGGCTCATATTCTTCCCCACAGATATGACATATTCTGGTTTCTTTAGAGATCAACCTGGGGTCATTAACCGCAAAATCAATATCCCCATTTGGACATTCAACCTCAAAAGATGGTATTAATTTACTTCCTACTAGGGACAAAAGGTAATTAGTAACGCCTTTAATTTCAGATATCCCCAATCTTTGGCAAACATAATGAGGAGCAAAATGCCTTCTACCTTCTAATGCCATTTCTTCAAGGACATCATCAATTTCGAAGGTATTCATTTTGCATCCCCCTAAGTTCCCGTTTTAGGAAAGTTCTCAGAACCACTGCCCCAAGCTTTCTTCCTTATTTGAATTATTTTGTCCAACACAAAGCTTATTACTTCTTCTGAGACTGGTGTAATAAAATTTAAACCCTGATCTGTTATCTGATAGCTTATATCCTCTTTAAGTCCATAACTATGCTCAAACAAAAAATTAAATACCCTCTTTTTGCATGGTATATCTTTAAATTCTTTAAGGTATTCTTCCTCCTTACTGAGGTCTTTAACCGTTGGGCTAGCTGTTACTTCTTTGGTTGCGTAAATGCCTTCCAACATTTGGTGTTTAGCATTACGTAACTTGGCTCTTAAGATTATAGCTAACTCCAACGCTTCTTTATCGGTAAGCTTAGTAATTTGCTCCCAAGTTACTTCTTCTTCAAATGTACTTTTAGTAATTCCCATGGCTTTTAAAACAGCCGACTTAAATTTTTTTGTATCCTGCATAGGTGTTCTTATTTCGATCATAAAAGGTTCGAAATGAATAAGAACGTAAGCGTCAAATACAGCCCACCTTGGCACCAATCGCAAGTATAGGGGATAATCCTCTTCAGAACACAAGCTGAGGAGGATTTTTTGTTATGACCAAAGCCGAACGGCAAGCACTATGGGAAACCC
>NZ_LTBC01000009.1 GCF_001594015.1 Moorella mulderi DSM 14980
CTGCAAGGATCTAGGGGTAGAGCATGAGCTTATCCCCTACAAAACGCCCAATAAGAATGCTCATATCGAGTCCTTTCACAGCATCCTGGAGGAGGAATGCCTGGCACGGTACGAATTTAATAGTTTCAGGGAGGCCTATGAGGTGATATATAAGTTTATGGACTACTATAACAATGTCCGTATCCACTCGAAGATTGGTTATTTAACTCCATCGGGATATTATGATGCTTTTCAGCGTAATTTTGTAAAAGCCTTACCAATTTGTGCCTGATGTCCAATGTTAGGGGGTCAGCCCGCTATCTTGCAGACCAAATCTATGCGGTCATTTACATCCCTGGCCTTCTCAAACGCCTCTATAAACGTTGTTATCTCGTCCATAGCTACCTCCCCCCGACTTTCCGCCGTATAATGTCCGCTATCTGATAACTGGGGGCTACTACGTCCGCACCCCCGCGTTCTATCGCGGCACGAGGCATGCCCCATACTACCGCTGTCTCCTCGCTCTCGACTACAGTCCACCCGCCGCGCCTCCTTAACTCTACCATCGCATCCGCACCGTCGTCCCCCATTCCTGTAAGAAGTACACCAATGGTTCGTTTGGGATCATACGTCTCCATCAAAGCATGTAGGGTTACATCTACTGAAGGCCGGAACTGAGCGTCTTCCGGCCTTAGAGAGAGATAACACGTAATGCCACCGCCCTGCTGTCTAAACATAAGATGGTAGCCCCCAGGAGCAAATACCGCCAGGCCATTACTCAATTTCATCCCCTCCCGGGCCTCGCACACGTGCAGCTTGCAATACTGGTCGAGGCGTTGCGCGAGGCTTGCAGTGAAGCGCGGCGGCATGTGCTGCACCACTACCACTCCCGCCGGCAGATCCCCGGGCAGGTGTGGCAGTATATCCTCCAGAGTCCTGGGCCCTCCCGTGGATACGCCTATCAGTACTACCCAGTCCAGGTCCGTGATAGTAGTTACCGGGATTTGTTTTTCCACACGGGAAACCCTTCTACCAGGCGTTCTCTTTGGCAGCCGCGCCTTAGCCGCCGCCCGGACCTTGCCTATGATCTCATCCGCTAGCCTGCTTATGCCCAACGAAATGGTGCCGTCCGGTTTCGCTATAAAGTCTACTGCTCCAAGCTCCAGGGCCTCAAACGTTATGAGCGCGTCCTCCTGGGTCAATGACGAAATCATGACTACTTTTGCGGTTGTCTTCAAGGTTATATGCTGCAAGGCGGTAAGGCCATCCATGCGGGGCATGTTGATATCCAGGGTGACCACGTCGGGCTGGAGGGTAATGGCCTTCTCCATACCCTCCTGCCCATCCCGTGCCACGTCCACTACTTCGATATCGGGTGCCCCCTCTAGTATTTGCCTTATAACTCTTCGCATGAACGCTGAATCGTCTACTACTAGTACCCGTATAGGCTTCATCCGCTGATATCCGTCTCCTCCACCACTTCCATAAGTTCGGCGCCCTCTTCCCAGGACATTACCCGCGCCGGGTCTAAAAGTATTACGTTACGCTCGCCGTTAAACTTGGCTATCCCTGCCACGAAAGACTGGATACTGTCCTTCAATAAAACTTGCGGAGTGGCTTCAATGCTGCTCACACTAATTTTGACTACTTCCTTTACGCCGTCGACCATAAGGCCCATCACTGAAGTATTCCCTTCGCAGATTAAAATTCGTACCTGTTCATCTATTTCTCTCTCGGGATAGCCGAATTTGCACCGCAAGTCGATAATCGGCACTATGCTCCCGCGAAGGTTCAATATCCCTTTTACAAAATCAGGCGTCCTGGGTACGGCGGTTATACGCCCTGCGCGAATTATCTCGCGTACGCTATCTATGGGCAGGGCAAACTCTTCTTCACCCAGGAAGAAAGTCACAAGCTGCCGCTCCTCTTCTAGCGTTTTATGGCTATATGCGCTGACTTCATCTGCCCCGCCTTGTTCCCATTCCGTAAGAAATGTCACGTCTCGCAACAGTCTGGAGGCTTCAAGTGTAAATAACATGCGCTCGTCGGTTAGCCGGCAAATGGCAGCAAACTCGTCCCCGCTACGCCTCACAACTGCAGGCACGGGTTCCAATAAACGCTCTGCCACCCTCAGAACCTCAGCTACGCTGTCCACTACAAGACCAACCGCTACTCTCTTGCCTTCCCCCACGTACGCGACTACTATCCTGCCACCAGCAACTTCTCCTTCAGGAAGACCGAAAAGCCTTCTCATACTTATAAGGGGTAAAACCCTGTCCCGCAATGACACCAATCCCAGTACATAAGGAGGAGCATCAGGCACCACATTCCAGTTTTCCGGTAAATGCACTATTTCTTGAACATCAGCGATGTCCAAAGCGTACTCTTCTTTTCCTACTTGGAAGGTCAAAAGTTGTTGCTCGTTTTCCTCGGCCTTACTTTCTTCTTCTTTCGCACCAAGGTTCTCGTACTCTTTAGTGTCTTTAAGGGAAACAACACTGCTGTCGTTTAAACCCACATCTTTAAGCATCTGGTCCATTTCTATAAGTAGGACAAGCTTGCCCTCGCCCACACGTGCTGCCCTCGTAACGTAACCTCCAGTATCACCTTTTTTCTGGAATTCCTCTACGGCTTCCCCTGGAATATCTACAACGCCGTCTACCCGGTCCACAACATAGCCCGCCTGCTTCCCTCCAGCATTAACAACTATCACCCGGTTGCTCTCGTCATCATTCGTAGCATTTATGCCTAACCGCAGGCGGGTGTCATAAATCGGGAGAATGTTGCCCCTTAGGTTGGCGAGCCCCCGCATGTACGGGGGCGTCAGGGGCACCTTCACCACGTAAGGAACGCGAATGATCTCCTGGAGGTACTCTATTGCTATGCCGTAGCTTTCCTGTCCCAAACGAAATACCACGTATTGGTCAAGGCTTGCAACCGACCCACCGGCTATTGCCATATACCTTCCTCCTCGTTTACTCCGATTTCTTTAGCCCTGCTGGAGCTCGTCCGCCAGGGCTGCAATTTCCTCGATAGCCTGGGCAAGCTCTTTCATGCCTTCCGCTTGCTGGCGGCTGGCGGTGGCTGCTTCTTCTGCCGCTTTACTGGCTTCCTGGGCAGCCGTACTTATCTGTTCTACTCCTTTGGCTGCCTCTTCTACCCTTAGGAGGCTTTCATCTGCCTGCTTTTTAACCGTTTCCACCCCTTCAACGACCACCCGCATATCGGTTTCGATAAGGTCAAGGTCGGCCGTTGTCTTTTGGGCTTTTTCCGCTTCCTTTTGAACTACATCTCCAATAGTAGTAATGTCCCGGAGTACGTTCGTTACTTGCTCTTGAATACCCTTTACCATTTCCTTAATCTGCTCAGCGTTGCGGGCACTCTCCTGGGCAAGGTTCCGGATGTCTGAAGCTACTACCGCAAACCCCTTGCCGTACTCGCCAGCCCGGGCTGCCTCTATAGCGCCGCTTACCGCCAGCATGTTGGTCTGGATGCTTACGCTCGCAATGGTATCTACTATCTTGTCGATCATGCGGGCGTTCCGCTCAAGCTGGTTAACCTTGTGTACGTTCTCAAGGTTGGTGACTGCCGCCTGCCTTATCCCTTTAATCAGCTCATTTACCCTGACTTTGTTCTCAGCCAGTAAGTCACTAAGTTCCTGTGCTGCAGATTTAGACTCATCGGCCTCCTTTGCAATTACTCCCATCGATTTTTCGATCTGCTTGATGGCCACGGAGGCTTCCTCGGACGCTGAAGCCTGCTGCTCTGCCGATTTCGCTATTTGATTTAGGGCCGCGTTGATCTCTTCTGCCGAACGGCTGGCCTCCTCAATGGCCGAGGATAGTTCTTCTGCCGCTGCCGCCAGGCCCTCAGCTGATTTGACCACATCAGTCGAGTGCTTGAGTTCATCAGCCAGATCGGCTAAATTATTACTGTTATTGCTTATCTCGTCTAGTGCCCGGACCTGTTGCTGAACCCCCTGCAAGGCCTGCTCAGTGGCGCTGGCCTGCTCCTCAGCAGTAGCAGCTATCTGTTCACTACCTTTCTGGAACTCGGCTACCGCTTTTTCTACTTCAGTGACCAGTTGCTCAATTCTAGTAGCTCCTTCCACTACATTGGCTACAGAAGTAGCTATCTTCTTAAGTTCTTCAGTGATAGTCTTGCCTTTTTCCGTCTCGCCCCTGGCTACCTCAGCTGCCTTGTTGATGGCTTCAGCCACCGTGCGCACGTCTTCCTGCACGCTGTCTACTATCTTCCGTATGTCGCTGGCCGCTTTCTCGGAAGTCTCTGCTAAGGTTCTTACTTCGTCCGCAACTACAGCAAACCCGCGGCCGTGCTCTCCAGCCCGCGCCGCCTCAATGGCAGCGTTCAGGGCTAGAAGGTTGGTCTGGTCGGCTATTCTTACCACGGTCCGGACGATCTCGCCAATCTTGGACGCCTCTTCTTCCAGCTTTGCTACTACTCTAGCCGACTCCTCGTTTCTGGCTGCGCTGGCGTCTACCCCTTGTATCAAAACCTCAATATCGTCACTCGTGCGGCTCACAAGATTCCTTATGGCTTCACAACGGCTCACGGACTCCCGAGTCTGCTTTACCGAAACCTTAGCAGCTTCGCCAATAACCCGAATAGCGGACAGGGATTGCTGGGTAGCACCGCTGGCCTCCTGTGCACCGCTAGCTATCTGCTCCATGGCAGTGCGCAATTCTTGTACTGCGCTGGAAGCCTCTTCCACGCCAGAAGAAAGTTGCTCCGTTGCACTGGCTACCCTTTCAGCGATCTGTTGCTGCTTCGCAAAAGTCCGTGCTTGCTTCCTCCGGGACTCCATTTCCTTTTTGTCACCTTCTTTGATTGCTCCACTTTTACTGGTATCGCTGTATATCCCTCGGTTAGCAGAAGGTAAAGGCTCCAGTGTTTTGGTGGCATTAATAGCCATGATTATCATGTCCTCCTTAGGTTTTATTATTTTATGTGTTATAAATTAATCTAAATACCATTTTAAAACAACTTATTAGTTTATTGCCATTTATCTTGTGGGTACCCATAATTGGTTTCAGCCTTCTTTAACATGTAAATATCTGTTAAGCTCGTTAAAAGGCTTCTTGATATGTGAACTATTCCTACGTCGTATTGTAACCTGAGTTCATACAGCCACCCCCCTCCTAAACCTAATTCCATAACTACACATCAAGTAAACTGTCCTGGTATAGAAAATTTATGGGTACCCTCAACCCTTCTTCACAAGGCATTCTATGGCTACAATACTCATTACAGTTTATTATTTCCATATAGTATAAATTAAGGGAACAGGTTACCTGTTCCCTCTAAGAGCCAACACAATTCCCTTCCTCTCCCAGAAGGTCCACCGGCAACCTGGCAACCATAACTTATACAAGCCTTAGGCCCACGGCTTTGCGCCCCCGCCTTTCAACGGGTTTGCCCTTAACGGTGTCTTCCTGTCAGTTATGGGGTTTTCAGGGTAGTTCCCATTTAACTACCCTTTAACATGTAGCGTTACCAAGCTTTTGGGATAAACAATCCACCATTTTTCCTCCATTAGAACCACAATTACCAACTTCTTCCCGTATAGGTAGCCGGGTAAGTGTCCGCACTTTACCCTCCTTAATCTGGGCTATTAGTTCTTCGTACGCAGCCAATAGTTCGTTAATTTCTTCCTCGGTTAATGGGCCATCAACCATACTTTGCTCCCCCGTACACAAATGTCCAATGATTTCTGGTGGTAGGTGTTACCTGGCTTGTTACCTTACTTGGCATTTAACCATAGCCTTGAGGATTTTTCCTTACCGCTGCATGGTAAAGGAAAAAGCTGCCAGTAAAAGGCAAAAACCTACGCCAGTGGCGCTCAAACCCATGAAAGGGCTTTCGGCCCATGGCTTTACGCCTCTGCCTTTCGACTGTTTGCCTTGAGCGTACGATACGTAGGGAAAGTGAGTTTACCGTTGGTTTAGGGGAATTATGGAAAAGAAGAATAATTTTACCGCGGGCATGGTAAAAGTAGAGGAGGTAAAATAGAAAGAGGGTGTAAAGAAGATCTATTTCCAGCAATCGGGAGTTATGGTAATCGTACCCCCCCCCCCCCATATTGGAACTATTTTACTTTTGACGTATCTAAACCCTCTCATTTTGACAGCCCTTCTCCCAAGGTTTAGTACTTTGATAGATATTTTATTCGAGAAGATTTTATTCGACATGTTACTCTAATTTCCTGCAGGTTTCCTTAAAAAATCTCTTTAAAAAGGGACTTGATCTTATGAGGGGCTTCCAAGATATCAAATGGCCTGCCACCAGCTTTTATTCGTTAAATCCTGATTTCCACGTTAGCAAAAAAGGGCTGTAATTTTTGCGCGATATTGTTTAAAGTCGCCCCGGGATAAGGAAGGATATCCCGGAAGTTACCATCCAGCAACGTTCCGGCAGGCCGGTACTGCTGTAGTACGTAACGCCGTGCTCCACGCAGCAACCGGCCTATGGCCAGGAAATCTTCCTCCAGTAACAGGCCGGGAACTACCGTGGTACGAAATTCATAAGCCACCCGGCTGTTTTTAATGAGAGCAATACTTTCCCTTACTGCCTCCAGGTCCGCCCTGGTGCCGGTTAAAAGGTTATACTTCTCCGGCGGCGCTTTAACATCCATAGCCACATAATCCAGCAATCCTCCGGCCAGCAGCCTGGCTAGAACTTCCGGCTGCGTGCCGTTGGTATCCAGTTTGACTTTAAAACCGCAGGATTTCAGAGAGAGGATAAATTCCTCCAGTCCCGGCGCCAGGGTTGGCTCTCCTCCGGTTATACAAACGGCCTGCACCCAGGAGCGGCGCCGACTCAACAGGTTTAAAACCTCATCAGGGCTGATTTCCGGCAAAGTAAAAGGACGTAGCACCAGGTCGGCATTATGGCACCAGGGGCAGCGGAAATTGCACCCGCCATAAAAGACGGTGGTGCAGACCTCGCTGGGGAAGTCCACCAGGCTCGTTAACTGGATGCCTCTAATGGTTATGGGTACCGCCCCCTTAAAACATCAGGTGACAGGACGAAAGCTCCGCCGCTCCCGGAACTCCTCCTGCTTGCCTTTATTCCAGTTCTTCACCGGCCGGTAATAGCCGACGATCCGGCTCCAGACCTCCGTTTCCCGGCCGCAGGCCGGGCATGTCCACTGCTCGCCGGAAAGATACCCGTGCTCGGGGCAGATGCTGAAGGTAGGCGTAATGGTGAAATAAGGCAGGCGGAAATTATGCATCACCGCCTGCAGAAAACGCCGGCAGGTTGCTGTATCAGTCACCCTTTCCCCCAGGTAGGCGTGAAAGACCGTACCTCCGGTATATTTTAGCTGCAGCTCGTCCTGGTGCTCCAGGGCGGTAAAAACGTCGTCGGTGTAGCCGACCGGTAGGTGGGTGGAATTGGTATAATACGGTTCTTGTGTCCCGGAGGTGATAATATCAGGATAAAGGCGCCTGTCCAGGCGGGCCAGGCGGTAAGAAGTGCCCTCCGCCGGGGTGGCCTCCAGGTTAAAGAGCTGGCCGGTTTCTTCCTGGTAAGCAGTCAATACCGAACGCATGAAGTCCAGCACCTCCAGGGCCATTCCCCTTCCTTCCCGGGTCTCGATGCCTTTGCCCATAAAATTAAGAAGGGCTTCATGCATGCCGACAATGCCGATGGTATTGAAATGGTTCTCCCAGTACCTGCCGAAACGCTCTTTAACCTGCCGCAAATAGAACCGGGAGTAAGGATAAAGCCCCTGCTCCGTAAGTTTTTCTAGTATGTTACGCTTCAAAAGCAGGCTCTCCTTCGCCAGATCCATCCTTACCTTGAGGCCGGCGAAGAATTCTTCCTTGTTTTTGGAAAGATAACCTAGACGGGGCAAATTTATGGTCACTACCCCGATAGACCCGGTAAGGGGGTTAGCCCCAAAGAGACCGCCGCCGCGTTTTTTAAGTTCCCGGTTATCCAGACGCAGGCGGCAGCACATGCTGCGCACGTCCTCAGGCTTTAAATCGGAGTTGATAAAGTTGGCAAAGTAGGGGATGCCGTATTTAGCCGTCATGGCCATGATCTTATCTGCCACCGGGGTTTCCCAGGGAAAATCAGGCGTGATGTTGTACGTGGGTATGGGGAAGGTAAAAATGCGGCCCCGGGCGTCCCCCTCCATCATCACCTCGCAAAAGGCTATGTTCAGCCAGTCCATCTCTTGCTGGAAGTCGCCGTAGCATTCCTTACGCCGCTCGCCGCCGATGATCACCGGCTCGCCGGCTAAAACCTGCGGTACGACCACATCCATGGTCAGGTTGACAAAGGGCGTCTGGAAGCCCACCCTGGTGGGCACATTGAGATTAAAGATAAACTCCTGCAGGGCCTGCTTGACTTCCCGGTAGTCCAGGCCGTCGTAACGGATAAAGGGAGCCAGGTAAGTATCGAAACTGGAAAAGGCCTGGGCACCGGCAGCTTCCCCCTGCAAGGTATAAAAGAAATTGGCTATCTGACCCAGGGCCGTCCGGAAATGCCGGGGTGGCGCGCTTTCCACCTTTTGACCCACGCCGGCAAAGCCGCTTTCCAGCAGATCGGCCAGGTCCCAGCCACAGCAATAGGGCGCCAGCAACCCCAGGTCGTGGATATGGATATCGCCCCTTTCATGGGCCTCGCGGATGGCCGGCGGGTAGACCTTTTCCAGCCAGTACCTCGAACTGACGGCGGCAATGATATGGTTGTTGAGGCCCTGGAGGGAATAATTCATGTTACTGTTCTCATTAATCCGCCAGTCCTGGCCGTCAAGGTAGCCCTGGACCATTTCCTGCACGTTGACCAGGAGGTGGCGGAAATCCCGCCATTCCGCATGTTGTTGCCGGTAAAGTATATAGGCCTTGGCCGTCCGGGCATGGCCGTTCTCAATCAATACTTTTTCTACCAGGTCCTGCACGTCTTCGACGGTAGGCAGCCTGTCGGCAAATTTTTCCGCTAAAAGGGCCGTCACCTGGTTGGCCAGCCGGCTGGCCAGGCGGCGGTCCTGGCCCCCGACAGCCAGGGCCGCTTTATAAATAGCATTGATAATCCTTTCCTCGTCAAAATCAACTACCCGGCCGTCGCGCTTGATGATCTTCCTGGGTATCATGATAAAATTTTAATCTCCTTTCGCCTGCCTGAATTAAAAACCCCAACCACGCCTGCGTAGCTGGGGTAAATTCTTCCTTACCTCACCTTCACCATGGCCGTGGTTTAACGGTGAAATCCCACGGGCAGGTCTCCTGGCTCGGGTTCAACGCTCCCTGCTACCTTCCCAGTCCAGCACTCAGCTCCTTTAGCTGCACTACTCCGGGTACTTCTTAATACTATAAGAAATTAACCCGTAGCGGTAAATATCTTGCTGAGTGCTGGACCAGTGGCTCCTTTAGCAGGTACTCCCCCTTACAGTGGCGGCACCGCGCCGGACTTGCACCGGCTTCCCTGGCACCCGCGAGAATCGTTTTCTGGTAATGTTCGACAAAGAAGAGGCAAATTCCTGCCGTTATAACTATCCCCCTGGTCAATAACGGTTTTTATTCACCAGGGGCTCTTTTTTCCTGTTGGAATTACTTTATTTCCTGGCTTCTATGGGGGCATGTATTACAAAGGGAGGGATCGTCAAAGGAAATCTGGCAGTACGTACCTTCCTCCTTCCAGCATGGCTTGGCGCACCCTATGCGTTCAGTCTTACGGGAGCAGGCCGGGCAGTCCTCGTATAACCAGCAGGGATAAAAGGCCAGGTAGTGTTTGATGGAGTTTAAATTGAAGCCTTTATCAATGAGCTTTTGAATGAAGCGCAGCCGTTTCAAATCATTATTTGAGTAAAGGCGCCGCCCGTTCTTGCGTGCGGGCTGGATGAGTTTATGCCTTTCCCAGACCCGCAGGGTGCCCGGCTGTATGCCCAGTAAATCGGCGACC
The DNA here is from genome assembly GCF_001594015.1 of Moorella mulderi DSM 14980. Taxonomy (GTDB): domain Bacteria; phylum Bacillota; class DSM-521; order Neomoorellales; family Neomoorellaceae; genus Neomoorella; species Neomoorella mulderi. The sequence continues at coordinate 9,907 of NZ_LTBC01000009.1, forward strand.
ACGCTGATGGTATATAACATTTGTTCCGACATGGGAAGCCGCCTCGCTTAACAATCAGGTTATAAATTATTTACAGCTTTATTTTACGTTAACTTATCATCCCAGATCAAGTGTCGCTTTTCTCCTTTTGGAAACATATTTTCGCTATATCTAAATAACTTTCTTATAATATTTTTTATAAGTTTATTGACATGATTATGTTCAACAAATATGATATAAGTAAGATCAATAGTAAGCGGGGCGAAGAAGGCCGGTGTATCCCATCGGTATGGTTATCCAGGTCTTAGATATTTCTCCCCACCGCCTGCGTCGCTGGGAACGAAAGGGACTGGTCGTTCCCACGAGGAAAAACGGCCGGCGCTGCTATTCGGAACTGGACTTACAGCGGTTAATGTTTATTAAACGTCTCCTTGAGGGCAAGCACTGCCGGCTCGCAGACCTCCCCCATTACCTCGCCTTTTACCCCTGCTGGCAGGACGGCAAATGTATAAGCACCCCTTTAGAAGAGCCAAAGGAAGGGGCGCGTCCTTGCTGGCAAAAGAAAAATTGGTATTGCCCGGGACAGGTCCCATAACATAAGGCTGGCTCCCAGCTCCACTGGAAATGATAGCCGTGGTTAAAAGGCAAGGGAATCTCAATTTTATACAGGAGTGTTGTTTATGGCCATTTTACTGGCTAAAGAAGCGCCTACCCTTACACCCCATCATCTAAATTTACAAGCAAAAATCTCCCGGGCCATGGGCGGAGCCAGCCTGCAGACCTGCCTGGCCTGCGGCGTGTGCACCGGCGGCTGCCCTACCGGCGACATCGGCGCACCAGTAGACCCCCGTAAAATGGTGCGCCTGCTCCTGTTGGGAATGGAAGACCGGCTCCTGGCGTCAGATATGATCTGGCTCTGCACCATGTGCGGCCGCTGTACAGTGTACTGCCCGGTGGGCGTGAATATGGGCGACCTGGTCCGGGCCATGCGGTCGGAACTGGCGGCAGAAGGCCGCGTCCCTGTAAACCTGCAGAAAGTGGTAGACCTGGCTCTAGAGTCTGGCAATAATATGGGGATCAGCCAGGAGGATTACCTCGACACCCTGGACTGGATGCAAGAAGAGCTCCAGGCGGAGTTCGGCAGTGAGGCGGAAATACCCGTTGATAAGAAGGACGCTAGGATATTGTACGTTATCAACCCGCGGGAAGCGAAGTTCTTCCCCCTCTCCATTCTAGCGGCGGCCAAAGTGTTCCATGCCGCCGGCGAAAGCTGGACCCTTTCCAGCCGCTACTGGGACGCGACCAACTACGCCCTTTTCTCCGGGGACGACAAAGCCGGCGCTATCCTGGTGCAGCGCCTGGCGGATGAGGTGGAGCGCCTGGGCTGCCAGGAGTTGATCATGACCGAGTGCGGCCATGCCTTCCGCGCCATTCGCTGGGGGCCAGAGCAGTGGCTGGGGCACAAACTCCCCTTCAGCGTGCGCAGTATCGTCCAGCTCATGGCCGAATACCTGCAAGACGGCCGCATCCGCCTTGACCCCTCCCGCAACAGCGAACCGGTAACCTATCACGATCCCTGCAATCTAGGCCGCAAGGAGGGCATTTTTGAAGAACCGCGGCAGATACTCCGGGCGGCGGTAACAGATTTCCGGGAGATGACACCCAACCGTGAGAATAACTACTGCTGCGGCGGCGGTGGCGGCATGCTCTCTTTGAGCGAGTTTGGCCAGGAACGGATGGCTAAAGGAAAGGTGAAAATAGAACAGATCCAGCGCACGGGAGCAAAGATTATCGCCACTCCCTGCCATAACTGCGTTGACCAATTGAACGATTTGTGCCGTCATTATCACCTCGAAGTTAAGGCGAAAAACATAGTCGAGCTGGTAGCCGACGCTCTCGTAATTAATGGCAAGGAGTGAGGTATTGATGGATAAAAATGGTTCGTTGCCGGTAGCCGTACTGGGAGCAGGCATCGCCGGGGTCCAGGCGGCTCTAGACCTGGCCTGCCTCGGCCACCAGGTAATCCTGGTAGAACGCGCTGCCCGGCCGGGGGGTAAGCTGGCTATTTTGCCGAAGACCTTTCCCACCAACGACTGCAGCGCCTGCGCTTTGACGCCCTGGAATGGTTTCTTCTGTATACGCTCCCCGCACTTTATCAGGCTGGCTGGGGAAGATAAAATCGTACTCTTGACCGGTGCTGAAGTTAAAAACTTAACCGGGAAAGCAGGCCATTTTTGTCTCCATCTTAACCGGCAGGGCCGGGAAGAAACCATCAATGTGGCTGCCATCATCCTTTGTCCCGGTTATGAGGAATATTTACCTCCCAGTTTAAACGCCCGTTACGGTTATGGCCGTTATAGCGGTGTCTTGACGGGCCTGGAGCTGGAGCAACAGTTGGCTAACAGTGGGTACCCGCACCGTCCTCCGGGCAAAGAGCCGGTGCAACGGGTGGCTTTCATCCAGTGTGCCGGCTCCCGCGATCCCGCCAACGGAGTGGCTTACTGCTCGGCCGTCTGCTGTATGTATGCCCTGAAGGAGGCCCTGATGCTTTATGAGACCGCTGCTGCTTTGAAACTCCCTTTACCGCAAATAACCCTATTTTACATGGACCTGCGTACCTACAGCAAAACTTACCAGGAATATCTAGAGAAGGCCCGGCGGGAATACGGATTAAGGCTTGTTCGTTCCCGCATTCACAGCATTATCCAGTCTCCAGGAGATCCCCGGCTGGTCATTCGCTATGCCCAGGAAAACGGCCAGATCAACGTCGAAGAATTTGACCTGGCAGTACTGGCTACCGGCTTGCGACCGCCGGATGGCGCCCGGGAACTGGCTGCCAGGCTGGGCATTAAGGTCGATACCTATGGTTTCTGCCAGTCCCCTGCCCTTTCTCCCTTGGCCACCACACGGGAAGGAGTATTTGTCGCCGGCGCCTTTAGCGGCCCCTGCGACGTAATCGACGCCGTCACCCAGGGCTCGGCCGCTGCCGCTGCCTGCGCTTCCTGGCTAAAAGAAGCAGGTTTACCCTATTGGAGTTCCCTGCCCCCTAAAATACAATTGGTTTCACTTCCTGGCGGCAATAATATCCCGCCGCGGACCGGCGTCTTTGTCTGCGGGTGTGACCAGCTGTCTGCCGGCCTGGATTTAAAGGAGCTGGAAGAATATAGCCGCTCTTTGCCTGGGGTTGCCTGGGTGGAAAGATTATCCCTTTGCGCCGGGGGGGCGGGCGAACAATTACGCCAGGCCATAAAGGAACATAGCTTAAACCGGATTGTAGTAGCTGCCTGCAGTGCGCGTGCTCTGGAACCCCTGATAAACACTTATTTGCGGCAGGCTGGCCTGCCAGGCAATGTAGCAAAGGTGGTTAATGTCCTGGATCATGCGGCCCGGATTTACAGTGGCCGGAAAGATCGCGCTACCAGAAAAGCCAGGGACCTGGTGCGGATGGCAGCGTCCAGGGCATTGACTGCTCCTGCCGGCATGGTGGAGGAATGGTCAATAACACCCGCCGCCCTGGTAATCGGTGGTGGGGTGGCCGGCATGGTTGCCGCCCTTACCCTGGCCGATCTCGATTTCGAAGTCCACCTGGTAGAAAAGGAGGGACGACTGGGTGGTAATGCCCTTCGCCTGCAGTACACCTTACAGGGCGCCGACGTTGAGGCATATCTGGCCAGGCTAAGCCAGCGTCTCAGCAAACACCCCCGCATCCATATCCACCTGGACGCTCAAGCCAGGACCATAACCGGCCAGCTGGGAAGTTTTGCTACAGAGATAGAAGGCACAGGTGGGCGAAAGGAAAACATCCGGCACGGCGTAATTATTATTGCCACCGGTGCTGCAGAAAAAAAGCCGCGGCAGTACTTGTATGGCGAGCACCCGGCAGCAATTACCGGCCTGGAGTTAGAAGACCTGCTTAAAACCCGGAGCCGGCGACTGGACAGCCTGCAAAAGGTTGTCTTTATTCAATGCGTAGATTCCCGCGATGACTCTCATCCTTACTGCAGCCGGATCTGCTGCAGTGAAACTTTAAAAAATGCCCTGGAACTCAAGAAAATTAACCCAGAAGTTGATGTATACGTGCTCAACCGGGATATTATGACCTACGGCCTGCAGGAGCAGTGGTACGAGACCGCCCGCTCTCAGGGCATCCTGTTCCTGCGTTATAACCTGGAAGCGCCGCCGGAAGTAACGGTGCCCGCAAAGAAAGCAGGGCCAGAGGGCAAAATTCAAGTCCGGGTTTACGATCCCATCCTGGGCGAAGAAATTGTCATTGATGCCGATCTCCTGGTGCTGGCGACCGGGATGGAGCCACGGGCGGAGAATTGGTGCCTGGCGTCTTTATGCCACATCCCCCTGGACGAGAATGGTTTCTTTGCTACCAGCCATCCCAAATTAAAAACTGTTGAGACGCCGGTGCCAGGCATCTTCACCTGCGGGCTGGCAGAAGGGCCTAAGAATCTCGAGGAAGCCATAGCTTCAGCTCAGGCAGCGGCCGTAAAGGCGGCCGCCCTCCTGGTGCAAGAGCGCCAAACCCTTCCCGAGCGGGTAGCCCGGGTAGAAGGCGCCTGCGCGGCCTGTCTTACCTGTGTGCGTGTTTGTCCCCATGGTGCCCCTGTAATTAAGGAACACCGTTCATATATCGATCCCCTGCTCTGCCAGGGATGCGGCGCCTGCGTGGCGGCATGCCCGGCGCAAGCCATTACCCTTACAAGTTACAGTCATACTGAAATGGAAGCTGAACTCAAGGCCCTGCCAGATGAGCCAGGAAAAGTGTTGCCTACCGTTATCTTCACCTGCAGCTACTGCGCTTATGCCAACTTTGAAAATGCTGTTGGCCTGAACTGCCAGAATGACGTTTTTGTATTGCAGGTACCGTGTTTAAGCCGGATTGGCACCTTGGAGGTGCTTAAGGCCATTGAAGCCGGCGCGCAGGAGATTTTACTGACGGGCTGCATTGAAGGCCAGTGCCACTTCCGGCCGGCCAGGGCTTTCGGCAGCCAGCGCTCTGGACCCGACCCTATGATTTGCCAGGAGCAGGCCTGGCGCCGTGTCAAGAAGATACTGGGTGAAATCGGGATTGACGAAGAAACGGTAAAGGTTCTGCGTCTCCCTCCACCAATGCCGGATAACGGGCGCCTGGCCAGTTGCCTGGGTTAAAAACCGGAAAGGGGTGCAGCCATGAAACGGACGGAGGTACTGGTTGTGGGCGGGGGTATTTGCGGGTATACGGCAGCGCTGGCTGCCAGGCGGTACTATGGCGGCAAAAAGATCACCCTGGTGCGTAAAGAAGTCCGGGCTTTAATTCCGTGGTGCCTTGCTTACAATTGCGCTAAAGGTACACTCTATAACAATGTCTTGCGGGACGACCGTCTTTATGATGAGGGAATTGAACTGGTAATCGATGAAGTGACAGCCATTGACCGCCAAGGCAAATGCGTCACCACCGCCTTTGCTGAAGATATTATTTATGATAAATTAATTCTGGCTACCGGTTCCCTCCCGGCAACGCCTTTTTTTAAAGGCGCCGACCTGCAAGGCGTGTTTGTCTTAAAAAAAGAGTTCCCCTACCTGGAAAACATTCGCGCATCTCTGGCTTCTGCCAGGTCCCTGGTCATCGTGGGTGCCGGACCCGCTGGCATAGAGTTTGCCGAGGCATGCACCGCCAACCGGCAGCTAAACGTCACCATGGTAGAACTTCTCCCCCACTGCCTGGCCTGGGCTTTTGACGATGAGTTATGCAACCTGCTGGAGGAAAACCTCCGGCAGCGAGGTATCAACATTATAACCGCAACCGGAGTAGAAGAATTGCAGGGCAATAAACGGGTTGAACAGGTGAAGCTCACCAGTGGCCGGACTTTACCTGCTGATACGGTTATTCTGGCCACAGGTGTCGTGCCCAATACCGGGCTGGCCCGGGAGGCCGGTCTGGCAACCGACGAACACGCTGGCATCCTTGTTGATGAGTATATGCGCACCAGTGATGAAGATATCTTTGCCGTTGGCGATTGTGCCGCGAAAATCTCCCCTTCCGGACCAGGGGGCGCTATTGCCAGACAGGCTACAGCAGGCGGCCGCGAGGCCCGCGTGGCCGCCGCCAATCTCTTCGCCCTCAAGCGCCCCAGGGAAATAGCTTTAGAGAAGTTCTCTGTCACCATTGGCGATCATGCCTTTGGCTCCGTGGGTCTCATTCAAAGAACGAACCCGGAAACGGGTAGAGAAATGCTAACAGTCGATATTGCTCCTGGCGTGATAGCCAGAGATGTGGCGGTAAAGGTGGCTTATGCCCGGGAAACCGGGGCAACTATTGGTGCTCAAGTCCACGGTAAGCCTCTGGGCCTGGTCCGGGAAATAATAGACCGGTTAGCGACTGCAATTCAACACCAGGCACGTTTCGACGAACTGGCCCTGGCCTGATAAACTTCAAAGACCTTGCCTACCGTTCTAAAAAGTGGCGTTAATTTACGCCACTTTTCTTGTTTTTGGGCTATGAGAGTATGAAAAAAAACTCACTGCTTCAAACTAAGGCCGGAGGTAAGTCTTATGCTGGATAAATACAGCCGCCTCGATAAGGTCATTAAAGTCCACGGCCGGCAGCCGGGACAGCTCATCCGCATCTTGCACCAGGCCCAGGAAATCTTTGGGTATCTCTCGCCCGAGGTCCAGGCCTACCTGGCGGCAAAACTTAATATCCCCCTCGCGGAAATCGCCGGCGTAGTTTCCTTTTATTCTCTTTTTAACTCCGAGCCCAGGGGCAAGTATACCATCAGCGTCTGCCTGGGCACGGCCTGCTATGTTAAAGGCTCCCAGGAGATTTTCCAGGCCTTAAAAAACGAGCTGGACCTCGACGACGACGATACCACCCCGGACGGTCTCTTCACCCTGCGGTCCACCCGCTGTATGGGAGCCTGTGGTTTAGCGCCGGTGGTGGCCATCAACGACGACATCTACGGCCAGGTTAAGGCTGGCGATGTAGCCGGCATTTTATCTCGCTACCAGGCAAAGGAGTTAGCAGATGATCACGAGTACCAGCGACCTGCTGAACATCCAGCAACAGCACCTCCCCCTCATTGAGGCCCGCCTGGGCAGGGAAGAAGCTGCCGGGGAGCATCAAATCCTGGTCTGCGCCGGTACCGGTTGCAGCTCTTCCGGGAGCCACGGCCTGCGCGAGGAGTTAAAAAAGCAGGTGGAGGCCCACCAGCTCCAAGAAAAAGTAAAAATTATCAAGACCGGCTGCTTTGGTTTTTGCAAACTGGGCCCCATTGCTGTGGTCTACCCGGAAGGCATCTTTTACTGCCGGGTCCGGAAGGAGGATGCCGCCGCCCTGGTCAAGGGCTTGGCTTCCGGCCAGGTAATTACTCGCCTCCTTTATCGTGACCCGGCCACCGGACACCAGCCCCGGCGTATGGAGGAAATCCATTTCTTCCAGGCCCAGCACCGCATCGCCTTACGCAACTGCGGCCTCATCAACCCGGAGGATATTAACGAGTACATCGCCCGCGACGGTTACCAGGCCCTGGCTGAAGCCCTGACGCGCCGGCCAGAAGAGATCATCGCCGCTATCAGCGCCTCGGGTCTACGGGGGCGCGGCGGGGCCGGGTTTCCTACTGGTCGCAAGTGGGAGCTGATGGCCGCAGCCCCGGGCCGGCCCAGGTATGTGGTTTGCAACGCCGACGAGGGCGATCCCGGTGCTTTTATGGATCGCAGCATCCTGGAGGGCGATCCCCACAGTGTCCTGGAAGGGATGGCTATCGCCGGCTACGCCACTGGCGCCCGGCAGGGCTATGTCTATGTCCGGGCCGAGTACCCTATCGCCGTCGACCGTCTGGAAAGGGCCATCCGCCAGGCGCGCCGCGCCGGCCTCCTGGGGGATAACATCTTCGGTACAGGGTTTTCTTTTAACATTGAGATCCGGCTGGGAGCCGGGGCCTTCGTGTGCGGCGAAGAAACGGCACTCCTTCGCTCCATCGAGGGCCGCCGGGGCGAACCGCGGCCGCGGCCTCCCTACCCGGCCCAGGCCGGCCTCTGGGGCAAGCCCACCGTAGTCAATAACGTCGAAACCCTGGCCAACGTACCGGTGATTATCCGTAAAGGTGCGGAATGGTACGCCTCCTTCGGCACCAAAGGCAGCAAAGGCACCAAGGTCTTCTCCCTGGCCGGTAGTATCAACAACACCGGGCTCATCGAAGTGCCCATGGGCACCACACTGCGGGAGATAATTTTTGGCATCGGCGGTGGTATTCCCGGCGGGAAAAAGTTTAAAGCCGTGCAGACGGGCGGTCCTTCCGGGGGTTGCCTGCCTGAGGAGATGCTGGATACACCTGTAGATTATGAAGCCCTAACTGCTGCCGGCTCCATCATGGGCTCCGGCGGGCTCATTGTCATGGATGAAAGCGACTGCATGGTAGATATTGCCCGCTTTTACCTGGAGTTTTCCCAGGACGAGTCCTGCGGCCGCTGCACTCCCTGCCGCGTGGGCACCAAACGCCTGCTGGAGATCTTAAAGCGCATTACTTCCGGAGAGGGCACCATGGATGATCTCAAGCTCCTGGAAGACTTGAGCCACGACGTTAAGGAGGCCTCCCTCTGCGGTCTGGGCCAGACGGCACCCAACCCCATCCTTTCTACTTTGCGGTATTTCCGCCACGAGTACGAGGCCCACGTCCGGGATAAATACTGCCCGGCCGGGGTATGCCGCAATTTAACACGCCGGCCAGTTCTTCATTAATTAAAGGAGGCATCTACTTATGCCTGCTGACAAACTTATCTTCGATCCCGTTTCGCCCGTTAGCCAGGAGGATGAAGCCCCCCACCCCGTCGCAAGGAAAAAGGTGCGCTTCTGGATTGACGGCCGGGAAGTCGTGGCTGAGGAAGGTATTTCTGTCCTGGAGGCTGCTCACCGGGTGGGGATTGAGATTCCCAGCCTCTGTTACTTGAAAAACATCAATGAGATCGGCGCCTGCCGGGTGTGCCTGGTAGAGATCGAAGGAGCCCGGAACCTCCAGGCGGCCTGCGTGTACCCTGTCTCTGCCGGCCTTAAGGTCCGTACCAGTACGCCCCGGGTCCTCCGGGCCCGCCGCACTGTGGTGGAACTTTTGCTCTCCGATCACCACCGGGAGTGCACTAACTGCATCCGCAATCTCAACTGTGAGTTGCAGCACCTTGCCGATACCCTGGGGATCCGCAACATCCGCTTTACCGGCGAAACCTCCAACTACCCCATTTTCAATAAGAACCCTTTTATCGTCCGCGATTATAATAAATGTATTAAATGCAGGCGCTGTGAGGCCATCTGCAGCAAGGTCCAGGAAGTCCATGTCTATTCGGCCCAGAACCGGGGATTTGACACCGTCATTGCCCCGGCCTTTATGAAAGACCTTGCCGAAGTCGCCTGTATCACCTGCGGCCAGTGCGTCATCGCCTGCCCCACGGCTTCCCTGGTGGAAAAGGAGTGCATTGATGAAGTCTGGCAAGCCCTGGCAGACCCGGACAAATATGTGGTCGTCCAGACCGCTCCTTCCATCCAGGTTACCCTGGGAGAAGTGTTTGGCCTGCCGGTGGGCACTGTGGTTACGGGTAAACTGGTAGCCAGCTTACGACGGCTGGGCTTTGACCGGGTTTTCGCCACCGATTTTACGGCTGATCTGACCATTATGGAAGAGGCCCATGAACTCCTGGAACGGCTGGATGGCCGCGGCGGGCCCCTCCCCCTCCTCTCCTCCTGCAGCCCGGGGTGGATCAAGTTCTGCGAGCATTTCTACCCGGAATTTATCCCCAACCTCTCTACCTGCAAGTCACCCCATGAAATGTTCGGGGCCATTACCAAGACTTATTTTGCCCAGAAAGAAGGCCTGGACCCGAAAAAAATAGTGGTTGTGGCCGTCATGCCCTGCACGGCCAAAAAGTTTGAAGCCAGCCGCCCGGAAATGGGCAGCGGCGATTGGAAGGATGTCGATTTTGTGCTAACTACCAGGGAGCTGGCGCGGATGATCCGCCAGGCCGGCCTCAACTTTCGCCAGCTACCTGATGAAGAATACGACACGCCTTTAGGGATAGCCAGCGGCGCCGGCACCATTTTTGGCGCCACCGGCGGCGTCGTGGAAGCAGCCGTAAGGACGGCCTATGCCATCACCCATGGCCGCGAAATGGGGGTAATTGACTTTGAAGAATTCCGGGGTATCAGCGGCGTCAAAGAGGCCTGGGTAGAGTTAAAGGGAAGAAGGATTAAAGTGGCCATTGCCCACGGTACCGGTAATGCCCGGAAAGTCCTCGACCGCATGAAGGCCGGCGAGCAGTTTGATTATGTAGAAATTATGGCCTGCCCGGGCGGCTGTGTCGGCGGCGGCGGGCAGCCCATCTTTGGCAGCCGGGACCACAAGGAGATCTCCCTGGACTACCGCCACAACCGTGCCGATGCCCTCTACCGCATCGATTACTCCCGCCGCATCCGCCTGTCCCATGAAAACCCGGCGGTACAGAAAATATACGCCGAGTTTTTGGGCGCGCCCTTGAGCGAGACTGCGAATAAGCTTTTGCATACCCACTACACACCGCGGGGGCCTTTGCCGGGGTATGCGGTAAATCCAGTCCAGTAAATTCGCGACCAAGGTCACCGGTTAACATAGATATAACTTAACTAAAAATTAATATAAAACTCCATGGGCAAATTTAGTAAAAAGGGGTATAATATAATATGTGTTTTTGGGGAAGGAAGGGGGATATCTTTATTTGACACTCCAGGAAACGTCCCGCTCGCCGGAACCACAGCGTAAAGCCGACATCACCATAAAATTATCGGAATTTGAAATCCCTCCCATGCAGGACATCTTGCTCGTCGGTAAAAGGGCCCCTATCGGTCCCGAAGCCGTCAGGCGGATGGTTGATGCGGTTTCGCCGGAACAGTATGAAATAGTCCGCCTCAACCATGAAGTTTTTGAAGCAGTAGTAGTAAAAAAATCTCTTTTAAGACTCCTACCTAAAGAAAAGCTTTTACCAGTTGTAATCGATGAAGGAAACCGTATCGCCGACGACAAGATGGTGGTTAAAGCCCAGATAAATATTACCATCCAGATAAACAGGACGGTGGATTTGTAGTGCCCACGGTAGAAGGCCTGATAAGCCAGAAGCTTTATACCATCGACCCTCTGGCCAGTGTCGGCCGGGCGGCATCCATCATGGAACGTTATGGTATAGGTAGTCTACCGGTAGTAGAAGAGGGAAAACTGGTAGGCATCATCACTTCCAGGGATATAAAAAGATCTCATCCCAACCGGCTGGTTGCCGATGCCATGACCCGCAAAGTGATCACTGTACCGCCAACAGCTTGCCTCACAGAAGCGCAAAAATTAATGGCAAAATATAAAATTGAGCGTCTGGTAGTTACCAGGGAAAGTGATATTATAGGCATTGTTACCTTTGCCCAAATTATGTCGGAATTGGGTAAATATACCGATAGCCTTACCGGATTAAATAAAGCCGAAATCTTTTACGAAAAGGCCCTGGAGTTATTAAAAGAAGGCCAGGAGATTGCGGTAATCTTCCTGGATCTGGATAACTTTGGCTTTATTAATAAAGAGTACGGCCATATCTACGGCGACAATGTCCTGCGCCAGACTGCTTTAATCTTAAATAGCTTAATCGACAGCAATAAGGATACTTTATGTCGTTATGCCGGGGACGAATTTGCCGCCGTTACTACCAGGCCCCTGGCCGAAGCCGAAAAACTTGCCCGGCAAATGGTCCTGGCCCTTACTAATAAAAACTGGCCCGGGAAAATAAAGGTCGCCATTTCTGCCGGCGTAGCCGGAGGCCGCTGTTCAGAACTACGCAGTTCTGGTGAAGACAGTAGTTACATAGTTAAATACCTGGTCAATACGGCCAGTCTGGCTTCAACCAGAGCCAAAAAAGTGAAAAAGCCGGTAGTAGCTGTGGAGGCAATTGAGTTTAAAGAAACTGTAGGGATGTAGTATATTAGCCGGCGGGAGGTACTGGCCGGCAAAAACTGATCACCAGGAAGTTTTCTTTCTCATTTTCTCCTGGTACATTAAGAGGTCACTTTCTTTAAGCATTTCTTCCCATTTCCTGGTGCTTCCCGGTTCCCAGGTGGCAATCCCAAAGCTCAGGCTTAACTTGAAGCCCTCAGGATATCCCTCTTCCCTGGCACCAGCATTAAATGCCGCAATTTCTTCTTCTACTCTCGAATATCCTGGTATGATAAAAATATGTAACGGGTTTGCATATAAAGAAACAGCAGGTGCTCCATTATTCCTGCCGTTGAGGCACATCTGTCCTCATTTAGCTGGTAAAGGTACTCCACCAGTTGTTAATCCTCACGGGTGTAATAATGCAATTAGAAAATAAAAAAGAAAAAACCGGTGAAGATTTATCACCGGCAAAAGGAAAGATATTGCCGCCTAGCCGGCCCGTATTTCCTGGCGCATAAAGAAGTAATAGGCCAGGGCAAAGATCAGCATGGTGGCGGCGATAAGCCCTACCAGGTGCGGCCATATGAGGAGCAGGCTCTGGTCCAATGGCAGGCTCCCTGGGATGGCCCCTTCCAACTGCTGCACCAGTACCGGCCCCAGTGTCCTTACCCCAGGGTTGAGGAGGGTTACCGTAGCCTCATCATAAAGGGTTGTCGGCGACAGGCGGCTGAGGTCCTGTTTTAAGGTGGCGTTGTGCAGGATCCGGGCCGGCGCGGCGTCTTCACTTACCGGGAAGAGGCCGTCGGCGATGAGCCCTGCCAGCATCCCGGCGAAGAGGGCAAAAAACAGCCATACGGCTATACCCGCCAGGGCCGAGGTGGCGGTCTGGCGGAACAATAAAGAAAAGAGGAGGGAGACACTTAACCAAAAGGCTACATAAATAATGGTGACCAGGAGATAGATAAACAGCCGGCCGATTTCCTCCCCCGTGGGCGGAACGCCGATTAGCAGCAGCCCCAACCCGGCCACCAGGAACCCCAGGGCCAGGATGACCACGGCCAGAACTACCAGGCCGGCCAGGAACTTACCGTTGATGACATCGTCCCGGTAGATAGGCTGGGCGAGCAACCGGCTCAAGGTGCGCTTATTATGCTCACCGTTGATGGCATCAAAGCCCAGGGCCAGACCCAGCAGGGGTCCCAAAAAAGAAATAAAAGTGATAAAGGGTGGTAGGGACCCACCGCTGGTGGTAAAAAGGCGCAGGAAGACAAACTGGGGGTCCCCTTCCCCTGCTGCCTGGCGGATGCTTTGGGCTGCTACGTAAAAGGCGCCTACGCCGGCTACGGCCACCAGGAAAACCAGGATCGTAAAGCGGGTGCTGCTCAGGTTGTCCGCCAGTTCCTTCTGGAAAACAGTTTTCAGCCCGCCGCTAAACCACTCCTGCTGCCGCCACCAGACCAGCCATTCTTTCACCCTATCCTGCCATCGTCCCATGGTATCCCTCCCCCTGGAAATACTGGCGATAAATATCATCTAAATCATAACCTCGTGCCCTTAAATATAGCAGGGTAAACCCTTTGCCTGCCAGGTAAGGCACCAGCTCAGGGCGGATATCGCGTCCCGCGGCGCAGCGCAGCCGGATAAAGGCCCCGTGGCGCTCGACGGCGGTCACACCTTGAAGGGACCTGAGGGTAGAGAGCAGGTTGTCATTGTCCGGCTCGGCCTGCAATTCAATCTCCAGGGGCTTGCCGGCCATGACCTGGTGCCCGAGTAAAGCCACCGGCCCCGCTGCCAGGAGCCTGCCGGCAACAAAAATCCCCACCCGGTCGCAGATTTGCTGCACCTGGTGCAGGAGATGGGAGGAGAGGAGAACTGTTTTCCCGCCTTCCCGGGCCAGCCGGACAATGAGGGCCAGCAACTCCCGGACGCCCTCGGGGTCAATGCCCAGGGTGGGCTCATCGAGGATAATAATAGCCGGGTCCTTGACCATAATATCGGCAATGCCCAACCGCTGGCGCATCCCGCGCGAAAACTCCTTCACCCTGCGGTGGGCGAAATTGCTTAAACCCACCTGCTCCAGGCTTAAGGCCACGCGCTTTTCAGCTTCCGCCGGGGGAATCTGGTTCAGCCTGGCGGTATAGAGGAGGTTCTCCCGGGCCGTCAGGTCGTCATAGAAGCCGACATTATCGGGTAAATAACCTGCTATCCTTTTGACCTCCAGGGGATGGCGGGTAGCATCCAGGCCATTGACAAGAGCCTGGCCGGACGTCGGCTCGGTCAACCCCAGGAGCATCAATATCGTCGTCGTCTTACCGGCACCATTGGGCCCCAGGAGGCCAAAGATCTCCCCCTGCCTGATTTCCAGGTTGAGGTCCTGGACGGCAGTTATGGAGCCATAGCGCTTGGTAAGGTTGTGAGTGACAATGACCGCTGCCTGTCCTGCCATGGCTATCGCCGCCCGTACTTCCGGAAGGTCCACCCAACGGCACCAATAACGATGAGGACCAGGATTACCCCCACCAGGCCCCAGAGGGTAGAAGTGCGTACACTGACCCGGAAATCAGCGCTGCCGCTGGTTTCCTGGGCATTGGCCGAAAGGCTCACCACGTAATCACCGGCTATGGCCTTGGGCGAAGGTTTGATAAAAGCCGTTACCTGCTGGCTGGCGCCGGCCGGCAGCAGGTCAATCTTTTCGGGTTTGAAGGTAACCGCCCACCCGGTGGCTGCACTGGCGGCAAAGGTAATGTTGGCCAGGTCAGCGCTGCCGGTATTTTTCACCACCAGGGTTACCGGGCTCTCTCTTCCGGCAATGGCGTCAGCGTTCAAGCGGCCCGAGGGTGTAGTCAATTCCAGGCTGTAGTTGCCGGTAATATTGACTTTGAGAACAACCCCCGCTTTACTGCTCCCCGAGGTGGCCTGGATAGGAATATTATAAGTACCGGCCTTGACACCCTGGGGCGGCTTGACGGTCACATCCAGCCCCTGGCTCTTACCGGGCTTTAGACTTAAACTGGCAATCTGCTTACTGTCATAAGCCGGGCTAAAGGTCACTTGCCAGCCAGGGGGCGCCTGGGCGGCCAGGCTGTAGGAGCGCTCCTGGGCGCCGTTGTTGGTCAGGTCAACCCGGAACTGGAAGCTGGTACTGCTGGTACCGCTCAACACCGGGTAGTCGGTGGTCATCTTGTCGCTGCCAGTGGCCACTTCTTTAATAACCACCTGCAAGCCAAGCCGGGAAGTGGCTCCGGGTCCGGCGGCCTGGACCACAAAGTTGTAGCTACCCGGCCGGGCGGTTTCAGGCACTTCTACCTGGAAATCAACACTGGCCGGCTTGTCGTTACCGGCAAAGGCCTGGGTAACAATCATGCCCCCGCCTTTAAACACGGTCTGCCATTCTTTGGGGGCGGAAACAACTTTCAGATCAACCTTCTGGGGCACGCCACTATTGCGTAACTCCAGGGGAAAGGTGACCGTTTCCCCGGGTTGGGCCTCAATGCCCGGGAAGGCCGTAGACAAGAGCAGGCCGTTATTTGCCCGGGCTGGACCTACAAAGGGACTGAAGGACAGAGCCAGGGTAAATAAAAGTGTCATCAGGACTAACCATGGGCGTTGGCGAAGCAAAGCAATCCCCCCATCCAGTATAAATAATGCCACCTTAATAGACGACCAGGGCATGCGAAAGGTTACAACCTGCTCAAAAAAATGGGCGTTTTAACGCCCGGTGAGGGTAACTATATCCTGTTCCTGGTAAGGTATTACCTTCTCGCCATCAAACTCTAAAATCAGGTAGTGGTACTCCGGCCCCCATGGTTCCTGGTAAGTAATGAGGATCAAGGCGCCCCGGCTGGTGTCCGAACGCATCACCTGCAGGGGTAAGACCAGGTAGGCGTTAAGGGGCTGGGTATAGATAAGCTGCCAGCCTACGGGCTCCCGGCGCTTGCTGATGGAAGCCAGGAGCTGGTTGGAACCTTCCACCTGGCCGATGCTCACCAGGGCTTCAGGCTCCGGGCCGTTGAAGCTGACTACCCGGTACTGGAGGGGCTTAACTTTAAACTCTGCCGGCGGTCCGGGGGAAGTAACCGGCCATTGCCACCAGGCCAGGAATAAAAAGGCCAGCACCAGGGCCACTGCCCCGGCCAGGGGCCACTTTACCCACCGCTGCCGGGAAGACCTCGCAGTTACTTCTGGCACCGGTAAGAAAGCCACCCTGTTTTGTACCCGGTGCCGCATGGCAGCCGTAAAATGCCAGCCGGCCAGGGGCGGCGGGACTTTTCCCGGCAGTCCGGCCAGCAGTTTATCCAGGCGGTCCCGGTATTCAGGCATCACCCTCACCTGCCTGTAAAACTTGCTGCAAGTGCTGGCGGGCCCGGTAAAGGCGGATTTTTACTGTTGGCAGGGAAATGCCCAGGATTTTAGCTATATCTTTAAGACTCAACTGCTCGTAATAGTGGAGCCAGATTACCTCCCGGTAGATAACCGGCAAATTTAAAATGGTCTGCCATAATTCCTGCTGCTGCAGGCTGTCCAGGACCCGGTCCTCAACATTGGGCCAGGTAGGCCTCTGGAGTTTTACGGGTTCCAGGCGCTGGCGGCGGGTCTGGGCCCGCAGCTGGTCGCGGCAGAGGTTGACGGTAATATGATAAATCCAGGTGTAAATGGAACTGCGGCCCTGGAACTTATCCAGGTTGGTGTAAATCCGGATAAAAACCTCCTGGGCGACATCTTCGGCCCAGTAGCGGTCATGGAGATAGGAATAAGCCAGGTAAAGGACTTTATCGCCGAAACGGCGCATCAAATATTCCAGCTGTTGCTGGCGATTATCCAGTTCCAGGGAAGCCGCTTCCGGCTGGATAAAAGGCTCTGACATACCCATCTCCGTTTCCCTCCCCAGGGAGCTACCTGAAAATTATTTTAGCATTTCTTTGTCCTTCTTCAAAGCCTGCTGATAAAAACGGCCAGGGGGGGATAGCCCCTGGCCGCGGTTTGCCCTAAGGTGCCGGTGTTACCGGGCTGCGATTGCCGTTGATCTCATAACAGTAACTGATGGGCATGGCTTTCTTCAGCGTATTGACCATGCCACAGTATTTGCTTAAAGATAACTCAATGGCGTGCTTGACCTGGTCTTCAGGGAGGTCGGGCCCGGCCAGGCGGTAAACCAGGGTAGCAGCGTTAAAGACTTTAGGATGCTCTGGAGCCCGTTCAGCCTCGACGTCAATGGCAAAGGAAGCCAGGGACAGGCGTTTTTTCTTAAGGATGCTCAGGACATCCAGGGCCGTGCACCCGGCCATACCCATGAGCAGGACCTCTGAAGGCCTGGCTCCCAGGTTCTGGCCGCCGTGCTCGGGGGCGGCGTCCATGGTTACCTGCTGGCCGGAGGGCCCCAGGCCCTTTAAACACATGTGTTCCCCTTCCCAGGTTACGGTTACTTTCATCCTTTTCCCTCCTGGTGCTATTTTTTGCTATTATACACCAGGGGCGGGGCAGAAGCAATTTAGGGTTTAGTATGACTGGAATTGGTTGCGTCGCCATCTCCTGCATCATAGGCCAGCTCATAAGCCCGGCGGGAGATTTCCTGGTAATAGCTATTTAAAAGCTGGTAAAAATCCCGGGCATAGCGTCCTAAAGGAGGAGGACCCAGGCGCTTTAAAACCCCCTGGGGCACAGCAGGTGGGTGCATCTTAACCTGAAAGGCAGTCAAACCCTCCCCTGCCTGCCAGAACTCAACCGGGTGGACCGGCAACTCTGGTGGGAACCTGTTTTCTTCTGCAACCGGCTCCTTCTTTTCTGCTTCTTTAACCGGCAGGGATGGGCCACCGCCGGCAAGGGCTGCGCGCTTCTCCCTAAGAGCTTTTATTATTGCTTCTTTTTCCCGCCCGCGCAGGAGGAAAAGTAAGAAGGGGTCGCTATCAAACTTCTCCCCCAGCAAGTAATAGACGGCGGCGATATGCTTGCAGGGGTTGGCCCAGTCGGGACAGGAGCAGCTGGTGACGATATCCCCGGCAGCGCGGGGGAAGAGGGACAGGCTCACCCCGGTAAAGGCCGTCTCAATATCCTCCGGCATCTCGCCGGCCAGCAAGCGGGCAGCAAAAGCTGCCTGGCTGGCCAGGGCCTCGATTACCCGGTTCCATTCCCCGTCTGACAGGGGCTTGATTTTAATTTTAACGCTGTAGGGCTTGGGCCTGGTCCCCTGGACTTTAGCATTGACCACCCCCGGGGCGAGATCAATACTTAAGACGTTGCCCTGCCGGGCATAAGTCCGGCCCCGTTGCAGGCGGCTGGCCCAGCCAAAGGACTCCAGCACATCCAGCCAGCGCCTGGCCCACCAGTTGCTGCCGAAGTTGCGTCGTGAAGCCATTTTTTAACCTCCAAAAAATCCTGCCCACCAAAGCCTTCGCGAAGTGGCCTGCGGCTCAACCGTGAGGCTTAAGGTGAGGTTCAGCCCGGCGCAGGCAAAGGCCCGGTCACTACGCTTAAAGATCTATCCCTTTTTCCTTTAACGCCAGCAGTTCCCGCAACTCCCCTGTTGACAATTCCGTGAGCCAGCCTTCGCCGGTACCAATAATTTGCTGTGCCAGGGCGCGTTTTTCCTCGATCAGGTTGTCAATTCTTTCTTCCAGGGTCCCGGCGCAGATAAATTTATAAACCTGGACATTTTTCTTCTGGCCAATGCGGAAGGCGCGATCGGTGGCCTGGTCTTCTACGGCCGGGTTCCACCAGCGGTCAAAGTGAAACACATGGTTGGCACGGGTAAGGTTCAGCCCCACCCCGCCGGCCTTGAGGGAAAGGATGAAGAGGGGCGGTCCATTGTTTTCTTCCTGGAAACGCCGGATTAGCTCCTCCCGCCTGGCCCTGGCCAGGCCCCCGTGCAGGAAAAGGACTTCCCGGCCAAAGGTGGCCTCTAAATATTCCTGGAGCATTTGACCCATGACGGCAAACTGGGTAAAGATGAGGGCCCGTTCCCCTGCAGCCAGGACCTCTTCCAGCATCTCCTGGAGCCGGGTCAGTTTCCCCGACCGGCCGTCCAGGAGGCTGCCGTCACCCAAGAATTGGGCCGGGTGGTTGCAGATTTGTTTTAGTTTTGCCAGGGTGGCCAGGACCAGGCCTTTGCGTTCGATGCCGGTGGCGGCTTCTATCTTTTGCAGCATGTCCTGGACCACAGCTTCGTAGAGGGTAGCCTGCTCCCGGGTCAAGTGGCAAAAAACCTTGATCTCCTGCTTTTCCGGCAGGTCCTGGATGATAGCCGGGTCAGTCTTGACCCGGCGCAGGATAAAAGGTTGGACCAGGCGCTGTAACCTGCCCGCCCGCTCCCGGTCCCGGTAACGTTCGATGGGGATCATAAAACGGCTGCGAAAATCGGCCTGGCTGCCCAGGTAACCAGGGTTTAAAAATTCCATGATGGACCAGAGTTCTCCCAGGTGGTTTTCCACCGGTGTACCGGTAAGGGCGATTCTGAAGCCGGCCTTTAAGCGGCGGATGCTCCGGGTCTGCTTGGCTTCCGTATTTTTAATATTCTGGGCCTCGTCCAGCACCACCCCGTCCCAGTCTACGGCCATCAGGTCCCTTTCATCCCGGTGAACCAGGGTATAGGTGCTGATTACCAGGTCCTGCCGGGCCACTTCCCGGGTAAAAGCGTCACCGGCGAGGCGCTCACTGCCGTGGTGGAGGAGGACCCGCAAGGAGGGGGCAAAACGTGCTACTTCCCGCTGCCAGTTACCGGCCACTGAGGTGGGACAGATAAGGAGAACCGGGCCGGTTGCCATTCCCTGTTCCTTGCGGTGGAGCAGTAAAGCGAGGAGCTGGATAGTCTTGCCCAGTCCCATATCGTCGGCCAGGCAGGCCCCCAGGCCCAGTTCCGTAATAAACTTAAGCCAGGAAAAACCCCGCACCTGGTAAGGGCGGAGGCTACCGCGGAACCCGGATGGCTGGGGTAGGAGGGCAATTTTCAGGTTGTCGTGCACCTTTTCTAGAAGGGAAGCAAGGTAACCCTCGGCTTCAATACCCAGTAGAGGGAGACTGGCTGGGGCTATTTCGCCATCAGGTATCCCCTCACCTTGCTCTAGAGTTACCCCGCCCAGCAGGCTAACACGTAAAGCCTCGCCCAGGCTCATGGTGCCCGGGCCCGGTTGCTTTTTCCAGAACCTGTCCAGGGCCGCCAGTTCCTCTGGCCGGAGCTCCACCCACTGGCCCCGCACCTGGACCAGGGGGACCTTTAAAGCAGCCAGCCTGGCAAATTCCTTCCTGTCGATCACGGTATCCCCCAGGGCCACTTCCCAGTCATAATCAACCAGGGCTGCAGAGCCCAGCCTCCCGGGTGCAGCCAGCCTGTTCGTCCGGGAAGCGTTTTTGCCCCGCTCGCTGGCCTTCAGCTTTAAGCGCAGCCCCAGGCGGGATTTATGCTGCCCCCACCAGGAAGGTACCAGTACGCCAAAGCCGCTTTCAGCCAGGAGGCCAGCCGCTTCCCGCAAGAAAGTATAAGCTTCTGCCACAGTTAAGAGACAGCTTTCCGGGGAAGGGTCTTTCAGGCTTCTTTCCAGGGGCGGGAATAACCGTGCCGCCCGGCCCAGGTCGGCCAGGAGCCTTTCCTGGGGATTGGCGAAGCGCCGGTTCAGGAACTCCAGCACGCTGCCCCTTTCGCGCCAGACCTCTCCGGCGGGCACCAGGAGGCTGGGATCATCGCTGGCCTGGAGTAAAAATTGCAGCTGCCAGGAAGGTGGGCCTTCTTCTCCCATCCTTTCCGGTGGTTCCAGGCGGAAACAGGTGCGAAAGGCTACGGTCCCCGGCTGGCTGAACAGGGTCTTCGTCCAGCCATTGATTTGCTCCTTCAGGTCTTTCATTTCCAGCAACGGCCCGCTAAAGGTGGCTTTTTCTGCCGCCAGGGCCGCAGCCCACCTGGCCGGGATACTATCGTCACTAGAGCCTTTGACCCTCCCCTCCAGGGGCGAAGTCATTAACCAGTGCCGGGCCATGGCATCGACGGCGCCGTGCAGGAAATCTTCCACCAGGAGGTGAGGATGGGAGAACGGAGTACTCGCCTGGGCCCGGCAGGCGGGCGGCATACCGGCCGCCAGTAATTCCACCCGGCGGGCATCTTCCGGCTGGTCTAACAGGGCCCGCCAGGCTGCCCTTAATTCCTGCCTCAGCGGAGTTTTAGCCCCGGCCCTCTTCCCCGCCGGTGCTTTTACCTCCTCCAGCACCACCGGGACGATGCGTTCCCGGACCAGGAGTTCCAGGGCCAGCTTGGCTGCCAGGCTCCAAAACAGGAAATCGGGGGCTAAAATATTACCTTTAATTTGCCCTGGACTTCCTTCCCCCAGCCGGGTCAGGACATTGATAACCCATACCGGTGATACTGCCAGGCCTTTGACTTCCCAGGGGGTTAAGGCCGGGGAGCTTTCCCGTAAAGATTGACCCCTCCGGGTAATCTCGCCGCTACCGGGCAGATACCTTAGCTGCGGCGAAGGTAGCGGTCCAAGATTGGTTGAGGGGAGTAACAACTGGATTTTATCCAGGCCTGGCGGAATAAGGGGAATGCTTTTATAAAGGCCCGCGCTTAAATTTAGCAGGACGGTGATAAGTTCCTGGTCGGAAGCCTGAAAAGGATGAAGGGGCACTTTATTCTTAGCTGGCCTGGGGAGGTAGAGTTCCTTCTGCTGCCGGGCGGCGGCCAGGGATTCCCCCCAGACAAAAAAGCGGCCATTTACTTCTTTATTGCTATCTTTAACCCAGGTCCCATGGACGACAATCATTGCCAGTATGCTCCTGCTGAAATATATCCTGCAATTATTCGCCGCGAGGATTAATTTTTCCTGCCGTTCCCCCTTTAACCTTGACTTTTAATGCAACATCTGTTACATTGTAACTAATGTTACATCTATGGGTGAGATTAATGAACCAGGACATTACCAGCCCCGGCAACAAATGGCACCTGTTCATCTATAAAGTACCCGGTGAACCATCGAGCAAGCGCATTTACCTCTGGCGGGAACTCAACAGGCTGGGAGCCCTCTACCTGCAGCAAGCCGCCTGCCTGCTCCCGGCACGCCCCGGACTACTGGAAAAACTGGAACAACTAAAGACACGGGTAGAAGAATTCGAAGGCATTGCCTATCTCTTCCCCAATCTCAACCTTGATCCCGGGCAAGAAGCACAGGTAATAGAGCAATTCAGGGAGATGCGCAATAAAGAATACCAGGAAATAATTAAAGAGATTAACAAATACCTGGCGGAACTGGAAAAGGAAGTACGTATCCAGAACTTTTCTCCGGCGGAAATAGAAGAGGAGGAAGCCGAACTGGAAAAAATCGAACGCTGGTACCAGCGGGCCCGGGAGCGCGATTGGTATAATGCCCCCCTGGGTGAACAGGTCGCCTCCCTTATAGACGAAGCCCGGGTAGCCCTGACGAGGTTTACCACTCTTACCTATGGAGCCTTAAAAGAAAGGGAGGGTTAATTGATGCCGGCCCCCTGCCCCTGGAGCCAGGCGCCGGGAGATGTTCTGGCCTGGCAGCAGGTAGACCCGGAGCAGGGTCTAAGTACCGCTGAAGCCCAGAGGCGCCTGAAAATTTATGGTCCCAACCGCACGCTGGCCCGTCCCGTCCTATCCTTCTGGCATATCTTTGCCGAAGAAATCCGCGAGCCCATGATCCTTTTACTCCTGGCGGTGGCTGCCGCCTATTTCCTCCTGGGAGAACTGGGGGAAGCCCTGGCCGTAACGGTCATTATCCTGGGTATCGTCTTCATTGAGGTAGGCACCGAGTTTCGCGCCAAGAAGGCTATTGCCGCCCTCCAGGACCTGAACGCCCCCACTACCCCGGTCCTGCGCCAGGGCAAAGTAGAGGCCATTAATACTGAAGACGTTGTCCCCGGCGATATCCTGGTGCTCCAGCCCGGCAACCGCGTGCCGGCCGACGCCCGCCTCCTGGTGAGCGCCGGACTAGCCGTCGATGAGTCCCCCCTTACCGGGGAATCCCTGCCGGTGGAAAAACATACCCGCCCCCTGGACCCGGCGACCCCCCTGCCCGACCGTCACAATATGGTTTATCAGGGTACGGTAATATCCCGGGGTGAAGGTCTGGCCTGCGTGGTAGCCACAGGTCTGGAGACCGAACTGGGGCGGATTGTTGGCCTTACGCGCCGGGCCCGTGAGCCCCGCACCCCCCTGCAGCAGTTCATGCGGGAACTGAGCCGGGTCCTGGCGCTAGTTGCCCTGGCTTTTGCCGTGCTTATCCCTTTCCTCCAGTTCCTGGTGGCCAGGGAACCCTGGCCCCGGGCGGTCCTCACCGGCCTGAGCCTGGCCTTTGCCACCATACCCGAAGAACTCCCCATCCTGGTGACCATGGTCCTGGGCCTGGGGTCTCTAAAGCTCGCCCGGGAAAAGGCCCTGGTCCGGCGCCTGCGAGCCGCTGAAACCCTGGGACACATCACCACCGTGGTCACCGACAAGACGGGTACCCTGACGGCCAACCGCCTCACCCTGGAAGCCCTCTGGCTGCCGGGGGAAGGAGAACTCCTGTCCCCTGCCCTGGCCCGGCAGGATAACGCGGCCGGTGAATTACTCCTGGCCGCCCTCCTGACCCAGAGCCCGGTTACTGCCTTGGAAGCCTGTGACCCCCTGGAAAAGGCCCTGGCCGAAGGTGGAGGGCACCTGGACCTGCCCAGGGAAGAATTGCTGGCCTTTTACCCTTTAAACCAGGAACAACGCTGGGTAGGGGCCCTGCGCGCTAGCCAGGCCGGGGCTACCCTATATGTCAAGGGAGCGGCGGAAGAAGTGCTGGCCATGTGTACCGGTCCCCCCACCCGCGAGGCTACCGCCGCCACCCTGGCGCAATTTGCCGGCCAAGGTAAGCGGGTCCTGGCAGTAGCCAGGCGCTTTTTCTCCAGCCAGGACCTGCCGGCAGGGGCTGCTGCAGCCGGCCAGGACCTCACTTTCCTGGGATTTTTAATCTTTGCCGATTCCTTACGCCCTGAGGCTGCCGCGGCAGTGGCCGCCGTGCAGCGGGCCGGGATCAAGGTCTACCTGGCCACCGGCGACCACCCCGAGGCAGCCCGCAGTATTGCCCGCCAGGTAGGTATACCGGCAGAGAAATTACTGGCCGGCGCCGAACTGGAGCAATTAAATCCGGAGGATTGGGATCCCTTTCTCCAGGAAACCCGTGTCCTGGCGCGCATAACACCGGAGCAGAAACTCCAGTTAGTCCAGGCCCTGCAGGCTAAAGGGGAAATAGTCGCCATGATCGGCGATGGTATTAATGATGCCCCGGCCCTGGCGGTGGCCCACGTGGGCCTGGCCATGGGCCGCCAGGGTACCGATGTCGCCCGGGAGGCCGCCGGCGTGGTTTTAAGCGACGACTGCTTTTCTACCCTGGCCACGGCCATCCGCCAGGGGCGGGGCCTCCTGGCGAACCTGCAAAAGTCGGTGCGCTATTACCTGGCAGTGAAGGTAGCCCTCATCGCCACCATGCTGGTACCTGCCGCCCTGGGGCAACCGGCTCCCTTTTCGCCCCTGATGATTATTCTCCTGGAACTGTTCATGGACCTGGCGGCCTCAACCGCCTTTGTCATCGAGCCCCCGGAGGAGCCTCTCATGGAACGCCCCCCGCGCCGGCCCGGCCGGCCCTTCCTGGACCGGCCCATGGTCCAGGTGATCTTTGCCGGAGGCCTGCTCCTGGCCCTGGCAGTAGGGCTGGCCTACCAGGGCCTCGAAGTCTGGTGGGGACCGGCCCCTGTACCTATAAGGCAAACTGCCGCCTTTGCCACCTGGATGCTGGGGCATGTCCTGCTGGCCTACGCCTTAAGGACCCAGAGCCTGCCCCCTTACCGCCAGGGGTTCTTTAGCAACAGTGTCCTTAATCTCTGGGCCCTGGGGGCGGCAGCAGTAACACTGATGGCTGTCTACCTGACGCCCCTGCAAGCTGTCCTGGGTACCGGCACCCTACCCACCGGGGCTTGGGGGTTGGTGGCCGGGGCCGCCCTGCTGCCCGGCCTGGTGATGCTGCTCTACCGTCCTGGACATTGAAGGGAGGTTTGCAGTAATAAGAACTGCCATTGCCCATCCCGCGAGATAATGGTACAATTGTATCAGGGAGGGACAAATATGCCTGAAGAAGCCAGAAAAGAAATAGCTGCCGGGACAGATGAAATATTCTACCCTAGAGGTTTTGACCCATTCAATTACCTGGTCCAGCAGCTTAATAACATGGATGCACGCTTGGAAACCAGGTTTAGTAAGGTGGAAACCCGGTTTACCGAGTTAGAAAATGAATTTGAAAACCGCTTTACCGAGCTAGAGAGCAAATTTGAAAACCGGTTTACCGAGCTAGAGAACAAATTTGAAAACCGTTTTACCAGGCTAGAAAATGAAATTGGTACTATGCGGCAAGACATGGGCTCATTACGTGAAGAAATACATCGAGTACGCGAAGAAATGCATCGAGAGCTGCGCAGCGTTCAACGCTGGTCATTCGGTATCGTAGCAGGTGTTATTGTCGGATTCATAGGCGTCATTACCTCCCTCCTTGTTATTCTGGCCAGGCTGCCCCTAAACTAGCTCTGGTAATTAAGACGTTACCCGCTCGGATGATTTCACCGGGCGGTTTTTGATTCTTACACTAAAAAGCCCGGGATTGACCCGGATTTCTGGAGGATTAATGCCTGCCAATCATTTTTAGAAGTTTAAGCCCGGGATTAACCCCGGGCTTAAGAGTGGCGGTTTTATTGCAATTCCCCGACAAAGGCTTTGAACCGCTCCAAGCCGGCTTCGATCTGGGTCATCGAGGTGGCATAGGAAAGGCGTAAGAATGGGTCGGCGCCAAAGGCAATGCCTGGGACCACGGCTACCTGGTATTCATTAAGGAGAACCGTGGCCACGTCGGTAGAACTGGCCAGCACCTGGCCTCGGAAGCGGCGGCCAAATAGCTTGCCGATGTACGGGAAAACATAGAAGGCACCGCCGGGCTGGTTGCACATCACACCCGGCAGTTCCCTTAATCCTGCCAGGATGCGGTTGCGGCGCTGTTCAAACTCGCAGCGCATTGCTTCCACCGGTTCCTGGCTGCCGGTCAGGGCGGCCACCGCCGCCTTCTGGGCTATAGAAGTAGGGTTGGAAGTCGAGTGGCTCTGGAGGTCGGTCATGGCCGTGGCAACTGGCCGGGGAGCGGCGGCATAGCCAATCCGCCAGCCGGTCATGGCATAGGTTTTGGACACGCCGTCGATCAGGATGGTGCGCTCTTTTATTTCCGGCCCCAGGGCGGCGATGCTGGTGTGGGTGAGACCATCATAGAGCAGGGCGGCATATATTTCATCGGAAATAACCATCAGGCCATGGGACAGGATTACTTCCGCCAGGGCTTCTAATTCGCTCCGGCTGTAGACCACCCCGGTGGGATTGCAGGGCGAATTGAGGATTAAGAGTTTGGTCCGGGGAGTCAGGGCTGCCTTCAGGGCCGCCGGGGTTAACTTGAAATCCGTAGTAGCATCGGTATTTACTACCACCGGGACCCCGCCGGCCAGCTTAATTTGCTCGTAATAACTTACCCAGTAGGGGGCGCTAAGGATTACTTCATCACCTTCGTTAAGTAAGACCTGCATGGCGTTGTAAAGGGAGTGTTTGGCGCCGCACGATACCACTATGTTGGCAGGCTCATAGCTTAAACCCCGGACCTTCAGGCTGTCGCAGACTGCCTGGCGCAGTTCCGGGATCCCGGCCACGGGCGTGTAACGGGTAAAGCCGGCCTTTAAGGCGTCAATGGCTGCTTGCTTGATATGTTCGGGCGTGTCGAAATCAGGCTCGCCGGCACTGAAATTGATTACCTGAATACCTTTAGCCTTCATGGCTTTGGCCTGGGCATCTATAGCCAGGGTAGGGGATGGGCTGATGCCGGCAGCCCTCCGGGCAATTTCCACTATAAATCCCTCCAGCGTTAATGATATTTTTATTATTTCTCTTGCTGCTGATTTTGTAAAGGTTTTGGGAGGGATGTACACAGTATTATACGCTAGGAGCAACTATCCTGTTGACAAGGCTTCCTACTTCCTCCACCCTGATCTCGATGGTATCACCCACTTGCATGGGGCCCACTCCTTCGGGTGTGCCGGTCAGGATGATATCCCCTGGTAAAAGGGTCATCACCTGGGAAATAAAACTCACCAGGAAGGGCACACAAAAGATCATCTGGGAGGTACGGCCGTCCTGCTTTAGCTCGCCGTTTAAAAAAGACTGGACACGAAGGTCAGCAACGTCTATCCCTCGAACGATATAAGGCCCGATGGGTAGAAAAGTATCGAAACCCTTAGACCTGGTCCACTGGCCGTCTTTCTGCTGCAGGTCCCGGGCCGTAACGTCATTCCCTACGGTATAGCCAAAAATATACTCCTCAGCTTCTTCTTCCTTAACATTATGGGCCTCGCGGCCGATGACAACGGCCAGCTCGGCTTCGTAATCAAGGCGTTTGACCATGGGCCAGTAAATTATGTTTGCATTTGGACCAATAACGCTTGTCGGCGGTTTGATAAAGATGACCGGGTCTTCCGGCACCTTCTCGGCCATTTCCGCAGCATGGCTGCGGTAGTTCAACCCCACGCAAACAGCCTTGCCGGGCCGGCAGGGAGCCAGGAGCGTGACTTCGTTCAAATTGAAGCGCCGGCCGTTTTCGCGGTACGCCCCGAAAATATCGCCTTCCAGGGCGATAATCGTCTCTCCATCCAGGCGGCCGTAAAAGGTTTCTTCCCCTGCGGCAAAGCGCACAAATTTCTCGACTTTTACCATGACTTTGCCTCCTTCTGCCCTTTTATGCCAATAAAATGTTCCCGGGCCTAAGTTTATTTAGTTCAAGCTCCGAAGATAAAATCCTCCTGGCTTTTAAAATAAAATTGCCGGAAATCCCGTTTATTATCCCGTTCAGGGAAAGGGATTATTTCATCAGCCCGGGGAATAATAAAAAAACAGTATGATTTTAAATAAGGAAGGGAGGTTTTCCTTTGCACGTTAAAGTAGTAGAACTGGTGGGCGAATCGCCCCATAACTGGAAGGATGCCGTCGAGCAAGCCGTGGCTGAAGCCAGCCGGGAGATCCGGAACATTTCTGGGGTGGAGGTATATAACCTAACGGCCAACGTTGAGGACGGTAAGCTAACCGAGTTTAAAGCTAACGTGAAAATCGCTTACGCCGACCATAGCGCCGATCTATAATAAATGTAAGCCCCGGGAATCGCCGGGGCTTCATATTAGCTAAAAACTCCAACCTATGTACTTGATAACGTATCGAGCAAATTGACGGAAATCATCCAAGTGATTTTTCATGATATCTGCCACCTTTTCCATATCTACCTTGCCGTATTCATGTACCAGAATATTTCTAAAGCCCGCCATACCGGAAATATCCCGGGCAAACTTTTCAGGTAAAACCCCTAGCTTTGCCAGTTCTCCGAAAATGTCGCTATATTCGTCTACAGTAATTCCTTCCTCGGCCAGGATATGAGTACCAATATCTAGTACCACCTGGATGCTAAGTTGCAAACCATGTTCCACTATCCAGGCCAAGTCCAGATCTTGCTCCAGCTCAAGGGCCTTTGCATTCTTGTGTTTCTCCAACTGTCTCAAATAACGTTCCAGTTGTTGAAGTTTTTGTTGAACAACACCTGCATCAACCACTACCTGTACCTCCGAAGCGCCCCTCGGCCAGCCTTTTCAGCATATACTGTTTCTGAAGCCTTAACACAGGCTGGAAATCCAAATAAGCGCATAGCGTTTTTTCATGAAAGCGAATGCGGGCCCTGCTATCGCGGCAGAAAAGGATTTTGCCATCACGTATAACGCGAAAACGTAGAACTAAAGGCGCTTCATTGAGGATAACTAAATCCAGGGGCTGCCGGAGCTGCTGCCTCATGGTGATCAACAAATCACTTCTATAACCATAAGGTCCGCTCGGTGGTATTCGCTTTTCATCTAGATAAATAGCAACGTCCACATCACTAAGCTTATGCGCCTTTCCCCGGGCGTAGGAACCAAAGAGATAAGCAAACTTAATTTCTTCTCTCTTTATAAGGGCCTCCCGCAAGCGTTCTGCCAGAGAAAGGAGAGTATCCTCCATGAGCTCACCACTTCTATGCCACTATTATCTTCCACTACGGGTATATTATACCATTGGCCTTCCTGGCTGTCGAGCAATTTATCTCTATCCCTCCCACACCTTGATATGCACCTTGCGCCGGCGGGGACCGTCGAATTCGCAGAAATAAATGCCCTGCCAGGTACCGAGCACCAGGTTGCCGTTATATACAATCACCGTCTGGCTGCTGCCCATGAGGGAGGCTTTGATGTGAGCCGGCGAGTTGCCTTCGCCGTGGCGGTAACCTCCTGCCGGAACAATTCTGGCCAGAGCCGCCAGGATATCGGCTACCACATCCGGGTCGGCATTTTCATTTATGGTCACCCCGGCCGTCGTGTGGGGTACGTAGACCATACAGAGGCCTTCCTTTACGCCTGCCTGCTGTACTGCCCTGGCTGCCAGGTGGGTAATATCAACCATGGCCTCTTTGCTTGGCGTCTGGAGATCAAAGGTAAAAAGCATCCTGTCCTTCCTCCTGAAAATTGCTGCCGGAAACCATGCCGTCTTTTTCTTAAGGGCCTGATTCCCAGCCCGCACCCCCATCGCCACTATCTAGGTCAACCCAGGTTTTGTTGCCCTATAGTACGGCCCGCCGGTAGCCTTTAAGGGCCCGGGCTTCCTCAAGGTAATTATAAATGGTATATTTAGAAACTGCCAAGGCCTGGGCGACGACATCCACTGCCCCCTTGACCAGGAAAACACCCCGGTCATCGAGCATTTCCACGGCCTTAACTTTTTCTTCCTTGGTCATGACCGGTACCGGTTTGCCAAGTTCCTGCAGGACGCTTTCCACCACGTTATCAACCACTTCGTTAATGTCCTGGGCAAATTGCTCCTGGGTTCGTTCAAAGCCTGCGTCAGCCAGGTCCTTTAGCTGGCAGAAGTCCTCCAGTATATTTTTAGCGAGCTGGAACTCCGTAAGATCAAAGTTAATACACAGGCAACCAATAATCTTACCGCTGTTATCACGGATAAATATGGTGGATGATTTCAAGACCTTACCGTCCTTAGTCCGGTTAAGATAACCGATTAAATCCTTGGTGGCGTCGCCGTAACGTTGCAGGGCTTCCAGCACCAGGTTGGTAACCGGGGCGCCGATTTCTCTATTAGTCACCGATCCGGCTTTGAAAATAAGGGAACTGGACGGCTCGCTGAGATCATGAAGAACAACTTCGCAATTTTTACCAAAGGTTGCTGCTATGCCCTCGGCTACAGGCTTCATCGCCTCTAATGCTGGATGGATTGGGCTTGCCGCCATAGTCAGCCTCCTTGCTAAGCTTTATGAAAAGTATTATACACTAAAATTAATCATTTGTTGATTTAACGTCAAGAATTGCTCCCGTCATGGACAGGTGAGAACAATATCCGTGGTTATCGAGGATGGTTCAACACCGGCATTCAGCTACAGAATCTACGTACTACATTGTACAACAGGCGGGTACCAAAAAGCAGGTTCTCTACCGAAATTCGTTCATTATGACTGTGTAATAATTCCCTCACCGGCGCGTCGGGATCCGGTCGCGTGGGCATAAAGCCATACACTCGGACTCCGTTCCTCTTGCATAAGTGCTTGGCATCTGTCCCACCTGTAGAAAGAAATGGCACTAGTGCTGCACCTTGCTCCTCCTCAGCAATTACCTCTGCCATACAACGGTACAACTCGGAGTCGGGGTCGGCCTCCAAACCAGAGCCCGAATCTATGACTTCCACCTCAACACCTCCTAGCGGCGATAACTGCTCCCGTACACGGTCTAAGAAGGCGGCTGGTTCAGAACCCGGCACCAGTCTGGCATCTACCATCAGGGTGGCCTCCGACGGTATCACGTTTATTTTTTCCCCCGCCTTCAATATGGTAGGGCTAAGGGTATCATGGGTTGTCGCATAAATATCTGCTGCCAGGCCCTCGGGGAGTAGGGAAGTTTCCTCGGCGTTAAGCCTGCAACCCCGGGCGAGCTTGTCCAGGACAGTAACGACTTCCGGGGGCTGGCCAGCCGCCGTAATCCGGAAAAACTCCCGGATGGTCTGCGTCATCCTGGCTGACATTTTCATTTCGTTCAGCGATTGCAATACCCGGCCCATTAGGAATATGGGGTTATCTGAAGTGGGCCTTGAAGCGTGACCCCCCTTGCCTTTCGTTGTCACCCGGAAGCGACACCGACCTTTCTCGCCTACCTGACATGCATAGTATCTATGGCTACCCAGAACGAACCCATACCCACCTCCCTCATTGATGACGTAGGGAGCATCTATCAAGTCAGGTCGATTGGCTACCAGCCATCCTGCACCCCATTTGCCTCCTGTCTCTTCATCTGCGGTAGCAGCCAGGATTAAATCGCGGCCCAGCTTTCTCCCCTGGCGCCAGAGGAGTAATAGAACCATAACTTCCATTACAGTAAGACCCTTGCAATCTAAAGTACCTCGGCCCCAAATATATCCTCCGGCCAGCTCACCCGAGAAGGGATCGCGCTCCCACTTATCACGCTCTACACCGACAACGTCCAGATGCGAAAGGAGTAACAAAGGGTCCCCCCGCTCGCCAGAGCCGGAAAGACGGCAAATCAGGCTCCCGCGCCCGGGCTGAGGTTCTATCACCTCCGGCGACAGACCCTCTCTCCGTAGAATTTCAGCTAGATAGAATGCAGCTGCAGTTTCGTTTCCAGGAGGGTTGGTAGTATCTATCCGTACTAACCCCTGAAGAATAGACGTGGCTTCTTCAGCAACCGCTCCCCAATCAACATCTTGCATTTATCAGCTACCTCCAATCGATAGCCCATGGTAAATTTAACCAAATCATTTGCTTCAGTTGTACATCCGGACCGAGTAAACAAAAACCGGCCTATCTATTGTCTTTTCTCGAATCCGCTCTTACTCCATTTCCGCCAGGCGCAGGACCGGTGCTCCCGGCATTTTGGGCAGCCTGCCCGACATTCTTCCATACTCCTGGAACTGCCGCTGGTACAAGCACCCTTCACGTCTAAAACAACGGATATCGCTGCCTGCACCTTTGCTTCATCGCCTTCAGCCACCATCGTTGTGGCCCCCTCGGCCCCGTTTATTCCTCCCCGGCCAATTACCGTGCAGATTGCGCCAGAAAGTATTTCCACTGCCTCCCTTTCCGTAACTACATGACCCACAACTGGCATAAGGCCAACTGCCATGCCCATGGACCACGACGTACCGGTCAGGCCGCAATGTTTTATTGCTTCATCCACAGGCCCGGGTATCAGTTTTTCGAGCCCACAAGCTACGAAAACCTTAACCCCTTGTGCCATCAAGCCTGACAAAGCCCTCCCTGGATTACCCCCCAGCAGGCTTCCAGCCATCATCGCCGCCCTTCCCTGGGGGTCCAGGGCATTTGCACCCAGCACCGCTACATCTCCTAACGAAAGAGAAGCTACCTCCTCTGCGAAACAACCATCGATGTTCCGCCAACTACCCTTTTCCAGGATGATACTGTGAGGTGAATCATCGCCGGAATCCCAAGCTGCTTTAGTCCCTCGAGGAGTAACTCGCCCGGAAATGCGCAACGCCACCTTTGCCAGTTGTTCCGCCACAGCCGATACTGTGGTACCGCCCTTAAGAAGTATTCGGCCTGTTTCTAGAGCCCGTCTCACATCAGGCAAAGCCGCGATGGCGCGGGCTATTAAAAGCTTCCCTTCAGGTACCGTAAGTGTGAACTGCGCTCGCACCATCCCTCCCAGCCCTGCCACTTCTTCGGCTTTCAAGGTAAATCCTCCCTGCTGTTTTTGACTTCTTTCAAGTTGCTATACAAGATATAAGGGTGCAAGTGTCTCACCACGGGCGCTCTAGCAGGAGGATAATAGCTCCTGAACCACCCGGGCGACCAGTGACCGGGCCAAGATTACCCGCTCTCCAAATACCTTGCGTACCAAGGATTTCATTGTGGTTGAATATCCGAAGCAATTCATAAACACCAGGTCGCACCCCGCTTTTGCCAGGGCCTCGGCCGCTTGCTCTATTCCCTGCTCTATCCGTTCCAGAGGGCCATACGGGGATGCGTCCTTCGCCACCACCCGGACACCAAGGTGTTCAAAATCTGCCTGGGCTGCCGCGACTTGCTCCGGAAGCGGAACCAGCACTCCCAACAACCCGTGACCGACCAGTGCCTTTACTACTGAATGGCACACTTCAGAAGATCTCATTAACCTTGGCTCCGGAGGAAGGCCTGAAAAGTTGCCCGTGCACATGAGTACAACCAGTTCGCTACCCTCCATAAGTGCCTTGTGAGCCTGCCTCTCGATCAAGGGTATCAGGGCCTTCTTAGCTAGTACCGCCGTCTTGCCAGAACGGAGGGGTGTCACGATACGAGCCTCTTCGCCCACCGGTGCCAAATTGGCGATGTCCCTCGGCTCCAAACCGTCTAGGACTCCCAGTTCCTGCACGCAATGTTCTCCACCCAGGATACCACTGAACTCGGATACCAAGGAATCAGGGCGCGGTGTCTGGCCCATCATAAGTAAGGTTACGCGCGCCAACTTCTGATCGCCTCCCACAGCATAGCTCCCGCCGCCACTACGGGATCCACCACCGGTACACCGCACTCAAGTCGCAATAATGGCGCTAAACCCATACTAGACATAGCGCAACACCCAAAGAGAATTACGTCAGCGCCATCCTTAAGTGCCTGACGCGCTACATCTACTACAGCCTGCTTGCCCTGCCCAGATAGCAGATCACAAGCCGTCCGCATGCCCGGGACCGAATAGAAATTCAAAAACCGCCTACCAAGGATACTTTTAATAGGCCGGGGAACAGCCCCCTCCAGGCCCAAAACAGCCACTCGGTTGCCTTGTGCCGCCGCTACCGCTGCTCCGGAGGATCCCGCCCCTACTACCGGTATGCTTACTACTTTGCGCACCTCCACCAGGCCCGGGTCGGCGGCGCAAGTTATCGCCAAGGCATCTAAGCCATCTGCCATCTCTTCTGCTAACCTAATAATCTTTGGCACCGCAAGTTGCTCTGTGTTATCATCAAAAATTCCCTGGGGTTGGTCAGGAATGCATCGAGAGATGGTCCGCATCCAGGGGAAAGCTGCTTCTAGGACCCTGCCGTGTGCTCCTAACGTCTCTTCATCGTCAGTGGTTAGTACACGGATTAGTCCGACGTGAGCCTCAGATACACATGTCACTGGTGGCATCCCCCTTTTGCATTCAAAACCTCTTCTATCGGTCGGTACTCGAAATCAAAGCCAAAATGACCTGGTCCAAGGTTTGCCAATCCATCAGGTGTCCGGTACTGCGGCCTGGCGCGCAGGGCAACAACAGCCACCTTCTGGCCCGCAGCTACCTGTGGGTTGGTCAGGGGGATACCATTGCTCGTATCTATGACAGAAATTAGGTCCGGAGCTGTGATGTAAGGAATATCATCGAGCCAGCTTATCAGGTTTTCATTCTTATACCAGATCCTCAGCGTACGGCCCTGCCAGGAACCCTCTCCCTTGATCACATGTTCTCCCCAGAAAAATCCGTCGCGATTTTCTCCCCCAGTTTTAAATACTTCTCCCCGGAATATAACCCAACCGCTGGCACTAGCAGCAGCGACCTCAGCCACATCTCTTCCTTCCAATCGTGCCTCGAGCATTGCCCTTCCTACCTGCAATGCCTCACTAAGAGTGTACAAAACAGCAACATTTCTGGCGTCGCGCACCTTCTTTAAAAAGCCGGCCACACCGGTATGCCCGAACGATGCCACCGCAAGGTGCCTTACTATTCGCTCCGCTACCTGGGGGCTAAGGGCTTCTTTAACAACACATCTATTACCCCAGGCATCCACAGTGGCCAGGGGCCAGATTTTCCACCCGCTCAGGCACGGAGTAGTATTGCAGAGTTCCGGAATAGCCCGCCCCGCGTAGTCTGCATCCAGTACAGGGATTCCCAGGTAAGCACCTACCGTAAGGGCAACACAAGTATTTGACGCACCTAATTCCGGTGGTACGATAGCGCCTATCTTAACGCCCGCCACCGTCTCAAGTTCACGGACCGCTTCGGCTATGTGGTAGTGAAACTGGTTTTCCTCCCGCATTCCAAGCTTCTCCTTCAGCTCAATCATCGCGGGAGTAGGCGCTCCAGTCGATCCGGTCCTGCTGACCCTAACACACCAGGCGTCCTGATCTACCTCGTCAGGATCATACCACCCCACTTTGCGTCCTGAACTCAGCTCTGTCTCAATCAACTTTCTCCCTCGGCCCGGGTCGCCCCCGCCGCCTGTACCGAAGAAAGTAAGCCCTGTCAGAAAAGCCTCAATATCTTCTGCATCTTTCAAGAATGTTGTAGCCATTTTCTATCCCTTCCATCATTTACTGCCCCAATACATACTCTCGAGGCCGACGAATTTCTCAGTCACCAAGATGATAACGGCAGTCATAACAATTGTCACAGTACCGACCGCTGCGGCCGTCGGATCAAACTCAAACCGTAAATAATCGAACACCTGTATTGGCAATGGTGTCATGCCAACTCCTGACAGCAATAGAGAAATAGGGAACTGGTCAAAGGATGTAATGAAGGAAAACATGGCTCCAGATATAATGCCTCCCTTGATAAGAGGCAACGTAATCCTACCCAATGTCGTGAACGGCCTGGCTCCTAGGCTCCTTGCGGCTTCTTCCAGGCTCCTGTCAAAATTATACAGTGCAGCGCTCACGGCTAAAAACACGTAGGGCATGGTAACTAATACATGACCCAAGAGCAACCCTGCGTACGTCCCGCCCAAGCCAATTGTATAAAAGAAAATTAGCAGGGCAGTCCCGGTTAACATCCCCGGAAGCATCATGGGGGCGGTATGCAACACACGAAGAAAATCTTTACCTATGCGTGAGTACCTTACCACATAGAAACTGGCCATCGTTCCGATCACTGTCGATATACACGTGGTAATGAAGGCAAGTCTCAGGCTGAATATGAACGACCTAACAAACGGTTCGCTACTGAAAAACTTCTCAAACCACCGCAGGGAAAATCCCTGCGGTGGGAAACTTAAGTATTCCCCGGCGTTAAAAGCTGCAAGAACCACAATAATTATTGGTAACAGGAGAAAAACATAGATGAGAGCAACTGCCACAGCAAGCCCAATTCCACCTTGGCGTCGTTTCCCTTCCATGGCTAAGCTAGCCCCCTCATCAGCCGATTCATCGCCCTCGTATACAGCCAGATTATTAAACCTGAGACTATAAAGAGTACTATAGCTAGAGCCGAGCCAAAGGGCCAGTTAAATATATCTATCACCTGTTGTACCACCAGTATAGGTGTCATCATCACTTGAAAGCCACCTAACAACACGGGAATGGCGTAGGCACTTACTACCTGCAGAAATACCAGCAGGGTTCCTGAATAGACCCCCGGGAGACTCATTGGTAGTGTAACACTAAAGAAAGTCCTCCTTGGTGATGCCCCCAAACTCTGTGCTGCCTCCTCTAAGACCGGATCTATAGTCTGGATACTCCCAGTAAGCGTCAAGATCATAAATGGCAGGTTAATGTGTACCAGGGCAAGCATAACGCCAAAAGGGTTGTACATGAGCTTAAAGGGCCCAATTCCCAACCGTCCTAACAAACTGTTGACCAGCCCATTGTCCGCTAAGAGAACCATCCACCCATAGCAACGGATAACCACACCTACCAGAAGGGGTGACAGAATTCCTATCATCAACAATCCTTTCCACTTGGTCCGTGTTCGCGCCAAGTAGTAAGCAACCGGATACCCCAATAGCAAACATCCCAACGTTGTGCCTATGCTGTAAACCAAGGTCCACATCATTATTCTCAGGTAGTAGCTATCGCCTAGGGCCTTGGCATAGTTGGCGAGAGTAAATGCCTTCTCGTACCCTGATATCTGTCCCGGCTTACAAAAGCTTACCGGAACCATGTAGCCATAAGGTGCCACCAGCAGAAAAGATATCAGCAAAACTGAGGGTACTAGCAATAGAAATGTCGGGGCAACTTTTCCTCTCTGTCCTTGAGGTGTCAACTCGTTCACCCTCTGCCTTCAGTATCAACAGATATTGGAGAATAATCGATATCGAAACCATAGTGACGCGGTCCCAATTGCTCAATGGCTTTCTTATTACGGTGTGCCTGCCGCGCCGGCGCAACCAAAATGGCTACACAACGGCCTACCTCCAGGGAGTGGTTGGGAACCGGCTCACCTGATGACGGGTCCATTTGCATGATCATGTCAGGCGACGTCGCCCCAACTCCATCGCCGATCCACAGTAGGTGGTTTTCATTCCGGAACCAAATACGTGCTTCTTGTCCTTGCCAGTCCCCTCGGCCAATAAAATAGTGATAACCCTGGTAATATCCGTCTACGACACCAGTCTCAGCATTTACCAACTCCCCTTCAAACACGACCTTTGCGCCTGTAGCGCGGGCCGCAGCAGCCACGGGATCCGTTCCACCTTCAAGGGCCTTTCTAATCGCGCGCCCAACCTCCAGAGACTGTGATAGGGTATGCCATACCAGCACCCGCTTCGTATCCTTGCCTGAGAGAACAAATCCTGCCAATGCTGTATTGCCAAAAGCAGCCATGGCCAGCATCTTGCCTACTCGCTCAGCCATGCTATAGTTGCGTGATGCCCGAATTACCGTTATATCTCCCCACTTATCCACGCTCACCATTGGCAACATGGGTAGTCCATACAGGCATGGCGTGCACTGGGCTATCTCAGGCAGGGCACGGCCGGCATAGTCGCCATCAGGTACCAACAAATCCAGCTTGGCTGCTACACAAAGTGGCCCCGGGGTATTGGACCCCCCCAGTTCCGGACAGATAACATACTTTGGTCGGAAACCTAGGACTTCTATCAAAACTTCAGCAGCCTTTACCAGGTTATCGGGATAGGTGAAGTCTGTTAAACCCATGGCTAACTTCTTACGTTCATCTTCAGGGGTAAGGCGGGCACGGTTACCCATAAAGCTGACGCACATGGTGTAGTCATCATCCCTAATTGTCTCCGCATCAACCCATCCTACCTTCAATCCCTGGGCCAAGGCCTCACTAAACAGGCGGCGGCCTTCTTCCGGGCTTCCTCCACCTCCCGTACCTAAAAGCGTAGCTCCCCTCACCAAATCTTCAGCTTCCTGCTGTGATTTCAGCCAGAATTCACCCATAACATTGCCTCCCCACTTAACTTGTTTAGTGTTCTGCCGGAATGAGCCAGGAAGAGGAAGGAGAAAAGGAAAGGTCCACCTCAGTTCCCAACCCTAGTATGTCAATGGGGCTGCCCTGAACTCGCACCAGCAATCCGTCTCCTACCTCCACCCAGTAATCGACGGTATTACCAAGAAAAGCGCTTTCTTTAATTACGCCACGGATTATATTTTGACCGGGAAGGGCCACCCTTGCCGAATGCCTGTGCAGGCTGATGGCTTCAGGACGCACAGTCAGGAGCACCTTTTCACCCACTCCCAAACCACGGCTTTCAGCACACTCAACCAGACCCACACTTGTCATAACTTTGCAGCCACTCTCAAGTATCTCTTGAACGCTACCTGTAAGGAAATTGGCCAATCCGATAAATTGAGCTACCTCTGGGGTGGCGGGGTGGCGGTAAACCTCCGCCGGCGGGCCTATTTGGGCAAGTTTGCCTGCAAACATCACCGCCACCCGATCCGCCAGTACCATCGCCTCTGCCTGGTCATGGGTAACATACACTGCGGTTATCCCGACATTTTTTTGAAGGGAGCGAATGTAGAACCGCATTTCCTCTCTGAGTTTGGCGTCAAGATTGGCCAGGGGCTCATCCAGGAGCAATAGGGAGGGCGAGATTACTAAAGCCCTGGCCAGGGCAACGCGCTGCTGCTGACCACCACTTAGTTGGCGGGGGTATCGTTCCCCCGCCCCACTCAATCCCACGCGTTCGAGAACCTCGCAAACCCGCCGGTGTATTTCAGCCTTCGTACAACGGCGCAACCGAAGACCGAAGGCAATGTTTTCATACACCGTCATATGCGGGAACAGCGCGTAATTCTGGAACACCATACCAATGTTCCGCTGCTCAGGAGGGAGCAATGTAACTTGCTTGTCGCCAAAAAAGACATCACCCTCGTCCGGTAATTCGAAGCCCGAGATGCACCTCAGCGTGGTCGTCTTACCGCAGCCGCTTGGCCCCAGCAACGCCAGAAGCTCACCATCGCCAACACAAAGGTTCAGGTCGTCAACTGCGGTAAAAGAACCGAACCGTTTAGTCAGCCCAACTAACCGCAACTCTGCCACCAATCTTACCCTCCTACTAGTTTCAAGCTTAACGGGTAAACTCTTTATTCCACTTCTCAGTAAGAGATTGCTTCTCCTGGTTAATCCACTTCCAGTCCCAGGTGATTATACTCTGGAGTTTATCGCCATAAATCGGAATATCGCTTTGAAGTTCAGGCGGTACACTAACCTTCACATTGGCCGGCGTAGTGTAGAACTTCCGCATCCATTTTTCCTGCACCTCGGGTCTCAAGTTGTAGTCTATCCAGGCGTATGCTAGATCCTTGACTTTGCTGCCTTTAGTAACGTTAAAGTCCTGCTCGAACATGTATACGCCTTCTGTGGGTGCTACCCACCCAATCGGCAAACCCTGGTGGCGCAACCGCGCTACCGCCGGAGAATCCAGGATACCAATATCGATCTCGCCCTGTGAAAGTAGTTTTTCCATATCACCCGAGAAGTCGGTTTGCTTAAACGGCTTAAGCTTCTTAATTTCCTCCAGCGCCACATCGATGTTATGCTCGTCCCCGGTGAAAACCTTACTCACAAGCGTAACGAACATCATGCCAGCAGAATTGGTGATAGTGTATAGCCCCAACTTGCCCTTATATTCAGGCTTCCACAGATCTTTCCAGCTAGTAGGCGGATTTTTCACCCGGTCGGTGCGGTAGGCAATCCCGATAGGCTGGATTATGCCTAAGACACCGTTATCATCCTTGTTGCGGAGAAGCGGGTGCACGTCCTTGAGATTTGGAACCTTGTCCGACGGAAGAGGTACGAAAAAGCCCTCAGCCCGTTCCTGGCTGGCCCAGATTTCGTTAGTCATTACTACATCATAAGGAGGATTGTCGGGGCCAGCCGCCC
Organism: Moorella mulderi DSM 14980; assembly: GCF_001594015.1. GTDB lineage: Bacteria > Bacillota > DSM-521 > Neomoorellales > Neomoorellaceae > Neomoorella > Neomoorella mulderi. Next base: position 49,983 of record NZ_LTBC01000009.1, read on the forward strand.
TCATCTTTGCCAGCCAATCCTTAGCTAAACCAACCGCGAGCTCAACCTTGCAGTTGTATTCCTTTTCAAAAGATGGAATAACTTCGGAGCGGAAAAATTCCTCATAGGCACCGCCGTAACTTGTTACCACTAACTTGCGTGGAGCCTGTTGCTGGCCAGCTTGGTCTTGTTGTTTTCCGCATCCGACTTGTAAAAGAATAAAACTAATGGCCAACATCAGTGCCAGTACCCTTTTTATACGTCGAATGTGATGCCTCCAGGTCATCTGATTTCCTCCCATCATGAGATTTCTTGGTTTGCGCCTTCAAATCCGCGTCTTAACCCATCCCCGAATATTCCTTAAGTTACAACCGAAAGCCTAAATCCTATCTAAATAATGGCACCCTTTTGTCCTTGACTATATATCCGTGTCTTTCTCCAATACCGGCAGGTCTAAATTTATCAATTCCGGGTATTTCAGACCGCTACCGGTGTTTAAAACAACCACCTTTTCATCGGGCTTCAGGAAACCGCTTGTCAGCAATTTTTGCGCTCCGGCGACGGCGGCGGCGCCCTCGGGGCAAATAAACATGCCCTCGGTCCTGGCGACAAGTTTTACCGCTGCCAGGATCTCATCGTCGCTAACACTTACCGCCGTACCGCCGCTTTCATAAACCGCCTCGAGTACCAGAAAATCACCTAAAGCCTTGGGCACCCGGATACCGCCAGCAATAGTCTGCGCACCCTCAAAAAACTCCGATTCCTTCTTGCCTTCCTGGAAAGCCTTAACAATAGGAGAACACCCTTCGGCCTGGACGGCAATCATCTTGGGTAAGGGCCCTTTAATCCAGCCAATGGCCTTGAGTTCTTGCAGGGCTTTCCAGATGCCGATGATACCCACCCCGCCGCCGGTAGGATAGAGGACGGCATCGGGTAGCTCCCAGTTAAATTGCTCGGCAATTTCCAGGCCCATGGTTTTTTTGCCTTCAATGCGATATGGCTCTTTTAAAGTTGAAGCATCAAACCAGCCGTATTTTTTTACTCCCCGGGCAATTATTTTCCCGGCGTCAGAAATTAAACCTTTAACTAAGTAAGTCCGGGCACCGCTGACTACACACTCTTTTTTAGCCAGATCGGGAGCATCAACCGGCATGGCAATAATCATTTCCATCCCCGCCTTGGCCCCATAGGAAGACCAGGCACCACCGGCATTGCCGGCTGTGGGCATGGCAATTGTTTTAATACCCAATTCCTTAGCCCTGGAAACGCCTACGGCGGCACCCCGGGCCTTAAAAGTCCCGGTTGGATTTAAGCCCTCATCTTTGATATAAAGGTGCTTAAATCCCAGCTCCCGCCCCAAGTTGTTGGCAGTAAAGATAGGAGTAAAACCCTCTCCCAGGGAAACGATATTTTCTTCCTTCTCCAGGGGTAAAAACTCCCAGTAACGCCAGAGGTCGGCCCGCCTGCCTTTTAAGTCCTCTTTTTTCACAGTCTTCTCCAAACGTTCCAGGTCATAGTGCACCAGTAATGGCGAACTACAATGGCAAAGGTTATGTACTTCGCTGGCAGAATAAGTAGCATGACACTTTGGACACTCCAAACATCGGACAAAACTCATTGTCTCTTCCTCCTCAAACGCTGCCACTTTAGCTAAATGTACCTGTGGCTATTAAAATTCCTCCAGCCAGCTATTCTTGACCACCCCCTTCTTTACTTATCTTCGACAACCGCCATCGCCTCAATCTCCACCAGTACATTTTTGGGTAAGCGGGCCACTTCAACGCAGGAACGGGCCGGGGGTTCCTTGGTAAAATAACGGCTGTAAACTTCATTTATGGCATCGAAATCATTCATATCTTTAATGTACAGGGTTGTTTTAACAACATTCTCCAAACCGGCCCCGGCGGCTGCCAGTATGGCCTGCAAGTTGGCCATGACCTGTTCAGTCTGCCTGGCAACCCCCCCGGCGACAACCTGGCCGGTGGCCGGATCAATGGGTATCTGGCCAGATGTAAAAATAATGTTGCCAGCTTTTATGGCCTGGGAATAGGGACCAATGGCTGCCGGTGCGGCGCCTGTTGTAATTGTAGCAACGTTTTTAGAGCGCATTTCATCAAATCCTTTCTCAACTGTAGCATTAAATTTTATCATTCGACATAACCACAATTTTTCCTGCTCATCATAAAATTTTTTTGTAGTCTATACAAAAATTTTTTCCTAACCTCTCATTCCTACCAGGAACCACCGCTTTAAGACAGCGGAACATATCTGTTCCTGGGCGGGGTTAAAGTCCGGGCAACAACAAAAATGCAGGGAATAGAAGTACACCCATATCACCCTCGGTATCATATGGCTGCATCTCCTAAGACATCTGTTTACCCAAGTCCCTAAAAGATTAGGCTGGCTAATGTAAGGTTTTACAAAGATATAAAGCCCCGGCGTGCCTCATTGCACACACGGGGCTTCTTTACCAAAATCAGGCTTCCTTGCCAGGTCTTTTGTTGACAATAATATTATACTATCATGTTTTCATTTGTCAATACCCCGCGGGCTCTATGTGTGTGATCCATTTGTGATATTGTCAGGGTGAAATCCATCTGTAAAAATGTCAGTATGAGTAGGGAGAGGATTACCTTGTCACAGATGGAAATGAACCGGGTAATTATTTTACAAAAAGCTTTAGATGGGGAGGTTTCAGTACCGTATGCAGCCTTCATCTTGGGGATTAGCGAACGCCATGCCTATCGCCTTAAGGCAAAACTTCAAACCTCTGGCCCCGCAGGCCTGGCCCACGGAAATCGTGGCCGTAAACCCGCTCATGCCCTCCCTGATAATATCCGTCAGGAGGTAGTGCAGCTCGCTCAAACTAAATACAGTGGGTGCAATTACACTTTCTTGAGCGAACTGCTCTGCGAGCATGAAGGTATTTGTTTAAGCCCGGCTTCTGTGGGCCGTATCCTTAAAGCCGCTGGTATCCTTAGTCCCAGGAAACACCGGCCCCATAAACCCCATTGCCGCCGTCCTCGTAAACCGCAATTCGGGATGCTGGTCCAAATTGATGGTAGCCACCATGATTGGCTGGAGGGCCGTGGTCCATCGCTGGTTTTATTGCTGGCCGTCGACGACGCTACTGGCCGAATTCTTTCCGCCCTCTTCTGGCCTGCTGAGGATTTCGAGGGTTATTGCCGTCTCTTATACCAACTTATCTCCCAGCACGGCATCCCTCTTGCTATTTATTCGGACAAGCATACCCTCTTCTTCTCACTGAAAGAGAAGCAGGATCACCTTACTCTTGAGGAGCAATTCCTGGGTGAGAGACGCTCTTTAACCCATATTGGCCGCATCTTAAGGGACCTTGACATCCAGCATATTCCGGCCTATTCTCCCCAGGCTAAAGGCCGCATTGAGCACTCTTTTGAGACTTTGCAGCAAAGGCTGGTTATCAAACTCCGCCTGGCTGGCGCCTCTTCCCTTGAAGAGGCTAACGCCGTACTTCCGGATTTTATTGAGCATTACAATGAAAAATTCGCCGTTCCCCCGGCTGAAACTGTTTCGGCCTTCCGCCCCATTCCTTCTCATTTGCGCCTGGAATATATCTTCTCCTGGAAGGAATATAGAACCTTAAATCCTGGCTATATATACTATTCACTTCCAGGGTAAGACATATAAAGTTTTAAACCCTAAAGGTGCGCCTTTTATCCCCCTTCGCTCCGTTGTGGAGGTCCTTAAACCCCTGCACGGTGCTTTGTGCGTTGCTTGGCAGGGCCATTTTTATAGCCTTGAGGTATTCTTGGAAAATGCTAAAAGCAATTCAGAGAATAATATGCCTGCTATAGCTCTAGAAAAAAGCGCGGGCTCTACTCCTTCTCTTCCTCGTAGGCCCGCTGCAGATCATCCATGGCGTAAACCATGGAAATCTCGCAGGCCTAATTATACCACGTCCCTGACAGAATCACAGATGTGTTTTACCTGACATTTTCATTGACGCTTGACATACCCGTTAGGCTCTATCGGTAACATTTTTTATAATTTTTGCCTTGACAGTCCCTGGGAGTGGTTTTATAATAAAAGTGGTCCTACCACAGACCTCACACTTTATGCCTTCCAGATGAGGCCTATTCTTACATTTCCAGAGAGGGGGAACCTGTAGTGGAAAAATTCTTTGTCCATGACAAGCGGGATACCGTTGGCGTGGCCGTGGCCGATATCCAGGCCGGCGAAACGGTAACCGGGTGGGTAATGGAGGACAACTCCATTGTCAGCGTCAAGGCCCTGAGCGACATCAAACTCGGCCACAAGATTGCCCTTAAGGACATCGCCAAAGGTGAAACTGTAATCAAGTACGGCGAACCCATCGGCAAAACCGTAGCCCCCATCGCCAAAGGCGAACATGTCCACGTCCATAATTTAAAAACTGCGAGGTGGTAAAAATGACCGGGACCAAATTCATGGGCTACCGCCGGGAAAACGGCAGCGTCGGCGTCCGCAACCGGGTAGTTATACTTCCCTTAGATGACCTTTCCAATGCTGCCGCCGAAGGGGTAGCCAAGCTCATTGACGGTACCATCGCCCTGCCCCATCCTTACGGCCGCCTCCAATTCGGCGAAGACCTGGAACTCCTTTTCCGGACCTTAATCGGCACCGGCTCCAACCCCAATGTGGCGGCCTGCATAGTTATCGGCATTGAACCCAACTGGACCAACCGCGTGGTGGAAGGCATCGCCAAAACGGGAAAACCCGTGGCCGGCTTTGCCATTGAACGCTACGGCGACCTGAAGGTCATCGAAATGGCCTCCCGTAAAGCCATCGAATTTGTCCAGTACGCTACCGAATTGCAAAAAGAGGAATGCGATATCTCCGAACTGGTCGTCAGCATCAAGTGCGGCGAGTCCGACACCACCTCTGGGTTGGCCTCCAATCCTTCCATAGGTAACGCCGTCGATCGCCTGGTCGATATGGGCGTGACCGTCCTCTTCGGTGAAACCTCCGAACTCACCGGTGGTGAGCACCTGGTGGCCGCCCGCTGCGCCACCCCGGAGGTCCGTGAACAGTTCATGCAGAGCTTTAAATCCTACAGCGACTTTATTATCTCCCAGGGCGTCGACCTCTGCGGCTCCCAGCCCACCGAAGGCAATATCGCCGGCGGCCTGACCACCATCGAAGAGAAGGCCCTCGGTAACATCCAGAAAATCGGCAAGCGGGCCATGATCCAGGGTGTCCTCCAGCCGGCCGAAGCCCCCAAAGGTAAAGGTTTGTGGTACATGGAGACCTCCTCTGCCGGCGCCGAAGCCGTTACCCTTTTTGCCGCCGGCGGCTCGGTCCTGCACTTCTTCACCACCGGCCAGGGCAACATCGTCGGCAACCCCATCATCCCGGTAATCAAGATTTCAGCCAACCCGGTGACGGTCAGCACCATGAGCGAGCACATTGACGTCGACCTGACAGGTCTTCTACGCCGGGAAATGGACCTCGACGGTGCCGGTACCGCTATTCTGGACATGTTTATCCGTACCTTGAACGGCCGTTATACCTGTGCCGAAGCCCTGAGTCATAAGGAATTTATCCTCACCAAACTTTACCGCAGCGCTTAATATTATAGTATCCTTACCTGACGGCCAGGATGGCCGGCGGTATCATGGTAAAAAAATAAGTGGGAGACGAAAAGCGATTGGCATTCGCTCCAGTCTCCCACTTTTTAGTTTGCTTTCACCCATTTTCTTTATCTGCCGGCGTCGCCTCTTCGTTTCCCTCCGCCTGCAACAGTTCCCTGATTTTCTGCAGGGCCTGGCGCTCAATACGGGAAATCTGCACCTGGGACAGCCCCATGCGGGCCGCTACTTGGGCCTGGGTTTTATCCTGGAAAAAACGCATGACCAGGACCCGCCGGTGTTTCTCCGGAATTTTACGCAGTACTTCCTTCAGGGCAATTTTATCCAGCCAGGCCGGCTCTTCCCCTTCTTCTGCGGCCAGCTGGTCCAGGACATAGATAGGGTCACCGTCATCCTGGTAAATGGTATCGTGGATGGACCCCGGCATCTGGACGGCTTCCAGGGCAGCGACTATCTCCTCCCGGGATAGATCCAGGGCTTCGGCTATTTCGCCAATGGCCGGCTCCCGGCCCAGTTTTTTAGCCAGTTCCTCCCGGGTGCGGTTAACCTTGAAGGCCGTCTCCTTTAAAGAGCGGCTTACCTTGACGGTGCTATCGTCCCGCAAAAACCGCCTGATTTCCCCCAAAATCATGGGCACGGCATAGGTGGAAAACCGCACCTGGTAGCTCAGGTCAAATTTATCAATGGCCTTGATCAGGCCAATGGTACCGATCTGGAAGAGGTCCTCCAGTTCATAGTTACGATTTTCGAAGCGCTGGACCAGGTTAAAAACCAGCTTGAGATTGCAATTAATCAACCGCTCCCGGGCTTCTTTATCCCCTGCCTTGGCCCGGCGCAACAGCTCTTCCGTTTCAGCCTCGGACAGGAGGGGAAAGCGGGGCAGGTTCATTTCCGACAGGCGCATGCTTTTGTCGCCACCTTAACTACTTTCCAATCTCTCCCTTGAAGGCTTTAAACATTCTCACCCGCGTTCCCCGGTTGAGCTCCGAGGTCACCTCCAGTTCATCCATAAAGGCCTGCATAAAGGCGAAACCCAGGCCCATCCGCTCGGGATCGGTGGAGTAGGCCGGCTGCATGGCCAGGGCCACATCGGGGATACCGCACCCCTTATCCTCCACGGTAATTACCAGCCCTGCCTCCGTGCGCTCCACAGCCACCCGCACTATTCCCTGGGGTTCTCCATTATAGCCATGGATGATGGCATTGGACACCGCCTCGGAAACGGCAACTTTAATCTCTTCCAGTTCATTCAGGGTCATGTCCACCTGGGCGGCAAAGGTAGCCACAGCTACCCTGGCCAGCCCGACATTTTCCGGCAGGCTTAAAAACTCAAGGGCCATGCTGTTTTTAACTTGTGCCTCACCAGCCATCAGTCAACCCCTCCCGCAGTTTCCGGTCCATGGGGATGGATGGTCATAATTTTACTAAGGCCGGATATTTCCAGCAACCGCCTTACCTGGGGCTGGGGCCGGCAAATGACCACCCTACCTCCCTGCTTCTTTAAACGCCGGTAACGGCCCAGGATTACTCCCAGCCCTGAACTATCCATAAAGGTAACTCCTTCCAGATCCAGCATCAATACTTCCGGGTGGGCGTGATCCAGGCTGGCTTCCAGTTCCCGGCGCAAAGCGTCAGCGCTTTCCAGGTCAACCTCTCCCTTGACCCGCACCCAGAGTTCTTTACCTTCCATGCTAAAAAAAACCTGCAAAGGAAAAACCCCCTCGTTACGATCTCCGAAGGGGTTAATTCGCTCTTCACCGGCTTTCTTCCTGCTAAATAATGGTAAAATTATTGTCGAATGGTGAAGACGGCCCGGATTGCCCTGGTAATTTCCTGGCCAAGGGATGCCCTGGCTACCGCTTCGCCGGTCACCAGGTCGACGTGGTCGATCTCTTTACCATCCCTGAAGACCGTCACCTGGCCGGCCTGCTGGCCCTCATTAACGGGAGCATTTAAAAGCGGCGGTAAATCTACCCTGGCAGTTACCTTTTCGGCCTTGCCCCGGATGCGGCTGACCCGCGCCCCAACTTTACCCTTGGTGATAGCTTTGACCTGTTCCACCCGGCCCTTGCCTACCGGTACCGTGGCTACCACCTGGCCGGGGCCGTAGAGCTGCTGGAAAGCCCACTGTTTATAAGCCCAGTTATAGAGCTTCATGGAATCGGTGAAATGGCCGTTAGGGGTTTCCACGCCCATGACCACGGCGATTAAACGCAGGCCTTCCCTTTCTACCGTTGATACCAGGTTCAAGCCAGCGGCATCGGTAAAGCCGGTTTTAAAGCCGTCGGTCCCCGGGTACCAGTAGAGCATTTTATTGGTATTATCCAGGATCGACAGGGGCTCCTTGCGGAAGGTGTAACGCTTGATGGAGGTCCACTCCCGGATTTTGGGGTACTTCAGGGCATAACGGGCAATAACGGCCATATCGTAGGCTGAAGTATAGTTTTGCTCATCATGGAGGCCATGGCAGTTGGTAAAATGGGTATTCTTTAAACCCAGTTCTTTAGCCTTGGCATTCATCATGGCTACAAAGGCTTCCTCCGAGCCAGCCAGGTGTTCGGCTACCGCCACTGCCGCGTCATTGGCCGAAGCTACGGCGATGGCAATAAGCATTTGTTCCAGGGGGAAGGTCTCCCCGGCGGCCAGGAAGACTTCCGATCCGCCAAAGCTTTCGGCCCGCTCGCTGGTCTGTACCGGTTCATCCAGCCTGGCCTGGCCACTGGCCACCATGTCCATAGCTACCACCATGGTCATCAATTTGGTCATGCTGGCCGGGTAGTAACGGGCATGGGCATTTTTCTCCCAGAGGATCTCCCCCGTCTGGGGGTCCATGAGGATAGCTCCTTTGGCGTCCAGGGTCAGACCTGCCGCTGCCTGATTGCCTGCAGCAGCCTGCGCCGGTTGCGCATCCACCGGCAGGGCCCCGGCTACGCCAGCTGTTCCTGAACTTTCAGCCAATAATAAACCACCCGGTATTAAGCAAAACCCCAGGAGTAAGGCCAGTAATAGAATTCCTGTCTTACGCACCCCACCGCCCCCTCGCCAGGCTTGTTCTCTTTTAACTTATATTAGCGATGGGGGGAAAATATGAGCATTTATTTCATCAACATAGAAGCAAAGCTCTCCCCTGCCAGATCATACGGTACACCCAGTAGTTCAGCCACTGTGGCACCCAGGTCGGCGAAGGTGGACCGGACACCCAGATCTACCGGCTGGATGCGGTTGCCGTAGACCAAAAGGGGTACATACTCCCGGGAGTGATCGGTGCTGGGGGTTGTGGGGTCGCAGCCGTGGTCGGCGGTAAGCACCAGGACATCTTTTTCATTTAAAGCCTCGAGTAACTCCGGCAGGCGCCGGTCAAAGGCTTCCAGGGCCGCGGCGTAGCCGGCCACGTCGTTGCGGTGGCCGTAGCGCATATCAAAGTCCACCAGGTTGGTAAAGATGAGGCCGCGATTACTTTCCCGGATAAAGTTACGGGTCTGGTCCACACCATCCATATTGTCGTGGGTATGAATCCAGCGGCTGATGCCCCGGCCGGCAAAGATGTCTTTTATTTTACCCACTGCCATGACCTGGAGGCCGGCGTTCATGACGGCATCCAGCAGGGTGGGCCGGGGTGGCTCCAGGGAAAAATCCTGCCGCCGGTCGGTGCGGATGAAATGCCCCGGTTCCCCAACGAAGGGCCGGGCAATTACCCGGCCTACCGCATGTTCACCCCTCAGTAGTTGCCGGGCAATTTTACAGTAACGGTAGAGTTCCTGCACGGGGATGACGTCTTCGTGGGCCGCAATCTGGAAGACACTGTCGGCCGAGGTGTAAACAATGGGGTAACCCGTCCGCATATGTTCGGCGCCCAACTCTTCGATGATAACCGTACCGGAGGCCGGTTTGTTGCCCAGGACCTTGCGGCCGATAGCCTTTTCAAAGGGCTCGATAATTTCCGGCGGGAAGCCGCTGGGATAAAGGGGGAAGGGCCGCTCTAAAATCAGGCCGGCCAGCTCCCAGTGGCCGCTGGTGGTGTCCTTGCCGGCCGTCCGGGAAGCCATTTTACCATAGGCGGCTGCAGGGGCGGCTACCGGGGCAATGCCCTTGAGGGGGAGAATATTGCCCAGCCCCAGCCGCGCCATATTTGGCAGGTGCAGGTCTACCGCAGCGGCGATATTCCCCAGGGTATTGCTGCCTTCGTCGCCATATTTGGCGGCATCGGGCAGGGCGCCGACGCCAACGCTGTCTAGAACGATGAGAATGACGCGATCTAAGACCATTGTAGATATTGCCTCCGCAAATATTCTCACGCCCGCGGGTGGGTACGGTCGTAAACCTCGCGGATCTTTTTCCTGGTAAGATGGGTGTAGATCTGGGTCGTACCAATGTCGGCATGACCTAGAAGCTCCTGGACCGAACGCAGGTCAGCGCCATTTTCCAGCAGGTGGGTGGCAAAGGAATGGCGCAGGGTATGGGGCGTTATCTCCTTTTTCAAGTTGGCTGCCCGGGCATAGCCTTTAAGGATCTTCCAGCAACCCTGGCGGGAAAGACGCCGGCCGTGCTGGTTGACAAAGAGAGCCGGTTCCGCCGTCTTTTTGATTAGTTTGCCCCGCCCGTTCTCCAGGTATGTCCGCACGTGGAAACAGGCCACCTGGCCCATGGGAACCACCCTTTCCCGGGAACCCTTGCCCAGGCAGCGGACAAATTCCCCCTCCAGGTTAACCTGGTCCACATTGAGGGCCACCAGTTCCGAAACCCGCAGGCCTGTGGCATAAAGCAATTCCAGCATTGCTTTATCCCTTAAACCCGCCGGCGTATCCGGGCGCGGCTGGTTGAGGAGCCTCTCAACCTCATCCACCGTCAATACCTGGGGTAGTTTTTTTAGTTGCCGGGGGGATTCCAGGTTGGCCGTAGGATCGCTTTCCACCAGGCGTTCCCTTAACAAAAAGTGGTAAAAGGATTTCAAGGCCGCCAGGTGTTGGGAAATCGTAGCTGGCGACCGGCCTTCCTGCTGCATTTTCATCAGGTAGGCTACCAGCAAACCGTGGTTAACCTCCCGTAAAGATTTTACCCCACCATTTTCCAGGTAATGCAAAAACTGCTGCAGGTCGCTGTTATAGGAAGCCAGGGTATTTTCCGCCAGCCCCCGTTCCACCACCAGGTAGTAAAGAAATTCATCCACCAGCTCACGCACGGCGCACCACCATTCCCCTTAAGTTTACCAGATTATTTCCACATGTACAGGTAAAAGTCCTCCATCAGCGCCAAAAAAAGCCATAAAAAACCCGCCTCTAGCAGGCGGATTTTTTATACCCTTTATTCACCCCGGTAAAAGCTTCTTAACTTCTCTAATAAACCCTCCAGGCCTGTATCCCCGGCTGCCGGGGCAGCAGCCGGTTGTTCCTGTTGCTGGACGGCAGCCGGACTGTTACTCTGGGTTGCCAGGTTCGATCGTCCACTCCCCACCAGCTGTCCCAGCAAGACGGCGGCCACCAGTACGGCCGCCAGTAGCCAGACAACCTTCTGCCGCCATTTACTAATGGCAACTACAATCATCCCCTATCCCTCCAATCTTTTAAAAATAATTAAGTACCACCCTGGCAAAAACCGGCGCCAGGTAAGCCTCTACCAGTCCCCCACCTACTACCAGTACCGTTACCAGCAACATGAAAAAGGAATAAGCTAAAAACCGTGGTAAAATGCCCTTTTCACTTAAGCTTCGCCCGCGCATTAAACCGGTGGAGAAGGAAATGCCCAGCATAGCCGCCACAAATAAGGCCGGGATCTGGATAAGATTGGGCGGCAGGATGGCCAGCAGGGAAAAGGCCACTCCCTGGAAGGCCTTCTGCTGCACCAAAAAGCCGACGGTGAAACCCAGGATAAAGCCCTTTAAAAAGACAATGGCTACAATCAAAGGTATACCAATTACCGTTAAACCCAAAAACCATACCAGGCCGGTCTCTTTAAGGGCATTGATAATGGCCTGGTAAACCCCTTTATACCCGCTTAAATCGCTAGCGTTAAATTGTTGCAAGACGTTATCCAGGTAGGCGGCCAGCTGGATTACCTGCTGTTGCTCCAGAAAGTAAATTGTAACCGTTCCGGCAATAATTCCTCCCAGGAAAAAGAAAAATACAACCAGATATATGCCCAGGTTGTCCCTGATGTGCCTGGCAAGGGCCCTTTCCACCTCACTCCCTCCCCGGCCGGTAAGTCAGATATCATCCCCTAGATAGTTATGCCGCCGGAGGACATTTATGCCTGCAAAATACGGGCAGCAGCCAGTAAACCGGCAATACTCTTGGCATCCTGGATAGTACCCTTAAAGATCTGGGCCACGGCTTCAGGCAAAGGCAGCCGTACAACTTCCAAAAATTCATCGGCATCGGCTTCTTCCCGGTGGGGTTTGAGGCCGGTGGCCAGGAAAAGGTACATGATTTCATCGGAAAAGCCTGGGGTAGAGTAGAAGGTTAAAAGCAGTTGCCATTCAGCTGCCGCCAGGCCCACTTCCTCGGCCAGCTCCCTGCGGGCGCAATTTACCGGTTCTTCCCCGGCATCAAGTTTGCCGGCCGGTATCTCCAGGGTTACCCGGCCAATAGGGTAACGGTACTGGCGGACAAGATAAACGTTTTTTTCTTTATCCAGGGCGATAATGGCTACTGCGCCCGGGTGTTCCACCACCTCGCGGCTGGCTTCACGGCCATCCGGCAGCCGTACCCGGTCCCGGCGCAGGTTTAAAATCCGGCCTTCATAGATGCGTTCGGAAGTCAGCAGTACTTCAGTAAGGTCCATTTTTATCTCCCTCCCTAAAAACTATGTCACTATATGTTGGCCTGCAGGGCACCTTAAGAAATAAGAAACTGGCGTTAGCGCCAGTTTCCCCCCTGACCTCCTGCAGGTTTAATTTATCTTGGCCCCTATTCTCAGTTTATCGGCGATCATGGCAATAAATTCCGAGTTGGTCGGTTTGCCTCGTTCTACATTAATAGTATAACCAAAGAATTTATTCATCATCTCCACGTTGCCCCGGTCCCAGGCCAGCTCGATGGCATGGCGGATGGCGCGCTCTACCCGGCTGGGAGTGGTCATAAATTTACGCGCCACCAGGGGATAAAGTTCTTTCGTCACCGCACCCAGGAGGCTGATGTCATCAATGACCATCAGGATGGCTTCCCGTAAGTATTGATAACCCTTAATGTGGGCCGGCACCCCCATCTGGTGGATTATCCTGGTTACTTCAATATCCATATTGCGCCCGCCGCGATTTGCCTGGGCGGGTGCTGCCGGCAGGGCCTGCCCGTTGGCCAGCTGGCGCAAGCGGTTGCCCAAGACTTCCAGATCAAAGGGTTTAAGTATGTAGTAATCGGCCCCCAGCTCCATGGAACGCATGGTCATGTTCTCCTGGCCCAAAGCCGTCAGGATGACTATTTTCGGCCGCGGTTCATAGTTTAAAGCATGGAGTTGTTCCAGAACACCAATGCCGTCGAGATGGGGCATGATTATATCTAGAATTACTACGTCCGGCTCCTGTTCCTGGATAAGCTGCAGGGTTTCATGGCCATTGTGGGCTATCCCCGATAAAATAAAATCCTGTTGCTCATTAAAGAATTCCTCCAGTACTTCACAAAATTCCCGATTATCATCGGCAATTAATACTTTAATAGGTTCTTTCATTGTATTTCATCCCGCCTCCTAAAGCCCCATGTCATTTTTTAGGCGAGATAGTTTTCGACGTCAACAGGGGATAATCCTTCCAATCGCATAAAGAAGCAAAACTTTTGGTTATCCAACATCTATTTCCATTATATGTAAATTTCCAGGGGATTCGACGACAGTTCCCCTGGTTGGTGAGACAAGATCTGTTTCCTGGATCATCCATTCGGCCAGCACTCCATACCCCCTGGTAGGATCGTTAATAAACACATGGGTTACGCCCCCCACCAGTTGCCCATCCTGGAGAATGGGGCTGCCGCTCATACCCTGGATAATGCCTCCCGTTAAGGCCAGTAGCCGGGGATCGGTTATACGTAGGACCAGCCCCCTGCCACTGGCTCGCTGGTGGGGCATAACCCGTTCAATTTCCACCTGAAACCTTTCTACCTTTTCTCCCTCAACTACAGTTAAAATCTCGGCAGGTCCCGGGTGCACCGTCTCCGCCAGGGCCACCGGTAAAGGCGAGGTAAAAAAACCGGGAATATTACCCGTTATTGTTCCAAATATGCCAACTGTGGTATTCTTCTGGATTATGCCACTAAAGCTGCTGTTTTCCAGGAATACACCTATTTTTTCCCCCGGCTGGCCCCGCCTCCCCTGGTGAATCCCCTGGATGGCTGCCGCGACAATCCGGCCACCGCTGATATTCATTCCCGTCTGGCCATCGCTGCCGGTAACGATATGCCCTAAAGCGCCAAAGATACTCTTGTCCTGGTCATAAAAAGTTAACGTCCCGACACCGGCGGTACTATCCCGGACAAAGATGCCGATCCGGTAACGTCCCGTCTCCTGGCAGTACAGGGGCTGTATATTTAAGCTTAACAAACGCTCATCCCTTCTGACTGTTAACTTTAAAGGGCGATTGGCCCGCCCGGCGGCATCGATCAGCGAGGCCACTTCCTGGTCACTGCTTACCTTCTGGCCATCAATGGCCACGATGGTATCGCCTGTTTCCAGCCCGGCCTGCCGCGCCGGGTAAAGCATGTTGCCCTGGCCGTCCCTTACGGCTGCTTGGCCCACTACCATTACCCCTTCTGTTTTTAGCAGGACACCAATGGCCTGGCCGCCGGGATAGACACTTACCGGCTGGACCATCTGCACGGTAATATTTTTTAAGGGAATGAGGCCAAATAATTTTAATTGTAACTGCCACCAGCCCGGGCGGCCCTGACTGGCGGTACTGGTTTCATCAAGGCTGTTAACCTGTATTTCTACCTGCCGGGCCAGGCCCGGCGGTAGTTCCCAGTTCAACTTAAAAGGCGTTGCCGTCGACAGGCGTTGCATCTGGGGCAGAGAAAAAAAGCCGCGTACCGGCGGGAGCATTCCTCCATACAATAACACTGCCGCCAGCACCAGGCCGAGAACCTGGCGCCCCAGGCGTTTCAAGGGCACCACCCCCCATTTCAGGGATTTTGTTTTTGCTTCTAAACATAAAATAACCCCAGGCCGTTGCTTTTATGCTGTTAAAAACGACCTGAGGAGGAGATATAGCCTGCATTAGGAAGCGATCAGGGGATAATTTGCGATTTTTAAATGTAAATAACATAAATTTCATTTTTTGGCCCTGGCCTGTTCTAAAAGGGCGAGCGCATGCTCCCTGGCAATCGGACTCGCTTCCCCGGATAATAACCGGGCCAGTTCTTCCACCCGGGCCTCGCCCTGCAATTTTTCTACCCTGGTAAAGGTACGCCCGCCCTGGACAACCTTGGTCACCCGGTAATGCTGCCCGGCAACACCGGCCAGCTGCGCCGAGTGGGTAATGCAGAGAACCTGGTGGCGCTGGCCAATGGCCGCCAGGGTTCTGGCCACCGAGCGGGCGGCAGCACCGCCCACCCCGGCATCGATTTCGTCAAAAATCAAAGTTGGTACCGCATCGACTCCGGCTAAAATACTCTTGCAGGCCAGCATTACCCGGGCCATTTCCCCGCCCGAGGCAATCTGGGCCAGGGGACGGCTCCCTTCCCCGGGGTTGGGCTGGAAGAGAAAAGTTATCGTATCCATACCTGCGGGTCCCGGCCGGGAGGCTTCCGTGCAGGCTATCGTTACCCGGGCCGCCGGCATGGCCAGGTCGTGCAATACAGAGGTTATCTCGGCAGCTAATTTTTGCGCTGCCTCCAGGCGCTGCCGGCGTAAACGCAGGGCTGCTTCCCGGTACCTGGCTTCAGCTGCAGCGATTTCTTTTTCCAGGGCCGCAGCCCTGGCCACCCTCTGCTCCAGGCCCTCTAAAGCAGCTGCCGCTTCCGCTTGGTAGCGCAAAATGGCCGGAATATCAGCCCCATATTTACGCTTTAAGTTTTTAATCAATTCCAGTCGTTCCTCAATTTGTTTTAATCTTTGCGGGTCGTACTCCAGCTTTTCCCCGTAACGGCGGATACCACGGGCTACCTCTTCCACCTGGGCAGCGGCAGCTTCCAGCAAATTTTGCCAGGGTTTAAGGCCGGCGTCAATGGCAGCCATAGCCTCCAGTTCTGCCGCCGCCTGGCTGATGCGGTCATAGGCCGCCCTGCCCTCTTCCTCAAAAAGGGCGGCGTAAATCGCTGCCGCCCCTTCAGCCAGCCTGGCAGCATTATTTAGGATCTCCCGTTCCTGGAGTAATTCTGCATCTTCGCCCGGGCTTAAATTGGCGGCGGCTATTTCCTTTAGCTGGTAAGTCAACAGGTCGCGCTGCCGTTCCCTTGCTGCGGCCTCGCCGCCGAGTTCCGCCAGATCATTTAGTAAATTTTGCCAGGCTATGTAAAGTTCTTTGACTTGTGCCCGTAACTCCATTAAACCTGCCACGCCGTCAAGCAGGTCCATCTGAGAGGCGGGTCTGAGAATGGACTGGTAGGCGTGCTGGCCGTGGATATCTACCAGCATCTGGCCAATTGTCTGGTACATACTTAAAGTGAGACTGCGGCCGTTAACCCGGCAGCTGTGCCGGCCGCTGCGGCTGATTTCCCGGCTGAGCAAAAGGCTCCCGTCAGCCTCTACCGGCATACCAAACCCGGCCAGGATTTCTTCCAGTCCCGGTATGTTAGCAGCCTGGAAGAGCCCGCGCACTACGGCCCGTTCGGAGCCGGCGCGAATATACTCCGCTGAAGCCCGCGCCCCCACCAGAAGCCCTACGGCATCGACAATGATGGACTTGCCGGCGCCGGTTTCTCCTGTGAGTACCGTTAGCCCCGGTTCCAGGTCCAGCTGCAGGGATTCGATTAAGGCAAAATTTTCAATTTGCAATTCCTGGAGCATGGCCTCACCCTTCCCTGAGCTCCTCAAAGCGCTTTAAGACCGTGGCCACAGCTTCCTTGGGTTTAACAATGACCAGGATGGTATCATCCCCGGCTACCGTCCCGATAATCTCCGGCCAGGCCAGGTTATCCAGGCAGGAGGCAACGGCATGGGCCGTCCCCGGCATGGTGCGGATTAAAATCAAATTCTCACTGTCGTCTACTTTAACCACGGAATCTTCAAAGAGGCGCTGCAACCGGCCGTAAGTATTGACCAGGGGCTGTCCTGGCGGTGCCGCGTAGCGATAGAGGTTCTCCCCTGCCGGCACTTTCACCAGGCCAAGTTCCTTAATATCCCGGGAAACGGTAGCCTGGGTCACTTTAAGGCCGTGCTTGTGCAGTTCCCGGGCCAGCTGTTCCTGGGTAGTTACCGGGGTGCTGGCTATTATTTCCAGAATCAACTGCTGGCGCCTGGCTTTCGTCATACTGCCGGTTCCCCCCTTCCCGCAATTTTTCCCGTACCAGGCTGTAAAAGGTGTTATTCTTTAAACGTATCAGGTACGTAGGTACTCCAGCCCGGGTAACGGTAATGACGTCCCCGTTTTCCAGGTGCCATCCCTGCTGGCCGTCAACAGTAAGCATGACTTCCGCTCCCTGGGCGTGAACATGGACCCTGATCTGCTGTTCCCCGGGTACAACCAGGGGCCGGCTGTAAAGGGTATGGGGACAGATGGGTGTTAAAATCATCACTTGCAGTTCCGGTGATACCAGGGGGCCACCGGCCGACAGGGAATAAGCCGTCGAACCCGTAGGTGAGGAGACAATGAGGCCGTCGGCCGGGTAAGTATCCAGGTAAGCCGGGCCAATATAAACCTCCAGGCGGAGCATGCGGGAAAAGGCACCCTTGGTAATTACCACGTCATTTAAGGCCTGGCAGTTTAGCGCCTGGTCCGGGCGCCTGACAGTACCCTGGAGCATCATCCGCTCTTCCAGGCGGTAATCACCGGCCAGGAGCTTATCCAGGGCGGGATAAAGTTCAGCCAGTTCAATTTCGGTTAAAAACCCCAGGTGACCCAGGTTGACGCCGAGAATGGGCGTAGCGGTACCGGCAACTATCCGCGCCGCCCGCAGGAGGGTGCCATCACCACCTAAAGCTAAGAGGCAATCGGCACCTGCCAGCTCTTTTTCCGGCACGCCTTTTTCCGGGCAACCCAGGGCGGCAGCTTTGCTGGTGGATACCACTACCCTCACGCCCCGGCCTTCCAGGTAGTCCATGAGTTCCAGGGCTACTTCCCTTACCCTCGGCTTATCCAGGTTGGCCACCATGCCAATCCGCTGCAATAGTCTCCCTCACTTCAAATCTAACGCACTTCCTGGTGGGCTTCAGCTACTACCTGTTCAATCAGGGGCTGCCATTCTCCTGGTGCTAGGCCCTGGCCTTTTAAGCCCAGCCAGAGGAGAAATTCCAGGTTACCCTCCGGGCCGCTGATGGGGGAACAGGTTAAACCATAGATTTTTAAACCCAACCCGGCTGCCCCGGTCATTACTTCTTTTAAAACCTCCCGGTGCACGGCCGGGTCGCGCACAACTCCCTTTTTACCGACCCGGCCCGGGCCGGCTTCAAACTGGGGCTTGACCAGGGCAATAATCTCCCCCTCCGGTTTCAGGCAGCGGAGGACGGCCGGGAGGATTTTCGCCAGGGAGATGAAGGCCACATCAATAGTAGCCACATCAACCAGCTCTCCCAGGGTATCCCGTTCCAGGTAACGGGCGTTGGTCCTTTCCAGGACAGTTACCCGGGGATCTTGGCGGAGCGACCAGGCCAGCTGGCCGTAACCGACATCAACGGCATATACCCTGGCGGCGCCGTGTTTAAGGGCACAGTCAGTAAAGCCACCGGTGGACGCGCCCACATCCAGGATTATTTTATCGCGTAAATCAATATTAAAAACCTTTAAGGCCTTCTCCAGCTTTAAACCGCCGCGGCTGACGTAAGGCAGGGGCTGGCCGGTGAGGCGTATCTCCGCATCAACCGGGACCCCCTCCCCGGGCTTGTCTACCAGGACATTGTTGACCAGCACCTCGCCAGCCATAATGGCCGCCCGTGCCTGCTGGCGGCTGGCAAACAGTCCCCGCTGCACCAGCAGGAGGTCCAGTCGTTGTCTAGCCACCGGAAATCTCCCTGGTACCCAATTTATGCCTGGTAAGCACCGGCTCTTCCTCCAGCACCTGCTGGACGGCCTTGATGATCCCCGCCGGCGTCAAACCTAAGTGTTCCCGTAAAACTGCCGGTTTACCCTGGGGGACAAACTCGTCCTTAATCCCCAGGCATTGCACCCGCGTCCTCTCCCTGCCGTTGGCAGCCAGCAATTCCAGGACGGCACTACCAAAACCGCCGGCCAGGACGTGTTCCTCAACCATCACCAGGCGGCCGGTCTTAGCGGCCCAGGTGAGAATTAGCTCCGCGTCCAGGGGTTTAACAAAGCGCGGGTTGATGACTGCCGCTTCAATACCCCGGGCGGCCAGTTCTCCAGCGGCGGCCAGGGCGGCGTAAACCAGGGGACCCAGGGCCAGGATGGCTACATCCCTGCCCGGGCGCAGGACCTCCCCTTTGCCGATAGGCAGGGGCTGGGCCGCACCAGTTAACGGTACACCCACGCCGGCACCCCGGGGGTAACGTAAGGCTGCTGGCCCGTGGTGCTGGATGGCTGTAACCAGCATGTGCCGCAGTTCCTGCTCGTCTTTGGGAGCCATGATTACCATCCGGGGTATACTACGCAGCAGGGCCAGGTCAAAGAGGCCCTGGTGGGTTTCCCCATCTTCACCTACCAGCCCGGCCCGGTCAATGGCCAGGACTACCGGTAGTTCCATTAAGGCAATATCATGGATGACCTGGTCAACGGCCCGCTGCAAAAAGGTGGAGTAAATGGCCACTACCGGTTTTAATCCCGCTGCCGCAAGGCCGGCGGCCATGGTCAGGGCATGCTGCTCGGCAATGCCGACATCAAAAAAGCGTTTTGGGAATCGCCGGGCAAAGGGAATGAGGCCGGTACCCTCGGGCATAGCCGCCGTTATGGCCACCAGGCGGTTGTTTTTTTCCCCCTGGCGTACCAGTTCGGCGCCAAAAACGGAGGTATAAGTCGGCGGTCCCCCCGCAGTTAAAGGTTCACCTGTATCCGGGTCAAAGGGGCCAACGCCGTGGAAGCGGCCGGGATGGGTTTCAGCTGGCCGGTAACCTTTGCCTTTGGTTGTAATTACATGAACCAGGACCGGCCCGCGGGTAGCACGGGCGCGTTGCAGCACTTCTTTGAGCCGGGCAATGTTGTGGCCTTCAATGGGGCCCAGGTAGGTGAAGCCCAGTTCCTCAAAAAGCATTCCTGGGACAACCAGGTATTTAAAGCTATCCTTCATCCGGTCAATTATCTTTAAAACCCGTGGCCCCACATGGGGCAGGCGGTTGAGGAGATTTTCCAGTTCTTCCTTACCCCGGGAGTACATGGGATCCGTCCGCAGGCGGGAAAGGTAGGCCGCCATACCCCCTACCGGGCTGGAGATGGACATTTCATTATCATTGAGCACCACAATCAGGCTGGCCTTCAGGTGACCGGCATGATTCATGGCCTCAAAGGCCATGCCACCCGTCAGGGCACCATCGCCAATTACCGCCACAACCTGGTAATCCTCACCCTTTAAATCCCGGGCCAGGGCCATACCTAAGGCGGCCGAAATAGAGGTGCTGCTATGACCGGTATCAAAAGTATCATAGGGGCTTTCGGCTCGCTTGGGAAAGCCGCTCAAGCCCCCGAACTGGCGCAAAGTGCTAAACTGGGAGCGCCGGCCGGTGAGCATCTTGTGCACATAGCACTGGTGGCCCACGTCCCAGATGATTTTATCCCGGGGTAAATCAAAAACACTGTGGAGGGCCAGGGTCAATTCCACTACCCCCAGGTTGGGAGCCAGGTGACCGCCAGTGCGGGACACCGTCCGGACCAGTTCCCGGCGTATATCCGTGGCCAGTAACTCGAGTTCCTGGTTATTCAGCTTTTTCACATCAGCCGGTTCCTTGATTTTATCCAGCAGGTTCATGGCCGCCGTCCTTTCTGGGGTGCATGGTTAAAGGGGCGCCACCCGGTTAGTCTTTCCACACCGTACAACACCCGTCCCACAAAAAAAATTATGTCACTGGCCTGGTGCAAGGCAAATCCCTTGCCCAGGGCTTTGCCTCCTACAGTCACAGCCGAGATAACGGCCGTCATAAGGGTACTGACCAGCAGGTCTTCCGCCCCATGCTGGCCTACCAGGCGTAAGATAATTACCGCCCCGACTGCACCGCTCAAGGTACTGCAGACGTCCCCTACCACGTCGGTGGAAAAGCTGGCCACCCGTTCAGCGTTGCGCAGTAAACCCAGGGCCTGGCGGGCACCGGGGATCTTTTTGGCCGCCCGGGCGTGCAGGGGCGCCTCACTGGCCGCTGCCGTGGCTACGCCAACTATATCAAAGGCAATACCGGCCAGGATAATTAACATCAACAGGGTAAAGGATAAAATTATGGAAGTTATTCTACCCAGAAACACCTGGGAACCATAGCCTATGGCCAGGGCTATAAAAAAAGTCCCCCCGCCCATGGTCAGGGCATTTTTCCAGGAGGAACGACCTTGTAATCTGGTCAAAATGTTTCCGGCCTCCTACTTCATAATTAGGTGGGTGGCAGCTGGCCGGATAAATGTTATGGCTTAGGTCCAGTAGGTTTTCCCGGCACCCTACCACGCGTCGCCGCTGTGGCGGTTTCCCTTTAAAGGGTGCCCTGCGCCGTCGCCGGAGGCAGGACTGGATTACCACTTAGCACATACTTTAATCCCCGGCCAGCCTTACCGGTGGTAAACAGTCTAGGAGTTTTCCTCGACAAGCCCGGCCATCTTCTAGCCTCTTTTGCAGTAGTGGTTTCCGCTATGGTCAACAGGTCTTCGGCGAAGACCTTGACAGGTGCTTCCCACCCGCATCCACCACTACCGCTCAAGGCAGGCTACGCTGCAGCCAGCACCCTTCGTACCGACTGCAGGTTTCTACCCCAGGCCATAGTATTTGCTCCTGCCGCAGGAACTTTCCCACGCACCTGGGTCTCCACGGAGGGAGGGTCCACGCCTACATGCCATTGTAGATCGCCCCCCCTCCTTAACTCCCAGTACCAACCCCCGACTGGGCGTCGGCAGCCAGCACCAGGAACTTCATCGGTGTGCCCTTGACGGATTTTTAGGCCCGTCTTCAAAGATGGTGGTCTTGACTAGAATACTGCGCCACCCACCAATATAGAGTAGGCAAAATTTTTTAGTTGGCAGGATGTATTATAAGGTATTTGTCTTTAAACGGCAAGCACCACAGTCAGAAGCCCCTGGTAGCCTTAAGCCGTCTATGGTGCTGGCCGGCAGCCAGCACCGGTATGCCTTTTCCCCCTGCCCCGGACACCTTTATGCTCAGCGTATGACTATCCTTGCCGGTTGAGAACGTAACCGGCAAGGAGGAATAAAGGTTCGGCAGCCGGGCCCAGGGACAGGGCTAAACTTTGCGCCTCGGCACAGAGTTCCCTGGCTATCTCCCGGGCCTTTTTTAGACCTAAGCAGGCCGGGTAGGTTGCCTTGCCCCGGGCCACATCCATCCCGCCTTTTTTACCCATGCGGGTAAAATCGCCCTCAATATCGAGAATGTCGTCGGTTATCTGGAAAGCCAGCCCCAGGTTTTCGCCATAGCGCGTAAGTACTGCCAATTGCTCCTCCCCGGCCCCGCTTAAAATGCCGCCCAGGCGCAGGCAGGCGCGGATGAGGCTGCCGGTCTTGTGGGTGTGGATGTAATTAACTATTTCCAGGGTCGCCGGCTGGCCCTCGGCCTCCATGTCCACCACCTGGCCGCCAATCATCCCCTGGCTGCCGGCGGCGGTAGCCAGTTCGCCGATGGCCTGGAGAACTTTCGCCGGCGGGATGCCGGCCGGCACCTGGCTCAAAACGGCAAAGGCTTGCGTGAGGAGGGCATCCCCGGCCAGCAGGGCGATGGCCTCACCGAAAACTTTATGACAGGTGGGCCGGCCGCGGCGATAGTCATCATTATCCATAGCCGGCAGGTCATCGTGGATGAGAGAATAGGTATGGATGAGCTCCACCGCGCAGGCGGCCGGCAGGAGGGGTTCCGGGGGGCTGCCTGCAGACTCACCCGCCGCCAGGACCAGGATAGGCCTTAACCTCTTACCTCCTGCAAAAAGGCTGTAGCGCATGGCCTGGTGAATGGCCGGGGGATAACTCTCCGCCGGCGGCAGGCTCTTTTCTAAGGCTTCCTGGACCAGTTGCCGGCGGGAGGCCAGGTAACTTTCAAGCTCCGTAACCCTCACCCCCGGGTAGAGAGATTTCTTTCAGTACTACTTCGCCTTCATGGACCAGGAGTGCCTGGAGTTTGCCCTCGACTTCCTGGAGGCGCTGCCGGCACAGGCGCACCAGCCTGATCCCTTCCTGGTAATAGGCCAGGGAATCTTCCAGGGTCAGGCCTTCTCCTTCCAGGGCCCGGACGATACCCTCAAGTTTCTGCAAGGCTTCTTCAAATTTTAGCTGTTCGCCTTCAGGCATGCTCTGGTTCCTCCTAAAGTGCCGTTATTTGCCTGGCTTTTACCACTATTTACATATCCGCTAGAGATACCTTAGCCACCGTCCACATCATCCACCTGGCACTGGAGGCGGCCCTGGCTTAAGACTACTTCCACCTTTTCCCCGGGAGCCACCTCCAGGCTGTGCCGGATGGGGGGGCCCCCGCCGGGACGCCGGCAGACGGCATAGCCGCGGCTCAAGATGGCCAGAGGGCTGGCGGCCTCCAGGCGGGCCGTTAACAACTGCAAGGCCTGTTCCCTGGCCCCGTAATGGCGCTGCCAGGAAGCCAGCAGGCGCTGCTCTAGCCCGTCCAGGTATTGCTGGCGATAATACAGTTCCTGCTGGGGCTGGGCCATGCCCCGGCTTTTAACCAGGCGTTCGAGCCTGGCCCGCGCCATCTGCAGGCGGTGCTCCACCCCCCGCCGGGCACGGGCAGCCAGTATATCCAGGCGCTCTTCCAGTTCGGTCTTTACCGGGACGGCCAGTTCGGCGGCAGCCGAAGGCGTTGGTGCCCGCCGGTCAGCCACCCTGTCGGCCAGGGTGAGGTCCGTCTCGTGCCCAACGGCAGCAATAACCGGTACCGGGCAAGCATAGATGGCCCGGGCGACGACTTCGGTATTGAAAGCACTCAAGTCCTCGGCTGAGCCGCCGCCGCGGCCGATGATAATCACGTCGACCCCGCCCAGTTTGCCCAGGAGTTCCAGGGCCCGGGCCAGTTCCAAGGGGGCAGTGTCACCCTGGACGGTAGCCGGGGCCAGTACCAGGTCAATACCGGGAAAGCGCCGCCGGCTGACGGTAACCATATCCCGCAGGGCGGCACCGCTGGGTGAGGTCACCAGGCCCACCCGGCGCGGTAGGAGGGGCAGGGGCCGTTTACGCTCGGCGGCAAAAAGACCTTCCCGTTCCAGGCGGGCCGCCAGCTCCTGGAGGGCGAGGCTGGCCATCCCCATTCCGGCCGGGAAGATTTCAGCTACATAAAGCTGGTAAACGCCGTCCCGGGGATAAATGGCTACCTGGCCCCTGGCTATTATCTCCAGGCCGTCCTGGAGGCGAAAGCTCAGGTTCCGGCTACGGCCCTGGAACATTACGCAGCGCAAAGCAGCCACCTGGTCCTTCAGGGTAAAATAGAGGTGCCCCGACACCGGCCGGCGTAAGTTAGAGATCTCCCCCTTGACCCAGACGTTGGCCAGGCGGCCGTCATTACCTATCAGGCGCTGCAAATAGGCGGTGAGTTCCCTCACCGCCAGGACCCGCTGCCCGGACACTAGCGCCGGGCCGCCTCGACTGTATTTTTCAGCAGCATGGCAATGGTCATGGGACCAACTCCCCCGGGCACCGGGGTAATCCAGCTGGCTTTTTGGGCGGCACTCTCAAAGTGGACATCCCCCACCAGCTTTTTTTCGCCCACGCGGTTGATGCCCACATCGATGACTACCGCACCTTCCTTGATCATATCGCCGGTGATCATCTCCGGCTTGCCTACGGCAGCCACCAGGATGTCGGCCTGGCGGCACTCTTCAGCTAGATTTTTGGTGCGGGAGTGGCAGATGGTTACCGTGGCATGGCGGGCTAAAAGCATCATGGCCATGGGTTTGCCGACGATATTGCTGCGGCCAACGACAACTGCCTTTTTACCTTTGGGATCAATCCCGGTCTTGTCCATGAGGACCATGCAGCCATGGGGCGTACAGGGGTAAAAGCACTTATCACCAATGACCAGGTTGCCGACATTAGCCGGGCTGAAACCGTCGACATCCTTTTCCAGGGTAATGGTGTCGATGACAGTTTTTTCGTCGATATGACCGGGCAGGGGAAGCTGTACCAGGATGCCGTGAATCTGGGGATCGTTATTGAGCTGTTTGATTAAGTCCAGGAGTTGGGCCTGGGTGGTTTCCGCCGGCAGGCGGTGGACTACCGAGTAGATGCCGACTTCTTCGCAGGCGCGGTGTTTGTTGCGCACATATACCTGGGAAGCCGGGTCGTCGCCGACCAGGACGACGGCCAAACCGGGAGTAATCCCCTGCTCTTTCAACCTGGCTACTTCCTGCTTGACTTCTTCCCGTACTTCGGCGGCAATCTGCTTGCCGTCCAGGATTTGGGCTGGCATGGCATTAGACCTCCTTAAAATACTCACTCGCAGGCTGGCATTGTCTCGCTCGCTCCCTGGCCCTTGTGGAGCGGCCTACGGCTCAGCCTCTAGCTCGGGCGGGGTCCCGGCCTATTCGGCATCCTTGCCTCAGAGGCCGGCCTCGGACATCCTGTCCTCGGCCCCGCTTATCATCCCTCGGCTTCGCCTGGGCCGCTTCGCCACTCGGTAAAAGCTCGCTCGCTTCCGACAAATGCCAGCCCGGCATTTTTATGCCCTCTGGTGGCGGCTCGCCACCATGGGTGACTCCTCCGAAAAACTCATTTCTCCCGCAAATACTTGTCGATGGCCCGGGCGGCGGCTTTGCCGGCTCCCATGGCGAGGATGACGGTTGCCGCGCCGGTGACGATGTCGCCGCCAGCAAAGACGCCCTTCCGGGAGGTGGCGCCGGTAGCCTCATCAGCGGCGATGGTACCTTTGCGGGTGAGTTCCAGGCCCGGAGTGGTCCTTAAGACCAGGGGGTTGGGGCCCTGGCCGATGGCCATGACCACTGTATCTACTTCCATATCATACTCGGAACCAGGGATGGGCACTGGCCGCCGGCGACCGGATGCGTCAGGCTCGCCCAGTTCAAAGCGCTGGCAGGTCATACCCGTCACCACACCCCGGTCGTCCCCATAGATTTTCACCGGGCTGGTGAGGAGGTGGAACTGGACCCCTTCCTCTTCAGCGTGCTCTACTTCTTCCTTGCGGGCCGGCATTTCGGCTGCCGAACGGCGGTAAACTATATAGGATTCTTCTGCTCCCAGACGCAGGGCGGTACGGGCCGCATCCATGGCCACATTGCCGGCGCCGATAACAGCCACCCGCCTGCCCACCTTGATGGGGGTGGCATAGTGGGGGAAGAGGTAGGCCTTCATCAGGTTGGTCCGGGTGAGGAATTCGTTGGCCGAGTAGACGCCCAGGAGGTTTTCCCCGGGTATCCCCATGAAGTGGGGCAGCCCGGCCCCCGTACCGATAAAGACGGCATCGTAGCCGCTGGCGAGGAGCTCATCCACAGTGGTAACCTTGCCGACCACGGCATTGGTCCGGATCTCTACCCCCAGCTGACGGATGGAGTCGATCTCCTGCTGGACGATCTTTTTCGGCAGGCGGAATTCAGGGATACCGTACATCAGTACGCCCCCGGGCACATGGAGGGCTTCAAAGACCGTCACCTGGTGTCCCATCCGGGCCAGGTCAGCCGCAGCTGTCAAGCCGGCAGGACCGGAACCTATTACTGCCACCTTAAAACCAGTAGCCGGTGCCTTGCTCACTACAGCCGCCTCGCCTTTAGCCATCTGGTAATCAGCGACAAAGCGTTCCAGGCGGCCGATGGCTACCGGCTCATGCTTCTTGCCCACGGTACAGTATTTTTCACACTGGTTTTCCTGGGGGCAAACCCGCCCGCAAATGGCCGGTAGGTTGTTCTTTTCTTTTATTTTAGCAATGGCTCCGTCAAAATCTTTCTCCTTTATCAGGCTGATAAAGGCCGGGATGTCCACCTCTACCGGGCAACCCTGGCGGCAGGGAGCCTTTTTACACTGGAGGCAGCGCTCAGCTTCGGCCAGTGCCATCTCTTCGGTATAGCCCAGGGCTACTTCATTGAAGTTGCGGATACGCTCTTTCGGATTCTGGGAAGGCATGGGAGTTTTCTGGGGAATTAATGGCACTTGCAGCCACCTCCCTCATGGAACTTGAGAATCCTTTCTTCCTCTTCTCTATACATGTTCATCCGCCGCAGGGCCAGCTGCCAGTCAACCTGGTGGCCGTCAAATTCCGGCCCGTCTACGCAGGCAAATTTGGTCTCCCCGCCGACGCTGACCCGGCAGGCGCCGCACATACCCGTACCGTCCACCATAATGGGATTCATACTGACAATGGTGGGCACACCAAAGGGCCTGGTAGTTTCCGCCACGGCACGCATCATGACCACCGGGCCGATACCCCAGACCCGGGCTACATTACCCCTTTCTTCCAGGACCTGCTTTAAGAGGTCCGTTACAAAGCCGTGGTGGCCATAGCTGCCGTCATCGGTGGCCACCAGCAACTCACTAGAAACGGCCCGCATTTCGTCTTCCCAGATAAGCAGTTCCTTTGTCCGGGCACCAATAATAGAAATTACTTCGTTGCCGGCTTCCTTCAACGCGCGGGCTATGGGATAAACCGGGGCCACGCCGACACCGCCGCCAACACAAACGACCCGGCCGTAATTGGCAATCTCCGAGGGCTGCCCCAGGGGACCGACAAAGTCGGCGAGAGCATCCCCCGCCTCCAGGGTACCCAGGCGCCGGGTGGTGTAGCCTACTTCCTGGAAGATAGTAGTAATGGTGCCCCGGGTGCGATCAAAATCGGCGATGGTTAAAGGAATGCGTTCCCCCTCTTCGTCTATACGGAGAATAATAAATTGTCCGGCCTGGGCTTTGGCAGCCACTTCCGGAGCTTCAATCTCCATCAGCTTTATGACTGGCGACATGACTTCTTTCCGGACAATACGGTACACTAACTGCCTTACCCCCTTACAAGTTAAACTATCATGAATATAACCTTAATTATATTCGCTGTTAAAACCCATATTCCTGCTAATAATCCTTGACCGCTACCCTTCCAGGGTTTAAGATATGATGAGAGACTGGAGGGTTAAACAAGTGCAAAAACGTATCCTTTACCTGCTAAGCCTGGGACACCTAGTTACCGATATCAACCAGGGCCTGCTGCCCATCTTCCTGTCGGTATATAAAGAACAGGTTGGCCTGACCTTTACAGCCGCCAGCCTCATTCCCGCCCTATCTACTATCAGTTCTTCCGTGATCCAGCCCCTTTTCGGTTACCTGTCGGACCGGTACCAGCTGCGCTGGCTCTTGCCCACCGGCTGCCTGTTAGCCGGCCTGGGTATGGCTGCCTTCGGCTTGGTACCCAACTACTACTTGCTTACAGCCATCGTCTTTATCAGCGGCCTCGGGGTAGCTGCCTACCACCCGGAAGCTTCCAAGTCGGCCCATTATATCAGCGGTCCCCTGCAGGCCAGTTCCATGGCCGTCTTTTCCGTAGGCGGCAACCTGGGCTTCGGCCTGGGGCCAATAATCGCTTCTCTCATCCTCAGCCACGGTGGTTTAAAATCCTCCTGGCTGATTCTCTTTCCTACGGTCGTTGCCGTCACTTTACTGGCCCATACCATACCGGCTATCGGTCGCGCCATGGCCGCCGGCCAGCGGGCAGCTGCTGCCGGCAGGCAAAAAGAAAATGTTGGTCATACTTCCCTGGCGGCCATTACTCTGCTGGTCCTGGTGGTCATCTTACGTTCCTGGCTGCATACCGGTTTAACCTATTACATCCCCTTTTACTACCAGCATTACCTGCATGGTGAGGCCGCCTTCGCCAGCACCATGCTCTCCATATTCCTTATTTCCGGGGCAGTGGGTACCCTGGTAGGCGGGCGTCTCGCCGATTACTGGGGAGCCAAAAAGATGATCATCGCCTCAATGCTGGTGCTTATCCCCCTGGTCCTGGCCTTCCCTTACGTCAAAGGGCTCTGGGTGGCCATATTGCTGGCTTTGAGCGGCTTTGCGGTAGTTTCTACCTTTGCCCCGGCCATTGTCCTGGCCCAGTCCTTGATGCCCCGGCATATCGGGGTGGCCTCCGGCCTGATGATGGGGTTTGCCATCGGCACCGGCGGCCTGGGGCTCCTCCTGCTGGGTGGTATTGCCGATGCCAGGGGTGTCCCCTTTGTCATCCACCTCCTGGCCATTATTCCTGCCCTGGCTGCTGCCCTGGCCCTTCCCCTGCCCGACCTGCGCCGGCGACCGGTAAAGGCGCACTAAACTACCTCGCGGCCCAGGAGGGCCACGCCGATGGCATTGTCGGAACTATGTTCCGGGGCGGCAAAGTGAAGGCGGGCTCCTACGGCGCGGTGTTCCAGGCGGTGACGCAGGCGGCTGCGCAGGTAGGTATTGGCCGCCACCCCGCCGACGATTAAAATATCTTTAATCCCGGTAGCAATCACGGCCGGCCGCAAGACCCTCTCCAGGGTATTGGCAATACACTGCTCCACCGCCCGGGCGATGGCCGCCCGGGGAGCGCCTGCAGCCAGCAGGCGTTCTGCCTGGCTGGCCGGCCCGGAAAAACTAAAATTGTACCCCCGGACGGCTGAGGTCAGCCGGACCTTTTCTCCATCTCCTCCTCCGGCTTCCCGGGCCAGCAGTTCCAGCTGCGGCCCGGCGGGAAACTTCAGGCCCATAAGCACCCCGACCCGGTCTACCAGCTGCCCAGCATGAAGATCCAGGGTGCCCCCCAGTTTGCTAATATTAAAACCACCGCATTTACGGCTGACCTGGAGAATTTCGGAGGTCCCTCCCGACAGGTGGACGGCCAGAAAGGGACCTTCCGGCTGCCAGCCTGCCGACCACAGGCCCGCGGCAATATGCCCTTCCTGGTGGGTAGTGGCCAGGAAGGGTACCTGCAATGCCGCTGCCAGTATCCGGCCCTGCCCGGCGGCTACGGTAAAAACCGGCATATAAGAGCCTGCTACGGGCCGGGGTCTGGTGGCAGCCGCCACTCCTTTGAGATGGGTTGCCGGCACGTCGGCAAAGGCTAAAGCCAGCAGTTCCGGCAAGCTCTGGACATGATGAAAAACCGCCGTTCCCTGCTGTAGTCCCCTTTCCCCCGGGGGTACCGGCAGCAGGCGGCGGTGAGCTGTAAGTATTTCGCCGTCAACGCTGACGATGGCTACTGAACAGGTATAGGCACTGGTATCGATGCCGAGAATGGCCATTAGCTATCTACCCAGCTCCTTGCGGGCGGTGTCCAGCAAGCCGTTGACAAACCTGCCGGCTTCTTCGTCATTAAAAGTTTTGGCCAGTTCAATGGCCTCGTTGATAATTACGCTCACCGGGGTATCCGGGCAATATTTCATTTCATATAATGCCATCCTGAGGATATTGCGGTCAACGGCCGCCAGGCGTTCCAGGCGCCAGCCCACTGCATACCTGCTGATTATGGCGTCAAGTTCCTGGCGGGCCGTGACCGTCCCCATTACCAGCTGCCGGGCAAAGGCTGCTGCCTGGAGTGAAAGTTGCTCTTCAGCTAAGACTTCTTCCACGGCCCTTTCCGGGGCCATACGACCCAGGTCAACGGCAAAGAGAGCCTGCAGGGCTTTGGCCCTGGCTGCCCTTCTACTCAAGAAAACTATTCCCCCTTACCAGCGATCGCCAAAGAAACGTTTCCAGATGCCCTGCCACCCCCGGCCTTGATCAAGGCGGCAGCCTATAAGATAGCCCAGAGCTACACAGAGGCCGATGAAAAGGGCCTTCCCGAAGCCCCATATGGCAGTTAAAAGCCCAAAAATAAGGCCCAAGCTGACGCCGATCAGCTTACCCCGGTGTTCCCGCCAGAGGTAGTCCAGCAAGTCGAGGATATTTTCCACCCATCCATCTCCCCTATTCAACCCGGCGCAGGCCTTCCTGGTAGATACCGTTCACCCGCACCTGGACCTCGAGCACTTCCAGGCCGGCCGTGGCAACAATATATTCATGCACCTTTTCCTGGAGGGCCGCCGTCAATTCCGGTAGATTGCGGTCGGGGCTAACGGTAATATTGAGCTTCACGGCCAGCCCCTCCGGGAGAACTCTAAGGATGGGCCGCACTTCCCGTACCCCTTTCACCTGGCGGGCGGCCCGGGTGACCAGGTTTTCCAGGGCCGGCAGGGCAATGCTGGCCGTACCAAGGTCGGCGGATTTAATAACCGCCTGCTCTTCTCTTGCTGCTGCCGGGCGCATACTGGCCAGGAAGAAACGCAAGGCCAGCAGGAACAATACAGCAGCTACCAGGCCGGCTATAAGGCGGTAGTCCGGCCGCAGGAGACTGAGTTCAAAAAGGTCCAGCGGCACTGTCCAGCCGGCGATGACTGCCAGGGCAGCCACGGAAAGGGCAGCCACCAGCAAAGCAAAAAGGGCCAGTAAGGCCCGCTCCAGCATTGACAAGTCACTACCCCCCTACCGGACCCGGCTGGTTTCTTCTTCTTTCTCTTCCTGGGGGAAAACTACGCCCTGGACGTGGACATTAACTTCTACCACCCGTAAGCCCGTCATTGATTCAATAGCCTTTTTTACATTCTCCTGCACCCTGATGGCTACATCCGGAATACGCACCCCGAAGTTGACCACTATGTACAGGTCAACAGCAGCTTCCTTTTCCCCTACTTCTACCTTGACGCCCTTACTTAGATTCTTCCGGCCTAAAAGTTCGGCAATACCGCCGGCAATGCCGCCGCTCATGCCTGCTACTCCTTCAATCTCCGTGGCCGCCAGGCCGGCAATGATGGCTACCACTTCGTTGGTAATCCTGATGGTGCCGAGATCGGTCCGGTCCTGTTGTTCTAAAATATTATCCACTCTACCCACCTCCACTTGTTACTATATTATACCAGAGGCGGGTAGCCATCACAACTGCTTCCTGCGAAAATAGTTTTAAACTAATGCCAGCTAACTCCTGCCAGGACGTTAGCCGGCCAGTAAGCGACGCTGGATAAAGTTAGTATAGATCTCACCCCGCCGGAAAAAGGCGTTGGCCATAATCTGCTGGTGGAAGGGAATGGTCGTTGGTATCCCTTCAATTACCATTTCTTTCAGGGCCCCCGTCATACGGTTGATGGCCCCTTCCCGGTCCGGCGCCCAGGCAATAACCTTGGCGATTAAGGAATCATAATAAGGAGGAATGAGGTAACCACTATAAGCAGCGCTGTCCACCCGGATGCCAAAGCCTCCCGGTACATGGTAACGCTCAATCCTCCCCGGGGCCGGCCGGAAATTATGGCTGGGGTCTTCGGCATTAATCCGGCACTCAATGGCATGCCCCCGGATCTGGACGTCCTCCTGGTGGATGCTCAAAGGTTCCCCCGCCGCTATCCTGATCTGTTCCTGGACCAGGTCGATACCGGTAACCGCTTCGGTCACCGGGTGTTCCACCTGGATGCGGGTATTCATTTCAATAAAATAATAGCGGCCATGCTTATCCAGCAGGAATTCTACCGTACCGGTGCTATAGTAATCAACGGCCCTGGCAGCCTTTAAGGCAACCTCTCCCATTTCCCGGCGCAGTTCCGGGGTGAGGGCTACCGAGGGGGCTTCTTCCAGTATCTTCTGGTTGCGGCGCTGCAGGGAACAGTCGCGCTCGCCCAGGTGAATGAGGTTTCCTCCGGTATCACCTAAAATTTGAAACTCAATATGGCGGGGTTCTTCAATATATTTTTCCAGGTAAACCTGGGGATCACCGAAGGCGGCTTCAGCTTCCCGCTGGGCGGTTTGGATGGCCTGGCGCAGCTCCCGGGGGCCCTGGGCCACCCGCATACCGCGGCCACCGCCACCGGCGGACGCTTTAATCAAAACGGGGTAACCGATTTCTTTAGCTATGGCCAGGGCGGCATCCAGGTCTTTGACGACACCCTCTGAACCGGGTACTACCGGAACTCCGGCAGCAATCATGGTGGCCCTGGCCGTGGCCTTGGCGCCCATGAGCTGCATGGCCCTTGGCGAAGGGCCGATAAAGGTGATCCCTGCCGTTGCGCACATCTCGGCAAAGTAGGGGTTTTCTGCCAGGAAACCGTAACCGGGATGAATGGCATCGGCACCACTCATCTGGGCAACAGCAATAATACTGGGGATATGCAGGTAACTGCGGTTGGCTGGCGCCGGCCCGATACAGACGGCTTTATCGGCAAGCCTGGTGTGCAGGGCTCCCCGGTCGGCCTCGGAATAGACGGCTACTGTTTCGATATCCAGTTCACGGCAGGCGCGGATAATCCGCACCGCGATCTCGCCGCGATTGGCAATGAGAACCCGCTTAAACATCTCCTATCCTCCGAAAAGAGCATACTTCTTAGCGGCAGTTTATGTCTCTACGCCGCCCAGGAACTAGACCATAGTATTACAGCATATTTGTTTCTACTCTTTCTTTAAATGGAACAGTACCTGGCCGTATTCCACCGGCTGGCCGTTTTCCGCGAGGATCCTGACGACCTGGCCGGCGGTTTCGGCCGTTAACTCATTCATCAGCTTCATAGCTTCTATTATACACAGGGTCTGCCCCGGTTTAACCCTGGTACCAACCTCAACAAAAGGCGGCGCGTCAGGGGCCGGCGCCCGGTAGAAGGTGCCTACCATGGGGGCCCGGACTTCAACAATATCCTGGGGAGTCTGGGCCAGCGGTTTATCTCCCTGGGCCCCAGGCTTAGCATCGGTAGTCACCTGGACTGCCGGGGCCGGGCCGGCAGTCCCTCCCTGGTCACCGCCACGGCGGATCATGATTTTGACCCCATCGCTTTCCAGGTTAAGTTCGGTAATGCCTGTTTCTTCCAGGGCTTTAATGAGCTGGGTGATGTCCTTGAGATCCATTTTCTTTGTACCTCCTGCCTCGGCCTTAACCCCGGCCTGGGGTTTTAAATTGCGCCGGCCCGGCTGCAACCGCCCGGCGCGGCGGTCCTCAAAAAATTTCCGGGCCACCTGGGGAAACAGCGCATAGCTGATGACATCTTCTTCATTCCGGGCCAGGTCGCCGATTTCCTGCCGGGCTTCTTCTAGGCGCGGCGGCAGGATGTCCGCCGGCCGCCCCTGGATAGGCTCTTCATCCCCGATGATCAACCGGCGAATTTCTTCACTTATAGGGACCGGCGGCCGGCCGTAGAGGCCGCGGACGTAATTTTTAACTTCGCCGGGTACCATCTTGTAACGCTGGCCCAGCAGGACGTTGAGGACCGCCTGGGTGCCCACAATCTGGCTGGTGGGCGTTACCAGGGGCGGGTACCCCAGGTCGGCCCGTACCCGCGGTATCTCGGCCAGGACTTCATTGATGCGGTCGGCCGCCTTTTGCTCTTTTAACTGGCTCACCAGGTTGGAGATCATGCCGCCGGGAACCTGGTGCTGGAAGACCCACATATCGGTAATGCGGGTTACGCCGCGCTCATAGCCCAGCTCCCGGCGCAGGTCATCGAAATAACGGGCGATCTCAAAGAGGAGGTTCAAGTCCAGCCCGGTATCGTAGGGCGTCCCGGCCAGCGCTCGGACCACCGTCTCTACCGGTGGCTGGGAAGCGCCGAAGGCCAGGGGGACCGAGGCCGTATCAACTACATCCACCCCCGCCCGGGCGGCCTCCAGGTAGGCACCTACGGCCAGGCCGCCGATATAATGGCTGTGGAGCTGGATGGGGACGTGGAGCTTTTCTTTAAAGAGCTTGACCAGTTCATAGGCTTCAAAGGGGGCCAGGAGGCCGGCCATATCCTTGATGCAGATGGAATCCACGCCCATGCTCTCCAGTTCCAGGGCCGTCTGCAAGTAGTGCTCGGTAGTATGGACCGGGCTGATGGTGTAGACCACCGTACCCTGGACGTGGGCGCCTTCCTTTTTGGCGGCTGCAATAGGGACCTCCATGTTGCGCAAATCATTCAGGGCATCGAAAATACGGATAATATCAATGCCGTTGGCCACCGCCCTGGCAATAAAGGCCCGCACCACATCGTCGGGGTACAGCTGGTAACCTACCAGGGACTGGGCCCTGAGGAGCATCTGCAGGGGCGTTTTCCGGGCATATTTTTTCAGGGTCCGCAGGCGTTCCCAGGGGTCTTCGTCCAGGAAGCGCATGCAGACATCAAAGGTAGCGCCGCCCCAGACCTCCAGGGAATGGTAACCGACGCTGTCAATTTTTTCAATGATCGGCAGCATGTCGGCCGTAGTCATGCGCGTGGCCCAGAGGCTCTGGTGACCGTCACGTAGGGTGGTGTCGGTGATCTTTAGCTGGCTCAAAACGGTTCTCCTCCGTATAGGGAAGCTGGGGCTTCCTAACATATTCATCTCTTGGCTGGCGGCGGTTAACGACCACTGTGGGTGGTCCTCGCGACTATAGAAAAGCTCTGGTGTAATAACCAGAGCGGTGCTTGTTTTTTTAATTCAACCGCCTTGCCTTATTATATAAACACGTACCAGGCGGTGCAATATTTCTCGTGCAAGTATACAATATATTTGCCTCCAGCCCCGGAGCCCTTGAGCTTCAAGGCTTCCGGGGTTCGATTTTATGTGGTTGCAAACATTTGCAAACCTA
Source organism: Moorella mulderi DSM 14980 (assembly GCF_001594015.1). Taxonomy (GTDB): domain Bacteria; phylum Bacillota; class DSM-521; order Neomoorellales; family Neomoorellaceae; genus Neomoorella; species Neomoorella mulderi. The sequence continues at coordinate 85,312 of NZ_LTBC01000009.1, forward strand.
CCTGCTTAAAATGCTTTCAATTGCTTTTGCAGCTTCAGCCTGAGTATCCGGCAGGACGTGGGAATAAGTGTCCAGGGTTATCTTTACGCTGGAATGCCCCAGCCTTTCAGCCACGATTTTAGGGTGGAGGCCCTTCCTTAGCAGGAAAGTGGCGTAGGTGTGGCGAAGATCATGCCATTTCACGACCTGGCTGAAGAATGTTGTCAAACCCAGAATGCCTGGAGATTATAGCGCAAAAATCGACGGCATCCTGGACGCAAGCAATCCCTGGGAGGTGGAACGGATGATTTATAACTTGGAATTAACCCTGGAAGAGATGCAACAGCAAGCTTTGTTAAAAGGCTTAAAAGAAGGCGAACTGAAGGGGAAATTGGAAGGAAAATTGGAGGGCAAACGAGAAGTAGCCCGGAACCTGCTTCTGCTCAACGTCGATATAGAGACCATTGTTAAAGCTACGGGGCTTACTCCGGACGAGATCGCCGTGTTGAAGAAACAGATGGAACAGTGATTTTTTGCTGGCCGTAAATTCATTTCTTTTAAGCGTAACACTGCACCATTGACTGGAAGGCTGAGAGCCTAAAATATGTATAAGTCCTGGGATTTACGTATCAGATGCTTGCTCCTTCCTGGACTGGCGCACCCGGGTCTTTCTTCTCCCAGCTCTCTTTAAGGGCAACTTCGGCGTAGGCGAAAAGTTCTTCCCCGTCCTTGCCGTTGTCGGGATATACCGCAATCCCGTAGCTCCACGTCCCGGGAAGGAAGCTTTCCAGTTTCGTTATCACCACTTGCGCGCCTTCTTTCCCCGTGTGAGGGAGAATCAACGCCAGCGTGCTCTTGCTGAGCTCTATAACGGTGTCTATCTCGCGCAGGCGCCGCCGCGCCTGCCTGGCGCATTCCCCAATCTTTCCCTTACCCAACCTTTCAGACCGGGCCAGAACCAGGGCTACCTTTAGCCCGCCCCTGTTCGCCCGGTTGATCT
>NZ_LTBC01000010.1 GCF_001594015.1 Moorella mulderi DSM 14980
GGCTGGGCGACCCACGGCTTAAACCCTCGCTTGTCCAAGTTTTTCCTAAAGGTTTCGCCACGCCGGCCTTTTTTCCTGCTGGCCAGAAGCCTAATCTAAGCCGGGTAAGTATTGCCAGGTTCCGCCCCCCAGGACAGGGGTGGCAAGGACAATTATACCGGTAGGTCGGGAACCATAACTCAACCCTGACCTGGAGGGCGGTTGATAATATCTTATCTCTTACCCCGCCGGCTGCCGCCGCTCCAGCCAGCAGGGTAGGACTAGATTAGGGCAGTGTTGACCGTGGTTCTTCTTGCGGAAAGGGAAAAGAGAGGTTATAGAAGTAATCGAAACCGGCTTCCGCTAGTCCTACTCCCAGGGTCTTCTTCCAGCGCAGGTCATAACGGGCACGTGCTTCAGCTTCGCGGTCGGAGACGTTATCCAGAAATTGCAGTACCATCACTTTCCACAGAAAAGCCGGTAGCCCAGGACGGCATGGGATGCTGTCTTCCGGGACAATGGGCAGCCCTTCCCACTGGCTCAAGTTTTCCAGGTTCGTAAAGGAGAGTTGCTTTTGTTTATCGCTTTTACCCATCATGATAACTGATTTCCACCTTTCATGGCCCTATAGATTCGCCATTAAAGGGGAAAATCCTGGTTGGTTATTATGGTATTTTAGTTAATCTATGGAAGCTGTTATGAGTTTCTTTAACCATTTACTACCCCTAAGGGGTAGATTGGTCAACTGTCTCCTAGGGCACCTGTTGAATATTTTGACCTTACATACGTGAGCACTGGTGGGGTAAGTACGGGAATTGGGCCTGCGGGGAACTATCAAGCTCCTCTGGGAAACCTAGAATACGAATGGCCCTTTAATACTAAGCCAGCCGTAACTCAATCCTTTTCTTCCAATCCTCCACAAAAGGTGGCTTATTATGCTTACATTTTTTACTCCACTTCTTTCCATGTGCAGATCTATCAGGCTTTAGAAAGGACTTTTTCCCTCTCTGGATTTTAGCCTCCTTGCTCGTTCGTCTGATTCGTGCACCTTAACCACGTCCTGGAATAAGTTCATGCGTTAGCACAGACTCAGCCTAAAATTTTGCTTGACATTATTGACATTAATAGTAATACTGTTTATACTAAATATAGACCGGTTTATAGAATACAATTTTAATCGCAAACAGGGGCGAAGTATGAAAAAAGAGTTGGATACATATACTAAATTGCTAAATTCTGCATTGGAATTGTTTCGGAAAAAAGGCTATAGCGCAACAGGAATTAATGAAATTGTTGCCCAGAGCGGTGCTCCAAAAGGTTGCTTGTATCATTATTTTCCTGGTGGCAAAGAGGAAATTGCGATTAAGGTAGTAAAAGCTTACGAAAAAGCAGAAAGCAATAAAATTAAGAGAATACTATCAAGTTCACCTGATCCTGTTAAAGCCTTTGAACTAATATTTGAAGAGTTTATTGAAAAGATTAGTCGAGGTGGAGAGTTTGAAAATCTATCTATAACTCTATTGTCACTGGAATCTATTAACATAAGCGAGTCTTTAAGAAAAGCGTGCGCGTCGGCTTTTGAATCCCTAGAAACCCTCTTTACTGAGAGGCTTGTTGAGAGTGGTTTTAAAGAAGAAATTGCAAAAGAACGTGCGAGGATTCTGCTTTGCTTATTTAATGGCGCTTTAACACTTTCTCTATCCCAAAAAAACATTTCGCACTTACTTTTAGCAAAAAAAGAAATTAGAAGCATATTATTTTATTATTAAAAAGCCGATCAATAATACAACAAGAAAGGGGGCATCTATGTATTAAATCTATAGACCGGTCTATTGCAGAGGGATATGGACTAATGTTATAACAAAAGGAGGAACGAATATGGTAGAGCAATTACAGAAGTATAATATCAAACTTTTGCTGGTAATTTTCGGTATTGCCAACTGTGGAGCGTATCATTTTTTAAGTGCCTCAGCTTTGGGTGGCATGAAAGTTGACCCAGCCTTTGCGGGAACTAGCGATACAATGCTCCAGCAAATACCTTCGATCCCATCGTTGCTGGTTGTTCCCGGTGCATTGGCTTTACCAATCATGGCAAGATATATATCCAAAAAGAAACTGGCCATGTTGGGTGCTCTATTAATGTTTTTGACAGGTATTTTACCTGCCTTTAGCACAAATATGACATTAATCCTAATAGGACGTGCTATCGGGGGATTTTGCATGGGTTTCATGCTCCCAATCGGTACAACCCTAATCTATGAAGAATTTTTCGGAGACGCCAGGAAAAACGTAACCGCGTGGAACAATATGGCAGCAGCGCTGATTACAGGTGTTTTAATACAAGCCTTAAACGGTGTTCTGGCAAACATTAATTGGAGATACGTATATTATTCTTATACGGTATTCCTAATTGTGTTTATTTTGGTTCTTCTATTAATGCCTGATAAAGGTGTGGAGAGAGCAGAAAAGACGGGTGGCCCCACAATTGTGATTAGTGGAATCATTATATTGTTCGGCATTATGACGGCTTTGAATCAGTTGTTGGTTCGTACACTGGTAAATAATCTTTCTATGTTGGTCGCAGTCGAAGGCACAAAAAATCAAGCAATTGTCGGGACTTCTATGTCTATGATGACTTTAGGAAGTTCATCGATGGGTTTAATATTTGTCTTTATTTCAAAGAAATTAAAAGGTGCAACAAGATCCCTCGGAACTTTGCTTATTGGGGTGGGGTTGTTTGTTATTTTTCAGGGATATGATTCAAATATTATGCCCATTATAGGAGCCCTTATACTGGGTGGAGGAACTATGTTGAACATGAGCGCAAATATGTTGAGTCTTGCTGCAGCCGTTCCAGCTACAGCTTTGACAGGAGCCATGGTAACCTACAATATTTTTTACAATGTTGGTCAGTATGTAGCTCCTCTAGTAACCAATAATCTTTCACTAATTGTCGGTGAAACCATCAGAGATAGATTTCTATTCAGTGCGATTTTAGCCTTAGCTTTGGCGGTGATTTATTATATTCTCAGAGGCGTGGATCGCAAAACGTATGAAGAAGAGCCGGTGCAAGAAAGTGTTTAAAGGGTATTACTGGTCACGCGGGGGTAGGTGGTCTCGAGATGAGCCGGTACAGGAAAGCGTTAAAACATTAAACACCAGAGCAAAGGGAAAAAAGAAAGGAGTGGTATTATGATTTATGGTTATGCAGGATCATTGCTACGAGTAAATTTATCAGAAAAGGTTATAAGTTCTTTTGAATTATCCAAGGATCTTGCACATGAGTGGATCGGTGGTACAGGTCTTGGTGTAAAGATTCTATTTGACGAAGTAGCACCAACGGTAAAGTGGGATAGTTCTGGAAATAAGGTTATCATGTCTGCTGGGCCTCTTTCAGGAACACCAGGGATTGGATCCGGAACTTTTGGACTGGTGACAATTGGTGCGATGACCGGAGGAATCTGTGCTTCTCAAGCCAATGGATGCTTTGGCCCATTCCTCAGGTCTTGCGGGTATGATGCGCTTATCCTCGAAGGACAGTCAAATGATTGGGTGTACCTATACATCGATGAAAACAAAGTTGAAATAAGACCGGCGGACCACTTGCTGGGTTTAGATACCACCGCGACACAAGACCGAATCCATGAAGAAAACGGAACAAACCGGCATGGGATGAGCATTTACTGCATTGGGCCAGCGGGGGAAAACCTTGTTAACTTTGCATGTCTCATTGGAGATTATGGCCATGTAGCTGCACACAATGGTAACGGTGCTGTTCTGGGTGCCAAGAGAATCAAGGCTATCGCTGTAAAAAAAGGCAAGAAAAAGGTTAACTTTTATAATAAAGAAGCTTTAGTAGACGCAGCAAAAAAAATGAATGAATACGCTAAAGAATCAAGAGCGGGTGCAGATACAGCTGCTTATGGTACTATTGTCGGATTCCCACCTGCACCCGCTGCCGGAGTTCTTCCGGTCAAAAATCTAACGACAAGCATTTTTCCAGAAGCCTCGGAATTCGATCCTAGAAAGCTAAGGAACAACTTATATGACATAAAAAGAAGACCTTGCTTTGGATGCAACTGGTCGCATTGTGTCGACATAAAATTTAAGGAGGGACCTTATAAGGATCTTGAGGAGTTTGAAGAAGCAGAATATGAACTTATGGCTGGATTTGGCTCTGTGATTGGAGTTAATAACCCTGCTGATGCAATGGTACTGGCAAATTATGTCGACCGCCTCGGTATGGATGGCAATGAAACGTCTTGGGTGGTGGCTTGGTGCATTGAGTGCTATGAAAAAGGATACTTCACGAAGGAGGATTTCGGTGGGCTAGAGCTCGGATGGGGCAATGTGGAAAGTACGAGAAAGCTAATTGAGATGATTGCTTACCGTAGAGGTTTCGGCGATATTCTTGCCGGAGGAGCTAGACGAGCTGCAAAGCATGTCGGCGGGCCTGCTCATGATTGCGCTGTTTTTACGGAAAAAGGGAATACGCCGAGAGGTCATGACCATAGATCACTAGCAATGTGGCCTGAATATCTTGACGTACATGTATCAAGTACTGGGACAATCGAAGTGGTGGGTGGCTTCTTGGACGTTACTCAGCATGGCCTGCAACCTAGGACGGACCCCTCCGATTGGCAGCAGGTAGCAAGACAAAATGCTGGTGTTGCTGGCAGGCGTGTATTTGAAGATAGCCTCGGTGTATGCCGCTTTATGACGGAAAATATTCAGTATGTAATCGAGGCGGTCAATGCTTCTACAGGAGAGGAGTATGACCTCAATAAGATTATGCGGATCGGTAAAAAAATCATAAATCTTATGCGGATCTATAATTTATTGCGGGGAATCACAGTTGCAGTGGAGAGACCCTCACCGCGATATGGTTCGCCAGTAGTAGACGGAGCCTGCCAAGGAGTTCATCCTGGTAAGTATCTTCCTGAGATGCGTTCAATGTATTTTGAACTTATGGGTTGGGACAAGAATACAGGTATTCCCTTGCCTGAAACTCTTAAGGAACTTGGATTGTCCGATTTGATTGAAGTCGTGAGGGGGATAAACGTGAATCTCCATAGGTGTTGCTGAAGTACTCTGTCTTTCTACAACAACTATAACGGACAGAGTAAGGAAGATGGCTTTTATGAAAATATATATTGAGTTGCATGTTCCTTATACCGATTATACCGGTCGGAAAATATTTAATCTAGCTGCCCCGGTACCATTAAAGGAAGTGTTGAAGGAACTGGGGGTGGAACAGCATATTGCCCTTGTAAACGGCAAGTACCAACCCCATGAATATCTACTCCAAGATGACGATTTAGTGGTCGTTCTTCCGTTTATGTCAGGGGGATAAAATTGTATTTGTGTAGATGTTGCTGAAATACTCTGCCCTTCTATAACAACTATAACGGCCAAGAACATGTAAACCTTAACATAGGGAGGTGTTGCTAAATAAAAACACTAGGAGTTAGGAGAACGTGAGTATAACTAAGAGAAAGGCATGAGTTGTAACAGGTAATGTAAGAGGAGGTAAGGTTTTATGGTATAACAAAAAAGCTGAAGAGTTGTTGGGACGGAGCCTACTGGGTATTACTGGAAATCATTAGTCTGGTACTTTCAGGAGCAAGGCTATTCATAGTAATTCCCCAATACATCAAGAAGAGTAAGGAGGAAAAATGATGAGATTAAAGAATAAAGTTGCTGTTATTACAGGGGCAGGCTCTGGACAGGGACAAGCCGCCTCCCTGCTTTTTGCAAAAGAAGGAGCCAAGGTTGTAGTAGCCGACATCACGATGGATGGTGGGAATGAGACCGTTGAAAATATTGTTGCTAATGGAGGAGAAGCTATCTTTGTTAAAATTGACGTTTCAGATGAAGAACAAGTAAAAAACATGATTGAGACCGCTATTAAGACATTTGGTAAGATTGATATTCTGTATAATAATGCCGGAATAACAATGAACCCTGAAAGACCTGTAGATGAAGTTACTAGGGAGGCTTGGGACAAAGTCATAGCCGTTAATTTAACAGGGCCATTCTTAACTTGCAAGTGGGCATTGCCGCACTTTAAACAACAGGGAGGAGGCGTGATTATCAATACAGCATCCACCGCTGGACAGATGCCACGTCCCAATACCTGTGCTTATGCTGCTTCAAAAGGCGGATTAATTATATTTACGAAACAATTGGCAAATGAAGTAGCTCAATATAATATCCGTGTAAATTGCATTTGTCCGGGACCAGTATACAGTACGATGATGAAGGCCAGGCTTCTTGAAATGGGAGAAGATCAACGTGATAAGATGATGAAAATGATTGAAAGTAGCGTACCTCTTGGCCATATGATTATGCCTGAAGATGTTGCTGAATGTGCCTTGTTCCTCGCTTCCGATGAATCAAAAATGATTACGGGTATTGTTGTGAATGTTGATGGTGGTTATATTCTTAGATAGATTACATCTGAATTTAAATATAATTTCTTTCATACGGGCATGCATTTGCATGCCCGTATGAAAACGACATTTTAATATATAAAAGTGATTTCGGTGCAAGAGCCTAAAGAACCCAAAATTAAAATGCTCATCTTTAGTACCCAAGAGCTCTTTGACAGCAAAAATGTTATTTGATGGACATGGCAATCTCCTTATAAGAATTAGGAGAATCATTATTACTTCCTTTTTTTACCCGTTTTTTCATCATACAGAGAAACTAACCCCTTGCCATATAGACGTTTTGGGCTTGGCAGATATTTCCTTGATCTCCTTGGCTTTAACCAGAAACCAGCTTTTAATCTGGCAACAGCTCCTGGAGGCAAGCCGCCACCCTTTTTTAATATATAGAAGGCCAGGGTTAACCTTCTGGCGCGTTTGATATTGGGCATGATAGCGGTGGAATCCATGCGCTGTTCATTGGTCTTGATTTTAGTGATGGCGATAAAATGGTCAAGAAGTCCTTGGAACTGCTGGAATATCAGGTCCTCTGCTTCCGGATGCTTAAGGGTATACTCGTAAACCCGGTGGCGAAAGTCATAGAAGGTCCATTTCAGAAATGTAAAGTTCACCTAGATTGCGTTGCCCTAGAAGCGTTGTGAAAAACTCGATCTAATTGGCAGGTATTTGGCAACCAACATCGAATCCTTATTAGTAATCACATCTACTTTCCAGGAGAGGATTTCGTTGTTAGGAAGCACCGAAAACCTGCGGCGGCAAATAGCTATCCAGGTTATCGATATTGAAAGCCTGATCCCAGATGATTACTACCTCCGCCGTATTGATGCAGCAGGTGATTTTTCGTTCATCCGTGCCAGGGTAGCCCATTTGTACTCCCATACCGGGCGGCCATCGATAGACCCGGAAAGACCCGGAAATGGCTTTTCGCCTCATTACCCTGTCATACCTGCTGGGTATTTCCGAAAACCGCCTGTTCACGGAATTACCCCTGCATGGCGGCTATCTGTGGTTCTGTGGTCTGGACTTTAACAGTCCTCTACCCGATCGAACCACCCTGGTCAAAGCCAGAAAGCTCTGGCGTAACCACGGTTTATTTGAGGTGATCATGCGCGAGATTGTGCGACAATGCGTTGCAGCCGGCTTGGTGAAAGGCGACGTGTTGGCCGCCGATGGCACCATTGTTAAAGCGCGGGCAGCGATAAAAAGCCTGGAAGCGTTCACCCCCCAACCGCTGGATAAATACCTTGAAGAACTCAAAAAACAAGATGAGAAAGATCTGGAAGCTATCACAAAATCAGAGGACAAAAGCGAACCCCCAAGTGGCGGTGAACCCCCGGTAAGGGGCCAGGGGCAAAGTGATAAAAAGCCAGAAGGCCAAGTTTTACAAGACGTTAAACCTTCCCGGGATCTTTCCGGGAGGAAAGCAGGCGACCCGGATTTTCATGGGGAGAAGTTCAGCAACGCCACTCATCGTTCCACTACTGACCCCGAGGCCCGGCTCTTCCGCAAAGGTCCTGGTAAGGAAGCGAAACTCAGCTATCTGGCTCACGACCTGCTCGATGTTCGCTCTGGTATTATTGTCGACGCCATGGCAACATTAGCCAATGGAGCATTGGAGCGGGCAGCCGCCCTGGAAATGCTGAAAAAAGCCAGTCCCCTTTTACCACCTTTATCCCCGGAAGAAGAAAAACGCTTCTTCCTGGGTGACGGCAATTACACCGCGGGAGATTTCCTGGCGGAAGTGATCGCATTAGGCTATCAGCCCCTGGTACCCATAGGAGACGTACGGTTGGAGCCGTTACCGACCTGGAAACGCCGGACTTATCACCTTTTAACGTATAGCAAGCGGAAAGAACGTATCCGGATAGCCAGGGCCAGGAACCTGGCCCTAACGTTGAAGCAAAGCAGGGAATACCGCCGTACCTATCGTTATCGTGTCCGTATCGAACACACCTTTGCAGAAGCCAAAGAACATCATGGCCTGGACCGGGCCAGGAGCTATGGCTTGGCTGCGGTAGATGAACAGGGAAAGATGACTGCAGTGGTACAGAATATAAAACGTCTGGCCACCTGGATTTGGCGTCGGAAAAAACGGGCAGCGAAGGCCATTAAAATGACCCAAACTGTGGTAACCGCCCTACAAGAAAGAGTGGCCCTACTGCTACAACTTTTATTTTACTGTGTTTCTGCCTCCGATTAACTGTTGTTTGAAAGGTTTCTCACAGCACTTCTAGGGCATAGGCTAACTAGTTCCCCCTGAAAAAGTCCACTTTTTGCATCGCATAAGGGGAAATGTTAATTCTGGACTGTAGTCCTAGTAGATTTCTAACTGCTTCAACTATCTTGTTATACCATTGTTGCCAACCTGTACAGATTATGGGCCAGAATTCCATAGCCCACCCAGGTGGCAGTGCCTTCATATCCCCTGGAAAGACTGCGGCGTAAACCATATTTGCGTTTAAGAAGACTAATAGTAGCCTCCCCTCCAGCGCGCCAGCGTTGGAGACGTTTGAACCAGCTTTGCGATTGATAGACTTTGCGAGCTTTACTGATTTTACCTTTCCGGGGTAAGCTAACTTGCTTTACCCCAAGTTGATGGCAACTACTTTCGTTACCTGAACCGCCAAAATCTCTATCGGCAGCAAGGGCACAGAGTGGACGTTTGAAAGTCTCAGTATGATCCTCTACTGCGCCAAGGAGCAGTGTATCATCCGCGGGGTTCCCCCGCAACACCTCATAACCGGTGATTATATTGTGTTCCGCTTCCTGGAGCAGCACCTTGTAGCCAAACTCTACTGGAGCATTAATTTTGCCCTTTTTAATGGGCCGGGCGTCAGGGTCAAAGATACTCACCATCCGGTCGGGAAGATGCAAATTCCCCTCCTGGACGGCTGCCGTTTGGGTTACAATCTTTTCCGTGCGGCTGATAGTTTCTTCTAACGTCTGGACCAGGGCACGGATTTTCCCTTTAACTTGATCCCCTTGCTGCTGGAGGGTGTCCTTGGCTTCCCTGACTATACTGGTAGCTTCGGCAATAACCTTCCAGGTGGTTTTAAGAATTGCGCCTGTAATTTCCCGGACTTCTTGATAGGCTTCGTTACTACGGCGTTTTAACACTTTATTGATCTCATAGATGCGTTTTTTAATGGAACGTTGCCGGTTATGAAAAGTCCCCGCTATGGCCAGACCTGCTTCCTGAATTTTTTTCACGGTACGGGTGATAACCCGTACTCCGTCGGCTAAAAGGCTGGCGTCTGTAGGATGATGAATATTGGCTTCTACTACCGTGGTGTCTACCTGTAGCTTGCGTCCCCGGATAATCTTTTTCTCCCGGGCTTCCTGAAGTAGAGCGGCATTGAGTTCTTTTACAACCCCGAGGCCACAGCGTTTGGTGAGTTTAATCAAAGTAGTAGCATGGGGTACCTTTTGGGTTAAGGGAATACGGCAGAAACGCCGCCACTTAATACTGTCATTTACCTCCTGGACTAAAACTTCATAACCCAGGCCGTAGCGGTGCTTCAAGTACATCATGCGCAAGTAGGTTTCCATAGGGATAGTTGGCCTGCCAAGGCGCGTTTCAAACCGGCTGATGAATGGAGCCATAAACTTATCGTCATCTAGTAGTTCATCCACCCAGGCCAGTTCAGGATTGAGCTGGACCAGGTCAGATGGCAACAGGGCATCCCACAGGATGAGCTGCGGATCTTTTAGCCTTAACATGGGATCACCCTGCAGGAAAAGGAGGTGGTGTGGCGAATGTTATTCATAGGAGTTCCTCCTTCTGGGTTTTCTTGTTTGCTTCTACTTACAAGATTCGATCCAGAGGATGGTAACTCCTTCTGTTTTGCTAAAAACTATTCGGTTTTCTGAGACGCTAAGACTTTTATCCCTGGATTTTTTCAGGAGGAACTATCTAGTAGTTGAAGTAATACTGCTCTAAAAGTTCTTAGTCGGTGTAGTCATACAGGTGCTTAATAAATTCCAGGGAAAGGAGGATGTTGACCGGCTTGTTGGGCCTACCGTTATTTTCGCAATAAAGAGGTGCAAACTTCTTTTCGTCTATTTTACAAAACACGTGCTCGTAGTAGATAGGTGCCCAGCCAGCTTTGATGGGGAGAAGTTCAAGAATATATGTAATTATCATAGTCATCCGGTTGCCGTCGGCATACATTGCGTAAAGAATTCCTTGAGGAGTCGTGTGCGTTAATTGCGCCAGCACTGTTCTGTGAGGGGGGTATGCCGCGAGGCATACCTCTACCCGACCACCTTATTCTTAAGGAGAAACTTGTCTAGTTGCCAAAGTACGAGTAGGCAGGTAATAGGAGGTGGCAGTAGTTGTTTGGAACGATGCAGCGCGATAGGTGCCTTAGCCGCGTCGGCTTGGGTTTTGGTGTTGGTCTGATCATATTTTTTACATTAGCGTTCCTAGCCGTAACCATTTTTAAACCCCAATTCTCGCCTGCAGGTTGTGTGGCGGTGACGTTTGTCGGGCTGATGATACCAGCGGCTGTGATCGTTTTGATGCTCGTCTTGGAATACTGGGGTAATAGGACAAGAAACGACGGTCTGCAGCATGAAGATTGTGAAAAGTAACCCTTGGTCTGTCAGCCTTGTTCCTGTCAGTCGAGGGAGCGGAGGTGAGTATGTGGGGAGCACGTTCAGTTTAATGAGTATTGCAGAAGTAGCCTTCTAGCTATAGCGAGTGTAACGAGGTAAGAAGTAGCCTGCCCGGGCCGGGTTCGGTCGGGCTACGGTAAGGGGGGCTATTAAAAATGCATCTTAAGGTTATTGAGTTAGACATTACTCTAGTGTATCTGGTTATAATTGCAGCCACAGGTATCTTTTTTTGGAGACGAGCCGGCAGGGATGATGAACAGTACTACGTTGCCGGCAGGTCTATCGGGAGTTTCTTTGCCGGGCTCGCGTTCACCTCCGACATGCTGAGTGCTGGGGTACTTGCGGCTGGTGTCGGGGCAGCATACACCTTTGGTGGAATAGGTTTGTGCCAATGGAATTTATGGTTCGGGCCTGCAGCTATGTTATTATTGGCATACATGATCGCGCCGCGCCTTCGCGCAGAAGGCTTCACCAGTTTGCCGGAGTATTTCGAGCGCATTGGAGGTTCACGGGTCCTGCGCGGGATAAGTGCTGTTATTGTGGTGTTCACCATGATTGGATATTTGGTCGTCCAAACCAAGGCGATAGGAATGGTGGGTGAGTATGTGTTGGGAGTTCCCTATGCTACAAGCACCTTGCTTTTCAGTGGTTGTCTTATTGTCTATACGGTGCTGGGTGGCATGCTTTCATCCATATGGAGTGGTGTTGTTCAAGCCGTGCTCATGGTGCTCGTATCGGTAACTGTAGCCATTGTGAGCATCCAGCGCGCAGGGGGATTTAGCGAGTTAGTGGGTATGGTTGCTGAAAAATTCCCATGGTTTCTTACGATGGAAGGTAAAGCGGGAATTGTTTACCCAATTACATTCGCTCTCATGACGACCTCCATCGTATTGGCATCTCCTAATATTATTATGCGGGTGTTTGCTACTCGTAGCGCTACTGAGGCGCGACGGACAATTCTTTGGGGGTTGATATTCGAGCGGTTATTTTGGCTGGGTATGATCGTAGTATATCTGGCCATTGGGGCTTATGTTATGCCGGTTGACAATCCAGATATGGGTTTCATCTTAATAATGGATAGAGTATTCTCATCGCCCTTATGGATCGGTATTGGCTTGGCAGCGATGTTAGCTGCTGCCATGTCCACGATGAGCGTGCAGTTATTAGCAGGGTCGTCTGCTCTGGCGCATGACCTTTATACTCATTTGCTCAGAAAAGATGCGGATTTGGCTCGGCCCAGTACCCTGGCGGCTCGGGGACGGGTCGCAAGCTCTCTCTGCGGGCTGACTGCATTGTGGCTGGCCTTGAACCCGCCATCACTGATCATGAACATGCTGACGCTTGTCGGAGCGGTGATTGCGGCATGTTTTCTGGTCCCGCTATATGTGTGCCTGGTTTGGCGCCGCGTGAATAAGTATGCAATCGGCGGGTCTATGGCGGGCGGGTTCATCACGGTACTCATTACACATCCGTTAATTAATATTCTCCCCGTCCAGCCAGATACGTTGCCTGTCATACTAGGTGTGGTTGTGTCTGCTGTAATAATGGTTGTTATCACGCTAGTATCTTCGTTTCTAAGACCTAGAGCTGGGGTCATGAGATGTAACCTTCGTTACTAAATTGGATTTTATAGATGGGAGGCAAGATGGTCCATTAGAAGTATGCATCGCAGTATACCTCTACTTGACCATTATAGTGGCCTTAAGCTCGTATTACTTTTAGCTAATGATGACGCCAACTACCAAATCCTTTCTGCCCTTTTCCGGCCTCCTAAAGATTTTTGATGGCTACCGCCGTTTCTTTATGATCTGATAATTAACTCCGGTATCCTAGTAGCCATCTACTTAGAACGCCATACCTTCTTCATCCCACTTAAGGACGAAGAAGGTATTGCTAGTATCGAACAACAGCTCCTCAGCTAACAACACTCTTTAACCCAATTCGGCCGTATCTTAACAAATTGGGTGAACCGGCATATTCTCACCTTTTTCCCGGGCAAATGGCCGGCGGCCTGAGTAAGAAGGAGGAACAGATCAAGCACCTGTTAGACACCGGTTGCCTGGCGATCAGTACCAGCCGCAGCGAAATAGGGGCGCTTAATAAGAAATTATTAATAATCAGACGAGAAAAAAGATTTAAAGTTTTCCATCCGGTAATAGTATATACTGTACTGCTATAGGCGTTATGGTATAATATGCGCGACGCCTATTTTCTTTTTAAATCATTTGTCCTGGAAGGAGGCCAGCTATGCGCCGCATCCTTTTTGTCATCGACATGCAGAATGATTTTGTCGCCGCAGGCGGGGCTTTAGGTTTTCCGGCGGCTAGGGACATAATACCTTATGTAGCCGGCAAAGTGCAGGAGGCCCTGTCCGGGGGGCAGGAAGTGCTTTTCACCCTGGATACCCATATCCCTGGTGACGCTGAATTTCAAAAATTTCCGCCCCATTGTTTAGAAGGGACTCCCGGCCAGGCCCTGATCCCTGAGTTACAGGCGCTAATTGCACCTTATGAGGGGACAGGGCAGATTAAATTTCTCAAGAAGAACCGCTATAGCGCTTTCTTTAACACAGATTTAGATGCCTGGCTGGGGCTGGCGCCGGGCAGCCCTATGGAAAAGGTGAGCCAGGTCGACCTGGTGGGCGTATGTACTAACATTTGCTGCTTTTTTACGGCTGAAGAGCTGGCCAACCGTGATATTCCTGTCCGCGTCCTGGCGGAAGGTATGGCTTCTTTTGACCTCGAAGCTCACCGCTGGGCCCTGGACCAGATGCGGCAGGTTCTGGGGCTCCAGGTGGTTGAATAATGGCCTGCCTGAGTTACCGGGAATGGGAGTGCCTTTTGCTCTTAACAGGAGGCCAGCTCTGGAGTAAGAGAGTTGTCTTTAGCCTGGTATATGCCGGCATACCTGGAAGCTGGCTGGCAAATTACTAGTGGGACTGAGACAGAGAGTTACCGCCGGGTCCGGTACGGAACTGGAAACCCGACGAAAGAATAGCCGTTTTCCTGGAGAGGAATCTTATGCCGGAAAAGCTGCAACTGCTGGCTGAAAACTGCTATACTTACCGGGCGGGAGACAGCCCGGTAGCGATTCATGTTTACCTGAGTGAAAAACTCCTGGCCGCTTTTACGGAGACTGAGGCCCTGGAGCAGCTTTATAATGCCTCCCTTTTACCCGGGGTAGTCGGGCCGGTCATCGGCATGCCCGATATCCATACCGGCTACGGCCTGCCCATCGGCGGGGTGATGGCTGCCGACTACGAGCGGGGCGTCGTCTCCGCGGGGGCGGTGGGGATGGACATCAACTGCGGCGTGCGATTATTGACTACCAGAATCCCGGCCGCGGAAATAGAACGGGCTATGCTTACAAAGCTGCTGGCGGCCATGGCCCGGAGGGTGCCGGCGGGGGTGGGGCGCGTCAGCACAGTCAAAGAACTGCGCCAGGCCAGTTTAGAAGCCATTGCCGCCGGCGGCGCCGGATACTTTATCAAAGAGGGCTTTGGCCGCCGGGAGGATAGGGAGAGAATAGAAGACGGCGGTTGCCTCCCAGGTGCCGACGTGGCTGCCGTGAGCAAGGCGGCGCGGGAGCGGGCCGACCAGCTGGCCACCATCGGCGGCGGCAATCACTTTGTAGAAATCGGCAAGGTGGCGGCCGTCCTGGAGGAGGGCCTGGCCGGCAGGTTCGGGCTCCATAAAGACCACCTCTACATTTTAATCCATACCGGCAGCCGGGGCTTAGGCCACCAGATCTGCACCGATTACAGCAACCTCATGTGGGCCAATGCGGAACGAAACGGCACGCGGGCGCCGGTCAAGGGCCTTGCCTGCGCCCCCATCCCTTCGCAAGACGGCCAGAATTACCTCAAAGCTATGGCCCTGGCTGCCAATTACGCTTTCGCCAACCGCCAGCTCATTACCCACTTTGTCCGGGAAGCCTTTGTTGAAGTTTTAAAAAAGCCGGAGGAAGAACTGGGCCTGGACCTTCTCTATGACGTGGCCCATAACATTGCCAAAAAAGAAAAGCATGGCACAAGGTGGCTCTTAGTCCACCGCAAGGGGGCGACCCGGGCCCTGCCCGCAGGGCATGGGGGTAATCCCCGCTGTTACCTGGCAACAGGCCACCCGGCCATCATCCCGGGGAGCATGGGCACCGCCTCCTATGTAGTGGTAGGGACCGGCGCAATAGGGAAGACCTTCTGCTCGGTGAACCACGGCGCCGGCCGGGTTATGTCCCGTAAAAAAGCCCGGCAGGAATTTTCCCGGGAGGATTTATTGAACCAGATCGGCGGTGTCGTCGTCGCTGCCAGGGACATCAACTTTTTAAAAGATGAAGCGCCCCTGGCCTATAAAGATATCGATGCGGTTGTCGCCACCCTGGTCGAGGCCGGGCTGACCCGGCCGGTGGCCAGGCTGCAGCCCCTGGGGGTGCTGAAGGGTGAAGGGGAGGAAGCCTGATCGAAGCGTGAAGTTAAATCCAACTTTATGATACAAGTGTCCAGAAAGCGGAGTGGAAGCGGAGTGATCCCGGAGAGGGTCCCATTCAGCGTATTAAACTACACTTAACTTGTTGGCCTGTACGTCCCGGTAAATGGTATAATAAATAAAAACCATACGGCTTAATATAGTTATTTGTTGAGATATAATAGGACCCAGGGCAGGAGAAATTTATGTTATGCAGGAAAGGGTTGATAGTTGTACCGTTAAAAAGTAGCGCGCCAGTAGAGGCGACTGGATGGATTTTATAAGATGCCATGAAAGGAGGCTAGACGCGATGGCAACGGAATTTAGAGGTATAACTCCAGAATTATACCATGCTATTATAGCTATAGTTGATCAGCGCATGGCGGAAATCAAGGTTACCCGTACAGATTTCGAGGAACTTAAAGATATAGTCAAAGAGCTGGCTGCGGCCCAGAAGCGCACCAAGAAAAGGCTTGAGGAGCTGGCCGAAGCACAGAAGCGTACCGAGGAAAGGCTTGAGGAGCTGGCCGAGGCTCAGAAAAGGACGGAAGCGGAATTACAACAGCTGGCGCGTCAGGTGGGTTCCCTTTCCGCTACTATGGGTTTTGGACTGGAGGATATAGCCAGGGTGGTCCTACCAGGTTATCTCGAACGTAACCTGGGCGTAAAGATAGATAAGCTTACCAGGAAATATATAGATGCTGGCGGCGAGCCCGGTGGAAATCGATCTTTTTGGCTCCGGAACTAAAGCTGGGCGGCCGGTGACAGTGCTTGGCGAGGTAAAGGCACGCATCTACAGCCGGGAAGTAAAAGCCTTTGCGCGTAAGGTTGCCAGGGCAGGAGCTTCACTCCAGGGCGAAATACTAAAAGTGATGTTTGGCTACCTGATTCACCCTGCAGCTTCGGAATTAGCCGGCCAGGAGGGAATAATTCTCGTTGCCTCATATGAACGTTAAGTAAGATCGCTTCGGCATGCAATGTTAACGGTAAGGCTGGCCCGGGCTAGTATACCCCGGGCCGCTGTGTTATAATAGCTCCCGGAAGGGGGAAGCGCCATGCCGCCCTTTGTCCTGAAGTCAGATTACCAGCCGCGGGGCGACCAGCCCCAGGCCATTGCCGCCCTGGTGGAGGGGTTGCAGAAAGGCTACCGCCACCAGACCTTGCTGGGGGCGACGGGTACCGGCAAGACCTACACCATGGCCCAGGTCATCCAGGCCGTGCAGCGGCCCACCCTGGTCCTGGCCCCCAACAAGACCCTGGCGGCCCAGCTCTGCGGCGAGTTCAAGGAGTTTTTTCCCGACAACGCCGTCGAGTATTTTGTCAGCTACTACGACTATTACCAGCCGGAGGCCTACGTGCCCCAGACTGATACCTATATCGAAAAGGACAGCTCCATCAACGACGAGATCGACAAGTTGCGCCACTCGGCTACCGCCGCCCTCTTTGAGCGGCGGGACGTCATCATTGTAGCCAGCGTTTCCTGTATCTACGGCCTGGGTTCGCCGGAGGACTACAGCACCCTGATGCTCTCCCTGCGGGAGGGCCAGGAATATGACCGGGACGCCATTTTGCGGAAGCTGGTGGACATCCAGTACAGCCGCAACGACTACGACTTCAAGCGGGGCACTTTCCGCGTCCACGGCGACGTGATTGAAATTTTCCCGGCTTCCTACCATGAGAAGGCCGTGCGGGTGGAAATGTTTGGCGATGAAATCGAACGCCTGCTGGAGATCGACACTCTGACGGGAGAGATTCTGGCCCGGCGCCGGCATGTGGCCATCTTCCCGGCCAGCCACTATGTGGTAGAAGAAGGCAAGATGGAACGGGCGTTAAAAAGCATTGAGGCTGAGCTGGAGGAACGCCTGCAGGAACTGCGGCGGCAGGGGAAGCTCCTGGAGGCCCAGCGCCTGGAGCAGCGGACCCGCTTTGACCTGGAGATGATGCGGGAAGTAGGCTTCTGTAAAGGCATCGAAAACTATTCCCGCCATCTGACCGGCCGGGCGCCGGGGGAGCCGCCCTATACCTTGCTGGATTACTTTCCCGACGACTTCCTGTTGATCATCGATGAGTCCCATATCACCGTGCCCCAAATCGGCGGCATGTATGAAGGCGACCGTTCCCGGAAAGCGACCCTGGTGGAGTATGGTTTCCGCCTGCCATCGGCCCTGGACAACCGGCCCCTGACCTTTGAGGAGTTCTGCCAGCGCATCAAGCAGGTAATCTATGTCTCAGCGACGCCGGGGCCCTATGAACTGGAACACTCCCAGCAGGTGGTGGAGCAGATCATCCGGCCCACCGGCCTGGTGGACCCCGAGGTCCTGGTGCGGCCGGTAAAGGGGCAGATTGACGACCTGGTGGGCGAGATAAATAAACGGGTGGCCCGAAATGAGCGCGTCCTGGTGACGACCCTGACCAAGCGCATGGCCGAGGATCTGACCGATTACCTGCGGGAAGTAGGCATCAAGGTGCGTTACATGCACTCCGATATCGGCGCCATTGAGCGGATGGAGATCATCCGTGACCTGCGCCTGGGGGTTTTTGATGTCCTGGTGGGGATTAACCTGCTGCGGGAGGGGCTGGACCTGCCGGAGGTTTCCCTGGTGGCCATCCTGGATGCCGATAAGGAAGGCTTCCTGCGTTCGGAGCGCTCCCTGATCCAGACCATCGGCCGGGCCGCCCGCAACGCCAACGGCCAGGTCATCATGTACGCCGATACCATTACCGCCTCCATGCAGCGGGCCATAGATGAAACCAACCGCCGCCGCCAGGTGCAAATAGAGTACAACCGCCGGCACGGCATTATCCCCCGGACCGTCAGCAAACCGGTGCGGGATATTATTGAAACCACGGTGGCCGAGGAACCGGCCAGGTACCAGGCGAGCCAATCTCAGGCTAAGGAAAAGAAAAAGGGCCACTTTAGTAAACGGGAGCTGCAATCCCTGATTAGCCAGCTAGAGAAAGAGATGCGCGCTGCTGCCAAACAACTGGATTTTGAACGCGCTGCCGAACTCCGCGACGCTATCCTGGAACTACGGCTACAAGCCGGGTAAATTGAGGCGAGCTGCCGCATCCCGGGCACGGCAGGACAAGGTTTTATCAACCATCGACATAGAGGTCAAGTAGAATTACTTCCGGTATAGCTGCTACCTGTGTATTAATTTTAGACCAGGCACGGTCATTACCGATAATTGCCCCACACCCGGCTGTTTTTGCTGTAGCAATAATAAGGGCGTCAGGAAGACGCAAGTTTGTTTTTGCCCGGATGGCTGCAGCCATTTGGCCAATCTGGCGCGAAATAGGGATTACCTTGAGGCCTGGAAAATCGTCCAGGAATAATTTTACCATAGTTAGCGCTTCTTGATTATCTTGCTTTAGAGGCCCAACCAGGAGTTCTGTTTCGGTAATTACAGAAATGACAGCTTCTAGATTTTGTTGTTCAAAAAGGCCGAATAAAGGATTTAAGATAGTGTCGTAAGGGCTAATACCCTGCAAAAAATAGATTATGGTATTTGTATCGAGGAGTAAGCGCTGGAAACCGGCAATCTTGTTTAAGAAGGCGTCTTTTCCCATGTTTCGCGTTCCTTCCCGACATAGACGTCTATCTCTTCTTTGGTTTGGCCGTAGATACCCTTTAATGATCCGGCCAGCAATTCAGTATAACTTTTAGTTTTGGGCCAAATGATAAGCTTATCTCCATGTACTTCCAACAATAATTTTTGTCCCGGCTGGATACCAAGCTTTTTATAAATGGCGGCAGGTATGGTTATTTGGCGCTTACTGGAAACTTTTATGATGGCTTGATCCATTTCATTTCCTCCAAATCATTTTCTTACTTACTATTATACGGCCGCTAAGTGGTTTTGACAACAACTTACCCGATAAGAAGATTTTTTAATTCGGGCTATCAGGCGGCGGGGAAAGGTGCTAAAATTAATTATGGGTGATTAAAGTTGCCATTTATTGCCGATCTCCACATCCACTCCTGTTATTCCCGGGCCACGAGCAAAGATGCCAGCCCGGAAAACTTCTACCGCTGGGCCCTTTATAAAGGCGTGACCCTGGTGGGCAGCGGCGATTTTACCCACCCGGCCTGGCGGGAGGAGCTGAAAAATAAACTGGAACCGGCGGAGGAGGGCCTTTACCGCCTGAAGGAGGAACTCTGCCGGGCAGTAGAGGAAGATACCGGCCCTGCCGGGCGACCCGTCGTGCGTTTTATTATAAGCGGGGAAATCAGCACCATCTATAAAAAAGGCGGGCGCACCCGTAAAGTCCACCACCTCATCCTCCTGCCCGATCTTGAGGCAGCGGAAGCCCTCAGCCGCCGCCTGGAAGGGATCGGCAACCTTCATTCTGACGGCCGGCCTATCCTCGGCCTGGACAGCCGCCAGCTCCTGGAGATGACCCTCGAGTCCTGCCCGGAAGCCATCTTTATCCCGGCCCATATCTGGACCCCCCATTTCTCCCTCTTTGGCGCCAACTCGGGGTTTGACAGTATAGAAGAGTGTTTTGAGGACTTGGCTGATTACATCTACGCCGTGGAAACGGGCCTTTCCTCCGACCCGCCCATGAATTGGCGCCTTTCAGCCCTGGACCGCCTTACCCTTGTCTCCAATTCCGATGCCCATTCTCCCCGCCACCTGGCCAGGGAGGCCAACATCTTCAACACAGAGCTTTCCTACCCGGCCATCCGCCGGGCCCTGCAGGAACGGGAGGCGGCTGGTTTCCTGGGAACGCTGGAGTTCTTTCCCGAGGAAGGCAAGTATCACTACGACGGCCACCGGGCCTGTAATATCTGCTGGCCGCCGGCCCGGACGCGGGCGGCAGGTGGAATGTGCCCCGTCTGCGGCCGCAAGGTGACCGTTGGCGTGCTGCACCGGGTGGAGGAACTAGCCGACCGGGAAGAGGGGTTTCGGCCGGAGGGCGCCCGTTCTTACGAGAGCCTGGTTCCCCTGCCGGAGGTGCTGGCGTCAGCCCTGGGAACGGGTACCGCTTCTAAAAAGGTCACCGCCCTTTACTTTAACCTGCTCCACCGCCTGGGCCCGGAACTGGTAGTGCTGCGGGAGGCCCCCCTGGAGGCCATCGCCCGGGTGGCCGGAACGCCGGTGGCTGAAGCCATCCGGCGCATGCGCGCTGGCGAGGTAGAGAGGCAGCCGGGCTTTGATGGCGAGTATGGCCGGATCCTGCTGCTCCGGCCGGAGGAGAGGGAGTATTGCGCGGGGCAGGCCAGCTTGTTTATGGAAGCCGGGGAGATTGCTGCCACAGCAGCTACAAGTACCTGCCAGGCAAGCACAGCCGGGAAAAAGACTAAACCCGGTAAGGCCGTAAAGGAGAACGCAGCGGCAAAGGGCAGCTATGCGGCAGCGCAGGCGAGGCGGCGGGCAGCCCCGGAGGAGTTAGCCGTGCCGGCAGGGGGAGGGGTGACGCCATCTATAGCGGAGGACCCAAGCCAGCCCGCAGGCCCTGCCGGTGGGGAACCCGTTCCGGTTAAGGCGGTAACAGGCCCCGGGGTTCCCCTGGTCGGCCTCAATGAGGAACAGCGGCTGGCAGTCACCGCGGTAGAAGGGCCGGTTATTGTCCTGGCCGGGCCGGGCACGGGTAAGACCAGCACCCTGGTCCACCGCCTGGCCTACTTAATAGGGATGCGAGGCATTTCTCCCGCCCAGATTACGGCCGTCACCTTTACCAATAAAGCTGCCACCGAAATCCGGCAGCGCGTGGTTGAACTGCTGGGGGAGGCCGGGGGGATTGAGGATTTAACCATTGGCACCTTTCACAGCATTTGCCTGGACCTGCTGCGGTGCCGGCCGGGACAGGACCGGGCGATGGCTCCGGCCTTTACCGGCAGGGAGCAGCCCACCGTCCTTGATGAGAGCGACGCCAGGAGCATCCTGGCAGAGATCCTCCAGGAAAGCGGGAGGGGCGGCTCCCGGCAGGCCCCGAAGCTGCAGCGGCAGATTTCCTTGCTAAAAAGCCGTGGCCTGCTTCCCTCATCCCCCGGGGTTCCGGAGGACCTGCGGCCAGTTTACAGCGCCTACCAGGAGCGGCTGGCCGAATACGGTGTCATGGACTACGATGATCTCCTGCTCCTGGCGGTTGAGTTGCTGGACGGTTGGATGGCTGCCGGGGAGGACACCCCGGAGGTTAAAAGGCTGCTGGCCCGGTTTACCCACCTCCTCGTTGACGAATTCCAGGACGTCAACCCGGTCCAGTACCGGCTGATCAGGCTCTGGAGCGGCGACGGCGGCAATCTCTTCGTCATCGGCGACCCCGACCAGGCCATCTACGGCTTTCGCGGGGCCAGTAACCGTTTTTTCCGGCAGCTCCAGGAGGACTTCCCGGCTGCACGGGTTTTCCGGCTAACCCGCAACTATCGCTCCACGCCCACCATCCTCCGGGCGGCTGCGGCCGTAATCGCCCATAACCCGCATCCTGGCCTTAAACTTCCGGGCGACAAGGTTCTTGTCGCCGCAAAGGAGGAGGGGCCCCCGATCCTTCACCTGGAGGTCCCCGGTGAGATGGCTGAGGGCATCGCCATTGTCAGGGAGATCGGCCGCCTGGTAGGCGGCACGACCATGCTTCAGGCCCACGGCCAGGGAGGCATGGCACCCGTGGAAGTCCCGAGGGGGATGGCAGGGGAAGCCCTCGGTTTTGCCGATATAGCCGTCCTAGCCCGGACGGGGCGCCAGTTAGAGACCCTGGAAGAATGTTTCCTGAAGGAGGGGATACCCTACCGGCTGGTAGGCCGCGAAAGCTTCCTGGAAGACCGGCCGGTACGGGAGGCCCTGGCCTTTTGCTGGTGCCTGGTCAACCCGGAAGACGATTTCCATATTTATCGCTGCCTCGGTGCGGGCCCCTTTGGCCAGGATAAAAGAGATATCGCCCTGGTCCGGGAGACAGCCAGGCAGATGCATTGCCCGGCCTGGCAGGCCATAGAAAGGTTAACGGCAGGCGAGGCGTCGCCAGGGGCAGCAGCCAGGAAGGGTTTGCTGGCCTTCAGGAATGCTGTGGAGACCTGGAGGACCATAATGCGCCAGGAACCTCCTGAGCGCCTCCTGGCCCGCTGGTTGGAGGAGCATAACCTCCAGGGAGTGGCAAGCATGAACCGCCTTATGCGGGTGGCAGCGCGTTTTAACGACCTTTCTGCCTTCCTGCGCGGGGTCGTCCTGGCCGGGGAAGCAGACTATGAGCGCTGGGGCAACAATGTTACTACCCCCGAAGCAGTAAGCCTGATGACTCTCCATGCAGCCAAGGGGCTGGAGTTCCCCGTGGTCTTTATTGCCGGTGTAGAAGACGGGATGCTTCCCCTAAAAGAGCGGGAAGCCTCAACCCTGGCTGATAGCGACCTGGCTGAGGAACGCCGCCTGTTTTACGTCGGCCTTACCCGGGCGCGGGATATATTGATCCTGGTATCATCCCGCAGCAGGACTATTGCTGGCAGAAAGGTACCTTCCCGGCCCTCTCCTTTCCTGCTGGAAATACCTCCGGAGTGCCTGGAGAAAAAGGTCTGGACCGGAAAGGCACAGGGGAAGCAGGATGATGACGAAGGGAAATATAAACAACTCAGCCTGTTTTAAAAATGGGACTTTAAAACCAGCACCCTTAACGGAATTACGAGGTTAAGGAACGCATTGGGTGGCGGCGCCGGGTGGCGGTTATATCTGCAGCAGCGCCAACAGCCTGCCCAGCTACGCCAAGCTGGAAAACGCCCTGGCTATGCGGGACGCCATTAAGAAGTATGGCAGGTATCCTATTGAGTTAGATTAGTATAAGCGTGCGCTTAATGCGGGGGGCAATGCCCCCGCTTAAGTTAAATCGTTTTTCCCGGCAGGATTTAATACCCGGTCTTTTTTAATGGTTCCCGGAGTTTGCTTATTATAGTAATATGTTTATAAGACTAGCATAGGGGGAGGTAACATTAAACTTGATGCGGCGCATTATCGCCTGCGAAGTTTTGCGCTACGAATTGGAAAGCCTGGGCGTGCAGCCGGACGAAGCCATATTTTTAAAGCAGGGCCTGCACCGGACCCCGGAAAAGCTGCGGGCTACCATCCAGGAAAACATTGATCAATTAGAAGCCGGGGGTTTCCGCGGCAGGATTATCCTGGGTTACGGGCTTTGTGGTAATGGCATCGCAGGTCTTAAAGCCAGGTATTGCGACCTGGTATTTCCTGGAGCCAATGACTGCATTGACCTCCTCCTGGGTTCCTGCCGGGCCCGCCAGGAAGATACGCTGAAGGGCTACGCCTACTACTTCAGCCCCGGCTGGGTCGCTTTCAGTGAGAACTCTTATACTGAATACCAGCGCTGCCTATCCCTTTACGGGGAGGAAACGGCTCGCTGGGTTATAGGCGAGATGCTGAAGGCCTATACGCGGGTAACTTATATTGATACCGGACAACAGGCTGGGGAGGAAGATCGAGAGTTTGTCAGGTTATTTGCCACGACCTTTAGTCTTATTCCGGATGAAATTAAAGGTAGCCTGGAGTGGCTGGCTCGCCTTTTACATGGCGAAGGTGACGATATAATTAAGATTGCTCCTGGAACGGCAATTGAGGCCGATAAACTGGGGCTGGCAGGGAATATTCTGAGCCAGTGACAGGGTGATAAGGCTAAGGCAGTAAGTAAACTGATTCCGCGACCGGGTAAATACCCGGTCTTAATTTTTGTACGCTCATCAAAATGCTATTAGAGGCGGAAGCTTACCGCCCTTCCATTCGATAGCAGCATCCTGATTATTCCCTCCAGGTATGCCCTTACTGGCGTTTATGGTATAATACTGGCGGAGAAGCAAGGTATTACCCTGGCCAGGTTTTACGCCTGGCGATAAGCCCAGGGAATTTCCCGAGGGGGTATATTATGGCCACTGATAAAATTGTCATCCAGGGGGCGCGGGCCCACAACCTGAAGAATATTAACGTCACTATCCCCCGGGATAAACTGGTAGTCATTACCGGCCTGTCGGGGTCGGGGAAGTCTTCCCTGGCCTTTGATACCATCTATGCCGAGGGACAGCGCCGTTATGTAGAGTCCCTTTCTTCCTATGCCCGGCAATTCTTAGGCCAGATGGACAAACCTGACGTTGACGTTATCGAAGGACTATCCCCGGCCATTTCCATTGACCAGAAGACGGCCAGCCATAACCCCCGCTCCACGGTAGGTACGGTGACGGAGATCTACGACTACCTGCGGCTGCTTTTTGCCCATATTGGCCGCGCCCATTGTCCCCGGTGCGGCCGGCCCATTACGCCCCAGACGGTTTCCCAGATGGTGGACCGTCTCCTGGCTTACCCGGAAGGAACCCGTTTCCAGGTTATGGCCCCCATTGTCCGGGGCCGCAAGGGGGAGTACCGCAGCGTCCTGGAGGAGATTCGTAAGCAGGGCTACGTGCGCGTTCGTGTTGATGGCGAGATCCGGGAAACGAGCGAGACTATTAACCTGGCTAAGAATAAAAAACATACCATTGAGGTAATCGTGGACCGCCTCCAGGTGCGGCCGGGGGTGGCCCCGCGCCTGGCCGAATCCCTGGAAACGGCCTTAAAGCTTGCCGATGGTATTGTCCTTATCGATATCGCCGGTCAGGAAGAGCTGCTTTTAAGCGAGAAATTCGCCTGCATCGAGTGCGGCGTCAGCCTGCCGGAAATCACGCCGCGTCTCTTTTCTTTTAATAATCCCTACGGCGCCTGCCCGGCATGTACCGGCCTGGGTGTAACTATGAAGGTCGATACCGACCTGGTCATTCCCGATCGCGACCTTACCTTAAGGGAAGGGGCCATAGCGCCCTGGAGCCGCAGCAATAACGGTTACCAGCAGATACTGGAGTGCCTGGCTGAACATTACGGTTTCAGCCTGGATGTGCCCGTACGGGAGCTCAAGCCGGAGCACCTGCAGGTTATCCTTTACGGTTCCGGGCAGGAGCGGATTAAATTCCGCTACACCAACCGTTTTGGTGACCGGCGCACTTACGAAGCCCCCTTTGAGGGGGTCATCCCCAATCTCGAGCGGCGCTACCAGGAAACCCAGTCGGAGTGGGCGCGGGCGGAGATTGAAAACTATATGAGCCAGCAGCCCTGCCCGGCCTGCAAAGGGGCGCGGCTGAAACCGGAAGCCCTGGCCGTCCGGGTTGGCGGCCTTAATATCTGCGAAGTGGCGGCCCTTAATGTCCGGGCGGCCGCCGGGTTTTTGCGCAATTTAACTTTAAGCGAGCGCGAGGAGATAATCGCCCGCCAGATTTTAAAGGAAATCCAGGCCCGGTTGCAGTTTTTGCTGGATGTGGGCCTGGACTACCTGACCCTGGACCGGGCGGCGGCCACCCTCTCCGGGGGGGAAGCCCAGCGCATCCGCCTGGCCACCCAGATCGGGTCGCAGCTCATGGGCGTCCTGTACATCCTGGACGAGCCCAGCATCGGCCTGCACCAGCGGGACAACGCCCGCCTGATTGCCACCTTGAAGCGCTTGCGGGATCTGGGCAACACGGTCATCGTCGTCGAGCATGACGAGGATACCATGCGGGCCGCCGACTATATCATCGACATTGGTCCCGGGGCCGGGGAGCAGGGCGGCCGGGTGGTGGCGGCCGGTACCCCGGCAGAAGTAATGGCCAATCCCCGCTCCCTCACCGGCCAGTATTTGAGCGGCCGGCGGCGTATCCCGGTGCCGGCAAGGCGGCGCCGGCCGGGCGACAAATGGTTGACCATTAAAGGCGCCCGCGAGCACAACCTGAAAAATATCGATGTCAGCTTTCCCCTGGGCCTGTTTATCGGCGTTACCGGTGTTTCCGGCTCCGGCAAGAGCACCCTGGTCAATGAGATCCTCTACCGGGCCCTGGCCCAGCGCTTGAACGGTGCCCGGACCAACCCGGGGGCCTTTGAGGCCATTACCGGCACCGAGCACCTGGACAAGGTCATTGAGGTCGACCAGTCGCCCATCGGCCGGACGCCGCGCTCCAATCCGGCCACCTATACCGGTGTTTTTGACGACATCCGCGCCCTCTTTGCGGCCACCCCGGAGGCCCGCACCCGGGGTTACAAACCGGGGCGCTTTAGCTTTAATGTGAAGGGCGGCCGCTGCGAGGCCTGCGGCGGTGATGGTATCATTAAGATTGAGATGCATTTCTTGCCCGACGTTTATGTACCCTGTGAAGTCTGCCAGGGGAAGCGTTATAACCGGGAGACCCTGGCCATAAAATACAAGGGAAAATCCATTGCCGACGTCCTGGCCATGACCGTGGACGAGGCGGCGGAATTCTTTGCCGCCATTCCCCGCCTGCACCGGCGCCTTGCCACCCTCCAGGACGTGGGCCTGGGCTACATCACCCTGGGCCAGCCGGCCACCACCCTTTCCGGCGGGGAAGCCCAGCGGGTGAAGCTGGCCGCGGAACTGGCCCGGCGCAGCACCGGCCGGACCATGTATATCCTGGACGAGCCCACCACCGGCCTGCACATGGCCGACATCGAGCGGCTGTTGAACGTCCTGCAGCGCCTGGTGGATGCCGGCAATACGGTGGTGGTAATTGAGCACAACCTGGATGTCATCAAGTCGGTGGACTATATCATCGACCTGGGCCCCGAGGGCGGTGAAGGCGGCGGCCGGGTGGTGGCCACCGGCACGCCGGAAGAGGTCTGCCGGGTGGCGGAATCCTATACCGGCCAGTTCCTGGCCCCCGTCCTGGAGCGGGATAAAGAGAGGCAGGCGGGCCGGGACCTGGAAGGAAGCCCGGAGCACCGGCCCCAGGGTGGGCATCAGGACCTGCCCCGGGTAGTAGGGCAGGAGTAAATAAGAAATCTGGCATGGAATAGCGACCACTTCATGAACAAAAGATGGGCCTGTAAAGGCAGGGGTATGTCCCGGAGCCGTGAATAGCGAAGCAGAGGTCAAAAGGACAGGCGAGGTGAGGCTAACCGTTGCCGCTGCCGAGGACGCCTGAGCGAGCATTTGCGAGGGAACAAACGCCAACTCATAGAAGGATTAAAGCTTGCTGAACCAGTAGCCTGTTCATTGGCAATCCGCAGGCGGCGTGCAACGGTCCGAACCGAGCCGTTGTCCTGTCGGCGCGTAGCTCCTGAGCGGCGGAGGGACATACCCCCGCCAGGAAGTATGCTGTTTTCGAAGAAGGGATACCATGGACCTGGAGGAGAAACTGGCGCGCTTGCCGGATCACCCCGGCGTCTACCTCATGCGCGATGCCAAAGGCGAGATCATTTATGTCGGCAAGGCCGCTTCCCTGAAAAACCGGGTGCGCTCCTATTTCCGCGGCCAGCACCCGCCGCGGACGCAGGTCTTAGTCAGCCATATTGCCGACTTTGAGTATATCCTGACGGATAACGAAGTCGAGGCCCTGATTCTAGAGTGCAACCTGATTAAAGAACACCGGCCCCGGTACAACGTCAGTTTAAAGGACGACAAAAGCTACCCGTATATCAAAATAACCACCCAGGAACAATTTCCCCGGCTGCAGATCACGCGCTCCCTGGTCCGGGACGGTTCCCGCTACTTCGGCCCCTACACCAACGTGGGGGCTTTGCGGGAAACTTTAAAAATCCTGCGCGGCCTTTTCCCGGTTCGCACCTGCCGGGAGACGCCCCTGCAGCACCGCAGCCGGCCCTGCCTCAACGCCCATATTAACCGCTGCCTGGCTCCCTGCAGCGGTAAGGTCAACCCGGAGGCCTACCGGGAAGCGGTAGACAATATTGTCCTGTTCCTGGAGGGGAAACATACCACCCTGGTCAAGGAATTAAAGGAACAGATGGAAGCCGCCGCCGGACGGCTGGAATTTGAAAAGGCAGCCAGGCTCAGGGACCAGCTGCGGGCGGTGCAGGAGGTCTGCGAACGCCAGAAACTTGCTGCCGCCAGCGGGGAGGATGCCGATGCCGTTGCTTTCGCCCGGGAAGGGGAAGCGGCCCTGGGCCTTATCTTCTTCAGCCGGGGTGGAAAGGTTATCGGCCGCGACCATTTTTTCCTTACGGGGACAGAGGGCTTATCCCGGGGCGAAATTATGGCAGCCCTGCTGAAAGAATATTACAGCCGGGGGGTAGAAATTCCCCCGCAAATCCTCCTCCATGACGAACCGGATGACGCCGCCACCATCGCCCGCTGGCTGGGCCGGCTGCGCGGCGGCCGGGTCGAGTTGAAGGTACCCAAACGGGGCAGCAAGTTAAAGCTGCTGCAGCTGGTCCATGAAAATGCCGTCAGCCTCCTCCAGGAGCACCTCCTGGCCCGCCGGCGCCAGGAGGAGGGTGGCAAGGCGGCCCTGATGGAATTGCAACAGGCCCTTGGCCTGCCGCGGTTGCCGCGGCGCATGGAAGCCTATGATATTTCCAACTTCCAGGGGAGCAGCCCGGTGGGGGCCATGGCTGTCTTTGTGGACGGCCGGCCGTTGACCTCGGCCTACCGCCGCTTCCAGATCAAGACGGTCAAAGGCCCCAATGACTTTGCCTCCCTCCAGGAGGTTTTAAGCCGGCGTTTCCGCCGCGCCGCCGGGCAGGACCCGCGTTTTGCCGAGTTACCGGATTTCGTTCTTATTGACGGGGGCCTGGGCCAGCTTCATGCCGCCCGGGAGGTCATGGCGGCCATGGGTGTGGCGGCCATTCCTACCTTTGCCCTGGCCAAGGAGGAAGAGCTGTTGTTCCGGGAGGGCAGCCACGAACCGGTACGCCTGCCCCGGGATAGCCGGGCCCTGCAGCTCCTGCAGTACCTGCGGGATGAGGTACACCGCTTTGCCATTACCTACCACCGCCAGAAACGGGAAAAGGGCGCCTACCGCTCGGTACTGGATGACATTCCCGGAGTAGGTCCCAAACGTAAAAAAGCCCTGCTGCGCCATTTTGGGTCTGTTGCTAAAATAAGGGAAGCTACTTTAGACGAATTAATGGCCGTAGAAGGGATGAACCGGGCGGTGGCGGTCCGCATCCTGGAAGGCCTGGGGAGGAAAAATAATGGGGAGAATCCGGCTGGTAGCCCTTGACCTGGACGGGACGCTGTTAACCGACGATTTAGTTATTGAGCCACGGGCTAAAGAAGCCATAAGGAGAGTCCGGGAAAGGGGCATAACCGTAACCCTGGCTACGGGGCGCATGTTCAGTTCGGCCAGGCCCTACGCCGTGGAACTGGGGCTGGATTTGCCGCTTATTGTTTACCACGGCGCCCAGGTGCGCCACTCAGGGACGGGGGCAATCCTTTTTGAGCGCACTATTCCTTTAGCCCTGGCCCGGTGTTTAATCGAGCACATTCGCGAATTTGGTTATGCCTATAACGTTTACCTGGATGACCTGCTCTATGTAGAAAGCATCCAGGCTGAGAACGAAGAATATGCCCGGCGGGCCGGGGTGGATTTACACCGGGTGGAGGATATGCTAACTTTTCTCCAGGAGGAGAAAAGAGAGCCCCTGAAGATCGTCGCCCTCCGTGACGGCCCGGAACTGGATCCCCTGGAAGCGGCCATCCGCCGGGACGTGGGGGAAGGGGTTTACCTCACCCGGTCACTGCCCCATTACCTGGAAATGCTCAACCCAGAGGTTAACAAGGCCCGGGGGCTCCAGGCCCTGGCGGAACGGGAGGGCATCCGGCCGGAAGAAATTATGGTTTTTGGTGACAGTTATAACGACCTCCAGATGTTCCGCTATGCCGGCCTGGCGGTGGCCATGGCCAACGCCCCGGCGGAAGTCCGGGCGGCCGCCGATTATGTCACCGGCAGCAATAACGACGGCGGCGTTGCCCGGGCCCTGGAGAAATTTATCCTGGGAGGTTGAACTTTGCTCCAGTCCTTCCGGGCTGATTATCATGTGCATACCCGGCGCAGCGACGGCCGGGCCAGTGCCAGGGACATGGTGGCGGCGGCCCGCCGGGCCGGGCTGGAGGAAGTGGCCCTGACTGACCACGGCCCGTGCAATATCGGTGTGGGCGTCAATGCCGCCGGCGTATTCCTACGCCTGAAAAGGAAAGTGGCAACCTGGGAGTCCCCGGGTATCCGGGTGCTGGTGGGGGCCGAGGCCAATATTGTCGGTTTAAACGGGGAAATCGACATCCCGGCCGCCGTTTACCGGCAGCTGGATCTCCTGCTGGTGGGGCTCCATCCCTATGTCCTGCCCCGGGACTGGCCGGCGGCCCGTGACCTGGTGCTGGCCAACCAGCTCCAGGGGCGCAGCCGCCGCTGGCGCGAAAGGGCCGTGGAGGCCAATACGCGGGCTTTGATGGCGGCCCTGGAAAAGCACCCTGTCTTTTGCCTCACCCACCCGGGCCTGGGGATGCCGGTGGATATTGAGCCCCTGGCCCTGGCCTGTGCCCGGGCCGGCACCCTGTGGGAGGTAAACGTCGGCCACCTCTACCAGCGGCCGGAAGAACTGGCCCGGGCAGCCCGCTGCGGGGTGAGGTTTGTCGTCAACAGCGACGCCCACCAGCCCGCCACTGTGGGCCGCCTGGAAGAGGGATGGGAACTCCTGAGGGCCGCCGGGGTACCCCAGGAGCAGGTAATAAACTTGCGTCATTGATGCTTTTTAAGGGAGGGGAGAGTATGACGGCAAGCAACTATCCACGTCTCGTCATTGTAACCGGCCTTTCCGGCGCCGGCAAGACCCAGGCCGTGCGCTGCCTGGAAGACCTGGGCTTTTTCTGCGTTGACAACCTGCCCCCCTCCCTGATACCTGGGCTAGTTGATCTCCTGGGGCAACCCGCTAAAGAGGGGGAAGGGATAAACAAGGTAGCCCTGGTAATGGACATCCGGGGGGGCCAGTTTTTCGACGGCCTGGAGGAAGCCCTGGCCTACCTTGATGGCCGGGGTATCCCCTACGAGATCCTTTTCCTGGAGGCGGCCGATGAAATCCTGGTGCGGCGCTATAAAGAAACCCGGCGCCGTCACCCCCTCTCCAGCGGCGGCCAGATTCTGGAAGGCATTATCGCCGAACGGCGGCGCCTGGAAGAGTTGCGGGGCCGGGCCAGCAAGATTATCGATACTTCCGAACTCACGCCGCGCCAGCTTAAAGAGCAGGTAAGCGAACTTTTTGGCGACAGCCGGCGGCAACTGGTGATTAACATTATTTCCTTTGGCTATAAATACGGCATCCCCCTGGATGCCGATCTGGTTATGGATGTGCGCTTTTTGCCTAATCCTTTTTATATCCCCGCCTTACGCCCCTTTACCGGCCATGATCGCTGTGTGGCCGAGTTTGTCATGTCTGCCCCGGAGGCCCGGCAGTTTATCGAACAGTTTGCCGCCCTCCTGCGCTTCCTGATCCCCCATTACCAGCAGGAGGGCAAGTCCCACCTGGTCATTGCCATTGGCTGTACCGGTGGCCAGCACCGCTCGGTAACCCTGGCCAACAGACTGGGAGAAATACTCCGGGGCGATAATTACGACGTAGTAGTCAAGCACCGGGATGTAGTGCGTTATCTGAGCAGCGGCAGCAGGAGGTAGGCAGGCGGGTGGAGGGTTTAAAATGGCTTTACCCGGGCTTAAAGATTAAACGCTGGCTGTTGCTGGCTGCCCTGGGCCTGTTTTTGCTGGTTTCGGGGTTGACAGTTATCCTGGGGGTTACTTTATTAGCCTCGGCGGAAAGGGGCGTTACCTGGTTTATCCTCCATACCCTGGGGGCCCTGGGATCACCTTTACTGGGCGGGGTGGTGGCTGCCGGCCTGGGCGTGGCCCTTATCATTCTGGGGCTCCAGCGCCTGGCCAGTTCGGTTTTTAAGGTCCTGTTCCCCGGCAATACCAGTAACCTCTGGCAACTTTTTTACCGGCGCCAGTACCTGGCGAAAGGTCCCCATATAGTAGCTATCGGCGGGGGCACGGGCCTGGCCGTCCTCCTGCGGGGGCTGAAAAAATACACCCGGAATCTCACGGCCATTGTAACGGTGGCCGACGACGGCGGCAGCTCCGGCCGCCTGCGCCAGGAGTTAAAAATCCCGCCACCGGGGGATATTCGTAACTGCCTGGTGGCCCTGGCGGATACAGAAAGCCTTATGGAGGAACTGTTCAGTTACCGCTTCCACCAGGGAGAGGGCCTGGCCGGCCACAGCCTGGGGAATCTCCTGCT
Source organism: Moorella mulderi DSM 14980 (assembly GCF_001594015.1). Taxonomy (GTDB): domain Bacteria; phylum Bacillota; class DSM-521; order Neomoorellales; family Neomoorellaceae; genus Neomoorella; species Neomoorella mulderi. Next base: position 32,530 of record NZ_LTBC01000010.1, read on the forward strand.
GGCGGCCATGACGGATATGGCCGGCGATTTTGACCGGGCCATCCAGGAACTGGCCCGGGTGCTGGCGGTTGGCGGCCGGGTTATTCCTTCCACTACCAGCCATGTCGTCCTGGGAGCCGAACTAGCCGACGGTACTACCATCCTGGGGGAAAGCAATATCCCCCGGGCCGGCAAGCGGATTAAAAGGGTGTTTTTACAGCCGGCCACCTGCCAGCCGCCGGCCGCCGCCCTGGAAGCCATAGCCAGGGCCGATGCCATCATTATCGGCCCGGGGAGCCTCTATACCAGCGTCCTGCCCAATTTACTTGTGCGCGGTTTGACTGAGGCTTTACGCCAGTCCCCGGCACCGGTGTTTTACGTCAGTAATATCATGACCCAGCCGGGGGAAACTGACGGTTATACGGTGGCCGATCACCTGCAGGCTATTATTGATCACTGCGGCCCGGGCCTGGTGGATGTAGTTATTGCCCATCGCGGCCCTATTTCCCGTGGTGCCCTGCGGCGATACGGCGAAAAGGGGGCCCGCCCGGTCCTGATCAATGGACCGGGGGTGGCTAGAATGGGCGTTGAGCTGCGTACGGGCTGGCTGGTGGACGAGATCCATGTGGTCCGGCACCACCCTGAACGCCTGGCAAGCCTGATAATGGAAGAGTTTTACCGCCACCATTCCCGGCGCCGGCAGCGCCTTATATACCTGGTCCGGGAGAAGTTTCGTAACCTGGCCCATTAACCGGGGCCGGATGGATGAACCGTACAGTAATAAAATGTTCCGGAGTGGGGCTAATGGCGATATCCTTCTCCTTCGAAACCAAAGAAGAACTGGCCCGGGTAAAAAAACGGCGCCCCTGCTGCGCTGAGGCCGAACTGGTCGCCATTTTACGCCAGGGTAACCTGGCCGGTTTACCGGGGGAGGGGGTAATCCTGCTGGCAACCACCCACGCGGCCATAGCCAGGAGGGTTTACTCCCTGGCCAGGGCGGTGCTGGGCCTGCCGGTCAAAGTACAAACTGAGCGCCGGAGCGGTAAAGGCCGGCCGGTTTTTAAGGTTTTAACTCCGGCCGGGGTAGAAGCATTGCAGGCCTGGCTGGCCGCCAGGACCGGGGCGCCGGAGTACCAGTGCTGCCGGGCCGCTTACCTCCGGGGTACCTTCCTGGTAACCGGCTCCGTCAATAAACCGTCGGCAACCCATCACCTGGAATTTCTCCTCGAAGGGGACGAGGAAGCCGCCCGCCTCCAGGACATTATGCAGCAGCTGGAGCTCCAGCCCCGTCTCAGCCGGCGCCAGCGCGGGCTGGTTCTTTACCTGAAAGACAGCGAGCAAATTGTCCGGGCTTTAAGCCTCATGGGGGCCCATAGTGCCGTCCTGGCCTATGAGAACGCCCTCATCTTTAAAGAAATGCGTAACCGGGTCAACCGCCTGGTAAACTGCGAGACGGCCAACTTGAGCAAGACCGTAGAGACGGGTTTACGCCAGGCAGAAAATATCCGCTACCTGGTGGCCACCCTGGGCTGGGAGGGATTACCTGCCGGCCTGCAGGAGATAGCTGCTTTACGTCTCCAGCACCCGGAAGCAAGTTTAAAGGAACTGGGGGAAATGCTGGTACCGCCGGTAGGGAAGTCAGGGGTCAACCACCGCCTGCGCCGCCTGGAACACTTAACCAGGCAGGTGAGGGCCCGGAGGGGGGAAATAGATGCGGCGCACGACAACCTACCCTGTTAACGGTCATAACGCCATGGCCTCCTGGCGCCGGGTTGCTCCCTTCTGGCGGGTAGCCTGGAATTTTTTTTGGATTGAACTCAGCCGCTTTTTACCCTTTTTGCGCCTGAAAAGCTGGCTTTTACGCCACCTGGTGGGGATGGATGTAGCGCCGACGGCTTCCATAGGGGTTATGGCCATGCCGGATATCTTAAGGCCGGATCTCATTCACATCGGCCCCGAGAGTATTATTGGTTATAATGTCACTATTCTGACCCACGAGTTTTTACCCCGCGCCTACCGCCTGGGGGCAGTGGAAATTGGCGCCTGGGTTCTCATTGGAGCCAATGCCACCATTTTACCAGGAGTGCGCATTGGCGATGGAGCCATTGTTGGTGCCGGAGCGGTAGTTACCCGGGATGTCCCGGCAGGGACCATGGTCGGCGGCGTCCCGGCGCGGGTGATAGGCAGGGTGGATGGTGATACCCGGGCATCTCGCCCGGGGCCGCCTCTTTCTCTGGAACAGGAAACTGCTCCCTGAAAGGAGATGACCGGTAGGGAGGAAGACAATGGGAAATAACTGGTTAAAACACCTTCTCTGGGAAGCGCCCTACCAGAACTGGTTCCTGGTTACCCTGGCGGTTATCAATCTCCTGGGGTCTATTTATGGTTACTACTGGTACCGGGAGCAACTGGCCAGTACACCTTTAATATGGTGGCCCTTTACCCCCGACAGCCCCCTGGCGACAACCTTTTTTGCCCTGGCCATGATCCTGGCATTCTACCGCCGGGAAAGCGGCCTGCTGCGGCTGGTAGCAGCAACGGCAGTGATCAAATACGGGCTGTGGGCGATGGTGATCATAAGTGACTACTGGCTGGCAGGGGCCCGGGTGACGGTGGTAGAGGCCGGCCTGTGGCTATCCCACCTGGCGATGATGGTCGAAGGCTTCCTCTTCCTGCGGCACTGGCCGGTCGCTCCCTGGCAGTTAGCCCTGGTGGTCCTGTGGCTGGGGTTAAATGACTTCGTTGACTATGGCCTGGGGTTGCACCCTTACCTCTTCAGCCCCGGCCAGGAAAGCCTGGCCGGGGCAACGGCTGCGGGCTTAAGCCTGGCCTTAAGTTTTTACCTGGCCCGGGCAATAAATTGGTCCCGCGGGCAGGAAAAATAGTCAGGAAGGAAGAATAGTATAAATTAGGGGGAGGAGAGTCATGCGCGAACGTTTAGGCCTTAACCTGGAACAGGCGCAAAAGTTAATCATGACGCCGGAACTGCGCCAGGCCATTGTTGTCCTGCAGCTCTCCACCCTGGAGCTGGCTGAATACGTCCAGCAGGAACTCCAGGAAAACCCGTTACTGGAAGTAAGGGACGAGGAAGAAGTTGCCGCGGCCGATGATGAACTGGTAGATGATCATGAGCCTTTCGAAATTGACTGGCAGGAATATTTCCAGGACGGAAGCGATTTGGGTTATGTCAGCGTTCCCCGGGAGGAACGCCCGGAATGGAATCACCAAAACCTCCTGACCGGCCAGCCTACGCTGCAGGATCATTTACTGCTCCAGTTAAAAATAGCGGCCTCGACAACCCGCGAGCTGGAGATTGGGACGTTCTTAATCGGCAATTTAGACGCCAACGGTTACCTGAAGATTAGCCTGAAGGAAGCAGCCGCCTGTTTAAAGGTTTCCCCTGCGACCGTCTGGCGGGTACTGCAGTTAATCCAGCATTTTGATCCCCCCGGGGTGGGAGCCAGAAACCTTACGGAGTGCCTTCTCCTCCAGCTGCGCCAGCGGGAAGATGCTCCCCCGGGAACGGAAAAAATTATTCGCAACTTTTTAACCGATGTTGCTGAAGGGCGGCTGACCCGTATTGCCCGGCGCCTGAACATGAGTCTCCCGGCCGTCCAGGCGGTGGTTGATTATATCCGCACCCTGGACCCCAAGCCAGGCCGCTCCTTTGGCGGCGGCCAGGAGAACCGCTATATCGTACCCGATGTAATCATTGAGCGGGTGGGTAGGGATTACGTGGTCCTGGTCAATGACCTGGCCATGCCGCGGCTGGGTATTAACCCCCTTTACCAGGCCTTAATGCGCCAGGAGGGGAGTTGCGACGAGGCAACCCGGCGTTTCATAGAAAGCAAGCTCAATGCCGCGGCCTGGCTTATTCGTAGCCTGGAGCAGCGCCGGCTGACCCTTTACCGGGTGGTCAACTGCCTGGTGCAAGAGCAGCGGGAATTCCTGGATAAAGGTATAAAATACCTGAAGCCCCTGACCATGCGCCAGGTGGCCGCATCCTTAGGCATCCATGAATCTACCGTCAGCCGGGCGACGGCCAATAAATATGTCCAGACGCCCCAGGGAGTCTTTGAATTAAAATTTTTCTTCGCCAGTGGTGTGGAAAAAAAAGGCGGCGCTGCTGCCGCCGAAAGTATCAAAAAAATGATTGCCGAAGCCATCAGCCGGGAAGATGCCACCAATCCTCTCACAGACCAGCAGCTGCAGGAACTCCTGCAGCAGCAGGGGATAAAGATTTCCCGGCGGACGGTGGCCAAGTACCGCGACGAGCAGGGCATTCCCGCCGCTGCAAAAAGAAGACGTTACTAGGCTTGCAGGGGGCCAGGCGCCCCCTGTAGCGGTTAATTCTGTCTATTCCTAAAGGAGGATTTTGGCGATTTGTGTTGAACAGTGAATGATGGTACAAGCGATATCATTATATTGCCTGTTACTTTATGGTATAATAAAATAAAGCATGGCAGGTGGGAAGAACCCGGGTCAACCTGCGCCAGACAAACAGGGTTACCTCTTACATCTTATAAAGGAGGAGTAATACATAATGGCAGTCAAAGTAGGTATTAATGGATTTGGGCGGATCGGCCGCCTGGTGTTCCGAGCTTCCCTGGAGAAACCGGAACTGGAAGTTGTAGCCATCAACGACATTACCGACGTCCAGACCAATGCCCACCTCTTGAAGTATGATTCAGTCCATGGTCGTCTCAATGCTTCTGTTGAGGCCAGGGAAGACAGTATCGTTGTTAACGGCCGCTCCATTAAGGTCACCGCCGAACGTGACCCGGCCAAACTCCCCTGGAAGGATCTGGGCGTAGATATTGTCATTGAATCTACAGGTGTCTTCACTGATGCCACCAAAGCGGCAGCCCACCGCCAGGCAGGGGCCAAAAAGGTCATAATTACCGCCCCAGCCAAAAACGAAGATATTACCATCGTTATGGGCGTCAATAATGACAAGTATGATCCCGCCCAACACCATATTGTTTCCAATGCCTCTTGCACCACCAACTGCCTTGCCCCAGTGGCCAAGGTCCTGCATGAAAACTTTACCATTCTGAGGGGCCTGATGACTACCGCCCACTCCTATACCAACGACCAGCGCATCCTCGACCTGACCCATAAAGACCTGCGGCGGGCCCGGGCCGGTGCCCTTTCCATCATTCCCACCACCACCGGCGCTGCCAAGGCCATCGGCCTGGTCTTACCCGAACTGAAGGGTAAACTGAACGGCCTGGCCATGCGGGTGCCCACCCCCAACGTTTCCGTCGTTGACCTGGTAGTGGACCTGGAAAAACCGGCCACGGTAGAAAGCATCAATGCCGCCCTGAAGGCTGCAGCTGAGGGTCCCATGCAGGGTATCCTGGGTTACTGCGAAGAACCCCTGGTTTCCCGCGATTTCAACGGCGACCCGCGTTCCTCCATTGTCGATGCCCTGTCCACCATGGTTATCGATGGCACCCTGGCCAAGGTGGTAGCCTGGTACGATAACGAGTGGGCCTACTCCAAACGGGTCGTCGACCTGGCGGCCTTTATGGCTGCTAAAGGGCTGTAAAGGGACGGTCGCCGCAAGGCGGCCGTTTCGCATGCCGGGGCAATTAGGGTAGTATAATGAGGAAGTAGTCAGGCACAATTGCTGCCCATCTCCCACTTCTATTTTTGAAGGAGGCATGACTGGTGGCCAAGCTAACTTTGAAAGACCTGGATCTCAATAATAAACGCGTCCTGGTGCGGGTCGACTTCAACGTTCCCCTGGAGGCAGGCCGGGTAACGGATAATACCCGCATCCGGGCGGCCCTGCCGACTATCCAATACCTCATTGACCACGGCGCCCGGGTAATTCTCATGTCCCACCTGGGGCGCCCCAAGGGCAAAGTCAAGGAAGAGCTGCGCCTGGACCCGGTGGCTAGAGAACTGGAAGGCCTCCTCGGCCGGCCGGTACATAAAGTCAACGATTGTATTGGCCCTGAAGTTGAGGCCGCGGTAGCGGCTCTAAAACCCGGCGAGGTTCTCCTGCTGGAAAACCTGCGCTTTTATCCGGAAGAAGAGAAAAATGATCCTGAATTTGCCAGGAAGCTGGCCTCCCTGGCCGACCTTTACGTCAACGACGCCTTCGGCGCCGCCCACCGCGCCCATGCTTCCACGGAAGGCGTGGCCCACTACCTGCCCGCGGCGGCCGGGTTCCTGCTGCAGAAGGAAATCGAAACCCTGGGCAAGGCCCTGGCCGACCCGGAACGGCCCTTTGTGGCCATTATCGGCGGGGCTAAGGTATCCGACAAGATCAGCGTTATCCGTAACCTCCTTACCAAGGTGGATACCCTGATTATCGGCGGCGGCATGGCCAATACCTTCCTGCGGGCGAAAGGTTATGCCATGGGCAAGTCCCTGGTGGAAGAGGATCAGGTTCCCCTGGCGCAAGAGCTTATGGCCCAGGCAGAACAGCAGGGGGTAAAGATGCTGCTGCCCCGGGACCTGGTGGTGGCCCAGGAGTTCAAGGCTGATGCCCCCCACCAGGTAGTGGCTGCAAGCGCCGTCCCCGACGGCTGGATGGCCCTGGATATCGGCCCCGAAACGGCGCAGGAGTTTGCCAATGCTTTGACCGGTGCCCGGACCGTCGTCTGGAACGGGCCCATGGGCGTCTTTGAAATGGAACCCTTTGCCCGCGGCACCGAGGCTGTGGCCCGGGCTGTAGCGGCCGTGGACGGCATGACCATCGTCGGCGGCGGGGACTCGGTGGCGGCGGTAGAAAAGATGGGTGTGGCGGCAAAAATTGGGCATATCTCCACCGGCGGCGGCGCCTCCCTGGAATTCCTGGAAGGCAAGGCCCTTCCCGGGGTAGTGGCCCTGACGGAGAAATAGGGCGAGGGGAGGGATTCGCTTGCGCCGACCGATTATTGCCGGCAACTGGAAGATGCATAATACTACTGAAAAGGCCAGGGAGCTGGTTACCCTGCTAAGGCCCCTGGTAGGCACCACCGGCGTGGAAGTGGTCGTCTGCCCGCCTTTCACGGCTATAGCGGCAACGGTCAATGCTGCTGCCGGTTCCAATATCTCGGTAGGCGCCCAGGACCTTTTCTGGGAAGACTGGGGCGCCTATACCGGTGAAGTGTCCGGCCCCATGCTGAAGGATCTGGGTTGCCGTTATGTCATTATTGGTCATTCCGAGCGACGCCAGTACTTTGGCGAGACCGATGCCACAGTCAATAAAAAGCTCCATGCCGCCCTGCGCCACGGTCTTGTCCCTATCGTCTGCGTCGGCGAAACCCTGGCCGAAAGGGAAGCCGGTAAGACCCTGGACGTGGTCCGCCGCCAGGTCCGGGAGGGTTTAAAGGGGCTGGTACCAGGCCAGGTGGAAACCCTGGTGGTGGCCTATGAACCCGTCTGGGCCATTGGCACCGGCCGGACGGCTACGGCAGCTGACGCCCAGGAGGTCATCGCCTTTATCCGGGAAACTTTAAGGGCCATGTATGGCGAAGAGGCGAAGGCCACCCGCATCCAGTACGGCGGCAGCGTCAAGCCCGAAAATATTACCGAGCTCATGGCCCAGCCCGATATAGACGGCGCCCTGGTAGGGGGCGCCAGCCTGGACGCCATTTCCTTTGCAGCCATAGTCAATTACCAACAAAAGTAGGGAACAGGAGAAATCATCTTGGTAAATGTTAATCGACCTTTAATGCTAATGATCCTCGACGGTTTCGGCCTGGGTCACCCGGGGGAAGGTAATGCCATCAGCCAGGGCCGTTTACCCAATTACCGCCGGCTGCTGGCCGAATACCCCCATACCCGCCTCCAGGCTTCCGGGGAAGCCGTGGGCCTGCCGGCAGGCCAGATGGGCAATTCCGAAGTCGGCCACTTGAATATTGGCGCCGGCCGCATTGTCTACCAGGAATTAACCCGCATAAGCCGGGCCATCCGCGACGGTTCCTTTTTTACCAATGAAGTGCTCCTCAAGGCCGTGCGGGCGGCAAAGGAACGGGGCGGCGCCCTCCACTTAATGGGCCTGGTCTCCGACGGCGGCGTCCACAGCCACCTGGAGCACCTGTATGCCCTTCTGGATCTGGCCAAAAGGGAGGGACTGGAGCAAGTCTACATCCACGCTTTCCTGGACGGCCGCGACGTGCCCCCGGCCAGTGCCGCCGGGTACCTGGAGCAGGTGGAGGCAGAGTGCCGGCAGCGGGGGATAGGGGCCATCGCCAGCATCATGGGCCGTTACTATGCCATGGACCGGGACCGGCGCTGGGAGCGGACGGAGCGGGCCTACCGGGCCCTGGTAGTGGGAGAAGGGCACCAGTTCCCTTCGGCAGGGGCGGCCATCCAGGCTTCCTATGACCGGGAAATTACCGATGAATTCGTGGAACCTTCCGTAATCACCCGCGAAGGCAGGCCCCTGGCGCTGGTCCGGGACAAAGACAGCGTTATTTTCTTTAACTTCCGCGCCGACCGGGCGCGGCAGCTGACCCGGGCCTTTGTGGACAGGGAGTTTGAACCCTTTGACCGCCCCGGCGGGCGCCTGGATATCCAGTTTGTCTGCCTGACCCAGTACGACGTCACCATCCCGGCGCCGGTAGCCTTCCCGCCCCAGGTTTTGACCAATGTCCTGGGCGAGGTCATAGCCAGCAACGGCCTGAAGCAGCTGCGTATTGCCGAGACGGAAAAGTACGCCCACGTCACCTTTTTCTTTAACGGCGGCGTGGAAGAACCTTTCCCCGGCGAAGACCGCTTGCTCATCCCTTCACCAAAGGTGGCCACCTATGATCAAAAACCTTCCATGAGCGCCCGGGAAGTTACGGACGCCGTCCTGGAACGCCTGGACAAGTATGACTTTATTGTTCTAAACTTTGCCAATCCCGACATGGTCGGCCATACCGGCGACCTGGCAGCGGCCATTGCTGCCGTGGAAACGGTGGACGAGTGTCTCGGCCGCATTGCCGCGGCCATGGAGGAACGCCGGGCGCCCCTCCTGGTGACGGCCGACCACGGCAACGCCGAAGAAATGCGGGAACCCGGCGGTGAGCCCCATACGGCCCACACCAGCAATCTCGTACCCTTTATCCTGGTCGATGCCGGCTACCGGGACGCTGCCTTAAGGGAAGGAGCCCTAGAGGACGTGGCCCCAACGGTACTGGACATCCTGGGGCTGCCCCAGCCGGCGGAAATGACCGGGAAAAGCTTGATAGAAAAAGCGAATTGACACGGAGGTGTTCTTAGCCAATGACCATTATCAACGATATCTACGCCCGGGAGATCCTCGACTCCCGCGGCAACCCCACGGTAGAGGTGGAGGTATTCCTGGAAGGCGGCGGGTGGGGCCGGGCGGCCGTACCCTCGGGAGCTTCCACGGGAGCCTATGAAGCCGTAGAGCTCCGGGATAAAGACGAAAAGCGCTACTTTGGTAAAGGCGTCCTGGACGCCGTCAACAACGTCAATGCCATCATCGCCCCGGAACTGGTGGGCATGGATGCCCTGGACCAGCGGGAAGTAGACCGGCAGCTCATCGAGCTGGACGGCACCCCCAACAAGAGCAAGCTGGGGGCCAACGCCATACTCGGGGTTTCCCTGGCCGTGGCCAAAGCGGCAGCCGATGCCCTGGGCCTGCCCCTGTACCGTTACCTGGGCGGGGTCAACGCCCATACCCTGCCGGTGCCCATGATGAACATTTTAAACGGCGGCAAGCATGCCGATAACAACGTCGACATCCAGGAGTTCATGGTCATGCCCGCCGGCGCCGGCGACTTTGCCGGGGCCCTGCGCATGGGCGCCGAGGTCTTCCACAGCCTGAAGGCCGTATTGAAGGGTAAAGGGCTGGGTACGACTGTCGGCGATGAAGGCGGCTTTGCCCCGAACTTGCGTTCAAATGTAGAGGCCATCGAGGTCATCCTGGAAGCTATTACCAAAGCCGGCTACGAGCCGGGCAAGGATTGCTTTATTGCCCTGGACCCGGCTTCCACGGAGCTTTACCGGGACGGCAAATACGTCTTTGCCGGCGAAGGCGTCACCCGCACCAGCGAGGAGATGATCGAATTCTGGGCCGATCTGGTAGAGAAGTACCCCATTATCTCCATCGAAGACGGCCTGGCTGAGGACGACTGGGAGGGCTGGCAGAACCTTACCAAACGCCTGGGCCATAAAGTCCAGCTGGTGGGCGACGACCTCTTCGTTACCAATACGGAACGCCTGCGCCGCGGCATAGAGATGGGTGCGGCCAATGCCATACTCATCAAGGTGAACCAGATCGGTACCCTGACGGAAACCCTGGAAGCCATTGAGATGGCGAAGAAAGCCGGCTACACGGCCGTCGTTTCCCACCGTTCCGGGGAAACGGAAGATACCACCATCGCCGACATCGTGGTGGCCGTCAACGCCGGCCAGATCAAGACCGGCGCCCCCTCCCGTACCGACCGGGTGGCCAAGTACAACCAGCTCCTGCGCATAGAAGAAGAGCTGGACGCCGCCGCCCTCTATCCGGGCCTGAAGGCCTTCTACAACCTGAGGAAGTAGCATCCTTTAGGAAAAAGAAACCCCGGCGTGGTAACCATGGCCGGGGTTTAATATATCCTTAGAACCATCCCTTACGCCGGAAGAAAAAGAGCATTACCCCGGCCAGCATAGCCATGACCCCCAGGACGGTAAAATAGCCGTAGCGCCATTCCAGTTCCGGCATGTAGCGGAAATTCATGCCGTAGATACCGGCGATAAGGGTTAAAGGCATCATTATCGTAGTAATTACCGTCAATACCTTCATGATTTCATTGAGGCGGTTGGAGGTCAGGGAAAGGTAGATTTCCAGGGTGGAGCTGGCCAGGTCATGGAAGGTTTCCACCTGGTCGATCAGGCGCAGCATTTCGTTGTAGATATCCAGGAAAAAGACCCGGTTTTCCGGTTTTACCAGCTTGAACTCTGGATAGGTCAGGAGGTTCAAAATATCCCGCTGGGCGCCAAGAATTTTTCGCAGTTTAATGGCCTGGCGCCTTAAGGTAAAGACTTGATTGAGAATCTGCCGGGTGGGCCGGCGGAAGACTTCCTCTTCCAGGTATTCGATTTTACCTTCGGTGCGGTCAAAAAAGGTAAAAAAGGTTTCCGTCAGGGGTTCGAGCAGGCTGTAAAGGATAAAGTCGGTGCCCTTCTGGAAAAGCTGCGGGTCCTGGCGGTACTGGTTCCAGAGTTTGGTCACGAACTCTAGTTCTTCCTGGTGGACGGTAACGATAAACCTGGGACCCAGGAAGACATTGAGGGCTGCGGTCAGGGAATGCTGGTGGGCCTTCACACAGCGCAGGGTGAGGAAGGCATATTCATCATACTGGGCCATCCCGGGCCGGTAGTGGGGGTGACGGCAGTCTTCTACGGCCAGGGGGTGAAAATGGAAAAGGTCCGTCAAGAGGTCCAGTTCCGCTGGGGCCGGCTGTACCAGGTCCAGCCAGGCAAACTCCTCGCTCTGCCGGGGCTGGAAACCGGGGGGCGGATTTTCCTTGAGTCCCTGTTGCGGGTGAAAAATTAAGAGGCGCTGCATGCAAATCACCTGTAGTCGGGTTTTCTTTAGTTTACCACATCCGGGCCGCCCAAGTATCGTCCTCATGTAAAACCGGGAAGCAAATATTGTACGGCGGCAGGAAGTGGGTTAGAATAGTAACAGCGCTCAGCTATACGGCTCCCGGCCTTGCCGCCTGGGCTAAAATAGCCCTGGCAGGCGGAATTATTTACTTATTATGGGCGGAAATTGAAACATGGCGGCCAAAAAAGTAGCGGCAAACCAAATATACATCGGCACCTCTGGTTACAGCTACCGCGACTGGCTGGGCTACTTTTACCCGCCGGGGCTGGCGGCTAAAGATATGCTGCCCTATTACGCCCGGGAATTTAACTTTACCGAAGTTAATTCCTCTTATTATGCCCTGCCGCGGCCCCAGAACCTGGAGCAAATGGCCCGCAAGGTGCCGGACGGGTTTATTTTTGCCGTGAAAGCCTATCGTACCCTGACCCATGAGCGGGGTGATAGCCTGGCCGGCGACAGCCGGCAGTTACGCCAGGCCCTCCAGCCCCTGGTGGACCGGGGCCAGCTGGGGGCTGTCCTGCTCCAGTTCCCCTTTTCTTTCCGCAATAACCAGGCCAACCGCGAACATTTAATCAAGTTGAAGGATCTTTTGCCCGATGTACCCCTGGTAGTGGAATTTCGCCACAACAGCTGGGTTAATGACGCCATCTGGGATTTCTTACAGCATCACGATCTGGCCTATACTTGTGTCGATGAACCGGCCCTGCCGGGACTGGTGGGGCCGGTGGTCCGCTGTACGGCGGCAGTGGCCTACGTCCGTTTTCACGGCCGTAACGCAGCAAAGTGGTGGCAGCATGAGGAAGCTTATGAGCGCTATGACTACCTTTATACTCCCGCAGAACTAAAAGAATGGCTGCCGGGCATCGCTTACTTGGCCGGCCGGGCGCGCCAGGTCTTTGTGGCTTTTAACAACCACTACCACTCCCAGGCGGTAACCAACGCCCGGATGCTGAAGGACCTGCTGGCCGGTGTTTAATGATTGTAAAAGTAAAGCCTCCCGCTTTCCAGGGCGCAGGCAACCCGGCCCTGGTCCTTTAGATAGCTTAAAAATGCCGACAGGCTGGCCAGGTTGAGGAAGTACTGGGGAATGTCCATAGGGATATTTTCCTGGACGGCCAATTCTGCCAGGAGGTCTTCCCGGGTCAGGGGCCGGGCCAGGAGTTCGGTAATCCTGTCCAGGCAGGCATTAATCTGCCGGCGGTTGCTGGCCAGGACGGGGGCCGGGTCAGCAATAACTTCCGGGCTGTGGGCCGGCAGTAAATACTTGATCTCCAGGCCGGCCAGAGCTTCCAGGGTTGTCAGTTGAGCCTTAATGTCCTGCAGGAAGGGTAAAGGGTATTTGGCCAGGATGGCCGGGTGAAAGACGGCATCGCCGCTAAAGAGTACGCCGTCGGGGGTCAGGAAAGCCAGGTGCCCGGCGGCATGCCCCGGTGTGGCGATGGCCTGGATACGCAGGTCCAGGAGCTTCAAAGATCCAGGGCTGATGGTACTGTCAACCTCTACCGGCCGGGCAAAAAGAAGAGGGATTTTAATTTCTGCAAAAGGGAGGGCACCGTACAGGGCCTTTACCCCCAGCAGGTTATCTTCCATAAATATTTTTTCCCCGGCTGAAGCCAGGATCTCCAGGCCGGGGTAAAATTCCTTTAATAACCTGTGGGCGCCGAAATGGTCGGCGTGGCCATGGGTGGTCAGGAGGTATTTGGGTTTGAGCCCGCTGGCGGCCAGGACGTCCTTGATCTTATAGGCGATGGTATTGTTGATTCCCGAATCTATCAGCAGGCAGTAACCGCTTTTAGTAGTATAAACGCCTGCATTAGTGGCGCCGGGAATATAGCAGGTATGGCCATGAATTTTTACCAGTCCCACCAGGTTATTTTTCCTTTCTAAATGGTAATAGCCATTTTATCCTGATTTTATCATATTTACATTCAAGGATACTACCCGGAGGGCATAAAAAAGTGCCGCCCGGGCACTAATCGTTAATCGATACAAAGTCTTTACAATAGCCATCCCCGTTCCGGGGCGGGTAAATACGGCCACAGTAGTGGTTGTTTAAGCAATATATGCATTCTGTCATTTCACAGGGCGTAAGATTAACGCTGGTTGCGGGGAGCGTGGTCATAACCTTTTGTCCCTCGGGGCACGCCTCTTTACCGGTATTACCATAAACCTCCTGGAGCATAACCCATCCTCCCCTCCTTATTCTAAGGATATTGTATCATGTATACATTAAATCCGGAAGTGCTCTAGAGGCCTGTTTTACCATGATTTGTCGGGTTTCCTGGCCCGCAGGTTGATGTTTTGGTCGCGTAGGAAGATTTACGTTTTTCCTTGCTTAACCGGGTATTTATTTGTTAAAATTATGACGTCACGGCAGCACAGCAGGGAGGTGAAGTTGTTGCTGCATACCATTATCCTGGTGCTTGATATGCTGGTAGCCCTGGGACTGATAGCCACAGTCCTTTTACAGTCCGGCCGCAGTGCAGGTATGTCCGGTGCCATTGCCGGCGGCGCGGAAGCCATCTTTGGCAAGAAGAAGGGCCTTGATGAGTTTCTTAACAAGGTTTCAGCAGTCCTGGCCGGTTTGTTCCTGCTGCTGACTTTGCTCCTCTCGGTAATCTGAGTGGAAAGGTACTTTTTAAGAAGTGGGACATTGGCTGGGGGAATTACAATAATGCTGAAACTGGCGGAGCCAGTTTCGCCAAGGAATCTGACTTCAGACATCCTGATTTCTCACTTCCGATTGGGCGGTGGCGCCCAATTTTTTTCAGGGAGGTTGATTTTGAATGACCCGGCAGGAAGCACTGCAACTAATGGAGAAACACCTTAAGAATAAAAATTTGCGCAAGCACGCGCTCGCCGTGGAAGCAGTCATGCGGGCCCTGGCCCGGCACTTTGGCGAGGATGAGGAGAAATGGGGACTGGCCGGTTTGCTCCATGATATCGACTATGAAAGCACCAAGGACGATCCCGACCGGCACAGCCTGGTAGGGGCGGAAATGCTGGCCCGGGAAGGTTTGCCTGAAGAGGTGGTTTACGCCGTTAAGGCCCATAACGAGCGCCACGGCCTGCCCAGGACGGACTTGATGAGCAAGGCCCTGTATGCTACCGACCCCCTGACGGGCTTGATTGTAGCCGCGGCCCTTATTCGCCCCGAAAAGAAACTGGCCATCGTGGACGTTCCTTTCTTACTTAACCGTTACCATGAGAAATCCTTTGCCCGCGGGGCCAGCCGGGAGACTATAGCCGCCTGCAGCGAGCTTGGTCTCTCCCTGGAAGACTTCATGCATATCGGCCTGGAAGCCATGAAGGAAATTGCCGGCGAGCTGGGCCTTTAGGTAAGATACCCGGTTAGCAACCGGGTATCTTTTTACCGGGACAACAGGAAATAATATAGCGAGGAATATTTCATCTTGGACACATTGCGAAAGGAAACCTGTATGGACAAAAAAGAATTGTTGGCCCTCATGCGGACCCAGTCCTACCGGCCTATGACGGCGGCGGAGCTCATGGCCGCCCTGGGAGCAAAGGATGAGGAAACCTTCCGGGAATTTCTCCATTCCCTGGAACAGGAGGGCTATATTGTCCGCACCCGCAAGGATAAATACGGCCTGCCGGAAAAGATGGGCCTGGTCAGCGGCCGTCTCCAGGCTTCAACCAAAGGTTATGCCTTTGTCGTCCCCCGGGAAAAGGAGCAGGCCGATGTTTATATCAGCGCCCTCAACCTGAACGGGGCCATGCACGGAGACCTGGTCCTGGCCAGGATTTTACCCGGTACTACCGGCCGGCGGCAGGAGGGGGAAATTATCCGCGTCCTGCAGCGGGCCAACAGGCGGGTGGTGGGAACCTTTACTGCCACCCGGCATTTAAGCTTTGTTGTGCCCGATGATGCCCACCTGCACCAGGATATCCTTATTCCCCCCGGCAATTCCCTGGGGGCCAGGGAAAAGGATAAGGTCGTCGTGGAAATTACCCGCTGGCCGGAGGCCCGGCGCAATCCCGAGGGCCGGGTAGTGGAGATCCTGGGCCAGGCGGGCCGGCCGGGAGTGGATGTTTTAAGCATCATCAAAAAGTATGACCTGGAGCCGGAATTTCCCCCCGAGGTTTTACTTGAAGCCGACGGCTTAAGCAAGGAGTTTGGCCCGCGGGAACTGGCCGGCCGCCGGGACCTGCGGGACTGGCGCCTGGTGACTATTGACGGCGCTGACGCCCGCGACCTGGATGACGCCGTGTCCCTGGAGCTTTTGCCCGGTGGTAATTACCTCCTGGGAGTACATATTGCCGACGTTAGTTTTTACGTCCGGGAAGGCAGCGCCCTGGACCGGGAGGCTTTCAACCGGGCGACGAGCGTCTATTTTGTAGACCGGGTCATTCCCATGCTGCCGCCCCGCTTATCCAATGATATCTGCTCGTTAAATGCCGGCGAGGACCGCCTGGCCATGACGGCCCTGATGACTATTACGCCGAGAGGTACGGTAAAGGATTACGAACTTTTTCCTTCGATTATCCGCGTCCGGGAGCGGATGACCTATGATGCTGTCCGGCGCATCCTGGTAGATGGCGACCCGGAACTAGTGGAGCGCTACCGGGAACTGGTACCGTATTTCCAGCTCATGGCCAGGCTGGCAGCTATTTTAAAGCGGCGGCGGGAGAAACGGGGGACCATTGATTTTGATTTCCCGGAGGCCAAAGTGGAACTTGACGACCAGGGCCTGCCGGTGGCCATTATCCCTCGACAGCGATCGGTAGCCGAGGGGATTATTGAAGAATTTATGATTGCCGCCAACGAAGTTGTGGCCCGGCACATCTACGAACTGGCCGTACCGGCTGTTTACCGGGTCCACGAGGAACCGGCACCGGATAAGATGGAAGAGCTCAATAACTTCCTATCCTTCTTTGGGCTGCAGATCAGGCCCAACCGGGAGGGACGTTTCAACCCCCTGGCTTTCCAGGAGATCCTTACCGCTGTCAAAGGGCGGCCGGAGGAGCGGGTGATCAGCACCGTCATGCTGCGTTCCATGATGCATGCCCGTTACGCCGGCCAGTGCCTGGGACACTTTGGCCTCGCCTCCCCTTATTACTGCCACTTTACCTCTCCCATCCGCCGCTACCCGGACCTGGTTGTGCACCGCATTTTACGGGAAACCTGGTCCCCGGGAGGGTTAACACCGCAACGTATGGCGGAACTGGAAGCCTTTGTGGCCCTGGCTGCGGCCCAGGCCTCGGAAAGGGAAAAGGTGGCCGAGGAAGCCGAGCGGGAATCCCTGGATATGAAGAAGGTCCAGTACATGGAACGCCATGTGGGAGCTACCTTCACCGGAGTTATTAGCGGTGTGGTACCCTATGGCTTCTTTGTAGAGCTGGAAAATACCGTCGAAGGCCTGGTTCATGTATCCACCCTTACGGACGACTACTACCATTACCAGGAAGACCAGCTGGCCCTGGTAGGCGAACACACCGGCAAAGCATTTCGTATCGGCCAGCCGGTGGAAGTGCTGGTGGCCAGGGTCAACGTTGAGGCCCGGCAGGTGGATTTTGAACTGGTTAAACCGGAGGCTACAGTGGACACCGGGCCCGGGCCGGTGGCCAGGGTTAAAGGCCAGCAGCAGGTAAAATCGCGAGAAAAGGACACTGGCCCGGCCGGGAGCAAAACCAGGCGTAAAATTCGCGGCCAGAGCCGGCGTCAACGGAATAAAGCTACCCGGGGCCGTTCATAATAGCCATAGATATTACCTCATTTAATTTAAAAAGGAGGCAGGGGTATGCCCCGGCGGGTAGCAGTGGAAAAGGATCTCAGCGCCATCGGCGATCACCTGGCGGAAAACGGCCTTGAGGTCGAGCGAGTTGATATGACCGACCTGACGCCATCCAGGTTACAGGGCTACGGGGCCGTTGTTATCAGCGGGCAGACAACCAACTTTATGGGCATGGAAGATATAAAAGCAAAAGTGCCGGTAATTGAAGCCGCAGGCAAGACGGCTGACGAAATTACGGCCATGGTGAAAGAACGCCTGCTGCTGCAAGATTAGGTAGAATCTGGGCGGCCCCTTGACGTTACCCCTGTTCGGTGTGTTATAATAAATCAGGCGGGAAAGCAGGAGTGACATCGATGGGCCGCCAGGTAAAAATTGTGACGGACAACCGTCGCGCCCGTCACGATTATTTTATCTTAGAGACGTATGAAGCCGGTATTGCCCTTACCGGTACTGAAGTTAAATCCCTGCGCAGCGGTAAGGCCAATATCAAGGATAGCTACGCCAGGGTCGAAAATGGCGAGCTGATTCTCCATGATATGCACATTAGCCCCTATGAACAGGGGAACCGTTTTAACCACGAACCGCGCCGGCCGCGGCGCTTGCTAATGCACCGCTACGAGATCCAGCGCCTGTACGGCAAGATCAGGGAAAAGGGTTTGACCCTGATACCGTTAAAGGTGTATTTCAATGAACGCGGCCGTGCCAAGGTTGAACTGGCTCTGGCCAAAGGCAAGCGCCTGTACGACAAAAGGGAAGATATCGCCGCCCGCGACGCCCAGCGGGAAATCGCTAAAGCCTTTCGCGAACGGCAGAAGTTTTAACGTGGGGGCGTAATGGTTTCGACGGGGGTAGCATTGGCAGTAGTAGCCAGGCGAGATCCCACCGGCTCGTTAAACGGTGGAACGGCTATAAGTGCCGAAGATAATTTAGCCCTGGCTGCTTAATTTAAAGCAGCCCATCCGCCTGGTCCCGGCCTGCGGGGACCAGTGCCGGGTGTCAAAGTTAGCAGGCTACCGGCAAGGCCCTGGCCTGGGGGCCTGAAGGGAAATCCTAATCAGGCTGGCCTGAGGGCATCCGGTTTCCGGGAGGCCCGATGGCGAGAAGCAAAACGGAAACTATCCTGGTAGAAGCTACTGTGGGTGCACCTTCGGACGGGGGTTCGACTCCCCCCGCCTCCACCAGTGAAATCCACAATTTTTAAGATCACGTCAATGTGGTCTTCATAGACGATAACCTTATCGACGTAGGTAGAAATGATTGCCTTGCAGGCTTGCAGGTCTCCGGAAAGGATGACCTGCTTATCTTTTTCCAGGTAGGCTTTTATCATATCCTCGGTTAGCTCGACAACATTAGCACGCTGAATTTCATTTATGGCAACCTGTAACCTGGCTTTTTCTTCTTCCAGTTTTGCCAGGGTTTCCTTCATAGTCGGGCTGTAGAGGCCGTCGGCTATGGCGTTTACTATATTACTGATTTTCTTTTCCACTTCTAAGAGTTGTTGCCTGGTATAATCTAGTTCCTTAGAATTTCTTTCCAGGCGTTGTTTATTAGCCTCATTCAGCTTCTTAACAAGTATGGATATTCCTTCATCGCTAAAAATAACCCTTATTAATTCATTCAAGACATATTGCTCCAGGTATTCCTTATTGATGGACTTCGCATGGCAAGTCTTGAGGCGTTTCCGGTTATTGCACTCGTAAGCGACATAAATATCCTTATTGCGCCCGGCCCGCCGGCGATTCCCGATCATCGGGCCGCCGCAAGCGCCGCACCAGACAAGACCGGTAAGCAAATAGACCTCCTTTGCTTTGGCTGCTCCAGGCGCATGCTTTCTCCTATCCATCATTTTTTGCACCTCCCGGAAAGTTGAAGGGTCGATAATGGCCGGCAATCCCCCGGGGATCCGGATAATTTCTTCGTCATCTTTGGATTTATGGTTGTTGCGTTTACCGCCGGTTTTACTGGCGGCCCGGTTGAATACAAATACTCCGGTATATTTCTCGTTGCGGAGAATTTCATAAAGGGATGTTTTAACAAACTGGCTGCCCAGCTTGGTTCTGTAACCATGGCTATTAAGGTAATCAGCAATCTCTTTATAGCTGCATCCTTGGAGATACATGGAAAAGATTATGCGGACAGCTTCCGCTTCGCGTTCGTTGATGATATATTTGTTAGAACCGGGTTCTATATCATAACCCAGGGGAGGTTTACCTCCCGTATGTCTGCATTGGAAGGCCGTTTCCCGCATGCCTTTCATGACTTCGCGGCCCAGGTTTTTGCTGTAGTATTCGGCCATGGCTTCGAGCATGGCTTCCAGGATGACACTCTCAGGGCTATCATCCAGGGGTTGGGTTACGGCGATAAGCCTGATGCCTTTGGAAGCTAGCTTATGACGGTAAATAGCGCTATCATAGCGGTTACGGGCAAACCTGTCGAGTTTATGGACGTAAACATAGTCTACCTGAAGACAGCCGGAGGTTACTTCCTCAATCATGCGTAAGAATTCAGGGCGGTCGTCGGTGGTGGCTGATCGAGCTTCGTCTATGTACTCCCGGACGATAATAACCCCATGTTTTTCGGCATAATCGTGAATGGCGCGAAGTTGGGCGGTAATGCTTTCTTCTCGCTGGTTGTCTGAAGAAAATCTTGCGTATGCAACAGCTTTCATAGGTTTTCGCTCCTGGGGCTTATTTGAACGCATTTTTATAGCTTATTTCAAGGATTTGGCATCATAACCTCTATGAGTAGGCTTAAAGAAAAGGCGATGAAGCCTAAGGTTCACAAGTTTTCCTTCTAATGTATTTTAGTAGATTGGTCTGCTGGCCAGAAAAAATGGCGTACATTGGGGTTTATCCCCGGCGGCACTTCCGTAACAGTAGAAGGGGCCTCAAATAATTTCAATAGTGCTGCTACCACCAGGTCTTTAACCTTTCCATAGGGCGCGGAAACGCTCATGTGGTAGTAGAGAGAGCCGTCTTCCCTCATGGTTTTTGTGAAGCACACCCGTGTCCTTCCCGGGAACTCGCCCCAGTGCCTTGGAGCAGGCATTACTTCAGTGTTGGGGTCAAATATGTATTCATCCGCCGCCTTTTTCATGAGTTCCGCTGTTTTTTTGGCTGCGGCTATATCAAGCTCAGGATCGTAATGGTATTCCTTTTTCATAAAACCTCCGCCACCTTCATGTTCAAATCCGCCCTGCCACCCACCAGTACCACCAGCATATATCCTTTTTGCATCCTGCTGGTATGTACGGCAAGTTCATTATATACCCAGACCTTACGTTGGCCCGGCTTCATAAGGGTAAAAATTTCTCCCAAAAAATCGGCAAGCATTTCCCAGGTGCAATAGAAATCGTTGGTTGCGTAGGTGAAGACAGGTTGTCCATCACGAAGTAGGATGCATGCCGCCTTTTTATAGATCTCCAGTTCGATTACCCGCCGGGCGGCTGCCTCCAGGCTCACTTTGAAGGCGGTTTCCATGGCTTTTAGCAGGCTTAAGGGCGATCTTATCCGGCCGGCCAACTCAAAAACGTGGAAAATTGGCATTAATAATTCTGTGGCGAATATGTCGGCTTCGCAATGCTCGATAGGGTCTTCGCCGTATATGTTCCCTGGAGAGTAAAAATGCAACCCGCCTTTATGGCCCAGGTAGATATGGGCAAGCTCATGGACACTTCCAAAACGTTGCCGGGTTACAGGATGGTTGGCGTTGGTAAGAATATGTATATTTTCATACCACTCTTTATCAATTACCAGGGCGCTTACCTCGTCGGGTAATTCATGGCATTTATGAAATTCCACGGGCTTGTCCAGGCCGAGCAGTTTGACAAATTCTTTTATGTTCAGCGGATACTGAGGCTGGTAGGTTTTGATCAGTAGCCTGGCTTTAGCTTCGGCTATGCTCATAATGCCCTCCCAACAAAAGAAGTCGAAGAATGTCGAAAAAGAAAAGCTGCCATGTCTTGGCAGCTAATTCTTTTCCTGATTTTGCTTTTTCTTTCTTTCAAGGAACCTTTTTCGTTCAAGCTCTTCGATCCATTCCAGCTCACGCAGTACCTTCTCCCGTCCTTCGGGGGTCAGGCC
Source organism: Moorella mulderi DSM 14980 (assembly GCF_001594015.1). GTDB lineage: Bacteria > Bacillota > DSM-521 > Neomoorellales > Neomoorellaceae > Neomoorella > Neomoorella mulderi. The sequence goes on from NZ_LTBC01000010.1 coordinate 53,892, forward strand.
GCTGAGGCGGGCAAAGAGGCGGGTGGCTTCGTCGAGTTCGTACTTCTTAGTCTTATCAATCTTAACTTCGTTACCGAGAAGAAAATCGGTAGAGGTGTTTAGAGCCTTAGCAAACCTTACCAATATATCTCCCTTCGGTTCACGGTACCCACTCTCGTAATTAGCTAATGCCGAACGGCTAATTTGTACCCGTTCAGCCAATTCCTCTTGAGTTAAACCAATCTTTTCACGTAATTCTTTAATTCGCTTTCCAATTGACATTTTACTATGCCCTCCACGATATTATTTTACCACAATATGTGGCATAATAAAGTTTCTTTATGTGACATAGAATAACTAAACAAAGACGAGAAAAAACGAGTTAGAGGTCACGTAACGGGACAAAAAGGCTGTTTTTAGAGTTGATAAATGTTTCGATGCGTGGTAAATTATACTTGTAAGGAGTTGGTAGCGGAATGAATCGCCTTAAAGAAATGCGTAAGAAACATAAAATTAGTGCTAAAAAATTAGCAGAGGCTGTAAAAACTTCGCGATCAAATATTTCAATGATTGAGCTGAACCTTCGTAAGGCGGATCTTGACTTAGCCAAAAGGATAGCCGACTATTTTAACACTACTATCGAGGATATTTTTTTTGCAGATAAATGCCACGATATGGGACAAAAAAATGCCAATGAAACATCCATTAATGAGACCTTATGTCGGTGAGTCGGAAGGTTGTTAGCCTAACTCCTAGTAGATAAATTTGCCCGGCATTAACACCCTATCTTAAAACTAATGGCAAGAAAAATAAAAGCCTCAGGGGGAGGGTAAAAAGTGTTTCTGGTGGATGGACAAGAAAAAGTTTACCTCCTCAAAGTAACAGGAAAAAGGGAAAAAGAAAAGCCGGTTACCATAAACAGGGAAATTATTGGAGAACTACCCCCTGATCCGAACTACTGGGATGCGGCGGCAAATTTCCTTTTAAAACGCATGGAAGCCGATGGATGGCTGCCGCAGCCGGCTTATAATTCCTTAAAAAGAACTGTCAACAGTTAATGTTAGGAAGTAATGCATTAATATTCTCCGCCTTTGTTCCATATCCTTCCAAAGGAAAATAAAGTCTTTTAGGGAGAGGACAAAAAGTGCTGCCGGAGCAATCTTATATAGCCGTAGTATGCCCTTCAGAAGATAAAACCGACAGAAAAAACCGGACACCAGACGCGGAACGGAAGTGGCGCAAGCGTCATGGGTTGCCTCCGGTAAAAGGGCAAGGTAAACGTGGCCCCGGCAAGGCTCCCAGGGTAGAACGGCAGGAGGTTGCCCGTGCGGTGGCCGGGGTATTAGTGGATAACCCAACAGCCCCGGCGACTATCTTGGCCCAATTAGCAGGCCTGATCAGGAAAGATGCAGATGAAAAGGAACGTGAAGCTGTAGTTGCAAGAGTAAGGCGAGCCCTGCAAGACCTGCAGCAAATGCCGGGCCTGGCTGGGGATGAAAAACTGGCTGAAGCTGTCCGGCATGCATTTGCGAAGCGCGAGGAAGAAAAGGAAAGGCGGCAGCGAGAGCGGGAGCAAAAGGCATCTATGGCTCAAGCTTCTAAATACGATCTCGATATTAAATGGCTAATGGAGCAGCAGGCGATACATGCCGCCGAGATGTCTAAAAAGATGAGGGTAGCGGGTATAGACCTGCTGAAATGGGCAGGAAGTGCGTATGAACTAGACGGTGACCGCAATAAGTACATATGCACCCTTGAGCCGACGAGTCGGCCGGCGGACCTGCCGTTAATGATATCCACACTGGGTAATATACCCGTTGCCAGCGGGTTCAAAAAAGGTAAGGGCGGCGGCAAAAAAGCCATAGGTTTTCCCACTCAAAATGAACTCTAGCATATTACTAGAGTTGTTTTATACCGGTATCCTTAAACCCAAAGAGTAATAGTTGCTGTAGAGGGGAAAGGGAAGATGGTGGTTAACGGAAAGGTTCTGGAAAAGGTCAAAAAAATATTAGCCCTGGCAAGCAATAATCCCTCTGAAGAAGAGGCCCAGGCAGCCATGTTGATGGCCCAGAGGATCATGGCGGAAAACGGGATCACCATGACCGACATTGAAAGCAATAATAGTTTTACCAATGAAGTAGTTGATGTTCCAATAACCTCACCTTTTAGAACACCTTGGTGGCATAAAATACTGGCTACGGTAATTGGGGAAAACTTCCGATGTGAGGCATACTATTATACCGTGAACCAAAAGAGCCAGCTCATGTTTATTGGGTTAAAGCAGGATACGGAAGTAGCTATAAAGGTTTTTAATTACGCAGTAGACGCCATTAAGTATCATACAGCAAAATATATTGAACAATTAAAAAGGGGAGGCGTGAATAATAAGCCCCTTTATCTTACTGGTATCCGTAACGATTACATATTGGGTTATATCGATGGGTTAAGAGACAAATTTAAGGAGCAGGTGGAAAAGAACAACTGGGCTTTAATACTAATTAAAAATGACGCCGTAATAGAAGCTGTAGCAAAGAAAGGGCTACGGAAAGGACGCAGGCCTTCAATTAATTTCGCCTGTAGTAATAACGCTTATGCCAGTGGTTACCGGAAGGGGAGAGAATTTGAGACAAGAGAAGGGCTGATTGAAAGCCAAAATGCAAGCATGTGAACCCAACGGGAAAAAGGTTTTGGCCGGACCAAAGTCCGGCTTATTTATTAACTCCGAAGGAGGGCATTCATTATGCGCAAGTTATTGTTGCTTGTCCCGCTATTAGTGGGTTTCCTTATCACGGGAACCCCCATATTTCCGGCAGCCGCCCAACCCTATCAAGACCCCAACGGCGTCTACTACAAGCAGGCCCACGTTTTTGGCAAGGTAGTAACTTTCGACACCCAGCGCAACCTGGCTATCATCTTCGGTTCCATCTACGTCTACGAGCCTAATAGCGGCTGGCAGCTGGTGGACTCCCGCAAGTTTCACCTGGTGACGCCGGTCAACTACCAGATCGGCGACAGCCTGGCCGGAGCCGTCAACAAAACGGTAGCCATAGAAGGGCCGTATCAGGCCTGGCCGGGGCAGAAGGAGGAGGTGATCGAGGCCCACAATGTCGAAATTGCCGATTACCCGATAGAAACGCCCCCCTGGTACGCCTTCGGCAAGACCGTCACCACCGATCACATCGTCAAATTCAACCTCAGCCAGGTAACCGACCTGGTAGATGTCCTGGCCGGACTGCAAATGGCGGCTGGCATCCGTCAGGATATGAGGTTAACCCCTGAAGAAGTAAGCCGGCTGGCCAACGAGATCACCAACCCGAGCGACGATGCCAGCCGCAGCCTGGCCGGCAGGATGCGGTCCGAGCTGTCTAAATCCTGGAACGACAAATGGGTGGTCACTAAAGATAACGCGGCCACCAACAACCTGCGGGCAGGGGTAGGGGGTTGGCAGTTCTATGAGGGCCTCCTCGGTTATAACAACTCCTATATCGAAAAAGCCCCCCTTGTCCGCAAAAACCTGGACGCCTTTATGGATGCTATCCATCCCGGCGGCGGCACTCCTGAAGATGAGGGACCGGCCGCCATGTATGCCCTGGTACAGGCCGAAAGAGATAAATACGGCAAGATAATAAAAGTTACGGTCTCCGGCGCTCTTATGAACACCGTGCCGGGTTTGCTGCAGGCAATAGCCGACCCATCCAGCGCACATATAGAAACCTGGCGCCTGGAAGGCTGGACTGAAAAAGAAGCGGCAGAAATGGACGGCCGCTACTGTTGGCTTTCCGGTAGCCGGGTCCTGGTCCGGGATGAGATGGGCAACCTGAAAGACCAATATTTCAGCTTGCGTAACTATCTCACCCGTGACGGGTTTAACAACACCCTGGACATCACCAGGAATGTGATCGGGGAAGGGGGTGTTTTCTAACGGAAAGGAAGCTGTTATACCGCTGGTTGGCCGGAGGGCTCTTCTGGCTGCTGCTGTTCGGCGGCGCCTTTTTATCGATCCGTAGCGCCAACATCGTCCGCCTGGCCGCCGGCAAGATTGCAGCTAACGCCATTACCCGCAATCAAGAGCAGGCCATCAATAGCGCCCGGGAAGTCGCCCGGGCGCTGGCCGTAGAATGGGCCACCTGGAACGGCAGCCCTGACGATTACAACCGCCGCCTGGGAGCCTTCTTTAAAAACGCCAGCAGTTTTACCCTCCCTGACGGCATCCAGGAGGTGGTATCAGCCTCAGTCGTATCAGTAACCGGCCAGCAGCCGCAGTACCGGGTGCAGGTCCTGCTGCACCTGCGCCGGCTGGTGCCAGTCACCCCGGCCGAAGCCCAGGCCGCTGCCCCGGTCAACGTCCCTGTAACCCAGGAAGACCTCTTGCGGTGGAAGCAGGGCGGGACGTGGGACCAGCAGAAAGCGATCCCGGTCTGGAGGGATTACCTGCTCAAGGTAGAAGTGCCGGTGCAGGTAAAAGAAAACCAAGCCCAAGCCGCCGGCCTCCCGGTGATTATCGCCAACAATCAGGGGGAAGGGGTGATTAAAGAACCTGGGTATAACGAAAGCGCCTCCCAACCATTTATAACCTTCATCAACCAGTTCCTAAACCTCTATTATACCGGAGGGTCCCTGGCAAACTTCCTGGCGCCGGGCGCCTCGGTAACCGCCGTTGGCGGCTGGAAGCTGGAGAGTGTCGATGAAGTGCTTGTAGACAACAGCACTAATCCCACCAGGGCCTGCGTCCGGGCAACGATATCCGCGTCCGGAGCCGGGCGCTTGACGCAAAGAATTTTTCTCAAAATCAAAATGGAGAGGGGGAGTTATCTGGTAGAGGACCTGAGCGCCCAGCCGCAGTGACGCGGCCTTAATATATTTTACTTCCCAAAGGAGTTGATGGACCTTGCGTTTCAACCGCTATTTTCCCTTTCTAGTGCGCTTGGGACCCGCGCTTCTAGCTACTTTGGTTTTCGCCGGCGCCGTCCTGGCCCCGTCTATCGCTTACGCCTACGACCTCAAGGCCGGCGCCCAGAGCATTCTGGATTTGGCCAAGATATTGGTCATGATCGGTGTTCTTATAGGGGCTATGTGGGCTTTCTTTAAAAATCAAGTAGCGGCTATGATAGTCATAATTATTGTCGGCGCCGTTTTAATCGCAATAACTACGCCGGGGGTTATGGATAGTATTGGCAAAGCGGTTGTAGCATTATTTGGCGGCAGTACCAGTTCATCACCGTGAACTAACTTTTTTAGGAATAAGGCAGCCTTTACGCGGGCTGCCTCTTTTTTTGAGGTGGCTGCTATTATGGAGAAACAAGAAACACGCCTTTTCAAAAGTTACAAGTCGCTATTCCATATCAGGTTCAAGATCCATAACATCGGCGACCGCACCCTGCCGCGGGGGCTATCCCTGGAAACCCTGGCCATGTTCGCGGTACTCTACCTGCCTCTCTGGCCCCTGGGTCGCCTGCTGTACCCGGTTCACCCCTGGATCGGGGCGGTAATCGTTGCCGGGGTGGCGGCCGGGTTGCTGTCCCAGTCCGACCCCCAGGGAAAATTTCTCCCTTTGTTTGTCTTGGGCCTCGCTGAATATATAGCCAGGCCTAAGACTACCGACTACTCCGGCCGGGCCATCGTCCGCCGCCGCAAGAGCCGCCTGGACTGGACCATGATGGAGGTATACGAAGAGTGATGAAATTCCCCCTCATCGCCTTCAAGAACAACATCGTCTTCAATAACCAAGGCGAAGCCTACGCCGTCTACCGCCTCAAAGGCGAAGCCTATAACCACCTGCCCCTGGCGGAAAGACAGATGGTTATCAAACGCCTGGAAGAGAGCTTTTACGGCTATGAGGGTAAGGGCCAGATTCTCCTGCTCTGTGAGGAACTGCGTCTGGACGAAGGCGGCTACCTGGCGGCGGCCGGTGTCTCATACGATCTTCCACGGGAGGTAGCCTTGGAGGCCTCCCGCCATGCCAGGTCCGTGCGCCAGGCTTTGAGCTACGGCGCCCGCCGCAGGCGCCGTTACCTGGTCCTGCAACTGCGCCTGGATCCACAACTAGATGATATTAAAACCCTGCTGGCTGAAGCTCGCGACCTGGCACTGGGGACTTTCCTGCGGTCGGAAAAGTGGTTGCTCTCACCCCGGCGCCTGCAAGAGGCCCTGGAAGCAGAAAAAGAATTATACCACCGCATCCGCAACATCACCGCCGGCCGCGCCGATTTCGGCGATCTGGACTTCATCATCCGGCGCAATACCCACCGGGTAGGAGTCCTGCCGCCGCCCTTGCCGTCCCGCAACGCCGGCCGCTTCACCCCGGCCCTGATTAGCGCCTTCAGCGACGGCTGCCTTTTGGAAGAACACCCAAGTTACATCGCTATCACCGAAGGCAATGACGAAACCCATTACCAGGTTTTCATCACCTTTCCCGATCTGCCCAAAAGCATACCGGAGACAGGGGCCGAATGGCTGGCCAGCTTGGATATCAACGAAGCGGCCATTGATGCCGTGGTCCATTTCCGGGTTACCCGGCCCTTCAAGGCCAAAAAGGCAACAGAAAGCCGGAGGCGCTTTCTGAGAGGCCAGATTGAAGAAGCTTTACGGGGCCGAGATGAACCAAGCTTAGACGAAGAATACGGCCTGACCGAGGGACGCTTCCTGGAAAGCAAAATCCAGGCCGGCCAGCCCTTAGCGGCTATGGCCGTCACCTTAGCCGTGGCCGGCAAGGACCTGAAACAAGTCAGGGCCACGGCGGCCAGGACGATAGAAAGGTACACTTCTTCCGGCTACCGTGCCGTCCGGCCGGTAGGCGACCAGATTAAGTGCCTGTACTCCTTCCTACCAGGCGCCCCGCCGGCCGCGCCGTTAATCGAGTGCGACCCCGGCTTCATCGCCGCCGCCGGTCCCCATATCTCTTTGGAAACGGGCGACGGCAAGGGCTTTTTCCTGGGTTGGTCAGGAGCCGCCCCGGTATGGTGGCGGCCTGGCTACGCCGCCCGGGAATTGGGCCGTTCCAACGCCGTCTTTATCACCGGCGGACTGGGCGGGGGCAAGAGTATGACCATCAAGACCATGGGCTACTTCATCCGCCTGGCCGGCGGCGTGTTGTTCGTCATCGACCCCAAAAAGAACGAATATCGAGCATACGAGCGCCTGTTTCCTATCAAGCGTATAGACCTTTCTCCCAGCGGCGACCAGGAATTGAACCCCTTCATGCTGGCTGCCGACGAGCGCCGCGCCAAGGGGATTGCCCTGGACTTTTTAAGCATTGCTTTAAACCTCCGCGACGACAACGACGTGCGCCGGGTGGCCGTATCCCAGGCGGTGGAGAGAGTAGCTGCCCGGCCGCCGGCCGAGCGCAACCTCCAGGCCTGCCTGGAAGAATTGAACCGGATGGCCAGGGAGAAGACCCATCCCCAGGTCGCCCGGGAGGCCGGCCAGTGCGCCCTGCTTTTAGAATCCCTCCGGGACGGTTCCCTGGGCCACCTGGTATTCGGCAAGGGAAGGGAAAACGAGATCGCCCCGGTCACGGTGGTCAGCCTCCAGGGCCTGCCCCTGCCGCGAACCGCCCAGAACCTCCTGGCCGGCCGGATTACCGAAAGCGAGCGCCAGGGCCTAGGGATGCTCTACCTGGCGGCGGCCATGGCCCGGGAGGTGGCCTTCTCCCTACCGGCCCAGGTCATCAAAGGCCAGATCTTTGATGAGGTTTGGATGCTGGCCGGCATATCTGAGGGCGCCCGACTGCTGGACGAACTGATCCGCATGGGGGCCAGGAGCTATAACGCCATCCCCATCCTGGCCACCCAGAACGCCAGCGACGTGGCCAGTATGCAGACGATAAAAAACAACGTCAGCTACATCCTGTGCTTCCGGGCGCAGGATAAAAGCGAGATACGGAGTAATATAGAGCTGTTAGGTGCCGATGTAGAAGAAGAGGAAGGGAAGAAAGGGGCCGGCCTGGCCAATCTCTTCCGTTCCCTGGAGAGCGGCTGGTGCCTCATGAAGGACGCCCTGGGCCGTATCGGCCAGGTATATATCGACCCCCGGCCGGAATACCTCTTGCAGGTGTTCGATACCACGCCGGGGAAGCAAGGGGAGGAGATTAAAAGTGGTTGAGCTTAAGGGCGTAATCCTCGATTTCCGCCAGGCGGTGGCAGCCCAAAACTTAAGCAGGGTCGCCTTTGACGCCGCCCTGACGGTGGGCGTCCTCGTGCTTCTGGCCGAGGTGGCGGCCAATTACAAAAAGCGCCAGTACATAAAAAACGCCCTGGTCAGCCTCATCGCCTTCATCATTACCTACGCCTTTATCCGCTATTTCCCGGCCAGGGGCTCCGAATTCGAGCTGGTGACCATGCTCCTGGGGCTCTGGTACGCAGCCCAGGTTATCTACCATTTCGCCAGCCGCGCCTTAAAGATATACAGCGAAGCCTTTAGTGGCGGCTGGCACGCCTTCAGGCAGGCGATAAATGGCAAGAAAGCCTACCGGCATAGTTACCAGCAGGCTTACCGGACTTACCAGGAAGCCGGCCCTAACACAGACCGAGAAAAGGAAGGCGCTTCCGGAGACATCCCGCCGGGAGTGGAATACCTGCCGCCCCGGCGGCCGGATCCTGGGGCCTTTGACGGCCTCATCGGCCTGGACAAAGCGGTTGACGCCATCAAAACAGCCCTGGAACTGCCGTTGAAGCAGCCGGACAAGATCCGGGAGTATAACCTAGAGTTGCCGCGGGGAATCCTGCTCTACGGCCCTCCCGGCACCGGCAAGACGAGTTTCGCCCGGGCGGCGGCCAGGTACTTCGGCTGCTCCTTCTACGCCGTTAACGCCTCTTCTCTTATCGGGCGTTACGTCGGCACCAGCGAGGCCAATTTGCGCAACCTCTTCGCCCACGCCCGCCGTCACCGGCCGGCTGTAATCTTTTTCGACGAGATCGACGCCATCGGCCGCCGCCGCGACGGGAGCAATATGAACCGCGCCTCGGACATCCTCCTGCAGCTTCTCCTGGGGGAACTGGACGGTTTTGCCAGCCGGGAAGGGATCTTTATCATTGCCGCCACCAACCGCGCCGACGTGCTGGACGAAGCCCTGGTGCGGCCGGGTCGCCTTGACCAGAAGATCGAGCTTCCCCTGCCGGGTGCCCGCGCCCGGCGGCAGCTCTTTGAGGTATACCTCCGGAACAGGCCTACCGAATTAAACGAAACCGACTACCAGACTTTGGTGGCCAGGACGGAAGGGGCTTCCGCCGCCGACATCAAGGCCATCTGCGACATGGCCGCCCTGGCGGCCTCCCACGTCCGGGCCAAGATCGACTGCGCTTATTTGTGCGAGGCGATTGAGGAAATAAGGGGGAAGGGTTAGGTGGGGAAGAAGATAACCCTGTTGCTCCTGGCGCTTATCATAGCTTTTAACCTCCCGATGCCCGCCGCTCTGGCGGGCATCGGCGATCAACCGGCCAAAGATTGGAACCTCCAGGGCGACATCGAAGCCGAGAAGGCCATTGAAGGGCAGATGTTCAATATCGCCAGCATCACCTTCCTGAACCCGGCTACGACGGCTACGGCCGTCACCGCAGCCGGACCTTTCGGGCTCCTGACCGTAGGCACCGGGGCGGCCGCCGCCGGCCTGGCAGAAATCGCCAGGCCGGAAAACGCCATCTGGGAGAACTGGCCACTGGGCAGATACGTTTTTTACCACTACGCACCGGATAAATACCTGGGCATGGTGCCGACCGCCCAGTATGCCACCAGCGCCATCGGCGACATGATCGCCAATTTAATATTTTCCTTAAGCAAATCTATAACCCGAACTTCTATCAACGTCATGGTTCTGGCTTTCCACACCGATATCATCAGCGGCATGATCCCCTGGGTGTCCCGGGGCCTGGCCGATATCTTTACCAATCCCCAGAACGACCTGACGCCGGTTTTGCTCATATTAGGCATGAGCCTGCTACTGATTTACAGCGTCTTTAAGCTCTTACGCGGCCAGGCCGTTTCCGTCCTGGGGTCGCTCTTAATCGCCCTTTTAGGCGTAGGGAGCGTTTTCTTTTTCACCGCCAACGCCGAAAAACTGATTGGCGACTTCACCCGGTTCACCGATAGCACCGCCGGCCTGTTCCTGGGCACCATCAGCAGCTATACCGCTAAGGGCCAGGATGTAAACATCAGCAATCCAATCGACCGGGGCCTGGTGGTCGCCGGGCAAACGGCCTGGGATACAATCATCGCCAGGCCTTGGGCGGTGGCCATGTTCGGCACGGCAGACGAAAGCAAACTAAAACTCACCCAGGACGAATACGATAAAATGGATAAAAGTTCCTTCCCAGCCGAAAGCCTGGCTAAGATCCAGCCAGGTATGCGCATCGATACCCTGTTCCTGGGATGCGGCGGCGACGCCCGGGACGCCGTGGCCGATATCCTGGGCCGGCCCAATAAACGCTACTTATTGGTAGTCAGGGAGGACATCGACCACGGCCAACATCCAGGGACCATGATCGGTTTCAACCCCGCCAATACCCTGAACCATATCGAAACGGCCCTGCTGACCCTCCTGCCGGCCATCGGGTTTGCAACATTGATCGGTCTGGTAGGCCTCAGCATCATTGTCTGTCAGGCCGTCCTGGCAGCCCTGCTGCTGATGCTGCCCCTGGCGTTATTCGCCCTGATGATCCCGGAAACCGGCTGGTCCCTGGCCAGCCGCTACTTCCGCACCTTGATCGGCTTCTTCGCCGTCAAGCTCATTTATGGGGTCTACCTGTCCCTGGTCCTGGTGATAGCCACCAGCTTCACAAAGGCGGTGATTGGCTGATGTTGGGATTAGCCATGATCCTGCAAGCCGCCATATTCCTGGCGGCCGCTTTCTTCCGCAAAAAGTTTTTAAACCTCATAATGGAGAGCATCCAGGAAGGCGCCTCCAAGTATCACGAAAAGGCGACCGAACGTATCATCCAAACCAACGCCGCCATAGCCCGCCGCCTTGGCCTGGCCGATATGATCAGCGATTGGTGGATCGCCAGGCATAGCAGGGGGAGGGGAGGAGGCCCCCCGGATGATGATCACAAAGACGCTGCTTTAGGCGGCGTGTGGGAGCAAATGCCGCCCCCGCCGCCCCGGCCTTCCAACGCCAAGCAACTGCCGCCCGGAGGCCCGGTAACCATCGATATCGAACCGGAGCCGGGAGTATGGGAGGGCCAACCGCCCCAGGGGTATCCTTTTAAAGAACTTGGCGATGGCCATGAAGAAATCGGTTTAATCATAATAAACAAAGAAAATGCCCATGACACCTCCCTGGATACCGCCGGCGCGATACCCAAAGGAATCATTAACTCAAGGCAGGCCAACAGTAATACTGCCATCAAGAAGGAGGCTGCCGCCACTGCTGCTGATGGGGCCGCGACTCCTGCAGGTGCGGGGGTCACGGCAGCAGTAAATATGGCCCTAACTGCTGGCAAGAAAGTTAAAGATGGCGTACAGGGAGAGGTGCAGGCCGTGGCAGGTCCGGCCGCCAGCCAACCGGCAGGGGGAGTACGTCTGGAAGAGAGCAGGGAAGCCGGCAACTTGCCGCCGGCGGCAGGCTCAAAAGTTACAGCTCAAAATCAGGGGCAAACTTGGATCCCCGCCAAGCAGGCGCTGGAGCTTGTAAAGCCCGACTTCCAGCCAACACTCGACCAGGAAGCGTCCCTTACGCCCAGAAAAACCCGGCGGCCTGAAGCTACGGTTGACGGTACGGCCGCTCCCACTGTTACGCCAGCTAAACCCGCAATCCCGGCGCAGCCGGGGCCTCCTGCCGGGCAGGCGGCCCCTGTACCTCAAGCTATCCACCGGCCCCAGGAGCCCAATAAGGCTTCTCCTTCTTGGCCTAATAGCACCGCACGGCATCTGGAGGAAGGGCAGCCCCGCCTCCCACGGTTGTCGGCGCAGAAAGAAGAGCAGCAGGAACGCTAATGAGCGCCTGCTGCTTTAAACTACTTGAGCTTGATTTCGATCTTGGCGTCTAACGCCCTGGCGACCTTTTTTAAGAAACGAAGGGAGGGATTATAGGTTCCGCTTTCCAATCTGGCAATGGCTGATTGGCGCGTTCCTACTTTACGCGCCAGTTCAGCTTGGCTGATGCCTTTGAGTTTTCGTTGTTCAATGATAGACTTGACGAGTTGGTATTCCGGCTCCAGGTCATCATAGGCCTGGCAAAAGGCCGGTTCTTTCATCAGTTTGTTTTTGAATTCCTCCCACTTCATTTAACTCCACCTGTCCTTTGCTTGTAATCCTTCATTCTGGCAAGAGCAGTTTTAAGTTCCTTTTGTGGTGCTTTTGAAGTTTTCTTGGAAAAAGCATGGACTACGACCAAAGTATTACCTGAGATGAAAAATAATAACCTAAACGCTTGGCCTCCGAAGGGAACCCGTAATTCCCAGAGGTCGTCGGCCATATGCCGGACATAGGGCATCCCGATTGAAGGGCCATACTCTTTAAGAAGGTCAATGGCCCGGGCTATTTTCGCTTGTTCGCCGGGTTTTAACGCCGCGATAAAGTTAGCCACCGGCTGGTTGCCCGAAGCGCTTTCGTATAACTCGATTTCCCACAGCATAAAACAATCCTCAATTGATATAACATATGTGTTATATATTGTAGCCGGAAATCTTTTTGTCGTCAACCTGAAACCTAGCAGGCTGGTGGTAATTACAACCTCGGAAAAGGGAGCCTGAAACAGGGCTCCTTTTTTTGATGGGGAGATATTTATGGACCCGATGGCAGCGACAGCAGCAATCAACACAGCCAAAAAAGCCAGCCAGTTGGCCACGGCGGCCAGGGCCAGAGAGGGCCTGACCATAAAGATTGAATACCTGGTGGTAGGCATCTTTTTTCTTATTCCAGCCCTGCTTATTTCCCTGGTCCTCATATTTTTCCTGGCCCTGGGAATGGACGATCAGGGCAAAATCACCGGCTTCCAGTCCGGCGCCCCGACGGCCTTCGCCGTGGCCGATATACCGGCCCAGTACCTGCCCATTTTCATTGAAGCCCAGGGAAGGTACGGGGTATCTTGGGCGGTACTCGCGGCCATCGCCAAAATAGAATCCGATTTCGGGCGCGATATGGGACCTTCCAGCGCCGGGGCGATAGGCTTCATGCAGTTCATGCCGGCCACCTGGGAGCAATACAAGCAGGACGGCGACGGGGACGGCCGGATGGATCCTTATAATCCCTACGACGCTATCTTCACCGCCGCCAACATGCTTAAAGCGGACGGCTTCGCCACCGACCCCCGGAGAGCCATCTTCGCCTATAACCACGCCAGCTGGTACGTAGATATGGTCATGAGCCAGGCGGCGGCCTACGCCTCCACCATGCTGCCGGTAGGCCAAGGCGCCTGGCCCCTCCCGGCCCAATATAAAACAGTCACCGACGGCTACGGCATGCGCTGGCACCCGATTCTAAAAAAGTATAGCTTTCACGACGGCATCGACCTTCCGGCACCCGAAGGCACGCCGGTGTTCGCGGTAAAAGACGGCAAAGTGACCTGGGACCGGGAGAACGGCGCCTACGGCCTTACCGTCATGCTGGACCACGGCGGCCTGGAGACGAAGTACTGTCACCTGTCTATGGTAGCCGTAAGAAAAGGCGAACAGGTCAAAGCCGGCCAGGTAATCGGGTATGTTGGGAATACCGGGCTTTCCACCGGCCCCCACCTGCACTTCAGCGTTTACATTAACGGCCGGCCGGCCAACCCGGAAGAGTGGCTGAAGATACCTTCAGGCAACAACTGATATAAGCAGGAGAAAGGAGCAAGAGAATGTGGTTACAGAAATTTCTAGCGCAACTCAAGCATAAAGGTAAGCTCAAGAAAGGCCGGGAAGGGGTAAATGAAAGAAACCCCTGCCGCATCTATACCGTAGGGGACATAGGCATCACCATCCCCGGCGCCCGGGCCTGGGACGGCGGCGAGATACCCCCATCAGCGAAACTTATCTTCCTGGCGCCCCAGGAAGAGGCCGGTCCCGGCAAAATCCCGCCGGAAGCAAAGGTATATATCGTCGGCCACGGGTTGGCGGCCTGGCGGCTGGCCGTAAGCAAGGGCCTACCCGCCATCACCCCGGAAAAAGCCCTGGCCCTGGCAGGCGAGATAACGTCACAGGAAAACAGTGGCGATCAGGCCCAGCCTAACTTTGGCTCAACCAGGTCAACCGGGAAAGAGAATAAAAAGGGAACAATCATCGTCGTCTATTCCTCCAAAACCAGCGTAGGCAAGACGTCCGCAACCGCCAACCTTGGCACCATGCTGGCGAAAGAAGGAAAAAAGGTATGTTTGGTAGACGCCGACCCCGGCGGCCGGACCCTGACCAGCCTGGCCCTGGGGATAGCCACCACCGGGGACATTGCGAGCCCTCAAAAGATCCCCTGGGGCCTGGACCTGGTACCTTCCCTTCCCGACAGCCCGGCATTAGGCATAACCGAGGCCAAAAACAGCATTAGAAAGCTGGCCGGCGACTATGACTTCATCCTGGTCGATGCCCCCGGCCGCCTGGAATTGCCCCTGTACACCAGGGCTTTCTTAGAAACCGCCGTAGAAACCGCTGGCCATATAATCCTCATGGCCAGCTGCGACCACGCGGCCGTGGCCGCCGTCCGGGCCTTTGTGGCCGGCAAAATGGATGAACTCCATATCCGGCCCGTTACCCGCCTGGTAGTCAACCAGACCCAGCCCCTGCCCCCGTTAAAACCGCAGGAAGTCGCCAAAAGGGTGGGCCTGGAGTTAACCGGAATTATCCCCCACGACCACCTGGTAGACAGGATGTTTGCTGAAGGGAAACCAATCCCGCTGATGCGCCTGGGCCGTAAAGGCTCGGCTTTTCTAAATGCCCTCCAAGAACTCAGGACGAAAGGAGTTTGTTGAAAAATGCTGGAGAACAAAAAACTCTTGCTGGCCGCCGGCCAGACCCTGGCGGCGGCCTGGCTCAAAGCCCGCTATCCCGAGGCTGATGTCCAGACCCAGATCAGTGACGGTTGGCTGCCCGACGCAGTAGTGGCCGTGCGCAAATCCCGGATGGGCGGGGTGGAGGACCCGGTAAAAATCATCGAGGAGATCCTGGCCAGGGGCGGCCTTCCGGTTACGGTTATCGTGGCCGGCAAGAAGGACCGGGAAGGCGAGAATATCGCCCGACGGGCCGGTGCCCTGGGCATCCGGGAAGAATTTATCCTATTCGCTGACGAAGGAGGTATTACCACCCCGGCTATCGCCAGGGTGCTGGAAGATGCAGTAAGCAAGGACGCCCGCCCCGCCCCGCTGATCTATTACGAAAGCAACAGCTATGAAAACGAAAATCTCAAGGACACTTCCCCCCAGGCCAATGAAAAGGATCGGGAAAGGAAAGGCGAAAGGACAACCGGGCAGGCAGGGGAAGAATACTGGTCTTCCCCGGGAGAACCTGCCCAGGCCGCGGGGCAAGTACCAGAAGAAGATATCGACTGGTCCCTCCTCGCGCCTTATAAGGAATTGATAATTACTATGATAAGCCCCTGTGCCGGGGTCGGGAAAACCACCCTGGTGGCCGCCCTGGCGGCCTACCTCACATCTCAGGGGGAACAGGTAGCGGTCATAGACCTGGAAACGCCGCCCATGGCCAAGCTGCACATGGGCAATACCGCCCTGGAGCACCAGGGAAACTGGCAGTATGCCGCGACACCCTGGGGCGAGTTATGGCTACCCGTGAAATATAACCCGGTTGAATTAATGAACCTCCTGGCCCGCCTGGCCAGGAACGGTTACCGGGTGCTTATCGACGCCGCGCACCTTCCAGCGCCCTGGAATGCTTTTTCCAGGCAGGTAGAGGTAATAGGCGGCGATTTGCGGGCGTTATACGCCTGCCAGCAACAGGATGGTTATAAAGACGCCATCCTGGTAGCCAACCGGGTCCCGGCAACATCCCTAAGCATCTGGCCCTCGGTAGTAGAAGACGTCCTGGGCCAAGAGCCCCAAATAGTTATCCCCGAAGATCAGGAAGGCTGCCAGGCCACGGTCGCCAATATGACGCCGGCTATAGTCTCACCAGGTAGCGACGCAATCGCCGCCGGTATAGGGAGCCTGGCGGCCCTCCTATGGCCTGAAAGGGGCGAAAGCTGATGCGCCTTTTCAAAAACTATCGCCTCCTCCTGGCACTGGCGGCTGTATGCGCGGTAATAGCGGCCCTAGCCGCAACTACCACCCTCAATTCCTATTTAAGCCTGACCCCGGTCGTGGTAGCTGGCCGTGATATCAAGCCCAACGAGCTCATTAGTGAACGTGACCTGGCCATTAAGGAGTTCCCGGCAAGAATCGTGGGTAATAACTGGCTGCGCAGCCCGGCCGGGGTAGCAGGTAAAGCCAGCCAGGGCTTTATTCCGGCCGGCATGCCGCTCACCGCGTCAATGTTAGCCGATCCCCTGGCCACCGGCCTAGCCGGCAAGCTGAAGGCCTATCCCGGGACGGTAGCCTTAAGCATTGAAGCCAAAAATGACACTACTGTCGGGAGCAGCATCAAACCGGGTGACCTCGTTAACGTCTATGCCTTAATAAAAAATAACGGCAGTCCCGCTAATAAGGCAGGCGTCGAACTCCTTGCAACGAAAGTGCCTGTCCTGGCCACGCCGGGTGGGGATACCACAAGCGCCAACCCGAATGCTAAAGGGGTAGTCCTGGCAGTTACTCCGGAACAGGCCAGCCAGATACTAGATGCCCTGGCATCCGGTAGCAGCCTGGCTTGCACCCTGGAGAAGGCGGGGGATTAGTCAAGGTGGGGAGAAAAATAATGGGAAATCGCAGAGAGCTATCTTATCCCAGTTGCTACCGCTCTAATTGGGTTAGCGTTTTTCCTCAAAACCGGCGTGTTGGTTTTTCTCGCCTGCGGTCTGTTACTGAGTATCGACCCTGATATTCAGGCTTTCCTATTAAGAAAAACGAAGGGGACCAAATGTAATATGGCTAATCAGATAGATAGCAAGGAAAACACAGTTGCTATAGAACCTCAACATTACCCGACCACCTTCAAAGAATTTAAAGAAGCGGTAAAGGACGCGAAAAGTGTGGAAGAGGCAATATGGTATTTAAGGTATTATCAGGCCAATGATATTGGCCTGATAATACGCTTAAACCTTCTAGTAGTTTTGTTTTTGTTATTTGTGACCATTATAGTCCATTTTTTCCCTCAGTAAAATTAAGGTTCTATTATTATGAAAGAGCGAGGTGTTAAGTTAGATGGCTACACAATATCAAGTTTTGTGCTCAAAAGGAAGGCGGGGAAGATCTAGACTAGTGAATATCCAATCAACAGGGAAATTTAGATCTACAATAATAACTCGAAATTGCAATCCCGAATATTATCGATTGCCAAAAGTAGGGGTGTTATTAACTACAGGTGCTAAGGGAATAACAACTCACATCCAGTAGTGGAGATAAGCAAGGTTTTTGGTTATATCACTTTAAGGGTGTTGGCACTGTATTTTTTAGTAGTTCGATGGCTTTCTCTTTTTGGGGGCAAATATAAGAATTTTTTCCGCACTCAACTATCCACCAACTATCAGGTAAGGAACGTGTTTTTAAAGCCCAGAAAAGATCCATCGAACACGCGAGAAATTGCAATGCAATACGCATAGTGACAAAAACAGTAAAAAGGGGTGAAAGCGAGGGTCCTAAACTTATAATTATAAAGATTACAAGGACGGCCATTACAAATGAAGATTTAAAAGGAGCCAAAAGCGCTTCTCGATAATCTTGAAGTAAAATCGGTTCAAGTATTTTTACGTTGGGAACAAGGGTAAGTAATGTTTTTTGATATGTGTATCCATTTTTCTTTAGAACACTTTCATGATCTAATTCATGTAGCCAAATGGAAGGAATTGAACAAACCATATTCATAACAACGACCATAAATCAAGATGAGAATGAAATTTTAGGCGTCCATAAAAGGAGCTGATAAATGATGAAAAAATAAATAGAGCGACAGATAAAACTAAAACGGGTATTGAGAAGCGAACTTCTTTGTATTCCAAGTTTTATACCCCCCTAAAAGATGATTCGGGAGAAGTTAATCTTGAGCCCATCGGTGTACTTCTTGTTTTCTTTGTTTTAATTTTCTGGGTGATAATTAAATATATTACAACCGAGCATCTGCCCTGGTAAACCTTACTGTTTATATTTCTCCCTACCCCCCCAAGATCCTGTTTTAGGCAAAAAGGCGGGTGAACATTAATTGCTCCTTATATTCGGCGACAAAGAATTTACGGGCATGTTCCTCAATAAAGGTTTCCCCTACCCGGTGGTAGGGGTGGCCAACGATACCATGACGGCTACGACCATGCTCCAGGAGGCAAACGCCAGGGAGGTGGTGGTCGGTTTCCCGGGACAGGAAGGGGTAGAATTCGCCCTCCATGCGGCGGAGCTATACCGCAACCGCCGTTTTTACCTGGCCCTAAATAACTTGAAGCCTACCGCCACCCTATTCGCCCAGGCTGCCGCCAAAGGCGTGCGGATCATCAGCTACCGTTCGGCGGCGGCCGACTTGGTACGCGCCCTGGGCACCGCCGTGCCGGACACCGGATCGTTAACCAGCCGGGAACCGGTGGAGGCCCCGGTATTGCAGGCGGCTAGCCAGGAATACCTGGCGGCGAAAACTGCGGCCTTAAGACCCTTGAAACACCAAAGGGTGGCCGTCTATTCCGTCAAGGGCGGGGCCGGCAAGACGGCCATCGCAGCTAACCTAGCGGCCTGCGCCGCCGCCTGGGCGCAAGGAAAAGGCCTAAAGTATCGGGTAGTTTTGGTAGACGGCGACATCGGCGGGGCGAAGACGGCCGGGGACTGGCTGCGGGTGCCGGAAAACGTGACTCAAAACCTCCTGGTCTGGCAAAGCCTGCAGGGCCTCCCCGGCTGGGATGTAGTCGAAAAGATGCTGGTCAAAGTCCCCGGCAAGACAGATAACCTGTACTTTCTCCCCTCACCCCAGCGACCGGGGGCGGAAAGCATTAGCGGCGAGTTGATGGTCCACGTGTTGTCCATCCTGGATCAATACTTCGACTTGGTGGTGGTTGACCTGAGCACCAGGGTAGAAGACGACTCCACCCTGGTGACCCTGCAAACGGCGACGACGATCCTGCTGGTAGTTACCCCGGAGATAGGAGTAATCAAGCGGACCGAAAGCCGGTTCTTGAGGCCAGCGGCCAGGCTGCAGGTAAACCTGGCCTCTATCCAGGTAGTATTAAACCGGACCAATGCTAAAGTACCTTTTAAACCGGCCGACATTGCTGCCCAGTTCGGCGGCATCCCGGCCTTTCCGGAGGCAATACCGGAAGATGACAGCGTCCTGGCCTGCCTAAATGACCCCGGAGCCGACGGCCCGGTGGTCCTGGCCCGGCCGGAGAGCGCCTTTGCACAAAAAATGGTGGCCCTGACCGGGGCCGTCCTGGGCCTGGAGATGACGAAACCTGCCGCTAACAGGAAAAATAGACTGCTGGCCTGGCTGGGGCGCATAACGCCGGGCCGCAAGGCCGCGCTATAAGAAAAGAGAGGTGGAGGATAATGGCTGCCCAATCACTGGCGGCGAAGCTTTTGTGCAGCGAGCAAACCTGCTTGACAAGCGACGAAGTCGAAGAATTGCGCGCCCGGGTGCTGGCCAGGGTGCGGCGAGAGAATCCCAAAGCCCTGAAGGATCCCCGCAACAACGAAGGCTACCTGCGCGGCATTGCCATGATGGAAAGGGGAGCCACCCCGGCCCTGGTGGACAGCGTGGTCAGCGATATGCTGGGCTATGGGCCGCTGCAGCGCTATATCTTCCCCGTAGAAGAGCGATATCGCAACGTCACCGAAGTCATGGTGCCCATCTATGATAAAGTTTACGTTGAAATCAACGGTAGCCTGCAGAAAACGGAAACCCGGTTCCGCGACGAAGAACACCTGCGGGCTGTAGCGGAAAAGATTGTCATGTCCTGCGGCCGGCGGGTAAACGAATCCGAGCCGGTGGTAGACGCGAAGCTGCCCGACGGCTCGCGGGTGAACGTCATCATTCCGCCAATAGCCAGGGGCGGCACCACCATGGTCATCCGCCGCTTCCCCCGCCCCATAGCCCTGGAGGACCTGATAAACAGCGGTGCCATAACGGAAGATCTAGTCGCCTATTTGCGCGAAGTGATCGCCAGGGGCTTGAACGTGGTGGTGACCGGCCCCATGGGCAGCGGCAAGACCACCATCCTGAATGCCCTGCTGTCCCTGGTGACGGAAACCTGGGGGCCGGACGCCAGCGTAATCATCTTTGAGGATATAGCCGAACTGCAGCCCCGGCATGAAAACGTCCGCTGTTTTGAAAGCCGGCCGCCCGGCCTGGACGGGCAGGGTGAAGTAAGCATCGTAAGTTTGGCCCAGACGGCCATGCTGCGCCTGCGGCCGGACTGGATTATCCTGGGGGAGTGCCGAGGCGCCGAGGCCTATTACGTACTGCAGGCTATGTGCGTCGGCCATCCGGCTATGACCACCTTCCACGCCATAGACGCAGTGGATGCCGTTATAGGCCGCCTGCCGGCCATGGTGATCATGTCGCGGGAAGGCCAGGTTGAAGGCCGGGCAGCGGCCCTGGATCGCATAGCCGGGGCGGTTGACGTTGTTTTACATGCCGCGAAGGTGATTAAAGGGAACTACCGGGAGAGAAGAATCGTCCAGGTGGCCGAGGTGATGATACGGGAAACTCCCGCCGGCCGGGTACCGGATCCCCGGACAATCTTCCGCTTTGACGGTAAAAAACTGGCCCAGGTAGCCGACCCCCATATTTTCAACAAAAAGAAGGTGGTGTTCTAGTGCTGGCCTTCTTTTTCTTTGTCGTCCTCATGGCGATATTTTTCTTTACCGCCGGGGTTATTGCCTATTACAGCCGCAACCCTCTGGCCGAGATCATTGCCGCCCACCAGAGGCAGCAGGCGCGGCAGGAAAAAACGAAGGAGCGTAACCTGCTGGCCGAGCTCTGGCACACGGATGAAGACATGTTGCCGGTGGCCGTAACGGCAGGCATGGCCGGAGCCTTTATAGCCTTCGCCTTTGGCGACCCTGTCCTGATGGCCGCCACTGCCCTGGCGGCCTTTATCTTCGCGCCCCGGCTATACATTAAGCTAAAAAAACGCCGCCGTCAGTCCCTCTTCCTGGCCCAGCTGGCACGGGTGGTGGATAACCTGGCCTCGGCTATCCGGGCCGGGGCCTCCCCCCTCCAGGCCGTCCAGTACGTGGCGGAGACCTCACCCGAACCTATCAAGGGCGAGATGGACCGGGTGCGCGACGACGTCAACGCCGGGGTGCCCTTTGAAAAGGCCGTCAAAGATATGGCGGCCAGGATTGATCTGCTGGAAGCCCATGTCCTGGCGGACGGCCTAGCCCTCCTGGCCGAAGCCGGCGGCGGGACCGACGCCGTACGCCTCCTGGAAGGCGCCGCCGAGTTCGTGCGCGAGCGCAAACGTCTCAAAGCCCGGATCGCCGCCGCCACCGGCGACGTGAGACTAGGTTTCGCTATCGTGACGTTCATACCGGTGCTCCTGGGACTGGTGATGTACCTGGCCATGCCGGAATACCGGAATGTGGTGGTAACGTACAGGGGCCGCCTAGTGGCCCTGGCCGGGGTAGGCTGCCTGGCCGCCGGCCACATCATGGTCGCCCGCATTTTGAAGTCCGGGGAAAGTATGCTCTGAGCAAAGGCGGAAACAGCTATGGAAAACTTCCTCACGGCCCAGGCCGAGGTCGAAAGGTTCATAAAGGTAATACCAGGCATGCTCTTGGGTGCGGCCACCGCTTTCCTGGGCATGGCCATCGTCCGTGCGCTTATCCGGGCCGCCGTTTCCTCCTGGTTGGGCCGGGAGGAAGGCAAGATCGTATGCACCTGCTGGAAATGCTGGTAGCGGTGCTGGCCATACTGAAATTCTACCAGCAGCCCGGCGTCCTTTTTACTTTATTGGGCTGGTGCGCCGGCCTCTCCGGCATGCTGCTTTCCAGGTACTTTAAACTGGTTTGAAAGGAGGCATGAAGTTATGATTTTCCCCCTTACGGCCGCCGCGGCGGTATTTTTTATGGCCATAGGCTTAGCCGGACTGGCCGGCAGGAACCCCCTGGCGGAAACCCTGGAACAATTTGACCGGCCCCGGATACCCATAAAAGAAAAGGCCCGGCGCCTGACGATGAAGCTGGGCGACCTGGCCCGCAAATTGCCGCTGGCCCGCGACTTCCTGGACCAGGAGGCCCTGGGCAATCGCCTGCGGCTGGCGGGATACGGTTTCAGTACCGAAGAATGGCTGGGCCTGTGGCTGGCGGCAAGTGCCAGTACCTTGTTAATAGCCTTTCTTTTGGCTTGGACTGGGATAATCCTACCAATCCTGGCGCCGGTCCTGCCCCTGGCGGGGTTTTTGTTGCCCAAAGCGATGCTCGATCACCGTGCGACGCGGAAACGCCGGGACCTGACCCGCGAGTTTATGGTGTTCGTAGAAAAGACAGCCCTGGCCGTAAGCGCCAACGTGCCCCTGATCGCCGCTTTTCGCAACGCTGCCAGTTCGCCAGGAGTTTTAGGACCGGAAATCACTCTACTGCTGGAAGAGTACGACTTGGGAACACCCCTGCCCCAGGCCCTGGATAATTTCGCCTCGCGCCTGGACATGGCCGAGGCCGACGACTTCGCGGCGGCCATCAAGAACGCCCTGCGCCACGGCGGCAGCAACCTGCCCAATGTGCTCCTGGGATATGCCCGTGAGATGCGCCGGGCGCGGGATGCGCGCATAGAAGAGATAGCCAGAAAGATGGAGTCCAGGATTATCGTGCCGGTAGTCCTGACGGTCTTCCCGGCCGCCGCCTTGATTATCCTGGGGCCAATTGCCATTAGCATCATTAAAGCCTTGATCGGAGGGTAGCAGTATGAGAATTTGCATGGATGAACGGGGGACCCTGGCCACCACCATGGCCATGCTGATGCTGCCCATAGCCCTGCTAATTGGGATGATTGCCCTGGACATCGGCCGCATCCACTCCATTCGGGGACAGCTGCAAACGGCGGTAGACGCCGCCGCCCTGGCGGGAGCGTTAACCGCCCGGGTAGTGCCCCAGTACCAGTACGTCCCGATAACGGACGGGAACGGGAATATAACCGGGGTCAGGCAGGAGTTAGTGAGCCTTCAGGCCGTCATTGACCCGCCGGTGGCGGAGGCGGCGGCCCGGCCCACCTTCTTGCAAAACGCGCGGCTCCTGGAGGGCGCGGAAGGCCGGCAGAGGATGGTCGAGCTTAACGTCCAGCCGGCTGCGACTACTGATGACTTTACAGGATGGGTGATGGATAACAACAAGTACCTTGTCCGGGTGGTGGCAAAGCTTAAAACCTTTGCCGCCGAACCCCTCTTTTACCTCTACGGCCAGGAAAAGGCTTTAAAACCCATTGGCTCGACCGGCGTAGCCGAAGCGGTGGTCGTGCCGCAATGAAAACTTTTTATGCTGTAGCCGGTTTTATCTATGGGACTATCTTGGCCAGTTACGCCGGTATGCTGGCCTATCGCCTGCCACGGAACGAAACGGTAATCCGGGGCAGATCCCACTGCGAAACTTGCGGCCGGGTCCTCTCCTGGTGGGAGTTGTTACCCGTCCTGGGATTCATCCTGGCACGAGGCAAGTGCCGGTACTGCGGCCAGGAGATACCCCTGCGTTATCCCTTGACAGAAATACTGCTGGGCCTCATATCCGCCTGGCTGCTGGCGGCGAACCACTTTTCCCTCACTTACCTGCGGGGGATGATAATCCTTACCCTGGCCCTGGCGGCGGCCTTAAGCGACCTGGAGAAACGGGTGATCCCCGACCAGGTTTCCATCACCCTGGCTGTGGCCGGGGTTTTCTTATGGTGGCTCGACGGCCGGTGGCTGGAACCCTTAGCGGGAGCAATGCTGGCCCTGCCGTTGACGCTGCTGGCTTTTATTTATCCTCAAAGCATGGGAGGTGGTGATGCCAAATTCATGCCGGCCCTGGCGGCGGCCCTGGGCGTTGCCGCCGGCGCTGAGGCCCTGTCCTTCGCTTTTATCTTGGGGGGTGCCCTGGCGCTGGCGTTAAAGTTAAAGGGCAGGTACCTTGACGGCCTGCCTCTGGCGCCCTTCCTTTTCACCGGGGTGGTATTCGCTTTGCTGCATTAAACTGTAGTCTGCCGGAAGGAGGTGATTGCCTATGGCCAACATAGCGCAAAAGGTCTGTTGCTGGATCGGGGCTAAAGCAGCCGCCCTTAAGAACAACAAAGGGTTGACTACCCTGGAAATGATGCTGATCCTGGGGGTGGCGACAATACTTTTAATTGCTACTTATTTTGGTGCCAAAGATTTTGTAGTTCCCTGGTGGAATAACCATATCGTGCCCCAGTTCCCTTCATAATACCTCTCGACACGCCCGCCTGCCTTATGCCGGTGGGCTTTTTCTTTTTTGGAGGAGGCAGTTTCCCCCAGCCTTTCCTCCACGTACGCCCTTCCTGCAGCCCCTCAGGGAGGGTCATTTTTTTAAGTGAGGTGACCGGCCAAGTGCGAGACCAAAAAGGCATAACCACGTTAGAAATGCTTCTCATGGCACCTTTTGTCCTGTATTTTACCCTGGCCGGCGTGATGCTGGTGCACCTCTATGTAACCAAGACGGTGACTGCTTCGGCGGCCAGGGAAGCGGCAAGGACCCTGGCGGTTTACCATGACGGCGGCCTTGCCAGGGACAAAGCGAAGGAGGTGATCGCCAATACCCTGCCGGTATCAAAAAACAGCGGCCAGAGCGCTGCAGTGATGAACGGCCCACCGCCGCCGGAAAGCGGCGCGAGCCAGATAGGGATAAGCAGCGCCCCTACTCCGGCGAAGAATTACCCCGGGCCGTTTGACCCGGCGGTGGATGTCAAGCTGTATGACGACGGGACCTATTGTACGGCTATTGTAAATTACCATGCGGAAAACTTCTGCCCCGGCCTGCCGGTCCTGATCAATCCCGGTGCAAGCTTTTGGAGCAAATGGATTGACATCTCGGTCCGGGCGGTATTTAAACGCGAGCAGATCTAAAAAAACGAATAAAAAAGAACGAAGGGAGTAATGCTTATGCGTAAAAATATTTTAGCTTTAATAATTGCGGGGGCTTTTATAGCTGGAGCAGCTGCCGGTTTCGGCGGCGGGTACTACAAATATGTCGCCGCTCCCCGTAAGCAGGCCGTGGAGATGGCTAAAAAACAGCAGGAAGAGATGAATAAGATGGTGCGGCATGGGACCATCACGGCGGTCGAGCCGGACAAATTGACCCTTAAGGTCGAAAAAGGCGGCGGGGATATCGGCCAGACCATAACCCTGGCCACCAACGAGTTTACCTCTATCCAGGTGGGGATGAATTTTGTGGACAAGCCGGGACAAAAAGCAGACCTCACGAAATGGTTTAAAGCCGGCGATACCATTGACGCCCTGGTAAAGGACGGCCAGGCCTTAGCCCTGCACCGGGAGCCCCGTCCGGGGGAGCAGGTGCAGCAGGGACAGGTTAGTGGCCTGCCTGGCGACCAGCCGTCCCCTAATCCAGGCCAGGTGGCCCCGGGGCAGAAGAAGTGATGCCGGAAGGAAAACAATGCGGGGCATTGAGAGGGGGGCCGGGGAAACCCGGCTCCATAACTGGCTCTTTTCATATTACATGCTTTCTAATTTTCTCTAGATCCCACACGTACTCATAAAAGGTGGCTGTGAAAATAATAGGCTTTGGCTTTACTATATTTCGCTTTATTCTTAGTTCACGCCGCTGTTTTTTAAATTTCCGGGAGAGCGAAGTCCGCAGCTTAAGCACATTATAAAATAAGCCAATCATTGAAGCCATAAATCTACCCATTATAATACCTCTCGGAAATTTTATCTCTTTATAGCTGGTAGGCTGTACATAAAACTTTTTTATTTGTTCAGGAGTAATGAGCCACGTTATTGTTTTTAGGGTTTTAATCCGAGTGTCGTTAAGTACCATGACAAGCAAAAAATTGAAATCGTGTAGCAAGAAATACCTGGGGTTTTTATTCTTGTAATGTAAACAGGCAAGGGGCGATAATTGGGCTTCATATATGTTATTTCTTTTTTTTGTTAGGGAGAATACTCTCCCAACTGGTATATAGCCCCAAAGTAGACTTAAACAATATGCTAAGGCGAGAAATAAAAGGAAGGGTATAAATAGGGTCATAAAAATAAGGAGCTGCATATGGTTCTTTATAAGCCATCGCAGAAAAAATATATAACTAAGCATATAACTAATTCCAGTTAATATTAATACACCAGAAATCAAACAGGGATTTATCACGCCAAAGGGAGGTATCCTCAGCATATCATGAATAGGGATACTTTTTATGTACTCTGCAGGATTGTTTTTGCTTTCTTGATTGTCGTTGCTATATTGCTGGTTATTCATATCTTGAAATCACCTCAAATTGAAGAGTTGGTAGCAGGTTCTTTGGCGGACGTAAATATCTCAAGTATTTTAGGGATTAATCTTATATACCCCGGAAATATATGGTCCGTTACTAATTTGCTTTGGTACCAACTCCTTTATCTATGGTTGATTAGCGTTCCATTGCTTTTACCGGTGACCAAATTATTTTGGGTTGGTATCTTCCATTTATCAAAGAGGGTTACCCCTGTTATTGGGAAACTCACTAACTTTAATATAGAAGTCGACCTTTACTTAAGTGTAATTCGAGGTGTTAATTACTTTTTCCTTGTGTATTGGCCAGCAGTTTTATACATGATAAAAGGTTTATGGTTAAAAAGTATCATATGTTTCTTTAGCCTTCTTATTCCCGGCTTTATTTTACTATGCACGCTTTATTCTGTGTTTGACTTGGAGCCATTGGAGAATAGTCCCGGATGAGAGTAGTAAAGCATAAGTAGCTGCTGTTCGATTTGCAATAGAGGGAATTTGGGAAGATAAAGATGGACAGGCCCTTTTTCTGCACCGCGAGCCACGGCCGGGGGAAGAGGGGCAGCAGGGACAGGTCAGCGCCTTGCTTGGCGGCCAGCCTTCCTCCAATAACGGCCAGGCGGCCCAGACGCAGGGGCCGAAAAAGTGATGCCGGAAGGACAGCAATGCGGGGCATTGAGAAGGGGAGCCGGGGAAACCCGGCTCCCTGGCATATTTGAAATTAGGAGGCGGATTTTATGTGGAAGGTTTATTTTCAGGAGAAAATTCCTTTTTTGTGGTATGACGTTTTGGAATTTCCGGCATGGCTATTACCTTTGTTTTATTGCTGGAAATCAGCTCCTTTCGTTTTTGGTTTAGGCGTAGTAGGATTTATAGCTGCGGCTATCTACTCCTGGTATAGCGGCGATGTGTATTATAACGTCCTTATTCTCAAAATGGGGTTCTGGTTTATTATCGCGTTTGCAAGTAGCTTTGTCTTGGGCGTGTTGGTTTCTATGTGGGAGGATCTAATAAAAGAACGTCGAAATGAGAAGGGGCAATCGTTAACTATTCAGGAAGTTATTCGCAAGGAGTTGGATTTTGAGAGGTGGTGTTCCTGAATGGATAAAGGCTTGACCCTGGCGGTAATGTTGTTCCTCTTACTGGTCTATCTGCCAGGCTACGCAAGATTAGCAGTTGCGGGATACAGGAGGGAAGAACGCGCTATACCATATGCAATTCAGAATGGGGTTTTTATATTTACCTTAACCCTTATAATCCTCTTCACCCTGGAATTGGCGGGTAGAACAACAGCCTTTTCGCGTTTTTTATCAACCCTTAAGGAGATTAGCGCCGGCGCCAGCAAACCTATAGATATTTTTGCCCTTGCCACCGTGTTCGTCATTTCGTATTTGGCAGCGATGATTACTGGCGTAATTGAATTATTGGCAATTATAGGTTGTCCCTGGAAAAGGAAGGGCAGGCTTAGGATTAAACCTGCTGACCCATTAAAGGAGACGTTTATTTTCTACCGCAAGGCCGGGAAGAGGCCATACTTGAGAGTTATTCTTTCCAGCGGAAAGATAATTACCGGCGAGTGTTTGAAATATGGCTGGA
>NZ_LTBC01000011.1 GCF_001594015.1 Moorella mulderi DSM 14980
TAGAGCGCCCGGCTGTTAACCGGGTGGTTGCAGGTTCGAGCCCTGCCCGGGGAGCCATTCCCCTCAACCCCTGTTAGGTTAACCCTAGCAGGGGCCTTTTTGTTGCTAAATAATTCTTGCCTCCAGGTTATTTACTCTGCTTCTGCGGGAACGTTGACCCCTTGAGCAGGTTTTGGTCTGCCACCCAGCCAGGTATATATTGATTCCCCCGGGTTATAATGTGGCTAATGGAGTGATTAGATAATGCCAAAAGCACCAGAAAATCTAATTCTCCTGGGGCGCTTACTTTTCCAGGCCTTTCCGGCGGTGAACAGGGAATTAATGCGCTGGCGACACCTGGCAGCCAGCAGCCCGGAACCGGAACTAAAGCAACAGGCCCTGGCGAGCCTTACCTTTAAGAAGTTCCACTGCCAGGGGGGGAGTGTCTATGCCACCTGGCCACCCCGGTACCGGCAGCAAATCCTCCAGGCCATTGTAGCCCTGCAAACCATTAGTGACTACCTGGATAACCTCTGTGACCGGGCCGGTGTCCTGGATGAAAAGGCATTTCGCCAGCTGCACCTGGCCTTTACCGATGCCCTGCGTCCCGGGAGGGCAGAGCATGACTATTATGCCAGCTACCCCTACCGCCAGGATGGCGGTTATCTCCAGGCCCTGGTCCGCGCCTGCCGGCAGGCCCTGATGGTACTGCCAGGATATAAAATAGTACAGGAGGAAATCTTGTACCTGGCCGTTTTATACTGCCGCCTCCAGGCGACCAAGCATATAGACATAACCAGGCGACAGGAGAGGTTACAGTCCTGGCTGGAACCTTTACTGGGACAAATACCCGCACCTATTTACTGGTGGGAACTGGCGGCAGCCACAGGCTCAACCCTGGGCATCTTTGCCCTTATAGCCGTGGCCGCCAGGGAAGAACTAACGGCGCCCGAGGTAACCAGGCTAAAAAAAGCTTATTTTCCCTGGATCGGGGGTTTACATATCCTGCTTGATTACTTTATTGACCAGCAGGAGGACCGGGAAGGGGGCGATCTAAACTTTTGCGCCTTCTACTGCGATGAAGAGGAGGCCGCCCGGCGATTACAGTTTTTCCTGGAACAATCCCTGGAAAAGGCACAAGATCTCCCTGACCCTGCCTTCCACCTGATGGTTGTCCGGGGCTTGCCGGCCCTGTACCTTTCTGATGCCAAAGTAGCCGGGCAGAAACAGGCTTCTACCAGGGAGGCGGTCCTCCGGGCCGCCGGTAGCTTCTCCCAGAACCTGTACCTTCTTTGTAAAACCCTGCGGCGGGTTGGCGTAATTTAGCCGCCAGGACAACTTAAATTAATTCCTCGAGAGGGTCCAGGGTACGGGAAGCCAGTAAAGCCAGGTCTTCCTGTACCGGGTTTACCGGCAGTTTATCCAGGGCCTCCAGGGCCAGGGCAATTTGCTCTCCTGCTGCGGCAGCCGTATATTCATCGCAGTTCAAGTGCCGGGCGGCAGCAATCAGTTCCTCTGTTTCCGTGGCCGTCAGGCCGCGGCTTATTTTTTCCTGCCACCGGGCAGCCTCCGGAGAAAGCTCTAAAAAGCGTAAAACAGGCAGGGTAAGGATGCCGCGTGCCAGGTCCTGGCGGTTGGGTTTGTCCATCTTGGCGGCGGAGCCGAAAAGATCAAGGTAATCGTCAACAATCTGGTAGGCCAGGCCCAGGTGCCAGCCGAACCGGGCTAAATAATCCTGCTGGGGACGCTTTAAACGGCAGAGAATACCACCGCAACGGCAGGCGGCACTGAAGAGGGTGGCCGTTTTTTGGCCGATATAGGTGAAATAGGCCTTTGTGTCGGGGCCAGTAACTGTTAATTGCTGGATTTCCCCGCTACACATGGAACGGATGGCTTCGGTAACTGTGGTGAGAACGGCTTTTTTGCTTCTGGCCAGGAGACCAAAGGCGGTGGCAAAGAGGTAATCACCGGTGAGGACGGCCGGTACGGTACCATAGAGGTAATGAAGGGCGGGCAGGTTGCGGCGGACGGTCGCCCCGTCCAGGACGTCATCGTGGATCAGGGAGGCCAGGTGAATAAGTTCTATGGCGACCGCCACTTGTCGGACTTCCAGGGTATCATGCATGCCGAAACGGGCACATAATAAAACTAAGGTAGGCCGCAGGCCCTTACCGCCGGTGAGGGCATGGTTCAAGAGTTGCTGCAACAGGGGATTCGGAGTGGCAACAGCTTGCGTTAAGACTGCTTTTATCTCCGCCTGGGTCAAGTTAATCTTCTCCTTTATATAAAAGGTACCAGCAAATGGAACTAATGTAACTCTAGTATGGCTAGAAGGGGACGATTCTATAGCCTTCTTTAAAAACAGGCGATTTAGCCAGCAATAGTCTAAAAAAAGGAGCATGATAGCTTTTTAGGTGTCAGAAAGTCAGGAATTGGATAAAACAGGTACAGCTTGATATTGCTAAAAGGTAATTTTTGCAGTATAAAATAGTCAAGGAAAGTCAAAAGGAAAAAGAAAGTCAAAATCAAAAGGGAGACCCAGGGGGGGTGGGCCAATGGATGGAAGGTAAAACCCTGGCCGATCGTATAGAAAACTACATCAAGTGGCTGTTAAAAAGCAGTGCCGATGGGATAGTAGAGTTGCAGCGCCAGGAACTGGCCGAGCGCTTTACCTGCGTACCTTCGCAGATCAGCTATGTCCTCAGCACCCGCTTTACCATTGAAAGGGGCTACCTGGTGGAAAGCCGCCGGGGGGGTGGTGGCTATATCCGCATTGCCAGGGTACCCTTAAATGCCGAGGAGCGGCTAAAAGGTTGGGTACATGAAGCCCTGGGTGAATACCTCTCCCAGGAGGCAGCCGTGGAGTTGCTGGAGCGCCTGGGGGAGGAGGGGTTGTTAACCCGGCGGGAGCAATTGCTCCTGGCGGCAGCCATTAACCGCCAGGCTTTACCCGTGGAACTACCCAGGCGCGACCAGGTGCGGGCCTGTATTATGAAGGCTATAATTTTAACCTTAATGCGCGATGATTTCCCCAGCGCAGGATAAAAGGGGGCTAGAAAATGCTTTGTGAACGATGCCAGGAGAGACCGGCCAGTGTCCACGTCACCAGGATTATCAACGGCGATAAGACGGAGCTTTATCTCTGCCAGGAGTGTGCCCGGGAAATGCAGCCCCAGCTCGACTTTTCCATTCCCAAATTTTTAGCCGGGTTGCTGGATTATGACCCGGGCTTGGAGGTCAAAGCCCCGCCGGCAGTGGAACGCTGCCGGGAGTGCGGCCTGAGCTACGAGCAGTTCCACCAGACGGGGCGGCTGGGATGCCCCGACTGTTACCATTACCTGGCCTCGCGCCTGGATCCCCTGATCCGGCGCATCCAGGGCAGCAGCCAGCACCGCGGCAAAGTGCCTCGCCGGGCCGGCGGCAATTTACGGGTGCGCCGGGAGATTGAAAGATTGAGGGCGCAACTGCAGCAGCTGGTCGAGCAAGAAGAATTTGAAAAGGCTGCCCAGGTCCGGGACCGCATTCGCGACCTGGAGAATCGCCTGGGAGAACAGGGGGGCTGGCAATGAGCCTGAATTTAGAGCGTAACAGCAAATGGATGGAGGGTTCCGGTCCCCAGGCCGACATCGTCATTTCCAGCCGCATCCGGCTGGCCCGTAACCTGAAGGGGATGCCCTTTCCCAATTTGATGAACGAGGCCCAGGAAGTGAAGGTTATCCGCCAGGTGGGCCAGGCCATCCGGGCGCCAGGGGTTTTCCAGGCCGTTGGTGAATTAAGGCTCCAGACCTTACGAGAATTGTCGCCGGTGGAGCGGCAAATACTAGTGGAGAAACACCTCATCAGCCCGGACCTGGCGGAAGGCAAGGGGGAAAAGGCAGTAGTTTTACGGGATGATGAGGCCATCAGCATCATGGTCAATGAAGAAGATCACCTGCGCCTGCAGTGCCTTTTACCGGCCCTGATGCTTCATGAAGCCTGGCGCCTGGCCGACGCTGCCGACGATGCCCTGGAAAACGAACTGGACTTTGCCTTTGACCAGGAAAGGGGCTACCTTACCGCATGTCCTACTAATGTCGGTACGGGCTTAAGGGCTTCCACCATGCTCCACCTGCCGGCCCTGGTGTTGACCAAACAGGCCGGGCAGGTATTGACGGCCCTGACCAAAGTGGGAGTGGCAGTGAGGGGCCTCTACGGCGAGGGAACAGAAGCCCACGGCAACATCTTTCAGATTTCCAACCAGATTACCCTGGGACGTTCGGAAGAAGAGATTATTAATAACCTCTCGGCAGTCACTGTACGGCTGGCTGACCAGGAAAGGGAAGCCAGGGAACTGCTGCGCAAGCAAAACCGCTGGCAGCTGGAGGACCGCGTGGGCCGGGCCTACGGGGTCCTGACCAACGCCCGCATCTTGACTTCCCAGGAAGCCCTGCAGCTGCTTTCGGATGTCCGCCTGGGAGTAGAGATGAAAATTTTACGTGGCCTCGACCAGCGGCTGATAAACCAGCTTATGGTGCGCATCCAGCCGGCCTACCTGCAGTTTACCGCCGGGAAAGAGATGACGCCCTTTGAGCGCGACGTGCGCCGGGCGGCTATGGTACGGGAACTTTTAGCAGGCTGAGTGGCTAACGGTAGTAATCCGCATGGGCCACAAGGCGGATAAATTAATTTCCGGAGGTGGAATAATCATGTCACCGCGTTTTACCGAAAGGGCTAACCGGGTCCTGCGCCTGGCCCAGGAAGAAGCCAGGGCCCTGCATCACCCGGCCATTGGGACCGAACATATCCTGCTGGGTATCTTGCGGGAAGGCGACAGCGTCGCCGCCCGGGCCCTGACCAACCTGGGAGTTAACGTCAAAGCTGTACGTGATGAAGTGCGTAAAATTATCCGGCCGGGGGAAGCCCCTGCCGGTGGGGAAATTGGCCTGACACCGCGGGCGAAAAGGGTCCTGGAGCTGGCCAATGAAGAAGCCCGGCGCCAGGGCGTAAACTATGTGGGGACAGAACATATTCTCTTAGGCTTGCTGGAAGAAGGCGAAGGCCTGGCGGCCCAGGTCTTGAGCGGGCTGGGGCTCAGCCCCGATAAAATCCGCCAGCAGGTCATCGCCCTGCTGGGCGGTGCCGGGGGGCAGCCCCAGGCTGGCGGGTGGACCGTCCTCCTGGGCAACCTGCCCTTTGGCATGGCCGGGTTCCCCGGAGGAGGGGCCTTCCAGCCCATGGGCGCCCCTGGCACGGTCAAGATGCAGCCGCAGCGGCCGGGGCAGACGCCCACCCTGGACCAGTTCAGCCGGGATCTCACTCGCCTGGCCCGGGAGGACAAGCTGGACCCGGTTATCGGCCGGGAGAAGGAAATTGAACGAGTCATCCAGATTCTAAGCCGCCGGACTAAAAACAACCCCGTTTTAATCGGCGATCCCGGCGTAGGCAAGACGGCCATCGTTGAAGGCCTGGCCCAGAAGATTGTCCAGAACCAGGTACCGGAAGTCCTGCGGGATAAGCGGGTAGTGGCCCTGGATATGTCCGGCATGGTGGCCGGCACCAAGTACCGGGGCGAGTTTGAAGAACGCTTCAAGCGGGTTATGGATGAAGTCCGGGCCGCCGGTAACGTCATCCTCTTTATTGACGAGCTGCATACCCTCATTGGCGCCGGGGCGGCCGAGGGGGCTATCGACGCTGCCAACATCCTGAAGCCTGCCCTGGCCCGGGGCGAACTGCAGACCATCGGCGCCACTACCATTGACGAGTACCGCAAGCACATCGAGCGGGACGCCGCCCTGGAGCGCCGTTTCCAGGCCGTTATGGTCGGCGAGCCCACGGTGGAGGAGACCATAGCCATCCTGAAGGGCCTGCGGGACCGCTATGAGGCCCACCACCGGGTGAAGATTTCCGATGCGGCCCTGGAGGCGGCGGCCAGGCTTTCCGACCGCTATATCACTGACCGGTACCTGCCCGACAAGGCCATCGACCTGGTTGACGAGGCTGCTTCCCGGGTGCGCCTCAAAGTCTACACTGCTCCCGACGATGTCAAGAAGCTGGAAGCGCGCCTGGAAGAACTGGAGAAGGAAAAGGCGGCTGCTGTCCACGCACAGGAGTTTGAAAAGGCGGCTGCTTTGAGGGATGAGGAAAAGAAGATTAAAGAAGAGTTAGAAGCCAAAAAGGGTGAGTGGCAGAAGGAAAAGGGCCTGGAGAAATCCGTGGTGACTCCGGAAGACATCGCCCAGATTGTTTCCAGCTGGACGGGTATCCCCGTTACCCAGCTGGCCCAGGAGGAGAGCGAGCGGCTCCTCCACCTGGAAGATGTCCTGCACCAGCGGGTCATCGGCCAGGATGAGGCTGTCCACGCCGTGGCCCGGGCTGTACGCCGCGCCCGGGCGGGCCTCAAGGACCCCAAGCGGCCCATCGGCTCCTTTATCTTCCTGGGACCCACCGGTGTCGGCAAGACGGAGCTGGCCCGGGCCCTGGCCGAGGCTCTCTTCGGTGATGAAGACGCCATGATCCGCTTCGATATGTCCGAGTACATGGAGAAGCACACCGTCTCCCGGCTGGTGGGCGCCCCGCCCGGCTATGTCGGCTACGAGGAAAGCGGGCAATTAACGGAGGCCGTCCGGCGCCGGCCCTACAGCGTGGTCCTTTTTGACGAGATTGAAAAGGCCCACCCGGACATCTTTAACGTGCTGCTGCAGGTCCTGGACGACGGGAGGCTCACGGATGCCAAGGGCCGCACCGTGGACTTCCGTAACACGGTGATTATCATGACCTCCAATATCGGCGCCAGCACCATCAAGCGGGAGAGCCTGGGCTTTAAAGCTTCCACCAGTGAAGTAGCGGCCGAGTCTTACGAGAAAATGAAGAAGCATATTATGGAAGAGTTGCGGCGGACCTTCCGGCCCGAGTTCCTGAACCGCATCGACGAGTTGATCGTCTTCCATGCCCTCTCGAGGGATGATATCAGGAAGATAGTCGACTTGATGCTGGCCGAACTGAACCGCCGCCTGGAGGAGAATAAGCTCTCTGTAGAAGTAACTGATGAAGCCAGAGAGATCCTCATCAAAGAAGGCTTCGACGAGGCCTTTGGCGCCCGGCCTTTGAGGCGCGCCATCCAGACCCTCAT
The DNA here is from genome assembly GCF_001594015.1 of Moorella mulderi DSM 14980. GTDB lineage: Bacteria > Bacillota > DSM-521 > Neomoorellales > Neomoorellaceae > Neomoorella > Neomoorella mulderi. Next base: position 7,088 of record NZ_LTBC01000011.1, read on the forward strand.
CGAAGACCAGCTCTCCGATGAGATGCTGGCCGGGAAAATTGCCCCTGGCGACAAAGTCCGGGCCGTAGCCCGGGAGGGCAAGATTGTACTGGAGAAGGCGGCTTGAAGAATACTATAGATAGATTCCAGGCACCCGTTTGAGGGTGCTTTTTTGTTTAAACAGGAGTATTAGGTGATTATTTTCCTCCTTGTTACCCGGGTAAATACCAGCGCGCCCGGTGTTTATTTTCGCAGCCGGAAGGGTTAAAATAGAACTATAAGTCAAACTTGTTGCGGGGAGGGTTCAGATGGGTGTCTCATGCTCCATGGCCGTCACCCTGCTCAATTTTGACGACACCCTGACCATGCAGGAAGAACTTCACCGTTTCCCCCATAGCCAGGTGGACTTGAGGGACCTCAAGGGGACCAGGCTGTTCTGCGACCGGGCGGCTTTGAGGCAGATCGCCGGGAGGATCCGGGACAAAAAGGGGATCTTCTTCGTGGGGAGCGGGGACTATCACTATGTCTCTTACCTGCTTATGCAGACTGTAGACCGCCCTTTCACCCTGGTTCTTTTTGATAACCATGCCGACCTCAAGCTTTCCCCCGCCTTTGCCCTTCTTTCCTGCAGTTCCTGGGTAGCCTGGGCCCTGAGGTTGCCCAACCTTAAAAAAGCGATTATCATTGGCGCCCGGCCGGATAGTTTCATCGGGGTCGATCCCGGCCTGCTGCGGAAGGTCGTATATGTTCCTTCCATCTGCTTACGGGATTTTTCAAGCGAGTTCCCGCCCGTTACCTCCAGGGGAATGGGAGATACCTATAGCAGAATTATCGCCCTGATCCCCACCCGGTCCGTCTATATCAGCGTCGATAAAGACGTCCTGCGCCGCCAGGACGCTATCACCAACTGGGAGCAGGGCGAGATGTCCCTGGCGGACCTCCTCCTGCTTCTGCAGGCGATCAGCCGTGCCAGGGAGGTATGCGGCGTGGATATCTGCGGCGAGGCCGACCTGCACCCCCTGGACCGGCTGCGGCCTGCCGGTAGGGAAGCCATCCGGAAGAACACGCAGGCTAATGTCAGGATTATCCAGGCCCTGCTACAAACCCGTACCTTTAAGCAGGTGTCTTAATTAGGCGATTACCATATTATTTTGACTGCATAGCGGGCAATTTGGGGATCGGCGGTAAGAATAGGCAGGTTTTCTATCTGGGCCTGGGCAACGAGAAGCCGGTCAAAAGGATCGCGATGATGGTTGGGAAGGGTATAAACATGCAGGGCATGACTAATTTCCACAGCCAGGGGAGTAATGGCATTGATAGCCATCTGGTCGGTGATAAAGGATGTAATATTAGCCGGCATTTCTAACTTGCCCAGGCGGGCTTTAATTGCCATTTCCCAACAGCTGGCGGCGCTGAGATATAATATATTTTCGCCGTCGCTTATTATTTCGCGAGCCCGCGATGATAACCGGGGATCCTCGGTAATCCACCATAAAAAAGTAAGGGTGTCTAAGAGAGCTTTCATTCTTCAAACTCCTTAAGAATAGCTTCGGGCAGGGGGGCATTAAAATCCGGAGCTATAGTGATTTTGCCCTTGGCGCTGCCGGGGTGTCGTCGTTCAGGCTTGTCGCTTGTTATCGGGATCAGGCGCGCCACTGGCTTGCCGGCTTTGGCAATAATTACTTCCCGGCCTTCTTTCACCTGGGCTAACAGCTTGGAAAAGTGGGTCTTGGCTTCATGAATGTTTACTTGGAAAGACATTGCAAACCACCTCCCTTATAGCTAATATAGACTAAGTTAACGGACTAAGTCAAGATGGGGCTTGGGCTTCTCTTATACTAGATTTGGTGCCGTTGATGGCGCCCTGGACGCCGGGGTGAGAGCGAGTTTTTAATTTTCCAGGGTGCCCAGCAGGCAGAAGGGTTTTCCCGCCCTGCGCCCCGCGGTTTCCAGGGCGGCCGGGTCGCCGGCGGCGAGGATGCAGGTGGCGGGGCCAGCCGACTTGCGCAGGTCCAGCTCCGGTAGGCCCGGCCGCCAGTTGATTTGCAGCCTGTATAAAGCGGCCAGGTCCAGGGCCTCGGCCAGGATGCCCCGGGAGCCGGCGGGGACGATTTCCCGGATGCCCGGCTGGTCGAGGAGCAGGCGCACGGTTTTTAGGTCTACGATTTCCGGGTCGTCGAGGAAGACCTCGGTTCCGACCTTGGGCCGCCCGAAGAGGGCCAGGGCGTCGCCGGCGGCCAGGCGTCCCATTAACAGCGCTGTGGTTGCCGCCAGGCCGATGACGGTGACCCCTATCCCGGATTGGATAGTGGGGACGTTTTTTTCGCTGCTGCCGGTGAGGGCTTTCTCCGGGTCGATACCCAGCGAGCGGACCTCGTCGGCCACGCCCTCCCGGATGGCCGCACCTGCAGGTTCCGGTTCCACGCAGAGGGTGTTGACGATGCAGACTGGCCAGGCGCCTACCGCCAGGATTTCCATCAGGGCTACCCTGGCGGTAAAGCGGCCCAGGACGTATCCCGGCACCCGCACCACGTCGGCTTCCTTGGGGCCGATGGCCCCGGCGGAGTCGCAGGCGATCACCAGGGTTCTCTGCGCATCCAGGTCCAGGATGGTCAAATCCCGGTAGCGGCGGGGGGAAAGGGTGGCCGGGGTCATTTACCTTCACCTTTCCCCCGGCCGGCGGCATAGCTAGCGGGAAATACCCGGCGCAGGCTGGTGAAGGCAGTTGCGGCCAGGACGATGTTCAGGGTGGAAGCCACCAGCAGGGGCACCACCATGGCCAGGAAGAATGCTTTGCCGAACCCAGGCAGGGGGATAAACAGCGCCGGGAGTAACAGGCCGTTGAGGGCTATTCCCGCTGCTATCCCCAGCCAGGGGGAAAAGCGGTAGAAGAGGGCAAAAAGGGCGACGACAGCGGCCATGCCGGCGGCAACAACCAGGTGGAGGGGCAGGGTGAGGGGGAACCCGGCGGTAAAGGCGGTGAGCAGGTGCCCCAGGGAAGCTATCAGGGCCCCGTCGGCGGGACCCAGGATGAGGGCGCCGAGAAAGCCGGGAAAAGAATCGAAGGCCGGGGTGCCGGTGATGCTGGGTATTTTTAGATTGGCGCCCACAGTTGACAGGGCGATGAGCATGGCCAGGGTGGCCAGTCGTCTGGCCGTCCAGCGGCTTGCCTTAACGGCCGGGGAGGAAAGTTCCGGTTTTGCCATGTTTGCTTCTCCTTTCTAAAGAAGATTTTGTCAGGGGCGAAATGGGGCCGGGCCACCCTCAACAAAAAAGTCCCCAGCCGTCTTCCGGCTGGGGACTTTACCATCATCCCCGGTTGCTTCTCCCCTTTCCTGGCGAAGGTGAGAGGTCATATGGACAGGCAGGTCTCCTGGCTCGCGCTTCCTTGTTTTGCGATGCCTTCCCGGGAACTATCCCAGTGGCGTTATATCGCCAACTCCACGCTCACAGTGGCGGGACCGCGCCGGATCGCCGCCTGAAAAGGCGGTTACCGGACTTCCCTATTCTCCCCCTCCCGGGGGCACCTGTCCATTTTTCCATCTAAGGTTGTCAATATTAATATAACCCACCCTCTGGCTTTTGGCAAGCCCTGTTTGGGGGTTGATCCTCTCCAGACAGGCGCGATTCCAGGGCCTCTTCATATAACCTGTCGCTGCCGGGGCAAAATAGAAATATCAGCAGCGAGGGGGATGAATATGGTAGACGATGCATCTCTACGGGAAAAAGTGCGGCAAGCCTTACGCGAGGACAAGGACCTGCGCGGTTATGGCCTTAACGCCGACGTGGTGGCGGGCGAGGTCCAGCTCCAGGGGATCGTCGATACCCTGAAGGAGAAGGAGCGGGCCGAAAGGCTGGTGCGGCAGGTTCCGGGGGTGAAAGGGGTGGCCAATGCCGTGGCTATCAGCACCGACGGGACCGTCCGGGACGAGGACGTGACCATGGAGGTCAACGAGGAGCTGGATCAGGACCCGCGGGTGGACCTGCGCCATGTTGGCGCCGAAAGCGTTGACGGCCACGGTACAGTAGTCTTAAAGGGCCGGACGGACGATCCCACCGAACTGGAAGCGGCCCGGGAGGCGGCAGCTAAAGCCCGGGGTGTGACCCGGGTGGTGAGCCAGGTTAAGGTAGGGGAAGAGGAAATGAGCCTGGAGGATATTTTCCACCGCCAGGTGAACAACGATAGGGAAGGATGATCTTCAGCGAGATAATCTATAGCCGCCGGGCTTTCACCGGCGGCTATAGATTTGGTGTATGGGTGGCGTTGCCTATCCAGATTACCTCGAAACCAAGTTTTGGTGCCAACTTGTGGATTTCCGGATCACCAGTAATAACCGGTGCCTGTAGCTCTTGAGCCAGGGAAACAACGAAGGAATCAGCATAGGATAATCCCCCGCAGGCTTTTACTCGTGCCGCCCCTTTAATCCTCGTCCAGGGACAGTCAATGAGAGTTATACCTTCATCCGCAAAAATGGTTTCGACGAATTCACCGGCAGCCTTTTCACCTTTTTTCCTCAGGAGCATATAGTAGGCCTCGCCCAGATTGATTAGGCTTAAGAAGCTCATATTATTATCGTCGCTTATGATATCCGCTACTATCTGGGCACCGGGCTCTTCTTCCAGCAAGGCTAGGAGAGCGTATGTGTCAAGAACAAATTTTGCTGTCTCCATGTAACTGTTCACCGCTTTTCCCGAGAGCGCTCAGCAGTTCTTTCTTTTATTAAAGCTGTAGTAAGCTTATCTGTGGGACTACTGCTTTTATATTTACCGCGCAGCTCGAGAAAGGGATGCTTGGGAAGCGGTCGCAGGGTTATAATACCGTTATTATCTTCTACTGCCAGCTGATCGCCTTTTTTCAAACCGTAGTTTTTACGTATTTCCAGGGGAATAACGATTTGTCCCTTTTGGGAAACGGTTATTTTATACATTGTTCTTACCCCCGTTATCCGTCTTACTAAAAATTATTATACTGCTGGGGGGAGCGTATGTAAATAATATACCTCCGCCCGGGGACCTTGGGGACCGTAGTAAAAGAAGGCCAGGGTCGGGTCGTCCTGTTCCGGTCTTTCCGGGTGGCAGGGGAAGAGTTCGATAAAGCCGTGGCGGCGCAGGTTTGCCGGGGCTTCTTTCGCGAGCCCCGGCATATATTTTTCTATGGACCGGGGAGCGGTTATTCGCGCCATGTAGTTTGCACGCTCCTCCCCGGTCAGGGGCGAGGGCGGTACCCAGCCCGGGAAGTTCCGGCTGCGGTCGCGGCAGAGAAAGTCGAATTTAAGGAGCTGGTAGAAACGGTCCAACTGGCGGGCGGTAAGGGGGTAAAAGCGTTCCGGCCGTACCGCGCCCGGTGGAGTAGGGTGTCCCGCCTCCAGTTTCCCGCCGGGTTCTTCCAGGTACGGTTCTCCCGGTGCGGCGGGCCGGGCCATACCGGCAGGGCCGGCCAGGCCGGCGGCAAAGGCGGCCAGGAATTCAAAAAGATCCCGCTGGCTGTGGCCCCGGCGCAGGAGGCCCCGGGCCTCCCACCAGGCGGCCATGGTCTCGTAAAGGGTGAAGCAGCTGCCGCCAAAGGCGGTCGCGGCCAGGTAGCCGAGGGCGTGATCGGCCAGGTGGCTGTTGCCGTAATGGCGCAGCAGGGTTTCCACGCTGTGAAGCCGGAGCATCTCTTCATAGGTAATGGTGCTGCTGGCCAGTACTTCGTAGGGGGGGCGGTCGAGGAAGAGGTAGCCGAATTCACCGGCCCGGGCGCGCAGGCTCGTGCCTTTCAGGAGTTTCAGGAAGCCGAGCTGGATCTCGTGGGGTTTTAAGGCCGCTACGGCGTCGAAACTTTTGCCTACGCCGGCGTAAGTCTCCCCGGGCAGGCCGGCGATGAGGTCCAGGTGCAGGCGGATGCTGCCGGCTTCCCGCAGGCGGAGGGTGTTGGCAGCCAGGCGGGTCCAGTCCTGGCGGCGATTGCAGAGGGCGTTCACCCCGGCGTCGATGGTCTGGACGCCGATTTCGAACTGGAACAGACCCGGCGGCACCTGGTCCAGGAAGGCCAGCATCTCTTCGTCCAGGCGGTCGCCGGCGATTTCAAAGTAAAAACGGGCGCGGGGCCTGCGGGAGAGGAGAAACTCCCAGATGGCCAGGGCCCGTTTTTTATTGGCGTTAAAGGTGCGGTCGACGAACTTGATCTCCCGGACGCCGGCCGTTAGCAGGCGTTCCAGGTCGTCCCGGACGCGTTTTAGGGAGAAGTAGCGCAGGCCCTCCGTAGTGGATGAGAGGCAGAAACCGCAGGCAAAAGGGCAGCCGCGGGAGGTTTCGTAGTATACCGTGCGCTGGCGGAGGTCGTTGCCGGCTGCCTCCAGGTCTTCCTGGTAGGGGAAGGGGATGGCGTCCAGGTTGCGGGGTAGCGGCGCCGGCGGGTTGACGACAACCTCACCGCCCCGCCGCCAGGCCAGGCCGGGGATGGCTGCCGGGTCGGGTACAGGCCCCGGGGCAAACCTCTCCGCCGCCGGCCGGGCTATGGAGGCGAGGAGGGGTTCCTGCCGGCTCCCTGCCTGGGGGTGCTGTCGCCCGGCCAGTTGTTCCATGAGGGCGCGGAAGGGGATTTCCCCTTCACCGGTGATCACCAGGTCAACCTGGGGATTTTGCGCCAGGAAGGCGGCCGTGTCGAAGGAAACCTCAGGGCCACCACAGAGGACGAGGAGATCCGGCCGTACTTTCTTAAGAATCGCCGCTACGGCCAGAGTGGGTGCGCTGTTCCAGATATAGCAGGAGAAGGCCACCATGTCGGGCTGGTACCGGTAGATAGCGGCGGCGATATGTTCCGGGTGGTCGTTGATGGTGAACTCATCCAGGATAAAGGTGTGGGGCAGGTCGCGGCAGCAGGCGCGCAGGTAGCGCAGGGCCAGGTTGACGTGGATGTACTTGGCGTTGAGGGTGGTTAAAAGGATCCGCAAAGGTATACCCCCGTAAAACAGAAGTCAGATACAAGACACCCATGCCGCTGGCGCGGCACGCCGGCTTACATGCCCGTATCTTCGGGCTCTACTGTGAGGATTTCCAGGCTTGCCAGGCACTCCTCGACAAGCTCCGCCACGGCCAGGTTCTTTTCGGCCGCCTCCACCCGGGCCAGGGGCGGTTTGGTAGCCGGGTGTTTGGGGACAAAGAGGGTGCAGCAGTCTTCGTAGGGCCGGATGGAGATGGCGTAGGTGCCGATGCGGCGGGCTACCTCGATAATCTCGCTCTTGTCCCAGGCCACCAGGGGCCTTAAGACCGGCAGGTCGACCACTTTGTTGATGACGGCCATACTCTGGAGGGTCTGGCTGGCCACCTGGCCCAGGCTTTCTCCCGTGAGAATGGCCAGGGCATCCTCTTTGGCAGCCACCGCCCTGGCGATGCGGAACATCATGCGCCGCATGATGGTGACGTAAAATTCCTCCGGGCAGTGCTGGCGGATGGCCTTCTGAATATTGGTAAAGGGGGCTACCACCAGGCGGAAAGGTCCGCTGTAGCCCGCCAGGACCCGGCAGAGGTCGATGACCTTTTCCTTGGAGCGCTCGCTGGTAAAGGGGAAACTGTGGAAATGGAGGGCCGTGAGTTCCAGGCCCCGCTTCATACCCATGTAACCGGCCACCGGGCTGTCGATGCCGCCGGAGATCAGGAGCAGCCCCCGGCCGGTGACCCCCACGGGCAGGCCGCCGGGTCCCGGGATGATGCGGGAGTAGATGTAGGCCCCTTCGTCACGGATTTCTACATGAATAACACGGTCGGGATGGTGAACGTCTACCTGCTGGCCCTGGCTGTGGGTCAGGAGATAGGCCCCCAGCTCCTGGTTGACCTCCGGCGAGGTGAGGGGAAAGCGTTTATTGGGCCGCTGGGTCTGGACCTTAAAGGTGGTGCCGGGGGAAACCTTTAAAACGGCCAGGGCGGCTTTTTTGATGGCTTCCAGCTCCAAGGGAGCAGTGACTACCGGGCTCATGGAGATGATACCGAAGACGCGCTGCAGGCGCCGGGCTACGGCTTCCAGGTCGTCATGCAGGTCAACGAAGACGCGGCCAAAGGTCTTGCGCATCCCGCGGGGCGGCAGGTCGCCCAGGGCCCGGCGCATGTTGGCCAGGAGTTTGTCTTCAAAGTAAGGGCGGTTGTTGCCTTTCAGGCTGATCTCGCCATAACGAACCAGTAAAGATGTATACATGAAAATTCCTCCGCACAAGGCAATCTTACTATCCGTAAACAGCCTTTTTTCCTACAAAGCCCACAGTTCCGTTACACATTCCTTTATAGCTTCGACCGCAGGGGTAACTTCATCAGGAGTATTTAGGGCCCCCAGGCTGATGCGGATGGCTCCTTCCAGGCGCCAGCGTTCCAGGTGCAGGGCTTTGAGGACGTGGCTGGCCTCCTGCTTGCGGGAGTGGCAGGCCGAACCGGTGGAGACGTAGACGCCCCTTTGCTCCAGCATGTGGACCAGGACTTCCGCCCGGACGCCGGGGAAGGAGACATTCAAAATATGGGGGGCGCCTTCCTCCGGAGGGGGCCCGTTAATTCGCGCGCCGGGGATGGATTCCAAGAGCCTCGTAGCCAGCTCGATTTTTATTTCCCGCATTCTGGCCACCCGTTCCTCCATGTGAGCGGCAGCAAGCTCGGCTGCCAGGCCAAAGGCAGCAATACCCGCCGTATTTTCCGTCCCCGCCCGCCGGCCGGCTTCCTGCTCACCGCCAACGAGTAAAGGCTCCAGGCGCAGCCCTTCCTTTATATATAGGGCACCTGTACCTTTGGGCCCGTGGATTTTGTGGGCGCTCAGGGACAGCAGGTCAATACCAACTTTCTGGCAGTTAAGGGGAATTTTGCCGTAACCCTGGATGTGGTCGACGTGCAGGACGGCCCGGCTTTTGCTGTGGACCAGGCGGGCAACCTCCCCAACAGGCTGTAAGGCGCCCGTCTCATTGTTAACGCTCATAACGCTTACCAGGATAGTATCTTCCCTCAAGGCGGCTTCCAGATCGGCCGGACGAATGACGCCCCGGGAGTCCACCGGGAGGTAGGTAACCTCGTAACCCTCGGCCTCCAGCCGCCGGCAGGCGGCCAGCAGGGAGGAGTGTTCGACGGCCGTGGTGATGATGTGTTTACCCTGGCGCCGGCGGGCGCGGCTGATACCCCATACGGCCCAATTATTGGCTTCGGTGCCGCCGGAGGTAAAGTAGATCTCAGCCGGACGGGCACCTATCAGGCCGGCTACCTGGCGGCGGGCGTGAGCCAGGGCCTTTTCAGCGGCAATACCCAGGCCGTGGAGGGAAGAGGGGTTACCGTAATTTTCCACCAGCATTTTATGCATTACAGCCGCGATGCCGGGCAGGACGGGTGTGGTAGCGCTGTTATCCAGGTAGATGGCTGGCTGCAAGGCTGCAAAGCCTCCCTTGGCAAAGGCTGTTTCTCCTAGTATTATACAACAAATGGTCGCGACTTAAAGGCCGTGGCACCACTCCGGGGGTGCAAGCATATTGTAAATTAAAATCGTCACCTTTGAGGAGTGGCGCTCATGCAAAGGGTAGAAAGAGCCCTATCGAGGTACCGGGAGGACCTTTTGAGTTTGCCTAACGTGGTGGGTGTAGGGAAGGGATTTAAGAGCGTCCGGGGCGAGATAACCAGGAAGCCGGCAGTAGTAGTCCTAGTTAAGGAGAAATTACCGGTTGCTAGATTACAGCGGGGGGCCAGGATACCCCGGGTACTGGATGAAGCGGACACCGATGTCCTGGAGGTAGGGGAACTGCGGCTCCTGGGCCGTACCGAGTACCAGCGGCCGGCCCGGCCGGGGATGAGTATCGGCCACTATAAAATTACCGCCGGTACCTTCGGGGCGGTGGTGAAAGACCGGCAGACGGGGGAACCCCTCATCCTTTCCAATAACCATATCCTGGCCAACATTACAAGCGGCCGCGACGGCCGGGCCAGCATCGGCGATCCCATCCTCCAGCCCGGTCCCTATGACGGCGGCACCGGGGACCAGGTAATCGGCTACCTGGAACGCTTTGTACCTATTTATCCTGTCGTTCAGGAGGTTACCTGCAGTCGAGCTTTGCGTTTCCAGGAAATACTCAACCGCCTTGTGCACCTGGTACGTCCCAATTACCAGGTCAGGATGCAAAAGCTGACAGCGGCCACCAATATTGTTGATTGCGCCGTGGCCCGGCCGGTCAGTAAAGATGTTATCCAGACGGAAATCCTGGACCTGGGGCCGGTGAAGGGCGTCCGGGAGCCCGAACTGGGCATGGAAGTAGTAAAGAGCGGGCGTTCCAGTGGCATCACCCGCTCCACCATTAAGGTTCTCCAGGCCACCGTCAAGGTACTCCTGGAAGAAGGGTTAACCGGCATGTTTAGCGACCAGTTCGTTACCGGCCCCCTTGCCCAGCCGGGGGACAGCGGCTCCCTCATCCTGGACAACGAAAATTACGCCGTCGGCCTTCTCTTTGCCGGTTCAGATCAGACTTCTGTCGGCAATCGCATTCAAAATGTCCTGGAGCAACTGGAAATTGAATTCTAGTTCCATAGTTCACTGCTTTCCCCGGCTCAAGCCTCCATGGCTCCTGGGCCGGGGTTAAATTTATGCTACATGGTCAGCTGGCCGCCGGGTACGTCAACTATTTGCAGCACCTTTTCTTCTTCACCCGTGACGGCGTTGATATAGGTGAGGTAACGGGTATCGTCGAGTTTGGTTGTAACTTCATAGGTGAGCTTTTCTATCCCCCCGGGCAGGGGAATCAGGGCCGGCCGGACGCCTTCCACCTTGAGCCCGGGGTTAATTTTGGCCCGGGCCTCGGCCGGGGTTAGCTTTGGTGTGGGCAACTGGCGCCTGTGGTGGGACATATAGTAGGGTGTCGCGTCCCAGCCGGTAATTTCGCCGTTGTCCAGGGCTACCTTGACCTTTACTTGGTCGGGATAAAGGATGACATCACCTTCTTTGGCGGCGAAGGTAATCACCTGGTTATTATCGGTGCGTACGGTATAAGTGGGCTGCATATTGGCAAAGCCGTGGGCCTTTAAGAAAGCCGTGGCCCGTTCCAGGGCTTTAGCGGCGTCGAGGGTAGGAGCGCCCACCGGCCGGTTGTTGAGGAGGGAAATGACTTCCCCGCCCTGTTTGCTGATATCAACGTGCACCATGACATTGGGACGCCGGTTGTCCAGTAAATTAAGGGCAAAGGTGGGCAGGAGACCGTTGCTGGTCCGGGTGGCCTGGACGCGGTAATTGCTGTTACTGGCGTCGTTGGCAAAGGCTGTGGCCCGGCGTTCGGCTTCGGCCTGGGAGACGTCACCACCTTTAAGGCCGAGGGGACGCGGTTTTTCCAGGTGGTCGGAGAAGGGACCGTCATAATTAAGGCTGGGCAGGGTTTGCAGGCGACGATCAGTGTTAACAAAACCGTCCAGGGGTCCGGGCTGGGCCTGGACGGGAACGGCTAGATTGGCAATGGTCCTTAAAGGCGCCGGCATGCGCGTGCTGTAGAAACTGCTCCAGCGCAGACCCTTGCTGGCCACCTGGGCTTCTGTCTGGCGGAGGTCCCCGGCCAACCGCTTCATTTCATCCCTTAACCTGGCCAATTGGTCTCTTTCCTGGGAACTCAGTTCCCCACCCCGGGCCAGCTTTTGCGCCAGGTAGTTGCTGTAGTCACTGGTCTGGGCCAGGAATTTACTGGTATTGATTGGTTTAATGCCCGGGGTAGGCAATTGGCTTAAGGACAGCTGGGCGGCAGCCGCCTGGTTCCAGGCTTCCGTCAGGTGGACGGCCTGCTGGCGGGGAGAACTGCTGGCCAGGGATTTACCCATACTGACCTGGGCCTGTTCTACGTAATTCAAGAGGTTATAAAAGTCACGCTGGCCGCCGGCCTCCACGGCGTTGGCCAGGGTTAAACGGTTGGCCCTTTCCCACAGGCCCCAACCAATGGCCAGGAGCAGGGCCAGGGTAAGGACAATGGTGGAAATCTTGCGTGTCAAATTAAACACCATCCTTTTCCGGGTTTAACGGGCGAAGACGTGGCTGCCGATCTGGGTAATAATGGCCCTGGTCCAGATCCAGGGGCTGACGGGTTTGGCCGGGTTCCAGAAGAAAAGGGCGCCGTAGGTGGGGTCCCAGCCATTCAAGGCGTCGGCGGCAGCCCGGGTGGGTGAAGCCAGGTCGGTGACCTGCCAGATAAGGCCGTTGCTAACACTTTCAAAGGCCCAGGGCTCGTAAATTACGCCGCTGATGCTGGCAGGGAAAAGGGGGCTGCGCACCCGGTTCAAGACGACGGCCCCTACGGCCACCTGGCCCTCGTAGGGTTCCGCACCTGCTTCGGCGGCGATTAACCGCGCCAGGAGGTTAATTTCATCACCGACGGCTACCGGTACCCCGGCCTGGGTAGGGAGGGCCCGGGGAGCCTGTCCCTGGTAATAAAACTGCCACAGGGCAGCGCCGATTAAGATAACAACTAGAATAGCAGGTATGATTAAACGGCGGCGGTAAGGATCCATAGATTTTCCTCCTTGTTTTCTTATTCAAACCTTAGTGTGGATAGGTAGCCGGGACCTTATACGTAAAAAAGAGCGCTATTAAGCGCTCTTTTAGCTGCTGCGGAAACGGCTACTGCGGCTATGCTGGGGCGGGGGATTCTCCTCTGTAGGAGTTGTTTCCTGGGCTTCTTTTTCTTTAGCGGCCTTACTTTCCTTGGCACTCATGAGCAAATTCATGAGGCTGGTGAGCAAAGCCGGGTTTTTGCCCAGCAGGCCGGCCAGCTCGGCCGGTGCTTTGACATTCCCGCCACCTCCCTGGCCCAGGACGGCATTTAAAGCTTCCTGGATGGCGTTGCCGGCCCCGGCCTTTGCCGGTGTAGTGACGTTACCATGCAGGAGATTTAAGATACCCAGCAGATCGACCAGGCCTAACAGTCCGGCCAGCTCATTAAAGTTTAAGGCCTGTTGTTGCTGGGGGCCCAGTAGTTGGAGCAGGACTTCAACCAGATCGGTTTTTTCCACCGTAGCCACCTCCCTTTTAAATATATGCTACCGGGAGGGGAAGCAGCGCTGCACCAACCCTCTTTTGGTTGCATATTTTTAACTATAGAGGATTGCTTTTCTCTTTTTAAACTGAAATGGGAGGGAGCGAGATGGCCGATCATATTGTCGATCCCAATCTCCTGGCCGTTATCCAGAGCCTGAAACCTTATATGAGCAGCCGGGCTCTCCAGTGTACCGAAGTGGCCGAAACGCTGCTCGAGATTTTAGCCAGTGAACAGGCCCGGCGGGTCCAGGAAAAATTACAGAGTTTACGCCAGGAGTACAAAATGGCAGTGCAGAAAGCAAAGGTTAAAAAACCGGGTGATAAATGAGATGATAACCAGAGAGGGCGGGACCCTTTCTCTCTTTTTTTAATTCTAATTTTATTGCTGCTGTCCACCGGCAGCTTCCCCGGGCCCGGCACCTCTCCAGGATGCCTGGTTAAGAATAACTCAGGTGGACGCGGGCTGGCCCGGAGCTCCCTGGATTTCCGGGAGAAGCAGCAGGTGTCCCGGGGCCAGGCCCGGCAGCCGGCGGCCTTTCGCCGGTGGGGGGGCGCAGGGGGGAGTGGACGACGGTCAGGCTATTTAAGATTACCTCTTCTTCCCAGGCCAGCTGGCCGTTTTCGTATCGGCGGCGGCGGATTTCAGCCCTGGGGATAAAGGCGGAGACTTCGTGGGGCAGGTCGTAAGTCAGGCGGCGGATTATCCGGATGACGGCATTATCTACGTGGAGTTCAACCTCATCGGTATTCAGCGGGCATTCTGGCAGCAAGGGAGGCACCTCCTTTGCTGCCAGTATATGTAATAGGGGAGAGAAAAGCACGGGCTAAACGGGTCCAGGGTATGTGCCAGATTTAAGGGCCGGTCCCCCTCAGGGGGCCGGCCCCGGTCTTAGCTGGCCTTGCTTTCCGTCTTCGTTTCCTCTTTAGCCTTATCCTTATATTCCTGGCTGCGGTTTTCGGTGGTATAGAAACCGCCGGCCTTGTAGATTACGCTGATATTATGCCCGATCAGCCGGTGTACAGGCCCGCCGCAGGTGGGGCATTTTTCCAGGGGAGGGGCGGTAATGCGCTGCTCCTTTTCAAATACCCCGCATTTGGCACATTTGTATTCGTAGATAGGCATCGTTACCACCTCCGCTTGTCTGTATATGGTTCCAGCATTGGTTATACGCCAGGAAGCCCGATTTGTCAAGATAGACCTCCGGGGTACCTGGGTGGGGGGTTACAGTAACTTCCGGCGGTAAAAAGCCCGGCGGGCCAGGAACCTTTTGCCTACCATGGCGGCCCGGTCATCCAAAAAACAGAACAGCGAGTAACCAACGGGCAGGGATGACCCTTTCGTTTTTTGTTCCTGGAACTGCTTTTATGTTATCATTATAGAAGAACTGTTAAGAGCATTTCCGGCCTGATATTTGCTGCCTGATTATATTTTTCCTGGAGGAATATGGAGTGGAGCTTTATGGGCATAACCGTCAGAGAGGCTTTAAAGCTGGGAGGCCTGCAGAGGGCTACCCTGGTGGCTGGCGAAGCAGGGCTAGATAATGTTATTAAATTTGTAGATATCCTGGAGATACCCGATCCGCGCGGGTGGCTCAGGCCCAACGAATTTATTATTACAACAGGATATGCATTAAAGAACGACCTGGAAGCGCAGTTGAATCTTTTACGGGAGCTGGCAAGGGCGGGTGGAGCCGGCCTGGCCATGAAATTCGGGCGGTTTATCGGCGCTGTTCCGGAGGAAATGTGCCGCCTGGCCGGCGAGTTAAAGCTGCCCTTATTGAGTGTGCCTGATGACGTCCCGTATGTGGATATCACCAATCCACTGATGGCGGCCATTGTCAATGAACAGGCAAGGCAGCTTGAGTATTCGGAGAAAGTCCACCGTAGACTTACCCAGGTGGCCCTGGAGGCCAGCAATCTCCAGGCCGTAGCCACAGCCCTGGCCGCCCTGGTGGAGCGGGAAGTAGTTATTTGCAATGAGGAATTCAAGCCTCTGGCAGAGGCGGGTAAGGGCCCATCTTCGGAAACCTTTCAACTGCCGCCTGAAGAAGCCAAACGGCTCAATTTGACGCCAAAAGCGGTAGAAGTAGCCCTCTGGTACAAAGGGACACGGCGGCGGTATTTTGCCTCTCCCGTTGACGTTAGGGGCCGGCGTTATGGCTACGTAATGGTAGAAGGGCAAACGCCCTTGAGCGAACTAAACCATATCGCCCTGGAGCATGCCGTGACGGTAACTGCCCTGCAAATGGTCAAGGAAGAAGCTGTGGCCGAAGTCCAGCGGAGCCTGCGACGTGATCTACTGGAGGACCTGATAGCCGGGGCCTTTCGCCATCGCGAGCTGGCCGTCAGCCGGGCTGAAGCCCTGGGTATTTTTCTAGAGGAACCCAAGGTGATCATGGCCATCGACATAGATGATTTTAGCGGTTATCTCTTGTACCGGCCCGGAGCCTATGAAACAAACGCTGAAAAGCTAAAACGCAATTTTCACCGGGCAGTAAATTTCTGCCTTGCGGCCTTCGAACGGCGGGTTTTAACGGTCCAGCGCAGCGACAGCGTTGTAGCCATCTTACCGGCGTCAGCGGAGGAAGGGCAAGCCAGGGAGGGCTGGAGCAAATTAAGAATTAAGCTCCAGGAACTGGCTATGAAAATTCAACAGCAAATTGGCAGGGAGTTGAACGGCGTAACTGTTTCCGTGGGTATAAGCTCTGTAGCCCAGGACCCTATGGATATCAGCAAGCGCTACCAGGAGGCGCGCAACGCCATAAGGACGGCCAGGCTTATCAAAGGAAGAGGCGCCATAGCGTTCTGGGAGGATGTAGAATTATACCATGTTTTGGGGCAATCGGGCCAGGCCCTGGCCAGGTTTTACCACTCGCTCCTGGGACCGCTGGATCGCCCGGAAGTCAAAAACCGTGAGGTCCTGCTGGAAACTTTACGCGTTTATCTCGAGTCTCAGGGAAACGTAATGGCTTCAGCCGAAAAGCTGTACGTCCACCGCAATACCTTGCGTTACCGCTTGCAGCGAATTGAAGAACTTCTCGGGCGTGACCTGGATTCGCCTGACGAAAGGCTTGCCCTCTGGCTGGCCCTCAAGGCCCGGGCACTCCTCAAATCTGAAAAATAAAATTGTGCTGGTTGCATAAAAATGAACCCGCTATATTCATACCGCTTGGCCATAGATACCAGGCGGTTATTTTTATATAATCTCGCATCAGGTATTATGTTGAGCATTATCGAGGAGGCTTTAACGTGCTGGCAGTTATTCGTGTCCTCACTACCCAGGACGAAAATTTACTGAATGCCCATGGGCGCATAATCACGGCAAAATACGGGCTGCCGACCCGGAGCTACTGTATACCTGACCAGCCCGAGGGCATATATAATGAAGAAACTGAAAGAATTGCCGTCCCCAAGATAGTGCGCCTGGCCCGCCAGGCGGAGGAAGAAGGGGCTAAGGCGATCTTTATAAGCTGTGCGGCCGACCCGGCCCTGCAAGAGGTGCGGGCAGAATGCAAAATACCTGTTATTGGTGCCGGTTCAGCGGCCGCGGCCGTAGCACTGGCCCTTGGCAGGAGGATTGGCGTATTAAACCTGACCGAGGCTACTCCGGCGGCGGTAGCTGCCGTCCTCGGCGCCCACATGGTTGCCGAAGCCAGGCCGGAGGGGGTGAAAAATACCAGGAATCTGCTGACCCCGGCGGGTAAAGAAAAAGCCGTTAAGGCTGCCGGGGAACTGGTTAGTAAAGGGGCCGACGTCATTGTTTTCGCCTGCACGGGTTACTCTACCATCGGCCTGGCCGGGGAACTCAGAGGACGCCTGGGGGTAAGGATTGTGGATGCCGTGGAAGCCGGCGGAGTGGTTGCCAGGTATACTTTACAAAATTAGCAAGGGAGAAGGGAAATTATGGAACAAAAATTGTTAACAGAAAAACATCCCCGAGCTTTTGAACCCGTCGTTCTTATTTTAAATATTATTCTTTCGGTTATCGGTGCAATTATTGGCCTGCAAATATTAACAACCCTTGGGGTGACCCCGAATACTTCCATTATCGGCGTGCTGGTGGCTATTGCCCTGTCCCGGATTCCGGCAGGGTGGCTGGCCAGATACCGATCCATTCACCGCCAGAATCTGGTCCAATCGAATATCTCCAGCGCTACCTTTGGTGCGGCCAATTCTTTGCTGCTTCCGATAGGTATTCCTTACCTGTTTGGCCGGCCCGACCTGGTTGTCCCGATGCTGATTGGTGCGACCATGGGCATGCTTATTGACCTGGCCATGTTGTACTGGTTCTTCGATTCCCGTGTTTTCCCCGGCAAAGCGGCCTGGCCGCCCGGAGTGGCTGCAGCCGAAGCCATCTACGCCGGCGACGAAGGCGGCAGGAGGGCCTGGCTCCTGGTCTGGGGGACTATCATCGGTGTTATCGGCTCCTACTTCAAGGTTTCCATGTCCGCTTTTGGCGTGGCCTTTATCGGCAATGTCTGGGCCCTGGCCATGTTTGGCATTGGCCTGCTGCTCAGGGGTTATTCTACCACCCTTTTTGGCGTGGATATCAACAAGCTCTATATTCCCCACGGGATGATGATCGGTGCTGGCCTGGTGGCAGGCATCCAGATCCTCATCATTCTCCTTAAGGGAAGAAAAGAAGGAACGGGGCCTGCAAGCGCTGCTGCCCCCGGCGATTACACCCGGAGCGAAAAACAGGTCAGTAAAGGTTTAGTTCGCGGTTTTGGCCTTTATATAGCTGCCGCCCTTATTTTGGCCTTCCTGGGCGGCCTCTACACGGAAATGCCGGCCTGGCAGCTTGTTTTCTGGGCCATCTTTGCTGCCGTTTCCTGTATCCTGGCGGAATTCATCGTTGGCCTTTCCGCCATGCACGCCGGCTGGTTCCCGGCTTTTGCTACGGCACTGATTTTTCTCGTTCTAGGTATGGCCCTGGGGTTCCCGGCCCCGGCCCTGGCCCTGCTGGTGGGATTTGTCGCCTCGGGGGGACCGGCCTTTGCCGACGCCGGCTATGATTTGAAGGCCGGCTGGATCTTGAGGGGTGAGGGACGTAACCGCGACTTTGAGCTGGAAGGGCGCTGGCAGCAGTTCTTGGCCGGCCTGGTAGGGCTGGCGGTGGCCTGGGTAATGGTCACCTTGTTCCATGATATATATTTCCGCCAGGATTTGTTCCCTCCCGTCGACCGGGTGTATGCGGCTACCATTAAGGCGGGCGTAGACGCTGCTATCATCAAAAACCTGGCGCTGTGGGCCATTCCCGGAGCCCTCATCCAGGCCCTGGGCGGCTCCGAAAGACAGATAGGGATAATGTTAGCTACCGGTCTCTTAATCCTCAATCCTCTGGCGGGTTATGCCGTGCTGGCCGGCATTATTATCCGCGTCCTGGTCCTCAAGTTTATGGGCCAGGAAGCCGAAACGCCCATGACCATTCTGGCCGCCGGTTTTATCGCCGGCGATGCCCTCTATGGCTTCTTCAACTCGGTATTCAAGGCTAAATGGAAGTAATGAGGGGGGGGACCCGGCAATGGACCTGAAGATGACGCTAGATTACGAAGTTATGGAAGCGGCTGTGCTGGGCGGGGCTGTTCTGGGGGGCGGCGGTGGCGGTTCCATGGAGCTGGGACGCCAGGCCGCCCGCCTGGCTCTAGAACTGGGCACCCCCGTATTAATACCAATTGAGGCCCTTCCTGACGACGCCGTGCTGCTTACCGTTTCGGCTGTTGGAGCGCCGGCGGCCAAGACGGCCTTTGTCAAACCGGTGCATTATATACGTACCGTGGAGCTGTTCAGCAAATATACAGGGGAGAAGATTCACGGTTTAATTACCAACGAATGTGGCGGCCTGGCCAGCGTCAACGGGTGGCTGCAGGCCGCGGCCCTGGGCATACCCGTGATCGATGCCCCCTGTAACGGCAGGGCCCATCCCACCGGGGTCATGGGCTCCATGGGCCTGCATAAAGTTTCCGGGTATATCTCCCGGCAGGTGGCAGCCGGCGGCAATCCCCAAACCAATAGCTATATTGAGGTTTTTGCCAGCGGTTCCCTGGAGGCAACCGCCAGTATGGTCAGGGAGGCTTCAATACAAGCCGGCGGGCTGGTGGCCGTAGCCAGGAATCCGGTTACGGCAGGGTATGCGAAGGAAAATGCTGCCCCCGGCGCCATTGGCAGGTGTATCGCTGTGGGCAGAGCCATCCTGGCCAATCGCGCTCAGGGCCCCCTGCCGGCAATCGAAGCGGCAGCGGAAGTTCTAGGCGGTGCCGTCGTTTTTACCGGCAAAGTAGCCGCCGTCAGCCTGGAGACCACCGGCGGGTTTGATGTTGGTAAAGTGGTAGTCCAGAGCGAACGGCAGCTGGCGGAACTCACCTTCTGGAACGAATATATCACCCTGGAAATAGATAGCGAAAGGAAAGGCACTTTTCCAGACCTGCTGGCAACTATGGACCTCAATAGCGGCCTGCCCCTGTCTTCGGCAGAAGTGCAGGAAGGGCAGGAGATAGCCATTTTGCACGTCCACCGTGACGAACTGATTCTGGGAAGCGGCATGAAGGACCCTGCCCTTTTTCATGTAGTAGAAAAGGCTACCGGTAAAAAAGTAATCAAATACGTATTCGCTGGAGGAGAGGTGCAACAGGATGGCTTTTAAGCAGGTAATGGAAGTATATGAACTCCTTGATAGCGCTTATGTTGACGGTTATGAGGTGGCCGGCTTACTTAAAAAGGCCGGCCTGGAAGACGTAGAGGTAAAGCGGATTGCCGGCGCCAAGGGCTCTACGGACTTTATCAAGGTCAAGGTACCGGGGAGCAATGGTAAGGTTAAAGGCGGCAGCGCGCCGACCCTGGGGATAATCGGCCGGCTGGGTGGCCTCGGCGCCAGGCCGGAAAGGATAGGTTTTGTGTCCGACGGTGACGGCGCCCTGGCTGCGGTAGCTATCGCCTTGAAACTGGGGGCTATGCAGAAGAAGGGGGATATACTGGCCGGGGATGTGATTATTGCTACCCATATCTGCCCCAATGCGCCGACCAGGCCTCATGATCCAGTGCCCTTCATGGATTCGCCGGTTGACATTGCCGCAATGAACCGCCATGAAATCGACCCGGCCATGGACGCCATTCTTTCCATTGATACAACCAAAGGCAACCGGGTTATCAATCACCGCGGTTTCGCTATCTCGCCGACGGTTAAAGAGGGGTATATCCTGCGGGTTAGTGAAGACCTGCTTGACCTGATGCAGATTGTAACCGGCAAGTTACCGGTAGTCTTCCCGGTTACTACCCAGGACATTACGCCCTACGGCAACGGCCTTTATCACCTGAACAGCATTTTGCAACCTTGCGTAGCCACGGCGGCGCCGGTAGTGGGGGTGGCCATTACAGCCGAAGTGCCGGTCCCGGGCTGCGCCACCGGCGCGAGTCACCTGGTAGATATCGAGGCTGCCGTTCGCTTCTGTATCGAAGTGGCCAAGGCCTTTGGCCAGGGTAAGTGCCGCCTCTACGATGAGGAAGAATTTGAGCGCCTGAAGGCCCTTTACGGCCCCATGGACCACCTGCAGACCCTGGGTAAAAGCTAAAGTATGCTCGCGCAATTAACGGGTTACCGTCCCGGAGGGTAGTTGAAAAGACCTGTGGCAGTACAGCAAGACTGGTAGAGCATGCGCCCGGAGCCGCAGGGTATTACCGGCACCGGGCCTGTGCCTGGAAAAAGGGCAAGGGAGGGGTCCTGGAATGGGACGAAAAGTAGGCGCTATTACCATCGGGCAGTCGCCCCGCGTCGATGTCGTACCGGAAATAGAGGCAATTCTTGGGGACAGAATAGAAATAATAGAAGCGGGAGCCCTTGACGGCTTAAGCCATGAAGAAATAGCAGCCCTGGCGCCGGGACCGGGGGATTACGTCCTGGTGACCAGGTTGCGGGACGGCACTCCGGTAAAGATTGCCGAGCATCATATCTTACCGTTAATGCAGGCCCGGATTGACGAGGTGGTTGCGGAGGGCGCCGAGGCTGTCTTATTGCTGTGCACAGGGGAATTTCCTCCTTTTTCCTGCCAGCGGTTGATTCTGCAGCCCCAGCTAATCCTGCGGCATTTTACCGCTGCCGTCGCGGCTGGACGACGGCTGGGGATAATAGTTCCTGATCCGGGCCAGGTAGAGCAGGCCAGGGTGCGCTGGGCCGGGCTGGGGAACGACCTGGCAGTAGAAGCCGCTTCGCCCTACGGACCTGTAGAGGCCATTTGGCAGGCAGCCGCCAGGTTACAGGAGTGGCAGGCGGAATTGATTGTCCTTGATTGCATGGGATTCAATGTGGATATGAAAAAGGAAATCAAGAAGCGTACCGGCATTCCAACCATACTGCCGCGCACGGTTGCCGCGCGTTTCATTTTGGAATTATTATCCTGAGGGGGCGGCCGGCTTGCAAGACCTGAAAACAGTAGCCAGGGAGCTTTTGCGCACCAATATGGCTTTAAAGCCGGGCGAAACTTTGCTGGTGGTGACCGATACGGCAACGAGCACTATTGGCGAAGCGATTTTCCAGGCCGGTGAAGAAAGCGGCGCCCTCGCGGCACTTATCAAGATGCCTCCCACGGACAGGCCCGGAGCCGAGCCGCCCCCGCCCGTGGCGGCGGCTATGGCCAGGGCCGACGTGGTTATTTGTCCTACCAGGAATTCCTTAACCCATACCCAGGCCCGGATAAAGGCCTGCCAGGCCGGGGCGCGGGTGGCTACCATGCCCGGTATTACCGAGGATATGTTTTTTGCCGGGGCGGTGGCGGCCGACTATGAACAGGTGGCCCGGCGGGCTACAGAACTTGCCCGGCTGCTTACAGAAGCCAGGACTGCCGTTTTGGTGAAAGATGGCCTGGAATTGCAGCTTTCCCTGGCCGGGCGCCGGGGTATAGCCAGTACCGGCTTGTACCGCCGGCCGGGTGAAGCGGGTAATTTGCCTTCCGGCGAGGCATACATCGCCCCCCTGGAGGGAAGCGCGGAAGGGGAAACGATTATTGACGGTTCCGTGGCTGGTATCGGCCAGCTGCGGAGCCCTGTCAGAGTAACTATTCGCCGGGGAATTTTAACGGCTGCTCAGGGGCCGGAAGGGCAGCGGCTGCTGGAGCTATTGGGGAGTGCTCCTGAAGCCAGAAACGTGGCCGAACTGGGCATAGGCACCAATGACCGCGCCAGGGTTTCAGGCAACATATTAGAAGACGAGAAGGTATACGGGACCGTTCATCTTGCCTTTGGTAATAATACGACCTTTGGCGGCACGGTCAGGGCAGGGGTGCATATTGACGGTGTTATTATGGCTCCCGACCTGTACCTGGACGGGAAACTGGTCGTTTCTCAAGGAAAAATCATAGTTTAATGTTTGTCCAACCTTGCAACCCGCCTTGACAGGCGGGTTATAGTATAATGTAACCACAAGTTGCCGGCCTTCTCCAGGAGGATTCAATCACCGGGTGGCGAATATATCCCTTTTGTAACCTCAAGGGAAGAAGGGATCTTTTTTGTTGCGCTGGCGTTACCAGCCAGTCCTCTGGGCGGTGCTGATTATCGCTACCCTGGCCGCCGGGGTGGTAATTACGAACCGTGTGCGCCTGGAAGAAGCCAACCGGACGGTTACCCTGGCGGTTGACTTCCAGCAGGTGCAAAAATTAGCCCAGTGGAGTGGTTTGACTACCAGGGAAACTCTCAGCCGTTTGCAGCAGCAGGGAGCCAACGCTGTCCTTTTTAAGGAGCAGACCGTAGAGGATCTCCAGCAGCAGGTCTGGGTCCGGCCGGGAAGTGAGGCTGTCCTATCCTTCCCGGCTGCAGTGCAGAAAGAAGTGCGCCCCGAGTATACCTACCTTTTTACCAGCGACAGGGAACTGGCGCAGCGCCTGGAACTGCAGCTGGAAAATAAAATCCCCGGCGAGGTGCAGGTGCTGGCCGGCAGCGACTTCATAGCCCTGGGTATACCCCTCTCCATGGCAGAGCTAAAGGAAGTGGGCCTGGGCTTCCCGGACCGGGAGATGGCCATGGCGCGGGAACTGGGCCTGTTGCTCGTTCCCCAGGTACGGTGGTGGTATGGCGCCAACGCCGCTTCCCTGGCCGCCACTTTAAGGCCCCTGCTGGCCTACCAGGATAGCATCGTGGCTTTGCTTTTCAATGATAAGAGCCTTCCCGGTTATCCCCATTACCTGTCTAACCTGGCGGCCCAGGTAGAGCAGCTCAAAGTCCCGGTGGGCCTGATCGAATTTTCCCCGCAGCAGGGCCTCAGCCAGCTGGTTATGCTTCTGGATAAAAGGGCCGTCCGGGTGCACAGTATCAGTGTGGATGAAATGGCCGGTCTAACCCCGGCGGCGGCCCTGGAGCGCCTGGAGCTGGCAGCCAGGGAAAGGAATATCCGCGTCCTCATTGCCCGTTTTAAGTTTGCCCCGGGATCGACAAACTGGCTGGAAGATAACCTCCGTTACGTGGGGGAATTAAGAAAAGTAATCCTGGACGACGGCCTGACCATAGGCCGCGCGGAGCCCTTTTTACCTTTTCCTTTTTCACGCCTGTGGCTGTATTTAACCGGCCTGGGTGTCCTGGCCGCCGGGGTGCTTTTAATGATGGAGTTTGGTTTACCCCGCCTGGGTTTAGCTTTAGGTTTCCTGGGCCTTGTGATCTGGACGGCGACCCTGGGGCTGAATCACCAGGTGCTTATGGCCCGCAAGGTAATGGCCCTGGGAGCGGCCATTATTTTTCCCACCCTGGCCGTGCTTACGGCCTGGACCCCGCTATCGCGCAGTTTAAAGGCCGCGATAGCTGTTACCATGCGCACAGCCTTGATCTCTTTCTTGGGGGCGTTGTCTATTGCTGCCATCCTGGCCGATAATACCTTTATCTTAAAGATTAATGAATTCAGCGGCGTTAAAATTGCCTTTGTCGCTCCCTTGTTTTTGTTTACGGCGGCCGTGATTATCCGGCAGGAGGGACGGCGGGCCGGTGCTACCGTGCAGAACTGGCTTGATACCGGCCTCACTGTGAAACTGGTACTCCTGGCTGCAGTGGTGGCCGCTGCCGGTGTTCTTTACCTCAGCCGCAGCGGTAATGAAGGGGTGGGGCTGTTACCTTTTGAAGGGCAGATGCGCTCTTTTCTGGGGAACGTTTTACTTGCCCGGCCGCGGACCAAAGAGTTCCTCCTCGGTTACCCCTTTTTGCTTTTAAGCTTGAGCCTTGGCTACCGGCATCGCTTTTTGCTCTACTGGCTCCTGGGCCTGGTGGGGCAGATCTCCCTTGTTAACACCTTCTCCCATATCCACATCCCCTTCCTTATTTCGTTATTACGGACCTTTAACGGCCTGTGGCTGGGGCTTCTGATTGGTTTGCTGCTGGTTATAGCCGTAAGACTGGGGGCGGCAAGTTTAAGGAGGAACAGGGCGTGGCCAGGGTAGTTATCTCCGGCTATTATGGCTTCCAGAACGCCGGGGATGAAGCCGTCCTTTACAGCATGGTCCAGGCCCTGCGTTCCTTTGTCCCCGGTTTGGAAATCACTGTTTTATCTCACTGCCCGGAGCAAACAGCAGCGAGTCTGAACGTTGATGCGGTAAACCGCTGGCAGCTGGCGGCGGTAGCCGGGGCCATGCGCCAGGCCGATCTGGTTATCAGCGGCGGTGGCAGTCTCTTCCAGGACGTTACCGGATGGAAGAGCCTTCTCTACTACCTGGGCGTGGTGGTCCTGGCCCGGCTGCTGCGCAAGCCGGTAGTGGTCTATGCCCAGGGCCTGGGACCCTTAAAGCGCTCGTGGAGCCGCCGGCTGGCCGGCAGGGTCTTAAATAGCGTCCAGTTGATAACCTTGCGGGACAGTGAGTCCCGGCATCTCCTGGAGGAACTCGGGGTGAGACGGCCGCCAGTCTATGTTACGGCCGACCCGGTTCTGGGCCTGGAACCGGAGAACCTGGATTTACAACCCGGGCAGGAAAAATGGCAGGAGTTGGGATTGGCTGGCCCGGTTGTTGGTATTTCTGTCCGCTCCTGGCCAGGGGCCGGGAACTGCTGGCCGGCCCTGGCCAGGGTGGCCGATGACCTGGCGGCCGGCGGGTGGCAGGTTTTATTTTTACCTTTCCACTTTCCCGCCGATGTCGACGCCTGCCGCCAGGTGGCCCGGCTGATGCATCAGCCGGCAGCAGTTTTAAGGGAAAATTTGGACCTGGCGACCATTATGGGCCTGATGAGCCGGCTGCAATTTTTAATTGGCATGCGCCTCCACGCCCTGATCCTGGCAGCAGTCATGGGGGTGCCCTTCCTGGCCCTGCCCTACGATCCCAAAGTGGCTGCCTTTGCCCGGCTGGTGGAGCAGCCGGCCGTAGGTTCCCTAGCAGGAGTAACCTGTATGAGCCTCACGGCGGCAGTCCAGGAGGCCCTGGCGCGCCGGGAGGAACACGGCCAGAAGGTCAGGGCAGCAGCGGCCGAACTGCGGCCCCGGGCCCTGGATACCGCCCGCCTGGTTGTAGAGTACCTGAGGAAAGGAGCCATAGGTGGCTGACAGCCAGATAAAATGGCAACAAAAAGTAACGGCAAGTATGCCCGGGTACCGGCAGGGACACCGGTGGCCCGCATGGCCAGGGCGGCGAGCATCGTCCTGCTCTTGAACCTGTTGAGCCGGGTGCTGGGTTTTGTCCGCGATGCCAGCATCGCCGCCCGTTTTGGCGCCGGCCCGGCAACCGACGCTTACCTGGTAGCCTATACCATCCCTTATTTTCTCCAAACCATCCTGGGGATGGCCTTTGTCACGGTGATGGTGCCGGTAGTGACTGCTTACCTGGTCCGGGATGACCGCGACCAGGGCTGGGCGGTAGCCAGCGCCGTCGGCAACTGGACGTTTTTAATCATGGCCCTGCTGGCGGTTGCCGGCGCCGGCCTGGCTCCCTGGCTCGTCCAGGTCCTGGCCCCGGGATTTGCGGCGCCTGTTTATGACCTGACGGTGAAACTTACACGAATCATGTTCCTCTCCCTCCCCTTTATGGGCACAGGGATGCTCATCAGCGGCATTTTAAACGCCGGCTATATCTTTACTTCCCCGGCCCTGGCACCGGCGGTCAGCAACCTGGTGATTATTGCTACGGTTGTCTTCGCCGGGCAAGCCTTTGGCATCACCGGGCTGGCGGTAGGGACGGTCTTAAGTTTTGTCGCCTACATGGCAATCCAGCTTCCCGACTTACCGCGCTTGCAGTTTCGTTATACCTGGCGCTTGCTGGCCCATCACCCGGCAGTCCGCCAAATCGGCCGCCACCTGCTGCCGGTTTCTCTAAGCCTGGCGGTGGTCCAGCTGTACCTGGCCACGAACCGCTTTTTTGCCTCCCAGCTGGTACCGGGAAGCATTACGGCCCTGGACTTTGGTAATCGCCTGGTAACTTTACCCCTGGGTATCTTCGTAGCCAGCGTCACCACAGCTATTTTTCCTTCCCTGGCCGAGCAGGCGGCCCGGCAGGAACGCCGGGAAATGGCCCACCTGGTGGACCGGGGCCTGGGCCTGGTGGCCCTGACTATCCTGCCGGCGGCCGCCGGGCTGATAGCCCTGCGGGAACCCCTGGTACGCCTGGTCTTCCAGCGGGGGGCCTTTGATCCCCGGGCGACGGCCATGACGGCGGTGGCGGTTTTATTTTATTCCCTGGGCCTCCTGGCCCAGGCCATGCATCCCATCCTGACCCGGGCCTTTTATGCCCTCCAGGATGTAGGCGTGCCGGTAACGACTGGCCTTTTCTCCGTGGCATTAAATATCCTTTTCAGCTACCTGCTGGTACCGTACCTGGGGCACGGCGGCCTGGCCCTGGCCAATTCCCTGGCAGCCAGCCTTTATGCCCTGATGCTTTACCTGGCCCTGTACCGGCGCCTGCCGGAGTTAAAGGCGGTTACCCTGCTGGGGACTATGTTGCGCACCGGCCTGGCGGCCCTGGGCATGGGCCTGCTGGTCTGGCTGGCCGGGAGGGGCCTGGCTGTTTTTGCCTGGTCACAGCCCCTGCTGGGATTACTAATCCGGTTAACCGGGTTAATAGCCACCGGGGTTTTCATCTTCTGGGGCCTGGCCCGGCTATTACGGGTTGAAGAAGTTAATTTCATCAGCGCCATGCTCCGCCGCCGGCTGCAAAGGGTTTTTTAGACAAGCAGGAATACAGGGATAAATGGCGAATAAAACCAGTAATATTGTCCAAAACAAATGACCTAAAAGAGAAGTGACGTCATGGACTTGACCGCCATTCAGAAAGTGTTACCCCATCGCTATCCATTTTTGCTGGTTGACCGGATGCTGGCAGTAGAGGCAGGCCGGCGGGCCGTAGGACAAAAAAACGTCAGCGGCAACGAATGGTATTTTAGCGGCCATTTTCCCGGGCAGCCGGTGATGCCGGGAGTCTTAATCATGGAAGCTCTGGCTCAGGTCGGGGCGGTGGCCCTTTTGAGCCTCCCCGAATTCCAGGGGCGGGTGGTCCTTTTTGGCGGCATGGACAGGGTTCGTTTCCGCCGCCAGGTAGTCCCCGGCGATGTTTTACGGCTGGAGACGGAGATTATCAAACTGAAGGGCCGGGCGGGTAAAGGCTACGGCCGCGCCTGGGTGGGGGAAGAGCTGGCGGCTGAAGGCGAGCTGCTCTTTGCCGTGGGCGACAGGATAGAGTAGGGGAGCTATGTCGGAGGAACCCCTCATGGTGATGAGCCGCCACCAGCGAGGGCATGAAAATGCCTGGCTGGCATTTGTCGGAAGCGAGCTTTTACCGCGTGGCGAAGCAGCCCGGGCGAAGCCGAGGGATGATAAGCGGGGCCAAGGACAGAGAGACCTTTGCCCGGCCTCTGAGGTAAGGATGCCGAATAGGCTGCCCAGCACTCACAGTAACCAAATTACAGCAACCAGTTCTTCGGTTTATGCAGTCGCACTACCTTTGGAGGTACCTGAGTTTAGTGAGTGCTGGCCGCTCCACAAGGGCTTCGGGGCGAGCGAGACAATGCCCGCCTGCGATAGAGTTATTTTCGGAGGAGGAACCGCCGGTGAATATCCTGGCCCTTGCTCTAGCGGGGGTAATTAGTTTTTGGCTTACACCTGTACTTTGCCGGGTGGCGCCCCGCCTGGGGGCTGTCGATAAACCCGATGAGCGTAAAGTTCACCGTACTCTCATGCCCCGGCTGGGAGGTGTGGCCATCTACGCCGGCTTCCTGGCGGCCTTTTACTTATTCGGTTACCATGAAGATAAGTACCTGGGCCTCTTGCTGGGCGGTACCTTTATCATGCTGGTGGGGCTGGTCGATGATATTAAAAATATAAGTCCCAGGCTGAAATTAATGGGTCAAATTGTCGCCGCAGCCATCCTGGTAGCCTTCGGCGTGCGGGTGGAATTTCTCACCAACCCCTTTGACGGGCTTTTTATCCTGGGCAAACTGGCCATTCCCGTAACTATTTTTTGGGTAGTAGGCGTTACCAATGCTTTAAACCTGGTGGACGGCCTGGATGGCCTGGCCGCCGGGACTTCCTTTATCGCTGCCGTGACCATTGCCGTGGTGGCCTGGCTTAACGGGGAAGTGGTTGTAGCCCTTCTTTCCCTGGCCCTGGCGGCCAGTGTGCTGGGCTTTCTGCCCTTTAACTTTCACCCGGCACGGATTTTCATGGGCGACAGCGGCTCCATGTTTTTGGGCTTCAACCTGGCGGCCCTGGCTACCATCGGCCTGACCAAGAGCGCGACAGTGGTTTCCCTGTTTGTGCCGGTAGTCATCTTAGGTTTGCCCATCCTGGACACCACCCTGGCCATTATCCGGCGCTTTCTCAACCACCGGCCCATCTTTGCCCCCGACAAAGGCCACCTGCATCACCGCCTGCTGGCCCAGGGTTTAACCCAGCGTCAGGCCGTCGGTGTCATCTACCTGGTGGATGCCTGCCTGGGGGGTAGTGCCGTGCTCCTTACCAGGCTGGCCACGGATCAGGGCATGCTTATCCTGGTGGGCCTGGCAGTAATAATCCTGGTGGGCTGCGATAAACTAGGAATTCTTGGCAGAAGGCATCTTACCAGGGTTAAAGCCCGGCACAATTCTTTGCACATACTGTAGGGACGAGGTGATGGCTGTGCGCAACTACTATTTACTCGTTGTTATTCTCCTCCTGGCTTTTGCCCTGGGCCTGGCGGGCAGCGCGGGTGCGACGGCCCCTACGGCCGGGCTGCAGGCCGACCCGGTGGTTACCCGCAGCTACGTCCAGGAAGCCGTCGACAGCCGCCTGGTACCACTGCAGCAAGAAATCGAACGGGCGCAGCAACGCCTGGCCGCCTTGCAACAACGGGTAAATAACCTGGTGCGGTAGGAGCGGTACACACTGGCTTTTGTTGGGAACGAACGAAAAAAAAGCCGGCCTGATGGATTGAAGGTCCGGGCTGCAGTTTTTAACTGCGGCCTTTTTGCATTTATGGAGCTTATTGGGAAATAATACGGAAATGAAGTCTTGGAGTAACGGGGGAATGCAGATGAACGACTTGCTTATTGAGGCGCTCTTAATCCTGGCTTTTATCGTGGCCGGCATTGGCCTCCTTTTTTATCTCCACAAGCGAGAATTACTTTAAACTTACTTAAGTTAGGGGGTTCAATTCGTGGAGTACCTCGAGGTATTTCTCCAGACCATCCTGGCCTTTGCGGCCATCCTGATCTACACCCGGATTCTCGGCAAGCAACAGATCGGCCAGCTGACTTTTTTTGAGTACATTAACGGCATCACCTTTGGCAGTATAGCTGCCGTGCTGGCCACCGACATCGAACCCAGGCGTACAGGGATGCACTTCCTGGGCCTTACCCTTTTTGCCTTTCTTACCTGGGTGGCCGGTTATGCCGTTCTGGTCAGCCGGCCGGCCCGCAAGCTTATTTCGGGCGAACCTACTGTAGTCGTGCATAACGGTAAAATCTTGGAAGGAAATATGAAAAAAATGCGGTATAATTTTGATGAGCTGGCTATGCAGTTGCGGCAGAAAAATGTATTTGATATTGCCGATGTTGAATATGCTATTCTGGAGCCTGACGGCGACCTGAGCGTTTTGCTGAAATCCCAGAAACGCCCCCTGACACCGGCCGATCTCCAGCTGCCGACCCAGTACGAGGGGGTAACTACAGAACTGGTTATGGATGGGGAGATCCTCTTCCAGAACCTGAAGCAAAATAACCTGGATGAAAAGTGGCTCATCCAGCAGCTCCAGGCTCAGGGGGTCCAGGATATCAGCCAGGTTGACTATGCCGTTTTAAGGAGCGACGGCTCCCTGTATGTCAATTTGAAAGAAGACGACATCATCAACCCGGTGGATATTACCGACGCCCCGGAAAGCCCGGTGAAGCAGGAGAAGGAAGAACAGGATAGGCCTTAACTACACGGAGGTGGTTGTAATGACCATCAAATTTGGCACCGATGGATGGCGGGCCATCATTGCCGAGGAATTTACTTTTGCCAATGTCCGCCTGGTTACCCAGGCCGTCGCCAATTACTTGCAGGGCGAGAAAGGGCCGGGGGAAGTCGTTATCGGTTATGATAACCGTTTCCTGGCCCCGGAGTTTGCCGCTGCAGTTGCCGAAGTATTGACGGGCAACGGCTTTACCGTTTACCTGCCTTCCCGGGCGGTACCAACGCCGGTAACGGCCTGGGCTATTAAAAAGTATGGGGCATTAGGAGCATTAATGCTTACAGCCAGCCATAATCCTCCTGCTTACTCCGGGCTCAAATTTATACCCGATTATGCCGGGCCGGCCGTGCCGGCCATTACGGAAGCCATTGAAAAAGAAATAACGGCTGTAATGGAAGGGGGTACTATTAAACGCCTGGAACTGGCTGAGGCCCGGCAAAGGGGGCTGGTAAAGGAACTGGACCCCCGGGAAGCCTACCTGGAGTACCTGCAGGGTTTAGTTGATGTGGCAGCCATCAAGCAGGCCAGGTTAAAAATTGTCGTCGATCCCCTTTATGGCGCCGGGATCGACTACCTGGATGAATTTTTGCAGCGGGCCGGCTGCCAGGTACATACCCTGCATAACTACCGTGACCCCCTTTTCGGCGGTTCCCTGCCGGATCCCAGCGCCCGCGGCTTAAGCGAGCTGGCCTGGCAGGTCCGGGAAACGGGAGCCGACCTGGGGCTGGCCCTCGACGGCGATGCCGACCGCTTCGGCGTTGTCGACCGGGACGGCACTTACCTTACGGCCAATGAAATCCTTTACCTGGTCCTGGCTCACCTGCTCTTCCACCGGCAATACCGGGGACCGGTAGCCCGGACGGTAGCTACCACCCATAACCTGGATCGCCTGGCCGCGGCCCATGGCCTGAAAGTTATTGAAACCCCGGTTGGATTTAAATATATCGGCGAGGCCCTGAGGAAGCATGATTGTATCCTGGGGGGCGAGGAGAGCGGGGGATTGAGTATCCGCGGCCACATCCCGGAAAAGGACGGCATCCTGGCCACGGCCCTGGTCGCCGAGCTCCGGGCCGTCCAGGGACGCAGCCTTAAAAGTATCCTGGCGGATTTACAGGAGCGCCACGGCCGGCTGGTCAGCCGGCGGCTGGACCTCAAGGTGGCCCCGGATGTCAAAGCGCGGGTTTTAAAGGAACTGCCGGATTTTACCCCGGCCAAAATTGCCGGCGTCCCGGTGACCGGGCGCCTGGCAGTTGACGGGGTTAAATTCCTCCTGGCTGACAGCAGCTGGGTCTTGCTCCGCCCATCCGGCACGGAACCTCTCCTGCGTTTATATGTGGAGGCACCCGGTGACGAGCGCCTCCATCTCCTCCAGAAAGACATAATTTCCGCCCTTAAGATTTAAAGTATCTGGCATACTCGTCGGCCGAAAGTTCCCGGTAACAGCTGGGACATAATGCCCCTTTACCGGGAACTTCAATGGCATTTTCCAGGCCCAGGCGCTCCATAAAGCTTAAAGAAGCGCCGCAACGCAGGCAGGCATCGCTGGCGGCTGGCATCTGTGTCACCTCCTTTCACCTTAGACAACCCCCGTTGCATAGGATGGAGCAGGGGGTGAGTGACGTGGGCTACCAGGCACCAGTAATCTTGCTGGCAGCTGTTGCTTCCCTGGCCCTGGTTTATGGGTGGTTCTGGTGGCGGCAAAAAGAATTAACCTTAGAGTATCCCTGCCTGGCCCTCCTGGTGGGTAACCAGGAAAAATTTCTAGAAGGTCTCTTGCGCCGGTTTTGGTGGTGGTGCTACTGGTACGGTTCGCCATGGAGGTTAGTGGTAATTACCGATGCTCAGGCAAAGGAGACCCTTGCTATCTTGCGCCATTTTTTTTATCCCTATCCCTTTTTCCGGGTAATTTACGCCCGGGAAGAAGCGCTTTTAACGAGGGAATTTACGGCTGGTGCTGGCGGGCGGCAGGCGCATTTTTTAGATATTCGGACAGAACAAGATTTTAACTCTGCCTGGACCAGGATCTACCGGACCTGCCTAAAAAAATAAATTGACGGAAGGAAAAAATAACCCTCGTGGCGAAATAGACTGCAAGAGTCAAGTTTAAGGAGAGCGGATTCATGGACGAAGGGCGCAGCCGGGAGGGGTGGGTGGCAGGATTAACCCTGGCCGCAGGGGGGGTATTTTTAACCCTCGCAGGTCCACCGGGCCCGGCTGTCTGGTGGGGTTTAAGCTGGAGTATAATTAATGGCCTGGTGCTGGTAACCAGAACCTTTTTTAGGAGCCGGCGGGGGCAGTTCTTCCTCCTGGGAGTCAACCTCGTCCTGGCCGGCAGCTGGTTATTTGTTGGGGGCGGGCCGGGTACCTCTTTTTTTCCTTTTTTGCTGCTTTTGCCCCTCCTGGTGCCCCTTTACCTGGGCCAGAAGCAGGTTGTTGCTGCAGGCCTGGTGATGGTTCTATTTCTTGGGCTGTGCTGGTATATTAAGGCTGGGCTGCCATTAAACAGTCATTCCCTGGCCCTCTGGGGAGGCTGGATTGCCCTAGCAGGCTTTTGCTTTCGCGCCTGGCTCAAAATACTCACTGAAGCCCTTAAGGTATCTTCCCTCCAGGCCGAGGTGGACCACTGGCGTCGTGAATATAAACGCTCCCGTTCCCAGCTGGCTGCTGTGGAGTTAATGGCCGTGACCGACGGCCTGACCGGGGTTTTTAATTATCGCTATTTTGAGCAGAGCCTGGAGCGGTTGTTAAGTCCCCAGCACCAGCTGCGGTCCCTGGCTGTTTTAATGGTGGATATTGATCATTTCAAAGAAATCAACGACTCTTACGGCCACCTGGTTGGTAACCGCGTGCTGACGGAGATAGCGGCCATCTTGAAAGAACACACCCGGGAACAAGATGTTGTCACCCGTTTCGGCGGGGAAGAATTCGCCATTATTTTGCCCGGTACCGACTACCGGGGAGCCCTCCAGGTGGCGGAAAGAATACGCCGGGCCGTAGCCGAACACACCTTCAACCGGGGAGGGCCGCCTGTCCACCTGACGATAAGCACCGGGATGGCTGTCTGGCCGGAAGATGGAGTCCATAAGGAGGAACTGGTCTCCCGGGCCGATCTGGCCCTTTACCAGGCCAAGACCACGGGGCGCAACAGCGTATGCCCGTACCGGCTGCTCAAGGCTGATTCCGGGCCGTAACCCTGGCTAGCCAGACAATGCCAGCCTGTGACAAAGCTATTTTCGGAGTCACCTGAGGTTATTTTCGAGGGAGGGCCGGCCATGACGGTGGCGGGGAGTTATGCCCCGGTTTTTTGCTGGCAGGGGTTTGTGTACCTGGTCTGGGGAGACCGGTCTGGCCGGGTAGGGATCAGCCATAACCCGGGCCTCGACCGTACCTTCTGGCTGCAGCGCGGCTACCGGCAGTTTTCGTTGTTAACACCGCCATTACCCCTGGGTACGGCGGCTTTTTTATGCGACTGGCTGCAGCGCCGCCTGCCTTTAAAAGGAGAACCCCCGCTCCAGCAGGCTGCCGCCCTGGTAAACAGGGGCCGGTTAAAATTAGGCCTACCGCCGTGGGGAGCTCCGGCTAACACCCTGCCCGAACCCAGGCCGGCGCCGGCGGCAGCAGAGCTGGCCCTGGTGCAAAAAAACCTGGCGGGCCGGATCCTCTGGCGGGAAGAAATAGCCCTGGCCCTGGCGGAACATAAAGGGGCCGTGAATACCCCCCTGGAAGACCTCCTCCACTGGCTCTACCTGGCAGGGGAGGTAACTCTCCTGCCGGGAGTTGGTTATGACTCCAATGGTGAGCCCCGCTGCCGGCGTTGTGGCCAGGCCTCCAGGTTATTAAAGGTAGCCTGCGCGGCCTGCGGGAGTGGGGACTGCCTGGTGTGTGAAGGGTGCCTGGCCATGGGGCAGGCCCGCAGTTGCCGGCCTCTCTATGCCCGCCCCTGCCAGGCTCAGGCCGCCCGGGGAAGGCCAACCTTGGATACCCGTCCCCGGCTCAACTTTGCCTTGACACCGGCCCAGGTGGACGCCTACCGGGAAGCAGAAAGCTTTGTTTTCCAGGGGAAGGAAAAGGAGTGTTTACTCTGGGCCGCCTGCGGTGCCGGTAAAACGGAAGTGGCCTGCGGGGCTATTGCCGCCGCTTTAAGCCGGGGTAGAAACGTACTTTATGCCTGCCCCCGCCGGGAGGTGATCCGGGAGCTAGAGGTACGGTTAACCTCTGCCTGGCCGCATCTCCGTATCCTGGCCCTTTATGGCGGCAGTCCCAGTAAATTTGGCGCGGCAGACCTTATCCTGGCTACCACTCACCAGGCCCTGCGTTTTTACCGCCGTTTTGACCTGGTAATCCTGGATGAAGTCGATGCCTTTCCCCTGTCCGAAGACCCCATGCTTTATTATGCGGTTGCCAGGGCCCGCCGGGAAGACGGCCAGACCCTGTTTCTTACGGCTACCCCGCCGCCCGGGCTGGTAGCCCGGCTGAGGCGCCGGCAGGTAAAGGTAATTTACCTGCCGGCCAGGCACCACGGCCATCCCCTACCGGTACCGGAGATCCTCCGGGACCCTTTTTTAAGCCGGCCAGGCGCAAAGCGCCTCCCCCGCTCCCTGGTTAATTGTTTGGACCTGACCCTGGCGGAAGAGGTCCAGCTCATTATCTTTGTCCCGGCTGTTAAACTGGTGGAGGAAGTAGTTGCCTGGCTCTTACAGGAACGGCCGGGACCGGACCCAAACCGGCCCTGGGTACAGGGTTGTTTTGCCGCCCACCCCCGGCGGGATGAAATTATCGCCGCCTTTCGCCGGGAGGAGTTTCCCGTGCTGGTAACGACTACTGTTATGGAGCGGGGGATTACCATTCCCCGCCTCAATGTCCTGGTCCTCTATGCCGATGAAGAAAGGGTTTTTACCGCCAATACCCTGATCCAGATGGCCGGGCGGGCCGGGCGTTCGCCGGCCTACCCCAGCGGCCGGGTATGGTTTCTGGCCAGCCGTATCAGCCCGGCCATGGCCGGGGCCCGACGCCAGATCCAGGAATTTAACGATCTCGCCCGCCGGCGGGGATACTTGCTGGTAAGGGAGAAGTGAGAGGGGGCGCGTTATGCTTCTCTCCTGGCTTTTTCCCCGGGGTAAAGCCTGTGCCTGGTGCGGCCGGCCGGTGCACCAGGGGTTCTTTTGTACCAGCTGCCGGCAGCAGCTCCAGGCCTGGCAGCAGCACTACCATCCCTGCCTTTACTGCGGCCGCCTCCTGCCCCTGGGGAAGCAGGCAGTATGCAGCCAGTGCCGGGAGGAATTGCCTCCCTTCTACAAAGCCCGTGCCGTGGGCCCTTACCAGGGGTTATTAAAAGAAATGATCTGGGCCCTCAAGTACCAGGGCCGCCGCTCCCTGGCTAACCCCCTGGGACGCCTTTTAGCCGGGGTAGTTGTCAGGGAATTGGGGCCGGGGCGTCCCGACCTGGTAATCCCGGTCCCCCTCACCAGCACCCGCCTGCGGGTGCGAACCTTTAACCAGGCTGAACTCCTGGCCCTGGCCCTGGGGCAGGAACTGGGCCTCCCGGTGAATGGTGAGGTAATGTTCAGGGTCAGGGAAACGGCGCCCCAGGTCAACCTTTCCCGGCGCTCCAGGTGGCAGAATTTAGGCGGCGCTTTCCAGGTAACAGCACCGGGTAAAATAACAGGGCGCCGTTTGCTCCTGGTGGACGATGTCCTGACCACCGGGGCAACGGCCAGCGCCTGTACCAATGCCCTGCTGGCTGCCGGAGCGGCTGGTGTGGCTGTAATTACCCTGGCAACGGGCATCGAAAATCTTCCCTGCTTTTCACCATAAACAGCCATAGCGAATACCCGTATCGACAAAATTTTAGGCCTTCCACATTTCCATCCACAGTTACAAAGCAGGGATTGCAACTTATTAACAGGGTTATCCACTTTATCCACAGGTTTGGGGATTAAAAAACAAGCTTACGAAGGCAGGTTTCGACATCCAAAATATGGCAAATTCTGTTTGAGAATGATTTGACAGCCAACTTTAACCATGTTAAGATGGAATTGCTTGAGGGTGCTCCCGGCCTCAAGGGAGAATATTTTAGGAGGAATGTTGACAAGATGTTGGGCAAGGTTAAATGGTTTAGCCCGGAGAAGGGTTACGGTTTTATTGAAAAGGAAGACGGCAAGGACGTCTTCGTGCACTTCTCCGCCATCCAGGGTGAAGGTTTTAAAACCCTGGCTGAGGGCCAGGCGGTGGAATTTGACATTGTCGAAGGACCTCGCGGTCCCCAGGCAGCAAATGTGATTAAACTGTAGCCTACCAGGCCCCGGCTTGTGCCGGGGCCTTGCTGGTATTTTAAAGGGCAGGAGGCAGGAATTTGCCCTCCTGTGGGGAATAATATATAAACGGACCAGAAAGGAGTGCTTTAAAGGGATGGAAATCATCATCCGCGGCAAAAACCTTCCGGTAACCGATGCTTTAAAACAATATATAGAAAAAAGGTTGAGCAAAATTGAACGGTACCTGGAAGGAGTGGATGAGGTCCAGGTTAATCTATCTGTTAATCGTGACTCCCATATTGTCGAAGTGACCATTCCCCTCAACGGCTACCTGCTGCGGGGGGAAGAGGCCACCGGTGACATGTACGGGTCTGTTGACCTGGTAGTAGAAAAGCTGGAAAAGCAAATTGAAAAATATAAAACCAAACTGGCCAGGAAGCTGAAGAACGGCACCTTAAAGGAACTGGTTGCCGGCAATCTTGAAGAAGACACTCCGGAACCGAAATTAATCAGGACCAAGCGTTTTCCCATCAAGCCCATGCCGGTGGAAGAAGCTATCCTGCAAATGAACTTGCTGGGACATAATTTCTTTGTCTTTTCCAATGCGGAAACGGAAGAGGTTAACGTCCTTTACCGCCGCCGGGATGGTAACTACGGTTTAATTGAGCCGGAATATTAATACAACAACTAAAGATATTAGGAGATATTGGGAGAAATTGGTTGTAATCCACCCATATCTCTCTTTTTTTGCCCTTATTTTATCCCTTTTAGCAGGGAATTTTTCCCCCGCCCGCGAATATAGACCAAAAAATAAGAGAGAAAGGTGAGGGGGTTGCCGGAGTCGAAACGGGAACCGGGGGTTGCCGATTATGAAAAGGTAATCTGCCAGATAAAAGATGTCCTGGGGGCGCGGTTAGTAACAGCTCCTGATGGGAGTATCAGCGAAATACATATCATGGCCGGTAGTAACCGTAATCCCAAGCAAATTGTCCGCGACGTGGAATCGGCCCTTCTTATTCAACTGGGAATTACTGTTGACCATAAAAAGATCAGCGTGGTCCAGGTACAGGGGCAGGAGTTAACGGGAGAAGTGGCTGAAGATAAGGCCCTTTACCGGTCCACCTGTATGCCCCTGCGCCTGGTGAGCCTTAACCTCTATACCCGGGGCCTGGAGGCCGAAGCTACCGTCGAACTGGAAGCCGGCCTTAGTGGTACTATTTACCAGGGGTATGCCTGCGGGCCCAATACGCCGGAGCGCCATCTCTGGCTGGTGGCAGATGCTACCCTGAATGCCGTTGAAAAATATAGCTGCGGCATCTGGAACCTGGCCCTGGAAGACCTGGTGCTGGTGGAAGTAGCTCACCGCCGGGCCGCCCTCTGCGTTATTGTTTTAGTCAGCCGGGAAGGATACGAATACCTGGCCGGTGTGGCCCTGGTTAAAGGTGATGACCGCCAGGCTGCCGCTCAGGCCGTCCTTAGAGCCCTTAACTGTCGCTCCTGTGTATACGGGTCAGCAGGGTAAAAATTCTAAAGGCAAGGCCAAACCTCAATTGCTCCTGGCCCTGATTCGTGTTAAAATATAGGCGATAAGGTTTATCCTTTTAAGGAAAGGAACCGGTACGGTTCCTTTTATATTGAGGTGATAAAGCAATGCTGGGAATATTGCGTAATCTGCTTGATGATAATGCCCGGGATATAAAAAAATTAAGCCGCCAGGTCGAGGCCATCAACGCCCTGGAACCGGAAATACAGGCCCTGCGGGACAGCGACCTCCAGGCCAAAACGGCCGAGTTTCGCCGCCGCCTGGATAACGGGGAAAGCCTGGATGAACTGTTGCCGGAGGCCTTTGCCGTGGTCAGGGAAACCTCGCGGCGGGTCCTGGGGCAGCGTCACTTTGACGTCCAGCTCATGGGGGGGATTGTCCTCCACCAGGGCCGCATTGCCGAAATGAAAACCGGTGAAGGAAAAACCCTGGTGGCCACCCTGCCGGCCTACCTCAACGCCCTTACCGGACAGGGGGTGCATATTGTTACCGTGAACGACTACCTGGCCCGGCGGGACAGCGAGTGGATGGGCCGGATTTACCGCTTCCTAGGGTTAAAGGTGGGCCTGATTGTTCATGGCCTTGATGCGGCCGCCAGGCGGGAAGCCTATGCCGCCGATATAACCTATGGCACCAACAACGAGTTCGGTTTTGACTACCTGCGGGACAATATGGCCCTGCATCCTGAGGAGATGGTCCAGCGGGAGCTAAATTATGCCATTGTCGACGAGGTGGACAGCATTTTAATCGACGAGGCCCGTACTCCCCTCATTATTTCCGGTATGGCCGAAAAGCCGACGGAAATGTATTATACCGTGGCCAGGATTATTCCCCGCTTAAGGCCGGGGATAGATTATACTGTGGATGAAAAGGCCAAAGTAGCCACCCTGACGGAAGCCGGGGTGGCCAGGGTGGAAGAAATGCTGGGGGTGGACAACCTCTACGACGATGCCAATATCGAGCTTTCCCACCACGTCAACCAGGCCCTCAAAGCCCATACCCTGATGAAAAGGGACCGGGACTACGTCGTCAAGGACGGCCAGGTAATTATCGTCGATGAATTTACCGGGCGCCTCATGTTCGGCCGGCGCTACAGCGAGGGCCTGCACCAGGCCATTGAAGCCAAGGAAGGCGTCAAGATTGAACGGGAGTCCCAGACCCTGGCGACCATTACCTTCCAGAATTACTTCCGGATGTACCGTAAACTCGCCGGCATGACGGGGACGGCAGCCACGGAGGAAGAGGAGTTCCGGAAAATTTACCACCTGGATGTGGTGGTAATTCCCACCAACAAGCCTATGATCCGCAAGGATTACCCTGATGTCGTCTACCGGACGGAAAAGGGTAAATTCGAGGCGGTAGTAAACGAGATCTGCGAGCGGCACGCTAAAGGGCAGCCTGTGCTGGTGGGTACCATTTCTATTGAAAAATCAGAACGCCTGAGCGAGATGCTAAAAAAGCGGGGCATACCCCACCAGGTACTGAACGCCAAGTACCATGAAAAGGAAGCCGAGATTATTGCCCAGGCCGGCCGGCTGGGCGCGGTGACCATTGCCACCAACATGGCCGGCCGCGGTACCGATATCATCCTGGGAGGTAACCCGGAGGCCCTGGCTAAAGAAAGGATGCGGAAGGCCGGTTTTAGCCCGGAACTGATTGCCGCGGCAACCGGGTTTAAAGTGGAAGGAGAGGACCCGGAGGTAGAGGCGGCCCGCCGGGCCTACCAGGAGTTCCTGGCCCAGGCCCAAAAGGAGACAGAAGCCGAACGGGAAAAGGTGGTAGCCCTGGGTGGTCTCCACATAATCGGCACTGAGCGCCATGAGAGCCGGCGCATTGACAACCAGCTGCGCGGGCGCGCCGGCCGCCAGGGCGACCCGGGCTCTAGCCGCTTCTACGTCTCCCTGGAAGACGATTTAATGCGCCTCTTCGGGTCCGAGAGTTTAACCGGGATTCTCGACCGCCTGGGGATGGATGACACGACACCCATCGATCACCCGCTGGTGTCCCGTTCCCTGGAGCAGGCCCAGAAAAAGGTGGAGGCCCATAACTTCGACATCCGCAAGCACGTCCTGGAATATGACGACGTCATGAACCAGCAGCGGGAGATTATCTACCGCCAGCGGCGGGAGGTGTTGACCGGGGCGGACCTGCGGCCGACCATTGAAGACATGATTAACACCGTCGTGGACCGGACCGTCGACCGCTTTGCCGGCGAGAGCAAGTACCCCGAAGAGTGGGACCTGGCCGGGATGCTGGACTATGCTGAACAGCTCTTTTTACCCAATTGCGACCGGGAAGCTTTAATCCAGGCCATCCGGGAAATGGAAAAGGAAGAGGTCTATGGCTTCTTGAGGGAAAAGGCCCTGGAAGCCTACCAGCAGCGGGAAGCCGAGCTGGGGCCCGATAATTTACGCGCCATTGAGCGCCTGGTTCTCTTGCGGGTAGTGGACATCAAGTGGATGGATCACCTGGACGCCATGGACCAGCTGCGCCACGGCATCGGCCTCCGGGCCTACGGCCAGCAGGATCCCCTGGTAGCCTACAAGTTTGAGGCCTACCAGATGTTTAACGACATGATCGCCTCCATCCAGGAAGACGTCGTGCGCTATCTCTACCGCGTCAAGGTTGTCCAACCCGAGGCCGAACGTCCCCGCCAGGTGGTGGAAAACCGCTACGCCGGGGAAGAAACAGGGCCGCGGCAACCGGTGCGCCGGGAGCAAAAGATCGGCCGCAACGACCCCTGCCCCTGCGGCAGCGGCAAAAAATACAAAAAGTGCTGCGGGGCGGGAAAGTAAGGGTAAACTTTTATAGAGCTAATGCCTACGTTAGGAACAATGAAAATTAGGGCTAGCTTTAGTTTGGAGCGAGCGACTTGGCCCGAGTGGCAAAGCGGCCGCAGGCTGTGCCGGAGAGCGAGGGCGGGGCCGAGGACAGCGAGGCCTTCGGCCGGCCTCTGAGGCAAGGATGCCGAATAGGCCGGGAACCCCGCCTGAGCCGAAGGCTGAGCCTTAGGCCGCTCCGCGAGGGTCAGGGAGCGAGCGAAAACAAAGCTAGCCAGCAAAGAAGCTATTTTTGGGGAGTGATTTTACCATGCTACAGGACTATAAAGGCCGCCTGGAGGATTTAGCCCGGCGGCTGGAAGAATTGAGGGTTTCCCTTTGACCTGGAAGCAGCAACGGCAGAAATAGAGCGCCTGGAAAAAGAGATGCTTAAACCCGGCTTCTGGGAAGACCGGGGACGGGCCGAGGCTGTGGGGAAACGCCTCAACTACCTTAAAGAAAAATTGGCCCGGTACCAGGAACTGGAGAGAAAATACACCGACGTCTGTGAACTCTGGCAGCTGGCCCTGGCCGAAGAAGATACTTCCCTGGAGGAAGAGATCGCCAAAGAACTGGCGGCCGTGGAAGGCCGGGTAGAAAAAGAGCTTCTGGCCACCCTTTTGAACGGCCGCTATGACAGCCACAATGCCATCCTTTCCCTGCACCCCGGCGCCGGGGGCACGGAATCCCAAGACTGGGCCGCCATGCTCCTCAGGATGTACAACCGCTGGGCCGAAGATCATGGTTACCAGGTGGAACTCCTGGACTACCTGGAAGGGGAGGAGGCGGGGATTAAAAGCGCCACCATCCTCGTCAAAGGCGAGAATGCTTACGGCTACCTGCAGGCCGAGAAGGGTGTCCACCGCCTGGTGCGGATTTCGCCCTTTGACGCCGCCGGTCGCCGGCATACTTCCTTCGCCTCCGTCGACGTTATCCCCGAGGTGACGGCCGATGAGGAAGTGGTCATTAATCCCGACGATTTAAAGATCGATACCTTTCGCTCCCAGGGTGCCGGTGGCCAGCACGTTAACAAGACAGATTCGGCGGTGCGCATTACCCACCTGCCTACTGGCATAGTTGTTACCTGCCAGAACGAGCGTTCCCAGCACGCCAACCGTCTTGCAGCCATGAAAATTCTCCAGGCCAAGCTGGCGGCCCTGAAACGCCAGGAGCAGGAGGAGGAGTTGGCCCGGATCCGGGGTGAGCAGCGGGAGATAGCCTGGGGGAACCAGATTCGTTCCTACGTCTTTCACCCCTACAGCCTGGTAAAGGATCACCGTACCGAGGTAGAAACAGGCAACATCCAGGCTGTCATGGATGGCCAGCTTGATCCCTTTATCCACGCCTATTTACATTGGCAGCGGCGCCAGAATGGTTAAAAGCCCGGCTTTTAAAGCCGGGCTTTTACCTTGACATGGCGGGAGGTTTAGTGTACGATGAAATTGGGTCATTTGGGTCTTTTGGGTATAATATTTGGGTTTCTGGGCATTGCTAAAGGAAACTGCATCAGGAAAGGAGAGGGGTTAAGTAATGGTCGCCGTGCGTGCCAACCTGGACCTGGCCAAGAGATACGTGGCCGAGAAAGTTTTACGGGAAGCATTCAATTACATGGAAAAAAATCCAGAAGAGAATTTCCCCCGCCTCTTACATGTGGCCCGGATGCTGGCCCGGAAAGAGGTACATAAGCAGCAGATCGCCAAAGTCCTGGAGGCTTACCGGCAAAACCCAAGTATCCACGCCTATGTGAACCGCCTTTTTAACCTGCACCCCAATGTCAAGCAGCGCCTCATTTACAACTGGTTCGTCAACGCTATGCTCCTGGGTATCCCCCGCCAGCAGCAGGTGGAAAAGGAGACTGGTGTCCATATCCCCAACTTTTTCCTCCTGGACCCCACCAGTGATTGCAACCTGCGCTGCCACGGCTGCTGGGCCGGGGAGTATGCCCACCATGACAGCCTGGAACTGGACCTGGTGGACCGCCTCTGCCGGGAAGCCAAAGAAGTGGGCATCTACTGGCTGGCCATGTCTGGGGGCGAACCCTTCCGCTGGCCCCACCTCTTTGAACTGGCAGAAAGGCACCCGGATATGGCCTTCATGCTCTACACTAACGGTACGCTAATAGATGACGCTGTCGCCGACCGCCTGGTGGAAGTGGGCAACATTACGCCGGCCATCAGCCTGGAAGGGTGGCGGGAACGCACCGACGCCCGCCGGGGTAAAGGCGTCTTTGACCGGGTCATGAAGGCCATGGACGCCTTAAGGGAACGAGGCCTGGTTTTCGGCGTTTCTATTACCATTACCCGG
Organism: Moorella mulderi DSM 14980; assembly: GCF_001594015.1. Classification (GTDB taxonomy): domain Bacteria; phylum Bacillota; class DSM-521; order Neomoorellales; family Neomoorellaceae; genus Neomoorella; species Neomoorella mulderi. The sequence continues at coordinate 50,359 of NZ_LTBC01000011.1, forward strand.
GAAAACGTCGAGGAAGTGACCAGCGATGCCTTTATTGATTTCCTGCTGGAGAAGGGTGTTGTTTACGGCTGGAGTTTCCACTACATTCCCATTGGCCGGGAACCCAAACCCGAGCTCATGATCACTCCCGAACAGCGGGCCTACCTGGTGGAGCGCGTGGCCTATATCCGCAACCACAAAGGCCTGCAGCTGGCCGATTTCTGGAATGACGGCGAGCTGACCCTGGGCTGCATCGCTGGTGGCCGCCGCTACTTCCATATTACCGCCAGCGGGGCCGTGGAACCCTGCGCCTTTATCCACTTCTCTCTGGAAAATATCAAAGAGAAAAGTTTAATGGAGGTGCTCCAGTCGCCCCTCTTCCGGGCCTACCAGCAGCGCCAGCCCTTCAGCGATAATCTGCTGCGGCCCTGCCCCTTAATTGACGTTCCCGGAGCCTTAAGGGAGATCATTGCCGCAACAGGGGCCAGGCCTACCCACCCGGGGGCGGAAACGGCCTTAAGCGGACCCATTGGCGCCTACCTGGATACCAATGCCGCCCGCTGGGCCGAAGTTGCCGATAGAATCTGGCAGGAACGCCATCCGGTGGAGGCAGAAAAAGAATTGACAGCCGGGAAATAAAAGGATATGCTGGGGGTAGCAAGTTATGGGAGAGGGACGCCTATGCTTACCAGACGCCGGTCCCAGTTCCTGGATAGGATCAGGGAAATCTACCAGGAAACCGGGGAGCCTGTCCATTATATTACCGTAGCTGAAGCCCTGAAGGTCAGCAAGTGGACAGCCTACGATGTCTTGCTGGAACTGGAGAAGGAAGGTTTCCTGGAACGGCAGTATGTCGTCAACAGTAACGAAAAAACGCCGGGCCGCTCCATGATTATGTTTGTTCCCACACCCCTGGCCGAAAGTCATGCTACCTTTGCCCTCGACTGGCAGGAGGCCCGCTCCAGGTTGCTGGAAACCTTAAGTAATCTCTTACCCCGGGAGGCCGGCCGGGTGGCGCGGGAACTGTTAGAAGAGATGCCCGGCAAGGCCCACCCGGTAATTACCAGCGCCTACACCCTGACTATCCTGCTGGTGTATTTAAAATCCCTGGGGGAAAAGGCCCTACAGCTGGTGCGCAGTGCCCTCAAAAAAGCGCCGCGGCCGGAGGCCGGCCTGCTCCTGGCGACGGGTACGGGCTGGGGCCTGGCCGCCAATATGCTGCCCCAGGGGAAACTGGCCGGACAGCTGGCCGGTTATTTGAACTACCTCCAGGAGCAAATCGAAAATTTAACCGGTGGCGAGCACAAATTGTTGCTGGATTTTCTTCATGAAGCCCTGGAACGGGCCAGTTAAAAGGCAAAAGCCCGGTGCTGTATCAGCCCGGGCTTTTTTAAACTAAATGGAGGCTTAAGCCTATGTCCCTGCGGCGCCGTTATGTCCACCTGCACCGTTACCGCCAGGTAGTGAATGTCCTGGCCCGCTATGGTTTTGGCTATCTCCTTGACCAGCTGGGGCTGGGCGAGCTAATCTTAAGGCGACCGCGGCGGGAAGCCCCCATATCTCCGGGAGCGCGCCTGCGCCTGGCCCTGGCCGAACTGGGTCCTACCTTTATCAAGCTGGGGCAAATTTTGAGCACCCGTCCCGACCTTTTGCCGCCGGAGATCATTGCTGAGCTGGCCCGCCTCCAGGACCGGGTGCCGCCCTTTCCCTTCGCTGAAGTTAAACAGACGGTAGAAAAGGAGCTGGGCCAGCCCCTGGAACAGCTCTTTCACGAATTTGATCCCGAGCCCCTGGCGGCCGCCTCCATTGGCCAGGTACACCGGGCCACCCTGCCTGAGGGCGACCAGGTCATCGTCAAGGTCCAGCGGCCGGGCATAGCAGAACAGGTGCGGGTGGACCTGGAAATTCTCTTCGACCTGGCCCGCCTGGCCCAGCGCCATACGGCTTACGGCCAGATCTATGACTTCACCCGGATGGTAGAAGAATTTGCCCGGGCTATGGAGGGAGAACTGGATTATACCCGGGAAGGCCGCTATGCCGATCGCCTGCGGGAAAACCTGGCCGGCAACGCCCAGGTCTATATTCCGGCCGTTTACTGGGATTATACCACTGTGCGGGTGCTGACCCAGGAATATGTAGAGGCGGTAAAACTAAACGACCTGGAAGAAATAGACCGGCGGGGTTATGACCGCCGGCGGATAGCCATCAATCTGGCCCGGGCCATTTACCAGCAGGTCCTGGTGGATGGCTTTTTCCACGGCGATCCCCACCCTGGGAACCTGGCGGTACTGCCGGGGGAAGTGATTGTCTTTATGGACTTTGGCCTGATGGGGGTTTTAAGCGAGGAGCGCCAGGAGCAGTTTGTCAACCTGATGCTGGGCATCATCCGCCGGCGCAGCCAGGATGTCCTGCGGACCCTTCTGGCCATGGGCGTGGTGCCGGACGGGGTGAATAGGGCTGCCTTGAAGCATGACATTGAAATCCTGCGCGATCGCTATTACCACCTCCCTTTAAGCCAGATCAGCCTGGGCCGGGCCGTTGAAGAGCTGCTGCAGCTGGCCTTTAAATATCGTTTACGCCTGCCGCCGGAACTAACTATGCTGGCCAAGACCCTCATTACCCTGGAAGGTCTGACCCGGGAATTGGACCCCACCCTGGAGCTGGCCGAGCTGGCCGAGCCCTATGGCCGGGAACTCTTACGCCGGCGCTTCAGTGCCGGGGCCCTCTGGCAGGCCCTGGTTGATAACCTGTCTTTGACCTGGGAGATTTTACAGCACCTGCCCCGCCAGCTCCAGCATATTGTGGAAATGCTGGAAAGGGGAGAATTAACCCTTAAAATTGAACTCCTCAATTTACGCTCCCTGGTGCGGCAGATTGACCGGATTATTAATAAACTAACCATGAGCGTAGTCCTCCTGGCCTTTAGCATCATCATGGCCAGCCTGATTATCAGTACGGCCCTGGGAGCGCCGGGTAACAGCCTCTTCTTCCGCCTGCCCACCCTGGAGATCGGTTTTGGAGCTGCCGGTTTAATGCTTTTGTGGCTGCTGGCGGCCATGTGGCGGGGTGGCCGTGATTGAATAATGTCTCCTGTTAAGGCGAACAATGGAGGTAAAAAGCGGGGGATTGCCATGCCTTACAAAATAACCAATGCCTGCATTGCCTGCGGCGATTGTACGGTGGTTTGCCCCCGGCAGGCCATCGTGGAGGACGGCAGGACCCATAGTGGTGGTAGTAATTCCTTAAATGGCGTCGTTCCTGAGGGGGATAGGGCCGGTTCCTCTGGCAGTCCGGCCGCTTTTTATCGGATAACGGCTGACTGTGATGCTTGCGGCTGCTGCCGGGAGGTTTGCCCGGCCCAGGCCATTATCTGGCAGGAGTGAGCAGGCGAGGGTATAAAAATGGCAAAACTACTGTGGCCAGGCAGGAAAATAGCTTTTTCTGGCGAAAAGGAATAACGTTCCAGGGGGGTAGGTGATTTTGCGGCGTAAAGAATGGTATGATTACATTGGTATTACAGCCGGCACCCTGATCACTGCCCTGGGACTGGTCCTTTTCCTGGTACCCAATAAAATTGCCGCCGGCGGCGTCAGCGGCCTGGCCACGGTTCTCCATTATGTCTTCGGCTGGCCGGTGGGCCTGACCATGCTGGTCCTCAATATCCCCCTTTTCCTGGCCGGCCTGAAAGTCCTGGGCTGGAATTTTGGCCTCAAGACTCTCTACGGTACCATTATACTTTCCGTATTTACCGATACCCTCACCCTGTGGCTCCATGCGCCCACGACCAATGCCCTGCTGGCCTCTATTTACGGCGGCCTCATGAGCGGTGTGGGGCTGGGAGTTGTTTTCCGCTCCGGCGGGAGCACCGGTGGTACCGACCTGGCGGCCCTCCTATTTGGCCATTTTCTCCATATAAGCTCCGGGGTGGGCCTGCTCCTGGTTGACGCCATGGTAATCAGCCTGGCGGGTCTCACCTTTAATGTGGAACTGGCCCTGTATGCCCTCCTGGCCCTGATTTTAACCAGCCGGGCCATTGATGCCATCCAGGAGGGCGGCGGCTATGCCAAGGCAGCTATCATAATTTCCGACCATGCCGGAGCAATAGCCCGGCAGGTAATGGAGCAGCTGGATCGCGGCGTAACTGGCCTGGCCGGCCGCGGCCTTTATACGGGCAAGGAACGGGAAGTTTTACTGGTGGTGGTGCAGCGGTCCGAGGTCAGCCGCCTGAAAAGCCTGGTGGCGGCCATTGACCCGGGGGCCTTTGTTATTGTAAGCAATATCCATGAAGTTCTGGGCGAAGGTTTTCGCCAGTGGAGGAGATGATGGGTTTGACAGCAGATTTTCCAGAGTTAACGGCAACGGCGCGGCGGCTGCGGCAGCACATCATCAGGATGGTTGGTGCCGCCGGTTCCGGCCACCCCGGGGGGTCTTTATCGGCGGTAGAAATTATGACGGCCCTCTATTTTAAAGTCATGCGCCTGGACCCGGCCCGCCCGGACTGGCCGGAACGGGACCGGTTTGTCCTTTCCAAGGGCCATGCCGCCCCGGTCCTTTACGCCGCCCTGGCGGAGCGGGGCTTTTTTCCGGTAGAAAAGATCACAACCCTGCGGCAGTTAGGGAGTCCCCTGCAGGGCCACCCGGACCGTAAAGCCCTGCCTGGGGTTGAAGTTTCCACCGGTTCCCTCGGCCACGGCCTGGCAGTAGCCAACGGCATGGCCCTGGCCGGCCGCCTGGACGGGCGGGATTACCACGTCTATGTCCTCCTGGGCGACGGCGAGCTGGAAGAAGGCATGGTCTGGGAAGGGGCCATGGCCGCCGCCCACTATCGCCTGGACAACCTGACGGCCATTGTCGATCACAACCATCTCCAGATTGACGGCCGGGTAGAAGACGTCATGTCGCCGGAGCCGGTGGCCGATAAATTCCGTGCCTTCGGCTGGGAGACAAGGACCATTGACGGCCATGATTTCGGCCAGATCCTGGCCGCCCTGGAATGGGCGCGGCAAGTAAAGGGCAAACCGGCGGTAATTATCGCCGAAACCATCAAGGGCAAAGGGGTCAGTTTCATGGAAAACGAGGCCGGCTGGCACGGCAAAGCCCCCAAGCCCGAAGAAGTCGAAAAAGCCCTGGCCGAGCTGGCATAACGCTGCCCCAATGCTAATACTTGCCGGCGAACTATGAAAATGCAGGCTGAAGCAAAAGGATGGGGGATAGAAGCGGAGGGCGACTTGGTTCGAGGCTTCAGAGACTCAGCGTCTAGCCACCCCCGCCGCCGGGCAAGGTAGAGCGCTAAGTTTGCCAGCCGAGAACCCCCCGGAGCCCGGAGCCTGCATCCTCCAGCCCCAAAGAACAGAGTACAAATCAACCAGGAAACGCTATTTTGATAGAATTTTACGGAGGAAGATATATATGACCAAGATTGCGACCAGGGAAGCTTACGGCAGGGCCCTGGTGGAGCTGGGGCGGCAGAACAGCCAGGTAGTGGTCCTGGACGCCGACCTGTCTAAATCCACCATGACGGCTTATTTTGCTAAAGAATTTCCCGCGCGCTTTTTCAATATGGGCATCGCCGAGCAGAGCCTGATGGGCACGGCCGCCGGCCTGGCTTTGAGCGGCAAGATCCCCTTTGCCAGCACCTTTGCCGTCTTTGCCGCCGGCCGGGCCTATGACCAGGTGCGGAACGGCATTGCCTATCCCAAAGTAAATGTTAAGATTGCCGCCACCCACGCCGGCCTCACCGTAGGCGAAGACGGGGCCTCCCACCAGGCCATCGAAGACATCGCCCTCATGCGGGCCGTACCCAATATGACGGTCATCGTTCCGGCCGACGGCGAAGAAACCAGGCAGGCCGTCTTCGCGGCCGCCGCCCACCAGGGACCGGTATACCTGCGCCTGGGCCGCCCGGCAATACCGGTTATTTATAACGCGGATTATCAATTCCAGATTGGCCGCGCCCACACCTTGCGGCAGGGGAAGGATGCAGCCATCATCGCCTGCGGCGTCATGGTACATGAAGCCTTAAAAGCAGCCGAAGAACTGACGACAGCAGGTTTAGAAGTTATGGTTGTCAATATAAGCACCATCAAGCCTCTCGACCGGGAGGCGGTCCTGGCGGCGGCGGCCACCGGGGCGGTGGTGACAGCCGAGGAACACACCGTCATCGGCGGCCTGGGGAGCGCCGTGGCCGAGGTCCTGGCCACGGAGAAACCGGTACCCCTGGCCATGGTGGGCATCCGCGACACCTTCGGCGAGTCCGGCAAGCCCGACGAGCTGATGGCAAAGTATGGCCTTACGGCAGCAGACATAGTGGCGGCGGTGAAAAGGTTGAAGGGAAAAAAGGATTAAAATCAAAGTCGCCCTGGAAGCCGCCCGCCGCCGGCGCCCCGGATAAACTGATTACCACAGTTGACTTCTGCGATTTGAAGAAGCGCATCGACATTAAACCGCCCCTGAGGGGCGGTTTTTACTTTTAGCGTGAATGCGAAGCGCCCGCGTGGATGCCGGGACCGGGCCGGTGCCATGACGCCAGCGAGCTGGGGGGGCGTTTCGGGAATTAGTAGGAGCGCTGAAATAATATTGATAATTTGGAAAATATCAGGTGTAGGGGCTGGCTGGAGCGGCGAATAATGTGGCGCGTTCTGTTTTCCGCTCGATGGTCATGTCGCGCTTCCGGGAGTGAACGCGGGCGAACCGAGCGCGGGGGAATAGCCGTCAATGCCTGGACGGGAATGGAACAGGAAGGCTTAAAGAGTAACGATTAAGTATCGTCCGAGATCTGGATGGCGGCGATAAAGGCGGCGATGTTTTTGGCCGGGACGCCGGTCCGCTCGGCTAAGAGCTTGACCAGCGGGTCGGCGGCCAGGGAACGATAGCTGGCCAGGGGTAACGGCGTGGCGGCTCTTTCGACGCCCACCAGTTCGTCCAGGGAAACACCAAAGAGTCGGCTCAGCCTGACCAGCGTCTCCAGGCCGGGCTGCTTCGTCCCGCGCTCCCAGTTGGCGACGGTGGGACGCTCGACGCCGACCATCCTGGCCACGTCTTCCTGCCGCAGGCCCCTCCGCTGGCGCAGTTCCTTTAGCGACTCGCCGAACTTCAGCACGATTATCACCTCCTAAGTTTCTAATAGAAACCTTATATGTTTGGAATCCTATTGACAAGTTTCCAACAGATTACATATAATGTTTCCAGACGGCACATCAGGGGACGAGCAGAACGAGAGAAAAGGAGGCAGCCAATGCGCACTGCCCTGCGCAGGGTCCGGCTCCAGGCCGGCCTGACGCAATCCGAACTGGCCCGCCTGGTGGGGTTGACCCGCGCTTCCTACACGAACATCGAGAAGGGGCACAAAAACCCTTCCGTGGGCACCGCACTCCGCATCGCCCGGGCCCTCAACCGGCCGGTGGAGGAGCTCTTCGCCGACGAGTCCCCTGCCGTTCAGGACGCCAGGAGCGGAAGGAGGGCGATGCGGGAAGAAGGTTGAACGGCTCCATGTGCGGATAACCGCCGGAAGTAAATATTGCCGTTGCTGCCGCGGATTATGCATAGGGCCGCGGCCTGCCCGGGGAAAACTGGTGTGCCGGCCGGGGCGGGCCGGGCGCCGGTCCCGGCGGCGTTTCCCGGAGGAGGTGGAAGCAGCAGGCGAAAGACCGGACGGCTATATTCGTTAAGCAAGGGAATCTTTTGGTATGGGGGTGAAGGTGAGTGCGAGCATGTCCGGTTTAAGCCAAAGAGGTTGAAAGCGCATGCGAGTGAAACTACGCACATGGTGGATGATAGGGAGATAGTGATATCTGGATGCACTCCAAAAATGCCCGTTGTTGAGACAAAAGGATGCTACTATGCTTTTAAGCAGCTATTCCTTACAAGGAGGTTGAAGTGGTCTGATGTTTAAAGCCAACCGTTCTCGTCACCGGGTCGCGGCCGGGTTGCTTGCTGTTGTCCTGACCTTTTCTCTTGCATTTAGCGGTGTGCCTCTTGCCATCGCTGCCGGTAGCACGCCGAGCTTGGATGTCACTCTAGCTTCATCCAATGCGGGAGAGAAAACTACTTATAACTTCACTGCCGATGGCTTGTCGCTGGCAACGAGTGACTTGGCGGGGAAAGACGTGGAAATCGATTTCCCGTCAGGCTTCGCTGTTAGCGACAGTCCGGCTGTGGAAGTGGACGTGACAACAGTAAGCGGGGCAGTATATTACGCTTATGTAGCCCCTTCTGTGTCCTCCACCAGTTCCAATATTGCGACCCTGACTATTCCTGCCAGCATCGGTCTGCCTGCCAATTCCACTGTGACCAAAGTTGTAGTTAAAGCTCTTACCGTGACCAATACCAATATCGCTGGTAGTTATAATGCCAGTCTCATATTTAAAGGCCCGAGCCAGAACGTAACGTTAACCAAGTCAATAACTATTAACCCTGTTGTAGGAAGCATAGAGCTGTCCTCTCCAACGGCATCTCCTACAGGAACAGCCGGCAGCCAGGTCAGCGTCCTGGTAAAAGGTTTAGTGAAGGATATTGCAGGCAACCCTTATGCAAATATCCCAGTAACATTCAGTATAAATCCTAATGTTAGTGGTTTTACTTCATCTCCCACATCGGTATCCACTATGGCTGATGGTACTTTTGCCGCCACCGTGCAGTTTACACCCGATGGTGCAGGTACCTATACCGTAACAGTTGCCGCCGGCGCCAAGACCACATCATTTAACGTAAGCGTTAATGCCGCAGCGGCCGCCAAGCTCGCGTGGGTAACGCCGCCGAGCAGTATTAATTACAACGGTCGCACAGCTTTAACCGTGCAATTGCTGGATCATTACAATAACCCGGTGAACGCTCCCAACGGTGGGACTGTCGTTGATCTCGCGGCCTTTACGAGCGACGTTACGAGCGGCGGCATGGCCGGGCGGTTTTATGATGCTGTCACCGGTGGTAGCGAGATCACCCGGGTGACCATACCTGCTGGCAGCAACAGCGTCACTATTTACTTGCAGCCCTTGAATCCTAGTACCAACATTACGGTAGAAGCCCGCAGTACTGGTCTGGCTACTGCTTCCGCTGATATTAGTGTGGGCGCGGCTCCTCAATCGCCAACCGCAATTTCCCTTGGCGGTGCCACGGGTGGTGTGGCCGGTTATGTGTATGAAGTAACGGTTCAACTGGATCACCCAGCCGACAGAGATTATAGTTTAACCGTAAATCTATTGGATGACGGCAATTCAGCTGCTTGGGCGAGCTGGGATACCACTAAAAAATCTGATTATCTGGCCAGCGGCAGCAAGGCTAATGGGGAAACTTTAACCTTTCCTGCCGGCCAGCAGGAAATGTCCATTTACATTTACACTACTGCTGCTGCCGCTGGGAAAACCCTTACCGTCAATGTGAGTGGGAGTGATCTGACAACAAATGGATCCATTACCATCAGTTATATTGCTGCTGATATGACCCGCAGCTTAACCACGGGATGGAACGTCCTATCCACGCCTCTGGCGCTGGCTGGCGATGGCAACCTACAGTCTCTGGGGCTGAATAATAATAACTTTGAGATTGCCTGGACATACGTCAACGGCCAGTGGAGCCAGGTAACCACCCAGGCCCTCAACCCGCTCCAGGGCTACTTTGTAAAGGCCAAAACGCCGGTTACGCTGAATTATACATTCAAGCGCGTAGCAGACGTGCGGGAAGCTGTGCCGCCCACCCGTGACCTGAGCGCCGGATGGAACCTGGTTGGCATGGGTACTGACAACGATTCGGCAACAGTTTCCGACGTCTTAGCCAGCGTGAAGGGCAAATACGCCGTGGTAGTCAATCCTGGTCTGGGGAATAGAGCCTGGCTAAACGGGTCAGCCGAAACATCAGATCAAACATCATCGAACAAAATAGGTAAGGGCGATGCTTACTGGGTGTACATGACCGCGCCTGGCACGTTGGCAGGTCTCATGGCTCCGGAAATGGTTCAGTAAAATGAGGCGAGGTGAAGCTAGTTGCGCAACCGCAAGTTGGCAGCAATAGTCGCGGTTGCGCTGCTTCTGCAGGCAATAGCTGCCTTCGGTTCTACGGCGGCTTTCGCCGTAGAACCGCTTCCTTTAATGCCTGCCGCGTACTACGGGCAGGTTTTTATAGGCAGTTATGGCGGGCAGTTAGCGGCCGACGGCGCGACTGTGGAGATATATTTAACTGGCGATACTGCGCCTCGTGGCGAGCAAATGCAAACAGTAGGCGGCTGGTACGGAGGACCTGGCGGTTTTGATCCGAAGTATGAAGTTTCAGGAACTGACGCTGATAAAGACAAACAGGTTATTTTCAAAGTAAACGGCAAAATAGCGGCGACTTATGACGCTAGCGGAAAACCTGTAAATATACTCTTTAACCCCACGGGTGATGCGGTGAGGGTTGACCTGGTCGTTTCGGATACGGAGCCCCCGGTGCTGACCCGGACCAAGCCTGCGAGCCTAAAGGGTCTCCCCTGCCAGGCGGCAGGCTACACGGGCGACACGGTTTTTGCCTGGAGCGCCAATGAGGACCTGGACACCGCGGCCACGCCGGCGGCAGTCTTCAGCGCCAGCGGCGCCCCCGACGTCCAGGGCGTGGTGACCTTCCCCAACGCAAGCACCGTCCAGGTAGTACCGGCGGCCGACCTGCAGCCGGGGACTTCCTATACCCTGACCCTGACCGGGGTCAAGGATAAAGCCGGCAACGAAGCCGGGAAGCTCCAGGTCCAGTTCACGACCACCTTCCAGGCGCCACTGACGCCGGGTACCTTGAGCGCCGACCTGCCGGTGGCCTTCGCCGGTGGCCAGGTGGAGCTTACCCTGCCGGCGGGAACCGTGGTTGACAGCGGTGCCTCCCTGAGCGCCCAAACTCTGGCCCAGCCGCCGGCGGTGCCCACAGGGCTCAAAGTGGCCGGCCAGGTGGTGAGCTTCACCGCCCAGGGCATCTCCCTGCCCCAGGGCGCTAAGCTGCACCTGCGCCTCAAAGCCAACGCCGACGCCCGCGCGCCCTATATCTATTACTTCAACGAAGGTACCCAGGCATGGGAGAAGGTCGCCGGCAGCAAGTATGACACTTCTACCGGCTTCGTGGCGGCGGATCTGGACCACCTTTCCGTCTACGGCGTCCTGGAGGCTCTCCCGTCCGGCCCGGCGCCCATAGTGACGGCCGTCGACCCGGCTAGCGCCGTGGCGGGCCAGAGCGGACAGACCATCACCGTCACCGGCCAGAACTTCCAGGACGGTGCCCAGGTGGTCCTGCTGCAGGACGGGCAGGAAGCCTCGGCTGTAAACGCAGTCTACAGCGATTCCAGCCGGGTAACATTTACCCTCCCCGACAGCGTGCCGTCGGGTGTCTACACCGTCGCCGTACGCAACCCCGACGGCCAGCAGTCCGCTGAAGCCGTAGCCATGGTCCTTTACGCCGGGCAGAAGCCGGCGGTGAACGTCTATCCCGGCGTCCGGGGCACCCAGCCGGGCCAGGTGCAGGCTGGCGGCGGCGTGCGGGTAGAGGTCCCCGTCCAGGTCGGGCAGAGCTATCAAAACGCCCTGGTGATCATCAGGGTGGACGACCCCGACGAAAAGCCGCTGTACGGATCGGTAGAGGGCCCGCTACCGGCCAACACCACGCTGAAATACTCCGCCAGCTTCAACTTGCCAGGCAAGGCCGGCACCTACACGGTAAAGGCCTACGTCTGGGACGGCTGGCAGACCATGAACCCAATCGTGCCGGCGTCGCAAGCGCAATTCACAGCCCAGTAGCGTGATGTAGATGCGCTTTGGACATGAACGACCCGGCAACCCCCGGCGGGCGGGTGGTAACGCGATGCTTGCCCGCCGGTCTTTATTATGAGCGAGGAGGGATATGTATTGACCTTTAAAAGGCTTGTGCTGGTAGTGGCGGCGGTGATGCTGCTGCTCCTGGGCGCGACATCGGCCTATGCCGCCTATACCATCAATTTAAGCGAGCCGGTAGTCAGCACCAGCGTCCCCCCCTACGCCACCGTGACTGCAGGAGGCTCGGTGCAGGCAGACGGCCAGCCGGCAGTTGGCGTGCCAGTAACCCTGCGCCTGAGCGGCGCCGACGGACAGCTCCTGGCCGCTGACCAGGTGGCGACCGACAGCTCCGGCTCCTTCAGCCAGCCCCTGCCCCTGCCTGCGGGCACTAACAGCGGGAGCGCCACCCTGGTTGCTGCCGCTGCTGGGGCGATAGCCCAGCAGATTGTCGAGATTCCACCTCTGCCCGCAGCCTACTACGGCAGCGTTAAAAGCTCAGACGGCTCAAAAGTCGCCGCCGGCAGCGTCGAGGCCTATATTGACGGCCAGAAGGTCGGTTCCCTGGACTTCCAGAATGGCTTCTACGGGGGTTCCGGCGGCCTCGACCCCAAGCTGGTGGCCAGCGGCACCGACGCCGATAAAGGTAAAACCGTTACCTTTAAAGTCGTCATTAACGGCCAGGCTTACGACGCCACCCCTGCCTCCCCGGTAACGTGGGAGCCGGGTGATGTGCGGCAGGTCGACCTGTCCGTTGCGACCCAGCAGCCGCCTGCAGACGATAATGTGCCGCCGACGATAGCGTCTACCGACCCGGCGGCCGGAGCCACAGGTGTTTCTGTAGCCAAGGCCATCACTATCACCTTCAGCGAAAATGTCCAGGCCGGAGCGGCCTACGATAGTGTCGCTTTGAAAGACAGCTCCGGCAACAGCGTTGCCTGCACCAAGAGCATAAGCGGTAGCGTCCTTACTATTACACCGTCCGCCAACCTGGCCTCCAGCACCGTTTACACCGTGAGCCTCCCGGCGGCGGCGGTCCAGGACCTGGCCGGCAACGCCCTGGCCAGCCCTTTCACCTTTAGCTTCACCACCCAGGCCGCATCCAGCGGCGGGGGCGGCGGTGGAGGGGGAGGCGGTGGCGGCGGCCACGGCGGCGGCTCGACCACCCCTTCCGCAAACCGGGTAGAGCAGCCCATCCAGGCCGGCACGGCGACGGTAGCTGAACTCTCCGGGATCGCCCGCGTTGAGGTGCCGGCCGGGGCGGTTTCCGGCACAGGCGCGACCATCGCCGCCGAGGTGAAAGACAACTCCCTGGCCGTCCAGGCCGGTATGCCCCTCATCAGCAAAATCGTCGACGTGACATTGAAGAACGGTACCCTAAACGGGGAGCTAACCATCACCCTCTACTACGATAAAAGCAAGCTCGCCGCCGATCAGCAACCTGTGGCCTGCTATTACAACGCCAGCCAGGGGCAGTGGTTGCGTCTTGAAGGTAGCGTAGACGAAAATGCCGGCACAGTGGCGGTCACCGTCGACCATCTCACCCCCTTTGCCGTCTTCGCCGTGGGCAAGGAAGAAACGCCGCCGGTGACCTTCAAAGACATGCAGGGCCACTGGGCCGCCGGGACGGTCAGCCGCCTCGCGAACATGGGCGTCATATCCGGTTATCCCGACGGTACTTTTAAGCCTGACAGCCAGATCACCCGGGCGGAAGCCACCGCCATCCTGGCGCGAGCGCTGAAGCTGGCTCCGGGCAGCGAGCAGGACCTTAAGTTTAAAGACAACGCCGCCATTCCCGACTGGGCCCTGGGTGTCGTCGCAGCGGCGGCCAGGGAAGGGCTGATTAAAGGTTATCCGCAGCCTGACGGCAGCGTCACCTTCGAGCCCGGCCGCTCCATTTCCCGGGCGGAGCTGGCTGCCATAGTGGTCCGCATCCTGGCCATGAAGTCAGGTGCCCCGGCCCCGGCCGAGCTGAAGTTCGCCGACACGGCCAGCATCCCTGACTGGGCGCGCCAGAGCGTGGCCCAGGCCGTAGCCAGCGGGATCGTCGCCGGCTATCCCGACAACACCTTCCAGGCCGAGCGGCCCGTCACTCGGGCGGAAGCCGCGGCTATGATTCTGCGCCTCTTGGATAAGATTGGAACCCAAGGAGGCCAGTAAAGGTAACAATAAGCAAACCAAAAATCGCCGTTATAAGGAAAGGCAAAGGGTGGGGCATTAAATGCCCCGCCTTTATTTGATGCAGATTTGGCTGAATTTCCAAATCAGGAAAGGCAAAATTCCCAGCGACCGGCTGGCACGGCTCTGGCAAGTAAGACCCGCCTCAATGGATAAGGCGGCCATTGTCCCTGGATTTACGGTAGGCAAAAATCACTGCTCCTGCTGGTTAGCAAAAAGGCATTAGACGCATTAGAAGGCAAGATTACGTATCCAGAGCTGGAAGTGCAGGAAAAATCAGCATTGAATTCATTAGGGACATTCAGGAAATGTATCTAGCCCAGCAGCCGAAAGTGGAAAAAGTCCCATCATCTAGACGCAGATAAATTGCAGCAGGCTAGGAAAAAAATGAGCCACAATGTAGCGGAGATGCTCTTAAATATGCCCATATTAAATGGGCCTTAAAGTCCACTGACAAGGGCACTGCGAGCCTTATTACATGCAGCTTAAAATACCTATTTGCCCTAAACAGTGTAGTGGTAATAAAGGCAAGGTCTCGGACCAGATGGTGGAGCTTATTTTGAAAAAATCTTACAGTGGCTTGACACTATCCCCGGAAAGAAGTGATTTTAGCCCGCACGCAGAATCTGGTATAATAAGGCTGATGAGAACAAACGGGAATGGGGTGAGGGATCTGGCAGAGATCAGGGGGATCAACCGGATCAACGACTACGCCTTCAAGCGGATCTTCGGGTCGGAAGAAGGGAAAGAGGCACTGTTGAGCTTTCTCAATGCGGTACTGAAGTTACCGCCCGGCCGGGAACTGACCGACGTGGAACTGCTGGATCGGGAGATAGACCCAAAATACCTGCTGGACCGCGGCGCCAGGCTGGACGTCCTGGCCCGTACGAAAGAAGGCACACTCATCAACATCGAAGTCCAGGTGGCCAACCAGTACAATATAGACAAGCGCACCATGTACTACTGGGCGGGGCTGTATCACGGCCAGCTGACCAGCGGCCAGAAGTTCGCCGACCTGCGCAAGACCGTGACCATAAACATCCTGGCTTTTGACTGGTTCCGGGGCGACGGGCGGTACCACCGGGCCTTCCACGTGCGGGACGACGAGACCGGCGAGCTATTGTGCGACGACCTGGAGATCCACTTCCTGGAGCTAGAGAAGATAAAGGCGATCAAACGCAGGCCGAAGGACGCCCTGGAGGCGTGGATGATGTACCTGAATAACCTGGAAGGAGAAGAGATGGAGGCGATCGCCATGGAGAACCCCGGGATCAGGAAAGCGCTGACCATCGAGAAAGCCTTCTGGCAGAGTAAAAAGGAGCGCAGGCTCTACGAGCTGAGGGAGAAGGCCATGCGGGACGAGATTTCCGCGCTGGCCGGTGCCAGGGCCGAGGGTGAGACCAAGGGCAGGCAAGAGGCAATCTGCAAATACCTTGACGCCAGGTTTGGGGAGGCCTCACGGGACCTGCAGGAACGGATCAGGCAGATCGACAACTTGGAGGCCCTGGACAAAATCATCAACAGGATTTACACTGCCGGCTCGCTGGAAGAGGTGAAGGCCGTCATTGACGGCGCCACAAATTGAACTGCGGGAGAATTCCAAAAGGATCAGTTACCGGTAAATGAGGGGCTGGTCCTTTTGCGTTTTTCGGAAATTTTTCCCCGTGACTACGACCCGAGCTATTGCTAGATTTAGAAGCCAACATAAAGCAAGAGAAATTCACAGATTATTCAGGCATGCCGGACGGGTGCAGACTATTCAATCTGTGGACATGGATTTAGCTTTGGCCAAATCAATTTGCGGGTTGAAAGCTGTCAGCAAAGGTAGTATTTAGCCCGAATTTGGTTAGGTTAGGGTGAAAAAGAAATAACTGGTAGCTATTCGTTGTTGCACAGTCCCCTGTCCCGGCCACCCGAAAAGAATACTTATGGTTCAAAGGAAAATGTCCGCCAGTTGATTGAAGAAACGGCGGCAGCGGGAAAAGCAAATGCCCGCCCGGGACTACAGCAAGGAGATTATTGTCAGGTGGAAGCAATTGCCGGGAACCGAAAGCAAGGAAGCGTTACTCAAACACTAAACTTAACTTATCGAGTTATCGAGCGCCTCCTGCCCCGCGCCGGCGGGGCTTTTTCTTTTCACCAGCGGAATTGGAGTTAGTTCCGCCTCATGTCAATCCCCGGCCGGATGTGGTATAATACAGCTACAGGAGGATGAACCCGTGCCGGATAAAAGAGAACCCCACCATTCCCACGACAAAGGATACAAGCAGCTTTTCTCCAGCAAGCGGGCATTTCTGGAATTGCTCAAAACCTTTGTCCATGAGGAATGGACGAAAGACATAGACGAAGATAGCCTGGTACGGGTGGAGAAGTCCTACATTCTGCAGGACTTTAGCGAGAAAGAAGCAGATATCGTCTACCGTCTGAAGACGAAAGGTAACGACGTGATATTCTATGTTCTGCTGGAACTGCAGTCCACGGTGGATTACCTGATGCCCTTCCGGCTGCTGCTGTACATGGTAGAGATATGGCGGGACATTTACAACAACACGCCGGAGGGCGAGAGGGAGCGCAAGGGATTCCGGCTGCCCGCCGTCGTCCCGGCGGTACTGTACAACGGGGCAAACAACTGGACCGCCGCCCTGCACTTCAAAGAAATACTGGCCGGGTACCGGCAATTTGAGGAGCACGTATTAGACTTCCGGTACATCCTATTTGACGTAAACAGGTACGATGTAGAAGAACTTTACCAGGTGGCCAACCTGGTTGCCAGCATATTTGCGCTGGACCAGAAGATGGACGCGGGAGAATTGATCAGGCGGCTGCGGAAGCTGGCCGGCGGGCTGAAGAACCTGGGCCGGGATGAATTCAGGCAATTTGCCACCTGGCTTTCCCATGTATTCAAAGCCAGGCTGCCGGAGCCGGTACAGGAAAAGGTTGACAGGATTATTGGCGAAGTCAATCCGTGGGAGGTGGAAAAGATGATTACGAATCTGGAAATAACCCTTGAAGAGATGCAACAGCAGGCAGAAATGCGCGGGTTAATTAAAGGCAGGGCTGAAGGCAGGGCTGAAGGCGAGGCGAGGGGCAAGGTTGAAGCAACACAGGACGCCATCTGCAAATACCTCAAGAGGAGGTTTGGCGATGCATCAGCCGGCCTGCAGCAGAAAGTCCGGGAGATGACCAGCCTGGAAGTGCTGGACAGCGTCATGGAGGAATTATTTGCCGCAAACACACTGGAAGAAGCCGGAGACATCATCCGGGAAGGTATCAATAAGTCCCTTCAGTAGTCCTAGTGGATGGTGTCGATTGGAGTGCCGGGCACTTAACTTATTAACTTATCGAGCGCCTCCGGTCCCGCGCCGGTGGGCTTTTTCTTTTCACCGACGGTACACGGTTCAGTTCCGCCTCATGTCAATCCCCGGCCGGATGTGGTATAATACAGCTACAGGAGGATGAACCCGTGCCGGATAAAAGAGAACCCCACCATTCCCACGACAAAGGATACAAGCAGCTTTTCTCCAGCAAGCGGGCATTTCTGGAATTGCTCAAAACCTTTGTCCATGAGGAATGGACGAAAGACATAGACGAAGATAGCCTGGTACGGGTGGAGAAGTCCTACATTCTGCAGGACTTTAGCGAGAAAGAAGCAGATATCGTCTACCGTCTGAAGACGAAAGGTAACGACGTGATATTCTATGTTCTGCTGGAACTGCAGTCCACGGTGGATTACCTGATGCCCTTCCGGCTGCTGCTGTACATGGTAGAGATATGGCGGGACATTTACAACAACACGCCGGAGGGCGAGAGGGAGCGCAAGGGATTCCGGCTGCCCGCCGTCGTCCCGGCGGTACTGTACAACGGGGCAAACAACTGGACCGCCGCCCTGCACTTCAAAGAAATACTGGCCGGGTACCGGCAATTTGAGGAGCACGTATTAGACTTCCGGTACATCCTATTTGACGTAAACAGGTACGATGTAGAAGAACTTTACCAGGTGGCCAACCTGGTTGCCAGCATATTTGCGCTGGACCAGAAGATGGACGCGGGAGAATTGATCAGGCGGCTGCGGAAGCTGGCCGGCGGGCTGAAGAACCTGGGCCGGGATGAATTCAGGCAATTTGCCACCTGGCTTTCCCATGTATTCAAAGCCAGGCTGCCGGAGCCGGTACAGGAAAAGGTTGACAGGATTATTGGCGAAGTCAATCCGTGGGAGGTGGAAAAGATGATTACGAATCTGGAAATAACCCTTGAAGAGATGCAACAGCAGGCAGAAATGCGCGGGTTAATTAAAGGCAGGGCTGAAGGCGAGGCGAGGGGCAAGGTTGAAGCAACACAGGACGCCATCTGCAAATACCTCAAGAGGAGGTTTGGCGATGCATCTGCCGGCCTGGAGCAAAAAGTCCGGGAGATGACCAGCCTGGAAGTGCTGGACAGCGTCATGGAGGAATTATTTGCCGCCAACACACTGGAAGAAGCCGGGGACATCATCCGGGAAGGTATCAATAAGTCCCTCCAGTAGTCCTGGTGGACGGTGTCGATTGGAGTGCCGGGCACCTAACTTATTATAGTGCCAGACAAATTATAGCAATAACCGTCAACCAAAAGGATTTTTGCCAGTTGTGTCGAAAACAACCCATGTGGTTGTTTTTCTTTTTCCCCTGGAGGTGCTGGTTTGAGTTTAATCCAGTTTTATAATGTTACCAAGGTTTACCAACCGCATATTACCGCCCTCGATGACATCAGCGTGAAGATAGATAAAGGCGAATTTGTTTTCCTGGTAGGGCCCAGCGGGGCCGGGAAGACGACCTTTATCCGGCTCCTTTTCCGGGAAGAAGTGCCCACCAGGGGGCAGATTCTCATTGGCGGCCGGAGTATTGCCCGCCTGAAAAGGAGAGAAGTACCCTTCCTGCGGCGCAATATTGGTATCGTATTCCAGGATTTCCGCTTGCTACCGGAATGGACTGTTTTTGAAAATGTAGCCTTTGCCTTACGCGTGATCGAAGTTTCTCCCCGGGAAATTAAACCGCGGGTCGAAAAGGCCCTGGAACGGGTGGGGTTGAGCAACAGGGCGCGGATGTTTCCCCACCAGCTGTCCGGCGGCGAGCAGCAGCGGGCGGCCATCGCCCGGGCCATCGTCAATAACCCCCGCATCCTGGTGGCCGATGAACCTACCGGTAACCTTGACCCGGCAACATCCAGGGAAATAATGAAGCTCCTGGAAGAAATAAATTACCAGGGGACCACCGTGATCATGGCCACCCATGCCTGGGATATTGTCAACAGCATGCGCAAGCGGGTTATTGCCCTGCAACAGGGCCGGCTTGTACGGGACGACCGGGAGGGGGCCTATGGTTATGAAGCTTAGAACGGCCGGCTATTTTTTCAAACAGGCCGGCATATCTTTGTGGCGCAATTTTTGGATGAGCCTGGCGGCGGTGGCCAGCGTGGCCATCTCCATGTTTCTCCTGGGAGCCTTTTTGCTCCTGGTCTTTAATGTCAACTATATTGCCGCTAGCCTCCAATCCAATGTTGAAATCGCCGTTTTTCTCCAGGTTGATACCCCGCGCCAGGCAGCTTACCAGGTCCGGGACCAGGTTATGGCCATGCCCGGCGTGACGGAGGTTACCCTGGTACCTAAAGAAGTAGGTTTGAAGCAATTAAGCCAGCAATTTGGCGGCGAAGAGGAACTCTTAGGGGCTACCGGTGGCGTCAACCCCCTGCCCGACTATTTGCGGGTCCGGGTGGCCGACCCGGAAACTATTCACGAAGTAGCGCGGGCTATTGCCAGCCTGCCGGGGGTGGAAAAGGTAAATTACGGCCAGGAGGTTGTCGATCGCCTTTTTGCCGTGGTGCGCTGGCTGCGCTGGCTGGGAGCAGGCATTATTCTCGTTTTGGGGCTGGGGGCCCTCTTCCTGATTATCATCACCATCCGCCTGACAGTTTACTCCCGCCGGCGGGAAATCAACATCATGAAGTATGTAGGTGCAACCGACTGGTTTATTCGCTGGCCTTTTTTCCTGGAAGGCCTTTTCTTAGGGCTGGTGGGCTCCGGGTGTGCGGCCCTGGCCATTTATGCCGGTTACAGCCTGCTCTTAACCAGGGCGGGGGCGGCCCTGGTGTTCATCCCCCTCCTCAATGACCGGGTACTGTTATTAAACAGTGTTTTGAGCCTGGTGGCCGGGGGTGCCCTGGTAGGAGCCCTGGGCAGCCTCCTCTCCATCAGGCGTTTCCTGAAGGTCTGATCTAGAGCAGAAAGGAGGTGAAGCCATGCGCGGTAAAGTTACGGTCTGGTTGATCCTGGCGGTTTTTGCCCTGGGTATCCTGCCGGCCTATGGTGCTACCCTGGATGAACTGAAAAAGCAGCAACAGCAAATCCAGAAGAATATCGAGGACCAGCAAAGGCTCCTGGAGCAGAAGAATGATGAAGGCGAAGCCCTCCTCCGGCAATTGCAGCAATTGGAACAGGAGATCAAGGAAAAAGAGGCCCAGATAGCCAGGCTGGACCAGGAATTGAACGCCGCCCAGGCACGCGTCCAGCAGGCAACTCTCAAGCTGCAGCAGGCCGAAGCGGCCCAGGAAAAACGCATGGATATACTACGGACCAGGCTCAAGGATATCTACCAGGTGGGCCAGGTAAATTACCTGGAAGTCCTCCTCCAGTCCACCAGCTTGGAAGATTTCCTGGTGCGCATGGAACTCCTGGCCAAGATCGCCCAGGGTGATATGAAGCTCATCCAGGAAATCAAGGCTGAACGGGAAAAGATTGCCGCCCAGAAGGCCCAATTGGAAGCCGAGCGTGATAAGATTGCCCAGCTCCGGCGCCAGGCCGACGGTGAGCGGGTGCAGCTGGCTTCCCGCAAGGAAAGCCGGCGGCAGCTCCTAGCCCAGGTCGAGGCGGAGAAAAGGCGGGTCGCCGCGGCTCTGGATGAAATGGAAGCCCTGGCCCGCCAGATTGCCGCCAAAATCCGGGCCGAACAGGCTAAGAGTAAGCGCCAGTTATCACCAGGGGGCACAAAGGGTATGCTCTGGCCGCTACCCGGTTATACGGATATTTCTTCTCCCTTTGGTTGGCGCATCCATCCCTTGCTGAAGACCAGGCGTTTCCATGACGGCGTTGACCTCCCGGCTCCTACAGGGACGGAGATCATTGCCCCGTTAGACGGCCAGGTCATATCTACCGGCTACCTGGGGGGGTACGGCAATCACATTGTCATCGATCATGGCGGGGGGTTGTCCACCATGTACGCCCACCTGTCGGCAATCCTGGTCCGGGAGGGCCAGGAGGTAAAGAAAGGCCAGGTAATTGGCCGGGTAGGTTCAACGGGTTGGAGTACAGGCCCCCATCTCCACTTTATGGTCCTGCTCCAGGGTGAGCCCACCAACCCCATGAATTATTACTAATCTCTGTCCCTGCTACATAAATTAAAGTATGGGTTCAGGGAATGTTTTATAGCAGGCGGTGGTTGGCGTGGCAAAGATCTGGCGACAGGTTACCAACGGGCTACTGGTCCTTTGTGTTCTGGTCACCCTGACCCTGGGGGTGGGGGTGGCAACCCACTTCCAGGAAGTAGAGCAGCTGGTTAAGACCTATACCCTGTTGCGCTTCCAGGCTCTGGAGCCTATCAACACGGACAAGCTCATGGAAGGGGCCATCAGGGGCATGGTGGATGCCCTTGATGACCCTTATTCTACTTATCTTGATGCTAAAACTTACCGGCACCTCCAGGAAAGCGTTGCCGGCAGTTACGGCGGCGTTGGCCTTTTGATTACCCTGGATGAGAAAGACAAGAGGCTGATGGTGGTTTCTCCCTTTAAGGGTACTCCGGCCCAACGGGCGGGGATTAAAAGCCGGGATTATATCGTGGCCATCGACGGCCGCGATACCACCGGCATGGACCTGGAGACGGCCTCTAACCTGATGCAGGGGCAGCCGGGTACCAGGGTCGAACTCACTATCCTCCCCGCAGGCGAGAGTAATCCCCGCAAGGTAACCCTGACCCGGGAGATTATCAAGGTACCGACGGTGGACGGCAAAATACTCCCCGGCCATCCCGGCACAGGCTATATCAGCTTGACCATGTTCAATGAACAGACGCCTGCCGACCTGGGGCGGCTGCTGAACGAACTGCGCCAGCAGGGGATGCAGAAGTTGATCCTGGACTTGCGCAATAACCCCGGCGGTGCCCTGCCGGCGGCCGTCGATGTGGCCAGCTATTTTGTGGCTAAAGGGCCGGTGGTTTATATCGCCGACCAGAAAAATACCGAGGCTCTCATGGCCCGGGGGTATGCCCAGCCCCTGCCCCTGGTGGTCCTGGTAAACAAAGGCAGCGCCAGCGCGGCTGAGATTGTGGCCGGGGCCATCAAGGATACCGGCAGCGGCACCCTGGTGGGCGAGACGACTTTTGGAAAAGGTATAGTGCAGACGATCTTCCCCTTACCCGGCGGCGCTGCGGTGAAGATTACCACCCACAAATACCTCACACCTGGCAAGCACGATATAAATAAGAAGGGGATTACCCCTGATTACGTTGTCCCCATGGACCCCCAGCTGGAGCAGCAGGTCCTGGCCCGCGCCCCGGACCTGGAGCGGGATGTCCAGCTGCAGAAGGCGCTGGAGGTGCTGGGGAAGTAAGAGGGTACTGCCGGGGCTATTACTTCGACATGGCGTTCCTACATGTCTTTACGGATGGGGCCGGTACAGTAGCAGGTATCTCCCAGCATACGACCGGGCCGTCGTTCCTCGGGTTGCTGGTCAATGAGGTCTTTGGCCACCTGGCCGTCGTAGGTGTTAGCGGGGGTCACTTCCACCGCGGCTATAAACTCGGACTCCTGCTCCATGGCGATATGGGTCTTATACCCGTTGAAGGTACGGGCCGTTGATTTTCTACCATGACGCATATCGGGATCGACCGTAGAGATGAGCCGATCTTCTGCTACACCCTTTTTGATTTGATATTCTTTACCCTCTGCCTTGGGTTCGATATCCTGGAAGGTCACTTTTCTAAGATAGTCCGTAGCTTTTGTTCGGTTTCAGTGAGGGGAAGGGTGGCCGTCACCTCCAGCACCCGCAGGGCATCGTTAACTAAATCATTGAGAAGCGCTTCCCGGGCTGCAGCATTGCTCCAGTCGATGTCCGATTTCTTCCTATCCTGGTAATTCAGTTTCAGGCCGGCAAGAAGCTGGGAATCAAAGCCGGCGTTCTCGGCCAGGGAGTGCAAGAGTTTACGGATAGCGGTACGGATAAGGGTATAGGTATTCTGCACCGCTGCGATCTATAATCTGGGTGACCTGTTTCATGGAGATAAGCCTCTTCTTCGCCGCCTTTTGGAGGATCTCTTCCAAGACTACTCGCTCTTTCTGAAAGAGCAATAAACGGGTCCGAAACTTGGAAAGGGTGGAGATAACCCCATTAATCCCTAACTGCTCTTTTCCAACTTGATACCCCTTTTACCGATATAGCTGACCAGTGACTCCCGGTTTCAGGGCTTCCGGCGGGATTTCTCCCCCAACGTGCTGGCGGCCTCCTGGCTTTAGCGTTTCAGCATCCAGGGGTCTTTCGGGCAGTACCTCCGCACTTTTACCACCGCGCTTCAGGGAAAGTTCGGCCTGGTTGACGAGATGCCAGAGGTCTTCCACACTGGCGCCGGGGTTTAGCTCCTTTAGCTTGGAGAACTGGAGCATTTCCAGTTCCCGGCGCACGGCCCGGGGAGAGCGCCCCTCTTTTAGTTGCGGCAATACCTCCTGGGTAAGGAGGGGGATGGCGATTTTCCGGCCCTCCTGTTCCAGGAGGAGTTCCCCTGGTTTCAGGCGCCGGGTTCCCTGGTTCTTTTCCCAGCCTCTATAGCCTGGTTGGT
>NZ_LTBC01000012.1 GCF_001594015.1 Moorella mulderi DSM 14980
GGTGGTGAAAAAAATAATATTCTGGCTCTTCCTTGCAGGGTTAATGCTTTTCCCTGCTGCCGGACATCCTGCCGCCAGCCCGGGAGGCAGCAGCCACCCGCAAGCCTCCTGGGAGACCCTGGCCGACGGCAGCAAGGTCTACGGGTTCTGGCAGGATAGCGGAGGTTATCGCTTCCTGATCGAGTGCGACCCTGCCACCGGCCAAATGACGGGTTTTGCTTACCTCAACAGCGGTAAGTTTGTTGAACAGGAGGTACAAATCCTGGATGGGTATGATCAGGTACAGTATATTGATACAGAACAACCGAAACATTACCTTTATCCCCCCAAGATAATTCCCAGTGCGGAATACCGTGGGGAATCATTGCCTATACGGTACAATGGCCAGGAGCCGCAAAAAGTTGCCTATCCTTATGGTAGCACTCTGGCAGAAGATTGGAGGGGGGTTATAATTCCTCTTTTGAACAGGAACCCATGGCCAGTCACCCTGCGTGTCCACGCTTTTTTAAATGGGGATGACTGGACCGGTAATGTTACTATAGGCCCCTACGACACTAAGTGGGTGATGTTGAAAATACCCTCCGGTGCCAAGGCGGGTGGTAGTAATGCTTATAGTACCACATATATTTTTATTCACGCGCAGGTAATAGAGAATTATGACCCGCAGGCACCTCCTGAGTACAGGTATAACCCGCGGGCCGATGATGGGGATGTGGTAGCCATGTATGCGGATATCCAGGGGCTGAAATTTAGCGGTCCTGAATGGTACGATGAGCGCGATTCCCAGAAGGTCTTTGTATTGCTTCCAGCCTTTAAAAAAGTCTTGCGGTGGGTACCGGACGACCCGGGCGACTGGCGCGTAGGACATCCGGAGTATGATCTGGTGCCTGGTTATGCCTGGAAAACCGTAGAGGTTGGTAGCCTTCACGCTGTAGCAGTAGAGCCTACTTCTATCCTAGCCACCCAGGAAGATATAGACAGTTTGCGCGCGGCTGGCCCCAAGGATAAGTATGACCCCAATTATTATAAGACGGATGGATCTACGCTGACTGTATATAAAAAAGAAAAAATTGGCAGTGGATACGATGAGTATGGTCACGAGATAACTGCCTACCGGTATTATTACCGGGCCAGGGTGGTCGTATCTAATCAAACTGGCTTTACTGCTTCTTTTAATGATCTAAGTATAGCTTCCCCCCACAGGCAACCCAACGGCGATATAGAGCCAGAGTTGATGCCTGGTAGGGTATCGGGAGGACCTATACCGCCCGGAGGAACAGGGGAATTTTATACGGAGTTTACCCAGGATAACTATGCACTAGTAAACCGAAAGAAAAACCGCTGGGCAAGACTAAGACTATTTTCTCCACTTGTCCTCATGGGCGATATATTTAATGGAATTGGCGGGTTACGTGGTGCAGAAGCTTGTGAGGGAGAGGTCACTATTTCTGCCATTGCAGGTTGCGAGAATTATAATGCCGAAAGGCACTACCAGTCTGAATTTGAACCGTCTTTGCCAGTTACCATGTTCGACTTTGAAGAAGTGATGACTCCTGCTGAATTAGCACGTTTCGCTAATTATGTGGATCAAGGTATAAGGAATAACATTATCAACTTTTTAGCCGGGCATCCCGAACAAATGCAAGTTTCAGCTGTATACAACAGAAGAAGGGCTATATTTGACGACTAATTTTATTTGATAAAGCCGGGGTTAAATTATGCCCCGGCTTTTTTTGTGAGGTCTTAACTTAAATCTGACTTCCAAAAGGAGCGTGGTTTTATGCTGGCACTTCAAGTTAATAACCAAACATTACATGCACAAACCAAGGTCAAGGCCGTAGGCGTAGACGTGGGTTACGGTTTCGTCAAGGCCGTTTCGCCGGTGGCCAGGGTTTCCTTCCCCTCGGTAGTGGCGCCTTATATCGAGGACCCTTTAAGTGGGTTGTTTCACGATGGAACTGGCCACAGGGTACGGGTGCGGAAGGCTAACGGGGAGGTAGAGGAAAAGCTGGTTGGCGAGGCGGCCTTAAGGTCCCTGGCGGCCACTGCCACCTTAAGCCGGGAGAAACCTGCATCCCTCCATGACCTGATGCTGCTGGCGGCCGCCTACCTGGCGGGCGGCGGGGATAAAGGACCATTCCCCAAACAGGTTGACCTTGCCGTGGGGCTGCCCCTGGCCTATTTCCGCGCCCAGAAGGACACCTTGAAAAAGCGCCTGGAAGGCCTGGCGGCCTGGGTGAGCGTGGACGGCGGGGAAGAGAAGCATATCAGCTTTGGCCGGGTGCTGGTTTTCCCCCAGGGGGCGGGCGTGGTCCTGGCGGGGGAAGTAGCCCTGCCAGAGAACGGGTATCTCGCCGTGGTCGATGTGGGGACCTATACCACCGACTACCTGCTTTTTGAAGACCATGGCGACAATATCCCCCGCCCCTTGCCGGAGGCCTGCGGCAGCCTGGAGGCGGGCGTGAACCTCCTGCACCGCGCCCTGGCGGCCGAGTTCCAGCGCCAGACAGGAGCCCCCCTGGCCCCGGTCATGTACCAGGACGCCGTTGAATGTGCCTTGGTGGGACGGCCTATCCACTATGGAGGTAGGGATATACACCTGGAAGATGCGTTTAAGAAGGCCAGGTGTGATATCGCCCAGGCCATCGCTCAGGGGGTTCTGGCGGCCTGGGGCGGCCGGGCCGGGTTTGTGGCCCTAACGCTCCTCGCTGGCGGCGGGGCCTGTCTTTTTGAGGATGAATTCCTGCGGGCCTTGCCGGGGGCACGGGTGGCTCAAGACCCCCTGTTCGCCAACGCCCAAGGTTATTTTGAGATGGTCGGCGGGATGGCTTAAGCCTTACCAATGCTAGGTTTCCAGGCATTTTTTTAAGTAATCGGCGGGAAAGACGCTAGAGTCCGGCCTAACATTGACATATCGGCGGGAAAGGAAGGGAAAAAGGTTGCCTCAAGCATTGAAAAGGCTAGAAATTCGTATCCCTCCAGACCACCCTGTTTTCCGGTATCCTCCCCGGTTAAGGGGCCAGGTAGCCCGGGAGTGGTTGGACCTGGGGATGCGTCTGGCAAGTATTGAGGAAAGGTTGGCCCGCCTGGAAGAACGGGGACTTGCGCCTCCTGCCCGAGGGGCCAGCAATCAGAATGGGAAAGGAATTGACCCGGTGAAGTTCAGGGAAACCCTGGCCGGGGTTTTTGATTTTTAAAGAGAGGTGGTGGCCAGAGGTGGGGGAGAAGAACCCGTTTGTACCAGTACACGTGCAGGTATCGGGGCTGGTCCTTATACCTGAGAGCGAAATTATCGTTTTAAAGCCGCCCGGGCAGCCGCCCGTGACGGTTTACTATATTGGTCCCGCCCAGATTGAAAAGGTGGAAAAATACTTTGCCGGCGAACGGAAACTGTACAGTCCCTGGCGGGAAGGCGGTGATCTCATTGCTCAAAAAAAGCGATATCGAAGCGGTAATAAAAAATCCTGGCAGGATACGGGTCTATTACCAGCCGGTAGTGAATCTTACGTCAGGGCGGCTATGGGGATATGAGGCCCTGCTGCGGGGTGAGGGGGTACTGGCGAAACCTGGGCGGCTCTTTAAGAGCGCGGCGGCCTGGGGGCTTTTGGGCGAGCTGGATACGGCCTGCTTTCTGGCCGCCCTGGCCGGCAGCTACCCGCCGGAGGGGTACTTAAGCGTTAACGTAACGGCGGCAGGGCTGGTTGATATTGACGCTGGCGCCTATGCGAACCCACGGCTTGTCATCGAGTTAACCGAGTATGGCTACAGGGATATACAGCAATTAACGGGCGCCTTGAGTGCCTGGCGCGGGAATGGCGCCAGGATAGCTATAGACGACGTTGGGCCGGATATAGGCCAGCTGCGGGCGGCCCTGCACCTGCGGCCTGATTTTGTAAAAATAGACCGTTCACTGGTAAGGGGTTGCGACTGCCATGTTTCCAACCGCCTGTTGCTGGCCCAGGCCCTGGAGGTATGCCGTTACCTGGGGGCGGAGGTAATTGCCGAGGGTATCGAGAAGCCGGGCGAGTTAAAAGCATTAAGGGACCTGGGCGTAGAGTACGGACAGGGCTATCTATTGGGTAAACCGCAACCTGGCTGGGGGAAGGTTTGCGTTATGGCCGGCGGGGTTTGACGGTGGAACCATGGGGGCCGCCGCAACGTTTACGCCCTTACGGGCTAGCGTAGCGGCGGCCTTATCATAAAGGCAACAGCGGTGGGCAGCAGGAGCGCTAAAGCGCACCTGCTGCCTTGATTTTAAGCCTTCAGGCCTTCCGGCTGGCCCTGGATTATACCGCCGCCCTGGCCGGTCCGGCAAGGGTACGGCCTGCGGCATAAACGGCCTCCGCCCCGCTACGCTGCGCTTCGCGGGTCCCCTCCATTTATTCCTCGGCCCGGCCCTGCGGGCCGCCCTTGCCTCCCGGCCGGGCGGCAAGCTTGTCTGTTAAGGCCGGAAGGCCAGGGGCCGAAGGCCGGATAAAAAATAGGGGGAGCGATCAAAATGTTGTCAAGGAAATGGATGGAAGGACCTGGCAGGATGAGGATAGGGGTTGATATCTGCAACACTATAGCCAATGTCAACGCGGAAATTTTAAAGTG
The DNA here is from genome assembly GCF_001594015.1 of Moorella mulderi DSM 14980. Classification (GTDB taxonomy): domain Bacteria; phylum Bacillota; class DSM-521; order Neomoorellales; family Neomoorellaceae; genus Neomoorella; species Neomoorella mulderi. The sequence continues at coordinate 4,597 of NZ_LTBC01000012.1, forward strand.
CTATCATGTATCCCTGGATGTATATCCTTTCCCTGAGCTACCGGCAGGCTTTTTCTCCACCACAGAGGGGCTAACGTTGTTGGCCCGGGCGAAACCCCTTGCTGGCGCGGCGGAAGTTCTGAAGAATTACGCACTTCATGGACACGAGATTATATACATTACCAGCAGGCCGGTCATAGCAGCAAATATAACCCGAGAATGGCTTGCTGCCCACGGCTTCCCGCGCGGTTCTATTGTTTTCCTGCCCAGGGGATATAAAAAAGTGTTTGCGGCTCATTATGGGATAGGACTGTTCTTTGAAGACGACCCTGTAGAGGCGACAGGGCTCCATGAAACAGTAGGGCAGGTCTATATGCCGGCCTGGCCCTACAACAGGAACGTAAAGGGCCGTTACATTCAAATGTTTACATCGTGGAAAGAAGTTGTAAACCATGCCGATTGCTTTTCCTCTGGTTATATGGTACTATAATCATTGGAAGTGGTAAATTTTGTATAGATATACATGATATTATTCTCCAGGGGCGAATATCTTATGTCTCCAAACAAGAGAGCTATTGATATTGTTAAACTATATGCAGAGACTTTGAGAAAGAAGAACCTCCCTGTTAAGTCAGTAATCCTTTTCGGCTCCCAGGCAAGGGGAGACTACGAACCGGACTCTGATATTGATGTTCTTGTGGTTACTGAAAAGCTTGATAAAAAAATCCGTGAAACCATTATAGACGAAGCATACGAAATTAGCCTTAAAGAAGATATCCCGGTAATACCCCTTGTATACGATCTCAAAGAGTTTCAATCTCCCCTGTTCCGGGCCGGGCCCTTTTATCAAAATATAAGCCGGGAAGGGATTAATATTTTATGACCGATAACGACCTGAAAAAATTATTTGCCCGGGCTAAAATGGAAAAGGCATGGGAAGCCTGGGATGAAGCGGAATGGGCTTTCAAGGGTGGAAAATACCCTGGCGCGGTCAACAGGATATACTATGCATTTTACAGGGCATGTTTGGCTCTACTTGCTTTCCAGCAGAAGATCCCGACCAAACACTCGGCAGTAATAGGCGCGGTTAACCGTATTTATGTGAAAGAGGGGCTGCTGCCCAGGGAAGTTGGAAGGTTTCTCCATGGCCTGCAAACGGCCCGCACAGAAGCAGATTACAGGGATAAAGATTTTTCCCGTGAAGAGGTCCAAGAATATTTAGAGCAAGGCAAGAGGTACCTGCAACAGCTTGGGGAATTAGTAGCCAGGCTGGCAGAAGAGCCATTACACAAAAACTAAATTAATCGTCCCTGTTTAGCCGGTGGTCCGAAAAGCCACTGGCTAAATTTTTTAAAGTCCAAGAAGCAAAAGTAACAACCTGAAAGCAGCCTCTCCCAGGCCGGTGGCGTATTTCAGCCCCCGGCTATTTTTTTGGGGTACACCTTATGGATTGGGCAACAACTGCCGGCTAAAGGGGAGAGGGTAACTTGAGCGAAATTGTGCGCGGCCGTAGCAAGGGGCATCTGGTAGTTGATAATCGTATCATCGACGGCCTGCTGGAGATCGGTGGTATCGACCTGGCTGGTTTTTATACAGCCCTGAAGAGGTTCGTTGACCGGCGGGATTCCCCGGATAGCAAAGCCACCATGCCCTGGACGGTGGATTACTTCTGCCAGAAGTTTAAGATGGGCAAGCAGAGGTTTTACCGCCTGGCGGAAATGCTCTGGCGGGTGGGTTTGCTGGATATAACTAAGGATTACGGTAAACTGGCCGGTCGGGAAGGGCCGTCCGGGTGGAGAAACCGTTATGCCGTCCACGATGACCCGGGTTATGAAGGCCCTTTACGGGAAATACGCGAGGGGACATTCAAACACACCGGGGAAGAGGGGAGGTATTCCGATACAGAACTTCCTGGGACTAAAGTCCCGGGTATTCCGATACAGGTATTCCTGGAGCGGAATGTAAGAAAAGAAAAGTATAGAAAAGATGATGTTGTTGTTGTAACGCCCCACTCGGAAACAAAACCTGGCCAGGAAAATAAAACCCAACAGACGGGCAAATCTGCAGATGAGGGTGCCTCCTTTGAAGCACCGACAACCTGTAACGGCTTAACAAGCGAAGATGGGGGTCAAGCGTATCAGGATTTCGCCAGCCGAGTCCAGGAGGCGTTCATAGAAGCAGTAGGACATCCCTTACCCAGGGAGATAATGGGTGAATTGTCGGGTTATCCTCTGGATTACGTTCTCGGTAAGATTGCCATGATGAAGCAAGGAAAAGAGAAGTCTAACGCCGTGGGCTGGCTGCTGGAGGCCTGCCGGGAGGACTACCGGCACCTGCCTGGGCCGATACCGGCTAGGAAGCAAGCCGGGAAAGGGAAAAGGGAACCACCCAGGCCGCCCGGATCCGGCAAAGAGAATGACAAGTACCGGGAATTATACAGATTAGTCTAATTTATGGCGGGAGGTGTAAGGAGGATGAATACCCATCATAAGTTCTACCTTGGTGATGCCCTGGAGGTCCTTAAAGGGCTGCCGGCAGAAAGCGTCAACTGTTGCGTTACTTCCCCGCCCTACTGGGGCCTGCGCGATTATGGGATGGAGGGCCAGGTGGGAGGAGAAGATACCCCGGAAAAATACGTTGCCAAGTTAGTAGATATTTTTTCCGAGGTCAGGCGGGTGCTCCGGCCAGACGGGACTCTCTGGCTAAACCTGGGCGACTGCTACGCCAGCCCGGGTAAAGAGGGAAAGTGGGACGAAAAGAGGCGCCAGAAGGGGACTGGGCGCCGTCTCTATCATATGCAGGCCAACCGGGGCAGGGTTCCGGGTCTGAAAAATAAAGATCTGGTGGGTATTCCCTGGGCGGTGGCCTTCGCCCTCCGCAATGCCGGCTGGTACCTCCGCAGCGATATTATCTGGTACAAGCCCAACGCCATGCCTGAAAGCGTGGTTGACAGGCCTACCAAGGCCCACGAATACCTCTTCCTCCTGAGCAAATCCGAAAGGTATTACTACGACTACGAGGCTATCCAGGAAGATGCCGTCAGCGGGGATCCCGACAGCCCGCGGGGTTCGGCGGCGGTGATAGGCATTCCCCACAACGGCCGCAGGACACAAGCTGAAACAGGTAACCGTCGTTATACCGGCTTCAATGCCCGGTATCAACCCTGGGAAAAGCGCAATAAACGCTCAGTGTGGATTGTACCGACCAAACCTTTTCCGGAAGCCCACTTTGCTGTTTATCCTCTCGACCTGATCAAACCGTGTATCTTAGCAGGTTGTCCCCCTGGAGGCACGGTCCTGGATCCCTTCGGCGGGTCCGGGACCACATCCCTGGCGGCAAAGCAGCTGGGGAGAAACAGCATTTATATTGACCTGAACCCCGCCTACCTGGAAATGGCGGTCAAGAGGATGCAGTTTGAGGTGCAGGAGTTGTTTGCCACCCACACTTACGAGGTATTCTGGGGAAAAAGGCTAGAAAAAGTTGTTACCTGATAACTCATGGAGGGGAGAAACATGGCTACAAAAACCGGATCCGGGGGTAATATAAAGGCGTTACAGCCCCCCGCGGCCAAAGTATGCGCTGCCTGCCGGCATTACTGGAACAAAAAACGCGGGATTTGTGAAATAACCGGTAGAAGACTTAACCCTTATGGGACCGCCTGCCGGTATTTCAGAGAGTAAAGGGAAAAGGGAAAATAGGGGGCCGCCGCAACGTTTACGCCCTTACGGGCTAACGTAGCGGCGGCCTTATTATAAACAGCGGTAGGCAGCAGGAGCGCTTTTAAGCGCACCTGCTGCCTTGAATTTAAGCCTCCTGGCCTTCCGGCCGGCCTCGGATTATACCGCCGCCCTGGCCGGTCCGGCAAGGGTCCGGCCTGCGGCATAAACGGCCTCCGCCCCACTCCGCTTCGCTTCGTGGGTCCCCTCCATTTATTCCTCGGCCCGGCCCTGCGGGCCGCCCTTGCCTCCCGGCCGGGCGGCAAGCTTGTCTATTAAGGCCGGAAGGCCAAGGGCCGAAAGGCCAAAAAGACAAGGAGGCGTTACGGATGGCCATAAAGCTGGAAGAAGGCCGGGTCAAGCAGGCAGTAGACAGTTTGCTGGAGATGTTTGCTAGCGGCAATTTACCGGAAAAGGTGGCGCGGACATTTATCAACGCCAGGGCGGGATACGGCAGGCCTAGCGATAAGTGGAGCCTGGGGAACAAGCTGCTGATGCTCATTGCTGGGACAGAGGACGCCAGGGGCTACCAGCAGTGGCGGGAAGCCGGCCGGCAGGTGAAAAAGGGGGCGAAGGCCTTTTACATCCTGGCACCGATGACCAGGAAGGTTATCCAGAAAGTGATAGATCCGGAAACCGGAGAAGAGAAACAGGAGGAAAAGGCTATCTGCACAGGCTTTAAGGGAGTGCCGGTTTTTAGGTACGAGGATACGGAAGGGAAACCGTTGCCGCAGGCCGATTATTCCCCGCCGGAGCTCCCGCCCCTTTATGAAGTGGCCAGGCGGTTCGGGGTGGAAGTGAAATACCTGCCTTTTGCCGGTCAGGCCGCCGGTGCTTTCCGGCCCGGGCAGAAGCAGGTAATCCTTTACTCCCATGACGTGGACGTGTTCTTCCACGAACTGGCCCATGCGGTCCATAACACCATCCGGCCCTTAAAGGGCGGCCAGCACCGGGACCAGGAGATAGTGGCGGAAACGGTGGCCTGCGTTTTATGCGAGCTATACGGGGCGAAAGGTTACCTCTGGCACGGGTGGGAGTACATCAAGCATTACGCCGGCCAGGACCCGAAGACGGCCCTGAAGGCGATTATGGCGGTCCTGGGGGAGGTGGAGGAAGTGTTAAGTCGTATCTTCGAGGCAGCCGGCATGACGGCGGATAGGAAGGCATAAGGAATAGCGAGCCGGATTATAGCCCTGCCTCCCGGGCAAACAGCCTGCCGCCCGGGAGGCAAGGGAACACAAAGGAGGCAGCAACTAATGCCGCAGTACGAAGTCAAGGCGCCTAGCGGGAGGAAACTGGTTGTGGAAGCCAGGGATTCCAGCCAGGCGAAACGCCTGGCCTGCAAGAAGTGGGGCCTCAAGCCCTCAGACTACTGGTGCGGCGTTACCTCCCTTAAAGCCAGGAGGGTTGACAGATAAAGCCGTAAGCAAAGGAGGAGAGGAGAAATGGGAGCGGCCAGGTTGTTGGAATATGAGGGTTTTAGAAAAGCTTCGCGGCGCGAGCCCTGCCCTGTATGCGGCAAAACGGACTGGTGCGGGTTTAACAGCTACCTTTGCAGCTGCATGAGGGTAAGCGAAGGAGCTTTTAAACATATCATCCTCAGCAACGGCCAGGTGGCCCACCTGCACAGGCTGGAGCCGGGAAGGGTCGTTCCCGGCAAGCAATGGGAGGAATTTATAGCACCAGAAGTACAGCCGGCGCCGGTAGAAGCGCGGGACAGGGTTTACCGCCATTTTTTAAGGCTGTTAGACCTGTATCCCCGGCATAAAGAGGAGTTAATGTGCCGCGGTTTAAGCGAGCAGGATATCAAGAGGAATGGTTATAAATCCATACCCGAGCATGTAAATCCCTGGATATTATGCAAGAAGCTAACCCTAAGCGGTTTGGACCTGGCCGGCATTCCCGGGTTTTACCGGGCCAAGAGCAAATACGGCGGCAGTTACTGGACATTTAATTCCTCTCCCGGCTACTTTATTCCCATCCGGGATGCCAAAGACCGGATCCAGGCCCTCCAGCGGCGGATGGACGACATTAGAAACGGGAAATATATGCTGTTCAGCGGACATAGTGACCGGGGCGGCTGTTCCTGCGGCACTCCCGCCCATGTGGCCAGGCCAACGGAGATAAAGGACCAGCGGGTATGGATCACTGAAGGACAGTTAAAGGCGGATATTGCCGCGGCATACCTCGACGCTGTGGTCATCGGCGCCCAGGGCGCCACCTCCTGGAAACCGGTGGTCCCGGAAGTACTAGAGTTAGGGGCAAAAGAAGTAGTTATCGCTTACGACAGGGACCAGGAAACCAACAAAGAAGTGGCCAGGGGTAAAAGAATGCTGGCGGCAGAATTAAAAAAACTGGGCATAACGGTACGGGAAGCGATATGGAAAGCCAGGTCGAAAGAGGAAAAAGGGATAGACGATGCCCTGGTAGCAGGGCTGGAGATAAGGGTTGTTTGATTGATTTTGGCGATAGCATATGGTACTATGTTTTTGGAGTGGAAAAAGCTGTATATAAACCCGGGACAGGTGGTTTTATGAAAAAGCAAACTGAAGCATGGTTAAAAATTGCCGCAGAGGATTTAGATACCGCAAAATATAACTTTGAGGGGAAACGATATTTATGGGCAATATTCCTCTGTCAACAAGCCCTTGAGAAAGCGTTTAAAGCAGTTTATTATGAGCGGTATGAGAAAGTGCCGCCGCGCAAACATGACCTGGTAGCTCTTGCGAAAGCCGCTGGCCTTCTTGAGGAATGCGATAACGACATGATCGATTATTTGCGACGATTAACGGTATATTATATCGAAGCTCGTTACCCCGAAGAAAAGGCCGAATTAAGCGCCAAATGCACAGAAGAACATACCCGAGACATTATTAAAAAGGCGGAGGAAGTGTTTCAATGGCTGGCAAGCAAGTTGAATTGACGGTAAAAGAGTATGTAAAATTACTCAGGAAAAGCAAGATTAACGTCGCTACTGCCATCCTTTTTGGCTCTTATGCAGAGGGCCGCGCCGGCGAAGATAGCGATATCGATGTGGCCATTATTAGCCCTGACTTTGGGAAAGACAGGATAGAGGAAGCCATTATGCTAAAGAAGCTCGCGGAACAAATTGATTACGACCTGTCTCCCCGCCCGTATTCCCTTGAACAATACCGTAATGCCAAGCAGGGGGAGTTCCTGCATGATGAAATCATAAGCAAAGGAAAAGTAATATTGTAATGCACCTGGTAGTGAAACCTGCCGGGTGTTTTTATTTTATTTTCCCAGGTGCGACTTGATTGACGGGCCCAGGACCTGGTAAATACCGGGCAACTTAAATTAGACCAGAGTACCAAAGGTTGGCCTGCCAGTGCAGGCCTTCCTGATTCCAGGAGCCAGGCAAACCTTGACGGAAGGAGCGCCGCATTACGGCCAACGCCGGTGCGTTCCTTTTTGAAGGCCGGGGAGCGCCTTCGGCGCCCCCCAGGACGGCCGGACCTTGCCGGCCGTCCTGAAGGCAGGTTAAGCGCCCCGGGGGGGCGCGCCACCACACACGCGGCAGAGCCGCGTGGTATTTGAATTTTTTGGGGTGCAAATTTGGGAGGGGGCAATGATGATTAGGTGACATGACTAGCGGGGGCATATCTACTTTTACTTGATATTTCTATATTTTTACGTGGGGGGTTATTGACGATGCCCAAACAAGGACGTTTTAAGCACCGCGTAAACCTTTGGATCGACGATGACCTGACCGCCAGATTAAAAGCCGAAGCAATCCGGCGTGAACTTTCAATTGCGGTTTTAGTGCGGGAAATTTTAAACCGGGCCTTGAGCGAAGGAGCAGCCATCGAAGGCCGCGAAGCTCTGGACCAGGCGATACGCCGGGCAATCAAAAAAGACGTGGACCGGCTGGCAAAGCTGATGGTCAAATCTACCATGGCCGGGGCCACGGCCATGTTCCTTAATGTCCAGGTACTCAATGACCTGGGCAAACATGATGCTGCGAATATCTACCACGTAGCCAGGAAAAAGGCACTAGAATATTTACGTTTATCTGAAAATGATGGAGAGGTTAACGGATGAGCAAAAGCGTGGTCATCGTCAACGTGGCATACTACCAACCCGGCACCAAAAAGATGGCCTGTAATTATAACCATATCCGGTATATCGCCACCAAGCCCGAAGCCGACAGGGGTGATGCCGGTTCCTTCCGGGTCGGGGATGAGGATTACCCCATTGAAAGAGGTACCGCCGCCGGGCATGTAAAGTATGCGGCGGAAAGGCCCGGAAGTTCCGGCCTTTTCGGGCCGGAAGGAGAGCCGGTCCCCGACTGGCAGGAGATAGGGAGCAAGCTGACCAGGCACAACCTGCCTGTCTGGCGGGTGATAGTTTCCCTGCGGCAGGACGACGCGGAACGCCTGGGCCTGGTGGAGCGGGAAAAGTGGCAGGCTGCCATTGAGAACGGCGTTAACAACGCCATCACGGCCATGCACCTGGACCCGGACCATGCCCGCTGGGTGGCGGCCTTCCACCGCAAAGAGGGCCATCCTCATTGCCATGTGGTTATCTGGGAGGAAGAACACGGCGCCGCCAGGAGGCAGGGCTACCTGGAGCCGGGAGAAAGAAAAGGGGTTTTCCGTTCCTTTGCCCGGGAGGTTTTTCGTGAGGAAAGGGACCGCCTTACGGCAGAAAAGACGGCCATCAGGGACGCGATCAGGGAACTGGCAGGCAACGATATATCGAAAGTTACGGAGTTTATGCGCGAGGTGCAAATGGCCCGGCTGGAAGCCAGGGCCTTGACGGGGGCAAATCCGAAGATGCTGCCCGTCCTTACCCCTGGCAGGGAAGACGAGCTAGGTGGGAGGCTTTTGGACCTGGCGCGGGTAATGCCGGGGAAAGGGCGCATCGCCCTGGCCTACATGCCTGAAGAAGTTAAGGAGAAGGCCAGGGAAACAGCGGATTGGCTCTTAAAACAACCTAGCTTTAGACAGTCCACGGAACGTTACCGGGAGCTGGCGCGGCAGCTAGCAAGCCATTATACCATGCAGCCGGGAGCCCTGGACGAGGCGGCCCGGAAGGCCTACGAAGACATCCGCGACCGACTGGCCCAGGAAGTCTTAAAAGGAGCAGCCGCCATCCAGAAACACCTGGAGCTCCTGGAACCCACTATCAGCCCGGTGGTAGAAGAAGACGCGGCAGAAGAAAAAGCCCTGATCCTGGTTACTGGACAGGCTAGCGAAAGGCATCTGATACCAAGACATATAGTTTATGTGACTTCAGAAGAGAGCGCCCAAAGGCTCTGGCGGAGCGTATGCCGTGGCGTAAACAGGGCCTACCGCGGAGAAAAACCAGAAGCCCCGGTCATAAAGCCCCAACTAAAAGACGAACTGCAAAAAGAAATAATCGAGCGCCTTAAAGAGCTAGCGGAAACAATGCCTGATCAGCAGGGCAAACCGGGTCTCGCCTACCTCCCGGAAGACCTACAGAAGAAGGCCAGAGACCTCGCCATGCTGCTCCTTAACCGGGAAGAGCTACAGGGGAGGTTCGGCGAGCTTAATAATAGCAACCCGGACAAGACCACTCGCCTCCTAGAATACATAGCCGACCAGGCGGTGGCCAGGGCCTATGACTTACTACCCCGGGAAGTGCCGGATATAGAAATGGTGCTCCACCCCCGCAGGCAAATGGAAGCCGCGGCAAAACTCCTGGCGGCCAGAGCAGACCTAATTAAGGGCGACTACGCAGAGATCTACTGGACGGTAGGCACCATCTACCGGGCTATGACCCGACTGGAAGCTCCTCCCGAGATAGTCCGGGAAGCAGCAGTAAGGTTCGGCCGGCAGGCCGGGTTGAATGAGGATAAGATCGCAGAAGTAATAGCCAACGAGATCAGCCGCATGGAAGAACTGGCCCGCAAGTGCGAAGAACAGGGCCTGAGCGCTCCCCGGCACATTAGCAGAGACGCCTGGCAGCGCCTGACCGAAAACCTGGGGCTGGAAGAACACGACCTCCTTTATCCCTGGTTCGGCATAAAGAGGCCCGGGCCGGAGGATAAACAAAAACAGGAGTTAAGGGAGCAATTGAACGTCCGCCTGGTAGAAGAGCGCATTATCCCGGCTTTAACTGCTATCAGGGAAGCCGGCGACAGGCCGGATGATCCCAGGGAACTGCGCTGGACCATGGCGACCATGACCTCAACCATGAAAGCCCTGGGAGTGGATGAAGCCGGCCGGGAAGAAATACTACGCAGCTGGTGCCGGCGGGCCGGGGTGAAGATAACGGAAGCCAGGCTGCTGGATGTCCTGGACCGGGTAACCATAGGCCAGGATGACCTCTGGCTGGGCAAACGGAGCTGGGACAGGTTGATGGCCAAACTGGGGATAGACGAGGCCCCGCCGTCGCCCTGGGACGTAAATATCCCGCGCCAAATGGTGAGGAATACGGGCATAACCCATGACGTCTGGAAGGCCGCCTGGCGGGCACTGGAGCGGGAGCGCACCCGGGCCGAGGCCCAGGCCCTGCTGGCGACGGAAAGGGATCTGGAACGCCGCCGGCGGAGGGCAAGGGAAGAAAGAAGGGAGATGGGGATGCCGTGAAAATAAAATTCCGCCATGTCATTTTGTTGCTCCTGGTTTTATTGGACCTAATATTGGCCCCGTTGGTGTTAAAGTTGCCCTTATTCATGAAAGCCCACGGCATTAAGCCCGGCCTGGAAGCCTGGAAGAAAGAAATCCTGGCTCACCCCCTGGCCGGGCCGGCAATATTGGTGCAGGATGAAAAGATGCGTAACACCTGGATCTGGCTGCAGCCCGCTTATGGAGCTGCAGCCCTTTCTATTTTGTGGCCGGCTACCAGGAGGAAAAGTAAGGCAAAAGATGATATAGGCGGCCCGGAGGCGGCCGGCCAGGGCCAGCACGGCACAGCCCGGTGGCGGACGAGGAAAGAGATCGCCACCACTTTGACCCCCTGGGATCTAACCGGCAAATCTTCGGGCGGCTTCGTGGTAGGGGCGGAAGAGGGGAAGGGGTTTACCGCCTGGCTGGATGCTGGTGATACCCACTGCCTGGTCATCGGGGCCACCCGGAGCGGCAAGTCCCGGCGGATCATCATGCCCACCATCTGGGCACTGGCCGGGGCCGGGCAATCCATGCTGGTCACCGACCCCAAGGGCGAGCTTTATGCCATGGCGGCGGGATATCTCAGGCGGCAGGGGTATTCCGTCGTCCTGATAGATCTGCGCCAGCCCTTAAGGGGCAACCGCTGGAACCCCCTGGAGCCGGTGAGCAAGGCCCTCCGGGAGGGGAATATCCCGGCCGCCAGCCAGGCGGCCTGGGATATAGGCAACATCGTCACCCACCAGCAGCCCCACTACGGGGACAGCATCTGGCCCCAGGCCCAGGAGAGCCTGACGGCGGCTTTAGCCCTGGCGGTAGCGGACCAGGCCCTCGAAGGAACCAAGCACCTGGCCAGCGCCTATGCCCTGCTGACGGAACTGGGCAGCGGCGGCGGAGAAAAGCTGGACGAATACTTCCGGCGTTTTCCCCAGGGCCACCCGGCCCGGGCGGCCTACGGCGTGGCGGCCCTGTCCGAAGACAGGCTCAGGAGCTCCATATTTACTGGAACGGCGGCGCAACTAAGGCTCTGGGCCGACCCGGAGGTAGCCTGGCTGACGGCAGTACAGGATCACGACATAACAATCCTCGGGCTGGAAAAAGCAGCGGTGTTCCTGGTTGTGCCCGACGAGAGGAGCACCAGGAACGTCCTGGCCACCCTGTACATCAGCCAGGTTTACCAGGCCCTGGTGGATACCGCCTATAGATGCGGCGGCAGGCTCCCGGTCCGGGTTAATTTCCTCCTGGACGAGATAGGAAACCTACCTCCTGTACCTGATTTTGACCATCGGCTCACGGTTGCGGCCGGGCGGGGGATGCGTTTCCTCCTGGCCGTCCAGGACCTGGCCCAATTGAAGGCCAAGTACAAAGAAGCGGCCGGGACCATCACCGGCAACTGCGCCACCTGGGTTTATTTGTCCACGACGAACGAAGAAACCGCCAAAATTGTTTCAGCCATGACGGGCCAATATACGGTACGGACGGAAAGCTACTCCAGCCAGGTAAGGACCACCGATTATTCCCATGGTACCACCGAGGGTCTGACCGGCAGGCCTTTGCTCCTACCGGACGAGGTGCGGCGCTGGCCAAAGGGATGGGCTTTAATTCTCCAGGCCAGGGAAAACCCGGCTCGATTGCCCTTGCTGGACCTCTCGGCCTGGCCCATTGCTGGCGATTTAACGCCTGCCGCTACAGAAAAACCTGATCAGGGGGTGATAACGGCCCCGCCGGTGTGGTTACCCGGGCCGACGGCGGGGAGGCAAGAGGCCGTTACAGTTGAGCCCGGGGACAATGACGCAGATGTTATCTCTAATCTCTAAAAGGGGGACGAGAAACCATGTTGGAAAAGCTTGCCGGTGTCCTAAAGAAAGCCGGCCCGTATGTGCCCGTCATCCTGCTTGCCTTTGCCAAAGCCGCCTTTGCCGCCACCAGCGGCGGTCAGCCCCAGATTGTCACCGGGGCCATCAACCTCTTGAATGACGCCACTTCCTGGCTGTTAGGCATTATCCCCGCTGGGTCTGGTGCCGCAATCGGCTACCACGCCCTGATGAAACAGATGAGTGACGGCGATCCGGCTACGGCCGCTGCCCACAACCGGGCTATGCGCAACGTGCTTATTGGCGGCGCAATTGGTGAATCAGCGGTAGGCATTACCAAGGTCTTTTTAAGCTATTTCCAGGGTTAGGTTTATATAGCGCAGGCCCGGTATTGCCGGGCCTGCTCCCTTTATGGGGGAGGGAAAGAATTTTGGATGTAATCGCTAACCTGATTATCAATGCTATCAACAAGTTCCTGGCCGGCATCATGGAGAACGCCCTTACCACCTTCGCCGCCTTTGCTGGCAACGAGATGGCCCTGGCGCTGCAGATTTTAGACTCGGTATATGTCCAGAGTGCCGTCCACCTGGCCCAGGCGGTGGCCGGGAGCCTGCTGGCCGTTAAGGTGGGAGCAGAAGCATTGCAGGTCTACATCCTGCACACCCACGGCGACCCGGGGGCAGACCCTGGGGGGCTGTTGAAGCGCACCGCTATGGCCGCAGCCGTCATTGGGGCCGGGCCCTGGCTGGTGAAGACCGTCTACACCTGGGGCAACGATTTAGCTCAAAGCGTGGCCAGTCTTTCCTCGGTAAATCCCAACCCGGCCAACTTCATCGACACTATCGTTTCCGTGGGAACGACGCCCTTCTTGATCATGATTACCGCCATCATCGCTATCGTCATCTGGGCCTTGATCCTCATCCAGACCGGCATCCGCGCGGTGGAGGTGGCCGCCCTGGCCGCCGTGGGACCGATTATGGCGGTGGGATTGACCCGGGCCGACGAAGGGGTGGCGGCGGTGTGGTGGCGGGAATTAGTGGTCCTGTCCGGTTCCCAGGCCCTGCAGACCTTCATGATGAAGGGATTTCTCGCGACCATCATGACTTTTACCTTTAACTCCGACGTGTTGAAGTTGTTCCTCCTGATCGGCTGGCTCTGGGTGGCCTTCAAGACTCCTGCCGTCCTGCGGCAGTTCGCCTACCACACCGGCTTAGGAGGGGCCATGGGCCAGGCCGGCCAGGCGGCTGGGACCATGTATATCATGCGGCGCATGTTCATGAGGGGGGTATGAGGTTTGTACCTGATACCACGCAACGTCACGGCTAGATTTGAGTTTTTCCCCGGCTTCGGGTGGTTTGAGCTGGCGGCAGTAGTTGCCGGGGCTTTAGTGGGTTTGGCGTTGTTTTTCCTTTCCGGCCTGTTTACCAAATCCGTAGTCCGCTTTGTCCTCTTCGTCCTGCCGCCGGGATTGGCCTTCTTCGTCACCAAACAGGGGCCTAACGGCCAGAGCCTCCTGGACCTGATCCAACAGTGGCGGCGCTGGTCCATGGCCCAGCGGCGTTACCTTTACGTGGGAAAGAGCAAGTAAATGTCAGACCAAGATTATGGGGGATTATGTCCGATAGCAGTGATGGGATTTTTAAATTAAAGGGGGAGAGGATTTTGTCTGATGTTAAAAGACGCTTGGTTTTACTAAGATGGATAGTATATTCTTTATTAATAGCATTGAGTGCTCCTGTTTTATTGTGGGTTGGTCTAAGAATTTTAGCTGTTATGGTTTCGCTTATGGCAATGATATCGATTTTAACAGTATCCATTTTACTAGTATTGAGACTATGATAAATGCAATGGTTAACCTAAGGATGATAGCCATTTCCATGAGTATATACCACGTGGCTGTTATTTTTATTTTACGCTCTGCAAACGCCAAAAACTCTTTAATACTCTCTTCATCAAGCTTTTTGTGCATAAGATATATTTTACTTAAAAAAAGGGAACTAATTACTGCATTAACTTCTTGTGGGATACTTCCGGCAGTAGACATAATAAAACAAATAAAAGCAATGGTTATAGTATGAGAAGATAGACCCCATATAAAGATAGCTGGAACTAGTGCCACCAAAGGTATAATTGTACCAATTTTTAATACAGAAAGGAGCACCCAATAACCCTGAGACTGCAATGTATGGGCAAATTCATGGGACCCATCAATGATGGATTCTGCAGTATTGTTCTCCAGGGATTTTCCAAATTCTAAACGTCTATTTATGATAACAAAGCGGGCCCCAACGCTTCTTTCTTTTTTTACTAATTTAAACGGTTTGTGAGGGATAATGGATTGCAAGAATTTTATGCAATCAATACCATTAACACCTAACTTAGAGAGGGTTGTTTTCATTGTCTCTTTAGTATTTAGTGTTTCTTTAGCCAAGCTGGACCGAGACGTTAAAAAATTAAGGACAACGGATAAAAGAAAAAGGGAAATTATCAGAAATAAAAAGGTGATATCCATGATAGTACCTCCAAATAGAAAATCGCTACAAAGTAAAACTCAGAGGATAACTGATTGCTATTTCTATTCTTTATGGGTTTTTCCTGCAAATTGAAGGGAGAGTGAGTATATGGTTTTTAAATTATCGGGAAAAAAGAAACCTGCCAAACAGCAGCAGGTTGACCAGGCGGCGGCCCGGAAGGCGGTTCAGGACTGGCTGCCCTGGAAGGACATCGCCGGCGGGGTGATAACCAGGAAAGACGGCCAGGTGGTGGCCGTATTGAAGGTTGAGCCCTTCAACCTGGCCCTTAAATCGGAGAATGAGAAGATGCGCGTCATTACCGCTGTCCACGAAGCCTTGAACGGCCAGCGGGAGGCCTTCCAAATCCTTTCCCTGGGCCGGCCGGTGGACCTGGACGCCTACCTGCGGGGCCTGCAGGACCTGGCCCGGGAGACTGGCAACCTGGCGCGGAAGAAGCTCCTGCAGGAGTACACCCGTTATGTGGCCACCCTGGTGGCCAGCGGGGAAGCGCTGGAAAGAAGATATTACATTTTGCTTCCGGGGAAGGAGCAGGTAGAAGTCCTGCAAAGGGCGCATGAACTGGCAAGCAACCTGGAACGGTCTGGCTTAAAGGTTAGGGTATGCAGCGACCAGGAGATCATCGACCTGGTCTTTGTTTTTACCCATCCCGCCCAGGCGGCCTTCGAGCGGCCGCCAATACCAGGGCCGTATCTAGCGCCCCAGGTGAAAGGAGCTTAGACGTATGGCGAGGAGCAAAAACACGACAACAACCGGGGGCCTGACCGGCCTGCTGGATGTCCTCTCCCCCCAGGCCCTGGACTTCGGGGCGAGACAAATAACATTCGGTGAGCAGATGGCCAGGGTGTTGGTCATAACTGATTATCCCCCGCGGGTAGGGCCGGCCTGGCTGGCCCGGGTGGCCGGGCTGCCGGGGGTGGTGGCCTCCATCCACGTGACCCCTACCGACCCGGCGAACCTGGTGCTTTCCATCAACCGGGCCATCGGCGAGTACACCGGCCGGTTGGAGCTGGGCGGCAACGCCCTGGTGATGCAGCGCACCGAGCAGGCCCTTAAGGACGCCCAGGAGCTGCTGAGAAAGATTGACCAGGAACAGCAGCAGGTTTTCTACGTGACCGTCATCCTCCTGGTCCTGGCCCCGGACCAGGAAGCCCTGGACCGGAGGACCAGGCAGGTGGAAGCGGCCCTGGCCGCCGCTGGGATGCGGGGAAGGGTGGCCGTCTTCCGGCAGGAAGAAGGCTTGAAGGCGGCTGGCCCCTGGGCGGTGCTGCCCCCCGGCATCAGGGACGCCGGGGCGAGAAATATGCCGGCGGAGACGGTGGCCGCCAGTTTTCCTTTTACAGCCAGCGGCATCAACGACGGCAGCGGCGTGGTCCTGGGCCGCGACCGCGACGGGGGCCTGGTGCTGGTGGACATCTGGCAGCGTGGCGGGGACAGGACGAACTCCAACTGGACCGTTCTGGCCAAGCCCGGAGCCGGCAAATCCTTCGCCGTGAAGATGCTCATCTTGCGGGAACTGGCCCGGGGGGCCAGGGTGATCATCATCGACCCGGAACGGGAGTACCGGGAGATGGCGCGCTTGCTTGACGGCGCCTGGATCAACTGCGCCGGGGGCAAGGGGCGCATCAACCCCCTGCAGGTACGGCCCGTGCCCGTTGAGGACGAAGAAGGGGAAGAAGAAAAGGCAACCGCCAGGGGCCCCCTGGCCCTGCACCTGCAGACCCTGCGGACCTTCTTTTCCCTCTACCTGCGGGATTTAAGCGACCTGGAGAGGGCGGCCCTGGAAGAAGCCCTGGTAGAGGTTTACCGCCGGGCGGGTATCGGCTGGCAGACCGACCCGGCCGTTATACCCCCGGAGGAGTGGCCCACCACCAAGGAGCTTTACGCTTATGTCGCAGCCAGGGCGGGAGAAAGCCCGGATATTTACGGCCGCCTGGCGGTACTCCTGCGCCGGGCGGCGGAAGGGGCCGACGCCTCTTTGTGGGCAGGGCCGACCACGGCATCTGCCGACAGCGACCTGATCATCCTGGATGTCCACGACCTGCAGAACGCCGATGATGCCGTCCGCCGGGCGCAGTATTTCAATGTCCTTTCTTTTGCGTGGCACCAAATTGAAAAGGACCGCCAGGAAAGGACCCTTTTGGTGGTGGATGAGGCGTGGCTTTTAGTGGACCCCCAGACGCCCCAGGCCCTGGCTTTTCTGCGGGACACCTCGAAGCGCATTAGAAAATATATGGGCGGCCTGGTGGTCATCAGCCAGAATGTGGTGGACTTCCTGGCCCCGGAAGTGGCCCGCCACGGCCAAGCGCTGCTTGATAACCCCACCTATAAGCTGCTACTGGCCCAGGGGGAAAAGGACCTGGAAGCCATCACCGCTCTTATGAACCTCTCGGAAGCCGAGCACGATCTTTTGGCGTCAGCTAAACGCGGAGAGGGCCTGCTGGTGGCCGGGACCCAACGGGTGCAGGTACGGATTGAAGCCGCGCCTTATGAAATGCCCTACCTGGTTGGGGGCGGTCAATGATGGCCTCCCCTGCAGGACTGGTTGTCCGGGTGGTCCTGGCCTTCCTGCCGGAGAAGCCGGAAAAAGCCCTGATGTGGGTACTGGCGATACTTTTTGCTCCAGTCGCCCTGCTGCTGTTTTTTTTCGCCGGGCCGATTACCATATGGGAACGGGTGCCCATCGTCACCCCTTCCCAGGCCCAGATGTACGTGGACGCGGCCAAAAAGGTGAGCGACAGCACTAAGTCCCCTTGCGACCCCGGGGTTACGGTGGACTGGCAGCCCCTGCTGGCCATCGACGCCGTGCGGCTGGACCAGGACTTCCGCAAGGCCAATCCGGGCAGGGCGGAAGAGCTGGCCCGGATGTTCATCGAAGAGTCCGGGAGCTGCGAAGTCTGCGACGGCGGCGACCCGCCGAGCTGTACCAGCTACCCGACCTACCGGCTGCGTTCCCTGGATGAAGTTCTTGATGATTTAAGGTTTAACGTCAAGCAGCGGGAGAAGGTGAAGAACATCCTCCAGGTGGACCTTTCCTTCCTCCTGGGTACGGAGCCGGGAGTGCCGGATGGGTGGACGCCGGTGGAGGGCAATGTAAAGTGGCCCACGCCGGGCATTAACGCCATCACTTCACCTTTCGGCTACCGTATAGATCCGGTTAACGGCAATAGCAGCTTCCACACCGGAGTGGACATCGCCGCGCCCATGGGGACACCGGTCCATGCCGCCGCCGACGGAGTGGTGGTAGTGGCCGGGTGGATGGGGAACTTCGGTTATGCTGTCTACATCGAGCATGGCGACATGGTTACCATCTATGCCCACCTGTCCCAGATCGCCGTCCAGCGGGGACAGCAGGTTAGGGCGGGTGACGTGATCGCCTACAGCGGCAGCACGGGCAAGAGCACCGGGCCGCACCTGCATTTTGAGGTCAGGGTACACGGCCAGCCGGTCAACCCGATTAATTACTTTAAGTAAACGAATGGAGGGTGAGAAGATGGATGAGGCCAGTAAATATGAGCATGCCGTCCAGGTTTATGCCGCCCACCTGGAGGCGGCAGACCTGGCCAGGAAAAACGCTGAAGTGGCCAGGCAGGCCCTGGCCCTGGCGGATCCGGGAAATCCGGCGCTAAGGGTGCCGCTGAAGGAATATACCCTGTTGCAGGCTCAGCCCCTTTTGCTGCTGGTGGAAATCCTTTTTGGCGTCGGGCGGGAGGTCCCCCGGCGGGCGATAACGCCGGAATTGGCCCTCCTGGTCGGGGCGGTGGCCGTGGGCCGGGGTGAAAGCCCCGCTCGGGTACTGGGCGTACTACAAAGGGTATTTGCTAGGTCTTTGGTAAGGGATAGCTAAAAAATATAGATATACCCCCTCTAATCTTGAGGGGGTATATCATATTGGCCTTTATAAGCTTACTTTCTGTAGTGATTTTTTTACGACTGCAGGTTTGGTAAGTCTTTCCGGGTTTTTGTTTTGTTCTTCGCGGATGAATTTAAAAAATCTATCCATATCACCTTGACATTTTTCTAGAATTAGTTCACGTGTCTTTCTTACTTCATTCACAATGGGATCATCGTAGGCCATAACTTAATTCCTCCCCATTAGTTCAAGTGGAGTAACAATTTCCGGGGTTTCTAATCCTACTGAAGCGTTATATCGTTTTAGTTTTTTACGAACCTCACCGTGGGCGAGATGTTTGCAATTCCAGGTTAAAATGTAATCCAGGTTATATGCCACTCCGTATGCGAGATGAACGGCGTCTAATGCTGATTTTTGGGGAATTCCTAGCACAGTGATATATTTTCTTGCCAGCTTTTCAACTTCATCTGTTACAGGTAAGATTTCAAGGCCTTCGAGATAACTGGACCTTAAAGAAGCAACTTCAGGATCCCCAGCTTGCGCTTCTACTACAACAGCTTGGGAGATGTATATTTGAAATTTGTCCCTTTCATAAATCCACCATTCACGGGTTGCCTGTTGATTGGCAGCTACTATCAAATCGCGGCTTAACCTGGCTGCAAGGTAGCTGGGGATGGTTGTCTCCAGGTATAATGTTGGTTTTTCTCCCACGGATTATCACCCCGATTTTACTTTAATATAGCCTAAAAAGCACTCGGAGGCAATAGCGAAGGTGGAAATATCAATAACAATTTGGAATTACTGGTAGTTATATGAAAGGGGTAGAGACTCATTATGTATGCTTTAATCCTTACTCCGGCCAGGGCGGAACAGGTGAGAAAAGCCGTGAAAGAACACGGTGAAGTGGTATTCGACCAGGCCGGGACGATGGATTCCTTGGGCATTCGCAATGCCCTCCAATCTGCCGCCAGGGTGGCGGCTGACGCCCTGATTCTCGATATAGATGCCGGGCCGGGTCCGGACCTGGTGGCCGCCGTCCAGGGTTACCGCATATCCAGGCCTACGGTCCGGGTGATCCTCCTTGCCCCTGGACGGGAGCCTGGAGATGCGACGGTGGCCTCCCTGGTGGGCCTAGGAGTGTATGATGTTATCAGCGGCCCGTTTAGGGACGACTGGGGTGATTTAGTCGCCCAGGCCCTTAACCGCGTCCCTGCAACCTACGCCCAGGCCGCCCGGTGGCATATCATGACTGGCTTAACTGGAGAAGAACAGGTAAAGGAAAAAGTAGTCATCGAGCAGCGCCCGGTGGGGGTGGTGACTATTGCCGTGGCCGGGGCCGCGTCAGGGTTAGGCTGCACCCATACTGCCCTGGCCATCAGCGCTTTTTTAGCCAGGCAGGGCCATAATGTGGCCCTGGTGGAAGACAGCCAGGAGCCGGTAATGAAGGATTACCTTAAAATTATCAAGGCGGACGCCGGCCGGGTAAACAAGGCAAGACGTATAAAACGCTTTGATGTGTTTCCTTTTGCTAAAACCGAGGTTGACAAATTCATAGAAGGTGATGGTAATAATTTTATATTTGACGAGCTTTTGCCGGAGTTGAGTGCCGGGCGGTATGAATATATTGTCCGCGATTTAGGTGTAGCTGACAAAAAGAGGACCAGGGAGGCTTTTAGATCCAACCTGGCCGTCCTGGTGGCCAGTGCCGCCAGGTGGCGCTGGGGTGACTTATTAAAGATTGAGCCGTTGGCTTCATTCCGCCTGGCCTTGGTGGCCCCGGCGGAACGGGAGGTGAGGGAAATAAGGAGAATCCCGGAGTTAAAAGTATACGTGATGCCGCACCACCCCGATCCTTTATGTATGCCGGATGAGGAACTTGCCGAGCTTTTGCGGCCAGTATTGCCCCAGGCCAAAAAGAAAAGTTCTTTCTGGCCCTGGAAGAGACTTTGGAGTAATTGCGATTAGCGCTGTCCCAATTGTTACCAGCGGTAAGAATATTTAATTTGCAAATGTTAAAATGCGGTGGTTGTTTTAAGTTGTAACGGTAAACCTGGAGCAGTTAAAATTGCCCCTTCTATGGTTAATTAAACGATTATTACCAATATCTATTATTATCCCTGGATAGAGAGAGGAAATTTTGGTTATAGGGGGTTAATTATAATAAGGAGCTTGTAACCAATCGTGGAAGGTTTTTACCTTTTGCTGTCGAATACTAAAGGAGTGGGAAGATAATTGTGAATGACTTGCGGGTATTGAGCTTCTTTTCCGGGGCAGGAGGCCTCGACGAGGGTTTCCGCCAGATCGGATTTAGAATAGGTTTTGGTTTCGATATCGATCCTGCTGCCGTATTAACCCATAACTTTAATTATCTGTAAATGGACTATGTGGAACGACAGGGCACAGAACACGTGTACTGAGGTGCTTAACCTTATCAGGAAACGCAAGGGGAAGACGCAACATATAGTTATTGTAACCCTTAAGCCCATGCCCTCACGGCTGGCTTCGATTGTCCTGGGCACTGGTGATATAGATAACACTTACCATGGGGGCGCTATACGAGCTCCAAAAAGCATCCTGGAGAGTGGTAATGAAGACCAGGCAGCTTAATACCCTCGTAAGTTGCCGTCGCTTCCGCGACATTACTGACTTGCCTTTTGATCTTGCCGTGTGATAAGCCTATTTTCATTATTGGCGAGACTCAATACTAACTAGGAGGAGAAAAGGATAATACTATCTGCTTTGGGGGGATTACATGATAGACTTTACTAGTTTAATAGAAGAAGGCAATAACCAATCCCCGGTCGATCCCAAAGAATTATTCCATAGCCTGGTAAGGGCGCCAGGGTGTGAGTACTTGCGTGATGTCCAGGTCGATGTCCTGGATGCATGGTATGGCAACAGGGAAAAACGAGATACTATTGTGAAGATGAATACTGGCTCAGGTAAGACCCTGGTTGGACTTTTGATGCTCCAGTCCTCCCTCAATGAGGGTATTGGACCAGCTCTCTACCTTTGCCCTACTCACCAGCTAGTTGATCAGGTGGTAAACCAGGCAAGGCAATATGGTATAACCGTATTACGGGATGTTCCTAGGAATCCGTTACCTTTTGAGTTTCTAAATAGTGAGGCCATTCTTGTAA
The DNA here is from genome assembly GCF_001594015.1 of Moorella mulderi DSM 14980. Classification (GTDB taxonomy): domain Bacteria; phylum Bacillota; class DSM-521; order Neomoorellales; family Neomoorellaceae; genus Neomoorella; species Neomoorella mulderi. The sequence goes on from NZ_LTBC01000012.1 coordinate 26,223, forward strand.
CTACGTTCTCCAGATTTTTTAACGGCCAATCGGTCTTTGGGGTTGAGGGTAGATCCTCTTCCCCTGTTGAAGTGGGTGCTATAGTGATCGATGACGCCCATAGTTGCCTGGCTATTGCCAGGGAACAGGCAAGCATCACGTTTCAGAGGGAAGAAGTAGGATATAGTCAGTTTTTGGGCCTTTTTAGGGGAGTATTAGAAGAGCAATCAGCCGGTACAGCAGCTAGCATCTTTGAAGGAGATTCAGCTGCTTTCCTTGCTGTCCCGTACTGGGCGTGGTTAAATTGCTTGAATGATGTAGCAAGTATTCTTAGCCAGTTAAGCAGGGAAGAAGAGGGAAATGTAAAGTTCGCCTGGCCCCTTATGCAAGGTTGCCTTGAAATTTGCCATTGCCTTGTCTCAGGTCGAAAGATCTTGATCACCCCTCATGTACTACCAGTTGAACGTATCCCGGCTTTTAAAAGGGCTAAACGGAGATTCTATCTATCTGCTACCCTGATAGATGATGCCGCCCTCATCAGAGATTTTGGCTTGAGTGAGGATATCTTTAGTAATCCACTCCATCCAAAAATCAAGGGGGACGTTGGCGAGAGGCTGATCATTGCTCCTGGTCTTATCGATAGTAGTATTTCAAAGGAGGAAATCTACCCGTGGGTTGCCACGTTTGCTAGGAAGGGCTATAATATCGTGGTCTTATGTCCTTCTTTTAACGCAGCAAGCCGGTGGCAACAAATTGGTGCCAGGGTTGCAGGGGAAGGCAGGGACATCGGAGTACAAGAGGCGATCAAGCAGCTACATGATTCTAGAGGGAATATTATCGTCCTTGTAAACAGGTACGATGGTATTGACTTACCCGGAGATGCATGCCGTATCCTTGTTCTAGATGGGTTACCCGTTGGGGGAGACTTGTATGAGCAGTATGTCATGGCTATGCGTCCCGATTCCCAGCAAGTGAGACTAGTCCAAGCCCAAAAGATAGAGCAAGGGCTTGGGCGTGGTGTCCGTTCGGGTAGTGATTATTGTGCTGTACTGCTGGTAGACCATGATCTGGTTTCGTTCGTGATTACAAAGCAGAACCAGCAGCTGCTCTCGCCTGAGACACGGCGGCAGCTCGAGATAGGGCGTGATCTTGCTAGGAGAATCCGGGATAGTGGTGGGGATATCCTGAACAAGCTGGGGCAACTTATCGAGCAGTGCTTGAAGCAAGATCCTGGCTGGAAAAAATTTCACCGCCAGCGGTTAGCAGACTTGGAAGAAGTGCAACCAAACCCATTGCCAAGGCAGCTTGCAGTGGTGGAAAGAAAAGCAATAAAGCTGTTCCAGGCTAACCAGGGATCTGAAGCAGCACAGGTTATCCAGCAGGCTCTGGATGAATTAAAACTAAATGACAACGCCGATAAGGGCTGGTACTTGCAACTTGCCGCTCACTTTTGTCACCGTACCGATCCAGCCCGGGCTCAAGAAATCCAGAGAAAAGCCCATGAACTAAATAGAAATTTGCTGCGGCCCCTAGAAGGAATAAAATATAAGAAGATTGCAGCTTATGCAGGAGTACAGGCTAGCCGGGTGGTCCAGTGGGTCCGGCAGTATGAGGATCCTAATACCATGCTCGTATATGTAAGCAGCATTCTCGACAAATTAGCTTTTGGAGTAGATAGCAATACTTTCGAACAGGCCTTTGAAGACCTGGGGAACATCCTTGGCTTTAGGGCGCAAAGGCCAGAAAAGGAGTACGGCCGCGGCCCTGACGTCTTGTGGGTGCTTACAAAAGGGCATTACCTGGTAATTGAAGTAAAAAACCAGGTTGATCCCAATCGTGACTTCATAGCAAAGAAGGAAGCGGGACAACTTGCTAACAGCGTTAACTGGTTTAGAAGCGAATACGGTGAGGCTGAGATGACGCCAATTTTGGTACATCCTAGCAATAAAGCAGCCCCGGACGCTTTCCCACCTGCAGGGACGAAAGTTCTTACCTGTGAAGGCCTTAACAGGTTATGCGAAAAAGTTAGGTCTTTTACTGCTGCTCTGGCCACGAAAGCCCCTGGAGCCTGGATGGAAGAGGAGGTAGGAAGGATATTAGCGGCTTCCTATCTAATACCGCGTAGTTTTCTCGCCACCTTCTTTACTGATTTGAGGCTCCCTCACTAATACGAGCTGGGAAAGATATTTATTTAGAGAAATACATGGGATATATTGCTATTTGGCTTTTAGTGAGCATAGTATTAAAGATACTTGTACTTAAGCGGGCAAGTTAGAAAAGCTTCTGAAGGATATTTAGTTTTCTTTTGACTTGTTATATCTTGGTAATGTTGGCGGTTATCACCCTTCCTAAGAATTATCCACCTCTGTTATACCACAGGGAATTGATGATCGCCAACTTCATTAATTTTTTATAAAGTTTGGGCCAACGATTAAGTACCATTTAACAGCCTTTATTTTTTTCGTTGGCTGCCGTTAATCTCAGGCTACTTTCCCAGTATTGCCAAATAGGCCTTCAATGCAGTAAGATAGCGTTGAAGCGGTTTGCGCTTGTCCTGTTCCCAACTCTGCAAGGTCTTAGGGTTCACGCCAATAGACTGGGCCAACTCTTCTTTTGTTAAACCATGGAACACCCGGGCTTTTCTAATCCGTTGGCCCAAGGTTTTTTCAGGTAAATTCTCGAAGCAACCTATATAATATAACGGTACATTAAGAACCTGGGCCAAAACCCGGAGGTGGGGAAGCAAAGCACGAGTCCTATTTGCTTCCAAGTTGCCAATGGTTTTTACACTTAGGCCGGTCGCTACAGCAAGGTCATGGATGGTCATGTTTTTAGCCAGCCTAGCTCGTCTGAGCCTGGCACCCGGGGTATCCCCCGACAACATATTTCCACGAAATAATGTTGGTAAGGATATCCGATGTTCTACTAACATAACAACGGTATTCTCTGCACGGTTGCGCGTTAAGGTGGAGTCCAAAGATGAATAGGAATGGGTTCACTAAAAACATATCCGCCAAATTAATTCCCATTTATGACCCTCCTTCATTTTACTGCGGTGGCCCGCACACTTTACAAGGCGTATATCCCTTGCTCTTTGCTTCCTCCAGGATAATCGGTATTTTGCTCTTTGCCAGGGAATTGCACCTATCAAGGTGGTACTTCTTACCAGTCTTTGTTATATAAACAGTAATATCAGAGCTTTTCGCAGGACTTGGGGTTGGGACTACTGGCGCTACAGTAGTCCCGGCGCCAGAAGAAGTAGAAGAATTTTTAACCGTAGACGTAGGCGGGGCCGCCGCAACGTTGGACGTCCTTACGGCTAACGTTGCGGCGATCCTATATTTATACACTTCTTTTATATGATCTCGTATTGTTGGATTGTTGTTACAGTATATAGATAATGTGAAGTAAGGTTGTTATTATCCCATAAACTAATATTCCAAGTCCATTATTTCTGCTTCTTTGTCCTCTTGTTTTGCCTCGTTCTCATAATCCTCGGCTATCTTTGTTAATATAGTAGCTGTTCTTGGATAGCGAATAGCCCATTTACTTGCATACAGCCGGAATCGTCCAGCTAACTCTCTTTCTTGCTGTCCACCTTCATAGAGGGATTTTGTAACCGTTCCTCTTTTGTTATAAATTGCTATACTAAATCCTTTGTCCAGATCCTTACTCTGGATATCATCAAGTATTTTACAGACTGGTTCGGGGGGCCAAATATTATCTTTTTCAGCTTTTGCATATGCTAAAACTTGGCCAATGTGATAGTCACCAACCTCTCTCCGATCTGACTTTATACATAATTCTCTTGCCTTTACCACCCATGCTTTCAATTTTTCATAATCTATTTGCCCATCACTATTACTCCCGGGAGGAGTTTTCCAACTATGAAGCAATTCATAAGCAAAGTTTGCACGGTGCCTTAATAAGTCTTCAGGAATGGATTCCTTCTCTTCTTCCTGATCTTTGTTCTTAGGTGTATAAATGTACTTAAGAACTTCAACAAAAAACTCGGGGTTAGTTGTTAATTCCCTATGTAACATTTTAGGTGGTCGCGTACTTGTCACCCCTGCGAGAATAGGTAAATACAACCACTCTAGCTGAACTATTACTTCTTTCTTTATCTCAGTAGATTTATCTAGTTCATTAAACAATTTCTCAATATGATAAGACCTCAGCCCTTGAGAGTCATCTGAACTCGCTTCCGTAGCTGCCTTTCGTAGCACCTGTGCAATTAATATGGCTGGGATCTCTTTTGCAAATAAAGCAGAATATTCAATAGCTGTGAAATTTCTCTTGACGCGAATTAAATGGTTAATGGCATAAATTTTATCTTCTGTTGGCAAACCGGAAATCCATAATGTACAGTGTCTCCAGTAAGCTTCTTGGATTGCTTCATTGAACGTTTCTAATAAATCCCATACAACTCGATATTGGGGAAATGCCAGAAAGAGATTAACGATTTTATTTGGCTGCCATTCTTGCGAACGTGCTTTTTCAACAAGGCTATTTATCCAATTAATTCCTTCTTTGAGGGCTCGTTCATGTATATAACCCTGAACAAAATGGACTTTCTTATCATCTTCCCCTTCAAGCAAAGAAAGTAATATCTCCTCTTCCTCAATTTTTAATCCTACTTCAGATAAGCTAGTACCTACTAGCAAGGGGTTGTTGGTTTGTTCTGCAAGTTTGATTAATCCTTGAAGTCCGCCCATGCTCTTAATTACTTTTACAGCTTCTAATCTACGTTGTGCAATAATGAGTTCTAATTTTTTGTAATCGTCTCTTTCATTGCCTTCAGGGAGCTCAGGCCAATGTTCAAAGAGCCAGCAATAGCGTTCTATGGGATTTTGAGGTTCAACAAGAGAGTAAGCTTTTTCTATTTCTTTTAATTCTTTCTCTGGAAGGGCCCAATCAGCATCAGGGAAAGAGCGGTGTCGTGACAAAATGCTTCTAATCCGATTCCATACTTCAAGGCGGCCTTTAGATATTTCCTTTGCGGTAGACAAGAGTTTTGCTATAACATTGCTTCTGTCTTCAGGAGGTAGAGCGGAAAAATTATCTAGAACTTCCGCCCACCGATGACCATTACTGCCAACATGTATAAGCAGCCGGCTTGTTATTGCTTTTATACCTTCCAAAAGTTCGGTTATAGTTTTGACATCTGTTTTCTCGGAAAATTGTCTCCAGCGTGTTTTATGGGTAGGGGTACAAGTATCATGATAACGCGGCATTAAACCGACTAATAATTTCCACCCAATTTCAGGTTCCCGCTCTATTAAAGTGTCTATCGCTGCCAAACGTTGTTCTAGAGTAGCATATGTTTGAGGGAACCATAAAAGAAAAATATCACGTAGACTATTGATTGGCCTATTGGATAGCTTTCCTCCTGGATCGAGTTTCGCCAGCTTTCCTAAAATAAGAGTTACACGTCCAAGCAGCTGGGGATTCCAGGCTAAACCTTCTAATGCCCACAGTAGACTAGGATGAGCGCTTGATGAGCTTATTGGGTCTCCTGTTTCAGAAAACATACCCATAATAGGCGTATCATCTTGAGAAATTGACATTTCCACCGCCTCTAGAAACGAGTAAGGAGACGCTTCAGCAATAAGCGGAAGCACGTCGGAGAGAGAATACCAGAGTTTCCAGTCTGCATCATGAAGTAATTCTCTTACTATATGATCAACATACGTCTGAGCCGATGTCGATATAGGTATTCCTGTATCATCGCCTAAGACAGCTATGAGAACAAGGGTTTGGGCAATTCCTTCCCGTAAAGTTTCTGAATAAGGCATCTCCTTTCCGTAAATAGAAGCTAACCAACGTTTTTGGGGTTCCAGTTCAAGAGCAGGGTTTATAATACCAAGAACTTTTAGAGCAACCTTCTTAAATGTTTGAATGTCTGCTTCAGTTATAAACGGAGCAAGTGCAAACCAGGCGTCTATGGGTGATACCAGACGCCACCACTCGCCAATTTTCAGTACTGGGGAATCTGATTTATGCATCCATGTTAATAGTTTTTCAGAGAATGCTTCATAAGGTTTCCCTGCAAATTGACTGATGATTTTTTTGTCTTCTGCCTTTTTTTCCGACCAGCGCCCTGCCAATAAGCAAGGAATGATATCTCTTGCGGAGTCTGCTTGAGCCCATTCCGGCTGATTCGCTATCTTTGTTAATCGTCTGCGAAGTACAGTAAGACTTCGGCCTGTTTCTTTGGAAAATCTTTGAGCATCCGATTCTGATAGACCCATCTTTTTTAGTGCATCAATAAATGACTCACGTTTAAGCCGAGGAAGTTCAATTTTTTCAGTGGTTACTTTATTATCAGGGCCTAATGGAATATAGACATGATGTCCCCTTTGTGTTGCCTGAGGAGTCCCTTCAATTTCTGCAAATCGTGGAATAAGTAATAGCCCTCTTCTTCCAGTAACAGTTATATGCCTAAAAGAATCCGAGCTTTCTAGAACAATAGCTTTGGACAAGATAAATTCTCGTTCAATTTCTGGCAAGGTATTTATTACCGATGCTAAAAACACTAGAGCCTCGTCACTAGTTGCTGCTTGTACTGCGAGTGGTGATGGGGAAGAATTCAGCCACTTTCGAACTGATTCAGCTTGTTTATCTCTACCTGCTAAAACAACTTCTGACGTAAGAGGAGGGTTAGTGACTGAACTCCATTCGATCCAAAAATCTTCTAGGGCTATGGCACCTTCCGGATATATTCTTAAATATTTGGCCAGCCATGCACCCACAGCAGGTGCCTGCTCAAGCCATTCTTCTAACACTTCTGCATCATAAACTTTTACATCTTTCCAAAATCCTTCTTTTATTTTTTCCTTACACCATTCGTCTTTTCTTGTCCAAATTCTAGGAGTGATAAATATAAACGTTGTTTCTTTAGGATTAACTCCCAAAGGGTTTCCTTTTCGTTTTTGGTATTCCTTTTCTGCTTTCTTTTTGATATTTTGATCAGTCCCTATTTCCCATACGGAAAAACCCTCAGGAAGGTATTCATTACCAATAGTTGTTTCAAGAATTCCGTCCCAGCCAGGATAAACAACGCTATCTCCAGCAGGAATTCTTATATGGCAAATGTCTTCCGCAGTTGCTCGTATAAGACGACGGATTACAAGTGGCAGATATTCTTCGCAATCACGTGTTGAAGCCCAATTTTTAAGATCAGTAGTATTAATCCATTGCATACAAATTTCACTCCTTTTCGCCAAATAATAAGGTGAACCCCAATGTCAAGTAAAAAGCCTAAATTTGCTACTGGTTATAGTGATAGTTATAGTGTATGAAGGTTTCGTGGGAGATAGGGGTAGAAGTGGTGTGTTTCTTGTTATGCCTTCTTAAGTTGTGGGTTCAAGATTAATTGCCGCTAGTCCACCGTTAATAACTTTCCTTGGAGGTAAAACTCCATTGAGGCTCTCTTTTAGTGCACTTTCGATTTGCCGGGCAACATCCTGATGCTGCAGCAAAAATTCACAGGCATTTTCATGACCTTGACCCAGGTGATCGCCCAGCCATGAGTACCAGGCGCCGCTTTTAGTCACAATTCCTTTCTCAACAGCCATTTCCAATAGCGCTCCTTCTTTGGATATCCCCCGACCATAGAGCAAATCTAAATCGCATCCCCGGAACGGGGGCGCAACCTTGTTTTTTACAACCCGCGTTTTCATTTTGTGTCCTACTACTTGCGTCCCGTTTTTAAGCGTCTCCCCTCGCTGGACCTCAATCCTTATCGATGAATAAAACTTAAGCGCCCTGCCTCCGGGCGTCACGTAATCCGGTTTGCCGAAAGAGCCGCCGGTGTTTATCTTTTCCCGGAGTTGATTGATAAAAATGACTATCGTCTTGGACTTGGAAACTATCCCGGAAAACTTCCGCATGGCCTGGGACATGAGCCTGGCCTGGAGGCCGACATTGGCATCCCCGAATTCACCTTCTAATTCTTTTTTCGGCACCAGGGCGGCAACGGAATCTATCACGATTATATCCACGGCAGAAGATTGGATAAGAGCTGAGGCTATTTCTAGAGCCTGCTCGCCATATTCAGGCTGGCTGACCAGCAAATTCTCAATATCCACCCCGATGGTTTTAGCGTAATTGGGGTCAAAGGCATGCTCGGCGTCGATCAGGACGGCGTTGCCGCCGCCTTTTTGGATCTCGGTAATAGCGTGGAGGGCAATCGTCGTCTTGCCTGATCCTTCCTCGCCGAAAATTTCGATTATGCGGCCTTTGGGCAAGCCGCCTACGCCCAGGGCCAGGTCCAAGGTGAGTATTCCTGTGGGCATGGCTTCGACGTTCAGGCGTTCCTGCTGGCCCAGGCGCATGATGGCGCCCTTGCCATACTTTTTTTCAATCTCTACCAGGACTTTAGCAAGGGCTTGTTCACGGCCGGTTTCCATGCTTTTTGCACTCCTTCCCGGGGAATGTTTTGGTTTGATGGTAGTCTTTAACACTTTTATATCACCAAGAACAATTGTTCATCAACAGGTATTGCATTTTATCTCCGGGAAGATACTATTTGGCACCTAATCACTTTAGAAACTTTATCTTTACCAGCTCCGGCGGCACCCCTAATTCAGCCGCAAATTCTTCTATGGTTTGTCCATACCTGGGACGTTCTTCCCCCAGTAATAGTTCGGCGGTAAATGCATTGGCGCGGTATTCCTCCGACCCGGTGATTATGCAGGTGTTTTCCACCATAAAAAAGTAACCGAGGCCGGCGGGCGATAACTGGTCATGGCCGATTTCGTGGCCGACTATAACCCTTTGCTCTTCTCTGGGAAGGGAAGAGTTTATCCCGATAAGTTTGCGACCCATAAATTCCAAGACCATACCTTTTATCTTGCGGAAAGGGAAAGGGATGATTTTGATGCCCAGGTAATCAGCAAGCTTTAAGGGATCCCTGGTGTTATATTTTTTCACCAGGTCATTTACAGCTTTGATGATGTATTCTTGCATAAGCCGTCGCTCCCGGAAGCCTTGGATCGATATTTGTCGAAATATGGCTATATCAATAAAGCTACTCCCTTTCACAGGAAGTAGCTTTTAAATACTTGCGTTGCTCAAATTTTAAGGTCAAGAGGCAGCTGTTATTTACCTTTCTCTTTTTCTTTCTTCAGGGTTTTCCAGGCGAACTTTAGGAATTCTATTATGTCCTCTTTATCCTCTTCGTCCAGGGGTGCCCCATTAAATTGGACGTTGCTTTGTCTAAGGAATTCTTCTAATTCTATATTGGTGGGAGGGTCGTCACGGTTATACCATTCTTTTGTGTCTATAGGTTTGGCCTGCTTTTCTTCTTCTGGTAGGTAGCCGGCAACAGTCATTAGGTATTCAACCGTAACACCTAAGTGTGGAGCAAGTTTTTTTAACGTAGTTGGAGAGGGGATCTGTACGCCCGCTTCGATTCTGGAAAGTGTTGCAACAGAAACACCAGAGGCTCTATATAAGTCACCTAATGTTTCATATCCTGCTTTCAGCCTTAGTTCCTTTATTTTTTCGCCAATGTCTTTAGCCATTTTTTGCACCTCTTTAATATTATAAACCAATCATTACGCTAACGTAATACTTACGAGTGCGTAATTTTTTTATAAAGTTCTTGCGTCTCCGTAAGACTTATGATAAAATTGTCTTGCGAAGGCGAAACGGCAGAGGAGTGAATATATGGCTTCTATAAAACTTAACCATCAATTTTTTAGTAAGTTAACTCAAGGGCTAAAGGACAATGAGATAGCTAAAAAACTAAACATCTCTACTGTTCAATTATGGAGAGTTCGATTGCCAGATCATGATCCGAGACATAATGACCCAGGGGTGGATTTTATTGCTGGATTGTTGAAAGCATTTCCTAGTGTAAAATTTGAAGATGTATTTTTTTTAGATACACCGTTACGTTCTCGCAAGGAGGAGCTCTCTACAGGGACTGACGGATAATTTATGTTGCTGCTGGCGTTCCCATGTTTTGGCATCAAAATACATATTCGATATTGACCTTACCATTCCTTTTAGGATTAAAAAACAAAAAATCTAAGGGAGAGGATTAAATTGCCGGACCTGTCCTATATGGCCGTAGTCTGCCCATCGGGAAATGTCAAAAACCTCGGGGGCCGGCCGCTCCTTGTAGACCTTGAGAAGCTTAAAGAACTCCATGCCGCAGGGATGACCGATGTTGAAATAGCTAATGAATTGGGAGTTAAACGAAGTACAGTAGCTATGGCCAGAAAACGTATGGGACTTACTGCTAACCGTAGGGTTGGCGAACATGGTGGTACCACTCAAAGGTCTACCAATGAGGAAGAGGCCGCTATCATGGCCTGGCTCCAATATCAGCAGGCCGTAAATGCCGCCGAGATGTCGACCAGGAGGGTGCAGGTGGGCGGCGGGGATTGGCTTAAGTGGGCAGGGAGCGCCTATGAACTGGACGGTAGCCGCAATAAATACATATGCAACCTGGAACCGACAAGCCGGCCAGCTGACCTGCCGTTAAAAATATCAGCACTGGGTAATATACCAGCCGCCACCGGGTTCAAGAAAGGCAAGGGCGGCGGCAAAAAACCTATCCTTCCATAAAATACCGGGTTATACCCGGTTTTTTGTTTTTCAGGACATGCCGGGCGAACAAGCCGTCGCGCATATTTTCATAGGGAAAGGGGGAGTGCTTATGCAAATAGAGCGGCCTGTACCAAGGATAAGAGTTATTCCTGTGGGGAATGTTTCCGATCATAGAAGGGCCTATGCCCGTGTGGTTGATATTATACGCCAGGCCTGCCCTGACAGGCAGGAAAATCAACAAGAAATGTTGAAGGAAATAAACATGAAACCTACTCTGGGGAAGAAGAAAGATGAAGGCCGTGATATATGCTAGGGTAAGCACCCAGGACCAGGCTCTCGGTTTTTCCCTGGCCACCCAGAAAGAACTCTGCGAGAAGAAGGCCAGGGCTTTAGGGGCTTTAGAAGTCGAAGTCGTAGAAGACGCCTATACAGGCACGGAATTAAACCGCCCTAGCCTGGATTATGTGAGACAGCTCGCAGCCGCCGGAAAAGTGGACCTGGTAGTTGTCTATGACCCCGACAGGCTTTCCCGCAACCTTACAGATTTGCTCATCCTTTGCCGGGAATTTGATAAGGCGGGGGTAAGGCTGGAGTTTGTTAACTTTGACTGGCAAAAGACGCCCCAGGGCATGCTCTTCTTGCAGATGCGGGGGGCCTTTGCCGAATTCGAGCACGCGCTCATCAAGGAGCGTACCCAGAGGGGCAAGGCCAAAAAAGCAGCCAGCGGCAAGATCCGCTGCTACGCCAAGCCTTTTGGCTACGACTGGGACGCCGAGGGGGATACCCTGGTAATTAATCCCCAGGAAGCCGAAATCGTCAAGCAAATGTTTGAGTGGCTGACGGATCCTCTGGAACCCTTAACCCCCTGGCAGATTACCCAGAAGCTGGGCCAGGTGTACCCCCAGGGTCCCAGGGGCAAGGGTTGGGTCCACTCATCGGTGGTGCGGATGCTGAAAAATCCCGTATATACCGGCCGGTTAAGGCGCAAGGATGAGCAGCCTGATTGGAAACCGGTCCTTGTGCCGGCCATAATTGACCAGGAAACCTTTATGAGAGCCCAGGAGATGCTTGTCAGGTCCAAGCGTTTTAACCCTAAGACTACCAGGAGAAGATTCCTGTTGCAGCGGTTGCTGGTATGCGGGGAGTGCGGGCGGAGGCTTACAGTCGTCACCCATAACAATCCCCAGAAGGCGAAGTATAGCTATTATACCTGCCCCGGACGTTACCCAACCAAGTTTGACAACCAAGGCCGGGTAGGCAGGTGCGGGCTCCCACCCTGGCGGACGGAAGAAATAGATAAGACAGTATGGGATACTATAGCTTCTATAATTAAGAACCCGGAGCTTTTTTACCAGTATATTACCAGCGAGAAGCTTGAAACAGCCAGCATACCCCGGAGGCGCCTGGAGGAAGCGCGGAAGAGGCTAGAGCAAGTGCAACGGGTGATCGAGCGAATTGACCGGGCTTATTTTATCCTGGAGGCGTTGCCAGAAGAAGACTACAAGCGTTACCGGGCGGAACAAGAAGGAGAGCTAGTAAGAATAGAAGAAGATATCAAGAGGCTCGAAGCCGTAATTAACGCCCAGGAACAGGTGCAAAAAGGCGTAGAATTCCTGCGCCAGTACGCTGAAAACCTGGCACGGTCGGTGGATGAACTAAACTTTTTTCAAAAGCAGAATATTACCCGCGAGCTGGTGCAGAGGGTAAAAATATATGCTGACGGCAGCCTGGAAATAGAAGGGTACTTTAACCTTCCCTTTACCGGGCCGGGCAAAAATCTCCCGGATCATTGCGAAGAACTTACAGTATTAACCCCACAGAAGAACTTAAAAGAACCCCCTTGCAGTAGTGTTTTAACTTGCACACATCGAGAAAAAGGCCATCCAGAAGCTCTTGAAAGAGCTGTCGGCAGAAGGGTGTAGCAGGTGAACCTCAAAAGGTTATCCCCTGGCCTGGCAAGATGGCCAGTTTTTTATTTGCAGGGACCCGTGTAAAGAGCAGGTTTCCTGTGGTATAATTTTGCCAGCCTGCCATCAGGAGCCTGGCATGAGATTAATGGTTGCAGGTGTAAACTAATAAACTGGTGATGTTTAATATGACAAGGGTGCAGCTGAGGCGGGGCGAAGAGGGGCGTATTAAAGGAGGTCATCCCTGGGTTTACCGGACGGAGATTGAGACCATCTATGGCACCTTTGAACCGGGAGACATAGTTACCGTAGAGGATCACCGTGGCAGGTTTATTGGCCGGGGGTATATCAACCCGGCCTCCATGATTACTGTCCGCCTCCTTACCTATAATCGTGATGAGAAAATCGATAAGGCCTTCTGGCGGCGGCGCCTGGCGGCTGCCTGGGATTACCGCCAGAGGGTTCTCCAGGGCACGAGAACGGACGCCTATCGCATTGTCTTTGGCGAAGCAGATTTCCTGCCCGGGTTGATTGTCGACAAGTTTGGCCCCTACCTAGTAGTCCAGACGCTGGCTTTAGGGATTGACCGTTTTAAAGATACTCTGGTGGAAATCGTGGATGAGTTAATCCAGCCAGCGGGGATCTATGAGCGCAATGATGCTCCCGTACGGGAGCTAGAGGGCTTGGAGCTGCGGTCTGGATTCCTCAAAGGACCCTTTGACCCGCTGGTAATCATTCGAGAAAACGGCCTTAAATTTTATGTGGACCTGGCCGGGGGACAGAAGACTGGGTACTTCCTGGACCAGCGGGAAAACCGGGCCGCCATCCAGCCGTTTGTGAAGGGGGCGCGGGTACTGGACTGCTTTTGCCATACCGGTGGTTTTAGCCTTCACGCCGCCCATTACGGCGCCCGCGAGGTACTGGGCCTGGATATTTCGGCAGAAGCCATCGCTGTGGCGCGACGCAATGCGGTGCTCAATGGCTATGGGGACCTATGTTTTTTTGAAGTGGCCAATGTCTTTGACGCTCTGCGGGAGCTGGAGCGCCGGGAACAAAGGTTTGATGTGGTTATCCTGGACCCGCCGGCGTTCGTCAAGGCCAGGAGGGCCTTAGAGGGAGCCATCCGGGGCTACAAGGAGATAAATTTGCGGGCGATGAAGATTTTAGCCCCTGGCGGCTTTCTTGTGACCTGCTCCTGTTCCTACCACATGCCGGAGGATCTCTTTCTGGAGGTTATACGGGATGCAGCCTCGGATGCCCATCGGCGCCTGCGCCTGCTGGCCAGGCGCGGCCAGGCACCCGACCACCCAGTGCTTTTGGGTTATGATGAGTCGCGTTACCTCAAGTGCCTGTTGCTGCAGGTATTATGATTTGCCTAAACTTCATACGGAAGCGCTCCATAAGCACTGCGGCTTCTCCCCTGGTCATGGGGGCAAGAGGCCGCAGGGTACCGTCCGGATAACCGCGGAGCAGCCCTTCTTTTACGGCCCAGAGAACCGCCCTTTGCGCTGGTGGTGAAATATCACTCTCGTCCGGAAAGGAAGGCAGTATATGAGGCAGCGGGTCTACCGCCTGCCAGGTAGGAGGGGCTTTTATTTTGCTGGAAAGCAGCCATTCTGCTGCCCGGGCCAGAATTATAACCGCCTGCTCACGGCTCACCCCCTGGAGGGGCCGGAATGTACCGCCGGTATAACCTTCCATTAATCCTGCCCCTGTTGCCCTCGCTACAGCACTGGCATACCAGGAATCCGGAGGTATATCTACCCACTTTACCCGGGGCGTATCAGGAGTAATATCTAGCATCCTGTCCAACAGAGCTGCCATTTCCGCCCTGCTCAGAGGCGCGTCGGGATAAAACCTTCCCTCGCCATCGCCTCGGAGCAAGCCCTCACCGGCTAAAGCCATTATTGCCGGCCACGCCCAGTGTTCAGGCGGCACGTCAACGAACTCTGCCACTCCCTGCGGCACCCTTACTGGGACTTGTTCTTTGCTTGGTTCTTCACTTTCCACGCCAGACATATCCTCGCTATTTTTCTCGGGCGAATCTTGAGAACCCTTACTTCCTCTCCATGTAGTATTCTCTGCGGGCGGTTTAATGCTTTCCGGTTCTTCGCTGCTGCCACCACCGGGATCCTGTCCGGGGCCACCACTGCTTTCGCTGTCACTACCAGAGCTTTCCCTGAGCGGTTTGAAAATAATACTAGCCGTGGTCACGCTTTCACGGCCGGCGCCATCGCGGAAATGCACTATTACCTGGCGTGAGCCCGGTGGTCCGGGCAGTAGCTGCCAGCTCCGGGTTTCCCGGTAAGATTCCCACTCACCTGGTGGGCCGCCCTCGTTAGTTATCATCATGGCGTCTATACCATTAGCATCTGCGGCCCTGAGAGTGAGTTCCACTGTAAGACTGGAAGTTTCTTCAGCCTCGTTGTTGATACATACTTGCAGCACGGTTGGAGGTTGACGGTCTAAAATCAGGTAATCTCCAGCCTCGCCTTGATTACCTTTACCATCTATAGCCAGGACTGTGAAACGATAGACCCCATCTTTATCTTTTGTATCCGGTTCCCAGGACAGGGATGCACTGGAAGGTGGCCATTCATCCCGCCACCAGCTTTTCGCCATTACTGTCTCGCCACCTGGCCCATAAACCCCCAGCATCACCCGGTCGAGCCATTTCTCTTCGGCCAGGGAAACCTGTAGCGGCACAGGCTCGTCTGTGAGCCACATTTCCCCTGGAAGGGCTAAACTTACTTGCGGAGGAGTATCGTCTTCATAATAGGCATATGGCGCCCACGGGGTAAAGCTCAGGTCGCCTGTAATTTTATCCCCGTGACCCTGGGGGTTTAAGGCAGCATGGTACGGCCCGCTACTGCTACCCCAGTAATTTTCAAGAACTGCCAGGTTATTCCCTGGAGAAGCCAGCAAACCTTGCTCGTTATTGTATATGTTGTTCCCAATAAACCGCAAATTTGGCTCTGTCACCTGTAGCAGGTCAAGCCCTACCGCATTGGCCGTAATGGTGTTGCCGGTTACCTCCCCTTCAACTCTACCAGCCAGGCGCAGGCCAGTGCCATTATTTTTCCAGGACGATTCCCTTAGCGTCACTGCGCTGCTGCCGGTAACAATTACACCAGTGCTATTCCTGCTAAAAGTGCTTTTAGTAACGCTCACCCCAGAACCATTGTCTATCAATAACCCGGTGATATCAGTTCCCGCTGTATCGCCACTGCGGCAGCTAAGATCACATGCATTAATGCTTACATTCCTGCTATTGAGTACAGATATCCCTGTGGCGTTATATGTAAAAGTATTCCCTCTCACTGTTACTCCCTGGCTACTGCTAACCAGCAGGGCAGCTGATGAACCCTGAAGAAAATTGTTTTCCACCTGTACTCCCTGGCTGGAGAGTAGCTGCAAGGCGATATCGCCCTTTAATTCATTCCCCTGCAGGTTGCCCTCCAGAGCACTGTTTAACGTAAAAGCTGTTCCGTCGACAGTGACCGTATTTTCTAGAGCTGTTACGAGCATATCCATTGCGTCACCTTTCTGGAGGTCTATGCCGGCGGTAAAACCCTGGAGCTGGTTTTGCTGGAGGATAACTCGACCTCCAACCACCATAATACCCAGAGGTCCTGGCCCCATCATGGTATTACCCTCCACCTGTACGGTAGAGGGAGAAATAACCTTAATAGCCGGGCTCTCGAAACCATGCCTGGTTACGATCCGGTTTCTTGTCAGGATAAGGGAATTGACTCCCTGGGTGTAGACAGCAGTTCTACTAAGGCACTGGAAGGAACTATCGCTAATGGATACCGTGCCGCTGGCATTGATATGAATAAAATCGCTACCGTTTCCGCCTGCAGTTAAGGTGCAGCCCTGGATATTAATTTCTGTCATACCTGCTTCTATCCACAGGGCCGGGCCGGCTAATGGATTGTTATCCTCACCCAGCCGGCAGTTCGCCAGGTCGAACCTGGTGACCGGGTTGTTCTGCCTAAGGCCGCTGAAATAGATGGCTCCCCTGGAACTGCGCGTGAAAGTTACGTCCCGAAAAACCCCCGAAAAATCATTAACCCCATATTCCACCCTGACACCATGGTCCAGGCTTCCAGACCTCCCGCCCGACCATTCCAGACGTCCGTTGCGTTTAAAGTAGACTGCTTTCGCGCCATCTATCACCATGTTTTCCAACCGCAGTTCCAGGCAGGTATTTCCTGCACTGGTAACCTCTATACCATTATCATTTATACCGCTGGTCTTTAAAGTACCGTTCTGGAGGGTAAGACTGTAGACCGTCCCGGCCACGCTGATAGCATTCTTCCCGGAGGGAGCGGTAATAACAGCGCCGTTTAAATCAAGGGTTACACCCTCTACCTGCCAGTTTAGGCTTGTGATAAAACTAGCATTTTGGGCAACAACCTGGATGAAATCGCCCGGCCTAGCTCCATCCAGGGCAGCCTGCAAGTCACTGGCGTACACCCGCTGCGTCACGTTATAAACTGGATAAGTTGCTCCAGCGACTGCTTCATAACCTTTTTGCAGCACCAAGAGAAGCATGAACCCAAAGGTAAGGGCCAGAATCAATCCAGCTTTACCCCTGAACAACCCTTTCCTTCACCCCGGTGTGGTAGCTTCCTTAAATTAGCATATTCGCGCTTTTTCCCTGTTTTTCCTCCCTACCAACATTTTCCGACAAAATATGTCAGTTTTCCCGAAAACAATGAAAATAATGTTTTCCCCTTAGCAGTCTTTTTGTGGTATAATAACCTGTAAGTGCCTGCATTAGGGGTGAAACATGCTCAAGCTGCTGCAACCGGACCTCTATGTGCGCTCCCTGCGGGATATACCCCTGGCAGCTTTAAAGGCCCGGGGTATCCGCGGTTTGATTATTGACCTGGATAATACCGTGACCGAATGGGGACGGGCGACCCTGGACCAGGAAATATACCGGTGGTTTACGGAATTAAAGAAGCAAGACTTAAGGGCCTGCCTTGTATCCAACAACCGGGATGTCCGGGTACAAAAAATAGCTGCTTACCTGGGTATTCCCGGAATTTCCAAGGCCGGTAAACCCAGGCGGCGGGCCTTTTACCAGGCCATGGCCGTCATGGATACGGCAGTTGGCAATACTGCCGTCATTGGTGACCAGGTTTTTACCGATATCTTGGGAGGAAACCGCCTGGGGCTGTACACAGTTCTGGTGATGCCCATTAACCGGCGCGAATTCATTGGCACCAGGATGATGCGCCAGTTAGAAAGATTGATAACCAGGCGCCTGGTGCTCAGCGAGTTTAATAGTAACGATAGCAGCACATAGGTTTGATGGTCTATAACCGTCCCGGCTGCTTGAACCGGATATAAAAGCCCGTTATTTTGCATGAACTATTAATTGAACGGAAAAAGCGATATGCTTAATTTAACTTCGCGGAGATTGTCCGGGTAATCATTGTGCGCCTTTAACCAGATCCTAAAAGAAAACGGCAGGTGGAAGGATGCTCCAGGTAAAAGCTTCAACCGGGCTGGTGGCCCTGCTGGGGTACCCGGTAGAACATTCTTTATCGCCTTTAATGCAAAATGCGGCCTTTGCCGCCACCGGGCTGGACCTGGTTTACCTGGCCTTTGCCGTTACCCCCTCCGGCCTGCCGGCTGCCCTGGCCGGACTTAAAGCCCTGGGCTTCCGGGGCGCCAATATTACAGTACCCCATAAAGAAGCAGTTATCAAATACCTGGATGCAATTGATCCCGCGGCAGCCCGCATCGGAGCCGTGAACACAATTGTTAATAATGACGGGCGCCTGACAGGCTACAATACTGACGCCAGCGGTTTTTTGCGTTCCCTCCAGGAGGCAGGTTTTAATCCGGCCGGCAAGAAAGCAGTTATCCTCGGGGCTGGGGGGGCGGCCCGGGCGGTGGCCTTTGCCGTGGCCGGGGCAGGTTGTGCCGGGCTGACCATTGCTAACCGCACATTGGAACGGGCCGGGCACCTGGCAGCCGCCCTGGCAGGCTTAAGCCCCCCAGTAAAGGCCTGCACCCTGGAAGAGGAAGAGCTGCGTCCCAGGGTAGAAGAGGCCGACCTGGTGGTAAATGCCACCAGTGCCGGCATGGCCCCCATGGAGGGAGCCGTACCCCTGCCGGCCGCCTGGCTCAACGCCGGGCAATGGGTCTACGATCTGGTCTATAACCCCCTGGAAACGAAGCTTTTGCGGGAAGCCCGGCAGCGGGGTTGCCGGGTTATATCCGGTTTGGGGATGCTCCTGTACCAGGGAGCCGCGGCCTTCACCCTGTGGACGGGAAAGGCGGCACCGGTGGAGGTAATGGGAGAAGTCCTCCGGAAAGCAATACAAGACTCTCATGCCGCTAAATCGGCACCATCAGAAGGATGAAAATAACAGGCTGGCATTTGTTTATCGAGCGATTTGGTCCGAGCGGTAAAGCAGCCCGGGGCTGAGACGTGGGTTGATCCGCGCGGACCAGGGAGCGAGCAAGACAATACCAGCCTGGAGTTCTGGCGGAAGGCTGGATAATTAGGAGAGGCAGGAGATACTTTGCTGCGTTATCTTACTGCGGGGGAATCCCACGGGCGGGGGTTAAGTGTGATTGTTGAGGGTATGCCGGCCGGGGTGCCCCTGACGGCTGAAGAGATAAATACCTGGCTGGCCCGCCGCCAGGGCGGTTACGGCCGCGGCGGGCGCATGAGCATTGAACGGGACCGGGTGGAGATCCTGGCAGGGGTGAGAGGCGGTTATACCTTGGGCAGCCCCGTCGCCCTTTTTATAGCCAACCGGGACTGGGCCAACTGGCAGGAGATTATGGCTCCCGGGCCGGAGGCCCGGGCCGAGCGGGTAGTCACCCGGCCGCGGCCGGGGCATGCCGACCTGGCGGGGGGGTTGAAATACCACCAGGCGGACCTGCGTAATATCCTGGAACGGGCCAGTGCCCGGGAAACGGCGGCCAGGGTGGCGGCCGGGGCTGTGGCTGCTGCTTTGCTCAAAGAACTGGGGATTGAACTGGCGGCCCATGTGGTCCGGATTGGACCGGTTGCAGTCAAAGGGGCGGTAGAATTGAGTGCTGCCCGGCAGGCCTGGGGGTCGCCCGTCTACTGTGCCGACCCGGAAGCCAGCCGGGCCATGGTAGCCGTTATTGAAGAAGCCCGGCAAAAGGGGGATACCCTGGGAGGGGTGGTGGAAGTCCTGGCGGCCGGCGTACCAGCCGGGCTGGGCAGCCATGTTCACTGGGACCGGCGCCTGGACGGGCGCCTGGCCCAGGCTTTAATGAGCATCCCGGCCATCAAAGGGGTAGAAATCGGAGCCGGTTTTGAGCTCGCAAGTATTCCGGGAATCCTGGCCCATGATGCCATTGCCTACCGGGAAGGACAGGGCTTTTACCATCCCACCAACCGCGCCGGCGGCCTGGAGGGTGGTATGACCAATGGAGAAATCCTTGTCCTGCGGGCGGCCATGAAACCAATCCCCACCCTTATGCAGCCCCTGCCCAGCGTTGATTTCCTGACAAAAAAACCTGCTACTGCTGCTGTGGAACGTTCTGACGTCTGCGCCGTCCCGGCGGCAGCGGTCGTTGCCTGGGCAGCGGTGGCCTGGGTCCTGGCCGGGGCAGTGATGGAGAAATTTGGCGGCGATTATTTACCGGAAATTAAGGAGCGAATGGCGGCTTACCGGGAGTATTTAAGCGGTATTTAACAGGTAAGGGTCTATGATCCTGTGGGGGAGCGAGCAAAACAACCACCCTTGAGCGAGATAGAGAAAGAGGAAGACGAAGACGGATGCCGGACAATATTGTTTTGATCGGCTTTATGGGCAGCGGCAAAACAACAGTAGGGAAGATCCTGGCCGCCAACCTGGGCTGGTCTTTTCTGGATACCGACGCCATGATCGAAGAGGATACCGGTTTGTCTATTAAAGCAATTTTTGCCCACTACGGAGAGCAATATTTCCGGGAACTTGAGCAGGCGGCAGTTGCCCGGGCAGCCGCCTCCCGGCGGGCAGTTATTGCCACCGGTGGGGGGGCCGTCCTTTCCGGAGACAATGTCCGGCGCCTGCGGGAAGGCAACAAAGTCGTCTGGCTCCAGGTACGGCTGGAAACCGCCCTGCAGCGGGCCGGGGTGAAGGGGGACCGCCCCCTCCTCCAGGGACGGCGCCGGGAAGAGGTGGCCGGGCTCTTCAAGCGCCGCGAACCCTATTATGCCTTTGCCGACATTTATATCGACACTGATGGCAAAGATGCAGCCGCCGTGGCCGGGGAAATAAAGGAGGCTTTAAAATCATGGCTGGCGAGCTTAAAGTAGACCTGGGTGAGCGTACTTATAAAATCCATTGCGGTTCCGGCCTGTTGCCGGAAGCAGGCTCCCTGCTTAAAAAACTGGACCTGGCCGCTCCCTGCCTGGTGGTAAGCAATGCCATTGTAGCTGGCCATTACTGGCCCACCCTGGAGCAAAGCCTCAAAGCAGCCGGTTTTCAGCCGCATCTCGCCCTGGTTCCCGAAGGGGAGGAGGCCAAAACCCTTAAAGTTGCGGCTGAACTATATGATGCTGCCCTGGCAGCCGGTATCGAGCGCGGGGCAGCCATCATGGCCCTGGGCGGCGGCGTGGTCGGGGATGTAGCAGGTTTTGTCGCCGCCACCTGGCTACGTGGGGTTCCTTTTATCCAGATTCCCACCACTATCCTGGCCCAGGTCGACGCCAGCGTAGGGGGCAAGGTGGCCGTCAACCATCCCCGGGGCAAGAACCTCATCGGCGCCTTTTACCAGCCGGCGGCCGTCATAGCCGACCTGGCAACCCTGGCCACCCTGCCGCCGCGGGAAGTCAGGGCCGGCCTGGCGGAAGTCATCAAATATGGCGTGATCATGGATGCCGGCTTTTTTACCTACCTGGAAGAACACCTGGAAGGCGCCCTGAATAGGGAAGAAGGGGTCCTGGAAACCATCGTTTTGCGCTCCTGTGCCCTGAAAGCAGAAATAGTTGCCCGGGATGAGCGGGAAAGCGATTTACGGGCTATTTTAAATTTTGGCCACACCATCGGTCATGCCGTAGAAGCCGCAACAGATTTTGCCGCCTACCGCCACGGTGAGGCGGTGGCCATGGGGATGGTAGCTGCCGCCCGCCTGGCCGTACGGCGGGGAATGTTTTCGGAAGAGGAAACCAGCCGCCTGGTGCGGTTGCTGCAGCGGGCGAGCCTGCCGGTTGATTTGCCTGCCGTCGACCCTGCCGCTTTCCGGGCGGCCCTGGGCCACGATAAAAAAGTCCGCCAGGGCCAGCTGCGTATGGTACTGCCGGAACGGCTGGGCAGGGTGCAGGTTACCCCGGTTAGTTTAGAGGAGATTATGGCGGTAATATGCTGAGGAATTGCCGGGGGCTGGGCGCCTTGGCCTGCTAAAGAATGAATGTTGCGGGAGGGGAGCAAGATGGACACCCGGCGGCGGCTGGGGGACCTTTTAATTGCGGCCGGGATGATCACCTCGGCCCAGCTGGAGGAGGCCCTGCGGGAACAAAAGCGTACCGGCGAACGCCTGGGCAGGGTACTGGTGCGGTTGGGTTTCATCACAGAAGAGAGCATCCTGGAAGTGCTGGAATTTCAGCTGGGCATACCCAAAGTCGTCCTGGCCGACTACCACCTGAACCCTGAGCTGGTGCGCCTGGTGCCGGAGGGCCTGGCGCGGCGCTACCTGGCCATCCCTATTCGCCTGGACGGCAACCGTCTCCTGGTAGCCATGGCCGACCCCCTGAACCTGCTGGCCCTGGACGACCTGCGCCTGGCTACCGGCAAGGAGATCATGCCGGCTATAGCTGCTGAAAGGGAAATTGAAGAGGCTTTGAGCAGGTTCTGGCAGAAGGAAACTGCTGCCAGCATGAGCGAGGCGGCGGCCGCCGCTGCCCTGGAAGCTCCCGGTCCCGGCGGTACCGAAGGGGCACCGGCTGTACGGCTGGTTAACAGCTTTATCCAGCAGGCGATCCAGATGCGGGCCAGCGATATCCACATTGAACCCCAGGAGGGGGAAGTGCGCGTACGCCTGCGGGTGGATGGCCTGCTGCGGGAGTTAACCCGCCTGCCCCTGGGGGTTCTAAGCAGCCTGATCTCCAGGATCAAGATCATGGCGGGCATGGATATTGCCGAAAAGCGCCTGCCCCAGGACGGTCGATTTCAGTTTACCCTGGGTAAACGCAACGTCGACCTGCGGGTTTCCAGCCTGCCCACGGTTTACGGGGAAAAGGTCGTCCTGCGCCTGCTGGACCAGGAGGCCATGCTCCTGTCTCTGGACGACCTGGGATTTTTGCCGGCCATAAAAGAGCGCTTTGCGAGCCTCATCCACAGTTCCTACGGCATGCTCCTCATTACGGGGCCCACGGGCAGCGGTAAAACGACGACCCTCTATGCCACCCTTAACATTTTAAGCTCACCGGAAAAAAACATCATTACCATTGAAGACCCGGTAGAATACCTGTTGCCCGGCATCAACCAGGTGCGGGTCAATCCCAAGGCAGGCTTGACCTTCGCCTCCGGGCTGCGGTCTATCCTGCGCCAGGATCCCGATATCATTATGGTAGGAGAAATTCGCGATCGCGAGACGGCCGACATCGCCGTCCGGGCGGCGACCACCGGCCATTTGGTGTTCAGCACCCTTCATACCAATGACGCCGCCGGGGCCGTCACCCGCCTCTTAGATATGGGCGTCGAACCTTACCTGGTCAACTCTTCCCTTATCGGCGTAGTAGCCCAGCGGCTGGTACGCCGGCTCTGCCCCCACTGCCGGGAGATTTACCGGCCCGAACCGGGGTCTTTGGAAAAGACCTGGCTGCCGGAAGTAGAAGAACTCTGGCGGGGTCGGGGTTGCCAGCGCTGCAGCTTTACCGGTTATGCTGGCCGGACGGCTATCCAGGAGGTACTGGTGATGAATGAAGAACTCCGCAGCCTGGTGACCGCCAAGGCACCGGCCATGGCCCTGAAAGAGGCGGCCGTAGCTGCCGGTATGGTGCCTTTAATCGAGGACGGCTTGGAAAAAGTCCGTCAGGGGATTACCACGGTGAGTGAAGTCCTGCGTGTTTCCCTGGGCGGTTTGTAAAGACCAGACTGTACTGCTGGAATCTGGGGCCTGGGTGGCATATACTTCCAGTGACCACAGGTGTTGAATTCCCAGTCTCGCCCTTTGCAGCCAGCCCGGCCCCATACGTTGATCATTGACACTGTTGGTAGCTGGCTGTTAGAAATCCCTGCCTTTGTTATCTGGCTTTATCCGGGAGGATTAAGATGATTGATATCGAAATCATCCTGCGGGCGGCGGCTGCCGCCGGGGCCTCCGATGTCCATCTCTCTGTCGGCCTGCCGCCGGTTTTCCGGGTCCACGGCGAACTCCAGGTCCAGCGCCAGTGGGAGCCCCTGGATTCCGAAATGACTGCCAGCCTGGTACGGCCTATAGTGGGCGAGAGGTGGGAGGTATTGCAAGAGCGGGGAGAAATAGACCTGGCTTACTCCCTGCCCGGCGTAAGCCGTTTCCGGGTCAATGTTTTTCACCAGCGGGGGAGCGTTAGCGCAGCCATCCGCCTTATACCCAGGGAAATACCCAGCCTGGAAACCCTGGGATTACCGCCGGTGGTGGCCGAGCTGGCGGAACGACAGCACGGCCTGGTCCTGGTGACGGGGCCAACGGGTAGCGGCAAGTCCACCACCCTGGCGGCCATGGTGGATAAAATCAACCGGGAACGCAGCTGCCATATAATAACCCTGGAAGATCCCATTGAATACCTGCACCAACACCGCCGCAGTATAGTCAACCAGCGGGAAGTGGGTTCTGATACCCAGTCCTTTGCCAGTGCCCTGCGGGCCGCCCTGCGCCAGGACCCGGATGTTATCCTGGTCGGCGAGATGCGGGACCTAGAGACCATTGCCACGGCCATCACGGCCGCGGAAACGGGCCACCTGGTCCTGGCGACTTTACATACCAGCAGTGCCATCCAGAGCGTGGACCGGATCATTGACGTTTTCCCGCCCCACCAGCAGGGGCAGGTCCGCATCCAGCTGGCCGACACCCTGGAAGGGGTTATCACCCAGCAGCTTTTACCGCGGGCCGACAGGAAGGGCCGGGTGGCAGCCGTGGAAGTGCTGATTGCTACCCCGGCTGTTAAGAATCTCATCCGCGAGGGTAAAACCCACCAGATTGTTTCCAGCATGCAGACGGGAGCCCGCTACGGCATGCAGACCATGGACATGGCTCTGCGGCAGCTGGTCACCAGGGGGGTGATAGCGGATAGAGAATTAAACAATGGTTAATGGCGCCAGGATTAGCAGGAATTTGCCTTTTTATGACGAATAAATGTCCATATATCCTCGTTCAAGGCAAACCTGGCGAAAGCCAGGGGCGCAAAGCTACGGGCCTGTAGACGCTGTCATGGCCGCCGGGCTGCCGGGGAAGAGTTCTATCTTTCCCTGTTGCCGGTGGCTATTTATATTTTGGAGGGAAAGCATGAATTTTGCCTACCGGGGAAGGGATGCCAGGGGGAATGCAGTTAGCGGGAATATAGAAGCGGAAAGCCAGGAACTGGCCATCCGGGAACTGCGCCGGCAGGGGATTTTTATTACTTACTGCCGGCCGGCAGTTGTAACCCCAGCCCGGGACTGGCGGCGCCTTTTCCGGCGGCCGGTATCCCGTCGCGACCTGGCCCTCTTCTGCCGCCAGCTGGCGACCATGCTGGGGGCTGGCCTGCCGATTGTGACGGCCTTGCATATTTTACAGCGACAGGCAGAAAATCCTTCCCTGCGAGAAAGTACTGGTATGCTTCTCCAGGACCTGGAGTCCGGGGAGGCCTTTTACCGGGCCCTGGAACGGCAGCCCCGGGTCTTCCCGCCTATCTTCATTCACACCGTCGAGGCCGGTGAACTGGGTGGGGCCCTGGACGAGACCCTGGAGCGCCTGGCCGGGCACCTGGAACGGGAACATGAAGTAGAGGAAAAGGTCAAGTCGGCCCTGACCTACCCGGCGATAGTCAGCATGGTTGCCCTCCTGGTAGTTATTTTTCTCCTGACTTATGTCCTGCCTTCCTTCCAGGTCATGTTGAACAGCCTGCAGGTGCCCCTGCCCTGGCCGACGCGCCTGGTTCTGGGACTAAGTGAAGGGTTACGGCGCTTGTGGCCTTTTCTGGTCTTTTTTATGGCCGGCGCCGGTTATGGGTTTTACCGCTGGCAGCAAAGGCCAGCGGGGCGCTACCAGGTCGATCGTTTGTTCCTTCGTTTACCAATTTTCGGTCCCCTGCATCATAAGGCGGTTCTATCTCGTTTCAGCCGTACCCTGGGTACCCTCCTGCACAGCGGTGTACCGGTCCTGCTGGCCCTGGAAATAGTGCGGCGTACGGTGGGCAATGCTGTGGTGGCCGGCGCGGTGGAGCGGGCGGCAGAAAGCGTTCGCGACGGGCAGAGCCTGGCGACTCCACTGGAAGCGAGCGGCGTCTTCCCTCCCATGGTGGTGGAGATGATTACGGTAGGCGAGGAAACTGGGGCCCTGGATGCCATGCTTGAACGAGTGGCGACTCTTTATGAGCAGGAGGTGGAGGCGGTCGTGGCCCGCCTGGCTTCACTCATAGAACCAATCCTGATTGTCGGGCTTGGTGGCATTGTGGGGGTGATCGTAATTTCGGTCTTTCTGCCCTACTTTCAGATGCTGGGCGGCATAAGGTAGAGGCGCGCGGGGTATCTTTTTTCTCATTTTGCCGGTGGCTATCCTAGCAGCCTGCCCTCATGACAATGCCCTGGCCGGCGGCTCCATGTCGAGGAGTGCCAGGATAACTCTGCATCCTGCCGCGTTTGAGATCGGGGATAATAATGCGGGTAAGAGGGGGGTGATCTATTTGTAGGTTTCCCCGGCTACTGGGAGCCGGTACTCGCTAGCCAGGCAAGTACGGGGGTGATTTACTTTTAGGTTTCCCCGGCGGGCTGGCAGCAGGAAAGTAAAAAGCGCAGGCAAAAAAATCAGGGAGGTTGATTGATTCATGTGGCAGAGACTGAAAAAGGCGCGGGACCAGCGGGGTTTCACTCTGGTGGAGCTCCTGGTCGTTATTGCCATCATCGGCATCCTGGCCGCCATCGTCGCCCCTAACGCCTTCAAGGCCATTGAGAAGGGCAAGGTGGCGGCCGCGGAAGCAGATTACAAGGCGATTAAGGCTGCGGTGTTGAATTTTTACACGGACACGGGCCAGTGGCCGCCTAACCCCTGGGAGTCTGGAGTTCCTGCTGACGTCTACCTTGTGACAAAGCCTGACTCAGGTTACGAGGGCTGGAACGGCCCATATTTGGAGCGCTGGCCGAGCAAGAACCCGTGGGGAGGCTACTATAAGTATGTTTATTGGACCGGCAATGACTCTCCATGGGAAAGCCCTGCTAGGTGGATTGAATTAAGTAGTGTACCAGGTGCAAACGGGAGTTCATCCACTGGTGCTGCGAAGCAATTGCAGAATGATCTGGGAGAAGAGATTGTCAAGTTTGACGGTAGTTTAGTAAAGATTTTGGTTTCTAGGTATTAATAATTGCGGTTACGTTTGATATAGGGCAAGGTTTTGTCAGATGTCGAAAAATGTAACTAATACTCTTTGTTGTTTTCCGTCTTAGCGGGGTTGCTTTGTTACCCTTGCAAAACTAATCTTTCTAAGAAGGAGGGAGTCTGGTTGCTGAAGCAAGTATGTAAAGGCGAAAAGGGCTTTACTCTGGTTGAACTGCTGGTAGTCATCGCCATCATCGGCATCTTGGCCGCCATAATTGTTCCTAATGCCTTCAAGGCCATTGAGAAGGGCAAAGTGGCGACGGCCGAAGCGGATTACAAAGCGATTAAAGCGGCGGCGTTGAATTACTATACGGACGTAGGTGAGTGGCCGGAACATCAATCAGCTAACTCAGATCCCGGGTTGACTACCAACGTTGGTAACAAACCTGGCTGGAACGGCCCTTACCTGGAGCGCTGGAAAGACAAGAATCCGTGGGGAGGAGATTATAAATTCCAGAACGGCCCATATATAGACTGGGATGGCCAAAGTGGCAATGATGCAGCGGTGTATCTTAAATTGACTGGTGTCCCCTTAAGTGCCGCAAACAAAATAGTAAGTGATCTTAGTGATAGTGTAGTAGAGTTCACCAATCAGACTAGTACTACCACCGAAGTCAATATATTGATAGCGGTTAAATAGGAACTATTAAAACGTGCTACTGCTGTTGTATTTTGTTTTTTTGTCGAGTAAGAAAGCTACTGGATCAGATCACTGGCCAGTCATTCGTGTAAAAACATCCTGCAACGCGATATCGAGCGGTCGGAGTAGCCTACCTGCGGTGCTCATACGTCGTAGCAGGCTACCCGGCCCCACCTTAATCCGTCCCGCCCCTTTTCCGGCAGGGGGGGGATGGTGTGCAGATGTCATTTTTTATGGGAAGGATTGTAATTGAAATTAGGAAGCGTTATATACTACACTGTGCAGTTTTGCTTCTGGCTACAGGTGTAGCTGGCAGGTAACGTGAAGATTTACGTGTCATGACGTAAGACTGGAATAGATTAGTGCTTGACAGCTATGATGATTAAGCAAATTTTGCAGGGGTAAAAGGAAAAAGTCATGCTGGTGTTTTTTTTCTTACTGGGTCTTTTTATCGGCAGTTTCCTTAACGTGGTCATTTACCGCCTGCCGCGCGGGGAAACGGTGGTCTGGGGTCGTTCGCATTGTCCGGCTTGCGGGCGGGCGCTGGCCTGGTACGACCTTATACCCGTATTGAGCTACATGTTTTTGCGGGGCAGGTGCCGTTACTGCCGCCTGCCGATTTCCTCACGATATCCTTTAGTCGAGCTTGTCACGGGCGTGGTATTTACCACCCTTTTTTATAATTTCGGCCTCTCCTGGATCCTGGTAAAATACCTTTTTCTAAGCGCCGTGCTGGTAGCCGCCAGCTTCATCGATCTGGAGCACTACCTGATCCCTGACCGCCTCGTGGTGACCGGTGCCTGCGGCGGTATTCTTTTAAGCCTGTTGGCGCGGGATGTGGGGTTCTGGGCTGCCTTAGGGGGAATTGTTGCGGCAGCAGGATTTTTGCTGCTGGTTGCCGTAATAAGTAAAGGTGGCATGGGCGGCGGGGATGTCAAGCTTGCAGGTATGGTAGGGCTTTTCCTCGGCTGGCCCCTGGCATCTCTGGCTCTTTTCCTTTCCCTGGTCACAGGCGGCTTGGCGGGCGTTTGCTTGCTGGTTTCCGGCCGGAAAAAGCGGCAGGACCCCCTTCCTTTCGCGCCTTTTATCGCCATAGGGGGGCTGTTGGCGTTGTTTTTTGGCGAGAAAATGTTGCACTGGTATCTTGTTAGGTTTATGTAAAGCAATGAAACGCGAAGCGTGAGCAGTTTATATAGCGGCGGTTGATATGGCGGGGACGGAAAAATATAGTTCCACGCAGGCGGTGCAGGGAGAGCGCGGTTTTACCCTGATAGAAATGGTAGCTGTCATGGCCATCACTGGGCTCCTGGCTACGGTGGTCCTGCCGGTAGTGGCTAAGAGCTTGGCATGGTGGCAGGTGCAGACGGCGGCCTGGCAGCTGGTCAGCGATATCCGGGAAGTACAGCAGAGGGCCATGGGCGGCGAGGACCGCCAGTGGAAGCTCCTCCTTGACGACGTCAACGAACTGTATTTCTTGAAAAAAAATACGGAGATTATCCGGGAAACCAAACTTCCCGCGGGCATAACTATGGAATTACGTTTACAGCATGCCGGTTCCCGGCTGGGTAGTGAAATATCCTTTACGATCGAGGGGGAACCGGTAAATAGCGGGGATATAGTGCTGAAGGACCGCTATGGCCGGGAGTATTATATAACCATTATGCCGGTTACCGGCCGGGTCAAGGCGGGGAAAACGACGTGAAAAAGTGTTGCTGGCCTGGTAACAACCGTGGTCTAACCCTGATTGAAGTCCTGGTGGCAGCAGCCTTGCTGGCGGCTGTGCTGGCGCCTATGCTGGGTATGTTTATCACCGCCGCCCGGGGTTATACCAGGGGCGGCCAGGAAACCATCGTTTTGAATCTGGCCCGGGAACGTATGGAAACCTGCCTGGCAGCCGGTTATAATGGCCTGGCCTCCCTGCCTGGAGCTGGCGGCACCTGGCAGGCTTACCCCGGCCGGCCGGGATATGAGTACCAGATAACTATAACAGATTATGACCTCGTCCTACAGGTGAAGGAAGTGATGGTGCGGGTGCGCCCGGTGAATGACCCGGCGGGGCAGGTGGAACTGGCAACCCTGGTTGCCAGGTGGCCGTGAAGTGGCGGCGGGCCGGCCTTACTTTAATTGAAACTGTAATTGCCGCCAGCCTGATGGTCCTGGTCCTTATGGCTTCCTTGAGCATCCTCCAGGCGGGTTTAAAATGGTGGCAGCGCGGCTGGGACCGTATGGATGCCCAGCAGAACGCCCGCGTGGCCCTGATGCAGATGACCAGGGAGATCCAGGCGGCCGGCCAGGTGGTTAGCGGTTCGGGGAGATATACCCTTATAATTGCCGACGCGGCCGGAAACCAGTTTAAATACGAGCTTAGTGGTAGCGATCTCCGGCGGGCTGTTAAAAATAAAGGATCTTTAAGCTTCAGCGGCTATAATCTCCTGGCCTATGGGGTGCAGACCCTGGAATTTTTTTATGACCATCCAGAGGCGCCGGAAAACAGTAAAACCGTAACCATCCACCTTGTTACCCGGGACGCCGAAGGACGGGACTTTGACGTAATTACCGCTGCAGCCCTGCGGCTCAGGGTGATGAACCCTGGAGGTTAGCATTTAACTTGCTGGTAAAAATTCTGGTAAAGATTTTTATTGCAGGTGATATTCTTTGGCCGGCACCTGGCGGCGGAGTATAGCTACAGGCAAGGGAAGAATTGATGCGGTGAGGTTGCCGGGGAGGTGCTGGTACCGGCGCGGCAGCGCCCTGCCGGGGGTCCTGCTGGCAATCCTGGTCCTTTCCCTCCTGGGGGCCGGGCTTCTTTCTCTCTCCCTGGTGGAGCGCCAGGGCGCGGCTAATGAAGTCAAAATTACCCAGGCCACTTATTTGTCCGAAGCCGGCATCAACCTGGCCCTGGCAAGATTACGCCAAGATCCCGGCTGGCGGGAGGGGCTGGGGGAAACATCTTTAACTGGCGTCCAGGGATATATCCAGAGAGTAGATATTAGCCAGCAGGTATTGAGCTACCGCCTTCGCTCTCTGGCCCAGGTTGGTGGTGTTCAGCGGGCCGTAGAGGTCGATCTGGCGCGACCCCTGTATACCTTTGCCCTGGCTACTGCCGGTGACCTGGATAAGCAGGACAAATTAATTATTGCCGGAGGGGATATCCTTGCCCTGGGGGATATCAACAATCTGAAAGTTGTTTTCGGCGAGGATAACGTCATTAATGTGGCTGCCGGTGGAAATTTAACTGTAAACGGTACCCTCCAGGGAAGCGCTGTAGCTGGCGGGGACCTCTATGTTAAAGGAACTATCAAAGGCGACGCCACCGCCGGTGGAGTTATTTATAATAAAGATAAAATCTACGGCAACAAGTTTGAAGGTGTCAGCTTAACTTTCCCGTCCTTTCCCGACAACCCCGATGCTCCTTTCACAAACGGTTTAACACTGGGGAAAGATACATATACCATTGAGGAAATCCAGGCCATGGTTAATAATGCCGGCATGACTCCGGCGATTCTTTATCGGCAGGGAGACCTGACCATAACGGCTGGCCATGACAATGATCATGGCAATAACAATAACAATGGTAATAACAATAGCAATAGCAATAGCAATGGCAACGACCATAGCACCCCGTATTATTATAATGGTATCGCCATTATTGCCGCTTCGGGCAGCATCACCCTGGAGACCAGCCTGTTACCTGCTTCCGTTGGAAATGCCTGGGCCTTCATTGCCGGCGGGGATTTAAATATTTCCGGTGGTACCAGACTGGGAGGAGTGTTTATTGACGGGGGCACCTTTAGTAAGAATGATCGCGGCCAGGAGAGTACCATTAACGGGAGCCTGGTAACCAGGTACGTCGGTGCAATCGACGAAGGTAGCTATGATACTTCCGGCAGCAATCAGGAAATAAGGGGTAATGATAATAATAACGGAAACGGGCAGGGGAATGGTAAGGATAAAGATAATGACCATAAAATTAAGGGTAAGATCCGAATCATCTATGATCAGAACCTTGTTGGTTCCCTGGCTCCCTATTTGAGTCAGGGTAACTGGCAGATCCTTTCCTGGCGGGTGGCAGCTTTGGAGCAATAAATCCAGGCCTCCCGCGGGAAAAGAAGAACCTGTTCCTAAGGAAGATAACACCAGTTGTAGCAAAGTAGATAGGAGTTATTTTTATGTTCTGGTCGTTCCTGAAACGTCGCCACTATCTGGGCATCGATCTCGGTACAACTGCCGTCAAGGCGGCTGTTTACCAGGGCCGGCAATGGCTGACGGCCAGCGTGCCGGCTCCCCAGGGTGGCCTGGCTGATACCCAGGCCATGGTGGCGGCCGTTGCCGAGGCGGCCTCCCGGACCGGCTGGCGCGGTCGCCGGGCCGTGACGGCCGTCAGCGGGGAAAGGGTGATCGTCCGCTACCTGCGCCTGCCGCGGATGACCCCCGAGGAACTCAAGAGCGGCATGGCCTATGAAATCGAAAACTACCTGCCCACCGGGGCCCGGGATATGGTGGTAGACTGGGCCATCCTGGAAGCCGGCAATGGTGCGGCCGGCGACCAGATGCCGGTTCTCCTTGCTGCGGCGCCACGGGAACAGGTGACGGGCTTATACCAGCTTTTCCATGCCGCCGGCCTGGACCTGGTGGCCATCGACCTGGTGCCCCTGGCCCTCTGCCGCGCCCTGGCCGGAGAGGCCGGCGGCAGCACGGTGATAATCGACATCGGTGGGCGCTGGAGCAACCTGGTCCTGGCCCGGGAGGGACGGCCCCTTTTCAGCCGGGTAGTAGCCATTGGCGGGGGAGAACTCAGCCAGCCAGGTATAACCGGTAGCAGCCGTATGGCCGAAATGGCCCAGGAGATCCGGCGCTCCCTGGAGTTTTACCGTTCCCAGGCCGGGACGGCTTTTAACCCGGAGCGCATCATCCTTACCGGAGGGGGAGCGCAGGTAGACGGAGTGGCAGACTACTGCCGTGAGGAACTGGGATTGACGGTTACGGTGGGCCGGCCAGGTACAGGCCCCGGTGGGTCTCCGGACCCGGCCCTGGCCGTAGCCATGGGCCTGGCTTTGCGGGAGAGGGTAAGATGAGTTTTGCTATTAATTTACTACCACCAGAGTACCTGCCCCAGCGGCGGTCGTTACCAAAGGGAGCCATTATCGCCGTAGCTTTAGGAGGATTACTCTTAACGCTTTACCTTATATTCCTGCTCCAATGGGCGCTGGCGTCCAGGCGTGCTGCCCTGCTGGAGGACCAGCTGGCCTTGTATGAACCCCAGGCGCAGCAGGCAGCGACCAGTAAAAGCGCCATTAGTGAATGGCAGCAGAAGGAAAGGGAACTGCAGCGTTTGGTAAAGGAAAGGCGGCGCTGGCAGCCGGTCCTGGCTGCAATAAACGATGCCCTGCCGCGGGAGATCTGGCTGGCGCGCCTGGAAGCAAACGAAGCCAAAGGAGAACTAATCCTGGCCGGGGGGAGTACTTCCCTCCAGGCCATCGGTAATTTTTTAAATAACCTGCAGGCAAGCGGTCTCTGGCAGGCCGTCAATCTCCAGGAAGTTAAGGGTAATGGCAGTAGCCTTGCCTTTACCATCCAGGCTGTTTTTAAAGGTACGCGGCCAGAGACGGGCCAATCAGAGACTGCAAGAGCAGTTCCCGCACCAAGCGATGCAACAAGAGCAAACCCGGATTCCATAAACGCAAACAGGGAAGGCAACAGTAAATGAAATTTGGTACCTACCAGTTCAGCCGCCGGGAAAAAATATTGCTGGTTTTACTGGCCGTTGTCGTGGGGATTATTTTCTTCAATAAAGTAGTTTTAGGACAGCAACTGCCAGCCTACCGGGAGCTCCGGGGAAGGCTTAAGGTGGACCTGGAACGACTGGCAGCCGCCAGGCAGGCAGCAGCATCTGCAGCCGAGCTGGCCAAAAAAGCCGGCCAGGCCCGGGCCGCATGGGAGGCTGCCAGGCTCCACCTGGGTTTTACCCTCCGGGGTACAGCACCCTTCCTGGAGGCAGCCCAGCCCCGGGACCAATCCCTCCAGGTACTGGCCTTCCGGCCCCTCCCGGTGGAAAAGAGAGACCCCTTCCGGGTCTATCCCTATGAAGTCACCGTCAGCGGCCCTTACCCGGCGATGCAGGATTATATAAGCCAGCTGGAATCCCTGCCGGCCCTGACGGCCATCCGTAATTTGAAGATCCTTGCGCGCCAGGGAGACGCTGGAACAGTCGAAGCCAGCTTTATTATTGACCTGTACGACCTGGGCGAGGGCAATCCCCTTCCGGCGGCCGTAGCCCTTTTCCCATCCGGGCGGGTCGATGGTTTCACGCCCCCGGCGGGGGCGGTTGCTGGTGGTGATGGAGCTAAAGGGGTAGGAGCTTCTCCCGGCCAGGGAGAGGCCGCCGGGAGCAAACCCGCCGGTTCGTCGACCCCTGCGGCTTCGGGACCGGTGCCGGCAAACCTGCCCCCGCCAACCAAGTCGTCCCCACCTGCAGGCAACCCGGCAACAGCTCCGGGTACCCACCCTGTACTTTCACCCCTGGCAACTAACGGGGAGCCACCTCAATATACCTTCCCCTGCCAGGAACAGGGTCGTTTGGTCCCTGGCCCGGCCTTCCAGGAGCCCCCTGCCGGCGAAGGTGATGTCTGGCTGGAGGAACTGCGGGTACTGCGCAATGTGGGTCCCTTCTTCGTCCTGGACCGGCCGGCCGCCCTGGCCGGTATGAACCTGGGCCGCAGCATAGGCGTAACACTAAGCAAAGATAAAACTAAAGCCGAATTAAAGGTCGATCTCCGCGGCCGGTATACTCGTCTCCAGGGGTATACCGGCATCGACGATAGCTTTGCCAACAGCAGCGGTAAAGTTAAAGTCATTATTTTTGCCGATGGCCGGCAGCTTTACCAGGGAGAAATCAGGCCGGGTGATTACCCTCAATACCTAGATTTACCCCTCTTCCTCGTCCAGCAACTGACCTTCAGCCTGGAATGGCAAGCTGGCGGTATCGGTGACTACGATCAATTACTGGCCACCCTGGCCAGCCTCCATTTTTCACGTAAGGATTAGCAGGAATATTTTCCCGCCCCTTGAATTATACTAGTAAGAAGTTATATAGAAAGGGTGGGTAAATGCTTTTAACTGAAGCCGATCTCAAGGCCATCCTGGAGGCCGCCCTGGCTGAAGGTGGCGATTTTGCAGAAATTTTCCTGGAACGGCGCCGGACGACCAGCATCAGCTGCGAGGATAATAAGATTGAACGGGTTATATCCGGTCTTGACCAGGGGGCCGGTATCCGGGTCATTGCCGGGGAAAACACCGCCTATGGTTACAGCAATGACCTGAGCCGGGAGAGCCTCATCCAAACGGCAACCCTGGTTGGTAAAGCCCTGCAAAGCCGGCCCCAGCCCAGGGAAATTAGCTTTAAACGGCCGCAAGCACAAGTGGAATTTACCATTAAAAAGCGGCCCGACCAGGTGCCGGTAGCCGAAAAAGTAGCTCTGGTGCAAAGGGCCAATGAGGCTGCCCGGGCCGTCGATAAGCGCATTACCCAGGTTACGGTGGGTTATGGTGACGTCATCCAGGAGGTAACTATTGCCAACAGCGACGGCATCCTGGTAGATGACGAGCGGGTACGCTGCCGTTTTGTAGTCAATGCCGTGGCTACCGACGGCAAAGTTATCCAGACAGGTTTTGAATCGGCCGGCGGGCACCAGGGGTGGGAACTTTTTGAAAGCGTTAACCCGGAAGAGAAGGCGCGGCAGGCTGCCCGGCGGGCCGTCATGATGCTGGAGGCCAGGCCGGCACCGGCGGGCAAGATGCCGGTGGTTATGGCCGGCGAGGCCGGCGGCACCATGATTCACGAGGCCTGCGGTCACGGCCTGGAAGCTGACCTGGTTCAAAAGCAGCTTTCCGTGTACGCCGGCAAGAAGGGGCAGAAAGTAGCTTCCGACCTGATAACCGTCATTGACGATCCCACCATTCCCGGCAAGTACGGTTCGTACCGTTTTGACGACGAAGGTACGCCGGGACAGAAAACCGTGCTCATCGAAAATGGCATCCTGAAGGATTATATGTATGATTACCTGACGGCCCGTAAGGAGAACCGCCGTTCTACCGGCAACGGTCGCCGGGAATCTTACCAGGACCGCCCCATACCCCGCATGACCAATACCTTTATCGCTCCCGGCAAAGACGACCCGGAAGCTATTTTGCGGGAAACCAAGTACGGCCTGCTGGTCAAGCGCATGGGCGGCGGGCAGGTCAACACCACCAACGGCGACTTTGTTTTTGATGTGGCCGAAGGGTATCTCATCCAGGACGGCAAGATCGGCCCGGCCGTCAGGGGGGCCACCCTCACCGGCAACGGTCCCGAGGTGCTGAAGATAATCGACCGGGTGGGCAGCGACCTGGGCTTCTCCTTAGGTACCTGCGGCAAAGACGGCCAGGGAGTACCAGTCGGGGATGCGCAGCCCACGATTCGCATTCCTGAGATGGTAGTCGGCGGCATCCTGGACGAGGAGGACAAAGGCTGATGGATTACCAGGCTTTACAAAAACAGTACCTCGACCTGGCGGCGCGGGTGGTAGAGATGGCGGCCGGGAAAGGTGCCATTGCCGAAGCCTACATAAGTGCCGGTGAAAATTTAAGCATCGAGGTGCGCAACCAGGAAGTCGAGGCCCTGACCACGGCCCGGGACCAGGGCCTGGGCTTAAGGGTCATAGCCGGCCAGCGGGTGGGTTTTGCCTTTACCACCGATTTCAGCCCCCCGGCCCTTGAGCTTTGTGTGGAACAGGCCCTGGCCAATGCCCGGATGGCCACTCCTGATGAGCATAACTGCCTGCCGGCCCGCTATCCCGGTTACCCCCAGCTGGACCTCTTTGACCCGGAGATTACCACAACCCCGGTGGAAAAAAAGATCGAGCTGGTGCGCGAGATTGAACGCCAGGCCAGGGCCTATGACCCGCGGGTGAAGATCACGGAAAGCTGTTCCTATAACGATTCCCGCTACCTGGTTGTCCTGGTAAACTCCCAAGGAATAACGGCCGCCTACCATGCCGCCTACTGCGGCGCCAGCACCTTTGTGGTGGCGGTGGAAAATGAAGAGAGCCAGACGGGTTTCGGCCTGGCCTACGGTTTGCAATATAAAAATATCGATCCGGCGAAGATCGGCCGGGAAGGGGCGGCCAGGGCCGTGCGCATGCTGGGAGCCAGAAGGGTTAATACCCAGCGGGCGGCCGTTGTTTTTGATCCCTATGTAGCCACCAACTTCCTGGGTGTCATCGCCCCGGCCCTGGCTGCTGACGCCGTCCAGAAGGGCAAATCC
This sequence comes from Moorella mulderi DSM 14980, assembly GCF_001594015.1. Taxonomy (GTDB): domain Bacteria; phylum Bacillota; class DSM-521; order Neomoorellales; family Neomoorellaceae; genus Neomoorella; species Neomoorella mulderi. The sequence goes on from NZ_LTBC01000012.1 coordinate 63,148, forward strand.
CTTTTCCGGGGCCGGGTAGGCCAGCAGGTGGCGGCACCGGTAGTAAATATTATCGATGACGGCCGCCGGCCGGACGGCATTGCCTCCAGCCCCTTTGACGGCGAGGGGGTACCCACCGAACATACCGTCCTGGTGGAAAAAGGGGTCCTTAAATGCTACCTGCACAACACCTATACAGCCGCCCGGGACGGGGTAAAATCCACCGGTAATGGTGCCCGGGGCTCCTTTAAGACGACGCCGGAAGTCGGGACGACCAATTTTTATATCGAGGCCGGTTCCCATACACCGGAGGAGATTATTAAGGAGATCCCCAAAGGGCTTTACGTCACTGAGGTCATGGGCATGCATACGGCCAACCCCATCTCCGGCGATTTTTCCGTCGGCGCCAGCGGCCTCTGGATTGAAAAGGGCGAGCTGACCAGGCCGGTCCGGGGCGTGGCCATTGCCGGCAACATCATCAGCCTCCTGGAGGGCATTGACGCCGTGGGCAACGACCTGACCTTTTTTGGCGCCACCGGCGCCCCGACGGTGCGTATTGCCAGCATGACCATCAGCGGGTAAGTACACTCTACCCAAAAGAGCAATATTATGGTAAAATAGCAGCTATGAAGATTTTAGTGTTAAATGGGCCCAATTTAAACCTTCTGGGCAGCCGGGAGACGGAAATCTACGGCCGGACTACCCTGGCCGATATCGAAGCCGGCTTAAGGGAGCAGGCTGCCGGCGCGGGGGTGGCCCTTGAGTTTTTCCAGTCCAACCATGAAGGGGCCCTCATTGACCGCCTCCATGAAGCCCGGGGCCGGGTAGACGCCGTAGTCATCAACCCCGGGGCCCTGGGTCATTACAGCATTGCCCTGCGTGATGCCCTGGCGGCCCTGGACTGCCCGGTGGTAGAAGTCCACCTCTCCAACATTTACCGCCGCGAAGAATTTCGCCACCAGACGGTAACGGCAGCGGTGGTAGACGGCCAGATTAGCGGTTTTGGCCCTTTGAGCTACCGCCTGGGACTGGAGGCTGCCATAGAGCTGGCGCATAAGAGAGGCGGGAAGTGAGTGGTGAGAAGTGAGCGCTTAGACCGGCTGCGCCGCCTGATGGCGGCGGAAGGTATCGCGGCCCTGTGGGTACGCCAGGAAGAAAACCGCCGCTACCTGAGCGGTTTTACCGGCGACAGCGGCCAGCTTATCATTACGGCGACATCCCAGTACCTGTTAACCGACGGCCGCTTTATTGAACAGGCCAGGGAGGAAGCACCGGATTTTGAGGTGGTGGACCTGGGAAATAAGCCGTGGGAACAGCTGGGAGCCACCCTGGCTGCAGCCGGTGTAGCAGAACTCCACTTTGAAGCAGAGCACCTCAGCTATGCCACCTATGAAGAGTTCCTGGAGCAGGCCAAAGACTGGCCGCAGCCGGTCAAGCTGGAACCCTCAAAGGGCCTGGTAGAAAGATTACGCCAGGTAAAAGATGATACCGAACTGGCACTTTTGCAGAAAGCCATTGACCTGGCCGATGCCGGCTTCCGCCATATGCTCCGTATCCTGCGCCCCGGCATCACGGAGCGGGACATAGCCCTGGAACTGGAATACTTCCTGGGCAAACAGGGCTCGCTGGGGCCGTCTTTCACCACCATCATTGCCGGCGGCCCGCGTGCGTCCCTGCCCCACGGGGTGGCTTCCGGCCGGGTACTGCAGCCGGGTGACCTGGTGGTTATGGATTTTGGGGCTATATATGACGGCTACCACTCCGATCTTACCCGCACGGTGGCCCTGGCGCCGGTGGACCCGGAATGGCGTCACCTGTATAACGTTGTCCTGGAAGCCCAGAGGAAGGCTATAGCAGCCATACGGCCGGGGCTGGCAGGGCGCGAGGTCGATGCTGTAGCCCGGGAACACATTGCCGCTGCCGGCTATGGTCCCTATTTCAGCCATGGCCTGGGCCACGGTGTGGGCCTGGCCGTTCATGAAGGTCCCACCCTTTCCAGCCGGAGCGAGGTTAAGCTGGCTCCGGGGATGGTGGTCACGGTAGAACCGGGAATTTACCTGCCCGGTCGCGGGGGTATCCGCATTGAGGATGTCGTCCTGGTCCAGGAGGACGGCGCCCTGGTTCTATCCCATGCACCTAAAGAATTTATAGAGTTATAGGAGTTATAGGAGGTATCCCGTTTGATATCCACCAACGATTTCCGTACTGGTCTTACCATTGAGGTTGACGGAGAAGTTTACCAGGTAATTGAATTCATGCACGTCAAGCCGGGTAAGGGTTCGGCCTTCGTCCGTACCAAGCTGAAAAACCGGCGTACCGGGGCGGTCATTGAGCGGACCTTCAGGGCCGGGGAAAAGGTCAACCGCGCCCACATTGAGCGGCGGGAGATGCAGTACCTTTACAATGACGGCGAAAATTATTACTTCATGGATACAGAAACCTATGAACAGCTGTCCCTGCGCAAGGACCAGCTTGATGAAGCGGTAAAATATCTAAAAGACAATATGAACATTTATGTCCTCCTCTACCAGGGGGAGACCATTGGCATCGAGCTGCCGAACTTTGTTGAGCTGAAAGTGGTAGAAACAGAACCAGGCATCAAGGGCGATACAGCCACCGGCGGTTCCAAGAACGCCGTTTTAGAAACCGGTGCCGTAATCCAGGTACCCCTCTTTATCGAGGTGGGTGATGTCGTCCGCATCGATACTCGTACCGGAGCCTATATTGAGCGGGCTTAGTTTAAGGCCGGCCGGGGCCGGAAATAATAAAAAGGTAGAAAGGAAAGGAGTGTAGTCAATGAAGGACGTCCGCAAGAAGGTTGCCTATCTGAAGGGTTTAGTGGACGGCATGGATTTGAATCCCGAGAGCAAGGAAACCCGCCTCCTTAAAGAAATAGTCGATGTCCTGGAGCAAATGGCCGAGGCCCTCCACGACCTGCATGAGGATTATGAAGAGCTGGAGGACTACCTGGAAAGCATTGATGAGGACCTTTATGATTTAGAAGATGAGGTCTACGACGGCGAGGATGAATACGAAGATGAATATGAAGACGAGGACGACGAAGAAGACGAAGACGATGAAGAAGGCGACTACATTGAAGTAGAATGCCCCAAGTGCCACGAGATAGTTTGCTTTGATGCCGATGTCCTGGATGATGAGGATGTCGTGGAAGTTACCTGCCCCAACTGCGAGACGGTAGTTTTTATCAATGAAGAGGGCGAAGCCAGCGCTAAGCCCAAAGGAGAAAAGGAGAAAAACTCCCCGGATACCGACGATATCTAATTCAATCTGCTATACTCACATCTAAATCCCGACCCCATGAAGGGGTCTTATTTTTTTGCCCCGCATTTTTCTCTTGCATAAAATTGCCAGGATCATAATAAGCATAATGGCAGGAGGGAGGAAGATGGGCAGTGTACGGCTGGGCAAGGGGGAGGGCCACAGGCCACAACCTTTAGGACAGGCCGGCGGAGGCGGGCCGGGGGCACTCTCCGGGGTGCTGGCTTTGCTACCGGCGGTGGTCGCTGCTTCCCTGGCGGCCCTGCCCCCGGAGATAAAAGCCACCCTGGAAGAAATTCGCCTGCGGCGGGAGCGGCCTCTCCAGGTACGCTGGGCTGCCGGTGAAGGCTGGGTGAAGGCCGGCGGCACTCTGACAACCATGCCTGACCAGGCCTACATCGTAACCGCAAACGACCTCAGCCAGACCATACAGGCCCTCACCCGTAGTTCCCTTTACGCCCTGGAGGAAGAATTGCGCTCCGGGTATATAACAGTGAGCGGCGGCCACCGGGTGGGCCTGGTGGGAGAAACGGTGGTGCGCCAAGGGGAAATTCAAACCTTAAAGAATTTTGCCGGTCTTAATTTGCGCCTGGCCCGGAGTATCCCCGGTTGTGCCCGGGAGTTAATGCCCTACCTCCTGGAGCAGGGGCGACCCCTCAACACCCTTATTCTTTCACCGCCGCGTTGTGGCAAGACGACGTTGCTGCGCGATATTATCCGCCTTTTCAGTACCGGCATAGCGGAACTTAAGTTTTCCGGCGTCAACGTAGGCGTGGTGGACGAGCGTTCGGAAATTGCCGGTTGCTGGCTAGGGGCGCCCCAGCTGGAAGTCGGGCCCCGGACGGATGTCCTGGACCGTTGCCCCAAGGCGGCGGGGATGTTGATGCTCCTCCGGTCCATGGGGCCGGAGGTCATTGCCACCGACGAGATTGGCCGGCCGGAGGAACTGGCGGCTTTACAGGATATTTTAAATGCCGGGGTGACAATTCTGGCCAGCGTCCATGCCGGCAGCCTGGAGGAGTTAAAACACCGGCCGGGCTGGAGGCCGCTCCTGGAGCAGGGTTTCTGGCAACGCCTGGTAATCCTGGGCCGTACCCTGGGACCGGGGACCATCGAGGGCCTCCTTAGCGGGGACGGCCAGACCTTACGCGGTGGTCCCTGGCGGGGGGAGGGTAAGGCATGTTAAAAATGGTGGGGGGCGGGTTGATCATCCTGACCTGCGGCTTCCTGGGCCTGGAGATGGCCCGCGGTTTTAGCGCCCGGATTGAACAGCTGCGCCAGTTAAATGCCGGCCTCAAAATGCTGGAGACGGAAATAATCTATGGGGCTACACCCCTCCCCTTGGCTCTCACCCGGGTGGGGAACCAGCTGGCCGGGCCAGTGGCTTTATTTTTCCAGGCCGTCGCCCGGGTGCTGCAAGAAAACGCTGCCGCCGGTGCCCTGGCGGCCTGGGAAAGGGGCCTGGAGGAACTCGGCCAGAAAGGGGCCCTGCAGCCCGGGGACCTGGAGATACTAAAGGCCCTGGGACCCATGCTGGGTAACTCCGGCGCCAGCGACCAGGTCAAGAACCTGGAGTTGACCCGCCAGCTCCTGGGGCAGCAGCAGCAGGCAGCCCTGGAAGAAAACAACCGCCAGGGCAAGATGTGGCGCACCCTGGGTTTCCTGCTGGGGATAACCCTGGTGCTGCTGCTTTATTAAAGCTTCTGGAGGGAGATAAAGATGCTGAGCGTAGATGTGAGCCTCATCTTTCGCCTGGCGGCCCTGGCCATTATCATTACCATTTTTTATACTTTCCTGAAACAAGCCGGGCGAGACGAATATGCCTATATGACCTTGCTTGCCGGCCTAGCTATAGCTTTACTCTGGGTTATTCCCCTGATTATGGATCTCTTCAAAGCCGTACAGGCTGTCTTCCAGCTGTATTAAAGGGGTGGCCCCGGGATGGAGATTTTCCAGATCGCCGGCCTGGCCTTGACGGCTACCCTGATTATTGTCCTGGTGCGCCAGGCCCGGGGCGGCGATACGGCCCTTATCATCAGCCTGGTGGTAGGAGCAACTATTTTTCTCCTCCTCCTGGACCGCATAGGCACGGTGGTCAAGGTCCTGGCCGACCTCTCGGAAAGGGCCGGTATCAACCAGTTTTACCTGAATACCATCTTAAAGATCATCGGCATTGCCTATGTGGCCGAGTTTGGCAGCCAGGTCTGCCGGGACGCCGGCGAAAATGCCATCGCCAGCAAGGTGGAACTGGCCGCCAAGGTGTTGATTATGGTCCTGGCCATCCCCATTATTGTAGCGATCCTGGAAAGCATAATCCGCCTGCTGCCATAGATAAAAAGAACCGCAATAACCGCCGCCAGAGAAAAGGTGAAATGCAGTGCCCGGGATTTTGATTAATAGAAACCTCTCACATCTCAATAGCTGCGCTGCCATGGTACCGGCAATACCTGCACGAAAACTGCTGGTAGGGTTAATTTTTATTGTCCTGTACTGTATTTATACCGGGCTGGCTGCACCGGCGGCCCTGGCCTATTACCCGGCACCGGCCACCGGGACAGAAGCGGCGGCTGCCATGACCCTGGACGATCAACTGCAACGCCAGATGGCCAGACTCAACCTCGGCGGCATCGATACCTTCCTTAACCAGCTGGACCGGGAAGTGGGCCAGTACCTGCCACGCTTTAGCTTTCAGGAAATCCTGGCCAATCTCCGCCAGGGGAAGTTGCCCCTGGACCCGGCGGCCGCCGGGCGGGGGTTGCTCAAGTATCTTTTCCACGAACTCCTGGCCAGCGGTGCCCTGTTGGGCCAGCTCCTAATACTTGCCGTAGCCTGCGCCGTGCTGCAAAATTTACAGGCAGCCTTCAGTGAGGGAAGTATCAGTACCCTGGCGCGGGGGGTGGCTTTCCTGGCCCTGATTACCCTGGCCCTGACCTCCTTCACCCTGGCCGTCCGTACCGGGGCAGAAGCCATTGACCGGATGGTGTCCTTTTTCCAGTCCTTGATCCCGGCCCTGATTAGCCTGCTGGCAGCTACCGGCGGTATAACTGCCTCGACTTTGTTGCAACCGGTCTTGATATATACCGTAACCCTCACCGGTACCATCATGCACAATGTTCTCTTTCCCCTTTTGTATCTTACGGCCTGCCTTACGGTAGTCGGCCGGATCGCCGATCGCTTTCAGGTGTCCAAACTGGCCGGGCTCCTTAAACAGGCCGCCATGGTCGCCCTGGGGCTGATGATGACCGTTTTCACCGGCGTGTTATCCGTTTACGGGATCGCCGGTTCAGTGGCCGACGGGGTGGGCCTGCGGGCCATTCAATTTGCCACCGATGCCTTTTTACCTGTGGTCGGCGGCATGCTGTCAGATGCCGTCGAAACCATTGCCGGGACAACCCTGCTTTTAAAAAGCGCCGTCAGCCTGGTGGGAGTAGTCATTATTTTTTTCCTGGCGGCCTTTCCCATGTTAAAGATCCTCTCCCTGGTGGTGGTTTACAAAGTGGCGGCGGCCGTGGTCCAGCCCTTCGGTGAGGAACAACTGGCCGACGCCCTGGACGGCATCGGCGGGGCTTTAACCTTGGTCTTTGCCTGTGTGGCGGTAACGGGGTTAATTTTCTTCCTGGCTGTAGCCGTTATCGTCGTCCTGGGTAACATCACGGTAGCCTTAAGGGGGTAGGCAGGAAGTTGCTGGTTAAAATCGGCGAGATTGTCCGCCAGGTAGCCCTGATTGCCTTGCTGGCGGCCTTCCTGGAAATGCTCCTGCCGGAAAAAAAGATGACCCGTTACGTCCGGCTGGTTTTAGGGCTCTTTGTGGTGGTGGCTATTTTGACACCCCTGGTGGAAGGTTTGCGTTTCGGGCCGGAGCTGGATGTTACCGCCTGGGACCTGCGCCTGGACCCTGCGGCCGCCGCCCCGGTGCAGCAGGGCCGGGAAATGGCCCGGGCCAATGAAGAGGCAGCCCTGGAAATTTACCGCGACCGCCTGGCCGGGCAGATCAAGGCCCTGGTTTCCCTGGTACCGGGGGTAAAGCAAGCAGAGGTACTGGTGAGCTTGGCCGGGGATAAGGAACACCGGGGGGCCATTCGCCGGGTGGTAGTCACGGCCACCCTGGCTGGAGGGGAGACGGCAGAAGGGGGCGGGGATGCACCGGCAGCACAACCGTCACCGGAAGGAAAGGAGAATACCCTGCCTCCTAAAATTACCGCAGCTGAAGTCCAGCAGATTAAATCCAGGATTGTCGCCATGATTACCCACTTTTATGGGCTTGAACCCGGCCAGGTAGAAGTGCGGATATATGGAGGTGTTGCCAATGGACAAAAATAAGTGGCCGGGCTGGCGAATACTACCCCAGAAACCGCCCTGGTACCTCTGGCTGGCTGTTGGCACTCTTATTTTGGGGAGTATCTTTATTAGTATCGGTAACCTTAACAGCTCCAGCCAGCGCCAGCGGGGGCAACCGGCAGGACAAACAGCCAGCCAGCCCGGACCGGACCGGCAAGAAACGGAATTGATGCTCACGGCCAGGGAATTGGAAGTACAGCTACAGGGGATATTAGAGCAAATTGCCGGCGCCGGCAGGGTGGCGGTGCGGGTGTCTTTAAAGGCCAGCCCCTTAAAGGAGTTTGCCACCAATACCAAGACGACCAAACACAGCGTGGAAGAGAAGGATCAAAGCGGTGGTACCAGGGTAACTACCGACAGCAACGAAGATGCGCAGCTGGTCATGGCCAGGAACGGCCAGCTGAATAGCGGCGAAGCGCCGGTAGTAGCCCGCGAAACCCAGCCGGAAGTCCTGGGGGTAGTGGTGGTAGCCGAAGGGGCGAATGATCCCCAGGTCCGGGCGCGTTTCATCCAGGCGGTGCAGACCCTGTGGGGCCTGGCACCCCACCAGGTGCAAGTGCTGCCTATGGAAACCGGAGGGAGCCGTAAGTAACTATGACTGTTCTTCTAATTAAACTTTCCAGATTTGGGAGGGGGAGAAAGATGCTTAAGATAGGCGAAAAAGGACGGGTGATCATAGCCCTGATGCTGACCTTTGGTGTCCTGGCTTACCTGGTCCAGGGAGACCGGCAGGGAACAAAGCCGGCAGGTGTAGACCTCCCCCTGGAGCGACCCGTCCAGCAGGCCAGCCAGCCCGATACCAGTGGAGCCACTAAGGTAGCGGCGCCACTCAAGGACCAGGCGGCGGTTACCGGTCCTAAGGCAGAGGACATTCTCAAGGAAGCGAGTTCTAAAGCTGAAGGTGGTGCCGCCTTCTTCATCGAGTACCGCCTGGAAAGGGACCGCCAGCGCAGCCAGCATATTGCCCTGCTCAAGCAAATTATCGATAACCCCAATTCCGGTGGCGAGGGTAAGCAGGAAGCCCAGAAGCGGCTGGTGGAACTGACCCAGCAGATGGACCTGGAGATGCAGCTGGAGAAGCTGATTGTCGCCAAAGGGTATAAGGACGCGGCGGTATTCATCCAGCCCAATGCCGTAAACGTCATTGTCATGGCCGACAAATTCGGCGACGAGGACGCCAACAAAATCGGCGACCTGGTCTACCGCTCCACCGGCCGCCCCCGGGAGCAGATCAGTATGATTCATAAGAAGTAGATAAAGTTAGATAAAGTAGAAGCAAATACCTGTGTTTGCAGAGAATATGTGAGCCCTGGGTATTTTTGAATAGCTTTTTTGTCCTGGTAAGTGCCTGCAAAAGTAAAGAGCACATACTTGATAAATGGTGGCATATTTGATACCATATTTTTAGAGGCAGGAGAAAGAAATGAGCCAAATTGAGAAACTTCTCAAGGCGATAAAAAGAAATCCCAGGGGTGTGCCCTGGGAAGATATTGATAGAGTGCTTAAATATTATGGTTTTGATTGCCGTCATCAAGGGGGTAGCCATTATAATTACTATCACCCTGAACTTGTTGAGATTTTAACGATTCCCCGCAGGAGGCCGGTTAAGGCTGTATATGTTAAGAAAGCGCTAGAATTAATCGGTAAGCTTGAGGAAGGGAAATCCGATGCGTGAAAAAACATTAGATTACTATCTTGATCTCAACTATGAGGTATCCCTTCGCCGCCTTACAGAGGAGGAAGGCGGTGGATGGCTGGCCAGCATACCCCTTTTGCCGGGTTGTATGTCGGACGGGGAAACACCGGCAGAGGCCCTGGCTAACCTGGAAGATGCTAAAAAGGGCTGGATTGAAACTGCTTTAGCATTACAAAGGGATATTCCCGAACCGGATAACGCTGAAAAATATAGCGGAAAGTTTACCGTTCGCCTTCCTAAATCCCTTCACAGGGCTATTGCCACCAAAGCGCAAGAGGATGGAGTCAGCCTCAATCAAATGGCTATTTATCTTCTTTCTTTAGGGCTAGGTAAGTCACCAAGAAGAAGGAAAGTTAAGTGAAAATAGCTGAATTCGCTAGCATATAGATGCGTTTTTTGGGTCCTCCAGGTAGCCTCCGGAGAACCGACAAAAGCGGAAACCTTGGGCTCAAGAGAGATTGCTATTTTTAAAACCGGCGTTACCCTCTAAAACCCCTTCCCCGAGTTAAATCTTACTTTATGATCCAAACGACCATAAAACGGAGAGGGTACGGTGATGATACGGGGATGGGCCGGATCAGTCAGTTAAGTTATACTTAACTGAAAGAAAATAAAACAGCCCTGCTGGAAATACATGCAGGGCTTTTATGATTAGCGGATTAGCGGCAATACTCGCAAAGACCCTTATGCAAATGACTGGTTACCTTGCACCTGCAGCGCGGATTTCTACCTTAGCACCGTCAGGTACTTTTTTTAACAGCCCGGGATCGCTTAAGATGCGCCCGATTTTATTTACCGGGCTGGCGGCGCGGGGCTTGTCATCAATACTTGCGGGCGTAGGCCCGAAAAACAGGCAAAAGGAGTGACCCGGCGGCCAGTAGGCGATATCACCTATTTCCATATCCTCCGTCGCACCTTTTTCCAGGCCGGCTTTAACCGGGATGGGGAAGTAAATTTCATCGCCCCAGGTATTCACCCGGCTGCTTATGGGCAGGGCTGCCTGGACTTTGCGGGCGGTTTCGCTATCATTGAGCTCGGCAAGGACGGTCAACTCACCAAAATTGATGGCAATTTGCATATAATTACCCCCGGCAATGAATTTCCAGGCATATTTTAGCATATGTAAGGATGTGCCTCAATAATATATTTTGCTTGTGGCATAATAAGCTGTAAAAGGCCTGGCGGGTATGCTGACCGAAGAAGCCATCAATAAATGGTTAGCTGATAACCGGAAGGCCCATACGGAAGTGAACTCGGGCTAAGGAGATGACCAGCAGGTTGCGGGGAAAACAGCCCCTATTTGTTTTATTTCTCCTGCTACTGGCGGTAGTAATTGCAGGGGGGTTGCTGATGACTCACCGGGCCGTACGGTTACCACCACGGGTCGAGGAGCCTCCCGGGCCAGTGCCAGCCCGGCGAAACGCTT
>NZ_LTBC01000013.1 GCF_001594015.1 Moorella mulderi DSM 14980
TGGAGGTCTCTTCGCTGTTGGCTTTAACTTGCCCGAGTTCGGTATAGACTTTCTCCAGGCTTGAGGTTATGTTCTCGATGAGGCCGAGTATCTCCTGCAGGTGGTTCGATTGTTCCCCTGCCCCCGCCGCCACCTGTTGGATGGCCTTGGCCACTTCGCCGGAAGAGGAGGCGATCTCTTCCGAAGACGCGCTTAAAGCTTCCGAGTTGCCGGCCAGGGTTTTAGCGTCATTTCTAAGGCCCGAAAGCAGTGGTCTGAGGTTGGCCTGCAGGCGGTCGACGGCCTGGGCGAGCTTTCCTATCTCATCCTTCATGCGTAGGTATTTTTCAGGCACCGGCCGGGTGAAGTCGCCGTTGGCTATAAGCCCCAGATCGTCGACCGCCAGGATTAGTGGTGTAGTGATGGTTCGAGTAAAGAAATAAGTAATTACGGCCAAAATCAATAAAACAATAATACTGATAGTAACCAAAGAACCGGAAAGGGCCTTTCTGGACTGGGCAATCTCCCGAGCTACATCATTTTTGGCAACCTCTACCATGGATAAATAAGTGCCCGTCCCGACCGCTAACTCGGAGTTGCCAAGTTTAAGAGGGGCTATAATAAGAGATTTTTTCCTCTTCCTTGTTAGTCTTGGGGTTGAGCCAAATGTAAGACACAAATCCCCCGCCGTTCTGGGCCACTCTGATGAATTCCTGAACCACTTTCTTGCCGGATTTATCCGTTAAGTCCCAAAGATTCTGGCCTTCCTGTGACTTGTTTTCCGGCGCCACTACCCTTATACCATCATATCGGTAAGCAAAAAAGTATCCAGCTTCGCCATACCTGCTGGCATCCAGCGTTTTTCTTATAAGCTCAATAAGCTGAGCTTCCGGTATAGTGCCGGCATTACTTTTATACATATCGGTTAAGGAGGATACCATAGAATCGACTGTGTTTTTGAGGCCACTTTTTACTTCATTTAATACGTGTTGTTGTACTATTGATTGAGATTTAAAGGTAAGATTTGCCAGAGAAACGTTGGCAATAATCAATTGAACTACTACTGTTGCTAGTATAGCTATAAGTGTCAGTGCCATGAGCTTGCTTTTTATGCTTCTCAGAGACATTCTCTATCTCCTCCCAGTATACATAAAGTAATGGAACACGCGTCATTTTCATGTCTTCTTCGATAGCGGCGCTGGCCTGAACATCGCGGCGCCCCCGTTCATCCCAAAGCCGGCATAATCTTCGGTTATCACCTCCCTATTGCATACGCTCCAGCATTTCCTTCTCTTCTACCTCGAGGAGCAGTTCCAGTTTGATTATGATGATGATCTTATCGTCCTTCTTGGCCAGCCCCTCCACAAAAGCGGCGTTTACCGTCGTAACATCGGGTGCAGTCTCAATACTTTCTCTACTTTAGAACCACAATTACCAACTTCTTCCCGTATAGGTAGCCGGGTAAGTGTCCGTACTTTGCCCTCCTTAATCTTGACTATTAGTTCTTCGTACGCAGCCAACAGTTCGTTAATTTCTTCCTCAGTTAATGGACCATCAACCATACTTTGCTCCCCCGTAAACAAATGTCCAATGATTTCTGGTGGTAGGTGCTGCCTGGTTTGTTACCCTACTTAGCATTTAACCATAGCCTTGAGGATGTTTCCTTACTGCCGCATGGTAAAGGAAAATACTGCCAGTAAAGGGCCAAAAACCTACGGCCGCCTGGCGATCATACCCATGCAAAGGGCTTTAAACCTATGGCTTTGCGCCCCTGCCTTTCGACAGGTTTGCCTTGAGTGTAAGATACTTAGGGAGGGAAAGTGAGTTTACCGTTGGTTTAGGGTAAGTATGGATTAAAGAAGAATATTTTCGCGGGCGAGGCAAAGGAAAAGAAGGCTAAATAGAAAGAGGATGTAAAGAAGGTTTATTTCCAATAACCGGAGGTTATGGTAATCATACCCCCCCCATTTACATTTATTGGCAATTACGATTTCGCGATTCATCGTGCCTTCCCTTCTTTACTAACCTGTTTTTATTTTTAATTCGACAAAAAGTATCTTTTATTTAGGCGTTCAGCCATTGGAATTTCGGCCTTTTGTTAGAATTGCCGTTTCAGCGTCCCAATCACAGGCCGAGAAGAGACGCGGTTGGCGTGTTTGGCCACATCACATGTCTTTCTCCGCGCGCAGGGAGTCCCGATAGGACACCAGCGTGGCGCCTATTGTTAAAATAATAAGCAGGAAAAAAGCAGTCATTAATTTACCGCGCAAGTTGTTAAAGGCTATTTGCCTCTTTTTCCTCCTCGCGGTTCTGGGTAAGGCCGTCCCCGGCCAAAATGCGGCAGAAAATGTCCACTATTTCCGGATCAAACTGGCTACCGGCACAGCGCCGCAATTCCTTCACGGCTTCATCCGGAGCCAGGGCCTGCCGGTAAACTCGGTCGGTAGTCATGGCGTTAAAGCAGTCGGCCACGCTTAAAATACGAGCTTCCAGGGGTATGGTCGCGCCCTTCAAGCCCCTGGGATAGCCGCGACCGTCGTATCTTTCGTGATGGTACAGGACTGCCCGAGCAATGATTTGTTGATTGCCAGTTACTTTTTTGATTATCTTATAGCCCAGTACGGGGTGGTGGCGGATGGCCTGCCACTCTTCTGGTGTCAAAGCACCCGGCTTATTTAGGCAGGCGTCGTCAATACCAATCTTGCCGATGTCATGGAGCAGCCCGGCCAGGTAAAGGCATTCCTGGAAGTGCGGCGATAAGCCTAAACTGGCTGCTATCCGGCGCGCATAGGCGGCTACCTGGCGCGAGTGCCGACCGGTATACTGGTCGCGCAATTGCAAGGCTTCCAGCAAGGCTTCCGTCGTCAATTGCAGGTTGCGCCGCAATTGCTGGCGCTGCCGGGCCAGGCGCCTTAAGAGTTCGATGGTCACGGGAACGATTAAATAAAAGCCCGTTACCACTAAAAAATCAACATAATCGCTGGCCCTCATGGCTGAAAAAGCCAGGGGGTTCGTAAACATGCGCAGGCAGCCGGCAATCAGGGCAAACGTCAAGCCTTCAAGAAGAGAATTCCATGCGGCGACGGTCACCGGCCCGAGGTAGAGAAAATCAAGAACGATCTGGTAAGACAGGCTCCGGGCATGATTGTTTAACATTGTAACTGCCAGCAGTGATAAAGCTGCTGCGCTCCGCAAGAGCACCCTGGCCGCAGGGGAGGTAAAAATAAGATTATTGATCGCCCATTTGTTAGCGATGCCCTCACTATACAGTCTTTGCCCTCTGCCCATTTTATGCGCCCCCTGCAAGTCCCGGGTATTACAGGGCTGCTGGATTATCACAGTTTTTTAGGGAACCGGTGTCCGGAGGCGCGCGCAGTAGGGACTGCCAGAGGGGGCCGGCATTGCAGATAGCCCAGGTAAAAAAGATTCCCTGTGGTAAAAAGTTGCAGGTTGGACTTTTGAGGAAAGCAGTTAAGCTGCGGCTGTGAAGGCGGGATGGTTTTCTTTTTGCAGGTAATAGTATTAATTCTATTTTCTGGTAATTATGAGATAAATCCCCCCCCCCCCCATTGGCATTTATTGGTAATAATGATTTGGTCCTTCATCTTTCCGGCCTTCTTTATTTTGATTTTTATCTCTTTTTATTCCTTTGTTCGACCTTACTTTTATTATTATTCGACAAAAAGTATTTTTCTCCTCCTTTGCCAACTATTTTAATGAAAATGTCGCTAATCAGAACATCACCTGAATTCTTTCTTAATACTTTGAAAAACATTCTAGAGAAAACTATTTTCTTTAAAACATATTGTGTAGTTATAAAACCCAAGGATCATTTAATGATCCATTGACGTGATATAACACTTAATGTATATTATTACTGAAATAATTTCTAAAACGAGGTGTCTAATGGAAATGAAAAATATCGAATGTACAGTTTCACAAAGCCTTGATACTCCAAAAACTGTATTACGGAGGATTAGAAACTATATGGCCGGTCAAGTAGTCGGCATAACACGCGATGAAACCCTACTTGAGGAAGTACTCAAATGCGCCTATTGTCGAGTATACTTAGAACGTGAAGGAATAGCTTTTTCAGCCAATGAACAAGTTGAGGCTGAGTTTCTTGCTAAGCAATATCGCCAGGCATTTCATCGTATTTGCAACAAGTTCCCTACTCTTTTTGAAAATAATAACGAAATATTATTGGGTCCTAATCACATCGCCTACATAGACCGTGAGTTTGCTACCCTTAATATATTAGATAAAACTTATGATATCATTGGTGACATCTATGAAACTTTCATTGGTTCAGCCTATAGAGGGCAGGAAGGCCAATTCTTCACGCCAAAAATAGCTACGAGTACATTAATTGAATTAACTGCGCCTACCTCAAATGACCTTATCATTGATCCCGCTTGTGGATCCGGCAGTTTTTTACTTGAAGCTGCAAAGTATATTAGCACATCTAGCAAAGTTTCACCTGACCGTATTCATGGCATTGACAAAGACGCCGACCTAGTTCGCTTGTCTCAACTCCACTTAGCCCTCCAGTTCGATACACTCTTTCCTATCAGCTGTACTGATAGTTTAGTTTGGAAAGGCAATGGCTTTGAAAAGTCTGCAACAAAGGCTTTGATGGGGAAATTTACGCTAGTGCTGACCAATCCTCCTTTTGGTTCTAAAATTGTCGCTCTCTCTAACGATGCTCGAAACTCCTTTGAACTCGCTCATAGATGGCGTTTTTCAAAAAGTACTGGACGTTATCAAAAGCAAAATATACTAGCAAAAAACACTCCACC
Source organism: Moorella mulderi DSM 14980 (assembly GCF_001594015.1). Lineage (GTDB taxonomy): Bacteria > Bacillota > DSM-521 > Neomoorellales > Neomoorellaceae > Neomoorella > Neomoorella mulderi. Next base: position 4,779 of record NZ_LTBC01000013.1, read on the forward strand.
ACAGGTTCTTTTTGTTGAACGTTGTATTTCCCTTCTTGCACCAGGTGGTCGGCTCGGCATTGTATTACCAGAAAGTGTATTATCGAATCCAAGTCATCGATATGTGGTACAATATATCCTCGACCATACAACCCCAGTTGCAATTATAGGTATGCCAGAATCACTTTTCAAGACGAGCGGCCGGGGTGGAACTCATACCAAAGTTTGCCTTGTTGTCTTAGAAAAAAAACCACTTGCTATTAACCATAATATTTTTATGGCTGAAGCTAAGTGGTGTGGCCATGATAGCCGGGCACGGGAAATCCCGAAGAACGATCTTCCTGTTATAGTTGAGAAATTTAAAGCCTTTAAAGCAGGTAACGACATTGAACCTGACCATCTTGGTTTTTTAATTTCTTGTAAAGAACTAAAAAATAATGTCCTAGCCCCACGTTTTTATGAACCTGAATCTAAACACATGTTAATAAAGCTTAGTAAAACACATGACTTTTACAGGGTCTCTGAGCTGGTCCAAAATCGTATGATTTCTATTTCAAGTGGTGATGAGGTAGGCAAACTCGCATATGGTACAGGTAATATCCCATTTGTGCGTACCTCTGACTTGTCTAATTGGGAAATCAAGGTTGATCCTAAACATATGATAAGCAGAGAAATCTACCAAAAATATGCTGTTAAACAGGATGTAAGAGAAGGCGACATTCTTATGGTTCGTGATGGTACATACTTAATTGGTACTTGTGCTTATGTATCCCGTTACGATACTGAAATTGTTTATCAAAGCCACATCCTTAAAATCCGTGTCCATGAAAATGCTCCTTTCGATAGCTATTTATTACTGGCAATCCTCTCCTCACCACCTGTAGTTGCCCAAATCAAATCTATGTCTTTTACGCAGGATATTATTGATACACTTGGTGATCGAATTTATGATCTTGTCCTTCCAGTTCCTAAGTCAAAAATTCGATGCCGTGAAATCTCAGAGATGGTCAAACGTGCTATAGAAAGCCGCATTGAGGCTCGTGAGTTAACTCGAAAGGCACGTGAAACTGTGGTTGCACCTTAAAAATTACTACCACTGGAATCTAGGTTTACCCTGGTATTCTCGAATATCATTTAATAACGACCATAACATTTCAACCTTCTCGTAGAACTCTCGAGAAGGTTTTTCTTTTTCCATATCCCGTCTAAGATGATACATAACTGCATCAACTAATTTAACTTCAATTTCTTGCACGGTATCGTTTCCTTGAATACGATTTCCATCATCACTTTGCCATGCTATATTTTCCCATGTGTGCCTCCCGCCCCTCGTTAATGGAGTAATATGACCTACATGATAAGCTGATCTCCCACCCTGGGTATTAATTGCTGCTTGAACGTAGTCAATGAAATTTAATACTCGCCCCGTTACAAAGCACCGTCTTGGATGTGATAAAAAAGTACGTCTACGTGCTTCAATAATTTGGGATTTTATTTTATCTGGTAATAGTGGTGCACCGGCAAACTCATATAGTTCTGCTAATAACTCCAACTCAATCATTGCACATTCGTAGTGAGAAGCATATTGGTTACTACTCGGCCAAGTTGCCCACCTTACATCACGATTAGAGAAATATGGTGGCATAGTTACTTTGTCTGTACAATAGGCCTTAACTTGGATTTTATCTAATGCATTTTTAATTGCATTACTTGGCACACCAGCCCTTCTTAAATGTGAACGCAAGATATTGCGAAGTGTATAGATAATATGTAACGGTTTCATCCAGCCTACATTCGTATGCTCATGGCGGCCGCCAGCATTTAATTCAACCCGGTATGAAGTAGGAATTTCGTAATTACCCAAACGCTGTGTTGTATAACTCAATGCACGTTTTATATCATCTCCAGAAATCATTTTTCCAGTGTGTACGCAAATTAGGCTATGTGGCTTAAATGATCTACCAAGTGTTTCTTCAACAATTTTAATATCCGAATCCGGTGGTATAGATATTCCATAAGCTTCCAAAAGCATGGCTAACAATGTTTCATATACCCGTTGGCATTCTTCTTCTGTAGCATATCTTGGATCCTCGGGCGTAAGGTAGCTTGTTTGATTATTGATATCCCATCGATTAAAGAAAGGGGTTTTATTACATGATCGATCATCTTTTCGTGGTTGACGGATACATGAAGCAAAAAGCCACAACCGCTTCTCTAGTTTGTTTGCTTCATTATCAGACAAATTAAGACTGTTTTTTACATATTGTAGTAGTTTTGAAGCCTTATTATTAGGGTTTGCCATAAATACAACATCTCCTGTACCTAAGAATCAAAGTCCTTTACCATAACTCCGAGAGCTTTGGCGATAACATACATAGAAAAACCACCTTTTTACAGGTGGTGGTAGGTACACGAGATTATTTTTTCGCTGCCCGATACTATATTGAAAAGAGGGTCATTTGGGTTAGTTCCTATAAGCCCATAGACCGTTAATTCTCAAGGTGGTGCGAGAGGCGGGACTTGAACCCGCACGGACCAAAAGGTCCACGAGATTTTAAGTCTCGGGCGTCTGCCGGTTCCGCCACTCTCGCAGGCAAATAATATTATAGCATATAACGATGGGGGTATTCAATACTAAGTTTTAAACTTCCTTCACCACCCGCCGGAGACACTGCGGTATTTTACTGGGCGGTGTGGAATAGATGTCGCCAGTATCTCCCGGTGAAAACCGGATTATTTCACATAAAATATTCCCCCGGCGGTTGCCACCGGCTGGCCGGCAACAGCCATCCTTGCTTCCGTTACTACTATCCGCTCGCCGTTATGGATTACCATCCCCCGGCACTCCACCACTTGGCCGGCCTCTACCGGCCTTAAATAACCAACCTGCAGGTTAAGGGTAACAGCCTGCCTGCCAATAGAACGTACGGCAATACTCATGGCCCGGTCGGCCAGGGCAGCATATACGCCCCCGTGGAGGATCCGCCAGGAATTGAGATGCCTGGGAAGAACTTTCAAGCGTACCAGGCTCCGCCCCGGCCCTACTCCGGCTACTTCTATACCTATCAACTCGGTAAAGGGATTGTCCGGTTGAACGATGGCCTGCCATTTTTCCGCATCAAGTTCACCTGCTGCCCAGGAAAAATCCCCTCCCATAATGCCACCCCTTCTGCTATAATGAATCGCAAACGGGTTACCCTGAAAAAATTACTGTGTCTCCTAATGCCATAAAGGATAAAGGTGGGATTAATCTGGCAACTTTACAAGAACGCATCAACCAGCTGCAGGCGGAAATTGCCGATTTGAAGCGGCGTTTCCCTGCCCATTCTTTAAAGCCTGCCATGTTTCAGCAACTGGAAGACCTGGAAGAGGAGCTGGAAAAGTTGCTCCAGCAACAAAATGAGGAACAATTACATCCTAACAGTTAGCTGCTGATATGTCAACTTCTGGGAAGCAAGATGCTGCAGCTTCAGGCATAAATTGCAGGCAACAACTGGATAATACAAAAAGACCATTTTGCCTACCTGCAAAATGGTCTTCCAGCTACCAACCTGGAGGCGCGGGCCGGATTTGAACCGGCGAATAGCGGTTTTGCAGACCGCGGCGTTAGCCACTTCGCCACCGCGCCAGGGTAAAAAAATGGAGCGGAAAACGGGATTTGAACCCGCGACCCCCGCCTTGGCAAGGCGATGCTCTACCGCTGAGCTACTTCCGCTCGCTCACTGCATGTTAGATTATAGCACGGGTAAAAAGTCCTGTCAAGCATCCGCGATCACTCAAGGCTAACCAAAAGTATAATCTTAACGGAGGAAGTGGGGCCATCATACGGCCCCACTCTCGCTCCTGCCCGTCAGGATATACTCCAGTTCCGCCTGGACAGACGGGTTAGTGAGGGCAAAGACCAGGTCCCCTGCTTTCAGGACCGTATTGCCACAGGGGACAATGGCCGTATCACCCCGGACAATAGTCACCAGGATACATTCGTTGGGAAAGGGTATTTCCTTGATTTTCCGCCCCAGGACAGGGGCATCAGGACCAAGTTTAAACTGGATCATTTTTAAATCCTTAATGCCCTGCATCCACAGGGCCGTAGTCGCATCCATATCCACCCTTTCCTGGATTAATCCCAGGATAAGGGATGCCGGGCCAATTACCTGGTTAACCCCCAGCCAGCGGAAGAGCTTCTCATTGCCCGGATTATTCACCAGGGCCAGGGTACGTCTGGCTTTAAACTGGCGCTCCGCCAGCTGGCAGATTACCAGGTTATCCTGGTCGTCATCCGTGATAGCAATAACTATATCAGCCTCTCCAGCTCCGGCCTTTTTCAAAACCTGTGGTCTGGTACCGTCACCAATGACTACCGGCAGGCCAAGTTCCTGTTTAATTTTCTCACCCTTTTCCTGGTCATGTTCCACCACCACTACTTCACAACCGCAGGCGGCACACTGTTTGGCTACCTGGTAGCCAACCTTACCGCCACCGACTACGACAATCCTCATGACCCAACCCCTTTCTGCTATAACTATTCGCCACCACATACCCGCTTCCTGCCGCTGGTAAATTTTATTCTTTCCGGGCTGGTTTCTGCACCGGCCGGCTATCTCTGCGCCAGGAGGGCCAGGCACAAATTATCAATATTTAAGGTTCGATGATTTGACGGTGGCCATTAATGACCTGGCCCGGACCCGAAGGGAAAACAAAAGCAGCCCCTTGTGACATGGGAGGAGCTGCTTTTCAAGTTTTAAAACATATATTTTAACTTACCCCCACGACCTTACGGGCCTCTGCGAGGAGCTGAATACAGGTAGGCGGCGGCGTTGGTTCAGGTCGCCCGGAGATCCGGGCAATCCGGCTTAAAGCCTGCCATCGTTGCTGCATCCGGGCGTGGAGGCTGGCGACATAATCCCCCAGCTCGCCATCAAGCCAGGCTTCCAGGTAGTTGCGGACGTAATCGCCGCCAGAGGCATCCACGATTTTGTAATAGGCAGCGCGGGTACCCCGGACGCGGCCATTGGTGGTATAGGGCAGCCACCAGGGCCGGTAAGGCTCGTCCACATTATCGCTGTGTAAATAACGGATATACCTGTTGCCGGCAAGGACCGCCAGGGCCGGTTTCATCCAGAAGCGGGCGGCGGCGCTTACATGCAAAACACGGCCTTCACCCAGGAGGATAAGCTGCCACTGGAGGGCCCGGGCCTGGTGCAGGTAGGTGCTGCCTGCTTTTGAAGGCAGGCCCTGGAGCTGGAGGACGGCGGCCTCGTGGGGGGAGAGATCACCTTCCATAGCCCGGCGGGCAGAATTAAAGCTAATAACCTGCTGGACGGCAGTAGCAGCTATTTCCCCGCCAGCTCCCTGGCTACCATCCTGGCCTGTGATGATGACTTCCGTTCCCTCCAGGGTAGGGCTACTATTACTACCCTGTTCCTTCAAGGCCTGCAGTGCCAGCCGCACGTCTTCTTCCAGTTCCGGCCAGATGATATCCGTCCTGTACTTCCAACCGGAGCCGAGTTTGGCGGCCACTCTTTCCAGCTGGGATTTAACTGTACCCTGCTGTAAACCTAATGCCGTTGCTATCTCCCAGCGCTTTAAACCGGCCCGGGCCAGGAGGGCCACCTGGAGCTCAAGGTTTGCTAAGTTGAGACGGGCATCAATAACTTTCTGGCAGCTGCGGTCCATTTGGCTTTATATTTAACTCCTGCAATAGTAACATGATGTATAACTAACTCTTATACATATTCTGCAACTAGGAAAATAATCCTGCTGCCTCGTCCCCCTAGAAATTTATTATGGTATAATAAACCAGGAAAGGAGGGTTTATTATCATCTTTATCAGCAATAACCGCCGCCAACGCCTGACGCCTAAAAATGTCCAGGGGGCGCCGGACCTGGTGGTAGAAGCCTGGATCGTAAATTAAAGCGTAATCTTTATGGGCGCTATGATGTTCTTGAATACTGGCTCTTCGACCCGGACCTTCGCCTAGCGGAAATCTTCCGTCGCGACGAGGCCGGCCACCTGGTGAAGGCGGCCGAATACGAAGATGAAGGCGAGCTGACCTCCCCCCTGTTGCCAGGCCTGGTCATAGATTTAAAACTCCTCTGGCCGGAGGAAGTATGACCCCAGTGTTTCCTTAATACGTCAGGCTTACTGCTCCATTTTCCGTAACCACATATGTATCCTCTACCCCGGCGCTGCCCTGGCCCGGGAAGACAAATTTGGGCTCCAGGGCAAAGGCCATACCGGTTGCCAGGACGGTCTGATCCCCCCTGGCAATCACCGGCCACTCGTTCAATTCCAGCCCGATGCCATGGCCAATATAACTCACCTGGCGGCCATGACCCATAAAATGTTCGCCCAGCCCGGCCCGGCTGGCCATCTTGACGGCCAGGTCATAAAGTTCGCCTGCCGTTACCCCGGGCCTGGCCTTCTCCGCCACCCTAGCTGCTATTTCCATGGCTACTTCCTGGGCTTTCTGCAAAACAGGTGCTACGTCTGCGTCCAGGTAAATGCGCGTCTGGTCGACGGTATAATCGCCATACACGCCGGCGTAGTCAATGAGCAGGGGTTCTCCTGCTTCCCAGCGGTGCCGGCTGGGACCAAGGGGGTAAAGGGGCGTTAGGCCCTGGCCTGCCAGGGGAATATCGAAACAGGAAGCCAGGGCCGAATTGGCCCCGGCCGCAACTATGCCCGGTATCATTCCCTGCTCCTGGCCACGGAAACGTTTCGTACCCTGGTGGCCCAGGCGGCGGGCATAGCCTTCAAACTCGGCGGCAATTTCCAGTTCTGTCATACCCGGCCTTATTACGCTACTTATGTACTTGAAGACCTCGGCGTGCCTGTCCGCTGCATACCGCAGGGCTTCCAGTTCGATGCTGGATTTGAGCATGCGCTGGGACCGCAATATTTTACTTATGTCCACCCACTGGCAGTCCGGGAAAAGCTCCTGGTAACGACGGAACAGGCTTAAAGGGATGACGTCCATTTCTAAACCCAACCGCTTAAGCCCGCTCCAGCCGGCTCCTGCCAGTAGGCCGGGTATTTCTTTAAAGCTGCTAAGAGGCAGTACCTGATTTAAGGCAGCCTCGGCCTGCGCCCGGGTGGTATCCCGGTAGGCCAGGAGCAAGGGTTCTCCCGTCGCCGGGACAAACAGGTGGCAGCTCTGGGCCGTACCGCTCAGGTAATACAGGTCGGCGGCCTGGAAAATGAGGGCGCCGTCTAATTCCCGGGCCTGCAGGGCCTCCTGGAAACGCTTGAGACGCTCTTTGTATTCAGTTGTGGTCATTGCCAGCCTCCATGATTAGCCTTTTTAATTCTTATTCTAACCCACGAAAATGCTCCTGGCAACCACCGGGATAATAAAAAGGCCTGGTTTCTCCAGGCCTTCCGTGCTGGTGCCTCAGGGCGGAATCGAACCGCCGACACGAGGATTTTCAGTCCTCTGCTCTACCAACTGAGCTACCGAGGCATGTCTGGCGGAGCCGACGGGATTTGAACCCGCGATCTTCGGCGTGACAGGCCGACATGTTAAACCGCTACACTACGGCTCCTCTTCTGGTGGGCAGTGGCAGGATTGAACTGCCGACCCCCTGCTTGTAAGGCAGGTGCTCTCCCGCTGAGCTAACCGCCCTCATGTACCTGTCGCGTAAGATATTATAGCATGGTACTCCCCGTAAGTCAAATATATTTTCTCCGTTAGGTTATTTTACCTTCCCCAGGCAAGGATGGCCTCGCGGATGATTTTGCCTGCCAGGATGGCGGTAATATTGCCATGATCGTATGCCGGGCATACCTCTACCAGGTCAAAGGCCACTACCCTGGCCTGTCGCAGCAGGTAGATAACCTGCAGGATCTCCCGGGGCGTACAGCCACCCGGTTCGGGGGTACCGGTGCCGGGGGCGAAGGCAGGGTCCACGACGTCAATATCTATGCTGACATAAAGGGGGCGGGAGCCCAGTTCGGGCACCAGCTTCTCCAGGGGGGTAGTGATGACGTCCATAAAAAAATTGGTTTCTTCCTGACCGTAAGCAAATTCCCCCCATGTGCCTGACCGGATACCAAACTGGTACAGGTTCCCGGGGCCGATTTCCTCCGCCACCAGGCGCATGACGGTGGCATGGGAAAGCCTTTCCCCCAGGTATTCCTCCCTTAAATCGGCATGGGCGTCAAAGTGGAGGACGGCAAGATTGGGGTAGTAACGGCGGGCCGACCGGATGAGGGGGTAGCTCACCAGGTGCTCACCCCCCAGAAAAAGGGGGATCTTCTTGTCCTGGAAAAGGGCGGCAGCAGCAGCCTCCATACGTTCCAGGTTGGCCTCCAGCCGGCCCGGTACCAGGTCAAGGTCACCGGCGTCGTAAAAAGGCACCTGCCCCAGTTCTCGCTGCAGGTAAGGGCTGTATTCCTCCAGGACTTCGGACACGGCACGAATGGCCTGGGGGGCCCAGCGGGCGCCGGGGCGAAAGCTGGTGGTAGCGTCAAAGGGGATGCCCGCCAGGACCACCCGGGCGCCTTCATAATTATCCCCGCTGGCCAGGAAGCCCTGGTTTTTTACATAACCTGCCAGCACTTGAATTGTTTCCTCCGTTTCAACCATTTTTACATAACTATATTACCTGGCCGGTACTGGGCGCGGGACCCTGCAGAGAGGGGCCCACCTAAAACTCCTCTTCGTCCCGCTTTTCTAGAATCTCCTGGACGAAGGGGGGCAGGGCAAAGGCCCCCTGGTGAATAGCCGGGGTGTAGTAGCGGGTCACCAGCTGGGGTGCCTTTTTCCAGTCGACCTCCAGGGGATCATATTCCTTGCTCCCCAGGCTGAAGCTCCAGAGGCCGCCGGGGTAAGTGGGTACCGTTCCCAGGTACAGGCGGGCAATGGGGAATATCTCCGCCAGGTCGCGCTGGATGCGGCGGATGAGCCTGCCGTTAAAGAGGGGTGACTCGGTCTGGGCTACAAATAGCCCGTCCGGCTTCAAGGCCCGGTAAACGTTGCGGTAAAACTCGGCACTGAAGAGACCTACCGCCGGGCCAATGGGATCAGTAGAATCAACGATAATCACGTCATAGGCATTTTCCATCTGGCGGACGTGCTCAATGCCGTCTTCAAAACGGATCTCCACCCGGGCATCATCCAGACCGCAAGAAATCTCCGGCAGGTATTCCCGGGCGTTAGCCACCACCCGGGCGTCAATCTCCACCAGGGTAGCCTTTTCAATGCTGGGATGTTTGATAATCTCCCGGATAACACCCCCGTCACCGCCGCCAATGACCAGGGCCGTGCGGGGATTGGGGTGGGTATTTAAGGGTACGTGGGCGATCATCTCGTGGTAAAAGAATTCATCGCCAACGGTTGTCTGGATAATGTTATCCAGGAGCAACATGCGCCCGTAAGACTCCGTTTCTACCACCGCCAGGTCCTGGTAGGGCGTTTTTTCATGGTGCAGGGTTTTTTTCAGCTTGACGGATATAGCCAGCCCGGGGGTTTGTAGTTCGGAAAACCAGATGCCTTGCAAAGTCAACAACTCCTTCCTTTTATCCAGAAAGCTATCATAGCAAAAAAATACCTTTACCTCAAGGCCTGCTGGCTAAATAATGCCCATGACCGCCTGGGCTATACTGACGTTATGGATGTTGAGACGCAGGAGCTGGTTAATAAGGTCCATGTGAACGGACGTGGTTTCTAGACTCAGGCGGTTTTCCTGCTGCAGGCGCTGGAAATGGGAGTAGCGCAGGTTCTTTTCCAGGCGTAAGATCTCGGGATGACCCTTTATGACCCTGGCGGCCATGGCTTCGTCACCGGCAGCAAAGGCCTGGATGGCCGTCGTAAAGTTCTCCTTAACTTTATTGAACATCTCCTGGAGTTCAGCCTGCCCCGCAGGGGAAAATTCCACCCCGCTGGCTTCGATTTTCCGCCACTGGTGGGCCATTTCCACGACCACGTCGCCAATATGCTCCAGGTCGTTAGCTATATAGAGGAGCCTGGTCTGGGCCACTAACTGGTCGTCGGTAAGGTTACCCTGGTTCAACTGGGCGAGGTACCTGGCCACCGCCCGGTAGAGATAGTCAAGGATATTATCCAGGCCGCGCAGCTTTTCCAGCAACTCAACCTCCCGCTCGGCCAGGGGCTGCATCACCCGGGGAAACATTTCTTCCCGGATGAGGCCGGCCATGCGTAAAAGCTCCTGGGTCGCCCGGGCCAGGGCCAATTCGGGTATATCCAGGACTTCTGTATCCAGGTATTTGGCCACCTTTTCTTCCTCGGGGGCGTCGGGAAGGATCCTTTCCATAAGGCGGCCTACCCACGGAGTAAAGGGAAGAAAGACGAGCATGTTAATAATATTGAAAAGGGTGTGGCCGTTGGCCACCTGGTGGGCAATATCCGGGGATGTCACCCGGGATAAATGGCTGTACAGTCCCAGGAAGGGTAAAAAGAGGAGGACCCCGGCCAGCTTAAAAAAGAAATGGGCCAGGGCCACCCTTTTGGCTTCCCGGGAAAGGGCAATGCTGGAAATGAGGGCTGTAGCTGTGGTGCCCAGGTTGGCCCCCAGGACCATGGCCAGGGCAGGCTCCAGGGGCAGGGCTCCCTGGGCGGCCAGGGTCATGGCCAGGACCACCGTCGCCGTGCTGGCCTGGACAATACCGGTAAAAAGGGTCGCTGCCAGCATCATTACCCAGGGGTGGGCTGCTATGGAGCTCAAGGTACTCACAAAGCCGGGCAGGGTATTTAAGGGCGCTACGGCCGTACCCATGAGGGCCGCACCATAAAAAATAAGGCCGAAACCGAGGACGGCCTGGCCCAGGTGGTGCCAGCGCAGGCGCCTGGCAAAAAGATAAGGTATGAGGCCGGCCACCACGGCCCAGAGGGCGTAGTCGCTGAGGCGCAGGGCAATGAGCTGGGCCGTCAGGGTAGAGCCAATGGCCGCCCCCAGGATGACCCCCAGGGCCTGGCCCAGGCTCATGAGTCCCGCGCTGACAAAGCCCACCAGCAGCACTGTGGTGACGGCGCTGGTCTGGAGGAAAATGGTCACCACCAGCCCGGCCAGCATGCCAAAAAAGCGGTTTTTCGTTACTGCCCCCAGGAGTTGCTGCACCTGGCGGGCTGCCGCTTTTTGCAGGCCGGTGCTGATGAGGTGCATCCCGAAAAGGAAAAGGGCCAGCCCCCCTGCCAGCCCGGTGGCGATGGTAAAAAACAACGTGCTCAAGTTATTACCCCTCTTATTATTACCCCTCTTAAATTGCCGGTGTTGGCCCTTTTATTGCCGCAACCCCGGCAGGACGGTTTTCTGTGGTCCCTGGTAGTCTTTGAAGGCGCGGCGCTGTCCTGTCTCCAGGTAGACGACCATCTCAGCCACGTTCACGGCATGGTCGGCAATACGTTCCAGGTAACGGGCCACCAGGGCGAGATAACTGGCCTGGTCGACATATTCCGGCCCCCGCTTCATAAAGCCCACCAGTTCGTCGTACAGGTCTTCAAAAAGACGGTCGACAGCGTCATCGGCACGGACTATTTCCCTGGCCGCTTCCAGGTCGCGGTCCACCAGGGCCTGGAGGCTTTGCCTCAGCATGGCCCGGGCCAGGTCGCTCATCCGGGGAATATCCACCAGGGGCTTAAAATACGGTCCCAGGCGGGTGAGGCGTTCGGCCACCTCGGCAATATTGACGGCATAATCGCCGATGCGTTCCAGCTCTTTGCCCACCCGCATTACAGTGGCCAGGGTACGCAGGTCTTCGTCAGTGGGTTGCTGCAAAGAGATCAGGTCCAGGGCCGCCATCTCGATATCGTAATCCAGGTTATCGGTAACATCGTCCCCCTCAATCACCTGCCGCGCGAGCAGGCTGTCCTGGGCCTTCAAGGCAGCCAGGGCCTTATCCACCTGGCCGGCAACATAATCACCCATCCGTAAAATTTGTTTTTGCAATTCCATTAGCGCCCGGTCATAGGCGTTAAGTGGCCGGCCCATGGGAATCCCTCCAAGAGACAAATTTACCTTATATTATATTCCTCTTGCCACCGGGGATAAAGGGCCGGCATACTGATTTTTTGCCCGGCTTTCCCGGGCTTTGGTGAAAGCTCGAGTTCCCCCGGTTTCAGGGTTAATTGCCCTGTTGCCGGGCCCGGCCTGCCGGCGCCAGGATCCTGGCTTCAATCAGGTCCACCAGGCCGGCAGCATCGTCCAGGTCATAGCAGGGGACGTCAATGGCCAGGGGTTCGTCGGTGGCCACGGCCAGGAGTTCTCCCGCCGTGCAGAGGAGTTCGCCCCCCACGGCCGCCCGGTGGACTTCAATCTTGGGCTTGTCGCCGCGCTTATAGCCCTCGGTGATGATGAGGTCGACATGATGGATGCGTTCCGCAATGGCGTCCAAGGGCAACTCCGTATCTACCTTTTCAATGAGGGCTATTTTGGTGGGTGAAGAGATGACGACAACGTCGGCACCGGCTTCGGCGTGGCGCCAGGTGTCTTTGCCGGGGCGGTCAATGTCGAAGCCGTGGGTATCATGTTTGATAGTAGCGACCCGGTAACCTCGCCGTTTTAACTCGGGCAGGAGTTTGGTGAGTAATGTTGTTTTCCCGACGTCGGACTTGCCGACAACGGAAATAATGGGAGTTTTGCTTGTCATGGAAAACCTCCTTACTTTTACCGTTGTTGCCTTCAGCTAAGCATAATCACCGTTACTTCCTCCCCGGGCCCGGGAGCAGTACCGGGTGGCAGGTCAATTAGAGCGTTGGCCCCTATAGCAGCGCGGATGCCGCCGGGCCGGCGCGGCAGGGGCGTAACCTCCCAACCGTTGCCGCTGGCCCGGGCCTGGGCCCAGAGGAAAGCCCGTTCCACCCGCGGCCGGTCGATGGCTGCCGCCAGCCTGGCCGGGAAAGTTACCGGCGCCGGTTCCCTACCTCCCAAGGCCCGGATAACCGGCCTCGCCAGGAGGTAACAGGCCACCAGGGCTGCCGGCGGGTTACCGGGCAGGCCCAGCATCAATTTTTCCCCGGAGCGCGCAGCTATGACCCGCCGGCCGGGGCGGATATTTAGTTCCGTAAAGAGCACCTCGCCCCCGGCCCGGGTAAAGGCGGCGGCTGTGAAATCACCGGCGCTGCCGCCGGCACCGCCGGTGGCCAGGAGCAAATCGCCTTCTTCCAGGGCAGACCGGTAGGCCCTTACCTGTTCCTCCAGGTTGTCAGCCAGGGGACCCAGGGATATTACCCGGCCGCCGGCAGCTTCTACGGCCGCTGCCATGGCGTAAAAGTTACTATTATATATGCGGGGAGGTACATTTACGCCGGGGTAACCCGCTTGGTGGCCGGCAGGGGTACCTGCCGGGTTGCTTTTTAGGAGGCTTCCCTCCTTGCCGGCCGGGTCCAGCAACTCGCTACCGCTGGTGGCCAGGACCACCCGGGGCCGCTGGTAAACCAGCACTTCCCGGAAGCCCAGGGCTGCTAAAAGGCCGATTTCCGCCGGTCCCAGGGTTGTACCGGCGGCCAGGACCTCTTCCCCTGCGGCCACTTCGGCTCCAGCCAGTTCCAGGTAGCGGCCGGGAGGCAGGCCGGGTACGCTGATGAAATCACCCCGGCGCCCTACCAGTTCCCTGGGGACAATGGCCACGGTCCCTGCCGGTGGCCGGGCGCCAGTAAAAATGGCTGCCGCCGTCCCCGGACTTAAGGTTATATCCGGGTTGCTCCCGGCCGGAACCGTCCCCAGGAGGCGGTAGATTACCCCCGGACCAGCAAGCCCGGTAGGGATGGTACCAGGGGCGGCAACCGGCGGCCCCAGGGCGTAGCCGTCGACCAGGGAGCGGGGAAAGGGAGGAAAGGGACCCGGGGCTGTTACCGCTGCCGCCAGCACCCGCCCGGCAGACTCCTCCAGTTTCACTTTAACCAGGCCGGGCGGTTTTAACCCGGCCAGCAACATCGCCCGGGCCGCCTCCAGGGATAAGAGTGACATGCCATTGCATCCTTTCGCCAGGAATAGACGAATTTATTCCCCTCCTGCCGTCAGGGGCGCGCCTCACGGCAAGAGGTCCTTCTCATGCAGCATTCGCCGCGCCCGGGCCAGGTCGGCCGGGGTATTGATATTAAAGAATATCTTCTCCGGGTCGCTGAAACCTGCGAGCCGGTCAATGTCCACATAACGCACCTTCACCCGGGGATAAAAGGCAAAGGCCTGGTAGTTTCCCCCTGCCAGGCAATCTTCAATGGCCCTTAAACAACCCCGGGAATAAACAGCGTGCAGGGGCTGCAGGTACTCACCCCGGCGCGGTACCACCACATCATAACCCGGCGCCTGTTCGAGGAGGTATTTGATAAAATCGGGGGCCAGGAAGGGCATGTCGCAGGCCACGATAAAGTTGTGCCAGTACGGCGATGCCAGGAGCCCGGCATGGAAGCCGCTTAATGGTCCCCTGCCGGGGATAACGTCCGGGACCAGGCGTGCCTTTAAGTCCCGGTACAGCTCCGGGGTGTTGGTGACAACGATTATCTCGGGAAATAACGGCCGTAAAGCTGTCACGACCGTAGCCAGCATGGACTCCTGCCCCAGGGGCAGCAGGGCTTTATTGGTACCCATGCGGGTACTTTTGCCTCCTGCCAGGACGATCCCGGCTGCTTTGTACACTGCAAGTTGCGCCTCCGTTATCCTTCTTCATCTACCGGCAAGACCCAGAAAGAATCTTTTTTTAAAGATACAGTCACGTGGTTACCTATACTGATAGCCATGTCATGGTAAATATAACCCGGCAGCTCCAATTCAATCTCTATTCCTGTACCGGCAAGATCTAAGAACAATAAGTAACTGCCAAACTGGTCAAAAATCCGCCGGACAGTGGCGGGAAAAATATTGGACCGCACCCTTGGTGTCAAGGGACGGTCAGGGCGGATGATAACGACTTCCCGCGGGTTAATGCCAAAATGGATTTTAGCGCCCGGCTGCAAATGGTGGATTGCCGGCAGTCTAAACTCAAGTCCCCGATCATTTTGAGCTACAATTTCTCCGGTTGAAAGGGTAACCACCCTGCCGCTAAAGGTGTTCCGGTTTAATAATAACCTGGCTACTGCCAGGGTGGCTGGCCGGCGGTAAATCTCGTCCCGGCTGCCTATTTGCTGCAAGCGCCCGTCCATTAAAACGGCAATTTTATCCCCCAGGAGAAAGGCTTCCTGGAGGTCATGGGTGACATGGATAACTGTCACCTGAAATTGGGCGAAAATCTCCGGGAGTAAAAAAATTAACTGCCTCCTGGTAAAACTATCCAAAGCGGAAAAAGGTTCATCCATTAGTATAATATCGGGTTCCACCAGCAGGGTCCTGGCCAGGGCCACCCGCTGTTTTTCGCCACCGCTTAAAGTCAGAGGATTAGCGCGGCTTAAAAGGTGTTCAATGCCGAGTAAAGCCGCTAATTCCCTGGCCCGCTCGCCGGCCCTGGCAGGCGGGATCCGGTTGGGACGGGCGCCAAAGGTGATGTTTTCCATGATCGAAAGGTGGGGAAATAAAGCCAGGTTTTGTTGAATATAACCAATCTTCCGTTCTTCCGGCAAAGCACGGGTAACATCCCGGCCGGCAAAGAGTATCCTGCCTTTTTGGGGTTTTTTAAGGCCAGCCAGGGTATCTAGCAGTACTGTCTTCCCGGCACCGGACGGCCCAAGAATAATCAGATATTCGGCTTTGTTTACCCTGAAGGAAATGTCGCCCAGGTAAAAACCGGGGCCTGCCACGGTTAGATTTTCAACCTGGATCACTGGTACAATGCTCCTTTATCCGTCAGTAAACGTAAAGCCAGGAGAATTAAAAAAGCCATCAGAACTATAATGCTTACCAGGGCCACTGCCTTTTCGATCTTTACAGCAGAAAGATTTAAATAAATGGCAATGGGCAAGGTCTCAGTTTTCATCTTGGTAGCTCCTGCCAGGGTAACGGTGGCGCCAAACTCACCCAGGGCCCGGGCCCAGGAGAGAATAAAGGTAGCCATAATGCCGGGCCTGGCCATAGGCAAAGTCACCCGCCAGAAGGCCCCGGCCCTGCTTTCCCCCAGTACCCGGGCCGCCATTTCATAGGCCGGGTCGATGGCGTCAAAAATAGATTTCATCAAACGAATGGCCAGAAAAATGACAATGGTAGCCTGAGCCACAATAATGCCGGTCACGTTAAAAACTACCGGGAAAAAATGCTCCTGAAAAAACAACCCCGGAGCTGTGTTAAAAAAAATCAGCAGCATCGCCCCCAGGGCAACGGGTGAGATGACCACCGGCAGATCCATAATGGTATCGATAACCGCTTTAGCCGGCACGGTAAAGCGCGACAGGGCATAACCGGCAGGGATGCCAATTAAAAGGGCCAGTGCAGCCACTACAAGGGCTGATTCTAAAGAGAGGGCCAGGGCAAAATGAACCTCCCTATCTTTCAGGCTGCTGAGAATTACTTCTTTGTTCAAATAGCTAACCTGGGAGAATAAAAGCAGCAAGATATACATTAACACCATGGTAAGAAGGCCACTAAAAGCCATGGTAAAGGCCTTGGCGGCAATTTTTTTCCGGCCCACTTTCCTTCTTCACCCTCATTCTTAAAACCCTGGCCTGGCAGCTTAGCGCCAGCCTGCAGGCAACTGGTATTCGCCGCCTACCGGGGCCTCCGGAGCAAATTTACGCGCCTCTTCGACGCTTCCCAGGTAACCGTATTTCCGAAAAACCTCTTTACCCTGTTCTGAGGTGAGAAAAGCCAAAAATAAGGCGGCCAGCTCCTTTTGTTGGGAAAAACTAGAGATGGCTGCGGGAATATAACCAATGCGGGTTACCTGTTCTGGTGGCAAATAGATAGTTTCAATCTTAGCCGGGTCCCACTTTTGGAAGACATCCCAGCCCATAACGGCGTCAACTTGCTTTAGGGCTACGAGGTTGGCTGTTTTCTCGCAGCTTTCCGCGTAAGTAACAATATTCTTTTTAACCTTGTCAGCCAGGCCAGCTTTCTCCAGGATTTCTACCCCATAAAGGCCTACGCAAACCGTCTCGGGACGCGCCAGGCCGACCCGCATCCCGGGCCGGGCTAAATCGTTTAAAGACCGGATTCCTTGCGGGTTGCCCTTTGGTACATTAATTGCTGGTATAAGGTAGACCAGTACCTGTTCGGTTTTAGGGTCCACAACGCCCTCTTTCTTGGCCATCTCCATGAAATCAGAAGAACCGGGGATGTAAATATCGCCCTGGCGGGACAATTTCATCTGAGAAAGGACGGTACCCGAACCGCCAAAGGTAAGGTTTACTTTAACGCCGTACTTTTGCATAAAAAGCGTGGCAATCTCCTCCAGGGGAGGTTTACTGGCCGCCCCGGCAAAGACCTGTAGTTCTTTAGTTTCTCCTTGCCTGGCCGGAGTTACGCTTTCCTTTTGCGAGGTACAACCAGCTAAAAAAAGAACTGCCAGCATTACCAGTATAGTAATGACTGCCATCTTCAAGATTCGTCTCAAAGTTAATCAACCTCCCGCAGTTTTATCAGCCTTCCGGTCCTACATAAGTAAATGCCCCGGCTCGCAAAGGATGCCGGGGCAACATTGACCCTGCCACGCTGCATCTCCTTTCCGAGCAAGGGAGGCAGGCCCGTTTCCCGGCCTACCCCGTGGGTAATACGACCCAGGCCGGTGTCCCATAGGCTGGCAGCCCTTAGGTAACACCGGCTCGGAGATGGTATTTAATTTATTTCATCATACCCTTATCCCTTTGTCCCGTCAAGATATTGAGAAGAACCTTTACTATCGATCAACTATTAACAGGCAACGGGAGCTGGAGATGGTGTTTTTCCAGAAAGCAGGTAAAGGCCTCGGCGGCCGGGCTTAAGGGCTGGCGGCGCCGGACCAGGTACAGGTCGCGTTTCAAATTTACCCCCTGGAGGGGAACGGTAACCAGGCGGCCGAGTTTGACGCTTTTTTCCACCGCCCAGCAGGTAACCAGGGAAATACCAAGGCCGGCCTCCACGGCGCTGACAATGGCTTCCGTACTGCCCAGCTCCATGACGACCTGGGCAGGATCGACGGTGAAACCGGCTTTTTGCAGGCGTTCTTCCACCACCCTGCGGGTACCGGAACCGGCCTCCCGCCAGACCAGGGGTTCACCCTGTAAATCCCCGGGAGTTGCGGCTGTAACCCCGGCCAGGCGGTGCCCCGGGGGTACAATGAGGACCAGTTCATCCTCTACCAGGCGGCTATAGGAAAGGCTCCGGCCCCGGCCCCCGGCGCCGACAACCCCCAGGTCGATTTCTCCATCCTGGAGGCGCCGGATGACTTCCTGGGAGTCGGCAATCTCCACCACCACCTCCACCCGGGGATATTCCCGCCGGAAACCGCCAATCAGCCTGGGCAGGATATACTGGCCCGGCGTAGTGCTGGCCCCCAGAAGCAAGCGGCCCTTCACCAGCTGGGCCAGTTCGGCCAGTTCCCGCTGGGTTTGTTCCAGGTGGCGGGCAATGGCTTTAGCATGCCGGTAACAGATCTTCCCGGCCGCCGTCAGCCGCACCTCGCGACCCCGGCGTTCAAGCAAACGCAGGCCGTAGTAATCCTCCAGGGCCTGGAGCTGCTTGCTGACCCCCGGCTGGGTAAGGTGCAGCTCCTCGGCTGCCGCGGAAAGGGTGCCTTTTTCTACCGTGGTAATAAAAGTTAACCAGTAATTGAGGTTCATAAATTTCCGGCTCCAGTTCCTGCATAACTCTCCTGGTAACAGTGGAGAATATGCCTTGAGGTGATATTATGCCCCTGCAGGGCCCTGCCAAGGTAGCCATCATCGGCGCCGGCTATGTCGGCGCCAGTACCGCCTTCGCCCTCCTCTTCAGCCCCATCGTCAAAGAAATGGTCCTTGTCGACATTAACCGTGCCCGGGCTGAAGGGGAAGCCATGGACCTCGCCCACGCGGCCACTTTGATCCGCCCCGTAAAAATTTATGCCGGCGGCCCGGCCGACTGCGCCGGCGCCCGCATTATTATTTTCACCGCCGGCGCCAACCAGCAACCCGGGGAAACTCGCCTGGACCTGGTGCACCGCAATACGGCCATTGTCCGCGAGGTCCTGCCGCCCCTTTTACAACACTGCCCCGATGCTTTAATCCTCATGGTGGCCAACCCGGTGGATGTCCTGACCTATGTGGCCTGGAAGATCTCAGGACTTCCGGAAAACAAGGTCCTGGGCTCGGGGACTGTCCTGGACAGTGCCCGTTTCCGCCACCTATTGAGCCGCCACCTCCATGTCGACCCCCGCAACATCCATGCTTATGTCATCGGCGAGCACGGCGATACCGAAGTGCCCGTCTGGAGCCTGGCCAATGTGGCCGGGGTTGACCTGGAGGAGTTTTACCTCCTGGACGGTACCACTGAAGAAGAGACCTTCCGGACCGGAATAAGCCGCCAGGTCAGGGAGGCCGCTTATGAAATCATCGAACGCAAAGGGGCTACTGCCTATGGCGTAGCCTTAGCCTTGAGCCGGATTACCGAAAGCATCCTCCGGGATGAGAAGAGCGTCCTCACCGTTTCCAGCGTCATCCGCGGTCTTTACGGCCTTGAGGGTGAAGTAGCCTTCAGTCTCCCCTGCCTGGTAGGCAACCAGGGGCGGGAAAAAATCCTGGCCATTCCCCTGGGAGCCGGGGAACTGGCTGCCCTCAGGCACTCGGCGACCACCCTCCAGGAAATTATCACCCGGCTCCGTCTCCCGGGTTAGTGGCAGCGTTTATAGAGCTGGATAAAATTGAGGATAAAGCGGAGTTCATCCTCGGTACAATTACATACCAGGCGCAATACAGACTGTACCTTGGGTTCCATGAGCAACCGGCGTACTTCGGGACTCATCTGGTTAAGTACCTCATCCAATCCGGCATCGTCGGCTATAAAATAACAGGGGGAAATATTCAGGACTCCGCCTATTTTTTCCAGGGTTTTTAAGGATGGCTGTACCTTCCCCTGTTCAATCTGGCCGATGAGGCCAGCCGAAACTCCGGCGGCCCTAGCCAGGTCAGCCTGGGTAAGACCCTGTTCTTCCCGGGCCTGGCGCAATTTATGCCCCAGGGAACCGCCCGTACCGATAATTGCACTTAAGGGGACATCCAGAGCGGCAGTAATTTTTTTCAGGGTATCGATGGCCGGGTAAACATTACCCCTCTCTATTTCACTCAAGTAGGAAATGGAGATGCCGGCTTCCTCGGCCAGGGTGCTCAAACTTTTACCTCGCTTTTCCCGCAAGAGCCGGACCCTGTCCCCCAGGGCGATGCCCCTCTCGTTACCGGCCTCCACGAGTTGTTCCCGGGGGAAATTTAAGGCCCTGGCAATTTTCTCCAAAGTTTTTAGAGAAGGCTTTTTGGCCCCCCGTTCGATTTCACTCAAGTATGAAACTGAGACTTCCGCTTTACTGGCCAGGTCCTGAAGTGAATAACCCCGTTCTTCCCTCAGTTCCCGGATGCGTTTACCACAGACGCGCATTCTCTTTCGCTCTCCTGGGATATAATTTAAATTAACTTATAGTATTATCGAACAAAGTATAAATTAAAAGCTCCAGCCCTGTCAAGTTTCAAATTTTCTTCATACTTTGCCCATATTTTTATCATACCTGCCGGATAGAATATACCTCGAAAGGAGGTGGCGCGGGTGACGAAAAAAATTGCCATCGTCCTCGCCATAATTTTAATGCTGGGGGCGCTGGCGCCGGTAGCCTTTGCGGCAGTTACCGACCAGCAAAAAGCAGAGATTGATGCCTTGTACCAGCAGATTATCGAGCTGCGCCAGAAAATTGTCGACAAGTATGTCGAAGCAGGTGAACTAACTAAGGAACAAGGTGAGGCGATTAAGGAAGGGATCCGGGACATGGAAGAATACCATAGTAAATATGGTATAGTTCCCGGCGCCTGCCATGGCGGGGCGGGCTATGGCATGATGGGCGGCTGGGGCCGCGGTTTCATGGGAGGTTTCAGTAATAACCCCAACCAGGGTAACCAGAATTCTGCCTTCTACGGCCCCGCCATGATGCGCGGTTACCTGGGTCTATAAAGCCACCGTTTTTAGTCTTACTAAACTTAAAGGGAAACAGCCCCATAATAAGAATGGGGCTGTTTCCCTTAGTTTCTATTCATGATGAAAACCAAGCCACTGATGCCCATTTTGTTCCAGGTAACAGGCAGGTCAAAGAAGATCTTTTACAAGATTATCCAGTTCTCCTGGCCCCAGGGGCCCCTGTTTGACCCGGCGGATCTGGCCCTGGCGGTCGATGATAAAGGTAGTGGGGATGCCGCCGACTCCGTAGTTCCTCGCTACCCGGCTGTCGTGGTCCAGTAGTACAAGGTAATTATGCTCCTTATTTCCCAGGAAGGCCCGGATGCCGGCCTCTGTCTCCCGCTGCATGATATTGATGGCCAGGACCTTTAGCCCCCGGTCCGCAAGTCTCCCCGCCGCCGCGTCCAGTTCCTCCATTTCGGCGACACAGTAGGGGCACCAGGTGGCCCAGAAGTTCAATACTACCACCTGGCCCTTGAGGCTTGCCAGGCTGACCTGGCCGCCATCCAGGACTGGCAGGGCAAAGGAGGGGGCCTGGACCTTGCTGCCCTGGCGGCCCGGCAGGATGAAGGAAGCGGCCAGGACAGCAAACATAATGACAATGATTATGAGGGGCACCTTCCAGTTTTTCGGCATGGAGACTCCTCCTAGATAAAAGTATTTAGCTGCCCGAAAAAGACCAGCAGCCCCATAAAAATAAGTATAATCCCGCTTACCAGGGATATAATGGGTAAATAACGGGAAAACTGGCGTAAAAGGCGCAAAACCGGTCCCAGGGCCATGGCGCTGGCTATAAAGGGGACTGCCAGTCCCAAGGAATAAAAGGTGAGGAGAAGCATACCCTTAAAAAGGGTGGCCTGGCTGCCGGCATAAATCAAAATAGAAGCCAGGACCGGACCGATGCAGGGCGTCCAGCCGGCGGCAAAGGCCATCCCCAGCAGAAAGGAAGGGGCGGCACCGGGAGCCCGGGGCTGCAGGTACCACTTTTTTTCTTGACTTAAAAAGGGCAGGCGGACAATTCCGGCCACCTGCAAACCGAAGAACATAATCAGGATTCCCCCGGCGCGGTTTAAAAAGGGACGGTACAGCTGGAGCAGGGAGCCCAGGCCGCCGGCCGAGGCCCCCAGGAGGATAAAAATCAGGGAAAAGCCGGCGGTAAAGAGGGCCGCCCGGCCGGCTAAAAAAGAGCGGTCCATGTCCTCTGCCTTACCGGTAGCTACCGCCGAACCGCCCAGGTAAGTAAAATAGGCCGGCAATAAAGGTATAATACAGGGAGAAAAAAAAGATAGCATCCCGGCGGCGAAGGCCATGGCTATAGACCCGTTTCCCAAGGTCGTTCACCTCTTTTGGATTATATTATTTTTTCGTTACGCCGTCAATATAATGCTGCCAGGAAAAGGGATAAAGCAGTATGATAAGCAAATGAGACAAAAGCCCCGGCAAATAAGTCCTTTACTACCTGAAGAATACTTCTTGCCTTTGTACCGTCATTAAAACCAATTGGTGGTAATGGCTTCTAATGCTATAATAGTTGGCGGTGCAATTACCCTGATTGGGGGAGATAAGGATGGATTGGGAAATAATAAGCCCTGCCCAGGTTTTATATCTAATTGCTGTTGGCTTTTACTTGCTTTTTTTCGCCCTCTTCCTGAGGTATTTCTTCTGGAAGTGGTATTCCTACCGTAATTACTGGCGCAAGCGGTTAGCCCTCGACAGGGAAAAGGTGGCGGCCCTGGCAGCTAGCAAAAACCTCGAGCTACCTTTTTTTACGATTCTGGTCCCGGCCCGCAATGAGGCCGACGTTATCGCCAATACCATTGAACACCTGGCGTCTTTAAATTATCCCAACGACCATTACGAGATCCTGGTAATTACCGATGAAAAAGAAGCCCTGGCCAAATCTTCCGGTGAACACACCGGTCCCACGACCATGGAAGTGGTGGAGGCCAAGATCCGGGAATTTGCCGGCCGCCAGGATGTACCGCAGCTGAAACACTGTACCGTTCCCTATGATTTTGACGGGCGCTTCAGGGGTTCGCGCCGGGGCTACACTATTCCATCAACTAAAGGCCGGGCCTTGAACTACGGCCTGGAGTTTGTCGACCCCAGGACCACCATCTGTGGCTTTTACGATGCCGAAAGCCATCCCGAAGCCGATGTCCTGCTCTACATAGCCTGGTCATGGCTCCACGACCCCCGGGAGCGTATCTGGCAGGGGCCGGTTTTCCAGGTCCGCAATTTCTACCAGCTTGGCGTCATCACTAAAATAGCGGCCATTTACCAGGCCATTTCCCATGAGATCTACCTGCCGGTATTGATGAGAAAGTTGCCCTTCGTAGGGGGGACCAACCTTTTCGTGGGGCGGCGCCTGCTGGAGCGCATTGGCGGCTATGACCACCGCGCCCTGACGGAGGACCTGGAACTGGGGGTGAGGGCCTACCTGGAAACAGGCGTCTGGGCCGAATACTTCCCTTACTACAGCACCGAACAGACTCCCGCTACCTTCCATGCCTTTTTCCGGCAGCGGCTGCGCTGGGGTAGCGGCCATCTCCAGGTCTGCGATAAATTCCGCTATGCCTACCAGTATTCCTGGGATAAACGGGGTCCCCTCCTGTACAATCTCTTCTGGAAGGGTCAGGGAGAATGGCTCCTTTACCAGGGCGCCGTCCTGGTACCCCTGTCCATCCTTTTCCTGGGACTTAACGGCGGGCTGGATCCTTCCATCCTGCCTTTGGGCTTTCGTACTGTGCTCCACTACCTGGTATTTATTTACTTTGCCTTTACTTTTTATGCCTATGGCCACTTCAGCCGCCATATGGCGCCGGTTACCTGGTGGCAGCAGTTAGGTGGAGCGCTGCAGCTCCTGGCCCTGCCCTTCGCCAGTTTCTTCCTACCGCTCCCCTACACAACGGCTTCTATCATGAAGGCTTTGAACCGCCAGCCCCAGACCTGGGTGAAAACACCGCGTACAAAAGAGGCAACTCGCTAGTATGAAATGGCGGGCGGCGGTGCACAATAGCAATACTTTGGGAATAGACTTGGGGGGATGACTTTGAAGGTTAGCGTTGATCAGGATCTCTGCATTGCCTGTGGCACCTGCATCGACCTGTGCCCCGGTGTTTTTGACTGGGACGATGAAGGGCTTTCTCACGTTATCGTGGAGGAAGTACCGGAAGACGCCGAGGATTGTACCAGAGAATCCATTGAGTCCTGTCCAACCGATGCTATCAAAGAAATTTAATCACCGGGGATAGGCCCAGTCCTGGTTCCCGGACTATAGGGAAGCAAAGTACTTAAGGGGAGCTATGTTTCAGCTCCCCCTCTTTTTAATGAACCATATCCTCCTGGCGACGGCCATCGCTCACCATCCTGGTAATCAGGGCCGCCAGGACCCGCCTTTCATCTTCGCTGGCAACGTCCCATAGTTCTTTAATGACCCGTTGCTCCCGGTTCATAGGATCAACGTGTTCTGCCAGCCAGTTGCCCAGGCGAAAAGCTATATTGTTCATGGTTTTTTCCTCAAAACCCAGTTTTTCGCCCAGATTAACCACCATAGAAAGGGAACCCTTCCACTTTTCCCATTCTTTTTCCTGATCAGGCATGCCGTCACCTCCAGGTAAAAATAAATGTTTTCGCTAGTTTATCCCCTTTAAACACAGGTTTATGCGGGCCGCTGGACTTTCTTTATTCTTGACAAGGGCTGGTAAAACAAGGGTCAATAGACCACCTGCAGTAGCCAGTAGATCGTCCGCCTGTCCCAGCCCATGTCCCAGGGGACACGGGCGCGGTCAGCCGTATGGCTGTTGACCAGGAGGTAACCGGCGGAATCCCGGCCGACAACCACCGACACATGGCTGATCTCGCCCTTTTCTTCATAGGCAATGATATCCCCCGGCTGGAGGGCATTGACGGCCCCCTGGGGGTAGGTGGTTGAAGTCCTGGTAACCTCCTCAAAATTACCCCGCATGATTCTTACGGCCAGGCCACTGTCCAGGAGGTAATGGACCAGGGCCTCGGCCTGTACCCAGGCCTGGCTGCCGTTACCGTTATGGTAATTCCAGACCCAGTCCCGGGGTATAGCGCCGGCATTTTTGTCGCTTAACACCTGGGAAACAAAATTGGCACAATCGCCGCCCAGGCCTGTAAAGTCCCGGTAAGCCTGGTTATAGCGGCCGTCACCGGGGCCCAGGCGCACGCCGCTGTAACGGTCAGCATAGCTGACGGCCGCCTGGCGGCGGTATTTACCCGGCGGCGGCGGTGCCACCTCCCGGGAACACCTGGCTGTACCTGGAGTAATGTCCGGGTCCAGGTTGTCAGCCTCAAAGGGGTCCCAGTACCAGTCGCGGGCAATTAACCACTGGCCGTCGCGCTTCACCAGCTCTACCCAGTGAATAGTCCTGACACCCATCTGGTTGATTGTTTTTTCCGGCTCACCCTGGTGGTGGTAGTTAAGGATGATATGCTGGGATACAGAGGCCCAGCCCTTGCCTTCTTCACTACCGGCGTCAATAATAGCCAGGTCCATCTGGCTGCCGGAAACGATCACCTGGCGCTCCTTCACCCATTCCCGGACATATTTAATGCGGCCGATTTCATGGTTTAAGGCAAAAAGGCCGGAAGTAACCGTCGTATCGTAGTAAGCCTTCAAGCCTTCATAATTGCCGTTAACGAGACTTTGAGCGCGGGTGGTAAAGATATGATGGAGTTGCTCCTTTAATTCCTTCTGTTCACTGCGGGCCGCAAGGGCCGGCAGGACCTGCTGGCGCAAGGGCATAACTATCAGTACCAGCCCGAGGAGAGCCAGCAGCAACCCCAGCTTAAAAATCCGGGAACGTAAAACCACTACCAGCACTACCAGGCCCACGGCCATCCCCCTAAAGTCAAAAATCACTATAAATGTATATTCAGTAAGGGGGATAAAAAAAACTTGACAGGGGGGGCGGGATTGATAGATGGCCTTATGAGTACCGCGCCCGCCAGGGTAAAAAAATAAAACGTGGGCATTAACCCACGTTATATCCTGGTGCGGCGAGCGGGACTTGAACCCGCACGGGTGTACCCATACGCCCCTCAAACGTACGCGTCTGCCAGTTCCGCCATCGCCGCACATCTGGCATGGTTAATTATAAACCCTGGACGGTATTCCTGTCAAGGATAAGACCGGCTTGATCACCGTTCTCTACTTGAGTTTTTCCAGCCTGGGGTTGGGGATAATTCCGGGCAGGCGACCGCGCTTGGCCACCGGCCGGCCGTCAACCTCCTTTAAATCCATAGTCATATCAATGGGCGCTGCCCCCGAAATATAGCTACCCACACCAAAGGCATCGGCTCCGGCTTCAATGAGGGCGCGGATACGCTCCGGTGTCAGGCCGCCGGAGACAAAAATCCTCACATGGTTAAAGCCGGCGGTATCTAGGCGGTAGCGCACCTCCCGCACCAGCTCCGGGGTAACGCCGCCCCGCTCGCTGGGGGTATCCAGGCGTACCCCCGCCAGGGCTGGCCCCAGGGCTGCTGCTACCCGCAGGGCTTCTTCCGCTTCGTCCTTAAAGGTATCGACGAGGATGGTCCGTTTAGCATCAGGGGGCATAAGGCGATCATAAGCCAGGGCTCCCTCGACAGTATCGCCAATAATGAGGAAAATGGCGTGGGGGACCGTCCCCTGGGGCTCCTGGCCGGCCAGTTTGGCTGCTAGAATACAGCTGGCGCCACTGGCGCCGCCGATAATGGCCGCCCGCTCCATGACCGGGGCCACGGCCGGGTGGACGTGGCGGGCACCAAAGCAGAAAAAGGGATGCTCGCCGGCTGCTTCCTTGATTTCCCGGGCGGCAGTAGCCCAGCCACTGGAACTGGCCAGCATCCCCAGGAGGGTAGTCTCAAAGAGGCCAAATTCACTGTAGGGCCCCTGGATCCGCATGACCACTTCCTTGGGGGAAAAGGTGCTCCCCTCCGGTAGCCCCCAGATGGTAACCCTTTTCTCCTGCAGCAACTTCAGGACCTCATTGACGCCGCAGAGGATGCCGGCGCGGCGAGGAAAAATTTCCGCCGTAACAATAGTATCAACCTTACCCAGTGCCTGGAGAATCTCATAAGTACGGACAAAATATATGTCGGTAGTTGCCCCGCTGGCTATCTCGTCATGCTGGGCGGAATAGAAGCGCCTGCCAGGTGCTACCTGGAGCTGCCGTACCTTGGCCAGGGAATCCATGACCTCCGTCGCCATTAAAATCCACTCCTCGACCTGTAAGTTCATTTTGCCAAAGGTTTCCCTATATTATTCTGCTTCCACGGCCAAATACCTGCTACCGCACACCGGGATATAAGATACGGTATATCCGGTAATTCTGGAGCACCTGGCGGACAAACTCCCTGGTTTCGGGGAAGGGAACCTGGCTTAAGTTGCGGCTGCTGCCGTCCCAGATGCCCCTCTCCAGCCAGTTATGGACGTTACCCCGGCCGCCGTTATAGGCAGCCAGGGCCGGGGTGAGGTCACCAAATTCCCGCAGGAGGGCAGCAAGGTACCAGCTGCCCAGGCGCAGGTTATATTCCGGAGAAAAGAGCCGGTCAGGATCGTAGGGTAACCCCAGCTGCCCGGCAGCCAGCCTGGCTGTTTCCGGCATCAGCTGCATCAACCCCCGGGCGCCCTGTTCGGACTGGGCCCGGGGATAAAATTTGCTTTCCACCCGGGTGACGGCTGCTACCAGGAGGGGGTCCAGCCCTTCCCGGTGGGCATAGGTTACGATAATTTCCCGGTAAGGAAGGGGATACAGGAGCCGGGCCCCCCGGGGAAGGAGGAAAGAAAGCAGCGCCACCAGTACCAGCAGCCACAGGTAACGGCGCCAGGTTTTTAACATTGCCAACAGGATCCTTTCTTCATGACAACCTTCCTGCTCGCTGGAGTTCCTGCCAGGCTGCCAGGACGGCGGCATGGGTGGCGCTCAAATCGCCACCGGTAGGAATAATCCGGGTGGCGTGGCGCAACCTTTCCCTTTCGCCCATCTGGGCCTTGAGACGGCTTTCAGCTTCCTGGGGCGAGAGGTTGTCCCGTTCCATCAATCTTTTTAACCGCACCGTTGCCGGTGCGGTTACCACCCAGATGGCATCCACCATGTCGTCCATGCCGGCTTCAATTAAGAGAGGTGCCTCAATAACCACCACCGCCTCCGGGTCAGCCTGCCGTAAAGCCGCTATTTGCGCCTGGACTTTCTCCCGGATGCGGGGGTGGGTAATGGCGTTTAACAGTTCCCGGGCGGCAGCGTCACTAAAAACTATCCGGCCCAGAGCCCGCCTGTTGAGGTGGCCATCAGGCTGTAAAATCCCCCGGCCAAAGGCGGCGACAATGTCCCGGTAGGCAGGCTCACCGGGAAGCACTACCTCCCTGGCCACCTGGTCGGTGTCGATGACTTTAGCCCCCAGTTCTTTTAAAATCCCGGCCACAGTACTTTTACCGCTGGCAATACCGCCGGTAAGGCCGATGATAAACATCAACATTGCTCCTACCATCGCCAGAGTCCAATGGCGATTAAAATTAATCCCGGGAGGGCTGCCCCCCGCCAGCCGGCTTTTTCTGGCTGCCAGCGTCGCCCCAGGACCAGGCCTGGCTGGACCAGGAGCAGCTGGCAGCAGCCAATGAATACAGGCGTCAGGAAGAGGGAAAAACCGGCGGCAGCGGCGCCAAAGCCTATCCCCAGGGTATCCAGGGCCAGGGCCAGCCCCAGGGTCATGGCCTCCTGGCTGCTAATACTTCCAGAAAAATCCTGATCAGCCCGGCAAGGTTCCTTTAAAATCTGGATTACCAGGCCGAGGCGGTGAAGGCGCAATTTTATTAAAGTCTCTCCTGCCGCCCCGGGCTCGTCTTTTTTCAGGTAGGCCTCAAAAATAATGCTCAGTCCCAGGGTTAATAATATAACAGCGCCCAGGCGCCCGGCAAGAGTTGGATTAAATATCCTGGCCACCAGGTGGCCGCCGGCCATGGCCAGGACGCTGACCGCCGTGGATACCAGAGCAATCAGCCCCAGGGAAAGCCAGGGCAGCTTAATTTTCCTCAGGCCATAGGAAAGCCCCACACCCAGGCCATCCAGGCTGGCGGCCAGGGCTAAAAGTAGCGTTGCCAGCAACATGGTAATTTATCCCACCCTTTGCCCTGTTGTGCTCTATACAGTAATATACGGGTAGAAGGTGGGATACGTGCCTGTCATTTAAACCTGGCAACCGGGGCAAAATACGGTGCTGCGGCCGCTTATTTTTACCCGCTCCAGGGTACGACCACAACGGCGGCAGGGCTGGCCGGCGCGGCCGTAAACCTGGAGGTAATCCTGGTTTTTCCCTTGCTGGCCGCGGCCATCGACGTAATCCCGGAAAGAGGTGCCGGAATTGGCTATACCCTGCTCTAGCGCGGCCTGCATGGCCAGATGCAGGCGCACCAGTTCATCCCCTGTCAGGGAGGCCGCCGGTCTTAAGGGGTGCAGCCCGGCCAGGAAGAGCATTTCATCGGCATAGATGTTACCAATCCCGGCTAGGAGGTGCTGGTCCAGGAGAACCTGTTTTACCGGCCGGCGGCGGCCGGCACAGATGGCTGCCAGGGTAGCGACATCAAAGGCCGGGTCCAGTGGTTCCGGCCCCAGTTCTTTCAGCCCGGCCGTTACCGTTACCTCGTCTTCCTGGCCCAGGTAGAGGCGGCCAAAACGGCGGGTATCCAGCCAGCGCAAGGTGGTACCACCGGCCAGGTGGAAAACCACATGGGTATGGGGCAGCAAGGGGTCAGTCGCCGCCGTCAAGATAAGGCGCCCGGTCATCCTTAAATGGGCCACCAAGCAATAGCCGGCCGCCAGGTGGAAGAGGAGATATTTCCCCCGGCGGTCGAGCCGGGTTATCCTTTTACCTGCCAGCAAATGGCTAAAGGTGGCGGCGTCAGGAACAGCAATAACGCCGGGGTGGTAAACCTCTACCCCGGCAATGGTTTGCCCCTGGAGATGGGGGATCAGGGTACGTTTGATGGTTTCCACTTCAGGCAGTTCCGGCATCTTTTATCGCTCCATCATAGGGTTCCATATCATACCAGTTGGGGCCGTATTTTAAGTCCACCTGGAGGGGAACCTGGAGTTCCAGGGTATTCTCCATATTCTCTTTAACCAGGGTGGCTACTGCCGGCAGGTCTTCCTCAGGGACATCAAAGATCAATTCATCGTGAACCTGGAGGATCATCCGGGCGGCCGGGTATTGCTCCTCCAGGAGGCGGAAAATCTTAACCATGGCGATTTTAATAATATCTGCCGCGCTGCCCTGGATGGGGGTATTCATGGCTGCCCGCTCCCCAAAGCTCCGGGCGGTATGGTTGGAACTGAAGAGATCCGGCAGGTAGCGGCGCCGCCCCAGGAGGGTGGTTACATAGCCATCCTGCCGTGCCCTGGCAACGACCTCCTCCATGTAAGCCCTGACACCGGGGTAACGCTGGAAATAACGCTCAATATATGCGTGGGCTTCACTGCGGCTGATGCCCAGGTCGCGGCTGAGGCCAAAATCGCTAATTCCGTAGACAATGCCGAAATTCACAGCCTTGGCACTGCGCCGCATTAACGGCGTAACTTCATTTAAGGGGACACCAAAGACCTCGGCTGCCGTCCGGGTATGAATGTCTTCTCCCCGGCGGAAGGCAGCAATCATGCCGGCATCGCCGGAGATATGGGCCAGGACCCGGAGCTCGATCTGGGAGTAATCGGCTGCCAGGAGGAGGCGGCCGGGGGCATGGGGAACGAAGGCCCGGCGCAGGCGCCGGCCCACTTCCAGGCGCACCGGGATGTTTTGCAAATTGGGCTCGCTGCTGGACAGGCGGCCGGTAGCCGTCACCGTCTGGTTAAAGGTTGTATGGAGGCTCTTCGTCCGGGGGTTGACCAGGGGTTTCAGCCCGTCCACATAGGTGGACTTTAACTTGGTGAGCTGGCGGTATTCTACCAGTTTGGCGGCAATGGGGTGTTTCGCGGCCAGTTCTTCCAGCACGGCAGCGTCGGTGGAAAAACCGGTCTTGGTCCGCTTTACCGGCGGCAGGCCCAGTTTTTCAAAGAGGATGCTCCCCAGCTGCCGCGACGAGTTGATATTAAACTTTTCCCCGGCCAGGCGATAGATCTCTTCCGTCAGGGCGGCAATATTGCCCTCCAGTTCGGCAGCCATAAGGTCCAGGGTTTCCAGGTCAACAGCCACACCGTAGCTTTCCATCTCGCCTAAAATCCGGGTCAGGGGAAGTTCCACCCGCCGGTAAAGCTCTTCCATGCCGGCTACCTGCAATTTGGCAATCAGTTCCCGGTGCAAAAGCCTGGTAGCCACGGCCCGCCGGGCAATAGTCAGCAGTAAAGATTCATCATCCACCAGGGCCAGGTTCAGGTGTTCCAGGCAGAGTTCCGGCAAATCATGGCGGGAGGCAGTGGGATTGAGGAGGTAGCCGGCGAGCATGGTGTCGCCACCCGGGTCGGTAACCCGTGCCCCGGCCTCCTTCAGCCAGACCAGGGCTGCCTTGGCATCGTGAAAGACGGGCCCTGCCTGCAGCAGCGGTTCCAGTGCCTCAGCCAGGCCGGCGCCCGGCACCCCTGCCGTATCTAGGACGGCTACCCCGCCTTCCCAGGCCAGTCCCACGGCTAAAGCTGCTGCGTCTAAATAATTGGCGTTATTCAGGGCCAGCTCGATAGCAACTTCCTGCTCCCCGGCCAGGCGCCTGGCGAGTACAGCCAGTTCTTCCAGGCTGCTCAAAGTAACATGTTCTGGTAGGTTCAGGGATTTAACGTTGGTTCCAGGCGCCACCCCCGCCCCTTCTTCCTGCATGGCTTTTAAGACATCCTTGACCAGGCTGTTGAACTCCAGTTCCTTGTAAAGGGCCAGGACGGCCTCATAGTCCGGTTTCTCACGGCGGCAGGTTTCAAGATCAAGCTCCACTGGCACGTCGCAGCGAATGGTAGCCAGCTGCCGGGCCAGGCGGGCCTGGCCGGCATAGGCCACCAGATTGGCCGCTACTTTCCGCCCCCTGACCTCACCTGCATGAGCCAGGACCCCTTCCAGGTCGCCATACTGGCGGACCAGCTGCACGGCCGTCTTTTCCCCTACCCCGGGTACGCCGGGGATATTGTCGGAGGCATCACCCATGAGGGCCTTGACGTCAATGAGCTGGCCGGGGTCCAGGCCATAGGCTTTTTTAATGGCCTCCCGGTCAAATAATTCCACCTGGGAAAGGCCGCGCCGCATGAGGAGGACCTTAACCCTGTCATCTACCAGCTGCAGGGCATCCCGGTCGCCGGTCAGGATTAAAACCTCCAGCCCTTCAGTTGCCCCCTTACGGCTTAAAGTACCAATGAGATCGTCGGCCTCAAACCCTTCTACTTCACAGCTTGCCAGTTTCCAGGCTGCCAGGAGGCGTTTGGCGAGGGCAAACTGGGGCCTGAGTTCCGGGGCAGTCTCAGGACGCGTCCCTTTATATTCATCATAAAGGTCGTGGCGGAAAGTGACCTTGCTATGGTCAAAGGCTACGATTACATAGTCCGGCGCCACCAGGTCAAAGGCCTTTTGCAGCATGGTGGCAAAGCCGTAAACGGCGTTCGTCTGGACGCCTGCACTTGTCTGGAGCGGTGGCAGGGCATGAAAGGCCCGGTGAATAATGCTGTTGCCGTCTACCAGGAGTAATCTTGCTCTTTTTACGGGCATCCGTCACCCTTCTTTATTAAAAACGCTGCTTATATTTTATCTTTTTATGTTTCCGGTGGCAATTATTTTCACCAGTTGCGGCTAAGTTGCCGGGGCCAACCATCAAAAAACCACCCTTAAGGTAAGGGTGGTCTGGAAAGCACTTCCGGTATGCCGGTTAGGGCTGGTTCCTTATATACCTTTGCCGGTACTGTCAAAGATTGGTTTATACCTGCTGATTCAATATTATTTTGCGAGGACATCCTGGCATCAAGGGTGGCCTCATTCTTTTCCTTATTTACTTCCGGCCTGTTAACCCCTGGAGTAATTTGCTTTTGGGCTTGCTTGTCCTCAGGACCAGTTACCTGTTCACCAGGTAATTTTTGTCCCTCTCCTACCTGCAGGTTCTCTCCTAATGCCGCATCAAGGTTTTGTCCCCGGGAGTTAACATTGGTACTGGCCTGGGCAACCGGATTTCTCTCCCTGCTATTGAAAACTGGCTGGGGTTTGGGGGGCTTCGCCGGCTGTCGCCTTTGGGGCTGCGCCGGCCGGGATTCTTCCCGCGAGGGGGTTATTGCTGGTGCTGGTGGTTTATTTTCTTGGTCTGTAACTATCATAGAGAAATCCCTTGCTGGCGCTGGGGCCACCGGGGCCTGCAAAGCTTTAACTTGTCCCTGTTCTCCTTGCGTAACCGTAGGTGCTGCTTCCCTCACCTGGAATGGATGGAGGAAATGGAAATAATCAGCATAGGCCGTAATGGCCACTGCCACCACAATGGCTGCTGCTACTGCCAGGGAAAGCCATCTTTGTGGCAAGCGCCGGTACCAGGGCCGGCAGGCCGCCTCAAGTCGCAACCGCAAACGCTCCTCAAAACCGGCCGGTAAATCCAGTTCTTCTTCCGACCAGGCCTGGAGAAGGTTCACCGTCTGGCGCAGGGCCTCCAGTTCTTCCCGGCAGGAGTTGCACAGGCGCAGGTGATTCTCCACGGCCCGGCGCTGGGTTACCGCCAGGACGCCGTCCAGATATGGTGACAGGAGTTCCCGGTACTGGCTGCAGTTCACCGCCCCTCACCCCCTTTGCTTATATAGACGCTTTGCTTCGCAAAATGTTCCCTTTCCCGTACCAGGTGCTGCCGTAAAAACTGCCGCGCCCGGCTCAAGCGGGATTTTACCGTCCCCACAGAGCAGCCCAGGGTGGCCGCTATCTCTTCATAGCTAAAGCCCTGCAAATCCCGCATGATGATTACCATGCGGTATTCCGGCATGAGAGCCTGGATTAATTTATGTAAATGGTCCTCCCCTTCCCTGGCCAGGATAATTTCTTCCGGTGAAGTGACTGCTTCCCCGGCGGCCAGTTCCCAGGGTACCCCCTCTGTTTCCTGCAGGCCCTCCAGGGAAAGGGTGGGCCGCCGCTTGAGGCGGCGCAAGGCATCGCGACAGACATTGGCAATGATATGCTGCAGCCAGGTTTTAAAGGAACACTGGCCCCGGAAGCCCGGCAGGTTTTTATAGGCGCGCACCAGGGCCTCCTGGGCGGCATCACCGGCATCCTCGGGATTGCCCAGGAAACGATACGCAATGGTGTAGAGCATCTTCTGGTAACGCTCTACCAGGAGGGTAAAGGCCTCCATATCGCCCTTCTGGCTCCGGGCCAGCAATTCCTCATCCGGCACCACGGCTGCCACCACCTTCCAGCTTCTTTCCTATTCGACATCTCTCTTCCTTTATCCTTTTAGGCCTTGCAGGAATATGAAGTCTATGTTAAAATGATATAGCGAATGGGCCGAAGTGGTGGAACTGGCAGACGCGCCGGACTCAAAATCCGGTGGCCGCGAGGCCGTGCGGGTTCGACCCCCGCCTTCGGCACCAATAATACCAAGGCGTGAAAGCCTTGGTCTTTTGCTTTTTATAGACGAATTAACGCTGCCTTCCTTCCCGGAGCGCTGCAGAAGGAATTTGTCCCCGAGGTAAAGTGCCGGCGCATACCGCAATTTGAGCTGCTACCAAGTCAACACCCTATTAATAATCGAGGTGGTCCGGAATATGTGCACCGACCACCTCGATTACTCACGGGTATTAGGCGGTTGAACTTAGAACGTTTTATACTTGCTATCGTTTGGCTCTAACTTACTGGTACGCTGCTCTAGCGAGAAGTTTTTCCCGTCAGTCAGTTATCCAGGCCGTTTTTCGGTCGTCAACCCCTCCAGGGTAACTTTGCCTGTCACCTGCCCCCGGTGCTATGCTAATATAGGATTGCTACCAGTTGATTTGCGGAGGTTACATAAGTATGGCTTTATGCCAGGAAACTGAGGGGCTAACCGTTTCCTGTCATCACAACAAAAGATCTCGCCACTTGGGCTATGGAGCCATTCTCCTCGCTACTTTCCTTTACGGGGGCAATGTTATAGCCGGCCGGTTGGTGGCCCCCATGGTACCACCCATGGCCCTGTCCGCCATACGGGGTGTACTGGGCCTTATAATACTGCTACCCTTTGCCTGGCGGGAACCCCATAAACCGCACCTCCAGGACCTGCCTTATCTGGCTATAGTAGGTTTTCTTGGGATCAGTGTAGCCTATGGTACCTTTGCCTGGTCCATGCAAGAGAGCCCGGCAATTAATGCCGCCATAATCATTGCGACCTTCCCAGCCGTTACCCTGGTCCTGCTAGCCATGGGCTGGCACGTAAAGCCCAGTCGTTACCAAATCTCGGGAATTATAATCGCCTTCACTGGCTTGGCCCTGGTATCTGCCCAGGGCTCCCTTGAACGCATACTAACTTTACGCTTCCAATCGTCTGATTTGGTTCTCCTGGCTAATGTTATTGCCGTTTCCCTGTCTAATATCCTGGTGCAAAAAATGATGCAGCGCTATCCAGCAATCATTACCAGTACTTGGAGCCTCTTTTTTGGTACCCTTTTCCTGCTTCCTGGGGCTCTGTGGGAGGTGGTCCACCAAGGCTGGTACCTGCCCTGGAAGGGATGGCTATTACTTATCTATATGGGGTGTATCATTGCCGGTCTGGCGCTGTTACTTAACTTTGAGGCTATCAACCGCCTTGGCTGCGGACCGGTGGCCATGTTCAACAACTTAACCACCCTCTTTGCTATTGCCCTCGCAGCTTTAATCCTTAAGGAAAAGCTAGCCTGGTATCATGCTATAGGTATAATTTTAGCCCTGGGCGGGGTACTTATCTCCCTCTGGCAACATCACCCGGAAAAGAAACCGGCCTAATATAACGGCCACATTTTCTACCGGCGCCTCGGAAATTTTTTTACAGATGGCTTCCAGTACCACCCGGATGTGATAAAATAGTTAAGGACTTTTTCCCAGGAGCCACGCCAAAGGGGTTAACTGCCTACCGGCGAATTATGAAAAAAATTTGGCTAAGACGTTTGGCTTGAGCGGCAGGCCGCTCTCCAATGGGGTAAGGAAAGAAAGCCCGTAAAAAGGCCGTATTTTTGCAGGAGGGGCCAGGGGTGAAAAAAATTGCCGCCGTTGTGACGGCTGTAGTCTTGTTTTTGTCCTTAACTGTTATTTACGGTAAATCTTCTTCCCGCCGCCCGGACCAGGAAGTAAATACCGCCGGCAGCGCCTCGATAAAAACTGCTGGCCCAGAAACAACGCCCGTATCCGTAACAAAGGAAACCGCAACAATAACGCCGGCCCTGGCTGCTACAACCGGGAACCCCGCAAAGATTATTTACCAGAATAAAGTCGTCGTTCTCATCTACCATCATATTGATTACCAGGAAGTCCCGGGGTTAGTTATCTCCCCGCAACGCTTTCGCCACCACCTGGATATGCTCCGGGAAAAGGGTTACCGGGTCATCAGCCTGGACCAGTTGCGCGACTTTCTAAATGGTGGACCTATTCCTGATAATGCCGTTCTTATTACCTTTGACGACGGCTATGAAAGCGTCTACCAGTATGCCCTGCCCGAGCTGCGCGAGAGGCAGATGCCGGCCGTTTCCTTTGCCATTGCCGGCTATGCAGGGCAAAAATTAGGCCATCTCCAGCATTATGGCTGGGAGGAAGCCAGGGAAATGGCAGCCGCCGGGTTTATCACCCAGTCTCATACTTACAATTTGCATAGCTACGGTCTTCTAGCTAACGGCCATCAAGGCCCCCTCCTGAGCGGTCCTTTAAAAGATCAAAGCCCGGATGATTTTATGAATATGGTTTACCAGGACCTGGCCCGCTCCCGGGAGGAAATTGAGGCTCACCTGCAGCAACCGGTCTGTGCCCTGGCCCTGCCCTATGGCGCAGCCAGCCACTTGGCCATACAGGCAGCCGTCCGGGCCGGGTTTAATTTTATTTTTACTACCCAGGCAGGCGCTATTGCCCAGAAAAGCAATCCCCTGGCCCTGCCCCGGATCAATGCCGGTTCGCCGGCCATATCGGCCAGCGCACTCGACATAATGATCCGTAAAGCTGCCGGAGTAGAAACTCCTGCTTTAACAAAGCCACAGGCCCAAACCAGGATAACTGGTAAAAAGGTTAAGAAAGGGATCTAGCGAAGGACCAGCCTCCCCCACCCACGCTTACAAAAACAACCTTGCTGAGCTAATTATACAGGCTTGAGATGGCCTCAAAAAAGCAATCATCCTACTTTTTTGCAGGGTCAATCCCCCCCTGCCAGCCGTGGCGCCGGCAGCGGCCCCGTCCCGGGCCGGAAGCCGGGCTGGAGATTTCTGCACTGCCACAGCTGGGGCAGGTTTCTGTTCCCTCCGTTTCTGGTTCCCATTCATGGCCACATTCCTCACAGCGGGCCTTCGGCCCGGCCAGGCGGTAAACCCCGCCCTCCACCCGGATAGCCTTACCATTAATCAGGGCATCGGCAACCTTACCCCGGGCTGCGTTAAGGATACGGAAAAAAGTTGGCCGCGAGACCCTCATCCTGGCGGCGCAGTCTTCCTGCTCCAGGCCTTCTATATCCTTCAGGCGAATGGCTTCCAGTTCTTCCACTGCCAGGACAACTTCTTCCAGCTGGCGTAAAGGTACTGCTGCCGGTTTAAAATAAGTGATCCCGGGTATAAATTCTACCCGCCGGCACTTGGGTGGCCTCGGCATTGTGGTCCCCCACTTTCTAACTTTATCTTAACCTTATCATAACCTTTATGTGGTCTTATGTCAACAAAAAGACATCCAATGCCTAATTCCTACAGGGTTTTATTTTAGCCGGCGCAGGTAGATCTCATTCTCAACTATACCGTCTGTCGTGGTTATATACAACCATTCTCCTTCCTGCCACCAGGTCAGGTAACGGCCGGTCACGCGATAACGGTGACTTCCAGTGTGGACGGCCACCGTCAGATCGGCCAGGCCGGCCTTATTTTTGAGCTTTATTACCCAGCCGGCGGGACCCCGGTTAAAGGTAGCTTGCGCCTGCTCATGGCGGTTTAAAAAGGAGGCAAAGCGGCTCATGGGCCAGACCAGCAAGCGCCCTTCCTCCTGGTCCCTGGCCGCCCGGTTAGCCAGGTAGGCCAGGGCCGCCAGGGCGTACTCCTTTTTGCTGGCATGGGTATAAATCAAGCGGATGGCGTGTTCCTCCTCGATAAAGTTGAGGAGGTCATCGAACCAGCTTTTAACCTCTTCCAGGGGTACGCCGGCAGCCATTAATTCCTCCAGGGCGGCATACTTCTGGTAAGGGGTGATGGGGAAAGACCATAAGCTGCCGCTAACCTGGCGGCCGTAAAAAATGCTCCGGGTAGGGCTGGAGCCAGTATCCCCGGGGCTGTAGTAAGCCAGCACGCCGTGTTGTTGTAACCACTCATTGACAAAGGCAGGATGGTTGCCTACAGGAGCGCTGTATTCCAGCACCGGCTGGCCGGTAATTCCGGCCAGGGTATCGCAATTCAAGGCCAGGTAGCGCCAGACCTCCTGGCGCGGCAGTTTTTCCAGGTTGGCCGCAAAATAATTATGGATCCAGCCACCATGGGAACCGATGGCTCCGTATCTCTGCATCAGTTCCACCCAGGGCCGCCCTTTAAAGGGCGAGGCGGCATCAAAGCCGTAGCCATCCCCTGGCCGGTATGTATCCGGGCCGGCAGTTATGTGAATGGAATAATGGAGGTCAGGCCGGAAGATACCCCGCTGGATCATAGCCCGTAAAGGGCCGATATGGGCATTGCTGTCCAGGTGAAAGTTGACTACCAGCCCGCCTTTACCCCGTGGTGTATTGACCAGGCGGGGGAGGTGGGCATATTTGATTAAAAAGGTCCGGACAATAGAACGTAAGGCGAGGTCGTCGGACATTTGCTTGTAATACCCCAGGGGTATGTTAACAAAAACCACGCTCCCCCCCGAGGGATAAGATTTTTCGGTAATAACCGGATTTAAGCCTGCCTGGCTGTCAAAGGCTATCAGCCGGGCGTCCAGAAGCCTCGCCCGGACATGCCGGTAGCGCAGCCGCCCGTAACCATAGCTGCTGACGGCATTGTCCCGGTCCAGCTTACCGGGTGTGATCCCCCAGGATGCCGCTACCTGAGGCGTAGAAAACTGCCAGTAACCGCTGTCATAGGTTTGCTGGTCCCCACCCGGTGCCGGGCCGTAATTTACCCCGGCCAGGCCTGCCAGGGCCGGCTCGGGTAGCCTCTCCCCGCCAGCCCCCCTGGTCCCGGGGTCATAGACCAGTAAAACCTTACCGCCTGAGTGGACATAGTCGGTTAATACCCGGGGTACCGGCGACGGCAAAACCTGGTTTAACCCTTCCGGCAAAATCAGGGCCGGGTAGCGTGCTACCAGTTCCCGGGGTGACAGGTTGAGGTCCCCGGGGCCAACTTCCGCCCAGGGGAAACCCTCTTCCTTTAAGACCGCTCCATAGGCCGCCAGGGTGCCCTGATCTGCCCCTGGCGTTGTAATTAAGAGCCCTGCCCGTACCTGGTGGGTTGCCTGGGTTGGTTGCAGCCAGCCGGTACTCGCCACTATGAGCAAGATTAAAAACGCTATTAAGCCTAAAAAATAATGCCGGAATTTAATTTTTACCATCCTGCCTTTACCCCTGCCAGAAAGAATAACCAAAAACCATAGCCTATTATTCGCCTGAAGAGGTAGGAATCCTTCCAGACTTAAATCTTGACAGGGCTTAACACCCTTCCTGCCCAACTGGTCCCGGCAACAAATAGCGGCAACTTTTTTCCCTGCAGCAGGAAAAATGGTATTTCAAGGCGAATCTTTCCAGGAAGATGGATTTACTGCCGAAAATTTTTCCTGCCCGGAAAGGAGTAGCCACATGGCGCAGGATTGTATCACCTTCAAAGGGACCCGTGGCGGCCTGCTGATTTTATTAGATGCCAGCCGGGATTTTAATGAACTGCGGGCTAACCTCGCCGCTAAATTTGCCGCGGCCCGGGGCTTCTTCCAGGGCGCTTCCTTTGCCCTGGTACCAACCTCCCCTTTAAGCAGCCGGGAAACAGCCGAACTGGAAGCTATCTGCCGGGAGCACGGCCTGGTCCCGGGGACCAATATACCTTTGCCGGATCGCTACCGGCCCCAGAAAAACCAGGGAAAACTCGCCCCTGCCACTATGGTAGCGGGCGCTAACTGTTACTCTACCTCTGCTGTTCCACCTGCCGGCTTGCATGTAGTACCTGCCCCTGCGGTAGACGGCGCTGCCGGGCTCTCTACCCTGCTGGAAGAAGGCAATCTCCGTAACGGCCAGGAACTGGCTTACAGCGGCCATGTGGTGCTGGTGGGCAACGTTCACCAGGGTGCCACCATTAAAGCCACTGGCAACATCCTGGTCATGGGTACGCTGCTGGGCAGTGCCCACGCCGGAGTCTCAGGTGACAGGGCAGCAGTTATTGTTGCCTACCGCCTGGTCCCGGTGCAGCTCAGTATCGCCGGCGTAATCGCCCGCTCCCCGGAGCAAAAAACAAGGCGGGCCTACCCGGAGATAGCCCGCCTTGCCGGCGATAAAATTATCGTCGAACCATATTTAAGCCGTAAACCCCCCTGCAACTGAACTTATTTGTCTTCCAGGTCTTCCGGTTGCATGGTATAGGCCGGCACCATTGTTGGCGTGTAGTTGTTAAAGGGCGCCACCGGGTAGAGCTGGCCGTGACCCATGAGCAGGCTCTCCATATTTTCGACTATGGTTTCCAGCAAACTGTAAGGCGCTGCGAAAACCAGCTCATCCTTCTGGGTCCCCCCGAAGGTACGGTCGCCGGCGCAGGGAAAGCCAATGATGGGCTTTTGTTCTTTCAGGGCAAAGCCAATGGAAGAACAGAGGGCCGCTTCGGCTACCGTATCAGCCTTGACCGGTTCCCCTGTTTCATGGAGGCAGCAGTGGACCAGGCGCATAACTTGCGCCGGGTTGGCGTAAATGACCACCACATCGGGGTCTTCTTTGGTAAAGCCTTCTACAGGGGCTACAAAAATACCGTCATAAACTTTACCGGCATCCCCCACCTTGTAGGTATTGGCCATAAAGCGCCGGCCGGCTTCGACATCGGCTACATAGCGGCCCAGGGGGGCTTTACCGCTGGTGAAGCGCTCCGGGGTCTTGATGAGGCCGGTGCAGGCGGCGCCAATGGCGCAGACCATGAGGTCCGGGGTACCGGCACTGGCCCGGCCCTGGTAGCGGGCCGCTGATACCTGCTGGCAGATGTTGATTTTCCAGTTGTACGGCCGCCGGGGCAGGTCCTTCCTGTCTTTATAAAGCTTTACCCCTACAATGCCCGTATCCAGGCGCAGGACTTCAGTTAACCTTCTGGCCATGGTGGTTTTGTCTAAATCTGCCATGGTTTCTCCTCCTTTAAATTTTATGCCGGGTAATATGCTTCCCTGGCCGCAGCTACCAGTTCGTAATCCACCCGGGTACGGGCGGCCAGGCGCTCGGCCAGGAATTGTTTAGCTACTGCCGGGAAAAGGGCGTAGGAGAGGACGTCTTCTTCCTTCTCCATGTAGGGCGCTACTTCCTGCCGGGCTGCCGGCAACTGGGGTTCCAGCAGGTCGGCGGGGCGGCAGGTAATGGGTTCTTCGTCACCAATGATTTTACGGCGGATCTCTTCATTGACCGGCACCGGTGGCTGGCCATAGAGGCCGCGCAGGTAATCCTTGACTTCCCTGGTGACCATCTTGTAGCGCTCCCCGGCCAGGACATTCAATACTGCCTGGGCGCCAACCATCTGGCTGGAGGGGGTGACCAGGGGCGGGTAGCCGAGGTCGGCCCTGACCCGCGGCACTTCGGCCAGCACTTCCGGCAGGCGGTCCAGGGCGTTCTGCTGGGCCAGCTGGGACATAAAGTTGGAAAGCATCCCGCCCGGGATCTGGTAACGCAGCACATTGGCGTCAACGGTACCGTCGCCCACGTCAAATTCCCGGTACTTCTTGCGAACCTGGCGGAAATAGACGGCTATTTCGGCCAGTTTATCCAGGTCGAGGCCGGTATCCCAGGGAGTCCCGGCCAGGGCGGCCACCATGGTCTCGGTTGCCGGCTGGGAAGTGCCCAGGGCCAGGGGGGACATGGCCGTATCCAGGACATCGGCGCCGGCTTCAACGGCCTTCAGGTAAGTCATGGCGGCCATGCCGCTGGTATAGTGGCAGTGAAGCTGGAGGGGCAGGTTTACTTCAGCCTTAATTTTTTGCACCAGCCGGTAGGCATCTGCCGGGGTGAGGAGGCCGGCCATATCCTTGATACATAAAGAATCGGCACCCAGGTCGGCCAGGTTCCGGGCCAGGCGTAAATAATAGGCATCGTCATAAACAGGCCCCAGGGTGTAGCAGATAGTGGCCTGGACATGACCGCCCTCTTCCTTCGCCACCTTCATGGCCAGGGCCATATTGCGGATATCATTCAGGGCATCGAAGATGCGTAAGATATCGATGCCGTTTTTTATGCTCATTTTTACAAACTCGGTAACAACGTCGTCGGCATAATGGCGATAACCAAGGAGGTTCTGCCCCCGGAGAAGCATCTGTAACTTAGTACGGGGCATGGCCTGGCGTAAAGCCTGCAGGCGTTCCCACGGGTCTTCGTTTAAGAAACGCATGCAGGCATCAAAGGTAGCACCACCCCATACCTCCAGGGAATAAAACCCGATAGCATCCATCTGGGCCGCTATGGGGATCATGTCCTCAGTTTTGAGCCGGGTGGCCAGCAACGA
The DNA here is from genome assembly GCF_001594015.1 of Moorella mulderi DSM 14980. Taxonomy (GTDB): domain Bacteria; phylum Bacillota; class DSM-521; order Neomoorellales; family Neomoorellaceae; genus Neomoorella; species Neomoorella mulderi. Next base: position 47,513 of record NZ_LTBC01000013.1, read on the forward strand.
CTGGTGGCCGTCTCGCAGGGTTGTATCGGTTATACTTACTTTTTGCGGCATAATTCAATCCTCCGCGTAAATCTTCCATACAAAATTCTTCCTGGCGCGGGCATCCCTCCGCTAACCCGGAAAACACCTATAACACCCGCGTCTGGCCGCGGTAGACCAGGCCCCGGACAACGTCGACAGTCACAATCATACCGTCAGCCAGCTTTTGGGTTGCGCCTTCAGCCCCCACTACTACGGGGATTCCCAGGCTGAAGCCATTGACGGCCGCGTGGGAACTCAAGCCCCCGGCCTCGGTAATAATGGCCGCTGCCCTTTCCATGGCCGGTAAAAAATCGGGCCCGGTTTCTACCGTAACCAGGATATCGCCCTTTTGGACCCTGGCTATGGCCTCGGCTGCCGTCTTCACCAGGCGCACCGGGCCACTGGTCACCTCCCTGCCGATACCCCGGCCCCGCACCAGCACCTCGCCAACGATATGTACCTTGAGGAGGTTGGTCGTGCCGGGCACCCCGGCGGGTACACCGGCGGTGATGACTACCAGATCGCCCTGTTTGACCCGGCCCGAGAGAATGGCTGCCGCTACGGCCGCGTTGACCATTTCATCGGTACCGCTGGTGGGCTCGACTAGCAGGGGTTCGACACCCCAGACCAGGCAGAGCTGGTTCAGCACCCTTTCATTGGGACTGGTGGCCAGGATAGGGGCCTGGGGCCGGTATTTGGCCACCCGCCGGGCCGTGGACCCGGAAGCTGTTGGAGTAATGATAGCCGCCGCACCCAGCTCATAAGCGATGGTACAGCTGGCATGGCTAATGGCATCTGTGGCCGTCCTTTCGGCGGCCAGGCCCTTTTTCAGCAACAGGTCGCCGTAGGGCAACCCCCTTTCCGCCCGCCGGGCAATGCGGGCCATGGTGGCCACTGCCTCTACCGGGTAACGGCCCATGGCCGTTTCCCCGGAAAGCATGATGGCATCAGTACCGTCAAAAATAGCATTGGCCACATCGCTGGCCTCGGCCCTGGTCGGCCGCGGGTTATGGATCATGGACTCCAGCATCTGGGTCGCTGTGATGACCGGCTTGCCAGCCCGGTTACAGGCCTCGATAATTTTCTTCTGGACCAGGGGTACTTCTTCCACCGGGATTTCTACCCCCAGGTCACCCCGGGCCACCATGATCCCGTCGGCCACCTGGAGTATTTCCTCCAGGTTGTTGACGCCAGCCTGGTTTTCGATCTTGGCAATAATCGCCACCCTGGCGCCGCGTTTCTCCAGCTCTTTGCGCGCCGCCAGGACATCAGCAGCCGTGCGGACAAAGGAAAGGGCGATAAAATCTATCCCCTGCTCAAGGCCAAATTCCAGGTCTTTAATGTCCTGTTCCGTCAGGGCCGGCAGGCTAATCTCGGCTCCGGGAATGTTGACACCTTTATGGCTGGAAATAACATCGCCGTGGCGGACCCGGCAGCGAATCTCAGTGCTGGTTGTATCCAGGACTTCCAGCTCAATTAAACCATCGTCTAATAAAATCGTCTGGCCGGGCCGGACATCGCCGGGCAGGCCGGCAAAGCTTACCGGCAGGCGGCAGGCATCGCCGGTAATCGGTTCCGTAGTCAGGATGACTTCGTCCCCATCCTTTAGGGTTACCTCTCCCCGGATCTCCCCCAGGCGGATTTCCGGGCCTTTATTGTCCAGCATCAGGGCCACCCTGACACCCAGTTCCGCCGCTGCCTGGCGGACGGCAGCCATCCGCGCCCCGTGTTCGGCATGGCTACCGTGGGAAAAATTGAAACGGGCTACATTCATGCCCGCCCGGATCATCTCTTTGATAATGTCAACCCGGGAACTCGCCGGGCCCAGGGTGCAGACAATTTTGGTGTGGCGCATAGTTGCCCCCCCTGCCAGTCTTACAGGGCCAGCACTTCGGCCAGGCGGTATAAATCCGGGTCGATGGTCTTTTTTTCCTGGAGGATTGTTTCCAGGTCCCGGTCTACCAGTTCATTGGCCGCTATGCCTACCATACGGCTGCTGGCACCAGAAGCTAGAAGCTTTACCGCGTGAGCGCCCAGGCGGCTGGCCAGCAGGCAGTCAAAGGCCGTCGGCGCTCCCCCCCGCTGGATATGGCCGAGTATTGTTACCCGGCTTTCCAGTTTGGTGCGCTTGCCGATTTCCCGGCTCACTTCCAGGGCGCTGCCCACACCCTCAGCTACCACAATAATGCTGTGGAGCTTGCCCCGGTGGCGGCCCCGCTCAATGCGTTCCACCACCTGGTCATAATCGACGGGGTATTCCGGTATCAGGATGGACTCGGCGCCGCCGGCAATGCCGGCCGCCAGGGCAATCTGGCCCGAATGGCGCCCCATAACTTCAATGATGAAAATCCGTTCGTGGGAAGTTGCCGTATCCCGGATGCGGTTGATGGCTTCAACAGCCGTATTGACGGCCGTATCAAAGCCAATGGTATAATCGGTACCGGCAATGTCGTTGTCAATGGTACCGGGGATGCCAACCGTCGGCATTCCTTTTTTCGCCAGGTGAACGGCGCCGTGGAAGGAACCGTCGCCGCCGATGACGACCAGGCCTTCAATGCCTTCCCGCCTCAGGTTGTCCAGGGCTATGGCCCGGCCGGCTTCCGTGCGAAATTCCTCTGACCGGGCCGTTAATAAAATAGTACCGCCCCGGTGGATAATGTCGGCCACCGCACCGGTATTGAGGCGGCGAAAATCACCCTGGATTAATCCTGCGTATCCCCGGGCAATGCCGATTACCTCCATGTTCAGGGCGGCAGCCTGGCGGACTACCGCCCTGATGGCCGCATTCATTCCCGGGGCATCACCCCCGCTCGTCAGTACTCCTATCGTCCGCAAGAAGTTCCCTCCTCAAAAATTATATGGTTTTGGCTGGGGTATGTCTCCCCGCCGCTTTCTTCATCGTACCAGGGCCGTATTTAATATTTCATTGGCTTCTTCAGCTTCCGATTCGGGGACCAGGAGTTCGTACCCCGCCAGGTCCTCCATCTGGCAGGAGCCAATGGGCCGCAAGTTTACCATGATACCCTCCTGGGTCAAAACCTCTTTCAGGCGCAAGGCCTGTTTACGGTTGGCCGCGATGTAGATCACAGTCCACATGCCGCTCACTCCCCCGCTTCTAAACTCCCGTATTTGGTGAGAACCAGAGCCCGGCCGCGGATTTTCATAGCAGAGGTATGCTCGGTAAACTGGGCAATCATGATTTCTCCTTTATCTAGTTTTTCGGAGTGATGGAACTTGGTATCCTTGCCACGCGTCAAGCCAATGATGGTTACCCCGTTCTCCAGGGCTTTAATGGCAATAAAATCGGCACCTGTCACACTGTCCCTGCCCTCCATTTATAACCTACACCTCCTCCTACAAAAATCCGTAGCGTTGTAATAAGGCTCGTTCTACTTCCGGCGGCACCAGGCCGCGGATGCACCCTCCCAGGGAGGCTGCCTGGCGAATAATGCTTGAACTTATGAAGGAGTACTCGGTAGCTGTCATTAAAAATACCGTCTCCAGGTCGCCGGCCAGTTTTTTATTCATGATGGACATCTGGAACTCATATTCAAAGTCGGAAACAGCCCTTAGACCCCTGACGATGGCCACGGCGCCTTCCTGGTGGGCAAAATCAACCAGGAGCCCGGAGAAGGCCTTGACCGTGACCATGGGCCAATCTCTGGTAACAGCTTTTACTAACTTTACCCTTTCCTCCAGGGAAAACAGGGTTTCTTTATAATTATCAGCAGCAACTCCTACAATCACCCGGTCAAAGATCCCGATGGCCCGCCGGATGATATCCAGGTGCCCGTTGGTGATAGGATCAAAGGTACCTGGATATACAGCCACCCTCAATGGCTATCACCCCCTTGCCTCCTTAATTTAAGCTAATTCCACTCCTCTATTGATATTCCTGCTAAGGAGACTTTAAATTATCTATTTTTCCGGTACTAATTTAACTTTATCTTGCCCACCTAAAAGGCGGGCCAAACTTGCCAGCAGGGCCGGCACCGGTTCAACCCATAGCCGGCGGTGAAGAACAAGGGTCCGCCCCTCGCTGCTCAAGTGCAGGTACACCGGGCAGTCACCGGGAAAAGCGGTCAAAATATCCTGCAGGGCTGCCCTCTGCTCTTTCCCCGTCAACTTCAGGTACAGGCGCCGGCCAGACCTGCGCTCCCCCTCCTTCCAGGTGCCGGCAAGGGCAGGCGGCGCTGCCCCTGTCTCCTGGCCGGATGCCCCCTCCCGGCCCACTGCTCCGCCCGGCGATGTCACGGCCGGAAGACCGCCGGCCGGTGCTCCTGCCTCGCCGGGACCTGCCTTTACCGGCTTTACCTGGTCGGCCAGGACGTGGACCCCTTCCTCCTGTTTATCGGTGTGGCCATAAATAATAACCACCTGGTCGGGGGCAAGCCAGGCACGGCCCTGGCTGTAAATACGGGGGAAAAGGACGACTTCCACCTGGCCGCTGAAATCCTCCAGGGTAAGGACGGCCATGGGCTCACCCTTACGGGTGACCAGGCGGCGCAAACCGCTTACCAGGCCGCCAAGGATAACCTGGCTGCCGTCGGGTATTTCGGAGAGATCAGCCAGGGCATGGGTAACGACCTGCTGCAAGGCTTCTGTATAGGGCTCCAGGGGATGACCGCTTAAGTAGAAGCCCAGGAGTTCCTTTTCCATGGCCAGGATGTCGGCCCGGGAAAAATCGGCCAGATCCGGCAGGGGCGGCTCGTTAACTTCTTCCGGTACCATATCCATTAAAGATATCTGGCCGCTGCGGCGGTCCTCCTGGCGCTGGGCTGCCAGCTCAAAACATTCATCCAGGATGGCCAGGAGCTGCCGCCGGTTGGGGTGCAGGGAGTTAAAGGCGCCGCAGCGGATGAGACTCTCCACCACCCTTTTGTTGGCCAGCCGGGCATCAACCCGGCGGCAGAAGTCCAGGAGGGAAGTAAAGGGGCCCCCGGCCTCCCGGGCGGCAATGATGGCTTCCACGGCGGCACGGCCGACGTTTTTAACCGCCGCCAGGCCGAAGCGGATGTGCCCGCCGGCGATGGTGAAATCCACACCAGATTCGTTGACATCAGGAGGCAGGACCCTGATCCCCAGGCGTTGACATTCGGCGAGATAAGGCCCCATTTTGTCCAGGTGTTCGGCCACACTGGACAGCAGGGCTCCCATCAGCTCCGCCGGGTAATGGGCCTTGAGATAGGCCGTCTGGTAGGCTACCAGGGCATAGGCCGCCGAGTGGCTGGCATTGAAACCGTACCCGGCAAAGTATTCCATGAGTTCAAAGATTTTAATGGCAATATCTTCCGGCAGGCCTTTTTTGACGGCCCCGGCTAGAAAACGCTCCCGCTGGGCCGCCAGGACCTCCGGCTTCTTTTTGCCCATGGCCCGGCGTAAGAGGTCAGCCTGGCCCAGGGTAAAGCCGGCCAGCTCGCTGGCAATGCGCATGACCTGCTCCTGGTAAAGGATGACGCCGTAGGTATCCTTGAGGATGGGCTCCAGGGAGGGGTGGAGGTAAGTAATGGGCGTTACGCCGTGCTTGCGCTCTATAAAGTCCTCTACCATGCCGCTACCTAACGGGCCGGGCCGGTACAGGGCCACCAGGGCGATAATGTCCTCAAATCGTTCCGGTTTTAATTCCTTTAAAATGGCCCGCATGCCGCTGCTTTCCAGCTGGAAGATGCCGCTGGTTTCTCCGCTGGCCAGGAGCCGGTAGGTAGCCTGGTCATCCAGGGGCAGGTTTTCCAAATCCAGGTCGCGGCCGTAGTTCAAGCGGATAGCCCGGCAGGCCTGGTCGATCACCGTTAAGGTGCGGAGGCCCAGGAGGTCCATTTTTAAGAGGCCCAGTTCTTCCACCACCTGCATGGGAAACTGGGTCGTCACGGCCTCACCGGTTTTTTGCAGGGGCAGGTAGTAAGTTAAGGGTTCCTGGGTAATCACAATCCCGGCCGCATGGGTAGAGGCATGGCGGGGCATGCCCTCCAGGGCCCGGGCCGTATCCAGGAGTTCCCGCACCGCCGCGCTGCCTTCATAGCTTTCCTTTAACTCCGGCGTTGTGGCCAGGGCCCGGTCCAGGGTAATGCCCAGCTCCAGGGGGACCATCCTGGCAATCCGGTCGACTTCGCTCAAGGGCATCCCCAGGACCCGGCCCACATCCCTGACAGCACCCCGGGCAGCCATGGTGCCAAAGGTAATAATCTGGGCCACGTGCTCCCTACCGTATTTTTCCAGGACATACCGGATAACCTCGTCCCGGCGCTCAAAGCAAAAGTCAATATCTATATCGGGCATACTGACCCGCTCCGGGTTGAGAAAGCGCTCAAAGAGGAGGTTATAGCGCAAAGGGTCTATGGCGGTGATCCCCAGGCAGTAGGCCACAAGGCTACCGGCAGCCGAGCCCCTTCCCGGACCCACCGGGATGCCCCGCCGGCGGGCAAAATTGACCATGTCCCAGACAATGAGGAAATATCCCGGGTAGCCCATTTGTTCAATAATGCCCAGCTCATAGTCGAGGCGCTGCCGTGCCGTGCCGTCATCCCGGGGGTAACGCCTGCTGAAACCCTCATAGCAGAGGCGGCGCAGGTAACTGGCAGTATCCTCCCCCGCCGGTACCCGGTAGGCCGGCAGGTGCAGTTGACCAAAGGTGAAGTCGAAGTTACAGCGTTCGGCAATGGCCAGGGTATTTGTTAAAGCAGACGGCACTTCGGCAAAAAGGGCCGCCATTTCTCCAGGGCTTTTTAAATAAAACTGGGCGTTGGGAAAGCGGAGGCGGTTGGGATCGTTAAGGGTTTTACCAGTCTGGATACAGAGGAGGATATCATGGACGCGGGCCTGGTCCTGGGAGACGTAATGGACATCGTTGGTGGCCACCAGGGGTAAACTTAACCTCTGCCCCAGTTCAATGAGGCGGCGGTTTATTTTGCGCTGTTCGGCCAGGCCCTGGTCCTGGAGTTCCAGGTAGAAATTCTCCCGGCCAAAGACCTCCCTGAGCCAGGCAGCCGCTTCATATGCCTTTTCCTCCTGGTCCTTTAAAAGCCGGTCCGGCACCTCGCCGGCCAGGCAGGCGCTTAAAGCAATGAGGCCCTGGCTGTGGCGGCTCAAAAGTTCACGGTCCACCCGCGGTTTATAATAAAAGCCCTCCAGGTAGGCGGCCGAAACCAGGGCCGCCAGGTTCCGGTAACCGGTAGCGTCGGCAGCCAGGAGGACCAGGTGGTACTGGTAATCATCCCGGTGGGGCTCCCGGTCGTGCCGGGACCTGGGGGCCACATAAACCTCGCAGCCAATAATGGGCTTGATCCCTTCTTGCCGGGCTGCTTTATAGAAATCCACAGCCCCATACATGACACCGTGGTCCGTCAGGGCCAGGGCGGGCATACCCATCTCCCTGGCGGCCCGGACCAGGTCATTAATGCGGCCGGCCCCGTCCAGGAGGCTGTATTCACTGTGGACATGGAGGTGGACGAAGGAATTCATGGGGAGTAATTTCTACATCCAGGGCCAGATTCCTCTTGCTTTTGTCTGGCATAGGCCATCCTTGGCAGCCGTATATATAATGGAGGAGATATTTCCGGAGGAATAATGCCGGTGGATGGTTTTTTTCCCAAGCTGCTGCTCATCTTTTTTACCGCCCTGGGAGTCGTCCTGGGGGCCGCAGTAGTCGGCTCCCTGGCGGCCGTCCTTGTCGGACAGCCGCCTTTAAGGACCATGACCCGCCTGGCCCTGGAAATAAAGATCTGGGCCATTGCCGCCGCCATGGGCGGTACCTTCAGCGCCATCGAAATTCTGGGCCAGGGTCTCCTGGAAGGCCAGTTCCGCGTCCTGGCCAGACAGCTATTATTTATCATTGTAGCCTTTTTCGGCGCCCAGGTGGGTTACTGGCTCATTCAAAACCTGGCCGGAGGTAAGTAATGCGCTACCTGGCCATTTTTATCCTGGGTTTTCTCCTGGGCGCCAGCCTGACCAACCTCCTCCTGGCCCGCCAGCAGGAGCAACTCCACCTGGCCCGGGCGGAACTGGAACAGCGCCTGGCGGCAGCCAGTGAAGAACTGGCCCAATTAAAAGAAAACCTGGACCGGGAAAGCCGCCAGGTGATTGTGGCCATCGAACCGGTGATCACTTTTAGCGGCGACAGGCCACCGGCAGTGGAAGGCCGGGCCGTTACCCAATCCCTTACCCGGGAAATCCAGGACATCCTGTCTCCCCTGAAGGGCCAGGAAGTGCGCCGTTTAAACCCGGCCCTCGTCCCCGCTATGATTGACGGCCGTACCGTTAAGGTGAACGGCCGCCAGTTTAAACTTAAAGTTACCCTGCTCCTGATCAGCGATAAGGTAATTGTCCACGTCCAGGCTCAGAGCCTGCCAGCTTCTTCTTCGTCCTCAGCCGTATCCCTGATGGCCGGTTGCCCCGCCACAGTAGCCATATAGCCGGAGCCAATCTTCATCTTCGCCAGCAACCCGCCAATTTTTCCGCTTTCCGCCGAACTCAAAGCCCCCCAGCCCTCCTTTTCTATTTTGCCCAGCAGGCCCAATTCGGCGGCCACTTCCAGTTTTAAAGCCAGGACTTCCGGATCTTCCTTCTTTTTACTCACCAGGCATCACCTGCATCCGGCCGGATCACCTTCCCTATTACTGCTCCTGCCCGTCCCTTCTACTCCCATCTATAGCTTCTCCCTCGACAGGCTTGCGAGCCGGGGCAGGGGCCAGGCGCTTTACAGGCCCTAGCCGTAAAGCCGGCAGGGCTTCCCTTAAAGCGTAATAGGCCAGCGCCCCCAGCAGCAAGAGGCCAGCATAACCCACCAGGGGGAAAAGGGTGGCCACCAGGCGGGAAAACCCGAATTGCGAGGCTACCAGGGCCACGGTGCTGGCCCCGATTGCCAGCCAACGAAAGCTATTCCTTCCTCCCGGCCGCACCATACGGGCGGTGAAGCCATAGAGGCTGCTGACGGCGGTAGTATAAATCTCTGCCAGCAAGACGACGCTGTAAAAGGTACGTAAGAGAGGGGTGAAACTGCCGGCTATATGCAGCATGGGTACCTCCAGGGCCGTTACTGCCGGGGCGGTAGTTATCAGCGCCAGGGTAATGGCCATGGCCCCCATCCCCAGGCCCAGGCCGCCCAGGGCAGCCCCTGGCAGGAGATGCTCCGGCCGGCCCAGGGCTCCCAGGGGGGCCAGCACGGCGATGGCCAGGACCAGGTTATAGGAGGCATACAACAGGGCCGCCAGGGGCCAGAAGGGTACGGCCGCCCGGGTCATGTCACTCCAGGAAAGGTTAGCTATGAAGGCAGGTAGATTTCTAGTTACCGTTACCAAGCTTATCCCCATGACAGATGTTATTAAGACCGGGGCTACCAGGCTAATGGAGCCAATTACCTTGTTGAGGCCTGCCAGCACAGTAATCAAGGTGATAATCACCAGCAGGCTGCTGCCCAAAAAACCGGGTAGGCGGAATTCCTGGCTGAAAATGGCCCCGGCACCGGCAGCCATGACGGCCAGGGCGCCAAAAAGGAAGAAGGTCGTAATAATATCTACCGCCCGGCCTATCCAGGGGCCGCCAGCACGGTGCATTACTGCCAGGTGGGATTCGGCTGCCAGTTGATGTCCCAGGCGCAGGACGGTGTAGCCAAAAAAGATAAACAGGGCCGTGGCCAGGATGAGGCCGAAGATACCCCACAGGCCAAAGTAGCCAAAAAACTGCAGCACCTCCTGGCCGGAGGCAAAACCGGCCCCTACAACGGTGCCGATATAGGCAGCGGCGATCTGCCAGGTCGCATACTGTTTAGCCATAGTAATTTTATTTTGCCTTAAACAGGCCGCTAATAAACTGGCAAAAGGATAACTTCCACGAAATTATGGTCCTCGTTTCACAAATACGACTATGGTTATTATATTCCCATCAAAAAACACGTGTCGTTGACCAAATATTTAATTTAATTACCGTCTTATTAGTCACTATCAAGAACCATGTATTGGTTTAAATAAACCATATAAATAGCTTGCTAAAGAAAAGAACTCCCTTTATCAATTGTTAACTATATCAACATAGTGACGGCATCTGTCGCCACGTACTATCCAGGTACATATTGCTACCACTTCTCCCGTTTCCGCATAAGTAATTCGTTCCATCAATAAGGCCGGGGCCCCTTTTTTTACCCCTAATAAAGAAGATTCAAATTCATCAACTAATGTAGGCTCAATATATTTTTTAGCACCTTTAACTTTAATCTGGCAGCGACTGGTTAATATATCATAAAACACAGGGGTTCTAGATACTTCTTCCAAGGTTAAATTATGGCATATACTATAAGGTAAATATGTTTTTTCTACAAAAAGAGGCTCCTCGTTAACCAGTCGCAGGCGAATAATTCGCATTACTTCTTCCCCATCAGCGAAGGCAAATAGTTTAGCCAGACGTCTGGGAGCAGTAATCCTTTCGACACTTATGGTCTTAACAGACGGCACATATCCCTTGACCCGCATCTGCTCACTGAAGTTATAAAATCCTAACAGATCTTCTTCTACTTTAGGAGAAGAGACAAAAGTACCCTTCCCTTGTTTACGTTCAAGCAAACCCTCACGTTCTAAATCAGCTAAGGCTTGCCTTACGGTAGCTCGGCTAACCTCATACTTTTCACATAGCTCCCGCTCCGGTGGTAAACAATCTCCTGCTTGCCAGACTCCCCCTTCGATTTCCTGGCGGATTAGTTCTTTTAGCTGGTAGTAAAGTGGGATAACGCTTTGCTTATCAAGGCTCATTAACTTACGCTCCTTACAAAGCAATCTGTCGTTCTATTATAAGGTTATTATATCATTTATCAGTTAAATTGTCGAGAAAAAGAAAAACCCTACTTAAAAGTAGGTCTTAATAGGTTTTGATCCATATTACTTTTTAAAACTTTATATTCACTCTATTAATTCCCTAGTATGCTGGGCTACATCTTCTGGAGATAAATGTTTTCGAGCCACACCTGATTCAACAGCAGCCCGGGCTACGGCAGCAGCTATTGCTGGTGCTACCCGGCAATCAAAAACGTCAGGAATAATGTAGTCAGGATTTAATTCTGTTTCGCTGATCAAGGAGGCAATGGCTTGCGCTGCAGCTATTTTCATTCTTTCATTTATTTCCCTAGCGCGAACATCCAAGGCACCGCGGAAGATACCAGGAAAAGCTAGGACGTTATTAATTTGGTTGGGGAAATCAGAACGTCCAGTACCTATAACTTTGGCGCCGCCAGCCCTGGCTTCTTCCGGATATATTTCCGGTACCGGGTTGGCCATGGCAAAGACAATAGCATCTTGAGCCATGGTCCTTACCATTTCCCGCGTTACCGTCCAGGGGACTGATACGCCGATAAAAGCGTCAGCACCACGCAAAGCTTCAGTTAAGGTAGTTGCCCGGCCTGAATTAGTCCGGTGAGCTATTTCTTCTTTATAAGGGTTCATTCCTTTTTCTCTCCCGGCATAAATGGCGCCCACACTGTCACAGAGAACCAGGTCACCAACTCCCATATCAAGGAATAACTTGCTAATAGCTATCCCAGCAGCCCCGGCTCCGTTAATGACAACTTTAATGTCCTTCATTTCTTTGCCAACTACCCGCAGAGCGTTAAGAAGGGCAGCTGCCACTACCACTGCTGTACCGTGCTGGTCATCGTGAAAAACAGGTATATCAAGCTCCGCTTTTAGTCTTTCTTCAATAGCAAAACAGCGCGGGGCAGCGATATCCTCCAGATTAATGCCTCCAAAGGTTGGGGCAAGCATTTTTACTGTATGGACAATTGTGTCTATATCTTTAGTGGCCAGGCAGAGGGGAAAAGCATCCACTCCGGCAAAAGTTTTAAAGAGAATTGCCTTGCCCTCCATAACAGGCATAGCGGCTTCAGGACCAATATCACCTAAGCCTAAGACGGCTGAACCATCGGTAACTACAGCTACCAGGTTGCCTTTAGTCGTGTATTCATAAACCAGGTCAGGAGCACGATATATTTCTTTACAAGGTTCGGCCACGCCTGGTGTATAGGCCAAACTTAATTCTTCTCGGCTGGTAACAGCAACCTTACTTTGGACGGTTATTTTCCCCGGTTTTTTTCTGTGTAGCTCCAAGGCTTCTTCTCTGAGGTTCAACATACTAAGCCTCCATTTATCATTTTTAATTTTTTACTTAAAGTTGTCGATATTGTGACCTCCCAATTGTATATAAATTGTTTCCTTGACAATCAATACCTACAATCACTGGAAAGTCTTCTACCACTAGGCAATAGATAGCTTCCGGTCCAAGATCTTCATAGGCAACTACGGTAGCCTTCTTAATCCTTTGCGCCAGAAGGGCGCCCGCTCCACCTATAGCTAGAAAATAGACCGTGCCGATGTCTCTCATAGCTTTAATAACTTCCGGACTGCGCCCCCCCTTTCCAATCATGCCCCGCAAATACTTTTCCCGGATTAAAGTTGGCGTGTAAGCGTCCATCCTCCCGCTGGTAGTTGGACCTGCAGCGCCGATTACCTGGCCAGGTTTGGCCGGACATGGCCCTACGTAATAAATAATCTGATCCCTTAAATCAACCGGCAACTCTTGCCCGGCTTTTAGAGCATCGAACATTCTTTTATGGGCCGCATCCCTACCAGTATAGATAATGCCGTTTATCAGCACCTGATCGCCAGCCTTTAAACTACGCGCAGTTGCTTCATCTATTGGCGTTGTAATCTTAATCATTATCCCTCTTGCCTCCTACAACACTGCTTCAGCATGACGGACAGCATGGCATTGGAAATTGACAGCAACCGGAAGACAGGCTATATGAGTTGGGTATACTTCGATATGAACATCAAGGGCCGTTATTCTACCACCCAAAGCCTGGGGACCGATACCTGTTTTATTAATCATCGTTAATAATTCTTCTTCTAGTTGGGCTATATGCGGCAGGGGGTGACGTTGTAACAAGGGGCGTAATAAAGCCTTCTTAGCAAGCAGAGCAACTTCTTCCAGGTCCCCCCCAATTCCCACACCAACTAATGTGGGCGGGCAAGTATTGCCACCGGCTTCTTCCACCATTTGTAATACATAGCGTTTAATACCCTCGACTCCCTCAGATGGTTTAAGCATTTTAACACCAGATACATTTTCACTGCCAGCACCTTTAGGAGCAACTGTAATTTTCAAAAAATCGCCATTGACTATGTGGGTATGAATAATTGCCGGCGTATTATCACCGGTATTTTTACGGATAAGGGGGTCATTTAGGACCGATTTACGTAAATAGCCCTTCGTATATCCCCGGCGTACACCTTCGTTAATAGCATCATATAAATTGCCTCCTGTGAGCCGTACATCTTGACCTAATTCAACAAATATTACCGCGATACCTGTATCCTGGCAGATCGCACTGGAAGTAGTGGCCGCCAGCCGGGCATTTTCTTTTAGCTGGCTTAAAATGTCCCGCCCTATCGTTGACTCTTCCCTGGCTATTGCCTGATCAATTGCTTGCCACCAGTCTTCTCCTAATAATGTACAAGACTCAATACATAATCTTTCCACTACTGGAATTACATCCTGAACGTTAATCTCTTTCAAAAACTATCCCCCCTCGCAGCCCCAGATAATTTAACCTGGCCCGGGTGGCCTAATTCACCCGGGCCAAGTTTATTTTACTACTTATAGAGTAATCCCGAAAGGCTTAACTGCCTCAGCATCAGTCGGGCGTAAACTATTAATATAATTAATCATCTTTTCTGCCTGAACCGCCGCTGTGCCATAATATGTTTCTGGGTTGGTCAATTCATCAATTTCTTCAGCAGTAAGGTATTTACGGGCTTCTTCGTTCTCAAGAAGAACCTCTTTTAAAGAACGCCGCTCAACAAAGGCTTTCATCGACACATCATGTACCAGGGTATGGGCGGTAACTTTACGGCCAGTCTTCTTGTACAGGGCCAGCATCACCAATTCGGCCATAGCAATACCATTGGTAATATAAAGGTTTTTACGCATGTTATCCTCGTGTACCACTAGCCCCTTTAAGTTCTTCAAGGCGGTCGCTAAGGCTGCCGAGGCAATTAAACAGCTTTCGGGAATGCAGGCAAACTCCGGCGCCATTCTGGTAGCATCACGTTCATGTTGCATATTAATTTCCATAACAGCCAGGGCATTGCCACGGGCAATTTTAGCCAGACCCTCCTGCCATTCGCTCGGTTCAGGGTTACGCTTATTTGGCATGGTACTGCTGGAATACTGGTTGGCGGAATCAAAAGGCTCTTCCAATTCTTGTACTTCAGTCCGCTGAAGGTTACGAATCTCAATTCCCATTTGGGCCAGGGTTGTCATCATGACGGCTATATTATTGGTAAATTCCATGTAACGGTCCGGACGCTGGTGGATATCCATTACAGGAACACCTAAGTTAAGTTCTCTGGAAACAATCTCTTGTATTTTTTCGGCCTTCTCATCCCCTACCAGGTATTTAAAGGTATTGCGGGAACCACAGGCAGCAGAAATATTGGCCAGGAAAAGCCTGGGGGCCATTTCCTTAAAGCGCTGGATATGATCGCGCATAGCGTAGGCCCAAATAGCACACTTAAAGCCAAAAGTTATTGGCACAGCATGCTGCCCGTGGGTACGGCCCATCATTACGGTATGTTTATACTTATTGGCCATTTCACATAAAACTGCTTCTACTTCCCGCATCTGCCTCATTAAAATAGTATAAGCTTCCCGAATCTGGAGTACCAATCCGGTATCTAAAATATCCTGGGTAGTAGGACCAACGTGGTAATGTTCACCTGCCGGGCCGCACATTTTGGCAAAGGCTTTAATGAAGGAAACGATTAAGTGGGCAGCTCCAGCTTTAACGTCGGCAATCATTTGTGGGGTTAAATATTTAACACTACTTTTGCGAATAATTTCTTCGCCAGCTTCTTTCGGGATGATCCCCATTTCCATTTTAGCCTTGGTAATGGCCACTTCCATATCCAGCCATTTCTGCACCATATTTTCTTCAGTCCAAACCTGGCGCATTTCTTCTGTACCATAAGCATTTTTCAAGAGTACATAAGAATCCTTCATTCAGTTCTCCTCCTTATATATCCTTATAGTAAAATATGTTTAAAAATAGAATGATGTTCTAATAACATCACCTCCTATCATTAGGTTGTTAGTACCTTTTATATATGTACTTCTACATTAATTGCCTAATTCCTCCTTCCCTCTAAAATTTTTTATTTTTCTCTTCTAGAAAAGGTAATAACCCACCTGAGCTTAATATCTCTATCATAAAACCCGGCAAAGGCATAGTTTGTAAAATGATACCTCGCTCTATTATTTTTACCTCCCCTCTAACCAGGTTGACCTGGAGCAAATCTCCTTCTTTTATATCTCCTGTTTCACAATTTAAGACTGGTAACCCAATCGTAATGGCATTACGATAAAATATCCGGCCAAATGATTGGGCAATAACTGCTCTATATCCGGCATATTGCAACAGCAAAGGTGCTACTTCTCGTGATGAACCGCAACCAAAATTACGTCCTGCCACTAAAATATCGCCTTGATGAACTTTACGGTAATGTCCCGGATCAATATCCTCAAAAAGGTGCGACACGAGTTCTTCTAGGTCGAATGACTGAAACTTGTATTTACCGGGAAGGATATAATCGGTATTAATGTTATCTCCCAGGCGATGGACCCTACCTGTAAATAGCAAGCTTACCCCTCCTCCGGTAGGAAATTGCGCGGGTCAGCTATTTTACCTGTAATAGCCGAAGCGGCAACTGTAGCTGGTGAAGACAGATAAATAGAAGCGTTTTTATTACCCATCCGCCCTTTAAAGTTGCGGTTGGCTGTAGAAATAACGACCTCGCCGTCGGCTGGCACTCCCATATGAGTACCAACACACGGCCCACATCCGGGGGGTAAGACAATAGCCCCGGCAGCCACAAAAACATCGATTAAATTCTCCCGCAGGGCTGCCTGGTAAATTTTCCTGGAGGCAGGTTGAATAATGAGTCTTACCCCTCTCGCTACCCGGCGGCCTTTTATTATCCGGGCGGCAACCTGTAAATCCTTTAAACGCCCGTTGGTGCAGGTACCGATATAGGCCTGCTGGATTTTAATTTCCCTTAGTCCAGTTGCCGGCTTTACCTGATCCGGGCTGTGGGGGCAGGCAACTAATGGTTCCAGGTTTTCTGCCCGGACTTCGACTTTTTTACAGTAAATAGCGTCCGCATCAGGGTTTACCCCGCCATTGGCGTTTAATCCCAGGTCTGCATACCATTTTCTCACCTGTTCATCAATAGCAAAAATCCCTGTTTTGGCACCCATTTCTACCGCCATATTTGTCAGGGTAGCGCGTTCTTCAACACTCAGGTTGGTTATGCCGTCACCTGCGTATTCCAAAGCCATATAATTGGCCCCTTCTGTGCCTAATTGCCGCAAGAGGTCAAGGGCAATATCTTTACTATAGACCCCCTTTGGTAGCCCTCCCGTGATTACTACTTTTATGCTTTCAGGCACTTTAAACCATAATCTACCCTGCGTAAGAACAGCCGCCATTTCCGTAGAACCGATACCGGTACTAAAGGCATTGAGGACTCCATAAGTACAGGTGTGGGAGTCAGTTCCAACGACGACCATCCCCGGTCGGATGTAACCGCTTTCCAACATCAACTGGTGGCAAATCCCTTCGCCAACGTCGTGTAAATTCACCTGCCACTGCTGGGCCAGGTTACGTATCTGCCGGTGTAAATTAGCTGCGACTTCGTTGGAACAGGGGGCGCTATGATCGAGGATAAAAGCCAGTTTGTTGCTCATTGCCGTTTCTTTACAACCGATTTTCTCTAAAGCCTTCATTACAAAGGCCAGGTTACTGTCGTGGCACATGGCATAGTCTATCTCAACATCTATAAAGTCTCCGGCCCTGACCTCTTTCCCGGCCTTCGAGCTAAACACCTTTTCGACGATTGTTTGACCCACCGCCGTCATCCTTTCATTTCATTGGTACCTGACCAAAAAGCGGCGAAATTTATTCTTGTTGTACGAAGCCGGTAACCTCTTTTCTAAAAGCATATTTGATAATCACAGGGGCAACGATAGCTATTACGGCAATACTCAAGATGACGGCTGTAATCGGCCGCTGCCATAAACCCAAAATACTCCCCCCGGTTATTAACAGCGATTGCCGCAGGTTGCTTTCCAGGATACGCCCTAAAACTAACCCCAGAATTAACGGTGCCGGCTCAAAATCGTACTTGCGCAGGATATAGCCTGCAAAGCCAAAGGCAAGCATGACCCAGACGTCAAAGATACTGTTGTTTTCACCGTAAGCTCCAATAACGCAAAGGAGGAGAATGGCCGGCATCAGGTATTTGGGTGACACCTTGGTAATGCTGGCGAAGACGCCAACCAGGGGTAAATTTAAAATGACCAGAAAGATATTGCCCAGATACATGCTACCAATGACACCCCAGAAAATTTCCGGGTGATTCTGAATCAAAAGGGGCCCGGGCGTAACGCCGTGGATCATCAAACCGCTTAATAAAATGGCCGTTGGTGGGGCAAAGGGCAGGCCTAAAGCCAGCAAAGGGACCAGGCCCCCGGCACAGGCAGCATTATTGGCTGCTTCGGGACCGGCCACACCCTCAATAGCTCCCTTGCCAAATTCTTCGCGGTGTTTAGAAAACCGCCGTTCAGCCGCATAGGATAGGAAAGCTGCCAGCGTAGCGGCGGGCCCCGGCGGCGGGCCCCGGCACCAGGCCCACCAGGAACCCCAGGATCCCGCCCCGGAACATGGGGGGCAAAGCCCGTCTTAATTCTTCTTTGGTGGGATAAAGTTCGCGAAAGCGGACATTCATAACTTCCTTATTTTGCTCCGGTTCATCCATGGAGGAAAGGATTTCAGCCACCCCGAAAAGTCCCATCACCACCGGGACAAAGCCAAAACCGCTCAATAAGTCAACTGTATTAAAGGTAAAGCGCTCTACCCCGGCTACCGGGTCCATGCCAACTGTGGAAAGCATGACGCCCAGGAGGGCCATAATTAATGATTTCAGGTACGATTTACCCGAAAGGTTGGAAAGAATGATAAGCCCTAACAAGGCGATGCTGAAATATTCGGCCGAACCGAAAGCAACGGCTACTTCGGCCAGGGGAGGGGCAAAAAGCTGGAGGGCCATAATACTGATGGTTCCAGCTACAAAGGAACCGATGGCGGCAGCAGCCAGGGCGGCCCCGGCCCGGCCTTTGCGGGCCATCTGGTAGCCATCCAGGGTCGTAACGACGCTGGCGGATTCCCCCGGCACGTTAACCAGAATAGAGGTGGTAGAGCCCCCGTACTGGGCGCCGTACCAGATGCCAGCCAGCATAATCATGCCTGCCGTTGGTCCCATAGTAAAAGTTAGGGGTAACAACAAAGCCATGGTTCCCGTCGGGCCTACACCGGGCAATACCCCTACCAGGGTCCCCACCAGGGCTCCAATTAAGCAAGCAAAGATGTTTACCGGCTGCAAGGTAGTCAATAACGCGGAAAGGGCATCCAAATTATATCCCTCCTATGGGTATTAGTTTTCCCTGGGGCAATGGTACTTGCAGCCAGACGATAAACAGGAAGTAAGTGAAGACCACCAGGCCGGTAGCGATAAGCAAGGGTTTGAGCCATGTACGTTCACCCATAACCTTTATTCCCGTGAAGATTAAGAGGAAAGTGCTCGGGATATAACCGGCCCATTCCAGGATTAAGATATATATAATTAGGATTAATACTATTAACAAGGGCATCATTTTGCTTTTCCGGTCTTTCCCTTCAGTAGTAGCCGTAGCTTCCTGCCAGGCTTGTTTGCTCTTTCGCGGTAAAGCACCCAGCATAAGCCTTATACTTAATAAGGTGAACAAAGCGCCTATAATACAAGGAAGGAAACCAGGCCCCGGGTTAGCCAGGGAATCCCAGGCATAATTAGTTGCATAAATAAAATATCCAATACCAAAGGCCACCAGGACAATGCTGCTGGCTAACTCTCCCCTTTTGTCCATGAACCCACCACCTGTAACTTTTGTGTTAAACTCCGGTAACGGTACCTGACGCTGGTACCGTTACCGGCAACTTTATGTTGTAAAGAAAGCCTAATCCTGATGTCGACTTGCCGGAGCGTTACTGGGTGTATTTCTTGGTCGTTTCGTCAACTGCCTTGACAAGCCTGGTAAATTCCTCGGAACCCATACTGCCATCCATCTGGTTGGTATCATTCAGGTACTTTTGGAATTCGGGCTCTTTAATGGCTTTCAGGAAAGCGTCGTTGAGCTTGGCGACAATTTCTTTCGGGGTCCCGGCCTTGGCATAAATGCCTCGCCACTGGGCCCAGGAGGTATCTACATTAAAACCAGACTCACTATAGGTGGGGACATCCGGCAGCGCAGGCACCCTCTTGTCGTTCATGACGCCCAGTACCCGCAATTTGCCGGCCTTGACATGTTCCATAACATTACCGGGGTTGGTATTGACGACATCGATATTGGTGCCGCCCAACAACGCCGCTATTGCTGCTGAACCGCCATCATAGGGTACCCAGGTATAGGTAATCCCAGCAGCCTGGGCCAGCATATCAAAGGCAACCTGGTGCCCCGAACCCTTGGGGCCAAACCCACCGGCCTTCAATTTGCCCGGATTTTTCTTGGCCCAGTCAACCATATCCTTTAAGGTTTTGAACTGGCTGTTGGCATTTACGGCCACAACATACGGGTCTATTTGGACACGGGTGATATAAACGTAATCATCAATTCCAAATTTGCCCTTTAAGGTATTGTTCCAATCCCCTACATGGCTGGGAGTAATGGTGCCAAGGGTGTAACCATCCGCCGGCGCCTCTTTAATAGCTACCTGCTGGTTGGAGGTGCCACCTCCCGTTTTTTGGACAACTACTATAGGTTGCCCCAGGTATTTCTCAGCATATTTCGCCAGTTGCCTGGCCATAATGTCCACCGGCGACCCGGCGGCAGACTGGCAGAGAATTTGGATAGTTTTGGTTGGATATTTCACTTCCTCAGATTTGGCGGTTTGTGACGTCTGTTTCTGCTCTTCCTTACCGGGGGCCTGGCTTTTGCTCCCGCAGCCTGCCAACACCAGGGCTAAAAATAAACCTAACAACAGAACCCAATAAAATTTTTTCCCCTTCACTAAATTTGCCCTCCTTTTCCTAGTTGGTATTTTCCGGCTAAATCATTTCTTCGCTTCCTCAGCCCTTGTGTTTCTCTCACCCCCTTTAGCCCCGGGATTTTATGGGTACCAAAATTAGAAAATAGCTCTCCCTTCATTTTAAAATTTGGTTGAAAGAACTCAGGGTTTAAGGCCGAGCAGGGGCCAGTAAAAACTGGCCATTACTAATGTTACGCCAACTAATAATAAGGTAGCCAGGCTGCCTGCTTTTAAAGTATCCCTGGTGGAGTAGAACCCTGTCCCATAGGTGGCCAGCAAAGTAGGTGACTGGGTAGGTAAAAACATGCACAATTCACAGCCAACTACGCCAATCATTCCCAGCCAAACCGGTTCTATACCCAGGTTGGCGGCCGTAGCCATGACCATGGGTAGAATTACTGTGCTGGCACCCAACACGCTGTTAAAGCCCAGCCTGATGACGATACAGATCCCCAGGACCATTAACCCCAACAAGGCCACGTTACCGGTCCTGAGATTACCAAACGCAACTGCCGCCAGCCAGTCCATCGCCCCCGTTTCTTTCAATCCCGAGGCCAGGGATAGACTGCCACCAAAAAGAATTACCGTTCCCCAGTCTACCTTCACCATGGCTTCTTTCCACGATTGCAGGTTAAAGCCGGGGAAGAAGGTCAAGGTTGCGGCCAGTAAAGAAACCAGAGCCGTCGGCAGGTGGTGAAGGAAATTGGTGACCCACAGGAGCAGCATTCCTATAAAAAGTAAAGCCACTTTTTTTTCGGCCATGGTCATGGGGCCCATTCTGGCGAGTTGTTCCTGGATATATTGGAGGCCTTTATTTAATTCTTTTATTTCCGGCGGGAAAACCCGCAAAAGCATCAGCCACACCAGCAAAACCGTGATTAGCGATCCCGGTACCATCATCGCCATCCAGGACAGGTAGTTCCAGGAATACCCTGCCACCCGTTGAAAAAGGCTGACCGCATAAATCATGGACAAGGAACCCGTCAGCAAGGAGCTTGAAAAGATAAGGGAAGTGAAAGGTACGATCAGGAACATAGCCCGGCCAATATTGCTTCCCGGCTTTAATTCCATGGCATTGGCTATACCGGTGCAAATGGGCACCATCAATGCCGCCCGGCCGGCAGAAGTAGGAATTAAAAAAGTAAAAACTATCATTGTTAGGGCAACCATTAAAAGATTGAGGTTTATGTTGCCCTTCGAGAGGCGCAATAAGAAAAAAGCCAGGCGGCGGTCGAAGCCGCTTTTAATCATAGCGGCAGATAAAATATAGATAGAAACCAACAGGGCTATTGAAGTATCGGCAAAGCCAGCCAGGGCTTTTTCGAAAGTGATAATTTTTGCTAATGAAAGGATGACAACGATCATCATTGCCGTTACTGCCGGATGGACAATCTCGGTTATCCATAGAGTTACCGCCAAAAGTAAGACTGCCAATGACCGCAGCCCGGCCAGGGTAAGGCCAGCAGGCAAGGGTAGATAGTTAATACCTGCCATGCAGATTATACCTAAAAGTAGAGTGGTCGCCATTTTCCAGTTGAAACTTTTATGTAATTCAACCTTTAAGGAGGTAACCACACCCGCTTCCCCCATCTGCTGATATTTAAAATGGCGCAGCTACGGTTCCGTTATTGATTTGTCTGCTTTACGTATTCGTATCAAGTCGTAGATAGTCTCAGTGGGATCTCCGCCGAACATTGTACAAAGGTCTAGGCTGAGGCTAATATAATGTCATCATAACATCTGACCCATTTCTCTATGTCTATTATTCTACAAATAGTCTTAAATTCCTCCTATCTCAATAATTTGCTTCTAGCTCGTTAAATCGCCTGCTCTCTTAGATTTTCATTTTTTATGATGAAGTCCAAGAGGGCAGACTAAACCTCCATCATCGTCCACAACAACAAGACGATGACTTAATATTTAAGTCTTGAGTAGTAACCTCACCACTTCTTGCCCTCGGCTACCCTATCATGTCTCCCGGGGTCTATGCCCTGTTTCATTCCTTCGTTCGGCCTTTTGAGGGCGGGTGGGTTGTGCCTGGTACTTGTATGCAGGGTCTATGCCCTTATGGAGGTGATTAAGGCTTCCCCCACCCAAGACTTTTTACCTTGTGTTTGGGGTTTATTTTTAAGCTGCTTGCTGTAATTGGGCGCGGCGATAATCGCCTAATACTTTGTCGGGGTCGTAGTTTTCTTTCTTCCTGGCCAGGCCGTACATTACCCGCAGTAATTTTACGGCTATGGCTACTAAGGCCTGTTTTTTCTTTAACGGGTTTTCCCGCCTGGTCAGGAAGTAGTGGTACAGAGCTTTAAATTCACGGTTTTTGGCTACCAGAGTTAGGCTGGCCTGGTATAACAGGTTCCTTAGTTCGGCTCGCCCGCGTTTGGATATCTTGCTTTGACCATCCTTTTTCCCGGAACTTTGTTCGCTTAAGTTCAGTCCGGCGAGTTTTTGGATTTGCTTCCAGTGCTCGTAATTTTGGGGTTCGCCTATTTCGCCTAAAAAGCCGGCTACTGTTACCAAGCCTATACCAGGGATGCTTAATAAATATCCTGCAATATCTATTCCTGCTAGGATGTCGGCCATGGTTGTTTCTGTTTGCTCGATCTGCTTCTGGTAAAAGGCTATTTCGTCCAGGCAGGCGTTTAACCTGTGTCGGGCTCCGGTTAATCCTTCGGTTACTCCTATGGACTCTTGAGCCGTCTTGTAGAGGGCCTGG
>NZ_LTBC01000014.1 GCF_001594015.1 Moorella mulderi DSM 14980
CATCGCCATGGACCAGTAATTTCTTTTGCACCTCATTCATACGGTTTCTCGCCTCCTGGTGGGTTTGTTTGTTTTGGTCTATTTTCTTTTTACCAGGAGGCTTTTTTATTGGCAACACCTACCTTAATTCATTACAGGAATGCTTGTGTGACAAATATTTTTTTAAAGTGACAAAGAAGATAATAACATTTGCCCGCTTTGCTCTTCCTCCAGTTTTAACACAATTTCCTCTAATAAACTGGTTAAATGACTGTAGGGAGAAACTGCTAACAAACCATTGAATTTATCATGATGTGCAGCTAAATCCAGGGGATTACCGGGGTCCCCCTTGGCAGATTCAATAGCTAAACCTATAGCTTCGCCGCTTTTATTAATAATTTCCACCCGGCAGCTCCACTGTTCCGGGAATTTACGTTCTATTTCCGGATCTACTTCAACATCAACCTTACTGGCCACTGCCAGTAAATCGGGATCACCGATGGTCTGCTCATTGAAATGATTAACCTGTACTGTTCCTTCACGCAAAGCCAGGGCCACCAGGAAGGGCAGGTTGAACTGGGCCATATTCGGGTTTAACGGCGGTAATGGCAGATCATTTTGCTTTTTGGCCACCAGGTAAGTATAAACTTTTATTTTTTGGGCTTCCTTAACTTGTTCCCAGTTCAGATTATGCTTTTTGCTCAACTCAATGGCGGCGCTAATAGCCGGATGCACCGTCCGGCAACAAGCGTATGGTTTAAAGCCGACTTTTAGTATTTCCCAGTTCTCTCCCAGGCCATCCGTTAAGAGATCAGGATGGGGATTGCCGGAAAATGCCCGTAGAAAGCCGCCGTCTTCAGCCTCAAAAATTTTAGTGGCTCCTGTAAAACCCGCCCTGGCCATTAAAGCTGCCAGGGTGCCGCTCCAGGCAGCGCGGCCGGCGTGGAATTTTTTAGTCATGGCGCCATCAGCCGTAAAAGCCCATAATCCCCCGGACTGGGTGCCAGCCGTTCCCAGGGCATTGGCCAGCCAGTACTTATCCAGTCCCAGTAGTTTACCTGCCGCAGCAGCAGCACCAAAAGTCCCGCAGGTAGCTGTGCCGTGCCACCCCTGCAGCCGGTGGGCAGCAGCATCTACAGCCATGGCCACCCGTAACATTACTTCATAGCCGGCGACAATGGCAGTAATAATTTCCCGACCGCTTATCTTCTCATGTTCAGCAATTGCAAGTACAACCGGGATAATAATGGCGCCGCAATGGACCTTGCCTTTTTTATGAAAATCATCAAAATCAAAAGTATGGGCCATACTACTGTTGGCCATAATGGCTGCCCCAAGGGAGGCCGGTTGCTCTTCTCCCCAGATGGTGCTATTGCCCTCCCCTGCCAGCAAGCGCATCGCCTTTATCAGTTTAGCAATATCGGGATGGCGGCAGGCTCCCAAAGCGCAACCCAAAGTATCAAGCAGGCATAGCTTGGCCTTAAAGCGAACTGCATCTGGGAGGTCATTGTAGGAAAGTTCTGCTACAAATTCCGACATTGTTAAGGCGATTGTTGGCATATTTTACACCCCATAATTGGTTATAACATTAGGATATTTATTGTTTAATTCTCCATATCATTGGAAATTCCTGCTTACAGTTTTAAATATCACAGATGGATCACACATTTTTTGATGAAAAGGTTGACAGGAATGGGCACAATATATATAATAAAATCGTAAATATTAACAGTAACCATTACTATTATTAAGGAGGAAATTGGCAATGGCAGAACTGGTCAATGACGTCAAACTGGGTGTAACCAAGGGCACGGTAGTCGAGGACGCCGTCGAGGCCAATTTCAAAGGGGAAACCATGGAGGTTGGCCTGTATCTAGCCATGGCCCGCCAGGCCATGCGGGAAGGTTATCCCGAAGTGGCCCTGGCCCTGGAGAAAATCGCCTGGGAAGAAGCCGAGCACGCCGCCCACTTTGCCGAACTGAATGGCAAAATTAGCGCCAGCACCAAGGAAAACCTGGAAAAGATGCTGGCCGGTGAGCTGGGGGCCAACAAGGGCAAGCGTGAGGCTGCTATCAAGGCCAAGGAAAACAACATCGACCATGCCCACGACTTCTTTGACGAGTCCTCCCGGGACGAAGGCCGCCACGCCCTGGCCCTGGAAGGTCTGCTTAACCGCTACTTCAAGTAAATAGGGCTACGTTACTTTAAAAGGCGTACACACTTAAAGCCGGGGAATGTTCCCCGGCTTTTTAACCTGGATTTGTATTCCGGTGCTTTCAGGAAGACCCGGCGGGAGGAAAACGTATGATAGCAATAAGATAGAGGATTGCTGGTATAATTAGCAAGTAAGCAAAGCCCAGGGGTTGGAGGAAGAAATAAAAGCTTTTCACTTCAAGGTTGTTCCCTGGATGCCGGGCCAGGAAAAAGACCAGGGGCAACTGGTAAAAGGCCAGCAGGCGGTAATCATTTAAATTGACCAGGCGCCCGGCCAGGTAAGCGCTGGCCCAGAGAAGAGCCGCTACCGTAGGAAACGCCAGAATAATCCACAGGGAGATAAAAACCAGGCTGATGCGTTCAATAAAGGTGCCGGCAAACTCGGCCAGCTGGGTAACACTTAACCCCGGAATTAAAGCATACTTAAGGAGCTCAATTCCCAGGACACCCTGGCAGGTGGTCAGGACAGTGATTACGATGACCATTACCACCAGGTAACCCCGGCTGGCAGCCTGCCAGGCTTCCCGGGGTTGCTGCAAGAATGGAACCAGGATTAGAAACAGGCTCATTTCTTCGGCATTGCTAATGCGCCAAAAGGCCAGGCGCAGGACCGGCCAGGGACCTCTGGGTAAGATTGGTAAGAAATTCTCAAAGCGAAAATGGGGCAGGACCAGTAAAAAAAGGATCATAATCAACGGTAAAGTGACTATGATGATAATAATGCAGGCGCGCGCCAGGGGTTCCAGGCCCCGGCTGGCCAGGTAGGCCGCCGCAATAAGTAAAGATAAAAGGATAACTTCGGCCGGCGTGCGCGCCAGCAGGGAATTTTTGATTACATCAGTAGTAACCCGCGTAACGTGGGCCGTCAAAGCAAGCCAGTAAAAAAGTAAACCTAAACTCAGGGGCCAGGCCACCCAACGGCCGGCAATTTGCCGGCTGAAGCCGAAAAAATCCTGCTGGGGAAACTTCATGGCCAGGCGGGTAAGAATGTAGATTGCTCCCAGGCTGAAAAAAGTCTCCAGGGGTGAAACCAGCCACATGTCCACCCCTACCTGATCGGCTATATCTCTGGCGCCGGTTAAGGTCCCAACTTCGATCATTGCGGCTACAATTAAAAAGAAGGCTTCACTGGTACCAATTCTTTCTTGCGATAGCATTTAGCTCACCATACCTGTACGCCTGATGCTTACCTTTACCTGTACCGTAACTGGCAGGCTGGAGTATATTTGCCGCCACTGCCCTTTCATTGCTTCCCACTGGCGCGGCCTAACTTTTTCCACCTTGCGACCAAAGCCCAGTACATCAGCCTGGTACTGTTGCTGTAATTTGCCCAGTACCTGCCTGATACGCTCCTCCATTAATCTGGCCGCCCTGTTTTCCACTTGATGCAGGTCGGCAGCCGCAAACAACTTAGGGTTGCCCATTTTTTCGGCTATTTTGCCTTCAACCTTTATTTTTATAGTAAAACTTAATTTATCTTCTTCCATTAGAGGCTTTACTTCCGCCTGGAGCTTACCAAATTCTACACTTAAAGTTTGCTGTAACTCTGGTACCGGTACTACCAGGATGTCGCAACCTTTAGTTTCCCCGGTGATCCAGAGGGCGGCCTGGGTTTCTTCGGGAGTGAGCCACCCCGCCAGCCGCCCTTCGCGAATTACACCCGCACCGCTAACTTCTAATTCTTGCCGGGGTACCATCTTAACCCCTGCCAGTAAAATATCCTGGCCGGCGTCCAGGGCGGCCAGCACTTCAGCTAAAGAATGCTTGACAAAACGGGAAGTCTTAATGACTTGCTGCATCTGTTCATGTAAAAACAGGCTGACACTGCGGGCAAATTTGGGCCGGGCTTCCATAATATCCCCGGCAGACCCCTCGGCCAGCAGGACATCAATAGCCAGATAGCTTTCCCGGTTGCGGGCCCACCAATCTAATACCGACCTTAAATCACCCCGGCGGGCCAGTTCTTCGCCCATGAGAAGTATTTTTTGGTGGCCAAAGAAAAGGGTCCGCTCCGACCGGGTAGCCGCCTTATTTATGGCCTCGGCAAAGGTAGTTCCCGTTAAAGTTAGACGCCAGGTCGGCATGGTATTCTCGTCTTGCCCTTCGCCACCGCCACCACCGCCCTCACCCCTGGTAACCATGCGGCGCAGGATCGGCATTTCCAGGGTAATTTTCCATGGTTCTGTCACCACCAAACTACCACCGGCAGCAGCCAGGTCAACTGCTGCCCCCAGCACCAGGGCCCGGCGTTCCAGGTCTTTGTTATCCCAGCAACCAGCTGTAATTATTGTTAACAATAATAGAAGTAGGCCGGCCCGGTACAGGCTCCTCCGGTTCATTGCTTTTTCTTCCCCCTACCAATGCGCCTGGCTTCCAGGGGTCTGAGATAAGCGGGGCGCAAGCGCTCCCTGAAAAGGGCGGTCCGGTAAATACTATCTTTAAGATCCGCGGCTGTCCAGGGTGCCCAGGGCTTAAGATAAGGTACACCGAAGCTTTTTAAAGAAACCATGTGGGTAAGGATTAACATCAACCCTAAAATAACGCCATAGAGGCCAAAAACAGCCGCCATGATCATTAAAAAGAAACGCAAGATCCGTAAGGAGATAGCAGCGTCATAACTGGGAACGACAAACCCGGCTATAGCTGTCAGCGCCACAACAATTACCATGGCCGAGCTGACAATACCCGCCTGGACCGCCGCCTGGCCCAAAATAAGCGCCCCCACCACCCCCAGGGTTTCCCCCAGCGGACCCGGCAAGCGGATACCCGCTTCCCGCAACAGCTCCAGGACGCTTTCCATGATAAAGGCTTCGATAATAGTTGGAAAAGGTAGGCCTTCGCGACCGGCGCCGATGGAAATGGCCAGGGAGGTAGGGATCATTTCCGGCGTAAAGGAAACCATGGCAATGTAGAAGGATGGTAGCAGCAGGGCTAGGAAAGAGCCGGAAAAACGCAAAGTGCGAATCAGGACAGCAATAAACCAGCGGTGGTAATGATCTTCCGGGCTATGCATTAAGGAGTTGAAAGTCGCAGGTACAATCAGGGCAAAAGGTGTATTATCGGTTAGAATAACTACCCGCCCTTCCAGAAGGGCGGCGGCAGCTTCATCGGGCCTTTCGGTATTTTGGATCTGGGCAAAGGGCGAATACCATTTATCCTCGATAAACTGCTCGATATAGGCGCTTTCAAGGATACCATCGATATCGATTACGTTGAGGCGCTGCTCCACTTCAGTGATTAACCCAGGGTTAGCTATACCCTCAATGTACATTAAACCAACTGTCGTCTGGCTGCGCCGGCCCAAAAAATAAGTCTTTAATTTAAGCTGAGGGTCCCGCAGGCGGCGCCGTAAGAGGGCCGTATTGGTCCGCAGGCAATCAGAAAAGCCCTCACGAGACCCCCTGATTAAGGCCTCGGTAGGCGGCTCTTCCACCCCCCGGTGTTCCCACCCACAAACCTCAATAGCCAGGGCCCGGTTGACACCATCAAGTAAAAATAAGGCAAAACCGCTCAGGATACAGCGGGCCGCTTCCCGGAAATCAATTATTTCTCGGACATTGGCTACAGTTAAAAGGGAGTCCCTGACCTGGCGGTAAAGTTCATAAGGTGCCCCCGTCAATACCGACATCGCCTGGGGCCCTTCCAGGAGGATTGACTTCATAATCTGATCATTGACTAGATCATTGTTTACCAGCCCGTCGACATAAACAAGAGCCGCCTGATGCCCCATAGCCCCGCCAATTCGCATCCGCCTGAAGACAACATCCTGGCAGGCGGTGAAAATGGCCTGTAACGTTTCTAGATTAACCGCCAGGCTATATTGCAACGGCAGTGCTGCCGCTTGCCCTTCATCGACCAGGGGAACGGCCTTATTCCTATGTCCCAGGTAACGCCAGGATTTATTAGCCATCAGGATTTCTTCTCCTTAAAATGCTATCTTTATCTTGCCTGGAAAAACAGTAAAATATAACCTGGAAAGTCAGCGATACCTGGTTTAGAAAGTTAAGAAAAGTTATAGCAAACTACAGAGAAGTTATAAGGATATTTTCCAGAGCAAAGGAAAAAAGCTACAATTGACTTCACGTGGTTTTTGGGTTATAATAAGTTTTGCTGCCGGGATGTAGCTCAGCTTGGCTTAGAGCGCACGGTTCGGGACCGTGAGGTCGCTGGTTCGAATCCAGTCATCCCGACCATTGTTTTAGAAAGATAAAAGGCCTATCTCAGCAAGAGATGGGCCTTTTTAATTTAGGTCATCACCATTTGAGGCGGCCGACATAAGATATATTGAAACCAATCAAGGAGGGGAAGTTACATGGGCGGCCTGGGAGCTTTAGACAGACGTTTTGCTTTCATCCTTTTCCTGATCCTCATCCTGCTGTTCTTCGGTGACAATTAAAAAAAATGGTCAAGTTTAATCCGGGGCCAGGTCAACCTGGCCCTTTTTTATACCAGTCCGGGGAAAGCAAGCTGGCGCAGGGCTTCGTAAAGGACCAGGGCGACGGTATTGGCTAGATTTAGCGAACGAAGCCCCGGGCGCATGGGAATGCGCAATACCTTCTCCCCTGCCGGCTCCAGGATGGAGGCAGGCAGGCCACGGGTTTCGGGGCCAAAGACGAGAAAGTCTCCCGGACGATAATTGACATCCGTATAATGGCGATGGCCCTTAGTCGAAAGGTAGTAACAAGTGGCTTGGGGGTAGGTTTCCAGGAAAGACTGCCAGCTGTTATGTTCATGGATAGTTACTTCCTCCCAGTAATCCAGGCCGGCGCGCTTCAAGTGCTTTTCATCCAGGCGGAAGCCAAGGGGATGGATTAAATGTAAGACCGTCCCCGTAGCCGCGCAGGTACGGGCAATATTGCCGGTATTCTGGGGGATTTCCGGCTGGTAGAGGACAACGTGCAGTGGCAAGGTAATCTAATCTCCTTTGAAAATGCTCTTTCACTTAAATAAAAGTCAGCCCTCTAATTTTCAGGGTTCACTAGCGGTATCCAGCCCGCGTTGAAGGATTATTCCAAACTAAAGTAACTCCGTATGATAATCCACCAGCTCGATCTCACCTTCAGCCTCCAAAAAGCCCATGACCGCGGCCAGGACCTGGTCGGCATGGCTGCCGGCGGTGCTGACGCAGGCAATGCCCACCTCGGCCTCCTGGTGGCTGTCGTGGCGCCCTACTTCGGCGGCGGCGACGTTAAAGCGGTTGTGCAACCGCGTCAGGACACTCTTCAGCACCCGCCGCTTATCCTTCAGGCTCCTTGCCCCGGCAATACGCAGGGTCGCTGTACTTACCCCTATTACCATTCCCCTCATTCCTTCCCCCTAAATTTTCCCTTTTTACCAGGGTTATTTTTATGTTCCCTCATACCGGCAATGGGTTCACATTTCGGCCCACTTTTGTTATATTTATTATATCTGACCTCCCACTTCCCACTTCTAATTATTTATCTATTTATGGAGAGGAGGAAACTATCTTGGGCCAGAATTTAGTCCAGAAAATAATCAGCCAGCACCTGGTGGCCGGCAAGATGGTACCGGGGGAGGAAGTTGCCATTCGCATCGACCAGACCCTGACCCAGGACGCCACCGGCACCATGGCCTACCTGCAGCTGGAAGCCATGGGCATCCCCCGGGTGCGGACCAAACTTTCCGTCAGCTATGTCGACCATAATACCCTCCAGACCGGCTTTGAAAACGCCGATGACCACCTTTTCCTGCAAAGCATAGCCGCTAAATACGGCATCATCTTTTCCCGTCCCGGCAACGGCATCTGCCACCAGGTTCACCTGGAGCGCTTTGCCGTCCCGGGGACAACTCTCCTGGGTGCTGACAGCCATACACCCACCGCCGGGGGGGTAGGCGCCCTGGCTATAGGCGCCGGCGGTCTGGAGGTCGCCGTGGCCATGGCCGGTGGACCCTTTTATTTTAACATGCCGGCCGTGATCCGTGTCAATTTACACGGCCGTTTATCCCCCTGGGTCAGCGCCAAGGATATTATCCTGGAGGTTTTACGCCGCCTGACGGTAAAAGGCGGGGTGGGTAAAATCATCGAATACGGCGGGGATGGTGTTGCCACCCTTTCCGTACCGGAACGCGCCACCATTACCAATATGGGCGCCGAGCTGGGCGCCACCACCTCCATCTTCCCCAGCGACAAGGTTACCCGGGCCTTCCTGGCCGCCCAGGGACGGGCTGATGACTGGGTAGAATTACTACCGGATGCCGATGCTACCTATGAACAGGTCATTGATATTGACCTGGGAAGCCTGGAACCCCTGGTGGCCAGGCCCCACATGCCGGACAACGTGGCCGCCGTCCGGGAAGTAGGACCCATTAAAGTCAACCAGGTGGCCATCGGTAGCTGTACCAATTCTTCTTATACCGATCTCATGCGCGTGGCGGCTATCCTTAAGGGCCGGCGCGTCCACCCGGATGTTAGCCTGGTCATTGCCCCCGGCTCCCGCCAGGTCTTCCGTATGCTGGCGGATAACGGTGCCCTATCCGACCTGGTCACCGCCGGCGCCCGCATTCTGGAATGCGCCTGCGGCCCCTGCATTGGGATGGGACAGGCCCCGCCTTCGGGTGGTGTCTCGGTGCGTACCTTCAACCGCAACTTCCAGGGCCGCAGCGGTACTGCCGACGCTTTAGTTTACCTGGCCAGCCCTGAGGTTGCTGCCGCGACGGCCATCAATGGATACTTAAGCGATCCCCGGGAACTAGGTGACCCCATCAATATAACTTTACCGGCAAGCTTCCCCGTAGACGATGGCATGTTTATCTTTCCGCCGGAGGATGGTTCGCAGGTGGAGATCCGGCGCGGGCCCAACATCAAACCGCTGCCCTTACCCCAGCCGCCGGAACAGTTAATCGAAGCACCGGTAATCTTAAAGACTGGTGATAATATTACGACTGACCATATTTCACCGGCCGGGGCCAAATACCTGCCCCTGCGTTCCAATATTCCTGCCCTGGCCGAGCACGCCTTCGAGGGAGTGGACCCGACCTTTGCCCGGCGGGCCAAGGAAGCCGGCCAGGGAATAATTGTCGGCGGGCAAAACTACGGCCAGGGCTCCAGCCGCGAGCATGCCGCCCTCTGCCCCATGTGCCTGGGCATCAAGGCCGTCATCGCCAAATCCTTTGCCCGTATCCACCGCAGCAACCTGGTAAATTTTGGCATCCTGCCACTAACCTTTGCCGACCCGGCCGATTATGACCGCATCGCAGCCGGCGACAGATTAACCATTGATTTGCGCGCCGGCCTGGGGCAGGAGGAAATCGCAGTTACCAACGTTACCAGGGGCTTTACCTTTAAAGTCCGCCACGGCCTTTCACCCCGCCAGCAGGCAATCATCCTGGCCGGGGGTCTATTGAACTATACCAGGCAGCAAGCAAAAGGGAACTGACCATAGTGCTTTCATAGCGGAAATGAATAAAGTAGAAATAAAACCACCCGGGAAGGATTAAACCCGGGTGGTTTTGATATGGCCATTATCAGGAAGCCGTAACGTGGCCCCTGACCACGGTTATTGGCCTCTTTTCCCAGCCTGAAGCGATATCTTACCATTACCCGTGGATCAATACCGGCAGGCAGCGGGTGCAGACCCAGGTGCTTTCACCGTGGTGGCGGGCAAAAAGAAGGACGGCCTTGGTTTCATCGGCGCCGCAACGCAGGCAGCGGGGCGATGCGCCTTGAGCCCTTTTGGCCTCCAGGTTCTTTTCTGCGGCCACCGGGTCAAAGGCCGGCGCCTCCCGCTCCTCGATGGTCAGGGCGCCGGTGGGACAGACATTCAGGCAGACCCCGGCGCCATCGCACAGTTCCTCCCGCAGGACTTTGGCCTTGCCGTTAACAATCTCAATGGCCCCCTCGACGCAGGGCGATACGCACAGGCCGCAGCCGGTGCATTTCTCTTCGTCAATACGGACAATCTTGCGTTTCATAAGATCACCTTCTTGGGAGACTTAGATTTTTATCAAGCTGCTTTGCTTACCTATATTTTATCTACTTTACGAAAAGCTCATTGTGATGTCTTGCCCCGGCCATTGTGATCCGCATCACTACAGTAACTACTAACCACACACTGCCGGCATTCGGGACGCCTGGCCCTGCAGACCGCCCGGCCGTGGTGGATTAGCAAGTGGTGGGCTTCACCGCGGGTACCGGGGGGCAGAATAGCCATAAGCTGCTTTTCTGTTTCCAGGACATCACCGGCACGTGCCAGACCCAGGCGGTTGGCCACCCGGAAGACATGGGTGTCGACGGCGATGACATCCCGGCCAAAGGCGTTGCTCAGAACCACATTGGCCACCTTCCGCCCTACCCCGGGGAGGCGCAGGAGGTCTTGCAAATTGTCCGGAACCCGGCCGCCATACTCACTGACCAGAATCCGGCAGGCAGCCACCAGGTGGGCGGCTTTCATCCGGTACAGGCCCAGGCTTTTAATACAGGCGGCCACCTCTTCCGGGTCTGCTGCCGCTAAGGCTGCCGCCGTGGGATAACGCCGGAAAAGCTCCGCTGTCACCTTGTTTACCTGGTCATCGGTGGTCTGGGCCGAGAGGATGGCCGCCACCAGGAGTTCAAAGGCATTGCTGTACTTGAGGCGCGACCGCGCCCCCGGGTAAGCAACCCGCAAAGCCTCCAGAATTGCTTCTACTCTACCCTTTTGCATAACCACTTTCTCCTTGATAAAAAATAGTTACAAACGAAAGGAGGAAGCCGCAATGCTCAGCGCGGAAGTAAGCCTTTACCCCCAGAAAACAATCCGGGCCAGCGAAATTATCAATGACGCTATCCAGTCCCTGGCCCAGCAGGGCGTTAGCTACAATGTCGGCCCCCTCAGCACCGAAATCCACGGTACCGAAGAACAGGTCTGGACCGGTATCCGCTCCCTTTTCGACCGGGCCAGTTCAGCAGGCGAAGTCAGCATGGTCGTTACCCTTTCCAATGCGGCCAGCGAAGATTAACATAGCTTCCGGAATCAAAAAGCCGGTGTATATCATATACAGCCGGCTTTTTGATATTCTTAGCAGGGTTATTTCTATTTACCGCCAGGTCCAGCCTCCAGGATGCCGGCCGGGACGTCCTTGAATTTGGCAAAGTTCTCCCTGAAGAGGCCGGCCAGCTTGCGAGCCATGGCATCATATTTTTCCGGTTCCCCCCAGGTATTGCGGGGATTGAGAATTTCCGCCGGGACCCCGGGGCAGGCTTTAGGTACCAGGAAACCGAATACAGGGTCGGGGGTAAATTCCACCTCATCCAGCTCACCGTTTAAAGCCGCCCGGACCATGGCCCGGGTGTAGGGCAGGCTCATGCGCCGGCCGGTGCCGTAGGGCCCACCCGTCCAGCCGGTATTGACCAGGTAGACGCTGGCGTTATGCCTGGCTATCCTTTCCCCCAGAAGGTTGGCGTAAACCATGGGCGACCGGGGCAGGAAGGGTGCCCCGAAACAGGTGGAAAAGGTCGCCTGGGGCTCGGTAATCCCCCGCTCGGTACCGGCCAGCTTGCTGGTATAACCGGACAGGAAATGGTACATGGCCTGTTCCCGGGTGAGTTTGGCTATGGGCGGCATAACGCCAAAGGCGTCAGCGGTGAGGAAAACTACCGTCCGGGGATGGCCGCCCACCCCCGGGATGACGGCGTTGGGGATGAAATCTACCGGGTAGGCGACGCGGGTGTTTTCCGTCAGGGCGTCGCTGTCGTAGTCAATGGTCCGGCAATCGGGGTCTACAACAACATTCTCCAGGACGCTGCCGAAACGGATGGCATTCCAGATCTGGGGTTCATGCTCGGCGGAAAGCTTGATGCACTTGGCATAGCAACCGCCTTCAAAGTTAAAAATGCCCTTGTCCGACCAGCCATGCTCATCGTCGCCAATAAGGAAGCGTTCCGGATCGGCCGACAAGGTAGTCTTGCCGGTGCCGGAAAGGCCGAAGAAAAGGGCCGTATCGCCTGCCGGGCCCATGTTGGCCGAGCAGTGCATGGGGCAAACACCCTGAGCTGGTAACAAGTAGTTCATAACGGTAAAGATGGATTTTTTCATCTCGCCGGCGTAGGAGGTACCGCCGATGATAACCAGGCGCCGGTCAAAGTTGAGGACAATAAAGGCCTCGGAACGGGTGCCGTCAAGTTCCGGAATGGCCTTAAAACCTGGGGCACAGATAACGGTAAACTGGGGTTCATGCCCGGCCAGTTCGGCCGCCGTCGGCCGGATAAAAAGCTGGTGGACAAACAGGTTCTGCCAGGCATACTGGTTGACAATCCTGATGGGCATGCGGTAGGCAGGATCGGCCCCGACAAAACCGTCAAAAACGAAGAGATCCCTTCCCTGGAGGTAGGCCGTCAGGCGGCTGTATAGGCGTTCAAAGGTCGCCTCGCTCACAGGCTGGTTGACGGTACCCCAGCTGATGCTGTCGTGGACGGTGGGAGTGTCCACGATAAACCTATCGTTAGGGGAACGGCCAGTATACTTGCCTGTATTCACGCTTAATGCCCCATTGGGAGCCAGGAGGCCTTCTCCGCGGGCTAGAGCTATTTCAACCAGCCGGGCCACCGGCAGGTTACGGTAAACAGTACCGGGATTAATGAGACCTAATCGCTCTAAACCATAAGTATTACCCATAAGCTCTCCCTTCCTTCTCCCTCTATATGATCTATAGCAATATATCACAAGGACTGAAGGAAGGTCAACAGAATCCCGGCATGTATACTGTACACCTGAATAAAGGTAAAATCACACCTGCTGTTTACGCATCCGCAGGGATTTAGGTGTAACTTCTAGCAATTCATCGGCAGCAATGAACTCCAGGCACTGCTCCAGGCTCATTTCCCGGGGCGGTACCAGTTTCACCGCAATATCGGCGGTAGAACTGCGGATGTTGGTAAGCTGCTTTTTCTTGCAGACGTTGATCATCAGGTCACCCGGGCGGGAGTGCTCGCCGACAATCATCCCCCGGTATACGGGTACTCCCGGCCCGACAAATAACTCACCCCGCTCCTGGGCGTTTTCCAGGCCGAAACTCGTCGTTTCGCCGGTTTCAAAGGCTACCAGGGAACCCCGGGTACGGGTAACTATTTCCCCGGTATAGGGCGCGTAATGGTGAAAGGCATGGTACATTATACCCAAACCCCTGGTAACCGTAAGGAATTCGGAGCGGAAGCCAAAAAGCCCTCGCGTGGGGATATAAAAGGTCAGGCGTACCTGGCCGTCTCCCTTATTTTCCATATTAACCATCTCGCTCTTGCGGGGGCCCAGGCACTCAATAACAGCACCCACATAAGTTTCCGGCACTTCCACTACCAGTTCCTCAATGGGCTCACACTTTACCCCGTCAATTTCCTTAATGATGGCCCGTGGACGGGATACCTCAAACTCATAGCCTTCCCGGCGCATGGTTTCAATCAAAATGGCCAGGTGTAATTCCCCCCGGCCGGAAACTATCAAGGCTTCGGGGGAATCTGTCTCCTCCACCTTAAGGCTGACATCCGACCCGGCTTCCCGGAAAAGGCGCTCCCGGAGCTTGCGAGAGGTTACATACTCCCCTTCCCGGCCGGCAAAGGGGCTTTTATTGACCATAAAAGTCATGGCCACCGTGGGCTCATCAATTTGCACAAAGTCCAGAGGCCGGGGGTCTTCGGGGGAAGTAATGGTATTGGCCACATTGATGTCTTCCAGGCCGCTGACGACTACAATCTCCCCTGCAGATGCTTCCTCAACGGCAACCTTCTTCAGCCCGTTAAAAACATGGAGGGCCGCCACCTGGCCTTTAATCATACTGCCGTCGGCCCGGATTATAGCTACATCCTGTTTGGCGCGGATGGTGCCGTTATGCACCCGGCCGATGGCCTGGCGGCCGACATAGGGGTCATAATCAATGATGCTCACCCCGACCTGCAAGGCTGCCGCCGGGTCACCGGAAGGGGCCGGAATATGCTGGATAATAGTATCAAAGAGGGGCTGCAGATCTTCTCCCGGCCGGCCGGGGTCCAGGGTGGCCGTCCCCTGGCGGGCTACCGTATAGACCACCGGGAAGTCCAGTTGCTCCTCGGTTGCTCCCAGGTCGATGAAGAGGTCCAGCACCTCATCGACCACCTCCGCCGGCCGGGCATTGGGCCGGTCCATTTTATTGATGACCACAATGGGCTGCAGGCCTACCCCCAAGGCCTTCTTCAAAACAAAGCGCGTCTGGGGCATGGGCCCTTCAAAGGCGTCAACCAGGAGCAGGGCCCCGTCCACCATCTGGACGATGCGCTCCACCTCACCGCCAAAGTCGGCATGTCCCGGGGTATCGACAATGTTCAACTTATAACCTCGATAAAAAACAGCCGTATTTTTGGCCATGATGGTGATGCCGCGTTCCCGTTCCAGATCGTTGCGGTCCAGGATGCGCTCCTGGACCACCTGCTTTTCATGAAATATACCGCTCTGCTTGAGCATGCCATCGACCAGGGTCGTCTTGCCGTGGTCGACGTGGGCGATTATCGCCAGGTTGCGGATCTTTTGCCGGTCCATAAGGGTCCTTCCGTTCCTCTTTTTTTGCCGAATAGAGTATAACGCAAGGAGCGGGACCATGCAAGGGGCCAGGCTACTGGAGATAGTACCGCAGGGTCAGGAGCAGAATGCCGGCTTCGGCGGCGTGGTAGGGCCAGGGGTGACCCCGGGCGATAATATTCTCCTCCAGCCCTTCCACATACTGGCGCACCCGCCAGCGGTCCTCCATCAGGGCGGCGGCGTACACAACTAGGGTGGTAATGAAATTCTCCGGCGCCGTCTGCCGGTACCAGTGGGGATAATTACGCAGGAAATTGGCGTACAGGCGCCGGGCAGCCTCTTCCCGGGGCGACAGGACGCCGGTTATAATGGGAAACAGCTGCGCCAGGGCATCCGGGTACCACTTTTTCCAGTTGGGCCGCCGGCGTAGGCCGGCGCGGTAAATAGCGGGGCAGTAGCCGCCATCGAGAAGCATTTTAGCCTGGATGGCATCTTTTACTCTTGCGGCCAGGGCTGCATATCTACCGGCTTCTTGGGCGTACTTACTGACCTTTTTCTCCCCCTCCGCCCCCAGGTGTCCGTTTGGCATCCGTGCTTCTCCGGCGTACCCCCTGACGCGCGCCAGCAGCCAGGCGTAATCTTTTAACCCCTGATAGACCTCACAGTTGTCCATCAGGTATTTAACCTTCCAATCCGGCCGCGCCAGGGTAAGGTTATCCTTTTGCAAGGTTGCCAGCATCGCCCCGGCTACCAGTTCGAGCTCCGGCAGGTGGTACGCGACCCACTCCCTGTCGCCGCTGGCTTCACAATAGCACCGCACCAGGGTGAGGAAGGTGGCACTGTAGGAATCGGAGGAGTCATAGCTCAAGGCAGGTATCTCCGTCCCACTCTCGTCCAGGTAATAATCGTAGACGGTACCCGTAATGCCATAGCGGTCCGGCCTTTCCAGGTGGGCCAGGTACCAATCCAGGTAGGCCCGCACCCGCGGAAGGCTAAAGCCCCAGGTCGCCAGGCCGTAGAGGGCCAGGTGGGCAAAATAGGGGACAATCTTCGGCCGGCCAGGGTAAGCAGTAACCACTGCCCCGCTGGGAAGTTGCTGAGCAAGGATCCAGCCGGCCTCCTGGCGGATAATAGCTTCCATAAAAACACCCCCACCATATGTTATGGCGGGGGTGGCGCTTATAACATTGAAGCCAACCCTAAATTCTGGATAATGGCTTCAACTTCATCCCAGAACTCTGTCAAGCTCACTTCCCTGGCCCCTTCAGGGCTAAGGTCGTGACTCGATGGTTTCTCTATAGTATGCCGGTGCCATTTACCGTTAATTTTATCCCGGCCATATAACCTAATACGCCCCAAAATCAGAGCAAAATTGGTTGTATCATATTTGTCATTGCGATATACTTGGACAAATAAATCCTCATTAATCTGCAAGCGAAATTTACATACCTGGTAACCCCGCTCCATAATGATTAGTTTACTAATTGCGCGTGTTCTAGCAATAGTCTCCGCTTCCTGAAGCAAAGCCATCCAATTATTCATGTTTACTCAGCCTAGCCAGTTCACTACGTAGTTCCCCTAACCTCGTTTCAGCCAGTTCCCAGTCAAAATAATCCTGCTCAACTTCCCAATCTCCTTGTGGTAATGATTGTCGGAAGGTCTTAAAATCGGTACCATATTTTTTTTGGAAAGTAGTGCTTATTACTTCATATTTACGGATATCACTCAGTACTTTTTGCCGGAGCAATTTCCGTAAACTTTCATTAGGTTCTTGGGCTGGCTCTAAACGAATTAAGGTCTCAAGTAACTCTTTGCTAACAGACATCCCGGGGTGCCCCCTTTCTCTGAAACTATTC
Organism: Moorella mulderi DSM 14980; assembly: GCF_001594015.1. Taxonomy (GTDB): domain Bacteria; phylum Bacillota; class DSM-521; order Neomoorellales; family Neomoorellaceae; genus Neomoorella; species Neomoorella mulderi. Next base: position 16,529 of record NZ_LTBC01000014.1, read on the forward strand.
TAACATCAATTCCATATACTGTCAAAGCCCGGTTTATTTCTACATTACTGACGTAAATCCCCGCCCGGCATGAGTACCGGGTGTAACCTTTGAACCCAACATCTTTATTTCGCTCTTTTCTTATTGATCCTTGCCCGGTGGTAAAAGTTCTTTAGCGTATAATGCTGATTTATCCTGGAGTACAAAAGGCCGTCCTGGCGGGAAAACTGGTTGCCTACTAACAGGTCCTACAGTAAAGCTAACCTGTGAAATTTTACTCTGGATTATGTGCGCAACATCACTGCTTTCCCTACAGGGAAGCCTACAATTATAGATAAAAATACAGGGCGGCCGCAAGGCCGCCGGGGAGGCTTAAAAACCATGGAGATTATCCGCATTAATGAGCGGCCGCAGCAGGTAACCCCCAGGGGTGTCAAGGCGCGGGCCGTATTGGACGTGCCCTACATCAATATCATGAACCTGACCCTGGCGCCGGGTGACGAAGTGCCGTCCCACACCACCCCGGTAGACGTTCTCTTCCATATCATTGAAGGCGAGGGTTCGGTGACTGTCGGCCCGGAAACGGCTAAAGTCAGCGCCGGGGAGATAGTAGTCAGCCCGGCTGGTATCCCCCACGCCCTGGCCGCCAATGCCGGCACCCATTTCAGCGTCCTGGTCATTAAGACACCCAACCCGAAAAATATGGCTAAAAGCGGCTAGTTTCAACTGGCCGCCCCGCGGCCGGGAACAATACCCTCCCGGCGCAGCAGGAACAGGCACCGGCCTAAAGCTTTTGTCCCCGGCGAAATAAAGGGAGTAGACGCGAAGGGAGAAGACGCGGAAAAACCCGCGCATCTTCTCCCCTTTTTTGCGTAGCCTCAGAAAAAGGCCCCAGGAAGCGGTTGATGCTGTCCACCAGCCGGCGCATGCCCTCCCTGACCTACCTCCTCTTCCCAGCCAAAGGGCCACAGGACACGAGCCTGCGGCTTATGCGTTTCTTAGGCCCGGAAGCTATGCGCCAACTGCACGTAGAGCGGACTGTGGTACTTTTTTTATTTTTGCGTTAAACGGTTCGAAGTACATACTTACTGTATTCGAGTATATTCTCCACAGTGCCTCAAAACTGTTAAGCTTGGGTGATAGTAGGTACAGGGTGTTGTTTTTTCCTGACAAACAGGCCTCCCAGATCATCAAACAGGGAGTAGATGACGGGAACTACGACCATGGTCAGGAGGGTTGCCGCTAAAATACCACCTATGACGGTGGTGGCCAGAGGTGAAAAACGTTCCGACCCCAGGGCCCATTCGAGGGCCAGGGGCAGCATCCCGACAACGTCGGACAGGGCCGTCATCATAATGGGGCGAAAGCGGGTTTTAACGGACTGGATAACAGCCGTCTCCCGGTCAGCTCCTTGTTCACGGGCACGCAGGATGTAGTCCACCAGGAGAATGGCATTGTTGACTACCGTACCCGCAAGTAAGATAAAGCCAAACATGACCGGCAGGGAAACAGGTTTGCCGCTGTACAGCAGGGCCAGAGCGACCCCGATAACAATCAAAGGGATGGAAATCATGATCGTCAGCGGGTGCAGGAAGGACCTGAACTGGGCCACCAGCAGCAGGTACACCGCCACCACGGCCAGCAGCAGGGCGAAGCGCAGGTCTGCACCGGATGCCTGCAGATCGGCCTGTTCACCGGTTATCGCCACTTCATAACCGTCCGGCACCTTTATGTTTTTTAAAACGCGTTCAACGTCGCCGATGACATGACTAAAGGGCCTGCCGTAGGTAAATCCCAGGACATCGACGGTCTGGTTGAGATTTTCCCGGGTGACTACATTTGCTCCCCGGGTTAAATTTATACTGGCTATATCCCTTAAGGGCACCTGTACCCCTGCCGGCGTGGTCAGGCGGAGATTCAAAAGTTCTTCCAGGGAATCACGATTTTCCTGGGCATAACGCACGTGAATGTCCGTGTCTTTCTGATTGGGCATTTTTAAAGTCGAGGCCCGGGTTCCTTCAATGCTCGCAAATACCTGCCGGGATACCATCTGCGGTGTCAGGCCCAGCTCTGCCGCCCGTTTAGCATCAATTTTTAAGTCAATTTCCGGAGTGTTCAAGGTCCAGCTCCGGTAAATATTGACAGCCCCGGGTACCTGTTGCAGGGCAGTGGCAATCTCCTCCGCCAGGTGATTTAAAACCTCGGGGTCCTTACCGGTTATGCGGACATCAATTGGCGCCCTGGTGGTTGCTATCGCCGTACCACCGCTTTCTTTGACGACAAATGTCTGCACTCCCGGCAGCCGGGCGATTTTGGCCCGCAACCTTTCTTCAATGGTCCAGATGTCTTCCGTGCGCTCTTTCCTGCTAGTCAGGGTGACCGTTATGTAAGCCTGGGTAACACCCTGGGCGCCGCTGTCGCCCAGGTAATGGGCCCCTGCCTCATAGCCGATGCTGCTATGATACGTCACAACGCTGGGCTCTGCCGCCAGAAACTCTTCTACCTGCCTTACAATAGCACTGGTCCCTGCCAGTGAAGTTCCCGGTGAGGTTTCCAGGGTGATATAGAAGGAGCCGGCGTCCAGTTTTGGCAAAACCTCCATACCGATCAGTGCCAGGATCCGGATGCCTATAATTAGCAGGGCAATGGCCACCCCCAGGGTTAACCAGCGAAACCCCAGCGCGCACCGTAATATGGCAAGATAAATATCCCGGGTCGCATCCATCAAGCGGACAAAGGGCCAGGCTAAAAAACCGAGGAATTTTTCAAGCCAGGCAAACCGCAATCCTTGCAACAGCACTGTAAATAAGGGAATCATGGTCACAGCTACAATAAATGACGAACCCAGGGCCAGGATCAGGGTCAAAGCCATCGGACCAAAAACCCGCCCCACAAAACCGGGGATAAACAGGAGGGGTATCATGACGATGAGAGTTGTAGTAGTACCGGCCAGTACCCCGAGAAATATTTCACCGGTCCCATCAATGGCCGCCGCCAGGGCATCTTTGCCCAGCTCCACCCGGTGCCTGGTGATATTCTCCACTACCACGATAGCATTATCTACTACCATGCCGATGGCCAGGATCAATGAAGAAAGGGTAATCAGGTTCAGATCCAGCCCGGTCACCTTCATCAAAGCGAAAGTCATTAAAAACGAGAGGGGCATGGAAAGGGCCACGATCAGGCTCTCTTTCAGGCTGACAATAAAGAACCAGATAATTAAAGTTGTAAACAGAAGGGCAGTACCGATACTGCTGCTCATATTGTCGACAACCGAACGGGTAAAAGAGGCATCTTCACTGGCTATCACGAAATCCAAAAAGGGATATTTCTGTTGCAACTCCGCTACTTTTTCCTTGACCCCGTCTACTACGGCCACAGTATTGGCGTCCTTTTTCTTGATAACCTGGAGGGATAGAGCCGGCTTGCCTTCAAAGCGAAACTCACTGCGGTTTTCGGCCTGGCCGTCCTCCACCCGGGCAATATCCTTCAGGTAAATAAGGTTGCCATTGCGGTTTTCTATAACGGTACGGCCAATATCGGCGGCCCCTTCAAACTCATTGACAATGCGGATTAGATATTCTTTCTCCTTTTGGATAATGTGGCCGCCGGGATCAGCTATATTCTGGGTACCGAGAGCGGCAACCACTTTTTCCAGGGGTATCTGTAAGGCCTCGAGCCTGCTGCGGTCCAGAAAAACATTGATCTGGTGCTTATAACCGCCAAAGATATCAACGGCAGCCACCCCGTCGACCATCTGGATTTCATTTTTAATATCGTTTTCCAGCAGGGTGCGTACGGCGGTCATAGGGACTTTGGTACTGCTGACGCTGTAGGTGACAACAGGTTTATCTGACGAGCTGAACTTCATCACCTGGGGTTCCTGAATCTCGCCCGGTAAACTCCTCTTAATACGGTTAATTGCATTTTGCACATCAACGGCCGCAACATCGACATCCTTGCCGTACTGAAATTCGACCTGGACTATGGAAAGACCGTCCTGGGAGGTAGAAGATATTTTCTTTACGCCTTCCAGGGTGGCCATCTCTTCTTCCAGCGGTTTGCTCACATTTCTGGCAACATCTTCGGCGGCTACACCCGGATAAGCGGTAACTACATTTACCAGCGGCGGCGCCGTTTCCGGAAAAAGTTCTATTTTCAATGAGTTCCTGGCAAAGATGCCAAAAATAATTACACCAATAACTAGGGCAAAAATAGTGTACCGGTGTTTGAGAGTATAGGCAGCCCAATTCATTGCTCCTGCCCCCTGTCGTAGAGGTAAACGGTACGGCCATCATATAATTCCGTTAAATTAGTGATCGCTACCACTGTATTTTTGCCCACGCCACCAAGGGCTTCAACATAGTCATTATTGACGATCCCTTTCTTAATTTCCCGGCGCTGTGCCTTACCGTCAGCGACGACGAAGATATAGGTTTTATCACCATCCTCAATTACGGCCTGGCGGGGAACCAGGATGGCATCCTTTTTTTCTTTGAGGATAAAGATTGCGTCCATACTGTTACCTGGCCTCAGGTCCTTGCCAACCTCCCCTGGTAAAGGGATTTCCACTACAGTAGTCCGGGAAACCGGATCGGCAGCCGGATGGATTTTGCTTATTTGGGAAATAATTGGTTTCACCGAGCCAGTACGCATCTGCAACATGACTTTGGTGCCTACCTGGACTTTGGGCAGGTCCCCTTCCACCAGTTTGACCTCTACTTTAAGCCGCTTGACGTCGGCGATGGTCACCAGCGGTTTGCCTGGAACAGCAAGATCACCCGCATAGGCAGCCACATCTGTAACAACTCCATCTACCGGTGTGCTCAGGGTTACGTTACGTAAATTAGTCAAAGATTCTTCCAGCATAGCCTCGGCCACTTTGAGATTACCTTCTGCTTGTTCCAGGGCATACCTGGTATCTTCATATTGTTTAGCTGGTATAGCACCCTGTTCATAAAGAGATTTATTCCTGGCCACTTCTTTCTGCCAGTAGGTCACGTTCTCCTGGGCGTTGGCTACCTTTTGCTTTAAGGTATTGGTGCTGGCTACCAGCTCTTTATCGTCGAGGATCACTAGGGGCGTACCCGCCCGGACAAAGTCTCCTTCCCGGGCTTCCTGCCTGAGGATTGTAGCTGTTATCCTAGCAGCCAAAAACACCTCATGGTCAGAACGTACTGTTCCCACATAGGTGAGGGTTTCCTGGATTGGTCCGGAAGTCACGCGGGCCGTTTTTACCGGCAGCCCTGCCGCCTCGGTCACGGGTGGTGAGCTGCGCAAGGCTGTGACCCGGTTATAGGTCAACCTGCCGCCGGCATAGATCACCAGGCCAATAAGTAAAAATGTCACTCCCTTCCTGAGCAGGCCGGTCAACTTTAATTTGATCTCCATAATGTTACCCCCTTTACAATTAGAATGTACTTGACATTATCAACCTGGAACATGCATCTACACTTACTTAGCGCACCCTTTCACGAGGTCAAAGGATTAAGGATTTTCTCCAGCAAGCTTTAGAGGAATGATCGAACGGCCCGAGGATCTTTTGAATATGACCGCGTACGCGGGAGGTTTAGATTACTTACTTTAGATTGTAATCCTGTAAGAAACCAGCTATGGCCGGCCTTGACCTGGCTACCGTCCGACCATAAACATGATAGCCCGGTAGATGTGCTGGCCCTGCTCCCGGGGATCAATGCCATCGTCAAGCCGCCAGCGAATTATGGTGCTCTGGATCAGGCCAATAAAGATAAAGGCCAGGGTATGGGCAGGGAAAAAACGCTTAAATTCGCCCGTTTCCATCCCTTCGTTAAAAATCGCTTCCAGGGCCCGGGTATAGCCGGCAATAATCCCCCTGATGATTTCCTTCAGGCTCGCATAGCTGGTATATAATTCGTCGGAAAAGAGAATGCGCGGCATAGCCGGGCTGGTTGCCGCCAGGGACAGGTGCAGGTCTAAAATTAATTTCAATTTCTCCCCCGGCGGCACGTCCTTGCGGCCGGCTATGGCTGCAGCCTGGCTGGCCAAACGGCCGCCGACACTCTTAACGGCCGCGGCCAGGATGGCCTCTTTACCGGGAAAATGCTTGAAAATAGCCCCCTCGCTGAACCCTACCTCCTGGGCGATGGCGGCGGTGGTAAGATTGGCCAGCCCGCGCTTAGCTATAATATCCAGCGCAGCGGCTATTATTTGTTGTTGCCTGGTGGCGCTGGTCTCTTTCACAGTCATGCTATCACCTTCCCTGCTGGTAGATTCAAAGGTTTCTAGTCATTTTCTCCCTGGAACTACCCGGCCTGGCAGCAGTTAGCTCAATGCTGCTGCGCGGGCAAACCTCCAGGCAGGCGAAGCAAAAAAGGCAGTAACGGGGCAGGATGCGGTAGCTTTTTCCCGGGGCTTCATTGGTAGCGATGGCCCCCACCGGGCATACCCGCCGGCAGCGGCCGCAGGCTAGGCAGCGATCCGGGTTAATATGGAATCTCCAGCGGCTAACGCCTGCGGGCAAGCTAAAGAGTACACCAAAGGGACAAAGGTAACGATGCCAGGCAGACTCGGTGAAAAAGAGGGTGGTCAAAATGGCGAAGGGGGCAAGGAGCACAATGAGGTTTATTTTGATAATACCCCGCAGCGTCATCAAGAAAACAAGGAGGAAAAGGATAAAAATTACAGCCCGCAACCATGGGCTCTTGCCTACAGGTGGTATGTCTTTTGCCAACCGCCGGGCCTTTTTACTCACCAGCCAGTTGACGGGGCGCAAGAGGGTATTAAGGGGGCAGAGCCAGCCGCAGTAGAGGCGCCCCCAAAACGGAGTTATGAGCAGGAAAGCCATCATGATCAGCATCCAGAGCTTGTTTTTCCCGCTTATTAGCAGGTAAACGAACAACAGAAACGCGAGGATTTGCACCCCCAGGCGCCAGTGCTGGAGTGAATGCTTCCGTTTCATCGCCGCCCTCCTTTATAAGTAAATATTTACTTACATTATGACTGGTAATAACTTCCCTGTCAAGGGTGTAAACATGTGATAAGGATCACACTGGCAATAGCTAAAAAAATCCAGGCCCATTACCAGGACATGGTAGCCAAAAACCCCCGGGCTTTTGTCTGGGTGGATGAACCGGGCCTGGAACTGGTCTTTATGGCCCTTACCGGCTACAGTTCTGAAAGGGCCAGGGAGGATTACCGCCATTTCCTGGCCATGCTCCCCGGACCTAAAGGGGTACATCTCTGTGGCAATCCCGACTGGTCCTTTTTGCTGGGCCTGGATCTGGACATTATCTCCCTCGATGCCCTGCAGTGGGGGCACATTTTTACCCGTTATACCGGAGAAGTAATAAAGTTTCTGCAAAAAGGCGGTATTATCTCCTGGGGCATCACCCCCACCCTGACCGAAGAGATAGAAAAGGTAACGATTGCAAAGCTGGTAGCCCAATTGGAAAATCTCCGGGATTATTTGCACGGGCAGGGGATTAGCAAAGAAACTATTATAACCCAGGCTTGGCTGGCACCGGCCCGCTGCTGCCTGGTAAATGCCGACGGCACCGCAGCCACCTTCCTGGACTGCCACCCACCCCATTTGCATGGGCGAATTCAGGCGTGCTGGCAAAAAATCACAGAATAATCCCCCTCTATATGGCAGCACACCATTTACCATGGCCACCGCTGGGTACAGAACTATTTTATCCCTTTAAGCCAAAACGGCCATTTTCAAGGGTTGGTCATCATCAGCCGCGAAATTACCGGGGAACCCAGGTGCCCCTATTTTGTCCAGCCTGGCAAACTTTTTCTCTAGAAAAATTTTGAGCCATACAAAAACTGTTTTGTTATTGGGTTGTCATGGATTCAGGTTTGATATTTTTTCTTCCCATGGAAATTTCTATTAATAGCCAGATGGACTTTCGTATACGTTGATTCTCCTCGGCCTTACCTTTATAATGTAAGTTGAGGAGGAAGTAAGCAGTGCCGGTAGTGACGATATCTTCAAAAGGGCAGCTAATTATCCCCGCTGACATCCGAAAAAAATATGCCATTAAGCAAGGGGACAAGTTTGAGGTGCAGGTGGCCGAGGGAAAGCTGGTACTGGTCCCCCTGAAGGAAAAACCCTTCGTGCGGTTGTACGGAGCGTTAAAGGGTGAAACCAGCCTGGTCCGGTCGTTGCTAGCAGAACATGCCGGGGAAACCGAAGAAGAAAACTATAAAGCCGGGACCGTCGTCCCGGCTTAACGTTTATCCGGCAAGAAATTATACCAACCTACCATCAAGGTAATAATCAACAAGGCCAGGCCAAAGGGTAAAAGATCAACGGCAACTTCAAATAAGGTGGGCACATAGGGCCAGGAGCCGGCAAATACCGGCGCTCCTGCTTTAAATTCACCAACTGCTATGGGGTAATTCCAGCCCTCGACCTCCATGCCGGGGAGGGAAAGGCTTAAGGGGAACTGGTTGAAGGCCGGGAACATCAACATCAGCCGGTGGGCAAATACGCCGGTAAAAAGCAGGGCGCATCCCAGCAAGAGGGAACCGGCCGACCGACCGCCTTTCTCGCTGAAGAAGTAAACCATGACCAGGGCCGGCAGGGCGATTTCCACCAGGTAGACCGGGCCATAACGCTTGAAAACCAGGCCCAGGGTACTTAAGGCTTCGGGGCTGCCCCACCACCAGTGAATTAAGATATCCATGGCTACGAAAAAGAAGTGGACGGCCAGGGCGCCGGCTGTAATCCGGGCCAGGGTATTAAAGGCGCCTGCATACTGGTTAAACCCCTCTTTCCCGGCCACCAGGAGGGCAATCACCAGCACCAGGGCCGTCCCGGAAGCCACCGCCACAGCAATGAAATCCGGGGGTAAAACCGCCGTATACCACCAGCCGCGGGAGGCCTGGGTGGCAAAAATCAAGGCCGTGATGGTGTGAATTAGAATCGCCACCGGGAGCCCCACCATGGCTACCCGCCGGGACCACCTGGCAGAAATGCTTTCTACTTCCTCCTGGGAAAGCTTCCTTGTCCAGCCGTTAAGAAAACCGCGTCCTTCCTTTTTCCAGTCCGGTAAAAGCTGAAAATAAACGCTCAAGAAAGTTAAAACGGTGTAGGCGGAAACAACTATTACGTCCCAGATTAAAGGCGACCGGAAATTGGGGTGCAGCAGCAGGTTGTAAATCCTGTCTACCCGCCCCAGGTCCGGCAGGATGACTACCGCCGCGGCCATAATGCTGGCAAAGGCGGAAAGGGAAGCAATGCGGGTAAATGGCTTTAACTGCTCAAGATTGAAAAGGTAAACTGAAGAAGAAACAATCAACCCCCCGGCGGCAATCCCCACAAAGAAGGCAAAGGTAGCAATATACAGTCCCCAGCTAAAGGGATTGCGCATACCTGTCACAATCAGGCCGCTTTTAAGCTGGTAGCCCCAGGTAAATAAACTTACCAGCAAAAGAACCAGGCCCGGGACAAAAGCCACATTTAGTTTCCTCACAAGCTCTCCCTCCTTTTACTTCCGCGGTCCTGTGGGCGGCAGGTAAAAGACCTTGGGCTTTGTACCCAGTTCTTCTTTCAGCCTTAGGGCCTGTCGTTGCCGCACCAGGCGGCTTACCTCCGACCTGGGGTCATCGAGGTCGCCAAAGAAGCGGGCCCCGGCAGGGCAAGCCTGAACACAAATAGGTGGATCTCCCTTATCGGTATACTGCACGCAGAAAGTACATTTCTCCACAATACCTTTAGGACGATCCGGCGTGTAGACCAGGCGCCCCCTTTTATCCCGGTGCTCGAAGGGATACCCGTAATCATAGCCCGGCATGTAACCGGCTTTCTCTTTGGCTTTTCTGGCGTCTTCCCAATTAAACTGGCGCACGCCATAGGGACAGGCGGCCATACAGTAACGGCAGCCGATGCAGCGCTCGTAGTCAACCAACACCCGGCCCTGTTCGTCGGTATAAGTCGCCCCAACCGGGCAGACCTTTTCGCAGGGAGCGTTCTCGCACATCTGGCAAGATACGGGTAAAAAGTACATCTGCGCTTCCCCGTCTTTAGCGAGGGGGATCTGATGCTCCTTACTTCCCGGTGTAAATACCCGGTTCCACCAGGTGCCCGGCGGTTGCGAATTATGCTCTTTACAGACCACCGCGCAGGTACGGCAGCCGATACAGCGGTCCAGGTCGATGACCATTCCCAGCTTCATTACACCTCACCTGCCTTTCGTACGTCGCAGAGGGCTTCGTTCCAGGCTGTATTGGGGGCCCATATCCCGGGTACAAAGTAGACCTCATGGGTGGGCTTGATAAAGGGATAGGTTAATGAGTTATAAGAATCTCCTTTGAGATAGCGGCTCCACCAGCCCTGCTCAAAGACGATGATTTTCCTCCCCTGGCCGGGATCCAGGACGGCATAGCCTCTAACCTTGCCGCGGTCATTGTAAACTTCGACCAGGTCTCCCTCTTTAATCCCTTTTTCAGCCGCGTCCTCAGGGTTTAAGAAAACCTTTGGCCTATTATCCTGCAGCTCGTTCATCCAGATATTATTGGAGTGATTGGAGTGAATACGGTAAAGGGAGTTACGGGTAATGAAAGCAAACTGGTACTTGCCTTTGGTTCCCGGGTTTAAGGCATACTCGCTTTCTACAAAGGGCGGCTTGTGCACAGGCAAGGTTTCGCCGAGTTGCATAAAGGTATCCTCTTCCTTGTAAAATTCAATCCTGCCGCTTTTAACAAATTTAGCTGTAGCTTCAATTGCCGCCGGCCGGCTAACCGGGGGGAAGGGTTTTTTAAACTGCACTTGCTCGTAAAAGGGGATCTGGCGATTCCCCGGTACCTCTGATTTCAGCCGCACCGGGCCTTTCTTAAGCTGCTCCAGGGTAATCCCGGCCACCGGCGGGCCGCCGGTTTTAAGGAGCAGTTCTATTACCTTTTCGGCCGCCATATTCTCATCAAGGCCAGGAAAAAAGTGTTTCTCAAAGTCGGGGTTAAGCCTCCTAGCAATCTCCCTGGCAATCCAAAGTTCGGATTTCGATTCGTACAGAGGTTTAATGGCCGGCTGCTGCAACTGTATATAAGGGTGTAAAGGTGTGGTTGTCAGCTCGGTCTTTTCATACCAGCTGGCTACCGGGAATACTACGTCGCTATAAAGACAGCTGGTGGTCATCTGGTGGTCCAGGCCGACGATAAATTCTATTTCTCCCCTGGCTGCCATTTGCCGTAAACGGTCGGCCATATTATGCTGGTCGAAAGGGTTACCCCAGCCAAATATCAGTGCCTTCACCCCATTCTTGGGCCATTGGGCTTTCATACCCTTAGTGGGACCATGCAGGATATAGAGCCAAGGAAGCCACCTGGCCGGCTTAGGGAACCACCATTCTTTAACATTAAACCGGATCTTGTACTGGCCGGCATAGGTGGAAATACCCGCACCCGGTTTACCGATATTACCGGTCAGCACCGGCAACAGGGCCAGGGCGCGGCCCTTCAAGTCGCCGTGATACCACTGGTAGTTGCTGGCACCGTAGATGACGTGCAGTGGTTTCGTGGTCGCCATCTCCCGGGCCAGGCGGGCAACTGTATCCCCGGGTACACCGGTTTCTTGCTCTACATATGTCGGTGTGTAAGTGCTTAAGTGTTCCTTTAGCAACTGGAAGACCGGTTTGGCCTTTACCCTTTGGCCATTCTTCAATTCTACTTCAATTTCACCTTCCAGGATTACATTAAGGGGTAGTTCCAGTTTTTCCGGGTGTACCGCCAGGAACTGCCCATTGTAAGCGACAAATACATCCCGGTATGGCGGTATATCTGCCGGTTTGTCCAGACCTTTAACCTCTTCAGCTTTCAGGCGCTTTCTGGTATCCAGGCGAACCAAAAGTGGCATATCAGTAAAGGTTTTAATAAATTCTTCGTCATACAGCTTTTCCTCAATTATCACCCGGGCCATTCCTAAGGCTAGAGCCGCATCACTACTGGGTTTAAGCTGGATCCACTCATCCGCTTTAGCAGCAGTCGGGCAGTAGTTAGGGTCAAAAACAACAAGTTTAGCGCCGTTATTACGTGCTTTGATTAAGAAGTCAGAATCAATCAAGCGCGTTACCATAATATTGGAACCAAAAACAGCAATATAACGGGAATTGGCCCATTCAAGGGGTTCCAGTTCCTCTGATTGGACGCCAAAAGTCTGGGGCCAGAACATGGGCAGGTCGCCATTCTTATCATAAGGATGGTTCAAATTCCATCCAGCCAGGGTAGAGAGAGCGATCCACGCTCCTTTCTGGACGTGGCCGGTCCCGCCTACCTGAAAGCTGAAACAAACAGTTTCCGGGCCGTATTTGGTGGCAATTTCCTGTAAGCGACCGGCCGTGTAATCCAGCGCTTCTTCCCAGGAAACCTCTCTGAATTCTCCTTTACCCCGTTCTCCCGTCCTGATGAGGGGTTTCTTGATCCGGTCAGGGCCATAAATAACGTTAATATAACTCAAACCCCTTAAACAACCCCGGGGACCGTACTCGGGCTCGGGATAATCATTGGTAGGAAATAAGGCCTTTATTTGCCCGTCTACTACCATAGCCCTTATCCCGCAGGAAGAAGTACAGTTGGGCGAACAGGTGCTGCGAACGTATTTAACTTCTTTTAATGGGGTTGGACTCCCCCCTGCCACAGCCTGGGAAATAAAATATTTACTTGTCCCCGCCGTACCCGCCAGGACGGCCGTCGCCGCCGACGCCTTTAAAAACTGGCGCCGGCTGAGCCTGAATTCTCGCTTCTCATTTTTGTCCTTCATAACTTTGCCTGTCACCTCCACGGTACATTCCGGGACCCGCTTCCGGCATCCCCAATAGTATTTCCGGTCATTTTTTGCCCCTCCACCGCCTTGTGAAAGTAGTTCATTTATACATTTTTTAATGCAAGTTTCATGCCAGCAAAAAAAAAGCCCCGGGGCGTGTTTTCCCGGGACTTTTTACCGTCCTGAGCTGATGAGGTCTCTAAAATTTTATAATCCCTTTCTAGATTTATAGAAAATCCTCGTGCCGTTGCCCTTTTCACCCCGGCCCTCCTGCCCCGCACTTCCAGCTTGAAGTTTTTCAATCCGGCAGGCGCCGGCCTTGGCCATGGGCTGGCCGGAAAGGAGATCGACGTTCCGGCCGGTGAGGTGGTTGGCCGCCTGGCGCCTTTCCCTCTCGCCGGGGTCCAGATCGCCAAAGTGGAAGGGGACAAAGACCTCCCCCGGCGCTACCACCTCTGTAATCCTGGCCGGCACCTCAATCCAGCCCCGGCGGGACACCACCCGGACCAACTCGCCCTCAGCCACCTTTAAACGTGCCGCGTCTTGCGGGTTAATTTCCACATAGGCCCCGGGTACCAGGGCCTGGAGTTCCGGTATGCGCTTGGTCTTGGTCCGGGTGTGGTAATGTTCAATAATCCGGCCGGTATTGAGCCAGAAGGGAAATTCTCCGTCAGGTACTTCCGGCGGCGGTGTATAAGGAACAGCCCAGAGACGCGCCCTGCCCTCCGGGTGATTGAACTCACCGTAACCCTGGGCCTCTTCCGGCCTGGTAAAGAAGAAGCAGCCCGTATAAAGGCGGGACGTACCCCGGCCGCCCTCCGGGCAGGGCCACTGGACGCCCCCCAGGCGTTCCAGTAGGGCGTAATCCACCCCTGTCATGTCGTTGGGCCGGCCGCGGGTTAGCTCGCGCAACTCCCGGAAGGCATCCTCCGGCCCCGGCCAGGCAAAGAGCTCCCCGGCACCCAGGTAGCGGGCCACCTGGCTGATGATGGTCAGGTCGTCCCGGGCCTCTCCTGGGGGATTCACAGCGCGTCGGACGAGATTCAGCCGCCGCTCGGAATTGGTAATTATCCCGTCCTTTTCTCCCCACCCGGCACCGGGCAGGAAGATATCGGCAAAGGCCGCCGTCTCCATAGGATAAAAGATATCCTGGACAATCAAAAAGACCTTCTCCAGCTGGCGGCGGCTGAAACCCAGATCCGGCAGGGAGACGGCCGGGTTGGTGCCGATGACCCACAGGACCTTGAGCCTGCCGTCTTCCACCAGCTCCAGCATACGGTTGATATCATTGACCCGCCGGGGTAGCCGCTCTTCCGGGATACCCCAATAATCTGCCACCTGGCGGCGATGTTCAGGATTCTCCGGGTTGCGGAAACCGGGCAAAGAACCGCCGCCGCCAATCTCCCTCATGCTCAGGGCCGAGGCCTGGCCGGTCAGGGAAAAGGGGGCCGACCCCGGCCGGCCGATTTTACCGGTTATCAGGTGCAGGGAGTTAATCAGAGTTACCGTATCAACCGCCTGGCTGCTCTGGTTTACCCCCTGGCAGAAGACAGTCACGGCGCTGGGGGAGCGGCCGAAGAGGCGGGCGGCGGCCACAATATCCGCCGCCGGCACGCCGGTCAGCCCGGCCACCCGCTCCGGCGGGAAGGCGGCAGCGGCGCGGGCCAGTTCCTCAAAGCCAGTCGTCGCCCGCCGGATGAAGTCCCGGTCAAGCATGTCTTCCTTAATCAGAATATTAATCAAGCCATACAGCAAGGGGATGTTGCTGCCGCAGCGCAGCCGCAGGTGGAGATCGGCCACCCGGGCCGGCAGGGTAAGGCGCGGGTCGGCCACCACGATTTTAGCCCCGTTAAGTTTACGGTTGCGTAAAATCCGCTGCCAGAGCTGGGGGTGCATCTCCGCCGGGTTGGCGCCAAAGATAAAGATGAGGCTGCTCACATCCAGGTCTTCGTAGCAACCCGGCGGGGCATCAACGCCAAAGGAGCGGATATAGCCGCTTACCGTGGAGGCCATACAGAGCCGGGTATTGGCATCAATATTGGGCGTACCAAGGACGCCTTTAGCCAGCTTGTGGATGGCGTAGTATTCCTCCAGGGTCAGCTGCCCGCCGTGGTAAATGCCGGCGGCTTCCGGACCGCCGGCTGCCAGGGCTTCCCGGAGACGCTGCCCCACCTCCTCCAGGGCCCTTTCCCAGGTCACGGGGTGCATCTCCTTACCCCGGCGGCGGAGGGGTACCGTCGCCCGTTCCGGGTGGTGCAGGGTTTTCCACTCATAAAGGCCCTTGAGGCACAGGTGGCCTTTATTTACCGGCGCGGTGGTATCAGGTTTAACGGCCACTGCCCGGCCGTCTTTAACCCCCAGGTAGAGGCCGCAGCCGGTACCGCAATAACCGCAAGTAGTAGCCACCCACCGATCCACGGCTGCTTCCCCTTGGCCCTGGAACAGGCTAACTATCCCCTGTTGTAACTCTGCCAGTGCCATCAGCAATCCCTCGTTTATTGCCAGAAATTCGCCCCGGAAAACTCTGGGGTTTGTCCCGGAAAAGTTCACTCAATACTGTAGCGTTTTAATTTCTGGTACAGGCCGGAAGGATGGATGCCCAGGAGCTTTGCCGCCTCCTGCTTATTACCCCCGGCGGCCGCCAGGGCCCGCTGGATGGCTGCCCTTTCAGCTTCAGCAACGGCCTCCTTCAATTCCAGGCCTGCAGCTTTACCGCCCACCTGTTGCAGGTTCGCCGGCAAGTGCTCCCGGCGGATGATCTCTTCTCCCGGTTCCAGGAAATTAAAGGCATGCTCCAGGACGTTCTCCAGTTCGCGGACATTACCCGGCCAGGTATAGCGGTAAAAAAGCTCCTGCACCGCCGGGGCCAGGCCCCTGACAGCCATCCCATACCGGTTATTAAGGCGCTGGATAATGGCCGCCGTCAAAACCTGGATATCCTCCGGCCGCTCCCGCAGGGGCGGTATATGCAGGTTCACCACCGCCAGGCGGTAATAAAGGTCGCGGCGAAACTTGCCGGCCGCCTCCAGGGACAGGAGATCCTGGTTGGTGGCAGCAATAATCCTCACATCAACCTTGATGGTCCGGCGTCCCCCGACCCGTTCAAAGGCCCTTTCCTGCAGGACCCGCAGTAGTTTGGGCTGCATACTGAGGGGCAGGTCGCCGATTTCATCCAGGAAGATAGTGCCGCCGTCGGCCAGCTCAAACTTGCCGGGCCTGCCGCCCCGGGCCGCCCCGGTAAAGGCCCCTTCCTCGTAACCGAAAAGCTCGGCTTCGAGCAGGTTCTCCGGGATGGCGGCACAGTTTATTTTAATCAGGGGCTCATTACGGCGGGAACTGGCCCGGTGAATGGCCTGGGCCAGCAGTTCCTTCCCGGTACCACTCTCGCCGGTAATCAAAACGTTAGCCTCGCCCCGGGCCACCCGGGCCGCCAGTTTTTTCAGCTGCACCACGGCCGGGCTCGTCCCCAGTATCCCCTGCCAGGCGTCCTGTTCCCCATGGAGGGACGCGAGTTCCTGCTGGTAAAAGAGGACCTTGCCCTCTAAAACCTGCAAGCGCCGGGAAATATCTTTTAGGCCTGCAGCGGCCAGGTCTTCAACTGCCATGGCCTTGCCAACCGCACCCAGGAGGTTGCCCGCGGCATCTTTGACAGGCATTTCCGACAATAGCAGTTTCTTGCCGGCATAATGGACCTCGTGACCGACTACCGGCCGGCCGGTAGCCAGGACCTCCCGCAGGCGGCTAAAGGTTAAAACATCTTCTATCTCCCGGCCTGTAAGGACATCAGCCCTCTGGCCGAGGAGTTCGGCATACATCTGGTTGATACTAACGATTACCCCCTGGCGGTTAACCACTACCAGGTTGAGGGGAAAATCATCAAGGAGGGCGGCGTAGAGTTCATTAAGGGCCTGAAGGTAGGCTGCGTCCGGCTGTTCTTCCGTAAAAAGAACGAGGACTCCCCCCTGGCCGTCGGGGAAATAATCGACGCGGTAGTTTTTACCCCCGGCGGCAAAACAGGTTCCCTGGAGGGGGCGCCGGTGGGTAAAGACC
Source organism: Moorella mulderi DSM 14980 (assembly GCF_001594015.1). Taxonomy (GTDB): domain Bacteria; phylum Bacillota; class DSM-521; order Neomoorellales; family Neomoorellaceae; genus Neomoorella; species Neomoorella mulderi. The sequence continues at coordinate 33,300 of NZ_LTBC01000014.1, forward strand.
TCGGCCAGGCGCGTCTCCGGGAAAACCTCCGTCAGCCGCCGGCCCTTTAAATCCCGGCCAGCCAGCCCCAGGATGGCGGCAGCCAGGGAGTTGGCCACCAGGATGTGACCGCCGGCGTCGACATAGATCATTCCCTGCTGCAGCGCATTAAAGGTTTCTCCCCAGAAATCCCTGGCAGTCCCGGCCATTATTCTCCCCTCCCTGTATGGTCAGCCTTGTTCTCTCATTATGTTAACATTTCGTTCCCCTGACTGCAATCCGGCCAGGCATTCCTCCCCTTATGAGCAGTGCACAGCATTCCATATCTTCCAACCTACCGCAAGGCAAAATAAAGTAGAAGAATCATAATGGTATTCCAGGTAGCATGGGCAACGATGGGGGTAAGGATATTTCCTGTCCGCTCATAAAGGTAAGCCAGGCCCATGCCGCCGAGAGCAAGGGGCAAGAAACGCACCAGGTCCAGGTGCAGGAGGGCGAAGATCAGGCCGCTCCCCAGAAGGCCCCTGCCGAAGCCGTAGCGGGCTTTGAGGACCGGGAAGAGAAACCCCCGGAAATAAAGTTCTTCCGTAACGGGAGCCAGAAAAGCACCGAGAAATAGCGGTATAGCCAGGTCACGGGGCTGCCGGGCGTTGATGACCAGTTCGGTAAAGGGCTGGGGGGCCTGGTCGGGTAAAAAGAACTGTAACAGGCTGCCGACAATAACTACCAGTAAAAATAAAACCAGGCCGCCTCCCACGCCTGAAGCTATGGCCCGGACCAAAGAAGCGGCTTTTAAACCCACAACTTCCAATCCCAGGCCGTTTTTCTTGCGCACGAAATAATGCAGTCCCCCCAGGACGGCCGCCCCCTGGGCCAGTCCCACCAGCAGGTAACGGTAGGCCAGGGGTAACCAGGAAGCAAAGAACCGGACCATTAACGCCGTACCATAACCTGCCGCCAGCATCCCCAGTAATACCAGAAGACACTGCCGTAAATTCCAGGGTATTTTCTCCGTTTCTCCTGTCATCTTTTCCACCTCGTTGAGCCTTTAACTGAAGGGGCCTTACGGCCTAAATATATAATAACCCCGGCTGTTTGAAAAGCCTTAATAGAAATTATGCCTGCAACTGCCGCCTCCGGGCGAGGTATTTTTCTACGGCGCTCACAAAGGTGGCATGGGACCAGGTTAAAGGAGAAACCGACAGGGGTTCGCCGGTAAAGGGGTGCAGCTGCTCCGGGAGCATCCCCGCCGGCGTGGCCCGTTCTGCCGCCCAGGTGAGAATGGCGCGGACCGCGGCCAGGTCATTTAAATTTTGCGCCCGTAAGGAGTGCCACTCGGCCAGCCACAGGGTACAGATAAACCAGGGGTTCCCCGGGGCCACCTGGAGGTTATCGCTTTTACGGAAGTAGTAATCCCCGGTATAGCGGGCCACTCCTCCTATTTCCGTCTTGACCTGCAGTCCTTCCTCCACTGCCGCCATGGTCCGGGTCAGGCGCGGGTCAGCCAGGGTCACTGCTTCCAGCAGGGCCAGGGCCGTTAGGCTGGCATCCAGGGTAAAATCAGGCACCAGGCGGCCATCATCTTCCCGGTAAATACCCCGGATGAAACGCCCCAGGTCCGGGGAATAGAGGTGTTCGCTAATACCCACACCGACCTCCACCGCCGCCCGCCGGTAACGGTCTTCCCGGCCTACGTCACCAGCCAGGCGCGCCATATCGGCAGCGGCAATCAACCCGGCGTAGACGGCGGCAGAAGTAAAGGCAAAGATGCCTCGCCGCTCTTCCCAGAGGTCATAGCTCGGCAGGGGCAGGCCCAGGTCTGGATCGCGGTAATCCACCAGGAAATCGGCTGCCGGCCGTACCAGGGCCGGGTAGAGGTCGTGGATGAGACCCCAGTTCCGCCCCAGGCGGAAGGACTGGCCCAGGGCCCAGAGGACCAGGGCTGTTTCATCTTCCTGGATGGGCAAAATGCGCTCACCCCGGTGCACCGGCGGTAACCAGCTGGATCCCAGGCTGCCGTCGGGATTGTATTTTTGATAAAAAAAGCCGTCCTGCTCCAGCACCCGGGAGCAATAATAAAAAAAGCCGGCCGTTAATTCGCTATACCCCGCCTGGTCCAGGGCACTGGCTACCAGGGCCCCATCCCGGGGCCAGCAGTAGCCGTAGTGATCCCGAGCTTCCGCCAGGATGTCGCTATCGGTAGCCGCCAGGATCGCCCCCCGGTTATCAATCTGGGTGCGCACGACCAAAAGGCTGCGGTGGTAGAGGGCAACTACCGCCGGGGGTAAATCGGCAAAGTCGCGTCCATTTTTATAGACCCAGCCCCGCCAATAGGCCGCCGTGGCTGCCAGCAGGTTTTTTACCCCCTGGGACAGCACCCGGTTATTTAGCTCTCCGGCAGCCGTAAAGTTCTCGGCAGCCACAATCCAGTAGGTAATCTCTCCCCTCTCTCCCGCGGACAGCTGCAGGCGAAAGCTGAAGGTACTGTCTACCGAACCGTGGTGGATGGGATGGCCTTCCAGCCAGCCGTCCTCGGCATCCCGCCAGGTGCCCTCGGCACCGCGAAAACGCTTGTTGCCGGTGGCATACTGGAAAAAAATATTGGCCCCGGCGCGGCCATTGATTAAAAGGTAGAGTCCCCTTTTATAATGAAGCAACACCTTCTGGTCCGGCAGGTAAGTGACTGTATCGCCGATGGGGGATTCATTTAAAGTAAAATCATGATAAAAAAACAGCCGCACTTCCCGGGAGCGGCCCGCCATGTTGTGAACCGTGATCCGGGCCAGGTAAATATCTTCCTGAAAATGGACGGCGTTGTTAATATTTATTTCCAGTTCCATTTCCTTATGCCTGGCCCGGCAATGGCCTACCAGGGTATCCGCTTCATAACCTACCTGCCGCTCCCACTCCCGGCTTCCCAGCCAGCTAAAATGGCCATCCACCCAGCAGCCCAGGCGATTTCTTTCCCCGCCGATGTGATTGGGCCAGCCAACATAAGGGTAATATAAGTCACGCATATTAAATTCAGCATCAAAATTAATCAACAAACGCCCGTTCCCCAGGGCCAGTTCTCGCGGCATGGTTCTCGCCCCTTAACTTTCCTCATCTTAACGGCAATAAAGTAAAGGTAAGTGGATATACTAAGCGATGAGTTTAACGGTCCTTTAGCATTATTCCACCAGAGAGCGGGGATTATTGCATGATAACCTTTATTGCCCTGTTAATCATAGCCATCCTGGCCGGGGCGCTCTTCTGGTACCGGCGCTGGCAGGCCGCCCACCCGGCCGCCAAACCCTTGCCAGTCCCGGCACCGGGAGGCCGGGAGTTGCCGGCAAAATATGGTAAGGACGAAGTTGTCCTCATGGTCAAGGACCCCTACTGGCTCTATGCCTACTGGGAATTAAGCGATGCCAAAAAGGAGGAGCTTATGCGCCGCTTTGGCCCGGGGGCCTGGGAAAAGTCCCGTCCTTTACTCAGGGTTTACGACCTTACCAACAACCCCTATGATTTTCTCCAGGCACCCTTTTTTGAAATTGCCATTACGGACATGGCCGACAACTGGTATATCCATACCGGTAAACCCTCCAGCACCTTTTGCGTTGACCTGGGACGCTGGTTTCCGGAATATGGTTTTGTTACCATAGCCCGGTCCAATATCGTCACTACCCCGGCCGATAAGCCCAGCAGCGTTATTGACCCCTTATGGCCGCCCCTGGAAGCCTGCTGGCAGGCGGTGGAACGTTACGGTAAAGCCAGGGGTTTCAGCTCTCCCCAGCTGGTAAAAACACAAAAATAAGGACGGATCCCCTTTAATCAAGGACCCGTCCCTATTACATAGAAGTCTGAAGCAAAAATTCGGGAGTCAGAATTTCCGTTGTAACTGGCTATGCCAGTTTCTATGATGACCAGGTTCACTAACCTTCACTAAATAACTGTACCATGAAAGGAAGAAACTTATGCCCCATGGTTATGTCGCCCTGGTTTTACACGCTCATTTACCCTACGTCCGTGATACGGAAGACGACTTTTCCCTGGCCGAAAAATGGTTCCACGAAGCCGTCACCGAAACCTATATCCCCTTGATCCATGTCTGCCAGCGCCTGAACCGGGACCGGGTACCCTATAAATTGACCATCTCTTTAAGCCCCCCTTTGACTGCTATGATGGCCGATAACCTGGTCCAGGAGCATTACCGCCGTTACCTGGAGCGCCTGCGGGAGCTGTCCGCCAGGGAGGTCTGGCGTACCAGGAGCGACCCGCGTTTTCACCTGGTGGCCCGCATGTACCAGGACCTTTTTGAAAGCATCTACCGCACTTACCTGGCATACGGAGGCAACCTGATCAATGCCTTCCGGGAACTCCAGGACAACGGCAACGTGGAGATAATCACCTGCGCCGCCACCCATGGTTACCTGCCTTTAATCGGCCTGCAGCGGGAGGTAGTCCGCGCCCAGGTGGAGGTGGCTGTCAACAACCACCGCCGCTTCTTCGGCCGTCCGCCGGCGGGTCTATGGCTGCCCGAATGTGCCTATAATCCGGGAGATGACGCCATTTTAAGGGATTACGGCATCAAATACTTCTTCGTCGACGCCCACGGCATCCTTTACGCCACGCCGCGGCCCCGCTACAGCATTTTTGCCCCCGTCTACACCCCGGCAGGAGTTGCTGCCTTCGGCCGCGACCTGGAGTCTTCAGAGCAGGTGTGGAGTGCCCAGGAAGGCTACCCCGGCGATTTCGATTACCGGGAGTTTTACCGGGATATCGGCTATGACCTGGATTATGAATATATCAAGCCGTACATCCATCCCTCCGGCCTGCGGGTGGATACGGGCCTGAAGTACTACCGCATCACCGGGAAATCCAATTATAAAGAGCCTTATGTACCGGAGTGGGCGAGCTTCAAAGCCCACACCCATGCCGGCAACTTCTTATTTAACCGGGAACACCAGATTAACTACCTGGCCGGTTACATGGACCGGCCGCCCCTCATTGTCTGCCCCTATGACGCCGAGCTCTTCGGGCACTGGTGGTTCGAAGGACCCCAGTTCCTGGAATCACTCTTCCGCCAGGTGGCGGGGCTCGCCCATCAACCCTTTACCTTTATCACGCCGAGCGAGTACCTGGAGCGTTTCCCCGTAAACCAGCCGGCCACGCCCTGCATGTCCAGCTGGGGGAATAACGGTTATAACGAGGTCTGGCTGGAGGGTTCCAACGACTGGATTTACCGCCATCTCCACCACGCCGCTGACGAAATGATCCGCCTGGCCAACCAGTACCAGACCGCCCAAGGCCTGCTGCTGCGCGCCTTAAACCAGGCCGCCCGGGAACTCCTGGTGGCCCAGAGCAGTGACTGGGCCTTTATCATGAAAACCGGCACCATGGTAGATTACGCTGTCCAGCGAACGAAAAAACACCTGCTGAATTTTTGGGATCTCACGCGGGCAGTTGACAATAACGACCTGGACCCCGAAAAGGTACAGGCCATGGAGGAGGCTAATAATATCTTTCCGGATATACACTACAGGGTTTTTGCAAGCACAAACTAGACGTTATATATCGTTAATGGTACTGAAGCTGGCAAGGCCAGCTGCAGGCGCCTTTCAACCTCCGGCCAGTTGACCAGCTGCCACCAGGCTTTAACATAATCGCCTCGCCGGTTCTGGTAGTCCAGGTAATAGGCGTGTTCCCAGACATCCAGCACCAGGATGGGAATGGCTCCCCACTGGGTCAAATCCTGGTGTTTCTCTGCCGTCAAAATCTCCAGGCGGCCCCAGGACGGCTGCCAGGCCAGGATAGCCCAGCCGGAGCCCTCCACATCTACAGCCGCCCGGCTAAACTGTTCCTGGAAGGCGGCCATACTACCAAAATAGCCGTAAATTTTCTCCTGCAGTAAACTCCCCGGCCCGCTCCCGCTCCAGGGGGCCATTACCGTCCAGTAGATGCTGTGCAGGATATGCCCGGACCCGTGAAAGGCCAGCTCCCGCTCCCAGTGCTTTACCAGGGCAAAGTCGCCCTTCTGCCGGGCCTCAACCAGCTTTAATTCCGCTTTGTTGAGCCCCTCAACATAGGCCAGATGGTGGCGGTCGTGGTGGAGGCGCAACTGCCTCTCGCTGATGACCGGTTCCAGAGCATTATAAGGATAAGGTAAAGGCGGCAACCGGTGCCCGCCGGGAGGCACGGGAGGAGATAGCCAGAAGTTTTGTGCTTCTTCCATATTATATCCTCCCTGGAAGTTGTTTCTTTATAGCTTATGCGCCGTCCATAAAAAAGCTACTCCGCCAGCCGGAAATAGGGGCTGGCCCGGTGGGCCGCCTCTAAAGCCTCTTTAAATTCTTCTCGGGTAATCCGCCGGCTCAAAGGGCCGTAACGATAGGCCTCGCAGGCCGGGTAATACTGGTTCATGACGTTGATATAGGCATGGGGTGAGATTTCCCGGGCGATAAACTCCATGACCTCCCTGGTTCCGGCCAGGCCCTCCGGTAGGACCAGGTGACGGATAATTAACCCTCGCCTTGCTATTCCCTCGTCATCCACCTGCAGGTCGCCCACCTGGCGCTGCATTTCTTTGATGGCTTCCTTAGCCACCTGGGGATAATCCGGCACATGGGAAAGACGTTTGCCAACCTCAGGATCGGCATACTTAAAGTCAGGCATGTAGATATCTATAAGGCCATCAATCTGCTCCAAGGTCGCCTTCTCTTCATAACCACCGCAGTTATAGACCAGGGGTAACACCAGGCCCTTTTCGGCGGCAATGGCCAGGGCGGCGATAATCTGGGGGACATAATGGGACGGCGTTACCAGATTGATGTTATGGCAGCCCCGGTCCTGCAACGATAGCATAATGCGGGCCAGCTTCTCCAGGGAAACCTTTTCGCCATGTTGACCGCGGCTGATATCGAAGTTCTGGCAAAAGACGCAGGCTAAGTTGCAGTGGCTGAAGAAAATGGTCCCCGAGCCACCCCTGCCCACCAGGGGCGGCTCCTCGCCAAAGTGGGGGCCGTAGCCGCCGATTTCCACCTCCCGGCCGGCCCGGCAAAAGCCAAGCTCCCCTTTTTGCCGGTTGACATGGCAATGGTGGGGACAAACAGTGCAATCCTTGAGTAGCTCCATAAGCCCGGCAGCCAGGTCCTTTAGCCTGCCGCTCCTGGAGCTATCGATATACCCAGGATAATCAGTCATAACGGTCCCCCTTGAAGTACTATTCTTTGCTTAGGGTAACCCGGGGCTTACTTTTTTAGCCCAACACACTCACCTGCCTGTGGCAGCGCTTTCAGCCATTTTACATATTCTTTTTGCTCGCTGACTATTTTGACAAGCCTTTCGTCAGTTGTCCAATATTCACAGGTTTCGCCCGTATTTTCGGTTACTATTTCCGCGACGGCCATGAAAGCTGCATCATACAGCGTAGGCATATCAAAATGCTTACCGAGCTCCCAGGCCCGTCCCATCACCATATTGTCGTTCAGGTATTCAATCCCGGGAAACTGCTGGAACTCCGCCCATAAATCGTCAGCATCCGGGGTGCTCAATTCCCCTCTCTTGCATTTTTGCCGCAAAACGCTTCCTACTTCGGCCCAGGCAAACGCAGGAAGGACAATTATTTTACGTTCTTCAATTATCCTTCGCATCAGCACCGTGGCTTTATCGCTGTCTTCTTCCTCGACAAGCACTTTCATTAGAACGGAAGTATCCAGGCAGATATAGCTACTCATGCCTGCCCAACCTTTCCCGCAGTTCGCGGATCACAGCCACGGAATCTCCCCGGGCCTCTGTTTTCCTGGCAACCCTCGCCCTTAACCGGAGCATCCTGTCCAGGCTTTCTCTCCTGGCCTGGGATAAAATATCCACGGCATCGTATTGTCGCATCCTCTCAAACGTGTCTGCATCAACCAGATACGCGACAGGCTTTGACCGCTGGACAATGACCGCCGGAGCTTTTGTCCTGGCGATTTCTGCCAGGATCTCACGGATATTTCTCCTGACCTCTGTTACGTTTACTATATGCATTAGAATCACTCCTAAATGTGTCTTTAGGATCATTATATACTTGGTGGCTAAAAATTACAAACTTGTACGGCGGGAATCGGGCAGTTTACCCGCCACCTTCCCCGGCCCGGTATTCCCGGGGCGCGTAGCCAATGGCTCCCCCCTGGTGATGGCGCTGCCATTCGTCGGGGAAGCCGGCCGCAGCATAGGCCGCCCGGCCATGGTCAAAAATAAGCTCGCTTCCGGCCAAAGAAGTACAGGAAACCAGCTGGCAGCTGGCCGAGCGCCGCACCAATCTCTATCTGGACATTAAAGATAAATTTGATATCATGGTTTTGGGTTTACCCAGAACTTTTCACTATGGTCCGGGTATGGGAACCAATCCCATCCTTATGCTTCAGGCCATCGGCGCCAACATGGCGCGCAATTTCGATGTCTTTAACGTAAATAAACACTTAAAACCAGGTTTCCCGGGAGGTCCTTATTTTGGTCAGTCTTTCCATGGCACTACTGATTTTTACCGGTTCAATTCTTGCCGGTATAGTGGGAGCCCTGCTGGGTCTGGGTGGCGGAATTATCATCATCCCTGTACTGACCCTGCTCCTCAATATTGACATCCGTTATGCCATTGGCGCCAGCATCGTCTCCGTTATCGCTACTTCCAGCGGTGCTGCAGCTGCCTATATTCGTGACCGTATTACCAATATCCGCATCGGCATGTTCCTGGAAATGGCCACTACCACCGGGGCTATTACCGGAGCCTATTTAGGCGGTTTAATTAGCCCCCACTATCTTTATATCATTTTTGCCGTTGTCCTGGGCTATTCTACCCTGGCCATGTTTAAACGGCGCAACCTTGAGCTTCCGGAAGGAGTCGTCGCCCATCCCCTGGCGAAAAAATTGAAATTAGAGGGAAGTTATTACGACCAGGTCCTGAACCGGCAGGTAGAATATACAGCAACAGGGGTTTACGAGGGTTTTGGCATTATGTACGGGGCTGGCGTTATTTCCGGCCTGCTGGGCATTGGCAATGGGATCTTTAAAGTCATGGCTATGGACATGTTTATGAAATTACCCATGAAGGTGTCTACCGCCACCAGCAATTTCATGATCGGTGTCACCGCCGCCGCCAGTGCCGGTATATATTTCGCCCGGGGTGATATCCACCCCGCCATTGCCGCTCCAGTAGCCCTGGGCGTAGTTATCGGGGCCACCCTGGGCACCCGCCTCATGGTTCGCCTGCGCAACACCACCTTGAGAAAGATTTTTGTGCCGGTATTGCTCTATGTTTCCCTGCAGATGCTTTTAAAAGGGCTAAGGGGTTAAAACTATAGAAAAAAAGAAAAGGCATCTTATACTGATATAGATCAGGGTGATAAGTAATGGAAAATAACCAAAGTAAAAGTACGCCTCAAGAATCCCATGCCATCGTCGTCGAGGATATCATCAGCCAGTCTTTACGCTGGGGCGTAGTTATCAGCGCCGTAATAATTGCTGCCGGCCTGGTACTATATTTACTCACCGGCGACAGCGGCTACCCGGCCGGTTTCTTCCCCACCAGCCCCCTCCAGGCGCTCAGGGATGTGGTGCATTTTAAGTCCTTTGCCATTATTGACCTGGGGCTTTTACTCCTCATCGCCACTCCCATTTTCCGCGTCGCCGCATCGATTATTGCCTTTATCTTTGATCGCGACCGCCCTTATGTACTGATTACTACTTATGTGCTGGCTATGTTAATTCTAAGTTTGCTGCTGGGGAAGGCAGAATAACAGCACTTAGATGGCCGGGATATTACCCGCTGGCCCGAGCATATGCGAGCATCCTTGATTGGCCGGGTTTTCCAGGACCCCTTAAGGGGTACGGCTGCTTCCATGACTATTGAAGAAAATCTGGCCCTGGCCCTGCGGCGGGGCCGTCCCCGCCGTTTACACCCCGGCATCACCCCGGCCGAACGCCAAAAGTTCAAAGAACACCTGGCCCTCCTGGGGCTTGGCCTGGAAGAACGCCTGACCACGCGCGTGGGTTTGTTATCCGGCGGCCAGCGCCAGGCCTTGACGGTGCTCATGGCCACCATTGCCACACCCAAGCTGCTCTTACTGGACGAACATACGGCGGCCCTGGACCCGCGGACGGCAAGGACGGTGCTGGAACTAACGGAAAAAATCATAGCCCGCCACCAGCTCACCACCCTGATGGTTACCCACAACCTGGAGCAGGCCCTGCGCACCGGCAACCGCACCATTATGATGCACGAGGGGCGTATTATCCTGGACCTGTCCGGCCCGGAACGGGCCAGAACCACGGTAGCCGACCTCCTGAAAATGTTTGAACAGGCCAGCGGCAGCTCCTTTGCCGACGACAGAGTGCTATTAACGGGCAGCTGAGGCTGCCCGTCCCTGGGTATCGCATCGCTTCCGGGCCATCCTCCGGCTGCCTTAATCCAGGGACTTGCCTTTTACAATAGCCTCCACCGCTCCAGTCAACAGATCCTGCAGGTCATATTCGTCCTCGTAGTAATCCTCGTCTGTCGCTTCATCGCCGATAATCCTGGGGTAGGGCATATAACCCTCTATTTCCAAAATATCCAGGACGTGCGGGGCTATAGCTGCAGGAATCAGAAAATCCCGGGGAGTTATGGCTTCAAGCAGCCAGCCGTTCTTTTCCAACAGGGCTTTCACCTGCAGCGCCTGCTCGGGCCGCTGGCATCGCACCAGCACTCCCCTGACTAGGGAAACCTTACCCATCCTGGCAGCCCATTCTTCCAGGGAAGCAAGCACATTGGCCGGGAGTTCGTATTTGCTGTGTTCCTGGAGCATGTCAATCATTTCTTCCGGCTGCCAGCCGGAACGAAAGCCGCGATAGAAGGATTTTTCATTGAGGTTGAAAATAAACATCCGGTCGGCGCTGGCCAGGTCGGCAAAGCTGCTCAACTGCAGGAGGAGGGCAGGGGCAATCTCCAGAGGGGCGATGATTTCAAAATTGGGCTGGACGACAAAGGAGCTTTCTTCCGGGAAATAAGGGGCCATCAGCGCCTTATAGTATTCTGCTTCTGCCTCTTCCTGCTCTTCCTCATTTGTCTCTATATCCTTTTCCCAATTCTCGCCCGCCAAGAAATAACTGCGAAAAACCTCGGTCATTTTTATAGCTCCGGTTTCCTCGTCACCTTTCCGGGCTATCAGGCCAACCCAAAGATACTTTTGTAACAGGGTTCTGAGTTTCTGGGTGATATATTCGCAATCAGATTTACTGTAATAGGTGGGTATGAGCTGGTACAGGGCCGGGAGGGATAGCCAGCGGTCAGGGGGCGCCGCCAGGAGCAAACTTAAAATATGGGCCGGCCATACCTGCCAGTTATCTTTAACTTCACTGCCCACCAGCCAGTCGACGAAGTAGGCCCATTGCTCAAAACGGGATAGTTGCAGCCAATCCCAGGCCCCTGCGCTCAAAATAGCCCTGCCATCTTCCTCTCCTATGAAACCGATCTTTATCGCCAGCTGTTCTAGCAATTCATAGCGTTCTTCCGCTTGGTAGTGTTGTAAAAGCATGATTTTCTTGCGGTCCCGCTTGTAAATATGGCCCGCCTGGGCTATTTTTATGTCCCCTCGAAAAACAGCGGCCAGCAAGATATAGAAATCCACTAAGAGGAACTGGCCCTGGTCTTCAATGGACGCCGGGGCGGTTCTCTCTTCCTGCTCCAGCAGGGAGAACGCTTTTTTATAGTAAATGAAAGCCCTTATTTCCGCGGGAAGGTAATAATACTTCTGTCCATAGCCGCCGTCCTGGATAAATAGCAAACCCTGGTTTAAAAGCTTATTACCCACCTCCCTGGCAGTACCCTTGCCCAGTACCTGATTAATCCTTTCATGGACTCGGTTGATATGGCCACCCAGACTGCTATTGAAAAGGATTGTTTCCAGCATCAGCTGGCCCGGCGGGCCTGCTTTTTGCCATAGTTTTCCTATATTCGCCGGGGAACTGTAAAAAGAAAGCAACTCTGTATATAATTTTTCCCGCAACTTTTCTTTATACTGGGCGATTGATGGTTTTTCCATTTTTACCTTCAGGTTGAGGTTCTGGCTTAACCGCTGCAAAAAATCCAGGGGTATTGCCGCTAATATGTCCTGGTAACTGTCCATGTGTATTTCCTCACCCCGTTTAACGTCCTGCTTTCTGTCGCCAGGCCGCGAGATTAATGACCTTACCTTGCGTAATTTGTTCCTGCTGCGGCTCAACTGCAAGCATTACCGGCGCCTTTTCCTGCCGGATTTCCTGCCTGCCGGGATCGGTTTTTTCTCTCCGGGCTGACAAAGAATAAACCTTTTCCGGCTGCAGGTCCGGCCCGACAATCTCATAGCGGTAACCCTGCTCTGTCAAAAATAACTGGCGGTGGACGGCGAACTCCTGGTCCACCGTTTCGCGGGTTACCAGGGAATAAAAGCTGGCCGGCAGGCCTCTTTTCTTGGGCCTTAAAATCCGGCCCAGGCGCTGGGCCTCTTCCTGGCGGGAGCCAAAGGTTCCCGATACCTGGATGGCCACGCTGGCCTCCGGCAGATCGATGGCAAAGTTGGCCACTTTGGAAACTACCAGGCACTTCATTGTCCCCTCGCGGAAGGCCTGGTAAAGCCTTTCCCGTTCCCGGTTGCCGGTCTTCCCGGTGATAATAGGCGCTTCCAGCCGCCGGGCCAGGCGCTCCAGCTGCTCGAGATACTGGCCAATGACCAGGACTTGCTCGCCTTCATGGCGCTGGATAATAGTCTCAACAATAGCCTCTTTAAGGGGATTGGTGGCGGCTATGCGGTATTTATCGCGCTCGCCCGCCACAGCATAATCCAGCTGAACTTCAGGCGGTAGATTAACCCTTACTTCATAACAGGTGGCCTTGGCGATCCAGCCCTGGGCCTCGAGCTGCTTCCAGGGCAAATCATATTTCTTGGGACCGATTAAAGAAAAGACATCGTCTTCGTGACCGTCTTCCCGGATTAAGGTGGCCGTCAGGCCTAGGCGCCGGCGCGCCTGGAGTTCTGCCGTGATGCGGAAAACGGGCGCCGGCAACAGGTGGACTTCGTCATAGATAATCAACCCCCAGTCCTGCTGGTTGAAGAGCTGGAAGTTGGGATAGTCCTCGTTGCGCCGGCGGCGGTGAGTGATGATTTGATAGGTAGCCACTGTGACGGGCTTGATCTCCTTTTTTTCCCCACTATATTCACCCAGCAGATCCGCCGGCAGGTCCGTCTTATCCCGGATCTCCGCCAGCCACTGCCGGGCCGCTGTAACGCTGGTCACCAGGATTAAAGTATAACACTGGCAGAGGGCCATGGCGGCCAGGCCGACAATGGTTTTCCCCGCACCACAGGGCAAGACGATCACGCCGCTGCCGCCCCGGGAGCTGCCCCCGGCAAAAAAGACCTGCGCCGCCTCCGCCTGGTAGGGGCGCAGGCTGAAAGCCTCCCCACTCAACGTCCTGCCGCGCAGGCTGAATGGCAAAGGTGCCCCAGAAACATAGCCGGCCAGGTCTTCTACCGGATAGCCGATTTTAATCAAAGCCTGCTTGACCGGCCCCCGCTGCCAGGGCTCAATGGCCAGGGTGCAGTCATCGCGGCGCTCCCTGATGTACGGCTGGACGCCCTTGTTGTTGATGATCTCCGTGGCCACCACCGGGTCGGCCGTTACCAGGTGTAACTCGTCACCTTGCTTCACCAGCTTTACTTTCCCGTAACGGCCGACATATTCGTTGATGTCGGCGACCACGTTGGCCGGCAGCGGGTACTTGCTATAATTATCCAGTACCTCGATGATAGTAGCGGCATCCAGCCCGCTGGCGGCAGCATTCCATAAGGAGAGGGAGGTGAGGCGATAGGTGTGAATATGCTCAGGGCTCTTGACCAGCTCGGCAAAGCGGGCCAGGGCGTCCCGCACCTCTGGGTAGAGGGGGTTATCCACTTCCAGGAGAATGGTCCGGTCACTCTGGACTACCAGGGGGTTCTCCGGCAGATAAGCCATAGTTCAGCCTCCGCAAAAATTGTTTTCTACCGTAGTTTAGATCAAAAAAGGCGGGAGAACAACCCCGCTTCTAACAGGAGTGATCCCAGGTGGATAAAAAAAAGGAAAACCTCATTAAATACTTTAAACAGCTAACGCCCGAACAAAAAATGAAGATGGTGCCACAACTGGGGCGGTATGCGGAGAGGCTAAAGCTGTAAATAAAGAGGGCCAGGAAAAATGGGCGACCCGTTTCTGTTGATAAATTAACCTAAAAGAAAAAGCCCGGCTCTAGCAGAGCCAGGCTAATGCGTGCTATTTTAACCCATTTACCCTAGCAAGTGGGCAAACCTGGCCTGGGGTGCCAGGTAGTCGCGTAAGGGCCTGGGGTTGGCGATCTCTTTTACCGTCAGCCTCCCGTTTTCATACTCGGCCAGGGGCCACTGGCCGGTCTGGACGGCCAGGCGGGCGAGTTTCACCGTCAGGTCGCTGCGGTAGCCCCAGCCCGGCGGGCAGGGGGAAAGGACCTGGAGGTAGGCCGGGCCTTCCACCTGCATGGCCTTCTGCACCTTGCTCAGGTAATCCTGGGGATAGCCGATGCTGGCCGTAGCCGCATAGGGGATATTATGGGCAGCCACAATACCCAGCATATCTTTTTTGGGCCGTTCTTCCCCCCGGCCGATGCTACCGACCGGGGTCGTCGTCGTCCGCGCCCCTAAAGGTGTAGCCCCGCTCCGCTGTACCCCGGTATTCATGTAGGCTTCGTTGTCATAGCAGATGAAGATAAAATTGTCGCCCCGCTCCAGGGCACCGGATAAAGCCTGGAGCCCGATGTCGACGGTACCGCCGTCGCCGGCCAGGCCTACGACTTTAACCCCTTTTTTGCCCCGGCGTTTGAGGCCGGCCACCACCCCGGAAACGGCCGCCGCCGTGCTGGGGAAGGTGACATTGACGCAGGGAACTTTGAAGGCCAGCTGGGGATAGAATGTGGTTACCCCCAGCAGGCAGCTCGGCGTGGTGACGATGACCGTTTCCGGCCCCAGGACCTTCAGGGCCAGACGGACGGCGAGTATCCCGCCGCAGCCGGCGCAGGCGTAAGAACCCTGCACCAGTTCGGCATCAGGTAATTCTTTTATTTTAACCATTGGTACCTACCTCCAGGCTTTTACTTCTGCCAGCCGCCGCTAACAACCAGTTCTTCACCCCTGTCCTGGCGCCGTACCGCCTCCAGGCAATGGCGGAAAATACCTGCCAGTTCCTCCTGGCTGATATCGCGGCCACCCAGGCCGCCGATGAAGCCGGCCACCTGCGGCTGCGCCGGTAGATCAGCCAGGGCCGCCTTTACTTCCGTGGCCAGCACCCCTTCATAACCGAAGGAGCAATCGCGATCCAGGACGGCAACTACTCGCGCCCTGCTAAGGGCCGCCCGGAGGTCTTCCACCGGGAAAGGCCGGAAACTCCGCAGGCGCAAGAGGCCTACCGCTTCACCCTGCCGGCGTAAATACTCCACCACTTCCCGGGCCGTTCCGGCGGTGGCACCCATGACGACCAGCACCACGCTGGCATCATGGCAATAATAAAGGTCCACCAGGCCGCCGTAGCTGCGCTGGAAGTGGGCCTGAAACTCCCGGTCTACTTCCTTAATAACCTCTTTCGCTTTCAGTATGGCCTGCTGCTGGTAATACTTAAAGGCAGAATACAGGTCCGGCCCCGCACCGACGCCAAAGACATAGGGCCGCTGCGTATCCACACTATACTCCGGCCGGTAAGACGGGAGGAAGCGGTCCACGGCCTCCTGGTCCGGCACGTCCACAATTTCTTCCGTGTGGGAGAGGACATAGCCGTCCAGGCAGACCATAACCGGCGTCAGCACCTCCGGGTGGGCCGCAATTTTATAGGCCTGCAGGCAGGTGTCCAGGGCTTCCTGGGCCGTTTCCACGTAGAGCTGGATCCAGCCCGTATCGCGGCAGGCAACGGCGTCCTGGTGATCGGCCCAGATGGTCCAGGGAGCCGCCAGGCCGCGGTTGGCCACAGCCATGACCATGGGTACGCGGCAGCCGCTGACATAATGGAGCATTTCAAACATGTAGGCCAGCCCCTGGGAAGAGGTGGCCGTAAAGACCCGCGTTCCCGTAACTGCCGCCCCGTAGCAGGCCGCCAGGGCGGCATGTTCAGATTCCACCCTTATATAGTCCGCTTCCATGGAACCGGCGGCTATGTATTCTGCTATTTTCTCCACAATGGTCGACTGGGGAGTAATGGGATAGGCGGCCACCACTTCCGTCCGGGCGAGTTTAACGGCCGCCGCCACCGCCTCGTTACCGTTCAGATAGGCGCGCATCGTTACTACCTTCTTCCACCAGGGTCAGGGCTTCCCGCGGGCACTCCGCCACACAGATGCCACAGCCCTTGCAAAAATCTAGATTCAGGCTAACTATACTTTCGCCCCTGGTAAAGCAGCCTTCCGGGCAAAAGAGCCAGCAGGTGAGGCAATTATTACAGCGTTTAGGATTTAGAACCGGCCGTACCAAGCGCCAGGAACCGGTAGTCGTACTCAATAAGGGTGTTGCCAGGTTGGGCCCCTTCCTTAAATCACCTTCAGTCAGCACTCACTAACGCCTCCCTCTTAACCCGGCTGCCACTGGCTATTGCCTCCTTACCGCCGAGAACCTTTGCCAGGTCATAGGCTCGCCGGGCCAGGGCAATGTTTTGGGCAACCAGCTCTTGTGGCAGGACGGCAGCGATGGCTTTTTCTACCGCCTCCAGGGAAAGGAGGCCGGTCGCCCCGGCCAGGGCCACCACCATGGCTGTATTGACTATTGGAACGCCCAGTACTTCCCGGGCCAGACGGGTGGCGTCAAGGTAATAGACCCGGGCGCGGTCCAACGCCCGTACAGCCGCCTTCTCCCGGCCGGCATTGATGAGGACCGTCCCCCCTGGTGCCAGGCCGGCAAAGACATCAGTGCTCTCCAGCAAGGTGGCGTCCAGTACCACCACATAATCAGGGTTATAGATCTGGCTGCGGTCGCGAATGGGCCGGTCATCCAGGCGGGTAAAGGCCGTCACCGGCGCTCCCCGCCTTTCCGTGCCAAAGGAAGGAAAAGACTGGGCATACCAGTCCCCATAGACAGCTGCCGCCAGGCCAAAGATGCGCGCCGCAGTAACGGCGCCCTGGCCGCCACGACCATGCCAGCGAATCTGTAACATTTTTCTACCCCCTACCTTCCTATTCTACCACCAGGTAATATCAGTAGCAAGTAATATTTGTCGATAAAAAAGACCACCTTGGTAAGGTGGCCCTTACTCCCAATCCTTCTCCCGGGCGATTAATTCCCTTAAGCGCTGCTCATAAAAACCGGCCAGCTCTTCAGCCATCTCCTGGGAAAAAGCTTCGCTGTAAATGCGGTAATGGGGTGTTTCCCCGTCGGGGAATACCAGGGACCAGCCATCTTTATGGCGTATCTGGACTCCGTCCAGCAGTTCCACCCTTTCGGCCGGTTCCTCGCTGATCAAGGTCCGCATAACCCGGCCCTTGGCTTCCCACGGGCAGGGTACGGTCCGGGTAACGGTATGGAATGCGGGCAGGCCGGCCACCGCTTCAGCCAGGCTCTCATCCCGCCGGGCCAGCCAGTCCAGGATATAAAGGAGGGCTGCCAGGGCATCCAGCTGCAGGTGCTGCTGCTCCGGGGCGGCTTCACCATCCACCCTGGCCATGGCTTCCTGGTGGATACCGGGATGGCTCTTCACTCGCTCCACCCTTCCCCCCAGGCGCCCGGCCACCAGTTCCACCACCCGGGATGCCGTCACCGGCAGGACCAGGCGCGCCTCCCGGTTGGCTTCCAGGTAGACCCGGGCCAGGAGGGCCTGTTGCTGGGAGGTTGTCAACCGGCGGCCTTCACCGGTAAAAAGTATTAATTCCTCGCCATTTTGATCAAGGGCTGCTCCCAGCCCCGCACCATAGCGTTCGATTTCTGCGGCGAAAAAGGGCATATCCTCCTGGATAGCCCCCCATCCTTTCCCGGGGTCGAAATCCAGCCGGACCACGTCGGCGCCGGCCCGCTGTAAAACCTCGGCGGCCAGGGCGGCTATTTCTCCCTGGCACCCCAGGGCTATCCGTACCGGCCTTCTCTTTAGCCCATTGTCCCCCAGGGTCGACAGTAACCACTCGCGGTAAGCTTCCTTCAGGGTCGGGAAATAGGTAGTGGCCTGTACCTCTTTCACCTGGCGGCCGTCTTCCCGCCAGTAGAGGTTTTCGATTTTACGCACCGCTCCAGGGGCTAAATCGTGGCCGCGCTCATTGACCAGGTGCAACCAGACCTTATCCCGGTTAGCAGCATCCTGTTTAATATGGCAGCCACCGGCCAGCCTTAAAGAGCGGACGGCAAAACGATGGAGCGGAGTTGGTAACTGGCCCAGGTCGGCCACCTTGACCCCGGCAGCCATCAGGCCGGCGGCCATGGCCTTAAAGAGCATTTCCCCGGCCCCGCCGGCAAAGGTGCTCAAGCCCACCATGGCCCCTGGTTTAAAACTGGCCCCATAGGCCAGCCCCATGCGGGTGACCTGGAGGGGGGTTAAATCTCCTTTCAGGTAACCTGGCGCCTGGCTGCCAACAAAGAGGGGCCGGCCCGTCCCCTGGCCCCAGATGAGGCTTTCATGGACCACCGTCTCCCGTCCCAGGATTTTCTCAGGCCAGACCTTTACCTCCGGCCGCACCTCCGCCCCGGCGTCTACCAGGCTGCCGTCACCGATAACCGCGCCTTCATAAATCCGCACCTGCCGCTGCAGGCTGGCCCGGCTGCAGACCACTGCCCCCCGGAGGCTGGTTCCTTCCCCGACATACACATTATCCCAGAGGATGGACCTTTTGACGCTGGCTCCTTCATCCACCCGGGTGTATGGCCCCAGGACGCTAAAAGGACCGACCGCAGCCCCGGGGCCGATACGGCAATAGCTGCCTATCAGAACCGGGCCTGCTATCCTGGCCGCAGGGTCAATCTCCACTCCTTCACCGGTAACAATACCCTTACCCCGGTCTTCCCCCACCACCCTTACTTTAACGTTACCGCTCAAGATATCCTCCTGGGCCTGCCTGTATTGCGTTAAATTACCGATATCGCACCAGTAGCCGGAGAGGGTCACCCCGAAAAGGGGCCGTTTTTCCTTCAGCAACCGGGGGAAGAGGTCCTTGCTGAAGTCAAAGGGCTGCCCCTCCGGCACCAGTTCCAGGACCCCGGGTTCTAGTATATAGATGCCGGTATTGACCCGGTCGCTGAAAACCTCCCCCCAGCTGGGCTTTTCCAGGAAGGAGCGAATGCTGCCGTCCGGATTGGTAATCACCACCCCGTACTCCAGAGGGTTGTCAACTGTCGTCAGTACCAGGGTGGCCAGGGCGCCGCTTTCCTTGTGCCGGGCAATAGCCGGCCGCAGGTCAAAATCCGTCAGGGCGTCGCCACTTACCACCACAAAGGTTTCATCTAAAAAGGAAGCCGCGTTTTTAACGCTGCCGGCGGTACCCAGGGGTTTATCCTCCACGAAATAATGCAAGTGCAGGCCAAAATCACTGCCGTCACCGAAGTATTCCTCTATTAAACGCGGTAAGTACTGCAGGGTCACCCCTACTTCTTTGATACCCAGGTCACGTAACAGATCCACACAGTATTCCATTACCGGCCGGTTGGCCACCGGCACCAGGGGTTTGGGCCGCTTGCAGGTCAGGGGCCTGAGCCTCGACCCCTCCCCGCCGGCCATGATAATCGCCTTCATAGTCTACCTCCTGCAAGATCCAGATTAGCACTTTTTAGCATTTTGCCCCTTCTCCCCATAAAAAATTCCCGGCGGGCCTTTAATCCTTAAGACCCACCGGGAATTCTCCTCATGCCATGGCTACTGTCCTTCCGCCAGGCTGGCGGAAGTTAACGGGCATCGTTTCCGGTTACTGTTTTACCTGCAGGGCCCGGACCAGGGCGGCAGCAGCTTCGGCACGGGTCACAGTATGGTTCGGTTCGAAGGTAGAGCCATTGCCCTTCAAGATACCTAAGCCCCACGTCAGAGCCACATAGCCAAGGGAACCGGGGGCGAGGGAGCCGGCATCACTGTAGGGGACTTTATAGATCCCCTCCACCCGGGCGGCGCGCTCCAGGTTTAAGAAACGGATCAAGAACTTCGCCAAGAGTTCCCGGCTGACGGTGGCCCCGGCCTGCAAGTCTTCCTGCAGCCACTTCTCATCCCGGGCCCGCTTCAGAATCTCCTCGTCCTTCATGTCTTTATAACCCCAGACGCCGTTCCTGGCCATGAGCATGGCCCGTAACATAGAAACAACAGTGATGTTTTCATCAGGACGAAAAGCGTCGCCGTATTCCCCGAAGAGCCCGGCCTGGCCCAGGAGGTTGATTTCCTTTTCGGCAAAATTGCCGGCGATGTCGTTGAAACGGTAGGGCCGGGGTTGCTGGGCGATGGGTTTGCCCTCCCAGTCCAGGAACTGGCCGGTCCTGGCATCTATCATGTCGGAGGTGGCACTGCTGGTATCACCAAGGGGCTGGTAGACCAGGCGTAATTCACCCTGACCCGGACCGCCCGGGCTGTAGATGCGGGTATAGCTCAGGGTCAGGGGACGGTTTTTCAGGAAGGTTTCTACTGCCTGCTGCCCATCGAGGATTTTCGTGGCTGCCGGAAAATCAAAATTGCCCCAGTTAAGGTTGTAGCTGGTGATGCGCCCGGCCACTGCGTCCACCGTCACGTTGATGCCGTTGCCGGGGAATGGGATGCCGTTGACCAGGCGGCGGTAGTAAAAGTACTGGACCGCCGGGTTCTTGCCGTCCTCCATGATTACCGGCTCCCAGCCGGGCCGGCTGTTTTCATCCAGCCGAACTTCCTTGAAGCGTTGCGGTTGTACCTTTTGCAGGAAATCCTCGACCAGGCGCTGCGCCGCTTTGCGGTCCAGTTTGCCGCTCCTGTCATTGCCGGAAGGGGTAGAGGGCAGGTCAAATCCCAGCAATTCACCATTGCCGGCATTGACCCTGGCGCTCATAAAATTGACTTTTCCCGTTTGGGGTTTATCGCTGCTCCAGGTTAAATTCCAGCTGCGGATTTCCGGGTCCTGCCAGTCGGCGTAGAGGTTGGCGCTGCGTAAGGTGAGGCCGGCCGGGATATCCACCCACTTCTTAACGGCGGCAATAGCTTCTTCCCGGCTGATTAATTTGGCGGTTTTTTCGATTTCCTTCATTTCTTCAGGGCTTAAGGGTTTGGACTGGGTGCCACCCTGTAAAGCCGCGGCCTTACGGGCCATCTCCAGAGAAGCATCTCCCATCCCCCCGGCGCCGCCTTTATCAAACCACCCGCCGTTTCCCAAATCTAGTGGTTTACCGCTCAGGGCATCAATCAACCCCCGGGAGGGATGGCTGAGCCGGTAAACCAGCAACACCGGGCGTTTCTCACCGGCGGCCAGGGGCCTGACAGGGGGTTGCAGGTAATACTGCAGTTCCAGCATGCCGGCGCTGGCAAATACCTCCCGCGCCTTTTCCGGAGATATGGCTCCTGTGGCCGCAGGGAAATCGACTTTCGTCCAGTTGAGGTTGTAGTTCGTTACCTGGCCGTCATCGCCGCGGACGGTTATGGTCACGCCATTACCCGGGAAGGGAATGCCATTGACTACCCGCTGCCAGCGGAAGGTATAACTAACCGGTCCATAATTGTTCAAGGGAATTAGTTGATTATCATCGGGCAGGGGTTGCAATTCAGGAACATAGCTGGCAGCCAGACGGTTTAACAGTTCAACCGCCACCCGGCGGGCCTCGGCGGCGGAAATAACCGGCAGCCGCAGGCCCGGTTCGGGCCGTTTTTCCGGTTTCCAGGTATTCATATTTAAGATTTCACCCGTTTTGGCATCCACATCGGCGTTAAAACTGCCACCCGGCTCGCCGGGAGCATTCCAGTGCAGGGACCAGGTCTGGCGGTTATCGTAGCTGTTGTAACTAGAGGTAAAAATATTATACTCTTTAGGAATATTAAAGTTGTCTTTAACCGCGCGAATAGCTTCCTCCAGGGAAACAGCTGGTGTATCGCCCGCTACGGCTATGCCGGGAAAAAAGGACAATAGTAATAAGGCCATCAGGCCCCAGGCCAGCAAGCGTCGCCAAATTCTTACCACCTTGCTCTTCCTCCTTTAGCTCCTCCTTGGGATATGTCTAAGATCGGGCGCTTTTAAACCTGCCAGAAGCGTTAAATTTATCCGTCCCTTCAGATCATGAGCATTTCCCTCCTTCCCCGGTCTCCACCCGGTGGCTCCGTCCTTCCTGACTATATAGACGCCGGACAGGGGAAAAAGTTCCCATTTGCAGAACTCTACCCCTCCCCTCTACCCCGGCGCTGGTTCACCAGGGCGGCCCGGCGTTGGGGCAGGTCATAGCGACCTGCCAGTGGTAACGGCTGTTCCCGGGGCGGTTCTGCCCCCGTGGGGGGCGTAAAGCGCCAGAGGCGGGCGACCACTGAGGGCCGCTCCGGCCAGGGGGTGCGCCGGTACTGGCTGTAAACCTCCTGGTAGACATCAACCGTCCGCCGGGCAATATTTTCCCAGTCGTAAACTTCCGTTACCAGGCGGCGGCCGTTGGCCCGTAACCTTTCCGCCAGGGCTTCATCCTGTAATACGGCCAGGATATTATCGGCCAGGGAACCGGCATTACCCGGCAAGGCGCGCATACCGTCAACGCCATGGGTGATAATCTCCACTAGGCCGCCCGTCTCGCTGGCCACCACCGGCGTCCCGGCCGCCATGGCCTCCAGGGCCACAATGCCAAAGGGCTCGTACAGGCTGGGGAAAACGGCCACCCTGGCGGCATGGTAAAGCTGGTTGCGGGTATGATCGTCAATATAGCCGGCAAAATAGACCTTGTGGCTGATGCCCAGCTCCCGGGCCCGGTTCTGGAGCTGGCTTTCCATGGGCCCCTGGCCGGCCACCACCAGCTTGGCCTCCGGGCAGGCGGTTAAGATCCGGGGCATGGCTTCCAGGAGGACCTGGACCCCCTTTTCGATTACCAGGCGGCCGACGAAGAAGATGATCTTTTCGTGGGGGGCGGCGTAACGCTGCCGCACCATTGGGTCAACGGCCACGACCCGGAATTTCTGGCTGTAAACCCCGTTGGGGATAATGGTAATTTTATCGGCCGGCAACTGGAATAATCCCTGGACTTCCTGGCGCATATGCTGGCTGCAGACGATTACCCGCCAGGCCTCATAGGTCAGCCACCATTCCACGCTGTTAATGTAGCGCTGCATGTCATTATATAAGCCGCGGTTGCGGCCGGCTTCGGTAGCATGAATGGTGGCAATGAGGGGCAAGCGGTGGGCATGTTTTAAAGCCCGGCCGGTAAAGGCCACCAGCCAGTCATGGGCGTGGATAATCTGGAAGGGGCCATACTTACGCATGAGGATCATTGCTTCCTCCAGAAAGCGGGCATTGAGCTGCAGCACCCAGGTGAGAAAATCGGGGGCATGAACAGGGTAGGCTTCCACCCGGTGGACAATTACCCCGTTTTCCCGGTTTTCACAAACCTGGCCGGGCCGTCCGAGGGTCAGCACATGGACATCATGGCGCAGGTGCGCCAGGGATATGGCCAGGTCCTCCACATGCCGGGCCAGCCCGCCGACACTCTGCGGGGGATATTCCCAGGAAAGCATTAAGATACGCATAACCTGCCACCTTCACTAAATTTCTACCTTCTTATTTTGGCAGTGCCGGCCAATCTTATACCGCATAATTTGCCCCGGATAGATAAAACCTAGTAGCAAGTTACTGATTTGGAGGTTCCAGTATGCCCGAATTACGCCAGGACCCGGTGAGCGAGCGCTGGGTAATCATTGCCACTGAGCGGGCCAAACGACCGTCGGACTTCAAGCCTCCTCATAAAGAAAAGAATGGCAACGCCAGCTGCCCCTTCTGTCCCGGCCACGAAAAGGAAACACCGCCGGAAGTTCTGGCCTTCCGCGCCGCTAACACTGAACCTGATACCCCTGGCTGGCAGGTACGGGTAGTGCCCAACAAGTTTGCCGCCCTGGTGGCCGGCGGGGAGGTGGCCAGCGAAAGTAAAGGGATGTACCGGACTATGTCCGGTACCGGTGTGCATGAGGTTATCATCGAGGGTCCCGATCATGATACCTTTTTCCCCGATCTGACTCCCGAGCATGCTGTCCAGGTTCTCAAAGCCTGGCGGCAGCGTTACCTGCAACTGGAGCGGGACAAAAGGCTGCAATACATCCAGCTCTTTAAAAACCACGGCCCTACCGCCGGGGCTTCCTTGGAACACCCCCACAGCCAGCTCATTGCCACCCCCCTGGTGCCGGGAGCCGTTAACGAGGAGATGGCCAGGATCAAAGCTTACTGGCAGGAAAAAGAACGCTGCCTTTTCTGCGACCTCATGAAAACGGAACTGGAAACAGGAGCCAGGGTAGTCGCCTTTAATAAAGAATTCCTGGCCTTCTGCCCCTTTGCCTCCCGTTTCCCCATGGAAATGTGGATCATGCCCAGGCGTCACCAGGCCGGTTTCGGCACCTGCAATGATGAGCAGCTGGAGCAACTGGCCGCCATCCTCCAGGATATCCTGGGCCGGTTGAAACAGGCCGTTAACGACCCGCCCTTTAACCTGGTCCTGCATACCGCACCCCTACGCAGGGAGGACAGTATCTACCACTGGCATTTTGAACTCCTGCCCAGGCTGACCATTGTTGCCGGTTTTGAATGGGGGACGGATATGTACATCAACCCCACGCCGCCGGAAATTGCCGCCCAATCTCTAAATGAAATAAGCGTAAGCCCCGAGGAGGAAGGTTAATGTCTGAACCCTTAAAAATCCTATTTGTCTCGCCTGAAGTAGCCCCCCTGGCCAAGACCGGGGGCCTGGCCGACGTGGCCGGCAGCCTCCCCAAAGCCCTGGCCGCCCGGGGCCACGAGGTGCGGGTGGCTATGCCCCGTTATCGCCAGGTCAAGAATGTTGATTACCTCACCGACCTGCCGGTGGAAATGGATGGCAGCCTGGAGACGGCCATTATCCGCCGGGCGCAGCTGGCAGGGGATCGACCCGTACAGGTCTACCTCATTGATAATTACAAGTTTTTCTGGCGGGACGGCATGTACTGCTATGCCGACGACGCGGCCCGTTTTAATTTTTTTTGCAAGGCCGTCCTGTCCATGCTGCCCTGGCTGGAGTTCCAGCCGGATATTATCCACTGCAATGACTGGCAGACGGGCCCCATCCCCCTTTTCCTCAAAGTCAAGCACGAGGATAACCCCTTTTACCGGCAAACGGCAACCATCTACACCATCCATAACCTCCAGTACCAGGGGACCTTCCCCCGCCAAACCTTGAAGATTATGGCCCTGGGTGAGGAATTTTTTACCCCCGAGCGACTGGAGTTTTACGGCCAGGTCAGTTTCATGAAGGCCGGGATCCTGTACGCTGATTTAATCAACACCGTCAGCAAGAAATACGCCCTGGAAATCCAGACCCCCGAATACGGGGAGCGCCTGGACGGCCTGCTGAGGAAACGCGCCGCGGATCTACGGGGAATTTTGAACGGTATTGACTACCAGGAGTTCAACCCGGCCACCGACCGGCGCCTGGCCGTCAATTACGACGCCGGGCACCTGGAAAAGAAAAAGGAGAACAAGGCGGCCCTGCAAAGGGAAATGGAACTGCCGGTCAAGGATGTACCCCTCCTGGGCCTCATTTCCCGCCTGGTGAATCAGAAGGGGCTGGATCTGCTGGCCGCCATTCTCGACCCTCTGCTGCAGCAGGACCTGCAGTTCGTCCTCCTGGGCAGCGGCGAGGATTATTACCAGCAGCTTTTCTCCCGTTACAAGATCAAATACCGGGATAAAATGGCCGTCAAAATCGGCTTTGACCCGGTACTCGCCCAGCGGATTTATGCCGGCTGCGATATCTTTCTCATGCCCTCGCGCTTTGAACCCTGCGGCCTGGGCCAGATGATCAGCCTGCGCTACGGCACCGTACCGGTGGTCCGGGCCACGGGCGGCCTGGAGGATACCATCAAGGACTTCCACCAGTACCCAGGGAGCGGTAACGGCTTTTCCTTCCGCGATTACCAGCCCCAGGCCCTCCTGGATACCATTAATCGCGCCCTCCACGTTTACCGGAACGAGCCGGAGGAGTGGCGTAATCTGATCCGGCGGGGCATGGCGGCTGATTTTTCCTGGAACGCCTCGGCCGGTCAATACGAAGATATGTACAGGGAAGCCCTCCAGAAGAGGATGGCTGCCCAGGTTAAAGCGGGGTAAGGAGAACTGTTACCGGCACTTACGTTTCGAAACTCCGGGACATACCCCCGCTTAGTTAAACTTGTCTTAGCTCCGCCTGCCCGGGACCAGCCCGGGCAGGTATTTTTCCCGCACTTTTTCCCCCTCCCTGCATAAGATCATCATGGAACCCGTTTGGGGTTGCAAGGGCGTGACCCCGGTGGGCAGCGGCGTCCAGAGGAAGGGTTCTCAATTTAAGGGCGTTTTTGACAGCCTGCTGGGGAGGGATTTATTTATGTGTGGAATCACCGGCTGGGTGGACTGGGAGGTGGATCTAAGCCGGCAACAGCCTGTCCTGGAGGCCATGACGGCCACCCTGGCCTGCCGCGGGCCGGATGCCTCCGGGGTATGGCTTTCCCCCCGGGCCGCCCTGGGCCACCGCCGCCTGATTGTCGTTGATCCTGCCGGCGGCGGCCAGCCCATGGTACGCCGCCGCGGCAGCCAGACCTTTGTCATATCCTATAATGGTGAACTGTACAACACACCCGACCTGCACCGGGAGCTGGAAGCCCGGGGCTATACCTTCCAGGGGCACTCAGATACGGAAGCGCTGCTGGCGGCCTATATGGAATGGGGGCCGGCCTGCGTCGAACGTTTTAATGGCATTTTTGCCTTTGCCATCTGGGATGAGGCCAGGCAATGCCTGTTCCTGGCCCGGGACCGCCTGGGCGTCAAACCCCTCTTTTATACGCAAAGTGGTAGTGCCTTCCTCTTTGGTTCGGAATTGAAAGCCTTGCTGGCGCACCCGGCAGTGGAAGCGGAGGTGGACGCCGAAGGGCTGGCCGAAATTTTTGTCCTGGGGCCGGCCCGGACACCGGGGCACGGGGTATTTCGCAACGTAGCCGAGTTGAAGCCCGGCTACTACCTGATTTATGACCGCCAGGGCATCCGCCAGCACCAGTACTGGGCCCTGGTAAGCCGGCCCCACCCGGATGACCTGGAGACCACTACCGCTAAAGTCCGCCAGCTTTTGCAGGATACGGTAGAGCGGCAGCTGGTGGCCGATGTGCCCGTCTGCACCCTGCTCTCCGGGGGGTTGGATTCCAGCGCCGTTACCGCCTTTGCCGCCCGGGCCTTTCAGGAGCGGGGGCTGGGGCCCATCCATACCTGGTCGGTAGACTACGTCGACAATGACCGTTATTTCCGGCCCAGCCATTTCCAGCCCCATAGCGATGCCCCCTGGGTAGAACTCGTTTCCCGCCACCTTGATACCAGGCACCATTACGTCTTTATCGACACCCCCGAACTGGTAGCCTCCCTGACTGCGGCCATGCGCGCCCGGGACCTGCCGGGGATGGCTGATGTGGATTCTTCCCTGTACCTCTTCAGCCGGGAAATTAAAAAAGAAGCTACAGTCGCCCTGTCCGGCGAGGCTGCCGACGAGGTTTTCGGCGGCTACCCCTGGTTCAGGAGCGAAAAGGCCATGGCCATGGCTACTTTCCCCTGGACCAGGGCCGGCCAGGAGAGGGTCCGCCTCCTTTCCCCCGAACTTAAAGCAATGGTCCGGCCGGAAGAGTATGTAGCTAGGCGGTACCAGGAAGCCCTGGAGGAAGTGCCCCGCCTGCCAGGGGAGGGTCCCCGGAGCGCCCGGTTGCGGGAATTCTCCTACCTTACCCTGACCCGCTTTATGCCGGTACTCCTGGACCGCAAGGACCGCATGAGCATGGCCGCGGGCCTGGAGGTCCGGGTGCCCTACTGCGACCACCGCCTGGTAGAGTATGTCTGGAACATCCCCTGGGAGATGAAGTTCCACGGCCAGATAGAAAAAGGCATCCTGCGCCGGGCTTTACGCGGGGTGCTGCCGGAGGAGGTCTTGCAGCGGCGCAAGAGCCCCTACCCCAAGACCTACAACCCGGCCTACCTGGATGCCGTCCGCACCTGGATGCTGGAGATTTTGAACGATCCCAGTTCGCCCCTGCTGCCCTTCATCGACGTGCCGGCCGTCCGCGACCTGGCCCAGTCAGAAGAAACCTTTGACCTGCCCTGGTTCGGCCAGCTCATGAGCGCCCCCCAGCTCTTCGCCTACCTGGCCCAGGCCGACACCTGGCTGCGGGAATACCGGGTAGCGGTGCGCTAACGCTATAAAATAAAGCCAGAGGCCCCGGATCAATCTCCGGGGTCTCTGGCTACTGTGGGATGATAAGGTTTTAAAGATAATAATCCATCAATAAGATCGAAGTGCTTCGTATTTTTGGTAACCAGGATGGCTTTCAACTCTAATGCGGTACTGGCAATAATAGCATCTACCGGTACCAAACCGTTAATCCTGTATTTTCGCAAAAGTTCTCCGGCGCGCCTGGCAATGTTGGACGAAACGGGAACAGGACTAAAACGCTTAAGTAAATTTTCTACCATTTCTTTCTCATTCTTTTTGGGCATAGTGCCAGCTAAAAGTTCCATTTCCGTAAGTACGGAAATATAACCTGTAAATTCACCCTGAAACACGCGTGATAAAAAATCAGTGGCAAGTTGAAAACCCCGGAGATGATCAATAAGGATATCAGAGTCTATGACAATGCTATTCACCGAGTAATTCCTCCAGGCGTCGGTGATCCGCTTGACGTAGTTCCCGGATGAAATTCTCGTTGATATCTGTTCTATCTTTCCATAAACCCGCCGTTGCTTTTAGTATGTCTTCACCTGTTTCCTGGCTCCCAGGTAAGGCCTTCTTTTTCAGCTCCAGCATGATAGTGTTTTCCCCTACCGATTTAACCAGGAGGGCATCACCTGTATGAATCTTTAGCTGGCGTCGAATCTCTGAAGGTATGGTTATTTGTCCTTTGGAAGAAATGCGTGTTTCCATAAATAATCTTACCCCCTTACCAATCCTGAGTTTATCATACCTGGTAAGCATTGTCAAGAATAGTAAGAAGAGTGTGGTGCTGTAATTATCTGAATCCGTGACAGCCAAATAACAAAATATCTGGATATGGCTCAAAACCTCGCGAAAAATAAGGTATAATGCTGCTTTGAAATTCAGGCTAAATAAGACCCGGATACCTGGTGTTTCCTCGCCGGATATTTCCCATGGGGATGTTATCACCTCTTACATCGGCTTGCTTTGTCAGGGTCGCAGTGATTTTGACCATATTGAGCTTTTTCGGGATGACCCCTTCTTCGCTGCGGCGCTGGGTATTCAGGATGTTCCTTCAAGCCCTACCCTGCGCCAGCGCCTGTATATGATAGCTCATAGTGTACCCTACCAGGAGATTATCCTCGAGGAAACGGCCAGGTTCCTTAAGAAACTTAAGGCACCGGTAACTCCTGTTACCCTGGGTTCCGGGGAACAAAAGCGCCAATATGTCCCTTTGGATATTGATGTTACTCCCTTTGATAATTCAAATTCCAAGAAAGAGGGTGTTTCCAGGACCTATAAGGGCTACGACGGTTATGCGCCTATCTTCGCCTACCTCCGTAGGGAAGGCTACTGTGTCAATACCGAACTGCGGGCCGGGAAACAGCATTGCCAAAAAGGGACGCCGGACTTCCTGCGCTGGGCTCTAACCGTTGCTCGCGCTATCACTTCGCTGCCACTTTTAGTACGGATGGATGGCGGTAATGACAGCCAAGATAATCTCCAGGTCTGTTTGGACCCGGAAATCAGTAAGCGTAAAATAACCCCCGCCTTGCATCTGAGGTGGGGGCAAAAACAAGCTTAATTATTCATCCGGCAAATAGGAGGCAAAGTTTCCGACCACGGCAGGAGTTGATCCAGGGCATTTTTGTCCTGGAGGTCCAGGTTGGGAAGTTTTTCGAAGAGGTAAATGAGATCGTGGAAGGGATTTAACCCGTTTTCCTTGGCCGTTTCTATGATGCTGTAGGTAATGGCGCTGGCTTTAGCACCACGCTGGGTGTTGGCAAACAACCAGTTCTTGCGGCCGATGACGAACGGCTTGATGGAGCGCTCGCTGCGGTTGTTGTCGAGTTCCAGACGCCCGTCTTGCAAGAAGGCTACGAGTTTATCCCACTGGCCCAGGCAATAGTAAATTGCCTGCCCAAAGGAACTTTTGGGCAGTACCCGGGCTTTTTGGTTTTTAAGCCACGCCAAAAAGGCGTCCAGCACGGGCCGGCTGCGCACCTGGCGGATTTGATATCGTTCCTCTGGTGTTGCCTCTTTCAACTCACGCTCGATGGCAAAGAGCCGGTTGCAGTACTCCAGCCCCTCCCGGGCGGCTACGGGTGCATTGCGTTTATCTTCCGGCAGGGCCTTTAAGGCTTCGTCGAACTTGCGCCGGGCATGGGCCCAGCAGCCGACCAGGGTGACATCCAGAAGTTCATTGTAGCCAGCATAGCCGTCAACGTGTAAATAACCCTTAAAACCCGCCAGCAAGCGGCGGGGGTGTTTGCCGGCCCGGGTGGTCTGGTAGTCGTAAAGGATTATAGGAGGTCCGTCCCGCCCGGTACGGTAAAGCCAGAGATAAGACTTGGTGGTAGCTTCCCTCCCGGGTTCCTGAAGCACCTGTAAGGTGGTCTCGTCGGCATGGAGGATATCTCTTTTAAGCAGGTGTTCATGGAGGCGGTCGAAAATAAGGGTTAGCCAGGTGTTGGCTCCATGGAGCACCTAGTTGGCCATTGTCTGCTGGGAAAGGTCTATCCCCAAACCTTTAAACTGCTGCTCCTGGCGGTAGAGGGGTAGGCCTGCCCCGTATTTCTGGGTCATAATGTAGGCCATGAGGGAGGGTGATACCGGGCTTCCGGGAAGTAAGGGGGCCGGAATAGGTGCCGTGATAACGGGAGTGGTTATCTCTTCCCGCTCGCAGCGGCGGCAGGAATAGACGTAGCGCACATGCTTAACCACTTTCACCTGGGCCGGGATGACCTTAAGTTCCTGCCGCACCTCGGTGCTCATCTCATGCAAAGGGCCGCCGTGAGCTTTGGCAGAGCCGTTCTTCTTCCGGCAGGCGGTGCTCTACTACTTCTACCGGCAGATCTTCCAGGTTCATCTCCCGGCGGCCGCGCCCTTTGCGGCGCTGGTAGGTGATGGTTTCCAAATCCGGCTCAGGTGCATCCGGCCGGGCTTCCGCTTCCGCTTCGTTAAAAAGTAAAAGCTGCTCTTTCAAAGGCTCAGTCCGTTCGCTGGAAACACCGAATTGCCGCCTTTTATTTAAACGAAACTGCTCCATAAACCAGTTTAGCTTGGCGGTTAGTTCGGCATTCTCCCGTTCCAGCTGGACACATCGCTCTCGCAGCTCTTCTATGGTCATGGCAGCGATAGATTGCGAATTAGTGTTCATGCATTAATGATTCGACGAATCGCGTCGAATTCCTCTAGAATTAACCACAAACAGAAAATATTTCTTTCTGGCGATTTCTATTACAAGATGATACGCGCTTTTACCTCAGGATGAGCTTTAGGCTGTTTTAAAGGGAGGCCGTCGAGTAGCCAGCGCAGCTCCCGGCGGCTGATGGTGATGGTTGCCGAAGTGGTATCTTGAGGCCAGGGAAATTTGCCCTTCTCCAGCCGGCGGTAATAAAGCCAGAAACCGTTATGCTCCCAATGGAGAATCTTTAGTTTATCGTGCTTGCGGTTACAGAAAACGAAAAGGCAAGAAGAGAAGGGGTCCAGCTCGAACCCTTCCTTGACCAGCACCGCCAGGCCGTCAATGGACTTGCGCAGATCGGTGGCGCCGCAGGCGAGATAAACCCGCTCGATGCCAGCTTCGTTTAGCATATCGCTACCAGCACCCGGACTACCTGAGAGAGCAAGGCCGGATCAAAACCGGGTCTTACCTCGATGTTGACCGGTCCTATTTTGACCAGTAAATTATTGCCCTGTTCTATAGAAGTCTGCTCGGTTATTTCTACCGGCAGCCATCGGTTTGTTTTTCCCCGGGCAATTCCGTCCTGGTCTTTATACTTCCGCAGCCAATACCATAATTGCTTGGGGTTAACGTCTTCATGAGAGGTGCACCATTCTCTGACGCTTTGCCCGCTGGCCTGGTATTCGGCTATCTGGGTTTCCCATAGTGCTTGCCGTTCGGCTTTGGTCATAATAAAAAATCCTCCTCAGCTTGTTTTCTGAGGAAGATTATTCCTTTATTGGCAACACCTATCTTAATTCATTACAGGAATGCTTTACTATATCTCAGCATATCATACGTGGTAAAGCAGTGTCAAGAAAAGTCCCTCTTTCCCGTATCAGCTTCCGGCAAAAGAAGGGGCTTTCTTTTACCTGCGTACCGCCAGGCTGGTTTCAAAAACCGGCGTGCCTGTTTGGCCGCTATTCTATCGCCGGAAACGTTGTGCCGGGAGGCACCTGCAAGAACAGATGATCCCACGGCCCCCGCAACAGCTGCCGCAGGTAATCCTTATTTCCACTGGTGATCTCAAAGTTTAACCCTAGTTTTTCCGCTGCCTCACGCGCCGCTTTCCTCGCCACATCTTCCCCCCGCCGCCCAGTATTTATATACACCATTCGGCGGTAATGGCGGAAAAGCTGGCGCATCAGGCTGCCACCTCGCTCTTCGCCATAGCGGGAAAGGCAGCGCTCGTACTCCCGTACCAGGTTTTCTTCTCCGGCCAGCCATCCGGCAGATAAAAAATAGGTGTCTGGCCCCCACTGCTGCCGGGCCTCCAGTGAGCCCAGTAATAAAGGGATGCAATCTTCGACCTTAGGGATAATTAGGGGCGCAGGTCCAGCCCGCAGGCCTTCCAGGGCTCCGCCGCAGAAACCGTAGCCCAGTAACACCAGTTCACTACCACAGGTGCCATCGATGGCCTCCTGTAAAGCCTGCCGCAACCGGTCCGGTGAGCGGTGCAACCCCTGGTCCAAGAAGTATAGTTCATACCCCTCCGGAGCCAGGACCGAAAGCTCCTCTTCCATAACTTTACAGGCAATAACTCGATATCGTCCCATTACATCCCACATTCCGCACCTTTGGATATAATTACCAATGTTTACTTGGAGCACTAAAAAATACTCCTACCCACCACCGCGGGGTGGGAAAAGGTAAATTTCCTTGCCGAAACCAGCAAGTTCAAGGGCT
>NZ_LTBC01000015.1 GCF_001594015.1 Moorella mulderi DSM 14980
ACGAAGAAAAAGTGCACTCTGGTTCTTATGAACCCATGTGCAATCCCATAGGCCAGGCCAAGCTTTTAAATGCGGCCGGGACCGATTTGAACGTGATTGTCTGCCTGTGTGTAGGGCACGATACCTTATTTATCAAGTACTCCGAGGCTCCGGTGACAGTTTTGGCGGCTAAAGATCGTGTTTTAGCGCATAATCCTTTGGGTGCGGTCTATGCTGGCCATTACTTCCACAAAAAGTTAAGCCACCATCACCTGTAAGCGGGCTAACCCTCTAATTTTGGACATCAAGCGCAAATTGGTAAGGCTTTTACAGAATTACGCTTAAAAGCATCATAATATTCCGCCGGAGTTAAGTAACCTATCTTCGAGTGGATACGGACGTTGTTATAGTAGTCCATAAACTTATGTAGCACCTCGTAGGCCTCCCTGAAACTATTGAATTCGTGCCATGACAGGCATTCCTCCTCCAGGATGCTGTGAAAGGACTCTATATAAGCATTTTTGTTGGGCGTTTTGTAGGGGATAAGCTCATGCTCCACCCCTATATTCCTACAGGTTCAGCTCAAAAAGATTACTGGTGAACTGGGGACCGTTATCTGTCCTTATAACCGGTTTGGTAGCATTTTTATCAAGCTGGCGTTTCCATAATGCTGTTTTTAAGGTGTAAACAGCATGCTTGGTTTCACAGGTTAAACCTACATGATAGTCGATAACGGAGTGAGCAGGCACTACTGGTTGCACTCATGGAGATGCTAATCAACGGAGTATCGACTCGGAAGGTTAAAGCCGTGGTCGAGGAGTTGTATGGCACAGGGGTATCAAAGTCGACCGTATCCGAGCTATGCAAACGTCTTGACCCGATTGTAAAAGCTTGGAGTGAACGGGACTTAAGTGAAAAGGAGTATCCCTTTCTTTTGGTGGATGCCCTGGTCATAAAGGTGCGGAAATGTGGCTGGGTACGAACATAAAGTGTGCTTAAGGCTCTAGGATCAACCGGGAGGGATATCGGGAGATTTTAGGGCTGAAGAGATTGGGGACGGTGAATCTGAGGCTAACTGGTCGGAGTTTCACCTGGCTGAAGAGGCGTAGGTTAAAAGGCGTTGACTTGGTAGTTTCGGACGACCTGGGCTTCTTCCAGGCTTTTAAACCATTCCTTCTCCAGCACCTCTTCTTTGAGGGTACGCCAGAAACGCTCAATCTTCCCATTGGTGGCTGGACTGTGGAATTAGAAGGAAATAATTTCTGTTGTTATGATTTATGACTAGAGTGGTAATCACTAGCGTTGCATAAAGAAAATATTAATTTGTCAATGGCAATAGCGGCCTACCTGGCCTTGCAAGAAAAAACTCCTTATAGTAGAGACTAAGGGTAGTCCTTGCCCCAACCTCTAATATAAGGAGGCCACAATGCAAGGCAAGGATACCACATTATCCACATTTCATCAACTGTTTGCTCCGGTTTGTGTTACCGGACTATGATATTGTCATAGTGTAAGCGGACTGAGAAAATGTCAGTATGAGAGGAGAAACTTTTTTGAATGAAAAAGAAGCCAAACGGGTCTATGTCATGGAACAGGTCTTAGCCGGGAAAATCACTGTCCGGCAAGCAGCAGAGCTTCTTGACCTCAGTGAACGCCAGGTGTTCCGCCTCAAGGGAGGAATGAAAAATGAAGGTGTTGCGGCCCTGGCCCATAAAAACCGTGGTCGAAAGCCTAAACATGCTGTGCCTCAGGAAGTTCGTGAACTAATTATTTCTCTGGCCTTAGGGCTGTTCCGTGACGCTTTTGCCAGCATATGGCCGAATTGCTGGCCAGGTTTCAGGGTATTTCTTTGTGCTCTAAGACTATTACCCGTATTCTCGCCCAGGCTGGTATTTCTAATCCCCATTCTCATAAGGCTGCCCGTAGAAGGCGCTCCCGCGATCGTATGCCTAAAGAGGGGATGCTGGTCCAGATGGATGCCAGCCCTTTTGCCTGGCTCGAGGATAGGGGCCCTAAAATGAGCCTTCATGGCGCCATTGATGACGCCACCGGTAAAATCTTAGGCCTCTACTTCCGTCCAGAGGAGGATACCCTGGGCTATCTTTATGTCCTTCTCCAGATACTTAAAAATCACGGTATCCCTCGTAGCCTTTACAGTGACCGCCACACTATAAAGATAAGTTATCTATTGAGGAGGAGCTGGCCGGTAAGAAGGCCCCCTTGACCCAGTTCGGCCGCGCTTTAGACGAACTGGGTATCACCCACATACCAGCCCGCTCCCCCCAGGCTAAAGGCCGCGTGGAGCGCCTCTGGGGCACTCTCCAGGGCCGCCTGGTCATTGAGATGCGTCTTTCGGGTATTTCTTCCCTGGAGGAGGCCAATGCCTTCTTGCCGGGTTTTATCGCTGAATTTAATGCCCGCTTTGCCGTGGACCCGGCTGACCCTGAGCCTGCTTTCCGCCCGGCACCTTCTCTAAAGGACCTTGAGTGTATTATTTGCTTTAAGCAGGAGCGTAAGGCCACTAATGGTTCCACTATCTCTTTTGCCAGCCATACTTACAAGCTGATTGACCAGAAAGGGAATGTGGCCCTCCTCCTGCCGAAGAGTAATGTCACAGTTCTTACTCATTTGGACGGTTCTTTAAGCGCCTTATATCAGGATAAACCCTTTTCCCTCAAGGAATTCCACTCTAAGCCTTCCTCGGGGGAAGAGAAGGCGGGGCAGGTTCCCTCTCAATCCCAATCTAAACCTGCCCGCCGCTCCCCGGTACCAGGCCAAAATCATCCGTGGCGGTCTTCTTTGAAGGAAAAACCTCGTCCTCCAAAGCCTGATCCCGTAGAGTCCTATTTCGCCATGAAAGATAAAAATTCGCAAATTCGGCTGCAGAAACTTTACGCTGAAACTTAATTTTGGGCCTTTTGTGATGACATTTTCTCATTCCTGATGAAGCATTTTTACTATGACATTTTCACTGTCCCTTGACACTGTTTGCTCCGGTTTCTGACGACTATTTTTGGCAATTAACCAAAGGCCTGGAGGTGGATAAATACGTAAAGAAGTTAACGACCCTTCAACTCGTTGAACTTATAACCTTTGCCCAGCTGGAACAACTTGACGGCCTACGGGATATCAGCAACAGCTTTCATGACCCGAAATTCAGCCGGGCCATCAACCTGGAGAGCTTCAGTTTCTCCCAGATATCCCGCCGCTTAAGGGAAAATATCATGGTTTTATACACCATTATTGTTGTTATATCTTACATTTAATCAACGCGTCCGGTGATAGGATTATAAACGTTAATACTCACACGGGCTGCTAGGTAAGTTTAACAGATAAGGGGTGAAGCTAACGATAACAGCGAGATAGACCTTATAATAATCTCCAGTGATTTTTCTAAAATGTCGGCCTGGCGCAGGTGGGAGGACCTTGGTAAAGCTGTTGCCCGCATCATGGAGCCGGTAGAACCATTAGCTAATACTCCCTGAAAAATTGAAGCCTTAATGAAACGGGAAGGAAACTTTATCAGCCATATCTTGACCTAACCGGAATAATAGAGTATTAGTTGTAAGCCGGGGAGATTATTTATGAGTTATCGACGAGGAAGTGTTTCGGTGGGCGGCAAGCAAGTTGAATTACTGTCAAGAAGGCCTTAGATTATACCACCGCCTCAATCTATGCTGTCAAGGTTGGTCCGTCGGGCCACCGCCTGCGGTGGCGCTTCGCGGCCTTGACAGCGGCATGGGCGGCAAAAACAGCTGATTGCCGGCCGGACGCCCACCACCTTCGTGCCCCTGGGCAACGCCACCCGCGGAAACGGTGGTCATGCAGAAACCTATACAGGGTTAAAGACACGCCGGGGGGCAAATTCCAGGATTGCGCCCGGCTGGTAGGGCCCTGCCAGGTAGTCGGCCGGGTCGGTGCTGATCAGGCGGACCACCCGGGCCTGGTTGAAGCTTAAGGGTTCGATTTCCAGGGTCAGGTGACCAACCTTGATTTCCTGGTGGAGGGGGCAGAAATTTTCTGCCCCCTCCCAGATAAGCTCCCACGGCATAGGGCTGTAGATGTACATAATTATCACCCTCTCAGTGGAGTTTCCCCGGGCCGGGGACGCCTTCGGCAATGAGTCTCTTTAAATGCTGGACGGCCTGGGCAAGCCCGCCGACTTCATTTATCAAGCCCACCTTTACAGCATCCTTCCCCACCAGGATGGTACCGATATCCCGCGCTAGCTCGCCTGTCTGGAACATCAGGCGGCGCAGTTCTTGCTCCGAAATATTAGCGTGCTCCACGATAAAACGAATAACCCGGTCCTGCATTTTGTCCAGGTATTCATAGGTCTGGGGGACACCAATGACCAGGCCGGTAAGGCGAATGGGGTGGATGGTCATGGTGGCCGTTTCGGCAATGAAGGAATGGTTGGCCGCCACTGCTATGGGCACGCCGATGGAATGCCCTCCGCCCAGGACCAGGGAGACCACCGGTTTGGACATGCTGACCAGCATTTCGGCAATGGCCAGGCCGGCTTCAACATCGCCACCTACGGTATTTAAAACCACCAGGAGACCTTTGATGCCGGGGTCTTGTTCGATGGCCACCAGCTGGGGAATAATGTGCTCATATTTGGTGGTTTTGTTTTGCGGCGGCAGGACCAGGTGACCCTCGATCTGGCCTACGATTTGCAGGCATTGAATTTCACTTTTATAATCAGCGACATTAGTTTGCCCCAGTTCTTTAATATTTTCTACCTCGGGGCTGGCAGGGGGGCGGGCGGTGACGCGCACTGGTTCTCCCGGCGGCCGGGGCGGGGGTGTGGCCGGTTGATTGGGTACAGGGTTGGGACTGATATCAGGGCTGGGCATAATTGCAACTCCCCCTTGTTTAATTTAAACCTGGCTCAGTAAAGACCTGCGCAGGGTTATTATAGGAAATAAAGCCCGCAAACATGCATCGCCATCTTTTTATTTAAGAAGCAAGGAATTTCAAACCTTGGTGTAGAATAGTAGCAACCGGGGTGATGGAAAATGGCTCCTGCCAGGACGCTGAATGAAAAGATAAAAAATGAGATTATCGGTGTGGCCCTGGTGGCCCTAGCCCTCCTCTGCCTGGCGGGGTTGTATGTCCTGGATCTGGGTTACATAAGTTCTGCTGCCAGTATTGGCGCCGTGGGTCAATTGCTGGTGGGTTTTTTAAAAGCCCTGACCGGCGAGGGTAAATATGTATTTCCTTTATTCCTGGCTGCCTGGGGCGTCCGCCTCATTACGGGGGGTAAAGTGAAGGATTCCCGGCCGCGTTTGATAGGAGGCATTTTACTTTTTCTTACTTTTTTAAGCGCCCTGCACCAGCCTTTCTTAAATGGCAGTACTTATAAAGAAGCCCTGGCCTCTGGTGTCGCCGGCCAGGGTGGCGGTTTGCTTGGTGCCCTGGTTTCCTTGCTCCTGCGGTCCATTTTCGGCCGGGTGGGGACCTGGATTGTGCTGGTGGCCTTAGGTCTTATTGCCTTTCTCCTGACCACCGGTGTTTCTTTGACCCGCTTTACCGGGCGTCTGGGCCAACTGCTCTATGTGACCTTCCAGGCCATTAAGGGCTGGCTCCTGGCCTTTCTTTTTACCGAGGTTGAAGAAGAGGAGCCGGAGGTGCAGGAAAAGAAAAGCCTGAAGGCCAGGGGGAAAACTATGCCGCGGGACCGGGAAGTAGTGCCCGTGGTCATTAACCCGCCGCCGGAACCTTCGCCGCCGCTCATTCAGCCGGTAGTCAGTGCGGAAGAGCCGGCCCAGGCCAGGGTCTACCCGGAAAGCCCGGCACCGCCGGTCAGCGAAGACGAGAAAAAGGCCCGGCGCCGGCCCAAAGTTAATATTCAGGCGGAGGATCCTGCCGGGAAAGAGGGGGAAGGCACCACCTCCGAGCAACCCGGCCCCTATGTTTTACCGCCTTTGAGTCTCTTAACCCGCCCGGTAAGGGTAAAAAATCCCCGCCTGGAAAAGGATATTACCGACCGCATCAAGATCCTGGAAGACACCCTGGAAAGCTTTGGTGTCAAAGTCAAGGTGACGCAGGTCAGCTGTGGCCCGACGGTGACCCGCTATGAAGTCCAGCCGGCACCGGGGGTGAAGGTGAGCAGGATCGTCAGCCTGGCCGACGATATTGCTCTGAGCCTGGCGGCCGCCCAGGTGCGGATTGAAGCCCCCATTCCGGGCAAAGCGGCGGTGGGGATTGAGGTGCCCAATAAGGAGATAGCTGTGGTCCACCTGCGGGAGGTACTGGAAGATCCTGCTTTTCTAGAATCCAGCAGCAAGCTGACGGTAGCCCTGGGTAAAGATATTGCCGGCAACCCGGTAATTGCCGACCTGGCGAAAATGCCTCACCTCCTTATTGCCGGGACTACCGGTTCTGGCAAGAGCGTCTGCCTGAACGCTCTGATTTGCAGCCTGCTGTTTAAAGCCACCCCTCAGGAGCTAAAACTTTTGATGATTGACCCCAAAATGGTGGAGTTAACCCAGTATAATGGTATTCCCCACCTGCTGGCACCGGTGGTCAGCCAGCCTAAAAAAGCGGCTACGGCCCTGCAGTGGATGGTAAGTGAAATGGAGAAACGCTATGAGCTTTTTGCCGGCGCCGGGGTCAAGGATATTACCCGCTACAACCGTTTGATGCAAAAGGAAAACAGCGGCCAGGGGGCCTTGCCCCTGGTAGTAGTCCTTATTGATGAGCTGGCCGACCTGATGATGGTGGCCCCGGCCGATGTAGAAGACGCCATTTGCCGCCTGGCCCAGATGGCCCGGGCGGCCGGTATTCACCTGGTTGTGGCCACCCAGAGGCCTTCAGTAGATGTCATTACCGGCCTAATCAAGGCCAATATCTCTTCCCGGGTTGCCTTTGCCGTTTCCTCCCAGATTGATTCCCGGACTATCCTGGATATGGCCGGGGCCGAGAAGTTACTGGGCCGCGGTGATATGCTCTTTTTACCCATTGGAGCCAGCAAGCCCATCCGCGTCCAGGGGGTTTATGTTTCCGACCGGGAGGTGGAAGACCTGGTGACTTATGTCAAACAGCAGGGTCGCCCGGAATATAACCCTAATTTCCTGAAAGGAGAGGAAAGCAGCGAAGACAATAGCGGGGCAGAAGACGAGCTTTTCCCCGCAGCTGTGCGGGTGGTCCTGGAAACAGGACAGGCTTCCATCTCCATGCTGCAGCGACGCCTGCGGATAGGTTATACCAGGGCGGCAAGGTTAATGGATATGATGGAAGCCAGGGGGTTTGTGGGCGGCCATGAAGGCACCAAGGCCCGCGCCATCCTTACTAACTGGGAGGAATACCAGGAATTATTTGGCACAAAAGAAGAATGATGGCGAAAAAAGAATGATAATGCAGGAATCTCTCTATATGATGTCGAAGATGATTTAAACACCGGGAGGTGAGGCCATGGAAAAGGTAGGGGAAATGCTCCGTGCTGCCCGCCAGGCAAAGGGGATTTCTCTACGCGAAGTGGAAGAAGCTACAAAAATTCGCCTGCGCTACCTGGAAGCCCTGGAAAAGGGCGCCTATGACCAGATTCCCGGCCGGGTATATGCCCTGGGTTTCGTGCGAAATTATGCCCGCTTTTTAGGGCTGGATGTCCAGGCGGTAGTGCAGCAGTTTAAACAAGAATACCCGTCTGACGAGGATAATTACCCGGCGGAAGAAAGTAGCCTGACGGCAACGGGATTGTCCCCCGGGAAAAGGAAGCGCTGGTTGCTAGTCCCGGCAGTACTTCTTGTTCTCTGGAGTATCAACTGGTTATACAACCATTATCGTCCTTCCCTGGAGCAAAGGCCCTCGCCACCACCGGTAACAGAACCGGCACCGGCACCAGTAACCCCTGAACCGCAACAGCCTGTCACCCAGCCACCGCCGGCAGCGACAACCCCCCGGGCCCAGGGGGTGGAAGTCAAAGTCAGGGCTTCAGGGGATTGCTGGGTAGGTGTTACCATTGATGGTAAAAATGATTTTACCGGGACTTTAAAGGCCGGCGAAAATAAGGTGTTTCAGGGGAAAGAGAAAATTACCGTTACCCTTGGCAACGCCGGCGCGGTGGAAATAACCGTAAATGGCCAGGTCCAGCCACCCTTGGGCAGGGTGGGCGATGTAGTTACCTTTGAGGCTACTAAAGATTCCAACCAGGCTAGAATAACGAGGAAACCATGATCAAAACTGCCGTTATAACCCTTGGTTGCGCCAAGAATCAAGTTGACAGCGAATATATGCTGGGTGTCCTGGATAAAAGCCATTTTGCCCTTGTCAGCGATCCCGGTGAAGCTGAAGTAGTTATCGTCAATAGCTGCAGTTTTATTACGGCGGCCAAGCAGGAGGCCCTGGAAACTATTTTAGGGCTGGCCCAGGGAGAGCCACGGCCCTATATTATTGTTGCCGGGTGTCTCGCCCAGCAGCACGCCCGGGACCTATGGCAGGAATTACCTGAAGTCGCCGCTTTCATTGGTCCGGGAGCCATCGGCCGTTTGCCCCTGATTATTGAGCGGGTATTAAAGGGGGAACGGCTTGTGGACGTCCCGCCTCCTGATAAAGAGGAAGGGGAACTGCCCCGCCTTACGGAGAAGGGAAGGCCCTATGCTTATTTAAAGATTGCCGAGGGCTGTGATAATCGCTGCAGTTATTGCACCATCCCCGCCATCAAGGGACCTTACCGCAGCCGCCCCCTGGAAAAGCTGGTTGCCGAAGCCAGGACCCTGGCCGCCGCAGGCGTGAAGGAATTAATCCTGGTGGCCCAGGACACTACCGCTTATGGCCTGGACTGTTACGGCGAGTACCGCCTGCCCCGGCTCTTGCGGGAACTGGCCAGGATTCCGGAAATAGAGTGGTTAAGAGTCCTCTATGCCTATCCTACCAGGATTACACCGGAACTGGTGGAAGTGATGGCCACGGAAGCGAAAGTATTACCTTACCTGGATTTGCCCCTCCAGCATGCCAGTGAATCCATCCTGCGGCGGATGAACCGTCCCGGCAGCCTTGCCGCCGGCGTAAAGACTATTGAACGCCTGCGCCGGGCCATGCCGGAAATAACCCTGCGCTCCACCTTTATTGTCGGCTTTCCGGGAGAAGATGAAGAGGATTTCCAGATTCTCCTGGACTTTTTGGGCTCTATGCAGTTCGACTGGGTGGGTGCCTTTAAATATTCCCCGGAAGCCGGTACAGGCGCCGCAGATTTGCCGGATCAGGTGCCGGAAGAAGTAAAGGAAGAACGCTACCGCAAATTAATGCTCTACCAGCAGCCCATTACCAGGGCCTGCAATGAACGGTGGGTGGGACGGCAGGTGCAAGTTTTAATAGAAGGGCCGGGGGTGGGTCGTAGTTTCCGCCAGGCCCCGGAGGTAGACGGCTTGATTTATATTAAAGGAAGTACCATGCCGGCAGGAACTATGACGACAGTTAAACTCACCCGGGTCCATAGTAATTATGATTTAATGGGGGAGGTAGAGACGAAAAGGTAGATGTGGCAATCCTGCCAGGTAAT
Organism: Moorella mulderi DSM 14980; assembly: GCF_001594015.1. Classification (GTDB taxonomy): domain Bacteria; phylum Bacillota; class DSM-521; order Neomoorellales; family Neomoorellaceae; genus Neomoorella; species Neomoorella mulderi. Next base: position 9,485 of record NZ_LTBC01000015.1, read on the forward strand.
TCATAAGGCCTGACCAGTTGAAATTTGTTATAATTGAAGGTGTTATCCATGGGAGAGGAGTGTTATCTTTGCACTTCAAAGGGTGGCGCCTTCAATTTGTTTTTCTGGCAGCCCTTTTGACCTTAGGTTTATTAACCGGGGGCCAGTGGGCCTACCGGCACTACAGCCAGGAAAAACCCCTGACTGATACCTTAAAGTCCGATCCAGCGGTCCAGGAGGCAACAGTAATCCGGACGGCTGCAGGCCTGGAAGTAAGGGTTATCCTCGGCCCCGGAGCCGATTTACCGCAGGCCTACCGGCAGGTACAGGAAACGGTACACAAGCTTTATGGCCGGCAACCGGTAAAGCTGGTCATCCAGGACCGCCGTTCCCCGGCCCTGGAGAGTTTGTGGCGGGAAAGCCAGTTTACCATCTATGAAGCGGCAGTACGGGGCAACTTTACCCAGATGGCGGCTACCGTTGACCGGCTGGCGCGCCAGGCAGGCATCGACCATTATGCCGTCAATGTGGACGATAACTATATTTATCTCCAATTCAGCCAGGGACAGGCTTACCTTTACCAGGTAGTACCCCGGCAAAATTATGTAACCCGGGGGGAGGGGCAAAGTGTTTAAGGAAATAAAAGAAATAATTGCCGGTACGGGTTTAGGGTTAATGATTTTTTTAATCATTAAAGGGGTGGATATTACTCCCTTTTTGCTTCTGGCCGGCATGGGTTTCCTGGCCTACTGGGTGATTGAAAAAAAGGGATTGCTCCCTTCAACCATGGGGGGGAAGGGATATACGCCGCCGGTCAAGGTATCTTTTGCCGATATCGGCGGCCAGGCTACGGCTATCTGCGAATTAAAGGAAGCCCTGGAGTTTTTGCTCCGCAGTGCTGAAGTTGAGGCCATGGGCATTCGGCCCCTGAAGGGCATCCTTTTGAGTGGCCCGCCGGGAACGGGAAAGACGTTGCTGGCCAAGGCGGCCGCTACCTACACGGATGCAGTTTTTCTTGAGGCCAGCGGCAGTGAATTTATCGAGATGTATGCTGGCGTTGGCGCCCAGCGGGTTCGGGCAATTTTTAACCGGGCCCGGGAACTGGCCCGGCGCCAGCAGAAAAAGCGAGCCATTATCTTTATAGATGAACTGGAAGTCCTGGGTGGTAAACGCGGCAGCCACACCTCCCATTTAGAGTATGACCAGACCTTAAACCAGCTCCTGGTAGAAATGGATGGTTTAAAAAGCAAACATGATGTCCAGATTCTGGTTATCGGCGCTACTAACCGTCCTGACTTGCTGGACCCGGCCCTTTTACGCCCGGGCCGTTTTGACCGGCAAGTTAAGGTTGACCTGCCTGATAAGGAGGGGCGCCTGGCTATTTTAAAACTGCATACGGCCAATAAACCCCTGGCGCAGGAGGTAGACCTGGAAGCCATTGCCCGCGAAACCTTCGGGTTTTCCGGGGCTCACCTGGAAAGCGTAGCCAATGAGGCCGCCATCCTGGCCCTGCGGGAAAAATCCCCCCTTATCACCCAGAAACATTTAATGGAAGCCGTCGATAAAGTAATGCTGGGGGAAAAGCTGGGCCGCAAGCCGGCAGCGGACGAATTGTACCGGCTGGCCATCCATGAGGCTGGCCACGCCATTGCCGGCGAGCTTTTAAGGCCCCAGTCCATTTCCCATGTGACCATTACTTCCCGGGGCCAGGCTTTGGGCTATACCCGGCAAAAGCCGGAACACGACATTTACCTCTATACCAGGGAATACCTTGAGAACCAGATGGATATCTGCCTGGCCGGGGCCGTGGCTGAGACCTTAATCCTGGGCAGTCGCAGTACGGGGTCCCTCAATGACTTTAAAGAAGCCATCCGCCTGGCCCGGGTGATTATTACCTCCGGGTTGTCGGATCTGGGAGTAGTGGCCGAAGAAAATTTGACCAAGGAACAGATGCACAATGCTTCTACAACTATCATCAGCCGGGAAGAAGCAAAGGTGGCTTCCCTCCTCCGGCCTTACCAGGGGGCTTTAAAGGCTTTAGCCGGACAACTGGTAGAAAAGGAAACGGTAACCGGGCGGGAATTGCGGGCCCTGTTACAGGAACAGGCCATGGCCTCTTGAAAATTTTGTCACGTGGCAGCAGGATTATCAGGATTGGGAAGCGAATAGATCTTAAAAACAGGTGATCGGGATGCGGCTGTTTGTTGCCATAAATTTTTCCCCGGCTCTGCAAAGTGCCCTGGCCGGGTTACTGGGTGAATTACGCCAGTTACCGGTAACGGTTAAATGGGTGCCCCCGGAGAATATTCATTTAACCCTCAAGTTTTTAGGTGAAGTGGCCCCGGCTAGAGTTGAGGAAATAGGAGCAGCCTTACGGCGTGCCGTTGTGGGGGTTAACCCCTGGCACCTGGAGGTAAAAGGCACCGGGGTTTTTCCCAACTGGCGCAACCCCCGGGTTGTCTGGGTGGGGGTGGAGTCGGAAAAGCCCTTGTATGTTTTACAGCAACAGGTAACCAGGGAATACCTGGAACTGGGTTTTCCGGCCGATTCCTTTACCCCCCATTTAACCCTGGGCCGCTTGCGGCCGGGGACAGCCTCCAGGCCATTGCAGGACAGGCTCCAGAGTTTGGCCGGCGTGTCCTGGGGGAGGGAAAGGGTGACGGCGGTAAGCCTCATGGAGAGCAGCCTGACCCCCCGCGGGGCTATTTATAGGCCGGTCCTAACAGTACCTTTGCTGTCCCCTGGGGGCGGCCCGTTGCCAGGTTCGGAGGGGTCCCTCGGGGGCTGACGCCCCCTCCAACGAACAATGAAAATGCAGTTTGGGCAAAGTAGAACTTTATTTTCGTAGGAGGCGAACTTACATAGTGGTTTTATCGGACAAGCAGCGGGCCCTGGAAAATGCCCTGCTCCAGATCGAGAGGCATTTTGGTAAGGGTTCCATAATGAAGCTGGGGGAATCCGGTGCCCGGCTCAATGTGGAAGCTATTTCCACCGGCGCCCTGCCCCTGGACCTGGCCCTGGGGGTAGGCGGATTGCCCCGGGGCCGGGTGGTGGAGATCTTTGGCCCGGAATCCTCAGGTAAGACGACGGTCGCCCTCCATGTTATTGCCGAGGCCCAGCGGAGCGGCGGTACGGCAGCCTTTATCGACGCCGAGCACGCCCTCGACCCGGTATATGCCAGGAACCTCGGAGTCGACATTGATAACCTTTTAGTATCCCAACCCGATACCGGTGAGCAGGCCTTGGAAATCGCTGAAGCTCTGGTGCGCAGCGGCGCCATCGATGTCATCGTCATCGATTCCGTAGCTGCCCTGGTGCCCAAAGCCGAACTGGACGGTGAAATGGGCGACGCCCATGTAGGCCTGCAGGCCCGGCTCATGTCCCAGGCTTTACGCAAGCTGGCCGGCGTTATTGCCAAATCGCGGACGGTTGCCATTTTTATTAACCAGTTGCGGGAAAAGGTAGGGGTCCTCTTTGGCAGTCCCGAGACAACACCAGGGGGACGGGCGCTAAAATTTTACGCTTCGGTGCGCCTGGACGTGCGCAAAATAGAGCAGGTCAAGCAGGGGACCGAGATTATTGGCAGCCGCACCCGGGTAAAGGTTGTTAAAAATAAAGTAGCGCCGCCCTTCCGCCAGGCCGAGTTTGATATTATTTACGGCCGGGGTATTGACCGCGAAGGCTGCCTCCTTGACATGGGCACGGAATTGGATATAGTAAAGAAGAGTGGGGCCTGGTATTCCCTGGGGGAAGATCGCCTTGGCCAGGGCCGTGAAGCAGCTAAGGAATTCTTGCGTGACCACCCCGAACTGGCGGCCAGTATTGAAACCCAGATTCGTACTAAAGCAGGTTTAGTCAAGACGGCAACGGCTATAGAAGATGAAGGTGCGCAAAACGAATAATCCTTCAGCGGCGGCAGCCTGGGAGTATGCCCTGAAAATATTAACCCGGCGCCAGCAGAGTGAACAGGAAATGCGCTGGAAATTGCAGGCAAAGGGTTTTCCTGGGGAGGTAGTGGCGGCAACCTTAAACCGGTTAAAGGATGCCGGTTTGTTAGATGATGCCAGTTTTGCCAGAGAGTGGGCCACTTACCGGCTGGCTACCCACCCGGTAGGCCCGAGGCGCCTCCGGCGCGAGTTGCAGGAGCATGGCGTGGCCCCTTCCCTGGCTGAAGGGATAGCAGGCGACATGTTTCCTCCAGAAGCAGAGCTGGCGGCGGCCCGGGAACTGGCGGGTAAATATCACCGGCGGCAGGGAGAAACTGCCGATCATTATTACCAGCGCCTGGCCCGTTTTCTCTGGCAGCGAGGTTTTAATGGCTATGTAGTTCGCCAGGTGCTGGGAGAGCTGGCTAAAGAAGATAATTATATTGACAGTAATCATTTAAACCTATAAAATTTATTTTGGGAGAAACTAGGTGTAGGATCACCACCATTACCCTTAATTTATAGATTTCACTACCGGGTTTAGCCTGGATGGAATATAACTCTTCTGACCTGAAAATAGATAGAAGGGCTGTATTTTTTGGCTCCCAACAGGCGTATGCGAGGTCCTGGTTTTGAACCAAATAAGGGTATATTTGGTTGGTGTGCCTAACTTCAAGCCGAGTTTCGACTCGGCTTTATTTTATGAAGGGGAGGTGAAGAACAATCCAGTATATCCTTTATGCCCTGATAGCTTTCCTGGTGGGTGCGGCCGGCGGTTATACCATCCGCAAGTACCTGGCCGAGGCCAAAATTGCTTCGGCCGAGAAGGCTGCAGCCACCATTATCGAAGAAGCCAAAAAAGAAGCCGAGGCTAAAAAGAGGGAAGCGGTCCTGGAAGCCAAGGAAGAAGCCCACCGCATCCGTAATGAAATAGAGCGGGAAAGCCGGGAACGGCGCAATGAACTCCAGCGTTTCGAGCGGCGCCTGATGCAGAAGGAAGAGGCCCTGGACCGCAAGACCGAAGCCCTCGAACGCAAAGAGGCCAGCCTCCACCGGCAGGAAGAAGCTGCTCAGAAACTGAGGGAAGAACTGGAAGAGTTGCGCCGCCGGCAGGTCAGCGAACTGGAACGCATTTCCGGTTTGACGACCGAAGAAGCCAGGGCCATCCTGCTGCAGAGTGTCGAGGAAGAAGTAAGGCATGAAGCAGCCATGATGATTAAACAAATTGAAACTGAGGCCAAAGAAGAAGCAGATAAAAAAGCCCGGGAAATTATTACCCATGCCATCCAGCACTGTGCTGCTGATTATGTGGCCGAGGCCACGGTATCGGTGGTGAATCTACCCAGCGATGAGATGAAGGGGCGCATTATCGGCCGCGAGGGCCGTAACATTCGCGCCCTGGAAACCCTGACGGGTGTTGATCTCATCATTGATGACACACCGGAAGCCGTTATTCTATCCAGCTTCGACCCTATTCGCCGGGAGGTGGCCCGCATTGCCCTGGAAAAGTTAATTATCGATGGGCGCATCCACCCGGCCCGGATTGAAGAAATGGTAGAAAAGTCCCGGCGGGAACTGGAGCAAAAGATCCGGGAAGAAGGGGAGCGAGCTACCTTTGAAGCCGGCATTCATGGCCTGCATCCAGAGCTGGTGCGCCTGCTGGGTAAACTTAAATACCGCACCAGCTACGGCCAGAATGTCCTTAAACACTCCCTGGAAGTAGCTTTCCTGGCGGGGGCCATGGCTGCCGAACTGGGGGTCGATGTCCAGCTGGCCAAGCGGGCCGGGTTGCTCCATGATATTGGTAAAGCCGTTGATTTTGAAGTTGAGGGACCCCATGTCACCTTGGGGGTTGAACTGGCTAAAAAATACCGGGAATCCCCGGAGGTAATCCATGCCATTGAAGCCCACCATGGTGATGTGGAACCGCGCAGCATTGAAGCCGGCCTGGTCCAGGCCGCCGATGCCATTTCGGCAGCCCGGCCGGGAGCCCGGCGGGAAACCCTGGAGGCCTATATTAAACGCCTCGAGAAACTGGAGGAGATTGCCGATTCCTTTGCCGGCGTGGAAAAATCCTATGCCATCCAGGCCGGCCGGGAGATCCGGATTTTAGTTAAGCCTGACAAGATCGATGATGCCATGGCCGTCCACCTGGCCAGGGATATCGTCAAAAAGATTGAAAAGGAGATGGAATACCCGGGCCAGATTAAAGTGGTGGTGATCCGCGAGACCCGCGCTGTTGATTATGCCAAATAATTTAATGGCAGGGAGGGTAAAAGTTTTTCCATCCCTGCCATTAAATTTTCATCATTAAAGACGGACAAGGCAGGCAGGAATTTGCTTTTGGGTGCAGAAGTAGTGTTTTGTTGGTGGTAACATCTTATACATAAAGTACGGGGCAGGTGTTTACCTTGAGCCTGAAGTACAAACATGGCGGCGAAGTATCTGACAGTATTGGTCTCCTTATTTCCATCCTGGTACGTTATCCAGAAGTAGGTACCATTAACTATGAGCCCAAAGACCAGGTTTTACGCTTTACCTTTATGATGGCCCAACCCCTGGCCGGGGAGGCCATCCAGCAGTTCGAAAAGAAATTCCGCAAATCCCTGGAAGTATATAACTACCTGGAAGACCGGGAACCGAAGGTTATTAATCTGAAATATACACCCTATGACCAGTTAATGGCCCTGGAGGTACAACGGGATGTAATTACCCTCTCCCGGGATGAAATTGACCTCATTATCGCCCTGGTGCGGGAGGAATTTGGCGCCAGCCTGGTAGCGGAGAACAATGATAATATCATGGAAGAAGAGCTTATGATCCAGGAAGAGTTAATTGACCGTATGCTGGAAAGTGTCCGGGGTACCGTCCCGGAGCGCCAGCTAATTGCCTTCCGGGAAGAAGGCCGGGTCATGGTGTTTAATAAATAGACCCGGGGCCAATAATAATATTTAAGGCAAATTGAGGGGAGCTTTATTTTTGCGGGTTCTAATGATCGGCGATGTGGTGGGGCGGCCGGGCCGTAAAGCCGTCCGGGAACTCCTGCCACCTTTGCTCCAGGAACACCGGCCGGATCTGGTGGTGGCAAACGGCGAAAATGCTGCCGGCGGCAATGGCATTACCCCAGATATTGCCGGTGAACTTTTTGCCGGTGGTATTGATATCTTAACCATGGGCAACCATGTCTGGGATAAGCGTGAAGCTCTGACCCTCCTGGAGGAGGATGAGCGCATTGTCCGGCCGGCCAATTATCCTCCTGGTACCCCCGGCCGGGGCTATACCCTGGTAAAGGTTAAGGAAAACCTGCAGGTAGGAATTATTAATTTATCGGGGCGGGTGTTTCTATCACCCCTGGAGTGTCCTTTTCGCCTGGGACGCCGCCTGGCTGAAGAAATCGGTGCGTTAACCCGCATCATTTTAGTAGACTTCCATGCTGAAGCAACTTCGGAAAAGGTTGCCCTGGGCTGGTACCTGGACGGCCTGGTAAGTGCCGTCATAGGGACCCATACCCATATCCAGACGGCTGATGCCCGGGTCCTGCCCCAGGGGACGGCCTATATTACCGATGTAGGCATGACCGGTCCCAGGGATTCTGTCCTGGGAGTGAAGGCAGAACTTATCATCAAAAAATTTCTTACCCAGTTGCCGGTGCGTTTTGAAGTTGCCGGTGGAGTTATTCAACTGGAAGCCGTACTGGTAGATATCGATCCCGGTACCGGCCGGGCAGCCGCTATCCAGCGGTTGCAATACTACGGGCCGGCATAAGTTAACCATCAAACAACGCTAAAAAGCCTGCTTACCGGTAAGGGAGGCAGGCTTTTGTGTTACAATAGCTAAAAAAGATTGGAGCCGGGTAAAGATGGCAGCTGATTTACATACCCATACTACGGCCTCCGACGGCCGGCTGTCACCCACTGAACTAATCAGGCTGGCGAAGACAAAAGGCTTAACGGCCCTGGGTGTTACCGACCATGATACGGTAGCCGGCCTGGCAGAAGCCCTGGCTGCCGGTAACAGTTACAGTGTCAAGGTAATTCCCGGGGTTGAGCTGAGCACCGAGGGGGAAGAAGGGGAGATCCATATCCTGGGTTATTATATCGACTGGCAAAAGGAAAGTTTGCTGGCTTTCCTGGAAACCATGCGCCAAGCGCGTTACCGGCGCACGGCCAGGATGGTAGGCCGGCTTAAAGAGCTTGGTTATGATATTAGCATGGGTGAGGTAGAGCAGGAAGTCCGGGGCGAGGCCATGGGCCGTCCCCATATCGCGGCCGTTCTAGTTCGCAAAGGTTATGTACCATCGGTAGAGTTTGCCTTCCGCACTTTGCTGGAGCGGGGCCGGCCTGCTTATGTCCCGCGGGCCAAAGTCTCACCTGCCCGGGCTGTGGAGGTAATATTAAAGGCTGGAGGGGTCCCGGTCCTGGCCCACCCGGGCTTGAGCCGGGCCGATGGTCTTATTCCTGCCCTGGTGGGCAGCGGCTTGCAGGGTATTGAAGCTTACTATCCCCACCACGATGCCGCTGCCACCGGGCGTTACCTGGAACTGGCATCCCGGTATAACCTGGTGGTAACCGGGGGGTCGGATTTCCACGGCATAGTTGAAAGCAGCCATGCCGGCCTGGGGGCCTGCCAGGTGGGCACAGCCGAACTGGAGCAATTACAGAGGCGGGCTGAAAAGATTAAAGTCCAAGCGACTAAGGTTTGACTTCCGGGCATATATTTTAAGCAAACTAATAATGAGGAGGTGGGGCCGTTGGCTGGCAATGATGCAGGCGCCCTTTACCGGCGCATTCAAGAGCTGGAAAGCAAGGTGGAACAGTTAAGGGTCAGCCGGCGTGTCCTGATGCGCCTGGTGGAAAAAAGCGAAGCCGAAAAGTGGGAACTGGTAAATCGCCTGCGCCAGGAAAAGGAACAGATCCAGCTCCGCAACCGGCGCTACGCCCGGGCCATCTGGGAAAAGAATAAAGCGCTGGTTTTGCTCACCAATAAGCTACAGGGCATATCGTTGCCCAGGGCTTGACTGATAGGAGAGGGCGATTTATACTATAATTAACTTAATAGGGAACAGGTGCCTGAAAGGTTAAAAGGGAATCAGGTGTAAATCCTGAGCGGTCGCGCCACTGTAACCGGGGAGCCTGCTTCAAGGCCACTGGTATTCTACCGGGAAGGCGAAGCCAGGCAAGGAGCCGGAGCCAGGAAACCTGCCTGTTCATTTCACCCTCGCGTTAAGGGGCCGAAAGTTAGGTTATGTAACTCCAGCTACTTCGTGGGGGGCTGGAGTTTTTATTTTAGGAGGCCATACCTTGGGATACGGGTCGTTAATCATGGTAACCGGGGGTGCCAGGAGTGGCAAAAGCCGCCTGGCCGAAGAGCTGGCTGCTGCCGGGAGTGCAAAAGTAGTCTACCTGGCCACGGCTACCGTGGGCGATGCAGAAATGGCTGCCCGGGTGGACATGCACCGGCGCCGGCGGCCGGCTGACTGGCAAACTGTAGAAGCCCCCCTGGCCGTGACGGAAGCCGTAGCCCGGGAAGGCCAGCGTGGCGGCACCACCATCATCCTTGATAGTCTGGGCATGTGGATTAGCAACCTTTTGAGCCAGGAAACAACTGAAGCAGAAGATAGCTGGGAAAAAAACACGGCTGCTATAGAAGCCATCATGGTTAAAATCAGGGAACTGGCGGCCGTAGCCCGGCAGGTACCGGCGCGGGTAATTATTGTTACTGAAGAAGTGGGAATGGGACTCATTCCTCCCTATCCCCTGGGCCGGGTTTTCCGGGACCTGCTGGGCCTGGCCAACCAGGAGATAGCCCGCCAGGCTGACCAAGTCTACCTGGTGGTAGCAGGCCTGCCTCTAGTTTTAAAGGATACTAAAGAGGACGCTACTTTCGGGGAGGAACTTCTCCGCAAATACAAAGGAAACTAAGATAAAATAAATGCTACCTGGAGGAAAAACCTTGGGGAGAGAATTACGGCGGGGTTATACCACAGGTACCTGCGCGGCAGCAGCAGCCAGGGCGGCGGCCCTGGCTTTATGGCAGAAGCAGCTGGTGAGGGAGGTTACCCTTACCCTGCCCCGGGGGGAAAAGGTAACTCTACCGGTTACTGTCCATCATGGTCCGGACTGGGCCGAAGCCGTGGTGTTTAAAGACGCCGGTGATGACCCTGACGTTACCCACGGGGCTGCCATCCATGTCCGCGCCCGGAAAACTGGCGGGGGATTGACTTTACGCGGCGGAGCTGGCGTCGGGACAGTAACCCGCCCCGGCCTGGCCATACCTCCAGGGGAACCAGCCATTAACCCTGTTCCCAGGCAAATGATTACCGCTGCAGTAGCCGATGTAACCCCGCCCGGCCAGGGCCTGGAACTGGAGATCAGTATCCCCGGTGGCGAAGAACTGGCCCGGCGGACCCTCAATCCCCGCCTGGGGATTGAGGGCGGCCTTTCTATCCTGGGCACTACCGGCATTGTCGAACCCATGTCCGAAGAGGCCTACCGTACCTCCCTGGTACCCCAGATTGATGTCGCCCTGGCTGCCGGCTGGGAAACCCTGATCTTGACACCCGGCCGCCTGGGGCAACGCCAGGCCGAGGAACGCTATCATCTACCGGCTACGGCCATTGTTTTAACCAGCAACTTTATTGGCTACATGCTGGAGGCCTGCGCCGAGCGCGGGGTGAAGCAGGTGCTCCTGTGGGGGCATGGCGGCAAGCTCATCAAGGTGGCAGGAGGTATCTTTTATACCCACAGTCGCCTGGCCGATGCCCGCCAGGAAATCCTGGCCGCCTGGGCCGCGGCGCGGGGGGCATCCCGGGAAGTAGTCCGGCAGCTTTTAGAGGTAACTACAGTTGAGGTCGCCCGGGAAATTATCGACAACCAGGGCCTGGGGAGGGAGTTCTGGGACTCCCTGGCGGCCCGGGCTAGCCAGCGGTCGGAGACCCTTGTCCGTGGAGAACTCACAGTGGGCACGGTCATGCTCAACCTGCAGGGAGAAATTATAGGCTGGGATGGGATGGCCCAGCAAATACTGGAGGCGTGGGGTCATGGGAGCTGAAGGCCGGTGGCTGACCGTCATCGGGGTTGGACCCGGCAACCAGGAATACCTGACGCCGGCGGCCCGCCGGGCTGCGGCGGCGGCCGAAGTCCTTATCGGCGGGCCCCGGGCTTTGAGCCTTTTTCAAGATTTAGAACGCGAGAAAAGGGTGATCACGGGCGACCTGGAAGGGTTACGTTCCTTTCTGTTACAAATACGCGACCGCCCGGCGGCCATCCTGGTATCGGGGGATCCAGGCTTTTACAGCCTCCTCTCGTGGCTCAAGCGCCAGTTTCCCGGAGAAAAAATTAACGTTATCCCCGGCATCAGTTCCGTCCAGCTTGCCTTTGCCCGCTTGGAGCAAGGCTGGGAAGAAGCCACTTTCTTAAGCTTCCACGGGCGCTCCCTGGAGGACCTGGAACCCTACCTGCCCGATCTGGCAGCCGGGAAGGTGAAACTGGCCATGTTGACCGGCGGGGCCAACACACCGGCAGCTATAGGTAAATACCTGTCCGACCACGGCCTGGCCGGTATAAAGTTGTGGGTGGGTACCGACCTGGGTAGCGACCAGGAGCAAACAATTTGGCTGACGGCGGCCCAACTGGCCCGGCAGCCCTTAACCAGGCCGGGGGTGGTGATAGCCGGTTATGAACCGGATTAACTGGCCCTACAGTACGCCGGGGATACCTGACCATTACTTTAGCCGCAGCCAGGTTCCACTGACGAAAGAGGAAGTCCGGATCCTTACCCTGGCCAAAGCCCGGTTGGGTCCGGGTATGAACGTTTATGATGTTGGCTCTGGAACCGGGACCCTGGCCGTTGAAGCGGCCAGGCTGGTGGCTCCGGGACAGGTCCTGGCCGTGGAGGTAGACCCGGAGGCCTGTACCCTTATCAGGGAGAATGTAAAACGTTTTGGCCTGGATAATGTCCAGGTGGTGGCCGGCAGGGCCCCGGCAGCCCTGGAGGGGTTGCCGCCGCCGGACCGGGTTTTCATCGGGGGCAGCGGTGGGCACTTAGAAGAGATTTTAAGGACCTGCCATGAAGCTTTGCGGCCGGGAGGCATTATCGTCCTCAATGCAGTAACCGTCGAAACCTTGAGTACGGCCTTGGCTTTCGGCTATCACCAGGGTTACCAGGTAGAGGCCCTGGCAACTAACCTGGCCCGCCTGGAACCGGCCGGCCGTTACCACATCTGGCGCGCCCTGAATCCGGTATATATAGTGCAGCTGGTGAAAGATGGACATTATGGACAGTAGTATACCGGGTTAATAATTGCGGTTGATTACTGAATACCATCAAATGGTGGCATGGTGGGATAAGGAGTGGAGGCTTTTGGTGAGTGGAACCCTCTATGGCCTCGGGGTTGGACCGGGAGACCCTGACCTGTTAACCCTGAAGGCTAAAGCCATTTTAGAACAGGTACCGGTCCTGGCGGTACCGGTTTCCCAGCGGGGCGAGGAAAGCCTGGCCCTGCAGGTGGTCCGGCCCTTTCTCCGGCCTGAGCAGAAAATACTAAATCTTTTCATGCCTATGACCCATGACCGGGCTTACCTGGAACGTTCCTGGGATGCAGCAGCGGCAGAACTTTTGAAAAACCTTTCAGCAGGCCAGGATATCGCCTTCCTGACCCTGGGGGATGCTTCCCTTTACAGCACCTATAGTTACTTAATGCAACGCTTACAAAAACTCAACCCGGATTTAAAGATTGTTACCGTTCCCGGGATCACTTCCTTTGCTGCGGCTGCTGCCAGTTTGAATGTACCCCTGGCGGTAGGGGACGAACCCCTGGCCATCATCCCGGCCCTCAAGGACCCGGCTAAATTAAAAGAATACCTCTCCCTTTTCCCCAATCTAGTCTTAATGAAAGTCGCCCGCCATTATGACGCCATCGTTACAGTTCTGGAGGAGGCAGGCGTAGCCGGGCAATCGTTCCTGGCCAGCCGCTGCGGCCAGCCAGGGGAGAGCTTTAGCCAGGACCTTGTAGCCGAAAAGGGCAAGAAACAGGATTATTTGTCGTTAATTATAGTCAAAGGCACCACCAACAAGGGTGATTGTTAACAGACAAGAGATAGAAAAGCTTCGGCGGCGATTATGGGTGGGGATATGTCCCCACCAGAAGGCACCATTTTTAGCAGAACGCTATTTTGGGAGGAGCGGGGCAGGCATGAAGGTTTACTTTGTCGGGGCCGGACCGGGAGACCCGGAGTTAATTACCGTCAAGGGGCGCCGTCTTTTAGAAGAAGCAGGGGTCATTATCTATGCCGGCTCCCTGGTTAACCCGGAAATTTTAAAGTATGCGCCACCGGGAGCAAAGCTGTATAACAGCGCTTCCCTTACCCTGGAAGAGGTCCTGGCCATCATGCAGGAGGCTGTGGCCAGAGGCGAAAAGGTGGTCCGCCTCCATACGGGCGATCCTTCCCTGTACGGGGCTATCCAGGAGCAGATGGACGCCCTGGAGAGGCTGGGAATACCTTATGAGATAGTGCCCGGCGTCAGCTCCTTTGCGGCGGCAGCTGCCACCGTAAGGAGGGAATTTACCCTGCCGGGGATAAGCCAGACATTAATTCTCACCCGGCGGGCCGGCCGGACCCCGGTACCCGAAGGGGAAAGCCTGCCTGATTTGAGCCGCCACCGCGCCAGCCTGTGCCTTTTCCTTAGCAGCCAGGACCTGGCGGCGGCAACCGCCGAGCTGGCCCGGGGGTATGGAGAAAATACGCCGGCAGCCATAGTCTATAAAGCCTCCTGGCCGGAAGAAAAGGTTATCCATGGTACGCTGGGGGATATTGCCGCTAGAAGCAGGGAGGCGGGCATTGACCGGACGGCCCTGCTCCTGGTTGGCGATTTCCTGGCCGGCAGCTACCAGCGCTCCTGCCTGTATGACCCGGCCTTTAGCCATGGCTACCGCGAGGCTAAGGCATCCCATGGCTAAAGGACAGGGAATAGCCATTGTCACCCTGACCCGGCCGGGTTTACAGACGGCCCTGCAACTGGCCCACTCTTTATCAGAGGGGACTACTATCTTTATCCCGGCCGGCCTGGCTCCTTCGGTAAGGCCTGAGATATGGGACCAGCTCATAGTAGTGTCCTATTCAGGGCCGTTATCACCATTCCTAGGGCAGATTTTTCACCAGTACCGTGGGTTAATCCTGGTCATGGCCGCCGGTATTGCCGTGCGGGCTTTGAGCCCCCACCTTGTTTCCAAAAAAGCAGACCCGGCCGTGGTGGTGGTGGACGTGGGAGGTAAATACGCCATCAGCCTCCTCTCCGGCCACCTGGGCGGGGCCAATGAACTGGCCCGGAGAGTAGCTTCTCTGCTGGGTGGCCAGGCGGTTGTTACCACCGCCAGCGAAGTACAGGGGCTACCACCCCTGGACCTGGTGGCCCGGGAGTTAAATATGAGTGTCTGGCCGGCAGCTGGCTTTACCAAAGTGATGGCGGCCCTGGTCAATGGCGAGACAGTTGAGCTGCTGGTAGAAAAGCCTTTACTCAAGTTCCTGGAGGAGGCCCTGCCTTCCTTGCGACCCCGTCTCCTCACGGGCTGCCCCGCAGGAGGGGAAGGCAGGGCGGGGATCATGGTTACCTGGCGTCGCTTGCCCCTGCCTGGTCCCCGGTGGGTTTACTGGCGGCCCCGGGTGATCAGCGCCGGTATCGGCTGCCGCCGCGGCGTACCTGCCGGGACAATCCTCTACGCCCTGGGCCTGGCCCTGCGGGAAGCGGGCCTCAGCCGCCGGAGCCTGGCAGCCCTGGCCAGCGTTGATTTTAAGGGAGAGGAACCGGGCCTGCAAAGGGCAGCCGGCCGCCTTGGTCTCCAGTTGCTTACCTTTACTCCCTGGCAGCTGGCGGCCTGTATGGAACGTAACCCCCATTTGCATCGTTCGGAAAGGGTTAACCGGTACATTGGCATCCCCGGCGTTTGTGAGCCGGCGGCAATTCTGGCTGCAGGAGAGGGGGAATTAATATGGCCCAAAATGAGTTACCGGGGGGTGACTGTAGCCCTGGCCCGGGCGAAATAATGGTCATTGGCCTGGGGCCGGGCCGGGAGGAAGAAATGACGCCCCGGGCCCGGCAGGCTCTGGCCCGGGCGGAAGTAATAGTCGGTTACCGCACTTATATTGATTTAATAGCTTCCCTGGTGGCCGGGCGGGAAGTAGTGGTTACCGGCATGACGGGGGAAGTAGCCCGGTGCCGGGAAGCCGTCGCCCGGGCGGCTGCCGGGGCCCGCGTGGCCGTTATTTCCAGCGGCGATCCCGGTGTCTACGGTATGGCCGGGTTGATCCTGGAAGTCCTGGCCGAACACCCCCGGGGGAAAGAAATAGCGGTAAGCATTATTCCCGGGGTGACGGCAGCCACTGCCGCGGCAGCTACCCTGGGAGCGCCCCTGATGCATGACTTTGCCGTCATCAGCTTAAGTGACCGTTTGACCCCCTGGGAGGTTATAGCCAGACGCCTCGAGCTCGCAGCAGCGGCCGATTTCGTCCTGGTCCTGTACAATCCCCGCAGCCACGGTCGTCCCGATCACCTCCGCCGCGCCCGGGATATTGTTCTTCAGTACCGCCAGCCATCTACCCCGGTAGGGGTGGTACGGAACGCCGGCCGGGAGGGAGAAGAAGCCTGGATCCGCGACCTGGCCACTTTCCTGGAACTACCGGTAGATATGGTCAGCACGGTCATCATTGGCAACAGCCAGACCAGGGTGCTGGATGGACGCCTGGTGACACCCCGGGGGTACCGGCTGTGATCCTGGTACTGGCCGGTACGGCTGACGCCAGGGAGGTTATCGGCACTTTAAAGGCAGGAGGCTACCGGGTGGCAGCCAGCGCTGTTACGGCATACGGTGCCAGGCTGGCCAGGGAGGCCGGAGCCGATACGGTCCAGGAAGGGCCCCTGGGAGGAGAAGATTTGCTGGCCTTTTTAAAGGACCAGGGCATCAGGGCAGTTATTGATGCCACCCATCCCTTTGCCACCACTATTACCGGTGCAGCCCGGCAGGCCTGCCAGAACCTGGGGTTGCCCTATTTCCGTTACCGCCGGCCGGAAGTTAAATTGCCTTCCCACCCGAACCTGCTGCTGGCCGGTAGTTTAGAGGAAGCGGCGGAACTGGCTTCCCGGGGACAGGTAATATTTCTAACCACCGGCACCCGCCATCTGGAATACTTTACTACCGCGCCGGCCCTGGCCGGCAAGAGGCTCGTTGTCCGGGTACTGCCGGAGGAGGCTTCCCTGGCCAGGTGCCGCCAGCTGGGTATCTGGCCGGGGGATATTGTAGCCATCCAGGGCCCCTGCAGTTATGAGTTAAACCAGGCCCTTTACCGGCAGTTCAAGGCCGATGTAGTTGTAACCAAGGACAGCGGCACCACCGGTGGGGTGGTCGAGAAAATCCAGGCCGCCCTGGACCTGGGGCTAACGGTTGTCGTCCTCCGTCGCCCGCCGGAGCCTGACAGCTTGCCGCTGGAAGATATCATCCCTTTGCTGGGAGAAGCGCTGGGGAGATAAGGAGAGGGTAATAATGGGCACAGGTATTATTTTACTGGGCCATGGCAGCCGCATACCGGAGGCCAATGAGCACCTGAAGCTCCTGGCGGCCCAGGTAAGGGAGTTGCTGGGGGGTATCCGGGTAGAACCCTGCTATATGATGCGTACCCACCCGGACCTCATGGAAGGGATAACCATGCTGGTCGAAGCAGGCCTGCAGAAAATTATTGTCGTACCAATGTTCTTCTGCAATGGCCTTCATGTCCAGCGGGATATTCCCGAGCAACTGGAGATAGCCAGGAAACGTTTTCCGGACATTGAATTGATCTATGGTACCAACCTCGGTGCCGACCGTAGAATCGCCGAGGTTATTGTAGAACGTATCCAGGAGGTGGCCCCCGGTGTCGTTTATACATGATCCCCGGGCCATTGAGGCCCATAGCCGGGAGATAATAGCTGCCCGGGTGGGGGATTTGGGCCTGGGGCGCGGGGAAAGGGCCATTGTAACCAGGATCATCCATGCCACCGGGGACCTGGATTATGCCCGGCTGGTAGTCATTCACCCCCGGCTGGTCCAGGCAGCAACGACAGCCCTGCGCCAGGGGGCGGATATTATCACCGATATAGAAATGGTACGCCAGGGGATCAGCAGCCAGATGCTTGCCCGGGGCGGCGGCCGGGTAATATGTGCCATCCGGGAAAAAGAGGTCATCAACGCAGCTGCAGCCCGGGGGGTGACCAGGGCCATGGTGGCCATGGAATACCTGGCGCCCCGGATGGCGGGAGCCCTTGTGGCCATAGGCAATGCCCCCACGGCCCTTTTTCGCCTGCTGGAGTTAATGGCCGCCGGCCTGGCAGCGCCGGCAGCCATAATCGGCACTCCCGTGGGTTTTGTGGGAGCGGCGGAAGCCAAAGCAGCCCTGGAAACAGCCGGCATACCCTTTGTTACCGTCCGGGGAACCAGGGGTGGGAGCACAGTGGCGGTTGCTGCTGTCAATGCCCTGCTGCACCTGGCCTGGGAGGGGGAAGGTGACAATTAATGGCCAGGGCAATTATGCTCCAGGGAACCAGTTCCAATGTCGGCAAGAGTGTCCTGGCGGCAGCCCTGTGCCGGATTTTTTACCGGGCCGGTTACCGGGTTGCTCCCTTTAAATCCCAGAACATGGCCCTTAACTCCGGCGCTACTCCGGACGGTGGCGAAATGGGGCGCGCCCAGCTGGTACAGGCATATGCTGCCGGGGTGCAGCCGCGGGTGGAAATGAACCCGGTCTTGCTTAAACCCACGGCCCACGCCCGCTCCCAGGTAATCCTCCTGGGAAGGCCGGTAGGCAACCTGGGGGCCAGGGAATATCATGGTCACTTTAACCAGGAGCTCTGGCAACATGTAGAGGCGGCTTACGCCACCCTGGCCAGGGAATTTGAGGTTATTGTCATTGAAGGCGCCGGCAGCCCGGCCGAGGTCAATCTTAAAGCCCGGGAAATAGCCAATATGCGGGTAGCCAAAATGGCCGGGGCCCCGGTGCTCCTGGTGGCCGATATTGACCGCGGCGGCGCCCTGGCGGCCATTGTCGGGACCCTGGAACTCCTCGACCCCGACGAGAGGGAACTGGTAGCCGGGTTGATTATTAACAAATTCCGGGGTGACCTGGATTTGCTGCAACCAGCCCTGGATTTTCTGGAAAGGAAAACCGGCAAGCCGGTCCTGGGGGTTATACCCTTTCTGGCCCACGGCCTGCCGGAAGAAGATTCCGTGGTCCTGGAGCAGGCAGCTGGCCGGCCTACGGCTGCCGGTGAGGTGGAAATAGCCGTAATTAAACTCCCGTGTATTGCCAACTTTACCGACTTTGATGCCCTGGAACGGGAAGACGGCGTTAACCTGCGCTATATAGAGGATAAAGAAGCCCTCGGACAACCGGATCTCATCATCCTGCCGGGCAGTAAAAATACTATAGGCGACCTTTTATGGCTGCGGCAGCGAGGCCTGGAGGAGGCCATCAAAGACCTGGTGGGCAGGGGGACCCCGGTGGTCGGCATTTGTGGCGGCTACCAGATGCTGGGCCGGGAGATTGCCGACCCCGGCCATGTGGAGACAGACCGCGACGGCATCGCCGGGCTGGGCCTCTTACCGGTGCGGACGGTATTTCAACCAACCAAGGCCACCAACCTGGTGCAGGGACGGGTAACGGGTACGGGGCCCTTCCTGGGACCTTTGCAGGGCCTGGAAGTAAAAGGGTACGAGATTCATATGGGGGCCAGTTACCTGGTAGAAGGCCAGCCGGCCTTTAAAATTACCCGGCGCGGGAATAACCCGGTCGACATTGACGACGGGGCTCTAAGCCCTGATGGACTTATCTGGGGTACTTATATCCATGGTATCTGGGATAACGATCCCTTCCGCCACCAGGTACTGGCCGCCTTAAGGGCCAGGCGCGGCCTGCCAGCCAGGGAGAGCGGCCTGGACTTTGCCGCTGACCAGGAGCGCCGTTTTGATGCCCTGGCCACGGTGGTAGCCAGGCACTTAGATCTAAAACGCCTGGCGGCGATTATGGGGCTGGATCGCCCCCTGGCGGGTGACGGCCTTGGGGCCTAGCGTCCTTTTGCTGGTCCTGGCCTTGCTCCTGGACCTGGCGGTGGGGGACCCGCCCTGGCTCCCGCACCCGACCCGGGTCATGGGGGCGGGTATTGGTGCTTTGGAAAAACTTTTCTGGCGGCCAAATGCTTCCCGGGGTTACCTGTTAGCAATGGGTGGTATGATAGTCATTTGCATAGTTGGGGCCAGCTGGACCATCACCTGGGGGTTGCTGGCAGTAGCCAGCCGGATTAATTACTGGGTGGAGGTATTGCTGGCCGGGTGGCTGCTGGCTACAACCATTGCCCCCCGGGGCCTGGCCGGAGCGGCCTTAGGGATTGGTCATTCCCTGGCGGTAGGTGACTTGCTGCGGGCCAGGCAGCAGGTGGGTTACATTGTCGGCCGGGATACAGCTAACCTTTCGGAAGGAGAAGTGGTCCGGGCGACGGTAGAAACTGTAGCCGAGAATACCAGCGACGGCGTTATTGCTCCCCTTTTCTATTTTTTCCTGGGCGGGGTGCCCCTGGCCATGGCCTACCGGGCCGTTAACACCCTGGATTCCATGCTGGGTTACAAAAACGACCGTTACCTTTTTTTCGGCCGGGCGGCGGCCCGGCTGGACGATCTGGCCAATTATCTTCCCGCCAGGCTAACGGGAATAGCCTTATGCGTGGCGGCCGCCCTGTTGGGCTATGGCTGGCGGGCCTGGACGATTATGCTGCGCGATGCCCGCAGGCACCCCAGCCCCAACAGCGGTTTCCCGGAGGCAGCGGTAGCCGGTGCCCTGGGGGTGCAGCTCGGAGGCCTCAATTACTACCAGGGGATACCTTCCCGGCGCCCCTTGATCGGTGAAGCCCGGCAGGGCTTGAGGAAGGAACATATCTGGCAGGCTGTTTACCTCATGGTTGGAGCAACGGTAATAGCTGCCCTGGCTGGCGGATTAATCCTGGCCCTTAAGGGGAACTGGTATTAAAAAGGAGCACCTGCATGAGCCACAAGCGGATTGTTATTGCCGGCACCCGCAGCGGAGTTGGCAAAACGAGTATCGCCACCGGTTTAATGGCTGCCCTGGCTGCCAGGGGCTTCAAGGTCCAGGGTTTTAAAGTTGGTCCCGACTACATCGATCCCAGCTACCATACCCTGGCCACCGGCAGGCCTTCCCGCAACCTGGACACCTTTTTAATGTCCCGGGAAAACGTCCTGGAGGCATTTACCCGGGCTGCTGCCGGGGCTGATATAACCATTATTGAGGGTGTCATGGGCCTTCATGACGGCCACAGGAGTAGCGGCAGCGGTAGTACGGCCGCCATAGCTCGCCTGCTGGCAGCACCGGTCCTCCTGGTTGTGGACGCAACCTCCCTGGGCCAGAGTGTAGCTGCCGAAGTCCTGGGTTACCGGGCCTTCGATCCCGGGGTACACCTGGCCGGGGTGATCCTCAACCGGGTCAGCAATGAAAGCCACCTGCAACTGCTCCGCCGGGCCATTGAAGATTATACCGGCATAGCGGTGGTTGGCTGGCTTCAAAGGGGGGCTTTACCGGCCCTGCCCTCCCGGCACCTGGGGCTGATCCCGGCCGGAGAGCAACAGGGATTAAAAGCGGTTTTAAAAGAGCTGGCTGCTGCCGTGGCTGCAGGTATCAACCTGGAAGAGGTTGTTTCCCTGGCCACAAAGGCCGGCCCCCTACCGGCCGGCGGGAGCCAGAGCTTTGCCTCGGCAGCCCTGCAGGCCGGCGGGCCGGTGCCGGTGGCCGTCGCCAGGGATGAGGCCTTCAGCTTTTACTACCAGGATGCTCTGGATTATTTAACAGCCCTGGGAGCCGAGCTCATACCCTTCAGTCCTTTACACGATACCGCGCTGCCGGGGGAAGCAGCCGGGGTGATTATCGGCGGCGGCTTTCCGGAAATCTTCCTGGAGCCCCTGGCAGGCAACCAGCCTATGCTTACCGACCTGCGCCGGAGGGTAGCTGGGGGCATGCCGGTTTATGCCGAGTGTGGCGGCCTCATGTACTTGACCCGGCGGATAACCGACCTGGAGGGCCGGACCTGGAAACTAGCCGGGATAGTCCCGGCCGACTGCCAGATGCAGACCAAACTCGCCGGCCTGGGCTACCGGGAAGCCACCTTATACCAGGATAACCTCCTGGGTAAGAAAGGAGATCCAGTCCGGGGACACGAGTTCCACTATTCGCTGCTGACCGGCATGGCAGGAGACTTCCCCCCTGCCTATACCTGGTACGCCAGGGGCGGCGAGTACCATGAAGGCTACGCTACCCTCAGGCTACTGGCTTCTTATTTACATTTACATTTCCTGGGCAACCAGCAGGCCGCGTTAAATTTCCTGGCAGCCTGCCGGAGATACAGAACCCAGCGGAGGAGGAATTCTTCGTGCAATTATTAAACCAGACCCTGGCCGCCATTAAACCCCTGGATGAAGAGGCCATGGCCAGGGCCCAGGCCCACCTCGACGATCTCACCAAACCACCGGGAAGCCTGGGGACTCTGGAAACAATTGCCCGGCAGCTGGCCGGGATTAAAGGGGAAGTGCCGCGCCGGTTATCCCGCAAGACCCATATCCTCATGGCCGGGGACCATGGTGTAGTAGCTGAGGGAGTCAGCGCTTTCCCCCAGGAAGTTACACCCCAGATGGTGCTGAACTTTGCCAGCGGCGGGGCGGCCATTAACGTCCTGGCCCGCCATGCCGGGGCAGAACTGGTCCTGGTGGATATTGGCGTGGCTGCGGAACTGCCGGACCTCCCGGGTTTACTGAAAAGAAAAGTAGCTGCGGGCACGGCCAACCTGGCTCGGGGGCCGGCCATGACCAGGGAGCAGGCCATTGCCGCCCTGGAAGTAGGCATCGAGGTTGCCAATGAGAAAATTGCCGCCGGTAGCGAATTGCTGGGCATTGGTGAGATGGGCATCGGCAACACTACCCCCAGTACGGCCATCCTGGCCGCCTTCAGCGGCCTGCCGGTAGAGAAAATTACCGGCCGGGGGACGGGAATTGATGATCAACGCCTGCAGCTAAAGATTAATGCCATTCGCCAGGGGCTGGAAGTAAATCGTCCCAACCCTGAAGATCCCCTAGATGTCCTGGCCAAGGTAGGGGGGATGGAGATTGCCGGTATGGCCGGGGTAATCCTGGCCGGGGCAGCCAGCCGGGTACCGGTACTTATCGATGGCTTTATTTCCGGGGCTGCCGCCCTGGTGGCCACCCGCCTGGCACCGGGAGCCAAAGCATACATCCTGGCCTCCCATCTTTCCGAAGAACCCGGGCATGCTGCTACCCTGGAACTCCTGGGTCTGAAGCCCATGCTGACCATGCAGATGCGCCTGGGCGAGGGTACCGGAGCCGCCCTGGGGATGACCATGGTGGAGGCAGCCATTAAGATTTACCACGAGATGGCTACCTTCAGCCAGGCCGGCGTTTCAGGGGCGCTCGACAGTTGAAAGGCCAGCTAAATGCCTTCCTTACAGCCCTCCAGTTTTTAACCCGTATCCGTTTAAGTTACGGGGAGAATTCCCCAGCTGCCTTTCAACAGAGTGTAGCCTTTTTTCCCCTGGTAGGGCTCCTCTTAGGGTTAATCCTTGCCGGGGCCTGGCAGGTGCTAAGTTACCTGGTTCCTGCTACCGCCAGGGCCGGCTTGGTCCTGGCCCTGGCAGTTTTCTTAAGTGGCGGCTTGCACCTGGATGGCTTTATCGACAGCATGGACGGCCTTTTTTCCGGCCGGGAGCGGGAACGCATCCTGGCCATCATGAAAGACAGCCATGTGGGTGCCCACGGCGTAACGGCAGTCGTTACCCTGCTGGTGGTAAAATACAGCCTGTTAACGGCCCTGCCGCCCGGGCACCTTTGGCTGGCCGGGCTGCCGCTACCGCCACTACTGGTGCTGATGCCTGTCTTGAGCCGCTGGGCCATGGTACCGGCCCTGACCTGTTTCCCCTATGCCCGTAAAGAAGGGCTTGGCACCCTTTTCCAGGCCGGCAGGGGCCGCCGGAGCTTGAGTATAGCTACCCTCATAACCGCCTTGCTGAGCTGGTTAATTATGGGGCTACCGGGCCTGGTTTACCTGCTGCTGGTGGCCCTGGTGTCCCTGGGCTGGTGCGGCTGGGTCAGGCGGCTCCTCGGGGGCCTGACCGGCGATACCTACGGTGCCCTGGCCGAAATAACCGAGGTTTTTATCCTGGCAGCGTATTTTTTCAGGCCGTGGTAAGGGGGTGGAAGCCATGCGGGGAGTAGCCCTGGCCCGTGGTGCCTGCGGCGAGTTGGTCCAGGGGATGGTTGACGGTAAATATTTCCTCATTACCTGCCCGATTAATATTAGTGCCGAAGCGACTGTAACTTTGATCCCAGGAGGCCGGCTTCAGGGTCCCCCGGGAAAGAGCAAGGCCCTGGCGGCAGTACGCCTGGCCATGGCCCGGCTGGGAGAGAAGCAATGGGGCGCCCGGCTGGCCATAAACAACCCCCTGCCGCCGGGCAAGGGGTTGGCCAGCAGTACGGCCGATGTGGCTGCGGCAGCCGCAGCTACGGCCAGAGCCCTGGGGGCAGAACTATCCCTGGAAGAGATTAAAAGGATAGCCCTGGCCATTGAACCGAGTGACGGTACCTTCCTGCCGGGCATTGTCCTTTTTGATCACCTCCGGGGCGAATTCTGGGAAAGTTTGGGGGAACCGCCGCCCCTGGCCATTTTAATCGTCGACCTGGGGGGGACGGTTGATACCGTCCTCTTTAACCAGCGCCGGGATCTAATGACTTTAAACCAGGCCAGGGAAGGGGCTGTCCGCCAGGCGGTGGCCCTGGTGCGGGAGGGACTGGCCCGCGGCCGGGCGGAATTAATTGCCCGGGGTGCTACTTTAAGTGCCCTGACCAACCAGGAAATTCTATACAAACCGGAACTGGAAACCCTGCTGGAGCTGGCTACCAGCCTTGGTGCCCTGGGGGTAAATGCGGCCCACAGCGGTACGGTAGCGGGTATCCTTTATCGACCTGGAGAAGTGGATATCCACGAACTGGAAAGAAAAATCCGGGCAGTCTTTCCTTATGTACATTTTATCCGGGCTACCATGACCGGTGGTGGAGTGGAGGCCAGGGATGAACCATGGTTTATGGGCAAACAGGTAACAGCGGTAGGGAGCTAGCCAGGCCAGTTCATGGCGGCGACTGGCAGGGGGCGGTAGAGAAATACGGCTGGCAGCCGGAAGATATACTCGACTTCAGTGCTAATATCAACCCCCTGGGGCCGCCCGCCGGGGTCCTCGAAACCTTGCAGCAAAACCTGCAGGCCATCCAGCGTTACCCCGATCCCTACTGCCGGCAGTTAAAAAAGGCCCTGGCTGATTACCTGCAGGTAGATGCGGCCGCCATTATAGCCGCCAATGGAGCGACAGAATTGATCTATCTCATCTGCCAGGCTTTAAAGCCCCGCCGCGTCCTTATCCCAGAGCCAACCTTTAGCGAATATCGCCGCGCCGCTTTAGTTGCCGGGGCCGAAGTGCTGATGCTGGAACTTGACCCGGCTTCTTCCTTTGCCCTGGATATAGCCCGCTGGCGGCAAAACCTGGCGCAAGTAGATCTCGCCTTTTTATGTAACCCCAATAACCCTACGGGCCAGCTCCTGGAAAGAGCAGTTTTAAAGGAAATAGTTGACTTGTGCCAGAGGTATGGCGTTTTTCTCCTTGTCGATGAATCCTTCCTCGATTTTCTTCCCAACTGGCCGGAACTTTCCCTGGGCAGCCGGGCGGCTGCCAGGGAGGGATTATTGTCCTTACGCTCCCTGACCAAGATTTTTGCTCTACCGGGACTGCGCCTGGGCTGTGGTGTGGGCCATCCGGAACTGGTAGCCAGGCTGGAAGCCCGGCGGGACCCCTGGAGTGTCAATATCCTGGCCCAGATAGCCGGTGCTGTGGCCCTGGCCGACAGGGAGTATTTAGAGGCGACGCGGGAATTAATCAGGCGGGAAAAAGAATATCTTTATCATGGGCTGGCGGGGCTGGCAGGATTCCGGCCCTATCATCCCGAAGTTAATTTTATCCTGACGGATATTACCGCCAGCGGCCTGACGGTTCCCCAGCTGGCAGCACACCTGGCCCGGGAACGTATCTTAATTCGCGATTGTTCTTCTTTCCCCGGCCTGGGGCCGGCCTATTTTCGCGTGGCCGTACGTGAGCGGTGGGCCAACCAGAAGCTGCTGGCAGCTTTAGAGAAAGCGGTGGAGGAGAGTTAATTGCAGGGTACAAGGGTTTACCTGGTCCGCCATGGTGAAACGGAGTGGAACAACTCGGGGCGCTACCAGGGGCATTCGGATGTGGCTTTGAGTTCAAAAGGCCGGCGGCAGGCAGAATTGTTGCGCGAGCGTTTTCGCCATATCTCCCTGGACGGTGTTTACAGCAGCGATCTCAGCCGCGCCCGGGAAACGGCGGCAACCATTGCTGCTCCCCATGGACTGGAAGTGAATACAGTTACGGGTTTACGGGAAATAAACTTTGGCACCTGGGAAGGCCTGACCTACCAGGAGATAATAGCGCGTTTCCCCCGCGAGTGGGAAGAATGGCGGCAGGATCCGGGTAACAGGATTGTCCCTGGTGGTGAAAGTTTCCAGCAGGTCAAGGAGCGGGTCTGGGAAGCCTTTAACGGGATCGTCCGGCAGGAAAAGGGGCGCAGCATCCTTCTGGTCGCCCACGGCGGCAGCCTCAGGACCCTTATTTGTGCCATCCTGGAACTGGATTTAACTGCTGTCTGGCGCTTTCGCCTGGACAATACCGGGGTCAGTATTGTCGATTGTTATGACGATAAGCACATCCTGGTGCTCTTAAACGATACCCACCACCTGGAAACCCTGGGCGGGCCCGACGGCAGTGGTATTTTATAATCAATCCAGGGTAAAAGAAAACCCTTTAAGGCAAACTACCTCCAGGAGGTGTTTGCCGTGGAACCTACCTTCAAGCCCTCGCGAGCGCCCTGGAGCACCCGGCCGGGCTTAAAGGAAATGGCTGCTGAGGTCGGGATAGATTTTGACCGCTTCCTGGCCGGCCTGGCTGCCAACCGCTCCGATACCGAACTGGCAGCCGAATTCGGGGTGGATTCCCAGGTTATTTTTCGCCTGCGGGACCACTTTGAACGTTACGGGATTCATTCCATTATGGGGCAGGATTAGCCGGGTTTCCCGGCTATTTTTTATATTTCCCGGGGAACTAATTTCAGATATAATAGGCTGGAATCAGGAGTAACCTGACAACGTTTTACCGGACAGGAGGCTGGTACTGCCAGCCGGACTTATGGTATAATTAAGCAATAATTTGGTCCTGATTTAAGGGGGCTTAACCTTGACAATGGATAAGATTATTGGGGAAGGCTTGACCTTTGATGATGTCCTGCTGGTTCCGGGTGCCTCGGAAGTCTTACCGCGGGAAGTGGATATCAGTTCCAATTTCACCCGCCATATTCGCCTCAATACCCCCCTGGTAAGCGCCGCCATGGACACCGTAACCGAAGCCAGGATGGCCATCAGTATGGCCCGGGAAGGCGGCATCGGGGTTATCCATAAGAACATGTCCATTGAACGCCAGGCCAAAGAAGTTGACCGGGTTAAACGCTCAGAACACGGGGTCATCACCGATCCCATTTCCCTGACACCGGACCATAAGGTACGGGATGCCGTAGCTTTAATGGAGCATTATCACATTTCCGGCGTACCCATTACGGTTAACGGCAAGCTGGTGGGTATCATTACCAACCGGGATATCCGCTTCGAGGAAAATTATGACCGGCCCATCAGGGAAGTCATGACTAAAGACAACCTGGTGACGGCCCCGGTGGGCACTACCTTAAGCGAGGCCATGGCTATCTTGCGCCGCCACAAGATTGAAAAGCTGCCCCTGGTCGATGACGATTACAACCTGAAAGGGTTAATCACCATTAAGGACATCGAGAAGACCCGTAAATTTCCCCTGGCCTCCAAGGATGAAAGGGGGCGCCTCAGGGTAGCGGCAGCTGTGGGAACAGGTGCCGATACCATGACCAGGGTAGAAGCCCTGGTAGGGGCCGGGGTAGACGCCATCGTCGTTGACACGGCCCATGGCCAGGCCAGGAGTGTGCTGGAGACTGTCCGCCGGATTAAGGCCGCCTTTCCAGCAGTAGAACTAATAGCCGGTAATGTGGCCACAGCTGATGGGGCCCGGGCCCTGTGTGAGGCTGGTGTTGACGCCGTCAAGGTGGGCGTTGGCCCCGGTTCCATTTGTACCACCCGGGTTATTGCCGGCATCGGCGTGCCCCAGATCACGGCCATTATCGAATGTGCTCAGGCGGCAGCTCCCTTTGGTGTACCGGTGATTGCCGACGGGGGTATTAAATATTCCGGCGATGTTACCAAGGCCCTTGCTGCCGGGGCGAGTACGGTCATGATCGGCAGCCTGCTGGCCGGGACGGAAGAAAGCCCCGGGGAAATTGAAATCTTCCAGGGCCGCAGTTTTAAGAGTTACCGCGGTATGGGTTCCCTGGCGGCCATGAAGGAGGGCAGCAAAGACCGCTATTTCCAGGAAGAAGCGGAAAAGCTGGTACCGGAAGGCATTGAAGGCCGGGTACCCTATAAAGGCCCCGTGGCAGAAACCATCTTCCAGCTGGTGGGGGGCCTGAGGGCCGGTATGGGTTACTGCGGTGCCAGGAATATTGCCGAGTTGCAGGCTAAAGGTCGCTTCATCCGCATTACCCCGGCGGGCTTGAGGGAAAGCCATCCCCACGACGTCATGATTACCAAGGAGGCTCCCAACTACCGGATTTAAGGCCTGGGCATAACTTGGAGAGGGGTGGAAGCAATGGCGGCAGAAGTATTCTGGGCTGATATGCGGACAGAAAAAGGGAAGAATCTCGTGGACAAGGTAGCCGCTTTATGGCGTAAAGCCGGTTTTCAAAGGGCCATAGCGCCGGAAGACCTGGTAGCCATCAAAATCCATTTTGGCGAAAGGGGGAATCTGGCCTATATTAACGCGGTTTTTGCCCGCCGGGTGGTGGAACTGGTGAAAGCCAGCCGGGGTAAACCTTTCCTTACGGATTCCAATACCCTCTATGTAGGTTCCCGTTCCAACGCCGTCGACCATTTACAGACGGCCATTGAAAACGGTTTTGCCTATGCTGTGGCCGGTGCTCCCTTGATCATAGCCGACGGCTTGAAAGGCAAGGATTATTATGAGGTACCGGTTAACGGCAGGCATTTCCAGCAGGTTAAAATCAGCAGCGCCATTTACCACGCCGACAGCATGGTGGTCATGAGCCACTTTAAAGGCCATGAATTGACGAGTTTTGGCGGGACTATTAAGAACCTGGGCATGGGTTGCGGCAGCCCGGGCGGCAAGCAGATGATGCACAGCGATGTCCTTCCCAAGGTCCAGGAAGAAAAATGTATAGGCTGCGGCAGGTGCCGCCGCTGGTGCCCGGCAGGAGCCATTACCGTAAATGAAAAAGCCAGCATCAATGCCGGGCTGTGCATTGGCTGCGGTGAGTGCACCGTGACCTGCCCGGAAAGGGCTATTAAAGCGAGCTTCAAGAGTGACCCGGTAGTATTGCAGGAAAAGATTGTAGAATTTGCCCGGGGAGCTATCAAGGATAAAGAAAATAAATGCGTCTTCTTTAACTTTGTGATGCATGTGGCTCCCGAATGCGATTGTAACTCCTGGAATGACGCCGCCATTATCCCCGATGTCGGCATACTTGCTTCCTGGGACCCGGTGGCCCTGGACCAGGCTAGTTTCGACCTGGCCAATGCCCAGCCGGCCCTGCCAGGAACCCGCCTGGACGGTCACGAGGGCGTTAAAGATAAATTCCTGGCCATCAGTGGGTATGACGGTACACCCTTATTAAAATATGCCGAGGAGATTGGCCTGGGAACGAGAAACTATAACTTGATTAAACTCTAGCAGGAGGATGCGAAAGAATGGCGAATTTATATGTTAAAAAGCTGGAAGGCAGGTCCGGCCGGCAGCTGGCGTACCGCCTGGCCTATGGTTGCGATCTCCTGGAAGCCCTGCAGGGTATAGTCGCGGAAGAGGATGTACGTTTCGGTTCCATTAACTTTTTGGGTAGTGTTTTGAAGGCTAAAGTAGGATATTTTTTGGTAGATGAAAAGCGTTTTATAACCATGGAAATGGACCAGCTGATGGAAATTTTAAGCGGCCTGGGCAATGTTTCCCTGAAAGATGGTAAACCCTTTGTCCATGCCCACGTCACTTTCCTCGACCGCGAAGGAAAAATTCACGGAGGTCATCTCTTGCCGGGAACCATTGTTTATGCCGGGGAAGTTTTCATTGAGGAAATTGAGCTCCCGGCACCGCCGGAGCGGGTCTATGACCCGGTGACCGGATTAGCCCTGTGGAAATAGAATGGATTAAAGACTGGACAAATAATAATTTTACTGGGGGTGGGGATAATGCTCATACCGGTGAAGGTAAAACAGATAGTCCTGGATCAGAGCTTGAGCCCGGTAGTGTTACTGAGCGACCAGGAGGGAACTCAGGTTTTGCCCATCTGGGTGGGTCCCTTTGAAGCCCAGGCTATTGCCCTGGCCCTGCAGGGCATCCTGACACCGCGCCCCCTGACCCACGACCTGTTACGCTCCCTGTGTGAGAACCTGGGAGTGGAGGTTAAAAAGGTTCTGGTCCAGGATATCCGCGACGGTACCTATTATGCTGAACTTTACCTCCGCCAGGGGGATAAAGAGATAGTAGTTGATGCCCGGCCCAGCGACGCCATTGCCCTGGCCCTCAGGACCAACGCACCCCTCTATATCACTGAAAAGGTGGCAGCCTATACCTTAAATATTGAGGACCTGGTCAGTGCAGACCAGGTTGAGGATTTGCAGCAAATGCTGGTAGATAGTAAACCGGAGGATGATAAAAAGCACCTGCATTAACAGGTCCTCCATCCCGGCCAGGCAAAAGGCCGGGATTATTTGTAACCAGGGCCAGGAAAATGTATAATAAAAAGGAGTTACATTCTATACTTCCGGAGGGTTCAAGTTTGGCGGGTCAAGGGAAAACCTTTAAGATTATCACCTACGGTTGCCAGATGAATCAAAGGGACAGCGAAATGATGGCCGACCTCCTCCAGGCAGCAGGTTATGAGCCGGTGGCTGACGAGGCAGATGCTGATGTCATTGTCCTTGATACCTGCTGCGTGCGGGAAAAGGCTGAGAATAAAGTTTACGGTAAACTGGGCCAGATAGAAAGACTGAAAAGTGCCAATCCAGACCTGGTAATTGCCGTAGCCGGTTGTATGATCCAGCAGCCCGGCGTGGCCGCAAAGATCCGCCAGCAGGCACCTTATGTCGATTTGCTCCTGGGGACCCATAACCTGGCTGAATTGCCCAAGCTGGTTGAGGAAATCAGGGTACTGCACCAGCCCCGGGTAGCAGTCCGGGAAGAGGAAGGCGCGATAGTAGAAGATTTGCCCCGGCGCCGGGCCCGCGGCGCCCAGGCCTTTGTAACCATTACCTATGGCTGCAATAATTTTTGTACCTACTGCATCGTGCCCTATGTCCGCGGCCGGGAGAGGAGCCGCCGGCCGGAAGATATATTAAAAGAAATCAAAGACCTGGTTGACCAGGGGGTTATTGAGGTAACCCTGCTGGGCCAGAATGTCAATTCCTACGGGCGTGATTTAGAGGAGAAAATTAGTTTTGCCGGCCTGTTAACCAGGGTCAATGCCATTGAAGGTTTAAAACGTATTCGCTATGTGACTTCCCACCCCCGGGATTTTACTCCCCGGCTGGTGGAGACCATCAGCCGCCTGGACAAGGTGTGCGAGCACGTGCACCTGCCCGTTCAGGCCGGCAGCAACCGCATCCTGGAACTCATGCACCGGGGCTATACGCGGGAGCATTACCTGGAGCTGGTCGCCTCTTTACGCCGGCATATTCCAGGAATTAGCCTGACTACCGACCTTATTGTCGGTTTTCCCGGCGAAACGGAAGAGGATTTCAGGGAGACTCTGGACCTAGTGGCCAGGGTACAGTTTGATAATGCCTTTACCTTTATGTACTCGCCACGTAAAGGTACGGTGGCGGCTACCCTGCCCGGACAACTGCCCCTGGAAGTAAAGAAAGAACGCTTAAAGCGTTTAATGGAACTCCAGAACCAGATCAGCCTGGCGAAAAACGAAGCCCTGGTGGGGCAGGAAGTAGAGGTGCTGGTGGAAGGGCCGAGTAAAACGGATCCTTCCCGGTTAAGCGGGCGCACCCGGACCAACAAGCTGGTTATCTTCCCGGGGGACCAGAACTTAACCGGCAAGCTGGTCAATGTCCGGTTAACCCGGGCCCAGACGTGGTTATTAAAAGGGGAAATCAGCTGTGACTAAAGGACAGGCCCTGACACCCATGATGGAACAATACCGCCAGATTAAATCCCAGTATCCCGACAGCATCCTCTTTTTCCGCCTGGGCGATTTCTATGAGATGTTTTACGAGGATGCCGAAGTGGTATCCCGGGAATTGGACCTGGTGTTGACCTCCCGGGGCGGCAAGGAAGCGGCTCCCATGTGCGGGGTTCCTTATCACGCTGCCGATAGCTATTTAGCCCGCCTGATAGCTAAGGGCTATAAAGTAGCCATCTGTGAACAAATGGAAGATCCCCGCCAGGCCAAAGGCCTGGTCCGGCGAGAGGTTATCCGGGTGGTTACGCCAGGGACTATAATTGACGAAAAAGCCCTGCCGGCCAGGGGCAACAATTACCTGGCGGCCATCGTGGGTGAGGGCGGTAATTTAGGCCTGGCCTGGGCCGATGCCTCCACCGGTGAATTTCAATTTACCCTTTGCCCAGGCCTGGAAGAATTGCTTGACGAACTGGTACGCCTGATGCCCGCGGAGTATTTACTGCCACCTGAACTGGCCACCGATGCTTCCTTTTGCCGGCGCCTGCAGCTCTATACCCGGGGCGTAATTACCAGCTGGGCCCCGCCAGCCGACCCGGCAGCTGCCCGGCAGGCGCTCCTCGACCACTTTGGTAAGGATAAACTGGACCAGGTGGAATTACCGCCGGCAGCCGGCCTGGCCGCAGCCATGGTTCTATCCTTCCTGCAGGCTACCCAGCATAGCTCCCTGGCTCACCTGGATGCCCCGGCACCGGCAGCTTCCACCAGTCGTATGGTCCTCGACCAGGCTACCCGGCGCAACCTGGAGCTGGTAGCCTGCGGCCGGGAGCAAAAGCGAGAGGGTTCTTTACTCTGGGTCCTGGATAAAACGGTGACCGCCATGGGAGCCCGCACCCTCAGGCGCTGGCTGGACCAGCCCCTGGTGGATGTCAGGGCCATTAAGGCCCGCCAGGAGGCCGTGGCGGAACTGGTGGACGGTTTTATCCTGCGCCAGGAGTTACGGGAATCCTTACAGGCCGTACGGGACATGGAGCGCTTGGCCGGCCGGGTGGCTTATGGTACGGCCGGCGGGCGGGACCTCCAATCCTTAAGGGGGTCCCTGGCGGTGGTGCCGGAAGTTATGGAGTTACTGGTAGGTGTCCAGGCCAGGTTTTTACTTAAAATCAGGGAACAGATGGATCCCCTGGCGGATCTGGTGGACCTCCTGGGCCGGGCCATCGTCGATGACCCGCCGGTTAGTATCCATGAGGGAGGGATTATCCGGCCCGGTTATAACGCCGAGGTTGATCATTTGCGCCAGGCGGCAGAGCACGGCCGGGAATGGATAGCCAGCCTGGAAGCTGAAGAAAGGGAACGGACGGGGATCAAGTCGCTAAAGGTAGGCTATAACCGGGTTTTTGGTTATTACATAGAGGTTACCCGGCCGAATCTACCCCAGGTACCGGCTGATTATGAGCGCAAACAGACCCTGGCCAACGCTGAGCGCTTTGTTACCCGCCGCCTCCAAGAACTGGAACGCCAGGTCCTGGGAGCCGAAGAGAGACTGGTCCAGCTGGAGTATGAGCTTTTTCAAGCCCTCCGGGAAGAAGTGCTGAAAGTGCTGCCCCGCATCCAGCGCACGGCCCGGGCCCTGGGGGTCCTGGATGCCCTCCTTTCCCTGGCTACTGTGGCCGTGGATCATAATTATACCTGCCCCCAGGTAGATACCGGCATGGTTATCCAGATCGAGCAGGGGCGCCACCCGGTCGTGGAACTGGTGGAGGCCCACGGTAGCTTCGTACCCAACGACACTTACCTGGACCAGGAACAGCGGGTGCATATTATTACCGGCCCCAACATGGCCGGCAAATCCACCTATATCCGCCAGGTGGCTTTAATAGTGCTTATGGCCCAGATCGGCAGCTTTGTGCCGGCCCGCAGGGCAAGGATCGGGGTGGTAGACAGGATCTTTACCCGGGTGGGCGCCGCCGATGACCTCTTTGCCGGCCAGAGCACCTTTATGGTCGAGATGCAGGAAGTGGCCAACATCTTGCGCCATGCTACCCGGCGGAGCCTCGTCATCCTGGATGAAGTAGGGCGGGGGACAAGTACTGCCGACGGTTTAAGTATTGCCAGGGCGGTCACGGAGTATTTACATGATGTCACCGGCGCCCGCACCCTCTTTGCCACCCACTATCACGAACTGGTAACCCTGGCAGGGCAGCTGGCCGGGGTAAAAAATTACTGCGTAGCCGTCCGGGAAGAGGGGGAAGAGATTACCTTCCTGCGCACCATTGTTCCCGGCAGTACCGATAAAAGCTATGGTATACATGTGGCCCGCCTGGCCGGTTTACCCCCTGCGGTGCTTAAGCGTGCCCAGGAGCTTTTAGAACAGCAACCCGGTGGTGAAGTCCGGGCTGCCGTGAAAACGGTAAAGAACATAACACTGACCAGCATTGAAAAACAGGTTTTACATGAGCTGGCGAGTTTCGCCCTGATGGCCGCCACGCCCCTGGAAGCCATGGAACAGATTTTCCGCTGGCAGCGGCAGCTCCACCAGCAGGGGGCGGAAATAGCAAAAATAAGCAGGGGATGATCCTTTGACAGGCGAACTTTGTCCCAGGATAGCCATCCTGGATGCCGACACAGCCAACCAGATCGCCGCCGGGGAAGTAGTCGAAAGGCCGGCCTCGGTGGTCAAAGAGCTGGTGGAAAATTCTTTAGATGCCGCTGCCCGGCATATTACCATTGAAGTTAAAGGGGGCGGCCTCACCTTAATCCGTGTCCGGGATGACGGCTGGGGGATTAACCGGGAGGATGCTGCCCTGGCCTTTGCCCGCCATGCTACCAGCAAGATTCGCCGGGCCGCCGACCTGTGGGGGATTACCACCCTGGGCTTCCGGGGTGAAGCTTTACCCAGTATTGCCGCCGTGGCCCGGGTAGAAATGGATACCAGGCCCCCAGGAGAGACTGCCGGTACCAGGGTAAGGATTGCCGGTGGCGGGGAGCCGGAGGTTACTGCAATCGGCTGCCCTCCTGGTACCACGGTTACAGTGACCGATTTATTTTATAATACTCCGGCGCGGCGGCAGTACTTAAAGAAACCGGCTAACGAGGCCCGCGCCATTGTTGCTGCTGTAGAAAAGCTGGCCCTGGCCCACCCGGAAGTAGCCTTCAATCTCCACTTGGAGGGAAGGCGCCTGCTGTCTACCCCGGGTAATAGTGATTTACAGGCAGTAGTGGCGGCCATTTACGGCCTGGAAACAGGCCGGGAATTACTGCCCCTGGCCGGCGAGGGCGAGGGCTGGACGCTGAAGGGTTTCATATCGCCCCCTTGGCTGCACCGGGCCGGCCGCAGCCAGCAGGTGTTAACAGTCAACGGTCGCTATATTTTTAACCGCCTCCTCACCCGCGCTGTGGAGGAGTGTTACCAGGCCGTTATTCCCAGCGGCCGCCATCCCCTTTTTATCCTGCAACTGGCTATAGACCCCCGCCTGGTGGATGTCAATGTTCACCCGGCCAAACTGGAGGTGCGCTTCCAGCAGGAATACGAGCTGGCCCGGCAGGTAGCCGCCCTGGTAAACAGGGCCCTGCATACTCCCCGGGCCGTCGCGCCGGCAACCACTGCCGCCGCGCCGGTAACCACTGGACGGCTGGAGGGAAGAAAGGCGGCCGGGCCGGGGGCCCTCCAGCAGGATTTTGCTTTCCAGCGAAAGGAAGTACAAGCCCGGTTATGGGGAGAATATATATTAAAGGAAAGGCCTGCGGATGAGGAAAAAAGGGCAGAAAAGGTTGGAGAAGTTCAGGCGGTAAAACCTGATATGGAAATTGATGGCCGGAGTGACTTACAAACAGAAGCGGTGGATGCGAACGGCCAGGTCCTACCGCCTTTAAGGGCCATAGGCCAGCTACTTAATACCTACATCCTGGCTGAAGGCAAGGATGGCCTTTATATCATTGACCAGCACGCGGCCCATGAACGCTGTCGCTTTGAAAGCCTGCAAAAACGGGTTAACTCCGGCAGGTGGCCGGCGCAGATGCTGGAGCCCCCCCTGACCTTACACCTGGCCCCGGCCATGACGGTGAAACTCATTGACCAGATTGTGACCTTGCGGGAGCTGGGGTTTATAGTTGAAACCTTTGGCGCCAATTCCTTTTTACTGCGGTCGGTGCCCTTAGGTGTACCGCCGGGTAAAGAAAGGGAAGTCCTTGAGGATTTCTTGGCCGGCGATAATCTGCCGGCAGGGGAAAGGCTCCTGAAGCTCATCGCCTGTCATGGGGCCATAAAAGCAGGGGACCCCCTCAGTGGGGCAGAGATGCAAAAGCTTTTGGAAGAACTGCAGGGCCTTAGCCAGCCTTATACCTGCCCCCACGGCCGGCCGGCAGTGGTCCGCCTGGACCAGGCCACCATCGCCCGTTATTTTCACCGGCCTTTAGCGTAAATGGAGGATGTAAAAACTTGACTGCCAAGGAACCCCTGGCGGCCATCGTCGGGCCCACGGCTACCGGTAAATCGGCCATAGCCCTGCAGGTAGCTGCCAGGCTGAAGGCGGAAATAATCTCCGTTGATTCCGCCCAGGTTTACCGGGGTATGGATATTGGCACAGCCAAATTAACGCCGGCAGAACGGGTGGGCCCTGACGGAGTACCCATACCCCATCATTTAATCGACATTGTTAATCCGGACGAGCCCTTTAGTGTAGCTGATTTTCAAAGGCTGGCCCGGGAAACGGTAACGTCCATTCTCCAACGGGGACGCCTGCCCCTGCTGGTAGGGGGAACGGGCCTTTATTACCAGGCGGTAGTCGATCCCTACCTTTTTACTCCCATGCCCGGGGACAAAAAAATCCGGCAGCACCTGGAGGAACAGGCGCGGAGCCGCGGTAATGAATACCTTTATGAACAGTTAAAAAGAGTTGACCCGGAAGCGGCGCGGCGGATTCACCTCCATGACCGGCGCCGGCTGGTTAGAGCTTTGGAAGTTTATATCATGACAGGCAAGCCCATTTCGGCGGCCTTAGAATGGCGGCGACGGCAAGAAACGCCTTACCACCTGGCGGCAGTTGCCCTGACTATGCCCAGGCCGCAACTTTACCGCCGGATAGAAAACCGGATCGATGCCATGATAGCCAGGGGGCTGGTAGAGGAAGTCCGAGGCTTACTGGCCAGATATGATTACCGCCTGCCAGCCCTCCAGGCCGTGGGCTATAAGGAAATTGGCGCTTACGTCCGCGGTGAGATGGAACTGGAGGAAGCTGTAGCCCTCTTGAAACGCAATACCAGGCGCCTGGCCAAAAGGCAGCTGACATGGTTTAAGCGGGATACACGCCTGCGCTGGTGGGAAGTAGAACCCGGGAGGATAGAGGAAATATCAGCAGAGATTGCTAATTATATTGCAGGACACCTTGATATTAATGTAGAATAGGGTTATACTAAACAAAAAATACCAACCTGGAGGGTACAAAATGAATAAAACACAAGGGAACCTGCAGGACTTGTTTTTAAATGTGTTGCGCAGGGACAATACCCCCGTCACTATTTACCTGGTTAACGGTTTTCAACTGAAAGGGGTAGTACGGGGCTTTGACAATTTTACCGTGGTCCTGGATGCCGATGGCAAGCAACAAATGATCTACAAGCATGCCATTTCCACCATCATGCCCTTCCGGCCGGTTAATCTCATGGCCGAGAGCAAGGCGGAAGCCAAATAATACTTACCACCCCCGGAACTCCCCGGCCTGGACCGGGGAGTTTTTTCTGTCGGGTCAGGATGATTTAAGGGGACGGGTATAATCTGCGGTTCCAGGTTAAAAAATAGGGCCAAGGAGGAATTTTACATGCCCGGACCCAAAGTAAAGTGCAAAGTAAATACCTGCAACCACTGGATGAACGGCGACCTCTGTGCGGCAGGCAATATTGATATTATACATGAAGAAGAGGGCAAGATGGCCCAGAATCCCGAACAGACCCAGTGCAAGACCTTTTATGCCCGCCGGGGGCTGGCCAACCTGCTGGGCTCCCTGGATAATGTCAACTGGGGTGGCCTGGTGAGCAATACCTTCCTGCCAGGAGGAGAACTTTATCCTTCTGTTACCTGTATCGTCAATACCTGTACTTACTGGGCGGAAGGAAACCATTGTAAGGCCGAAAAGATTGATGTGGTCGGCGTTAATGCCGACGAAAGCCAGGATACCAACTGTTTTACCTTTAAGCGCAAAAGTTAAGCAGGAAAGAAATAGCAGGGCCGGTTCTACCGGCCTTTTTTCTTACCCGGCCCGGTGGCGCGTATAAATAAAATAAAGAGAGCAGGGGAGGGCGGGTGAGAAAATTGCAGGTTAAATTTGGCACCAGTAACACTAAAGGAAGTAACAGGTCCCTGATTCGCCCCCTCCAGCGTGACCGGGGCAGCGGGGAAAATGAATTAAACAGCAGGCGGCGGGTGGATGCTGTTATGGCCGAGCTGGAAAAAATGATCGGCCTGGAGAATGTCAAGGGTTTAATCAAGGAATTAAGGGCCTTTGTCGAGATTCAACGCCGGCGCCAGCGGGAAGGGCTGGTGAGCAGCGCCAATACCCTGCACATGATTTTTAAAGGCAACCCGGGTACGGGGAAAAGTACCGTCGCCAGGCTGATGGGGCGGTTATTCAAAGAACTCGGCGTCTTGTCCTACGGACACCTGATTGAGGTAGAACGGGCCGACCTGGTGGGGGAGTATATCGGCCACACGGCCCACAAAGCCCGGGAACAGCTAAAAAAGGCCATAGGTGGCATACTCTTTATTGATGAGGCCTATTCCCTGGCCCGGGGCGGGGAGAAGGATTTTGGCCGCGAAGCCATTGACGTCCTGGTCAAGGGTATGGAGGATTACCGCGATAACCTGATTCTCATCCTGGCCGGTTATAAAGACGAAATGGACTATTTCCTGGAGACAAATCCGGGGCTGCGTTCCCGTTTTCCTATCCAGCTGGAATTTCCCGATTATACCGTGCCGGAATTGCTGGCCATTGCCCAGGTGATGCTGGCTGAAAAACAATATATCCTTACGCCAGCGGCTGCCGGGGAGCTAGAAAAGATTTTACGCCGGGAAGTCCTTTTTGGCCACCGCTATAACGGTAATGCCCGCATGGTTCGCAATATTATCGAAAGGGCCATGCGCCGCCAGGCCTTGCGGTTGGTAAATAAGAAAAACCTTACCCGGCAGGAATTGATGAGTATTGAAAGGGAAGACCTGTTGCGACCGGCCCTGCCGGCCGGGGTAAAGGAAGGGGAAAGCAATCTTCCCGGGGGACCGCCGATCTGCTATAATAACTCCCGGTAGTTTGAGGTGTGGGGGTTAAGAATTGGATTGGCACAAAGTATAACCAGGTTTTTTCCCATTGCCCCCTGGCTGGTAGAGAAGCTAGAGGCAGCCGAAAATGACAGCCGGGAAGCAATCGCGGCCGTAAATGCCGTCAGCGCCTATAATCACTTAAAGGTACTCCAGGCCTTTCAAAGGCAGGGGATAAACGAGTACCATTTCCAGGATTCCACGGGCTATGGCTATGGTGACCTGGGGCGTTCCACCCTGGAGCGGCTTTTTGCCAGCCTTTTTGGCGGCAATGCTGCCCTGGTTCGCCCGCAGATTGTTTCCGGTACCCACGCCCTGACCCTGGCTTTAAGTGCCCTTCTGCGACCCGGTGATACCTTACTGTCCGCCTGTGGCCGCCCCTACGACACCCTGGCTACGGTCATCGGCCTGGGCCCGCGGGTAGCGGGAAGCTTAAGGGAATGGGGAATAAAATACGCCGAAGTAGCCTTAGATACCCAAGGCCGTCCGGACCTGGCAAAGCTGGCCGAGGCTGTAGATGTCATGCGGCCCCGTATGTGCCTTATCCAGCGTTCCCGGGGCTATAGCTTACGGCCTTCCCTGGGTATCCAGGAACTGGCCCGGATAATCAGCACCATTAAAGAGGCCAACCGGGAAACCGTCTGCCTGGTCGACAACTGTTACGGGGAGCTGGTAGAGGAGCAGGAACCGGGTGAGATAGGGGCCGACCTGGTGGTGGGTTCTTTAATTAAAAACCCCGGCGGCGGTCTGGCACCGGGCGGTGGCTATATAGTGGGACAGGAGGACCTGGTAGAGGAGGTGGCGGCGCGCCTGACCGCACCCGGCCTGGGGGGCGAGCTGGGGGCCTTTACTGAGAAACGCCTTTATTACCAGGGCTTATACCTGGCTCCCCTGGTAGTCAGGGAAGCCCTTACGGGAGCCATCGTTGCGGCTGCCTTTTTCCAAGGCCTGGGCTTTGACGTTGACCCTTTGCCCGGGGAACGAAGGCGGGATATCGTACAATGTATTATCCTGAGACAGCGGGAAACACTGCTGGCCTTTTGCCAGGGGCTGCAAAAGGGTTGCCCGGTAGAGGCGACTACGGTACCGGAACCAGCCCTGCTGCCCGGTTATGAAGACCAGGTCATCATGGCTGGGGGGACCTTTATCCAGGGCTCTTCCATTGAGCTCAGCGCCGATGGCCCCTTACGGCCGCCCTATGCCGTTTTCCTCCAGGGGGGACAGGCCTATCCCTATACCAGGGTCGCCCTCCTGATGGCGGCCCAGGAAATGGTAAACCGGGGTTTGCTTCAGGAGAAACGGCGGTAAAGGCCGGTGACCTTACCCAGGATGGTTACTTCCCGGGTTTTAATGGGTTGCAGGCGGCTGTTGGCCGGGACCAGTTCTATATGGTCTTCATAGCGGTGGAAATATTTAACGGTAGCTTCGTCACCGAGGAGAGCAACGACAATATCACCGTTTTCGGCCCTGTCCTGGGGCCGGACAATGAGGTAATCACCATCCAGGATACCGGCTTCAATCATGCTGTCGCCCTGGACCTGGAGCATAAAGGCGTCTTCACTCCCGGCCAGTTCGGAGGGGAGAGGGAAGACTTCTTCGATATTTTCCACGGCCAGGATGGGCTGACCCGCGGTAATTTTGCCCAACAGGGGGACGGAAACCATGTTTCTAGTGGTATGGGAAGGGCCCGGGTAGGTAGTAAGGATTTCGATGGCCCGGGAGCGGGTGGGATCGCGGCGGATGTAACCCTTTTTCTCCAGCCGGTTTAAATGGCCGTGAACGGTAGAACTTGAACGCAGGCCAGTAGCCTGGCAGATGTCCCGGACCGTAGGTGGGTAACCGTGCACATCGATAAAATGGCGGATATAGTTAAGGACCATTTCTTGCCTGGGCGTTAAATCGGACGTCAACCTCAATCCCTCCAGGTTCATTCTATAACTTATCCTAACATATTTTTACCCTGTAAACAACTGTTCGTTACAAGAACAGCAAAATATTTTCTGATATTTGTATGGAAAATAATCCAGGCACAGGTCCTGCAATACCAGAAATTAAAATCCTGCGCACATTGCTGGCAGAGGCAGCAACCGGTATTTTGCAGCTAAAAGATTAGCAGGTAAATGAAGGAGATTACTAATCTGTAGAAGCTACAACTTCCTATAATAATTATTATGTAAAGTAATAGAGAGGGTAATATAAGTCAGGGCAAAATCCCCGGCGATATTTTTTCTGTGGGAATAAAAATAAACCGGTGCCTGCACCGGATTATTTGTTAGCACGCATAGCTAATCCATGGGCAATCACCGATTGCACCGCCGGGCTACATCAGGTTCCGGCCGGGTTTTTGGTAAGGCAGTCATGACCGGCATTAGCACCCGTATGTTCCCGGATATCCTTTAAATTGTGGCAGCATTGCCTGGTTACAATGTGGTCCAATATCTCACTATCCGTAACGTTATTACAGTAGCAGATTATCCGGGGCAATTCTTCTTTAAACCAGACCGGTACGCGGACATTTTCCTTTGTAAATACGGTACCATTATCGCTATAGTAGACAACGTTACATGATGGTGACAGGCATAAATTGTACCGGATATCGCTAAAAGAAGCCGCTACTGCCGTATTAAGTAAACTAGCTACCGTTATCCCCGGTACTTTTTGCCCCTTTGTACCACAAACCGGGCAAGCCGTGTTAGCTTCCCTGCCTTTACCACCGCAGACTTCATGCGTCATTATGAGTACTCCCTTTCTTATTTAAGTATTAAAAGAGCTGGCCCGTTAAACCCGGGTAAGGTTTTAGGACCAGCAATACTACTCTTATTATTTATTTTCCGGGCCCCGTTCAGGATCAATGATAACCTGGTTGCCGCGGATATGATGAAGCTCCCTGGCCCTTACCTTTGAACGACGGTCCTGATTGGGGCCGTTACGGCTTAGTTTAAAACGCCTGGGCATCTCTTCCCCCCCTTGCAAAAAGTTTTACCGGTTTTTGGTCATGCTAATTATTGAGTAAAAGTTGAGCCTCGGAGCTCTAAAGTAATTCATATCGCTAGTTTATGTACCTTACCTTACCTCTACGCAGGCAATTCCCGGTATTATGTTAATAAAATAGAGAATAGACGCTGCCCTCTGGTATGATAATAAGTTTTAAAGGGGGGATGTGCAGGTGTTTCGAGGCCGTTATACCATGGGCATGCGCCCGCAGCGGCGCGGCTGGCCCTGGTGGCTCACCGTACTGGCTTACCCCATGGGCTTGCTGGATGGTTACTTGTTAAGTATATGGTTGCGACGCCGCCAGCAACAAGAACCAGCCGGTTAGCCGGGGGCTAAGCCCCCTCCTTTATAATCTATTGAAATTAAAAGAACCAGGTTTCCTTAGAGGAACCTGGTTCTGCAATTATCTGGTAGCCCTACGGGGATTCGAACCCCGGTTACCGCCGTGAGAGGGCGGCGTCCTAGGCCACTAGACGATAGGGCCTCAACCGGGGATTATTATAGCACAGGTTCCCGGGAGCCGTCAAGACGTAGTTTCTGCACCAGGGCTATTTCAGCCCCGTATTCTTCATAGGTGCTTACTGGTGTTTCTAAAAGCAAGGTCAACTCACCTAGAAAAGGATCGTTGACAATAGCAGCTATCCCCTCCTCCCCCAGTTCTCCCCTGCCGATACCGGCATGGCGGTCCCGGTGACTGCCCAGGGGCGCCAGGGAATCATTTAAATGCATGACCTTAACCCGCTCCAGGCCGATCTTTGCTTCTAACTCTTTTACCAGTTGCCGGCAGCCGGATGGGGTCCGCAGGTCCCAGCCGGCGGCGAATAGATGGGCAGAGTCCAGGCAAACACCCACCTTTTCCGGCCACTCCAGGCATGCCAGGATGGAACGCAAATCCTCAAGGGAACCTACTTCTTTTCCCTGCCCAGCCATGGTTTCCAGTAAAAGCATTGGGCCTGGTTCAGGGATACTTAAATAGGACTCTTTAATCACCTGGATAATCCTCTCTAAACTGGCCTCGCGGTCGCCTTCGTGGTGGCCGGGGTGGGTGATCAGGTATTCTCCCCCAATGGCAGCTACCCTCAAGGTGTCATCATGGAGGACCATACGGGCAAATTCCTGCTGCCTGCCCGGCACAGCTCCCAGGTTGACGGTATAGGGCAGGTGGCCGGCAATGGGATAGAGGCCGGCCCTTTGCCTGGCCTCCTGCCAGGCGGCTATTTCTGAAGGCGGGATTTCCCTGGCCGCGCCGCCGCGGGGGTTGCGGGTGAAATACTGGAAGGTATTGGCCTTTATCTCTTTCGCCATAGTTACGGTTTTTGGTAATCCCTTTGCTATGGAAAGGTGGGCTCCCAGGCGCAGCATTTTCATGCCTTCACCGTTATAAGCACCAGTCTTCATGGGGGAATCCTCCGTAAAAACCGG
Source organism: Moorella mulderi DSM 14980 (assembly GCF_001594015.1). Classification (GTDB taxonomy): domain Bacteria; phylum Bacillota; class DSM-521; order Neomoorellales; family Neomoorellaceae; genus Neomoorella; species Neomoorella mulderi. The sequence continues at coordinate 52,533 of NZ_LTBC01000015.1, forward strand.
CTTAATACCGGTATCTATTCAAAACTTGTTCTTTTGCGGTTCCGGGTTGTGGTATGTATTTTCTCTAACCTATCACTTGGTAAAATATCTGTCAATCCTTTGCCAAAGAAAAAAGCCCGGCATAATGCCGGGGTGGTCATTTAAGAGAGTTTGGTGACTTCTACCCTGGTATCGAGCTGGCCTGGTGAACCTAAAAATAATCTATGGCTAGAGGAGGTATGAGGGGAGCGCTAACGGGGCTGCTTTGGCTGGAAAAATTTGCTCAGGTCTAGTTGCTCCAGGCGACTTAAAATCTTGTCGGCTTTATCTTGGGTTAGCTTGCCACTGGCGACTTCCTGATCCAGTTTGGTTTTAGCCTCATTAATTAGCTTTTCTTTGAGCTGTGCCAGGGTCAGGCCCTTTTCAGTAGCTATCTGCTCCAGGGTTTTACCACTCTGGAGTTCCTGGCGCAACTCCTGCGGCGTCATTCCCAGGGCGGTGGCAATGGCGTTACCCGGGAATTGCTGCCGTCCGTGAGGTCCGGGTTTGTGCCCTGCGAACCATGGCCAGTCTTCAGCAGCAATGGACTTTTGCAGCTTCTCTGCCCTGGCGCTGTCCATTAAACCGGCAGATACAGCGGCGTCAAGGGCCTGCTGCCCGGCATTTTTCATAGCATCCTGGAGCTTGTCTACTCCTATTCCCAGGTTGGCGGCCAGTTTTTCCAGATAAAGCTGCTTCAAGCTGGTCCGGGGCTGGGAAGAGGAATTGTCCTGGGCCATAGCTATCCCCGCGGCAGCCAAGCTCAGGACCACTACCAGGATTAAAACCGGGCTGAGGTACTTTTTGATTTTAGCCAAGTTCATCACCTCCTCTCTGGAGGTTATTTTATCCACCTATGTTGAAAAAAAGATGAAATTAACCTGAGAAAATCATAAGAAATTATGCGCTCCTCAACAACGGCAGGATAACCCTGAAGGTCGTACCCTCCCCTAACCTGCTGTCTACATTAATCTGTCCCTGATGTTGCTCGACAATCCAGCGGGCAATGGCCAGCCCCAGGCCGGTACCGCCGCTGCTGCGGGTGGTGTCGGCCCGGTAAAAGCGTTCAAAAATGTGCTCTAGATCTGCGGGAGCAATGCCGGGCCCAGTATCCTTCACCTCGATAACCAGTCCTTCAGGTTTAACAGATGCCGCCAGCTCGATTTCACCCCCGGCAGGAGTATATTTAAAAGCGTTATCCAGTAAGATAAAGAGTAATTGCTTTAAATAATCCCGGTTGCCCATGATCTGCCGGCCGGCCAGGTTTTCAAGGCCGGTGGCCGTAAAGTAGGCCTCGCCCAGCAAGGGAGCCTGGCGGGCTACTTCCTGTAAAAGGCCGGCTATTTCCAGGGGCTCGCGTTTAATTTCCTGGCCGGCGTCCGCCCTGGCCAGGGTAAGGAGGTCATTCACCAGCCGGCTCATCCGTTCGGCTTCGCTGGCTATATCAGCCAGGGCTTCTTCCTGGGTTGCCATGTCCGCACCCTTCATTTTACGCAGTAAATCCACATTACCGCGGATGGTGGTCAGGGGGGTACGCAATTCATGGGAGGCATCGGCAACAAAGCGGCGCTGGGCGCTGTAGGCTTCCTCCAAACGGGTGTAGGCCCTTTGCAGGCGGCCCAACATGGCATTAAAAGTGGCCGCCAGCCGGCCGATCTCGTCCATGGGGCCATGGTAAGGAACGCGCTGGGCCAGATCCCTCCCCTCCCCTATCTGTGCCGCCACCTGGGTCAGGCGCTCGATAGGCCTGAGGGCTGCCCGGGCGAGGATATAGCCCAGGATGGTAGCCATTAAAACAGCAACCAGGCCCAGGAAGATAAGTACCCGGCGCAGGTTGCCCAGGGTTTTTTCCACGGTACTCAAAATGGTAGCTACCTGGAGCAAGCCCACCGGTTGGCCCCTGAGAAGGAGGGGTACATTGTAAACCCTTAAGGAGTAATTATCGATGGCCTCTGTCGTAAAGAAAGCAATACCCTGGCGGGCCTGGATTAACGTTTGGGGTCCCACCGGCAGGGTCTGGCGGCCTAAATTGTACGACCTGGTAACCACAAAGCCTTCGCTGTCGACTATTTGCAAAAAGATATCGGGAGCAGCAAAAACGTTAACATCGGGCAGGGTGATACGCTGCTGGCGCAGGAAATTGCTTTCAACTTTTATGGAGCTGACGACCTCCTGGGCGCGGAAAGCCAGGGAACGATCAACGGCACTGGTCAGGTAGCGCCCCATGAAGAGGTAGACCAGGCCTCCCAGGACGAGAAAGGTGAGGGTCAGGATAACAGTAACTAAAAGGGTAAGGCGCCAGCGCAGGGTCATGGCTGTTGCTCCTTGAGGACGTAGCCCACCCCGCGGACCGTCTGGATAAGGCGCGGCTCGCCCCCCGCTTCCAGCTTGGAGCGTAAATAGCCAATGTAAACTTCCAGTACATTGGATTCGCCGCTGAAATCATAACCCCAGATGCGGGTCATGAGCTCGTCGCGGGTAAGGACCCGGAGGGGATTTTGCAGGAAATAAGCCAGTAGTTCATACTCCTTGGCTGTGAGGGTAAAGGTTCTTTCACCTCTTTTTCCTTCCCTTGTGGCTGTATTTAAAGTTAAATCGCTGTACTGGAGGATTTTTGGCTCTTTTCCCCGGGACCGGCGCCGCAGGAGGGCGCGGATGCGAGCCAGCAGTTCTTCCAGGGCAAAGGGTTTAACCAGGTAGTCGTCGGCCCCGGTATCCAATCCCAGGACCCGGTCGGCGGTATCATCCCGGGCCGTCAGCATGAGGATGGGAATATCACTGTGGGCCCGCAACTGCCGGCATACGGCCAGGCCGTCAATGCCGGGCAGCATGATATCAAGGACAATGAGGTCGGGCTGGCTGGCCGCCAGAGCCAGGGCCTGGTGACCGTTGCTGGCGACTTCTACATCATAACCTTCGTAGGTCAGGGCCCTTTTTAGCATGGAGGTAATCTTAGCATCGTCATCAACAACTAGGATGCGGGTCCGCAAAGGTATCACCCCTCAAGTTGTTTCAAATATAACGCGGGGTTAAAATACTGTCAAGGGTAGCGGCCCGTGTTTTATGCCGACCCGGGAGGGCGCCCTGCCCTTTGTAGAAGGGGCCAGGAACTTATGCCAGCGCTAAGCTGGTTTTAGATTGCTGTAACTTCCAGGTTACCTGAGTCCCCAAAAATGAAACCGGGTACGCCGGCTCTATGTCAATAGTTGTGGGATTAAATTTTGGGGGCAACATCCCAGGAAAATTTTCTTGATGAAATGATTACGGTTCCTAAAACCAAAACTTAAGCGTTTCAGCATTTTGCTTAAAGTATTCTTGCCTTCTATATAACCATTGGTGTACCGGCGGCCTTGCTGGGTGTATCTAACCAGGTTTAATATTTCTGACCTCCAGGACTTAATAGTACGAGCCCATACCCGTCCCTCTACATTTTCAGCGCATTCTGCATTTATAAGCCAACGGCTTAAGGCAATTTCTGCCTCTTCAACCCGGTCCATCTTTATGATTTGTCTTAAATCTTCTTTTAGCTGGTATAGTTCATAGAGGGACGGGTACTTATTCTTAATTTCCTCTAGCTGCTGTTGTTGTCTGGGAGTAAGTTTTTCCTTGGCCTTAAGCAAGGGCAGTCGGGGTATATTCTCCTTGCTTGCTTCTTGCTCTATCTTGCGTGCTTCATTTAAGCGACGGTTAGCGTCCTGGATTACATGGAAAGGGTCTACTATTATCCTGGCTGAAGGAAAGATTGCTTTTATTAACTTGCGCCAGGAGTCTTTCATATCAATTACTACTGCTTCTACTTTAACCCCGGCTTTTTTGAGCCCCTCCAGGTAAGCCTTTATAGTTGCTTTCCTGTCATCACCCAAAATCGTCAAAGGCCTCTTATCCGGTTCCAAGCGCCCTACTACGCATACAAAATCATTCCCGCTAAAGGACAGCTCATCTAAGGTTAAGACTATGGGCTCTTGAGTATCATCTGCTGGAAGACCAAACTGGATATACTTGTCTAGTAATTTTATAACCCTACTAGGAGTAAGGTTTAATATTTGGGCTGCATAGGTAAAGCTCATCCTCTGGGCATAATACACTACTGTCTGTACTCCTAGTTTTGTAAATCTGGCCCAGGGGATGGTATCCGGAGGACGAAGGGTATAAGTCTTATGACAATGGTAGCACTTATACCGTACAGGAACCCAGGATAAAAAAATCCATCTCCCGTATAAAAAAGCGTGACGAATTTTCCTTTCTCTTGGCTTCCGGTTCTTCTTTAATATGCCGTGCTTATGTAATTTGCCTTTGTTACATGCAGGACATAATGCTGGAGGGTCTAGAGTCACCCTTAACACAATATCTTTACGTTCCTGCTGTTCTCCTAAAATGGACTGGAGTATTTTATCAAAATTCTCTTGTCCCTTGAGGGTGATCGTGCTATTCTTATTCATGGGGGCACTCCTTTCCTAATGGGTTTTTTGTTTGCTAACATTTGATTTGGATGTGCCCCCCTCTTTTTCCTCCTTTAGCTCCTAATAAAATTTCATCTCCTCTGTCCTTCCATCTCTTCCCACACTTTTTATTATAGAGCCGGGTACGCCTTGACTTTAACGTAGTTTTGTGCTAATATACTTTTTGCGCGGAAAAACAATGCGGGATGGTGTAGCGGTAGCACCCATGACTCTGGATCATGTTGCCCTGGTTCGAATCCAGGTCCCGCAGCCAGTAAAATCAAGGCCTCCGGGAAACGGAGGCCGCCCTTTTAAGGGCTTTTGACGACAGTTTGACGACAGTAGTGGAATACTCCTTAATCTAATTTTCCTCCTTTCCCGCTAAATTTTATGTAGGGGAGGATTTTTTCTTTGGTTTAAATAAGCCATCCAACTTGGCAGCGGCCTGCTTTTTTAATTCAGGTGATACATGGCTGTAGGTGTCAAGGGTCATAGTAATGGTGCTGTGGCCTAAAAGTTCTTGCACTATTTTAGGATGCTCGTTTAGTTCCAACAACCTGGTTGCGAACGTATGTCTTAAGGTATGCATTGAAGCCTCTTCAATCCCAGCCTTTTTCGCTAACTTGGCAAAGTGGTCGCCAAAACTGGAGGGGTCTAACGGCCTACCATCAATGCCACAGAATACAAGGCCGTTGTCCTGATAGTTTTGGCCCATGATTAACTTCTCCTGGGCTTGCCTTTTCTTATGAGCTTTCAACTCCGGCAGGATGCTCTCCGGTATTGGTATCGTCCTCCTACCGTGGGCCGTCTTCGGTTCCTGGAAAACCAGGGCGGTTTTAACCGGCCCGTTTTCGGCCTTCACCCTGACCAGGGTCCGCTTTACATGGATAAGGCCCTGCTTCAGGTCTATATCCTCCCATTTCAAGCCCAGCAGTTCACCACGCCTAAGCCCTGTAGCCATATCCAGCAGGAAGGCAGCATACAACCTGTGGCTTTCCAGGGCCTCCAGCAGGCGGTTCTGTTCTTCCGGCGACAGGACGCGCATCTCCTTTTTCTCCCATCGCGGCGGGCTGGTCGCTTCGGCAACATTGCGTACTGCCAGCCCTTCCTTGACGGCCTGTTTCAGGGCGGCGTGGAGGACGGTATGAATTAACCTGACTGTGCGGCCTGACAGCCCTTCAGCCAGCTTCCGGTTATACAAGGCCTGCAAGTGGCTGGGTAACAACTGGCCCAGCTTCTGGTCGCCTATATAGGGTTTGATATGCTTTCTGATAGTGGCTTCGTAATTATCCCTGGTTGTAGGCCGGACACGCGGCTTTACATAATTCGCAAACCATATGTCCAGCCATTCCCCCAGCGTCTCCCCCGTGGGCTTGACGAAAGTCCCATGCTGGATTTCGGCCAGGGCTTTGGTTATCTTCTCGGCCACCTCCTGCCTGGTCCTGCCGTAGAACGTCAGGCGTTTAGTTTTCCCGTTTACCGGGTCGTATTCGATAGTGACTTTACCCTCCCACCTGCCGTCTTTCCTCTTGCTGATGGTCCCTTCGCCGTTGCCACGGCGTTTTGGCATTATATTTCCCTCCATTTACCATATTTACCATTTATACCGTTTGGTGCAAGGCCCTTAAAATTTGCGGGTAATAGTTTTTTTACCAGCTCGATAAAGGGGGCCTTACAGGGCATTTTAGAGGCTTCCAGAGAATCGATTCCATTAAAGAGCTTGCAGGTTTACGCCGATATAATCTGCTTCGGCTGTGGGAACTGGGATTGGCAGGCCATCCTCTTTTAGTCCCTGGAGGTGCATCTTTATAGCTTCTGCCATATTCTCCCTGGCCTCACGTGGTGTTTTTCCGGTAGCCACGCAGCCGGGGAGGTCGGGCGAATACGCGGAATAATTCCCATCGGCCTTCTCGATAACGATTAAATATTTATCCACGATTTATTTGCCCTCCTTCAATTTAGCCTGCTTTAAGATGCTGTTTAATGTGCCTGGAGCCAGGTCGTCGTTAAGATGGCCCGCTATGGTGACACGTCCTGGCTTTACGGGATGTTTGAATTGCCTGTGGCTCCCCTTTTGGGTAACAAGATACCACCCATCTCGTTCTATTAGTTTTATGATATCGCGAACCTTCATGATTGACTATCCTTTTCCGGCACGTAGACCAGTAAGTCCCCTGGCTGGCAATTGAGGAATGAGCAGAGCTTATCCAGGACGGCGTAATCAACTTTTGTTACCTTGTCATGGTAGAGGCCAAATACTGTGCTACGCGCCAGACCAGCACCTTCTGCGACCTCAGTCATCTTCAATCGTTTAGCTCCCATAATTGTTGACAGCAAACATTTTATAGCCATTACCATCACCTCCATGATTATTGTTTGCACATACATATTGTAGCATAATAGCTATGTATAGCGCTAGAAGCCAGAAAAAATTTTTGCGTTTACAGGCAAAAAGTACTTGACTACTGTCTGCTTCCATGTTAATATTGTATTAGCAGGCAGACAGAATAGCTGCTTGCAAATAAACTATAAGGAGGTATCCTTCAATGGCAGTCACGCTTGAAAGTTTAAGGGAACGGTTGTGGGAGAAGAAAAGAGAAATCGCCTTAGAACTATTAGACGTTATGCTTCAGGATGAAGAATTTTACAAAGCGATACTAACCACTAAAAACCCGGATGTGGCGGCCTTGTATGAAAGATTTCAAGATGTTAGCGATTACCTGAGATGGACATACTGCAATGAGAATGAGGATGAAGCTATAACGTAGCAAGCACATTGCGGCCAGGCCTAAAAACCTGGCCGCCAATTTTTATGTGAACGCCTGGCCAGGCGGTACCACAGGGATAGGTATAAGTTTTTGCCGGAAGTAACGGCAGCTTGTGTTACCGGAGCGCGTGGGTATCCCGTCTTTGGCCACCCCTGGGCGGGACGCGCATGTGGAAACCCTTCCTCTCCATACACAGCCGTGTTGCAAGGGAACCTGGTTGACAAAAGAAAATTATTTACAATACCTGCAGGATTTACTACATTGACATAGAATACACCGAACAGGAGGTGGTTTTATGTCAGTGGGAATAATTCCCATAATTGCAGTTATCGCGTTAATCATGGGTACTATTATCATAGCTGCGGCTACACGGATTATGAAAGAGTCTGATGATGAAAATAAAAACGCTGAAGTATTGCCGCTTATGACAAAAGAGATGAGGCCGGGCACTTCAAGAAGGAATATAGCCTGGCTGGTATTCGCCGTTTATGTGATGGTATTAGGGTATTTCACATTCGGGAAATTTACTTCTTGGGGCCTCAATTCTAAACTGGCTGCAATAGGATTGAAGTCTGAGCGATTAGAATATGTACCACCTCAAAAGCCTCGTCCAGGAAATTACTTTGATACAGCTAGAGAAATGATGGGAGAGTTGGGCGGTGGATGGAGACGCGTGGGCTATAATTCGAACTACGGTGGATTTATTGCTTATGTGTGTGGTGGTGCTATAATCGCCTATATATTACAGGGGCATAAGAAAGATGGAGAAGAAAACAAGCTCAATCATAAGGAAAACGGCAATTAGGATTTGTTACAATAGGTGTATAGACTTGGAAAAAGGATTAAGGTATCTCTCGTTTTATTAGAGACGATTTTTACAATCCATACATAGAATACGCTACTTTGGAGGTGGTATTTTTGAAACGGGCCGCTATCATACTATACGTAATCTTTATCGTGTTGTTCGGTGGTATCGCTGTAGCCAGAGCTGGAGAAAACATCCGTATCTTTGTTGATGGAAAAGAGATTTATACTGATGTGCCTCTACAGGTGATAGAGGGCCGGACTATGGTCCCGCTTCGGGCAGTGGGCGAAGCTCTAGGAGCTGACGTTAGATGGGATGATGCAAACAATACTGTTGTAATAGTTAACCATATTAAAGAACTGCAATTACCTAGTGAGTTTATAACTCTCCTGGAGCAAAATCCTGGGTTAAGACAGGTTCTAATACAGTGGGCAAACCTTTTGAGGACAGAACCTGCGTTGACAAATGACTTTCTACAAAACCCCGAAATGCTACCCGTTCTCATAAATCTAGCAAAGCTCATTAATTCAGATCCAGTCTTGGCAAACAAATTAGCAGATACAATTGAAAAACATTACAATCCAACACCACCAATAATACCTCAATTTCCCACAACCCCGTTACCTAAAAATATTCCTTCTACTAGCTATAAGGGTCTAGGTTCAGGTCATTGGATTTCTGAAAACAGTGATGGCAAATATATTAAGCTAGAAGATGGATCTTTATGGGAAATTTCTTCTTTTGACCAGATCGACACTCGATTCTGGCTAACTACTGATGATATAACAGTCATAGAAAATAATAACCCATTTTATCCTTATCTGCTAATTAACACTGATGAAGCAGAAGAAGCGGAAGCAAAATTATTATCTCAATAACGATCAAGGGCCACCCCGTGGAATGGGTGGCCCTTTCATTATGCTCCTTACCCTGCCTGCTGTACCCTCTCTCGTAATGCATCCATCCTGGCCCGGTTACCCCGCCCAGGCAAATACCCCAACCGCATCAAGTACAACCGCCAAACCGGGTCGGCGCTCATCCACATAGGCACCTTGCCGCCGAGGACGCTCTGGAACTGGGGCGACGCCAGGTACTCCCGGATTTCTGGGCTTTCCTTACCGCCAGTAACCTCTTTGTAGATGCGGTAGAGTTCATCCACACTCGGGACGGCAGCCGTCGGCAGAGCTACCTGCTCCACGAACCCGCCAGGGCCTTTTTCCTGCACGTCCTGCGCCGGGCCGGATGTTTCAGCAGGCTTCTGTCCCGCAGGAACTTCTATCTTCGGTGGTTGTTCAATCTTCACCGGAGTTGGTGGAGACGTCACCTCCAGTTTGGGTGGGGGTGTTACCTGGAACTGGCTCCTGAGCGCATCGAGCTGGTTGTTAAGCTGGTTAATATAACCTTCGTATATTTTCTTCTGCTCATCAAGCTGTCGCTGGATATCCGGCGGTAGTGTTGTCGTTGGTTGCCGCCCAACAGTACCACTCCCGCCCCTGTAACCTGCCACCGTACTGAGACCGGTACCCAACGTACCTAAAGCGGCCCCTACTGCAGGGCTACTACCGGCAAGTCCCGCACCAAGACCGGCAAGCCCAAGACCAGCTCCTATAGCCCCCAGTGTTGCTCCCCAGTTCCAACTACTGCTAGAGCCATTACTACCACTCTTGGAAGATGTGGTAGAAGTCGATTTGCCACCTCCACTACTACCACCTCCGCCGCTGCTTCTCGACACCCTACCGGCCATAACCTCCTGCCGCACCTGCTCCGGGGTCTTGAGGCCGCCTATAGTGTGGACCGTACTGATAGCACCGCCGGGAGTGTACTGTGTACCCTCCCACGCCTGCATGGATTTACCAGTAGTAGGGTTGGTTATTGTATACATCCCACCCTTCCCAGTAGGCGTGACCTTGTAACCAGCTTCCTTAGCCCAATCAACATAAGTTTTCGGGGTGGCCATCGTTATCTGCTCCTTTCGTTAATAAAGTGTAGTTGCTATATGTCAACGCGCCCCCACTGTGGAGGGCGCGATTTCTGTTAGTAGCCCTTGTAGGTCGTACCACCTCAAAATTCGTACATGCCCGGCGTGATGTCGTAAGACTTACCGCCTTTGCTGGCCTTGATGGGCTTGCCTTCGCCCTGCCAGTCAACTTTGTAACCCATACTTTCTAAAGTGCTACGCAATGGAACCTGGTAACCGTAGGAATTAGTACTTGCCATAGTAATTACTCCTTAAATTAGGTAATTTAGTCTCCGCTTTATTCGAGGAGGCCATTTTCTAAGTCCCTCTCCAACTGGGCTTGTTCCTCAGCCGTGATGTTGATCTGAATAGCATTTTGGACGTTCGCCCGGCTACCTCCGCTCAAATCCAGCCCGGCCACCTTTAACACCAGTTTGGCCGCCTCCAGGTCGCCGTCCAGGGCCATGTCCACCACAACCCGCATCACCTGTGGCGATGCGTCAATGGCTTCGGCAACGATTATTTCGGGACCATACTGACCCAAGCCGAAGTGCCGCTCAAATACGCTGATGAGTACGCCGCTAAGTTGGTTGCAATCCTGTCTAACCCAGCAAACCGAAAGACCTTAGATAATGAGTATACCGGCAGGCTGGTACGCTCTTTCATAGAAGATATGCGCCATACCATCGACAAGCGGGAATGGAAAGTCGCCTGCCGTACCAAAACGCCGTTAATCGACTTCGGCTGGCGGGTAGTTGATGGCCGCCTGGTCAAAGGGGGTGCCGCCTGATGCCTACGCAGTTCAAGCTAATTCGTTTCCTCTCCTACACCGCCGCCGCGCTTATAGCCCTTGCCGTTATTCAATTCCTGTGGTATTAGCGTATGGGCCAGGCCCCTACCGGCCTTTTACGCCAGCTATAATCATGGTGTAAATAATAATTAGCATAATAAACCCAAAAAGGTGGTTATGAACAATGGCTCGATATGTAAAAAACTTCGCGCAACTGCGTGCCGGGCCACTCCAGTCCAGGCGTAACGGGACGGAAAGCCTTACCACAGGAGGTGTTAGGGTGGGCCTGCGGATATGGCCAAACTTTGTTAACGCGGTATGGTGCATAAACGGTAAACGCTACGCCCAGGCAATCAAGCGCGTGCGGCTGCCCTACCGGAGAGGCGGCTTTGCTACGCGGTTTGAGTGCCCCACCTGTGGAAAAGTGACGACCGTATTATTCCTCGCTCCTGGTCCTGGTAAGTTTGTTTGCCGGGACTGCGCCAGGGCCACCCGCTACCGGGCCTGGAAGGAAACGGGCAGGACGCGGCAACCGAAAAAGGCTGACAACTGGCTCAAGTGGTTTTCGAGACAGGCCACAAAAATCCTGGCGAAAGGAGAGAGAAGCGAATGACGGTTTTGGATTACGCCCGCTGGCGCGCCGTTAAAGAAGTACCTGAAATAATCGACACCCTGGCGGCCAGGGCTAAGGACGGCGATGCAGCGGCGGCCAGGCTCATGCTGGAGCTTGCCGGGCTGCTGCCGGTAGGGGAAGGAGGCGGTAACGACAATGCGGAAGAAAAACAGCCTCGCAACAGTTCACAAAAACAATCAGAAGCTGCCGTCCAATGAAGTTCTGGAGCAACGGCGGCAGTTAATCGTCCTTACCAACACCATAGAGGTAATACAGCCTGGCAACTTCGAGATACCCGGTTTCGTTCAGGCAGCCATCCGGCTCAACCGTAATGAGGTCGGAAGTGACTCTGGCAAATTTCTTTTTCCTCCACACTACAACATAGGGCATGGAATTCCGGGCGCAGTAATCGAACCAGTCATGTAAGGCGTGGGGATTCGTGCTGTCGGCGTAACCTTGTTTTACCCATTCAGAATTTACTCGCATAATTTTACCTCCCCAAAAATTTTTTAATTAGAAGCAGTAAGCATTTTCTTCTTTGTGCTGGCAGTCCGGCAGGGCGTTGTAAATCACGTCATAGGCCGTGTCATAGGCTTCTTCTGTACGCAGGGCCGGGTTGGAAGCCAGCCAGCCCACCAAAGGCAGCAGGCGTTCTTTTAATCCTCCCCGGCAGTACCATACCCGGTTAGCGCAGAAATCCGGCGTGGGCTTATAGGATTTCGCCTCCTGGTAGAGTTTCCACAATTTAGGCTCGATTTTGCAAAGCTCCTTAAACCTTTTGAACATGCCCATCATTCCTATCTCAATAATTTGCTTCTAGCTCGTTAAATCGCCTGCTCTCTTAGATTTTCATTTTTTATGATGAAGTCCAAGAGGGCAGACTAAACCTCCATCATCGTCCACAACAACAAGACGATGACTT
>NZ_LTBC01000016.1 GCF_001594015.1 Moorella mulderi DSM 14980
CAGTACCATAATTGCTTGGGGTTAACGTCTTCATGAGAGGTGCACCATTCTCTGACGCTTTGCCCGCTGGCCTGGTATTCGGCTATCCGGGTTTTCCATAGTGCTTGCCGTTCGGCTTTGGTCATAAAAAATCTCCCTCCGTTGGTGTTCTTGAGGGAGATTATCCTATAAATGTTGCTTTGGTGCTAGGTGGGTTGGGTTTGACGCTTACATTGATGCCAGTTAATCCGTGCTGTTTGTTCCCGGATACCCTGGCAAAAACCCCTAAGGAGCGGCTACATCGAAAACCTCGGTCCGTGGGGGCAGTATATGGTAATAAGATCAAAAAAGGCTGCCGACCGGTGTAAAGTCAGCAGCCTGTAATTTTTTCTCTATTATCCTCCCTTATTATTCTCCCTTTTGCTCCAGCTGGCCCTTTTTCTCCTTCAAAGCGGCCTGGGCGGCGGCAAGTCTGGCTACCGGCACCCGGAAGGGTGAGCAGCTGACGTAGTTGAGGCCGATCTGGTGGCAGAACTCTACCGAGCTGGGTTCGCCGCCGTGCTCGCCGCAGATGCCGACTTCCAGTTTGGGATTGGTGCTGCGGCCCAGTTCGACGGCCATTTTCATGAATTTGCCTACGCCGTCGCGGTCGAGGACGATGAAGGGGTCCTCTTTCAGGATCTTTTCATCAACATACTGGTGCAGGAATTTGCCTTCGGCGTCGTCACGGCTGAAGCCGAAGGTGGTCTGGGTCAGATCGTTGGTGCCGAAGGAGAAGAACTCGGCTTCCCTGGCGATTTCATCGGCCGTGGCGCAGGCCCGCGGCATTTCGATCATGGTGCCGACTTTGTACTCGAAGTCGACGCCCGTCTCTTTCTTAACAGCCGCGGCCACTTCATCCACCAGCTCGTGGAGGCGCTTTAACTCATTGACATGGATGACCAGGGGGATCTCCACTTCCGGCAGGACCTTGATCCCTTCTTTGACCAGCTGGGCGACGGCCTGGAAAATGGCCCGGGCCTGCATGGCGTAGATCTCCGGATAGGTAATACCTAACCGGCAGCCGCGGTGGCCCAGCATGGGGTTGAATTCGTGCCGCGCCCGCACCTCGCGCAGGAGGGCCTGCTTTTCTTCCAGCTCTTTGGGATCGCCGTTGGTCGCCTGCAGCCGGGTGACATCCACCAGCAGCTCTTCAATATTGGGCAGGAACTCATGCAGGGGCGGGTCCAGGAGGCGGATGGTCACCGGCAGGCCCTCCATGGCCTTTAAGATGCCGTAGAAGTCGCCCTGCTGCATGGGCAGGAGTTTGGCCAGGGCCGCTTCGCGTTCTTCTTTGGTCTTGGCCAGGATCATCTCCTGGACAACGGGCAAGCGGTCAACCTGCATAAACATGTGCTCCGTACGGCAGAGACCGACGCCCTCGGCGCCGAACTCCCGGGCCCTCCTGGCGTCTTCCGGCGTGTCGGCGTTGGCGCGGACTTTAAGCCGGCGGAAGGAATCGGCCCACTCCAGGATGGTTTCAAATTCACCGGTCAGCTGCGGGTCAATCAGGGGGACCTCACCCAGCATGACGTTGCCGGTGGAGCCGTCGATGGAGATGATGTCGCCTTCTTTTACCACCAGGTCGCCGATAAAGAAGCGCTTGTTTTCCACGTCAATCTTAATGGCGTCGCAGCCGGTAACGGCCGGTTTGCCCATGCCCCGGGCCACCACGGCCGCGTGGCTGGTCATGCCGCCCCGGGCCGTGAGCACGCCCTGGGCCTGGACGATGCCGTGAATATCGTCCGGGGTGGTTTCGGTACGCACCAGGATGACCTTTTGCCCGTCGAGGCCCATTTTCTCGGCTTCATCGGCGTCGAAGACCACCTGGCCGGAGGCGGCGCCGGGGGAAGCCGGCAGGCCTTTGGCTACCACCTGCAGTTTGGCTTTGGGGTCGATGCGGCGGTGCATGAGCTGGCCTAATTGTTCGGCATCAACGCGCAGGACGGCTTCTTCCTTGGTAATCAGGCCTTCGTTGACCATGTCGACGGCAATTTTAACGGCTGCGGCCGCCGTGCGTTTACCATTGCGGGTCTGGAGGATGAAGAGCTTGCCTTTCTCAATGGTAAACTCGATATCCTGCATGTCGCGGTAGTGCTTCTCCAGGAGCTGGCAGATATCTTCAAACTGGCGGTAGACTTCCGGCATTTCTTCCTTCAGGCTGCTGATGGGCTTGGGCGTACGGATGCCGGCCACTACGTCTTCACCCTGGGCGTTGATGAGGTACTCGCCGTAGACGCCCTTCTCACCGGTGGCCGGGTTGCGGGTAAAGGCCACGCCGGTACCGCTGGTGGGGCCCATGTTGCCGAAGACCATGGTCTGGATGTTGACGGCTGTACCAAGGTCATCGGGAATCTTATTAATCTTGCGGTAGACGATGGCCCGCGGGTTGTTCCAGGAGCCAAAGACGGCGCGGATGGCCATGTAAAGCTGTTCCTGGGGGTCCTGGGGGAAGTCGCGGCCGCTCTGGTTCTTGACGACATCCTTGTACTCGGCAATAACCTCTCGTAAAGCTTCCGGGGTCAACTCGTTGTCAAATTTGACACCCAGCCGTTCTTTATGTTTTTCCAGGACAGCTTCAAAATTGTTATGTTCGATTCCCAGGACGACATTGCCAAACATCTGGATGAAGCGGCGGTAGCAGTCCAGGGCAAAGCGCTCGTCGCCCGTCTGGGCGGCCAGGCCCTTAACCGACTCGTCGTTTAACCCCAGGTTCAGGATGGTGTCCATCATACCGGGCATGGATACGGGCGCCCCGGAACGGACGGAGACGAGCAGGGGATTCTGGGGGTCGCCAAGTTTTTTCCCGTTAATGGCCTCGAGATCCTTCAGGCGGGCGGCAACTTCCTCCTCCATGCCAGGCGGGAACTGCTGGCCCAGGCGGTTGTATTCATTGCAGGCCTCGCAGGTAATGGTAATCCCCTGGGGCACGGGCAGGCCGATGTTGGTCATTTCGGCGAGATTTGCGCCTTTACCCCCGAGGAGGCGCCGCATGTCGGCCCTACCCTCGCTAAATAGGTAGACATACTTTTTACTTGCCATAACCTTCCCTCCGATAATAGATTTGGAGTATTTTACCGGCCGTCTCTTCGACGGCCTTATTGGTAACATCAATCACCGGGCAGCCCAGCTGGTCCATGACTTTACTGGCATAGGCCAGTTCCTGTTCAATCCGGCTCCTGGTAGCGTAGTCGGCCTGCCCTGGCAAACCTAGGGTTTTCAATCGTTCCTGGCGAATCTGGTACAACTTCTCAGCATCAATGGTCAGCCCTATTATCTTTTCCGGTGGCAGGGAAAGCAATTCTTCGGGCAGGGGTACCTCCGGTACCAGGGCGAGATTCGCGGCCCGCAGGCGCTTGTGGGCCAGGTACATACACACCGGCGTCTTGGAAGTCCTGGAAACGCCGATTAAGACCAGGTCGGCGTGGCAGAGGCCCCGGGTATCCTTGCCGTTGTCGTATTTAACGGCAAAATCGATGGCCTCCATCTTGCGAAAATAATCTTCGTCCAGGCGGCGGATGAGGCCCGGCTCCAGCCGCGGCTGCACTCCCGTCGCCCGGGCTATGGCATCCATCAAGGGGCCTAACAGGTCTACGGCCGCCAGCCCCCGGTCTGCCGCCAGTTCCAGCAGCTGCTTTTTTAATTCCGGCAGGACCAGGGTAAAGGCAATAATGCCCTGTTCCTGGGCCGCTTCGTTGATGACCTCTTCCAGGTGCTCGGCATCGGTCACGTAGGGTACCCGGCGGATATCCAGCTCGCCGCCGTCAAACTGGCTGGCCGCCGCCCGGGCCACATATTCGGCCGTTTCCCCTAAGGAGTCGGAAATAACGTAGATAACGCCGATGGTAAACCCTCCTTCCTAGCGGCCGCCTTCTCCCAGTTCCACAAACAACCTGGTAATGGTCGTCTTGGTTAGGCGGCCTACTACCTCCAGTTTTTTACCCTGCCCATCCACCGGGCGGACCACCGGCAGGGCATCCACCTCATGTTCGATTATTTTACGGGCTGCTGTTAGGACGGATTCTTCCGGCGTGGTACAGATAATGTTGGGCATGCGCGTCATAACCACCGAGGCCGGCATCTTTTGCAGGTCACCGCCGCCAATGGCGGCTTTAAGCAAGTCTTTACGGGAAAGAACACCCTCCAGGTGGCCTTCTTCGTCGACCACCATCAGGGTACCGACGTCTTCGATAAACATGTTCACGATGGCATCATAGACCGAGGCACCGGCCCTGATGACCCGCGGCAGTCCTTTGACGTCTCCCACCTTGATTTTTTTAATCTCTTCCGCCACCAGGGCCTGGGAGGGTTTGCTGCTTAAAAAATAGCCTACCCGGGGACGGGCTTCCAGGATACCGGACATGGTGAGGACGGCCAGGTCCGGGCGCAGGGCGGCGCGGGTAAGATTTAACTCCTCGGCAATCTGCTGGCTGGTAATGGGCCCGGAACGTTTAACGATGGCCACTATCTGCTGTTGCCGCGGGGAAAGCTGCACCTTTTACCCCTCCTCCCGGCCCCCTGCCTGTATACTTTGTAATGTATACCACATACCCAGCCATTTTCCTTCTTGCTTATCAAAAAATTTCTGCTAGGGAACCAGGCGGGAAAAATCGGCTACCTGAAAAACCAGGTCCACGACCCCCTGGAGCAGGGCCAGGCGGTTGTTGCGAACTTCTTTTTCCGGCGCCATGACCAAGACGCCGTCAAAGAAGGCGTCAATGGGTTCTCGTAAAGGGGCCATGGCCTTTAAAGCTTCCAGGTAATTGCCTGCCTTAAGCTTTGGTTCCGCCTGCTGCCGTACCTGTTCCAGGGCCCGGTAAAGATCGATTTCCACTTTTTCTTTTAATGCATCCGGCTGCAGAACATACCTTTCCCCGGCCTGGCGGGCCAGGTTGAAGGCGCGGGTGAAGGCCGTCTGCAGGGCGGCAAAACCTTCCTCTTCCCGGAAGGAGCTGAGATCCCGGGCGCGGTGGTAGACGCCGGCCAGGTCGTCGCTGCCGGCGGCCAGGCAGGCCTGGATCACATCAAAACGTATGCCTTTTTCGGCCAGGATATGCTCCAGCCGCTGGCGGCAGAACCCGGCCAGCTGTTCCTGGACGGCGGTTAAATCCTGGGCCAGCCGGATGCCGCCCTCCGTATAACCTTCATAGGCGGCAGCAATGACCCCGGCCAGGGAAAATTTCAAATCGAGTTCCACGGCCATGGTTACCAAACCTGTGGCCTGGCGGCGCAGGGCGTAGGGATCCTGGGAGCCGGTTGGTATTAACCCGGCACCAAAGCAGCCCACCAGGGTGTCCAGGCGGTCGGCCAGGCCCACGACCATACCCGTCAGGGAATCGGGCAGGCGGTCGCCGGCAAAGCGCGGCCAGTAGTGCTGGCGGATACCCTGGCAGACTTCGGGGACCTCCCCGTCGTGGGCGGCGTAATAGGAGCCCATAATCCCCTGGAGCTCGGGGAATTCATAAACCATGGAGGTTACCAGGTCGGCCTTGGCCAGCTCCGCCGTGCGCTCGACAACCGGGACCAGCTCCCCCGGCAGGTCCAGGGCCTGGACCAGCATCCGGCTCAACCGCATCAACCGCCGGGTCTTGGCTAGCATGGTCCCCAGGCTTTCCTGGAAGACGATTTCCTCCAGTTTATCCACCCTGGCAGCCAGGGGTGTCTTCTGGTCTTCCCGGTAAAAGAAAGCGGCGTCGGCGAGCCTGGCTGCCAGCACCCTTTCATTGCCGCGGCTGATGGTATCCAGGTGCCCGGCCGTACCGTTATGGACGGTAATAAACAGGGGGAGGAGTTCGCCCCGGTCATCCCATACGGGGAAATAGCGCTGGTGGTCACGCATGGGGGTAATGACTACTTCCCGGGGGAGCTTTAAGTATTCCGGGTTAAAGCGGCCGGTTAGGGCCGTGGGGTATTCCAGCAGGTAATTGATCTCTTCCAGTAAACCGGTGTCTTCTTCCACCCGCCCCCCTTCCCGGGCGGCAAGTTGAGTAACCTGCTCCCAGATCAGCCGCCGGCGGCGGTGCTGGTCGGCCAGGACGTAATTCTTCTCCAGGACCTGGAGGTAGGCGGGAGCAGCCGGCACTTCATGGGGACCGGGGGCCAGGAAGCGGTGGCCGTAAGTTACGCGGCCGGAGGTGAGACCGGCCAGCTCCAGGGGGACGACCTCCTCCCCGAAGAGGGCCAGGATCCAGCGAATGGGGCGGGCGAAACGCATCTCCAGGGAGCCCCAGCGCATGGGTTTGGGGAAAGTTAAGCCGTTAACTACGGCCGCCAGCAGGTCCGGCAGGACTTCCCGGGCGGGCCGCCCGGCTTCTTTCTTGACGGCAAAGACATACTCCCCGCCGTTAATTTTACGGGTGACCAGTTCCTCTACCGGCACACCGTTGTTACGGGCAAATCCCAGGGCGGCTTTCGTGGGCTGGCCGTCGGCAGTAAAGGCCACTTTGACCGGTGGCCCCTTGATTTCCTGCACCAGTTCCTCCTGCTCTTCAGCCAGGCCGGTTATGTAAAGGGCCAGCCGGCGGGGGGTACCGTAGGTTGTTACCTGCTGGTATTTTAAGCGGTACTCCTGTAAAAGCTGCCCGGCCAGAGCCGCCATTTGCTCCAGGGCCGGAGGCATGAAGCGGGCAGGAATCTCTTCGGTACCTATTTCAAATACAAGGTCGCGGGCCACGGGCTATCCCTCCTTGACATCGTAAGCGTCCTTGCGGTCCTGGCCGGAGACGACAGCTGGCGGGGAAGGGGTTAGCAGGGGATAGCCCAGTTTTTGCCGCTGCTCTAGATAAGCGGCGGCGCACAGGCGGGCCAGATGGCGTATCCTGCCGATGTAGGCCGTCCGCTCGGTTACGCTGATGGCCCCCCGGGCATCCAGGAGGTTAAAGGTATGGGAACACTTGAGGACATAGTCGTAGGCCGGCTGGACCAGGCCCTGTTCTACTACCCGCCTGGCCTCAGCCTCGTAGGCATTGAAAAGGGCAAAAAGCATGCTGATGTCGGCAACGGTAAAGTTGTAGTGGGAATAGTCAACCTCTGCCTGGTGGTGGATGTCACCGTAGGTGATGCCGTCTACCCATTCAATGTCATAGACGCTGTTCACCTGCTGGATATACATGGCCAGCCGTTCCAGGCCGTAGGTAATCTCGGCGCTCACCGGCCGGCAGTCAAACCCGCCGCACTGCTGGAAGTAGGTGAACTGGGTGATCTCCATGCCGTCCAGCCACACTTCCCACCCCAGGCCCCAGGCCCCGAGGGTAGGAGATTCCCAGTTATCCTCGACAAAGCGGATGTCATGCTCGTGGGGGTTGATGCCGATGGCTTCCAGGCTCTTTAAGTATAAATCCTGGACATTGTCGGGGGAAGGCTTTAAGATGACCTGGTACTGGTAGTAGTGCTGGAGGCGGTTGGGGTTTTCACCGTAGCGGCCGTCGGTGGGCCGGCGGGAGGGTTCGACATAGGCTACCCGCCAGGGCTCCGGTCCCAGCACCCGTAAAAAAGTCGCCGGGTGCATGGTTCCGGCTCCTTTTTCCAGGTCGTAGGGCTGCTGGATGACGCAGCCCTGGGCCGCCCAGTACTGCTGCAGGGTCATGATGAGTTCCTGGAAATTCAAATGGAATTACTCCTTTATATATGAGAATAAAAAAGCTCCCGCCTGGCCAGGGACGGGAGCTAACTTTTCGTGGTAACATAGCGGCCGGCCCCTGCCAGCCTCACATGACAATAATTTAGCAAAACCTCCTCTACTTGTCAACCTGGTTCTCTACATCCAGGGGATGTTCTTCCACCTGGCCGTCACGCCGCTCTACTTCCAGGGTGTAGCGGTTAAAGAGGGCCGCTACCGTGCTCAAGCCTGCTAATATGGCCAGCTCGCTGCTGGCCAGGACCCCCAGGACCCCCAGGGCGCCAACGGTTGCCGGTATTTCGGCCACGGTTTTGCCGTCCTTTTTGACTTTAATCCGCGTGACATTTCCCTGGCGCAGGATGCTGCGAATGCGCTCCACCAGTTTACCGCTCCAGCTGGCCAGTTCCTTCTGGAGCCCTTCCCTGGTACTCTCTTCGTACTGGACCAGGGCCTCCAGGACATCACCCCCGGCCCGCTCCAGGGCCTCCTTAGCTTCCCGGTAACTTAATCCTAAGCGCTCGCGCAGCTGGTCGATTTTTTCCAGTTCCGTCATCATCATTGCCCCCTATTTCATTAATCAAAGCACGGGATTTGAGTTTCCTGTCTAAATAGTATTCCAAAAAGGCGGGCATAATTTCCTCCAGCTCCCGGGCGAGGTAAGGGCTAATCTGCAATCGCCGGAGATGCCGCCAGTTCATATGATTTAACTGTTGCCAGATCTTTATACTTCCCGGCATTACCTGGTACTCCGGACCCTCCCGGCCCCGGCAGTCCGGGCAAATGGTACCGCCAGCGGCCGGGGCTACGATTACCCCCCCGGCACTCCTTAAAGGTCCCCCACAGGAGGCGCAGCGGTCCAGGCGGGGCTCCAGGCCCAGGATTTTTAACGTCCGGGCTTCAAAGGCCCGGGCTACCAGTCCCGGTGGCGCCACGGCCAGCAACTCCAGCCCCTGTTTTAAAAGATTATACATGGAGGGGATCACCTGGCCGGGCATGACGACGCTGTCGGCTATCTCCACCAGGTAACAGGCATAGGCCAGGCGCCTCAGGTCCTGGCGTAAAGGGGCGAAGATAGACTGCACCTCACACTGGGTGACGGTGGCCAAGCTTTTGCCGGCGTAAAATAAAAAGCGGGACCAGCAGAGCTGCTGGGTACCGCTGCGCAGGCTGCTTTTGGGTTTACGCACCCCTTTTACGATGGCGTCCAGCTTACCATAATGGGGGGTGAGGATGGTTAATAGCTGGTCAGTTTCCCGGTAGTCCCGGGTTTTCAGGACAATGCCTTCGGTCCGGAAATAACCCGCCATTTTTATGACCTCCGGAAGAACTTTTACAACCCGGCTTTATTTTAATCGCCAGCTCCCGCGCCGGCCTCCTTGACCGGCAGAAAGCTAACTACGACCTTCCTGCGGGCTGCTGGTAGTTGAAGGAGAGGATTCAACGGGTTCCAGGATACCACGGTAAAGGAGGTAGGCCTCAATGCTGCCAGTAAGGGTAAACAATTGCCACCAGGCTTCGTTTATTGTCATGGTCGTCATCCTTTCCGGGTTTCTCCACTGCTCAGGTACTAAATAGACTGGCCTGAATGCAAAGCCTTATACCAGGTTTCTACTGGATGAGCCGGCGGTCATAACCCAGCTGCCGCAAAGCGAGTTCCTGCTGGCGCCAGTTTTTCTTTACCCGTACCCGCAGGTTTAAAAAAATTTTGCTGCCTAAAAGGGCTTCCATTTCCTGGCGGGCCTGGGTACCAATTTCTTTTAGCCGCTGCCCTCCCTGGCCAATGATAATACCCTTCTGGGAATCCCTTTCCACGTAAATCACGGCGTCGACATAGAGGTAATCATTGGGTCGTTGGGCTATTTCTTCCACTACTACGGCCACCGCATGGGGAACTTCTTCCCTGGTCACCCGGAGAACCTGTTCCCGGATGAGCTCGGCCATGACAAATTTTTCCGGCTGGTCGGTTACCATATCCGGAGGATAATACTGGGGTCCCGGCGGCAGGAAAGAACTAATTATCTCCGGCAGGGCAGCTACGTTGGTACCTGCCAGGGCCGACACCGCCTGGACGGCTTTAAAATCCAGGCGGGCCTGGAAAAATTCCTCCCGTTGGTCCAGGGTGGCAGTATCCACCAGGTCGATTTTATTGAGGATCAGGATTTTTGGGGTAGCCACCTCTTTTAATTGCGCGATAATATATTCCTCACCGGCCCCGGGTGAAACGGCAGCGTCCACCACGTAAAGGACGACATCGACTTCGGCCAGGGTGTTCCGGGCCACGGCTACCATATACTCCCCCAGCTGGTGCTGGGGTTTGTGGATGCCGGGAGTATCTAAAAAAACGATCTGGTAACTGTCTGTCGTAAGTACCCCTAAAATCTTATTGCGGGTCGTCTGGGGCTTATCGGACATGATGGCGATTTTGCGGCCCACCAGCCGGTTTAAGAGGGTGGATTTACCGGCATTGGGACGGCCGATAAGCCCGGCAAAGCCGGAAACGTATTCTTCGGCCAAGGAACAGGCACCTCATTTCAAGGTAAAGGTATCCGGTAACAGCTCCTTGAGTGAACGGCGGTGAACGGGACCACCTGGCTGGCCGGTGATAATTTCCAGCTCCGGAGCAAATTCGGCCAGTACCTGGCGGCAGGCGCCGCAGGGAAAACAGGCTGCGAGATCCCCGCCAACGACAGCCAGGGCGACAAACTCCCTTTCGCCGGCAGCCACAGCCTGAAACAGGGCCACCCGCTCGGCGCAAGTGGTCAAACTGTAGGAGGCATTTTCAATATTGCAGCCGGTATAGACCTTGCCCCCGGCCGTAAGCAGGGCCGCACCCACCTGAAAGCGGGAATAAGGCGCGTAGGCCTTCTCTTTAGCCCCGGCTGCCATGGCTATTAAATCTTCTGGATTACAGGCCACTGAGGTTTCCTCCCTATCTAATTTTACCATTCAGTTAAGTTAGAGGTCAATTTTAACGAAATACTGGCCCCGCCCTCTTACCCTGGGATATAATATTAAAGCAGGCGAGAGTTAATCCGGCGGCTACGCTCTTTAGGTTTTGATATTGGGAAAAAATGGTCGAAAAGGGTGAGGTAATGAAACGAACTTATCCTCCCCACCCTGTTGTGGGGGTAGGGGCGGTGGTCATTAAGGAAGGTCATATCTTGCTGGTGCGCCGGGGTTCACCGCCGGCGGCAGGTTTATGGAGCCTGCCCGGTGGCGGCCAGGAAACGGGGGAAACGGCCCAGGAGGCTGTGGAACGTGAAGTTTTTGAAGAGTGTGGCATCATAGTAGCTGCCGGGCCGCCCATTGCCGTCCTGGACAGCATCTATACCGATGGCAACGGCCGGATTAAATACCATTACGTCCTGATTGATTTCTGGACTGAATACCAGGGTGGGAACTTGCGCCCGGCCACCGATGCCGCAGCCGCCTGCTGGGTTCCCCTCAATGAAGTAAGTACCTATCCCCTGACCAGGGGTTTAAAGGAACTCCTGGCCGCCTGGGGTCTGCTGGACGGTAACCCGCCCGCCCCGCCGGCCAGAATCCTTTACCGTACCCTCCGCGGCCAGACCATTTAAAAGCTGGCTCCAGCCTGTCCCGCCGCCGGCAGCGGCAGTACGCCCCGCGGGCCCTACTACCCCGGCGGAGATAATCAGCTTGATCCCGTCTTCCACCGGCATATCCAGGGGGACGACATCCTCGGCAGGTACCATAAGCAGGAAACCGGAAGTGGGATTCGGGGTGGTGGGAATAAATACGTTTACCAGGTCGGCAGCAGCCCGCATGCTGGCCTCGGCCGGGGCCGGGCCGGTTAAAAAGCCTAAAGAAAAAATACCGCGGCGGGGATACTCGATCATTACCACCTTTTGAAAGGCCTTTTTGTCTTCCCGCCAGATGGCTTCTACCATCTGCTTGACGGTACGGTAAATAGAGTTGACCAGGGGGATGCGGTACATGAGTTCATCCCACAGGTTTAAGAGGAAACGCCCGATATAATTGGTGGCCAGGAAACCAGCAACTATTACCACAGTTACTGTGACCACCAGCCCCAGCCCCGGAATGCGCTGGCCCAGGAGTAAAATTACTACCTTCCCTGCCAGCTGGTCGAGGAAATTAAAGACCAGCCATAGCACGTAAATGGTTGCTACCGCGGGTAGCGTCACAATAACTCCGGTGAGAAAGAAACGGCGCAAACGACGCAAGGGCCAGATCCTCCTAAAGTCCCAGGCGCGGGCCAAAAATGAAATAAGCCACGGCTACCGCCCCCAGGGCGGTAATTAAAACGGCCCCGGCGGCGACGTCCTTGGCGATGCGCGCCAGGGGATGGTATTTACCAGTATAGAGATTTACGGTCACTTCTACCGCTGTATTGAAGGCCTCGGCAGCCAGGACGAGGGTGATGGTTATGGTCAGTGCTACCCATTCCCAGGGCTGGACCTGGAAATACCATCCGGCCCCTATGACGGCCACCATGGCTGTCAGGTGAATGACCATATTGATCTGCGTCCGCAGGCAGTAGAGGACCCCGGCCAGGGCGGCCCGGAACTTGACCAGCATTACCGCTCCAGCCCCATCCTGGCGAGTATTGCTTCCTGGCGCGCCTCCATCCTGGCGGCTTCTTCTTCTGTACCGTGGTCATAGCCAAGGAGGTGCAGGAAACCGTGGACGGTGAGAAAAGCCAGTTCCCTGGCCAGGGAATGGCCGTAGTTTTGCGCCTGGCGGGCGGCCGTGGGTACCGCAACAACGATATCTCCCAGGAGCCTGTCCACCCCCGGATCAACAAAAGCAGGTTCCCCGGGGCCTGTTTCTTCTAAAGCAAAGGAAAGGACGTCGGTAGGGGCATCAATACCCCGGTAGGTCCGGTTGAGGTCCTGGATGGCGGCGTCATCAACCAGGGTCAGGCCTACCTCGGTTCCCGGACCCACTCCCTCCATAGCGGCGGCCTCCTGGAGAACCTTCTCCAGCAAGGATATTAGCTCCTCTCCCAGGGGGTAATCATCCTGCTGATTGTTTATGGAGCACTCCATTACGGCTTTTTCTCCTTTCCATTTCCTTCAGGACCACTTCCGGGTATTCCACCCGGGTGTGGAAGATGCCGTTTAAAACGCGCATAAAGGCCTCGGCGATTACAGCCAGTTCCCGGAACGTTAAATCGCTCGCCTCCAGCTGGCCGTCATCCAGCTTTTCCCGGATAATTTTGCGCACAAAACCCTCCATGCGGCCAGGCGTGGGCTTGGGCAGGGAACGGATGCCGGCTTCGACGCTGTCGGCCAGCATGACTATGGCGGCTTCTTTGCTCTGGGGTAGCGGCCCTTCATAGCGAAAGTCGTTTTCACTGACACTGTCGCCCCGGCCGCTTTCCCGGGCCTTGTGGTAGAAATAGGTCATCAAACTGGCGCCGTGGTGCTGGGCAATAATATCCTGGATAACCCGGGGCAGGCGATGCTCCCGCGCCATTTCCAGGCCGTCTTTGACATGGCAGGAGATGATCAGGGTACTTAAACTCGGTGACAGCCGGTCATGGGGGTTTTCCGCCGTCACCTGGTTTTCAATGAAGAAGTAGGGCCGCTTTAGCTTCCCGATATCATGGTAATAGGCTCCTACCCGGGCCAGGAGGGAATCGGCCCCCACGGCATCGGCCGCCGCCTCGGCGAGGTTCCCCACCAGGATGCTGTGGTGGTAGGTGCCCGGGGCTTCCAGGAGCAGGCGCTTTAATAAAGGATGATTGGGATTGGAAAGCTCTAAGAGCTTCACCGCCGTAGTTATGCCAAAGCTGTTCTCCAGAAAGGGCAGGAAGCCGATGGTTAGGACTGTTGACAGCAGGCCATTGGCCAGGGCCAGGACCGCGCCGATGCTCAACTGGGACAGGGTGGACTTGAGCATCAGTCCCAGGGCGACAACACTTAACAGATTGACCAGCATTAAAAAGAGGCTGGAACGGGCGAGATCCGAACGCTGGCTTAAATGGGTGACACAGTAAATACCCGCCAGGCCATTGGCAACGCCCATGGCCGCAATCTGGTAATAATTGCCGCCAATTATCCCTGCCTCCAGAGCCAAGAAGATGGTAAAAATTACGGCCACCTGGGCATCCAGCAGGATGGCCACCAGCATGGAGCCGGCGGCTACCGGCATGAGATATCCCACCAGGTGGGTAAATTCTGCCCGGCTGCTCAGGCTGATGGCCGCTACGCCCCGGGAAAAAACAAGGAAAATCAGCCATAAAAGACCCAGCAACAATAACAGTTGGTTGCTGTTATAAATACCCGGTTTAAAAAAGCGTAAATACAGGAGCAACAGGGCTACCAGGAGGGCCTGGAAAAAGACCAGGCCAAAAAGCGCGCCCCAGGAAGCCCCGGAGCGCAGGAGGCCCAGTTTTTGCAGGGCTTCAATATCTTCCGCCGTTACCAGTTCGCCATCGCTGACGATCTTTTCATTCTGGCGGATGGTTACCTGGACCGGGCTCACCTCGGCGGCAGCTTTCTCCCGCTTCTGCATGGTAGCGGCGACGTCATAGATGAGATTGGGTTTTAATTCCAGCTGCTGGATAATAGCTGCAACTACAGGTTTATAGCGGGTCTCAATTCCCGCCGTCTCTACTGCAGCCAGCATCTTGTCCCGGGCGATACTCACGGCATCCTGGGGTACAGCTTCGCCCATTACCTGGTTGACAATATTCCTGGTAATGCCGGCCAGGTTATTGAGGGTAGTGGCATCGGCTGCCGCCAGGGCCTGGAGGGTGGGTGCCGTTAATTTTAACTGGCTTAACCGGGCCTTTAAACGGGCCACCCGTTCGTTGCTGTCACTCGTACTATTATTAATTTCCCTTATCGACTGGAAAATATTATCTACTTGGCCGGTCAGAGCAGCTTCCACCGAGCTGTCCACCCGGTAAACGGGAGTTACCTGCCGGGCCGCCTCTTCCCTGGCCTTTTGCGTCAAAACCTCACTTTCGTAAACAATACCCTGGGGAGCCTTGAAATCCTGGGGGCTGGGCTGCCCCACTTTTAGATCCAGCTTTTGTGGCAGGTAATCCAGGGCCGTAATGGTTACGGCAACGGCAAACAGGGCCATCCCCCAGATGACCCTGGATCTTAAAAATTTAGGACCAAGCCGGACCAGCAGCGGGTGCATTAACCGTTCTAGCCGCTGCCATGGCACATCCGGTCACTCCTCTCGTATGCTTTAATAATTTCCTGTACCAGGGGATGGCGGACGACATCGGCTTCGGTTAGATACTCAATGGCGATGCCGTCAATACCCCTTAAGATCTGCTGGGCTTCCACCAGGCCGGAGGTTGTATCCCGGGGCAGGTCTACCTGGGTAACGTCACCGGTAATGACGGCCCGGGAGCCAAAGCCAATGCGGGTCAGGAACATCTTCATCTGTTCCGACGTAGTATTCTGGGCTTCATCCAGGATAATGAAGGCGTCATCCAGGGTGCGCCCCCGCATATAGGCCAGGGGCGCTACTTCTATAATATTTTTTTCCATATACTTTTGTGCTGTTTCCATGCCTAAAATATCATAAAGGCCGTCATAAAGGGGCCGCAGATAGGGGTTAACCTTCTCCTGCAGGTCGCCGGGCAGGAAGCCCAGCTTTTCCCCAGCCTCAACTGCCGGCCGGGCGAGTATTATCCGCTCCACACTGCGGGACCGCAGGGCGTTGACGGCCATAACTACTGCTAGGTAGGTTTTCCCGGTACCGGCCGGGCCGATGCCGAAGACAATATCATAACGGCGCATGGCCTGGACATAGCGAAGCTGCCCCAGGGTTTTGGGGCGAATCTGTTTGCCCCGGGGAGTAACGTAAAGTACTTCCCCCAGGGCCTGGGCCAGGTCGGTCTTGCCCGCCATGTCATCCTGGCGCCGGACCAGGTTCCAGGTGTAGTTAATGGTTGCTGTATTAATGGTCGTGCCGGAACGGGCCAGTTTAATTAACTGCCGGAATAGTCTTTCCAGTTCTTCAACTTCCTGGCGCGTCCCGCTTAACGTCAGTTCATTCCCCCGGGCTACGATCCGGGCTGAGGTATGGCTCTCAATAAATTTCAGGTTTTCATCCTGGTGGCCAAAAAGATTGACGGCCTCGCCATTGCTACCAACAGTCAACCTGGTTTCGTAATTGGTGGTGGTCAAGGTTTTATCCATCAACTCCTTTATGATCATAATCAATCTATTTTAACATATACAGGCGCCAGCGTAAAAGCTACTGTTTGCCGCTAAGGGGAACAACCTGGCCGATATCCTCTTCCGTTTCCACCCAGGCCCGGACACGAACTATCTCATCTTCAGGTTTGGTTAAAGGAACTACCTTCTGCCCCGTAATGCTGGCTCCCGGTGGTAACTTTTCCTTGAGCTCCGCCAGGATCTGCCGGCCGGCTGTGCTGACTGCTTCTTCATAGGAAAGCTGCCGGTACCGGACCTGGACTTCATAATAGCTCGTTATGATGAGTTCGACGGGCAGGGTAAAATTCCTCCAGGATGGCAGGGCCACAACTTTATTTTCCTGGCGATAACTGGTATAGGATGGCTGTTGCGGGCCTTTCAGGATATAGCGGCGGCCGGGTGTCTGGACTATTAGCGCCGTCTGCTGCCGGCCGGTTGGCACTTCCTGGACCTGCCGGCGGTTGATCTCTTTTTCCCCTTCATACCAGACCCGGGCCCGGACAATACCCCGGGCCCGGACCAGGCGGGGTGGGGGCAGTGGCTGCTCAGGAGCGGCTGCTTCTCCCGGCTTTTTTTCCGGCCGGGGGGGTAAAATGAGGCCCGAAATCAGTATTTCTCCCTGCCGGACCGTATCGCCGGCCTTTACCCTGCCCTCGCCATTAATGACCAGGATATCTTTGATTACCCCGTCTTTGGCGGCAATGATGCTGGCCGGCCGGTCGACGGCTTCCTCCCCGGGAGGGGCTGCCTTTTCCACCACGGTGATCTCGGCCCTGGTACCATGGAAGCGGATACCTACCCAGGCCACCTGGGGCAAACGGCGCTCCATGGCGTACTCCAGGGTACGGGTATCCAGGGCGCTTTTTCTGGCACCGGGCTTTAGCCCCTCCGCGCGGGCCGCGGCCAGGACCTGGTCCGGCGTTACCCGGCGTAACGGGCCGTTTTCCGGCCTGACGTCCACCACCCAGATAAAGGTGGACAGGAGGTAGATGGCCAGCAAAAAGAAAAGGCTGCCCAGGAGCAGTACCTGCCGTCCCCGCAGGCGGCGGCTGAAAAAGGGCCAGCCCCGCTTGTCCACAATACGGACCCGGCAGCGGCTCTGCCGGGCCAGGGAGCGCAGGGCGCGGTATTCGCGGGCCGGCATTTTTGCCTGGAGGCTGCCGCTCCTGCTACGGGTGATATCCCAGAGGCTGATGCCCTGAGCCAGGGCTAGATTGAGAAAGCCTTCCGGGTCGTCGCCGCTGATGGTAAGTATCAGATAGCCCTCCAGGTAAGCCAGCCAGTTTCGCCAGGCCACCGGTCTCTTCCTCCCTTAGCAAAACGTCAGGGAATGGATGGTGCCTTCCAGGGCGATGGCGTCCGGTTTGATCTCCCGCAGGAGCATGCCTGTCCCCTTGATCTCCAGCTCGCCGGTACTGAGTTTCAGGCGTACCAGGTCCGGCTGGTACTCGCTGATGCCCCGGTGGTTTTCCACTACCAGCCGGCTATTACCTACCAGGGTCAGGCGCGGCAGGTCCAGGACGGCGTCTGCCGGTAACTCTAAATAATCGGTAATGGCTTTCTCCAGCCGCCGGGCCCTGTCCATCCAGCTGCGCCGGGAACGATTTTTCCCCATCCTGTCCCCTCCTGCCAATACTTTATGCAAAGGCAGGGCAAAAAAGACCGCAAAAAAACCCGGTCCTGCAGGACCGGGCTCTGTATGCCCATGAAAGCTGTGCCACCGGGAAAATTATCAACCAGAGGGAGGTAACATCCACTGTTCTGTTTTAGTGCCAGCGGCGTTTGCGAGCCGCTTCGGATTTTTTCTTGCGCCTGACGCTGGGTTTTTCGTAATGTTCCCGGCGCCGGGCTTCCGAAAGAATGCCTGCCTTCTGGCAAATGCGCTTGAACCGCTTTAAAGCGGCATCAATGGATTCATTTTTGCCAATTTTAACCTCGCTCAACCCTTGCTTCCCTCCCCCCGCCAGCCCGGTGGACGCTGCCTTCAACAGCTCAACATGAGTTTAATTATACTCTATCCCTTTTTTAGCGTCAACCCAGGATCCGCAGTTGCCGCCCTCCCAGAAGGTGGAAATGGAGGTGGTAAACAACCTGCCCGCCCTCTTCTTTACAATTATTTACCAGGCGGAAACCACGCTCAGCCAGGCCCAGTTCCCGGGCAATTTGCACCGCCACCAGGTGGATATGGCCGAGCAGTTCTTTATCTGCCGGCGTTATGGCCGTCAGATCAGGTATATGCTTCCTGGGGATAATTAAAATATGTACCGGGGCCACCGGCCGGATATCTTTAAAGGCTACCACCTGCTCATCCTGGTAAACCACCTCGGCCGGGAGCTGACCCCTGGCTATTCTACAAAAGATGCATTCCTCGGCCACGTGTGTTGCTCCCTTCTTTACTATGCTTAATATTAATTTCTCCCTCCAGGGCTATTTTCCTGCTCTTCCTTAACATCTTTTTCTAATTTGCCCCAGATTAAACCTCCCCGTAATTCCTGCAGCCTGACCGGGACAAGGCGTCCTGTCAAATCTAAGTCTGCCGGAAAGGCAACCGTCAGGTAATTGCCGGTATGGCCTTCGAAAACACCCGGTTGACCGGGCAGGGGCCTTTCTACCAGTACCGTGAGGGTTTCGTTTAAAAACTCCCGGGCATACTGGCGGGCCAGGCGGCGTCCCAGCTGGAGGAGGCACCGTTCCCGGTCCTTTTTTACCTCGGGGGCTACTTGATCAGGCATGGCCGCCGCCGGGGTACCCCGGCGGGGGGAATAAGGAAAAACATGGATGGCGGCCAGGGCCGCTTCCTTGACTACCGCCATGGTATTTTGAAACTGGTCTTCCGTTTCCCCGGGAAAGCCGACCATGACATCGCTGGTAAATGCCGCCCGGGGCCGTTTGGAGCGTAAGGAAGCGATTAACTCCAGGTAGTAACGGCCGGTATAACGGCGTCCCATTTTTTGCAAGATGTCATCATCGCCGCTCTGGAGGGGAATGTGGTAATGGGGGCAGATAACCTCTTCCTCCGCCAGCACGGCCTTTAATGCGGGGGTAAAATCCAGGGGATCAATGGAGCTGATGCGGAGACGTTCCAGCCCCGGTACCCGGACGAGCTTTTTCAG
The DNA here is from genome assembly GCF_001594015.1 of Moorella mulderi DSM 14980. Lineage (GTDB taxonomy): Bacteria > Bacillota > DSM-521 > Neomoorellales > Neomoorellaceae > Neomoorella > Neomoorella mulderi. The sequence continues at coordinate 18,915 of NZ_LTBC01000016.1, forward strand.
GAGACCGGCCAGGTCTATCCCCCCGGCAAGGTCGCGGCCATAGGCCCCGGTGTGGACGCCGGTGAGGACGATTTCCAGGTACCCGGCAGCTACCAGGCGTTGCACTTCGGCCAGGATCGCTTCTGGTGCCCGGCTGCGTAACGGCCCGCGGGCATAGGGGACGATGCAGTAAGTACAGAATTCCTCACAACCTTCCTGGATCTTGAGAAAGGCCCGGGCCCGGCTTACTTCCACCAGGGGCAGCTCTTCAAAGGCTTCCCCGGGTTCGTGGGCGCGGACGGCGTTAACAGGGGTCCCTTCCTCCCTGGCCTTTTCCACCAGTTCTACCAGCCGCCGCCGCTCCCGGGTGCCGACTACCACATCGACGCCGGGGATAGCCAGCACCTCCCCCGGGGCTACCTGGGCATAGCAGCCGGTAACGGCCACCACTGCCTCCGGGTTGGCCCGGACAGCGCGGCGGATCAGCTGCCGCGACTTGCGGTCACTGATGTGGGTGACGGTGCAGGTGTGGACGACGTAGACGTCGGCCTTTTCCGGGAAGGGCACGATCTCGTAGCCGGCTGCCAGGAAGAGGTGCTTGATGGCTTCCAGTTCGTTCTGGTTGACTTTGCAGCCCAGGCTCACCAGGGCCACCCGGGGTGAGGGCACGAGTTTCACCTCTGATCCTCCGAAAATAGGGTTCTCCGCCAGAAATGGTTCCTTCTGGTCGGGATATGTCCCTGCGCCGCTCAGGAGTTACGCAAATAAATTTTCATGTCTCGCTAAAGGGGGCGTCAGCCCCCCAGCTCCCCCAGGGCGTACATGACGGCGGCCAGGCAGACCAGTCCGGCCGTTTCTGTCCTCAAGATGCGGGGACCCAGGGTGATGGGTAAACCGCCAAATTTACGGGCCAGGTCAATTTCCGCCCGGCTCAAGCCCCCTTCGGGGCCAATAAGCAGGGCCAGTTCCTGTTCCTCCGGGACTGCAGGGAGTATTGACCTGAGGTCACGGGAGCGTTCTTCTTCCCAGGGGACCAGCAACAGGGTGCCGGGTTTAAGCCCTGCCAGGGCTGCCTCCAGCTCCAGGGGGCCGTCCACCGCCGGGATCAGGTGCCGGCGGCTCTGGCGGGCTGCTGCATGCGCCTTTTGCTGCCAGCGTTCCCGGCGCCGGGTGCAGGCCTGTGGGTCCGGCCGGGGGATGGAACGTTCCGTAACCAGGACGACAATCCGGGCTACCCCTAATTCTGTACATTTTTCAATGATAAAATCCATTTTATCCCCTTTGGGCCAGCCCTGGTAGAGGGTCACTTTTACCCGCGGCTCCGGGCTCTCCAGGGGGGCCTTGATGGCCGCGACCACCCGGTCTTTCTGGATGGCTATGATTTCCGCCAGGTACCCCCGGCCGCTGTTGTCGGCCAGGGAGATGGCCTCCCCCACCCGCAAGCGCAGGACGCGGAGGGCATGATGGGCGTTTTCTCCCTCCAGGATGGCCGGTTCGCCGGGAACGATCAGGGCAGGCAGAAAAAAATGGTGGGCCATAACGGCTCACCCCCTGCAACAGAAGTCGGATACAGGAAGTCGGAGGTCGGCTGCCTGCAGGCAGCCATGCAGGGATATTAGTAAAGTTATCCCATGAAGGCGTCCCTTACTTTTTTAAAGAAGCCTTTATCCTGCTCCCTGGCGCCTTTGGGTTCCCAGCCATACAGGCGGCCGAACTCCCGCAGCAGCTCCTTTTGTTTTTCATTAAGGTTGGTAGGTGTCTCAACATGAATCCGTACATGCTGGTCACCCCGGCCGGCGCCGTTCAAGCGGGGGATGCCTTTACCCTTCAGCCTGAAGGTGGCCCCGCTCTGGGTCCCGGCAGGGATATTGAGTTCGGCTTTACCGTCCAGGGTAGGCACCAGGATCCTGTCACCCAGGGCCGCCTGGACCATGGTTACCGGCACCTCGCAGAGGACGTCATACCCTTCCCGCCGGAAAAAGGGATGGGGCCGGACGTTAATATAGACATAGAGGTCGCCCGGCGGCCCGCCGCGGATGCCGCTCTCGCCTTCGCCGGCCATGCGCAGGCGGGCACCGGTATCCACCCCCGGGGGAATTTTGATCTTTATCTTACGGGTGCGCTGGACTACACCCCGGCCGCGGCAGGTGGGACAGGGCGTTTCAATAATGGTCCCCTGGCCGTGGCAGTGGTGACAGGTGCGTATCGTCTGGAAATGGCCCAGGGGCGTACTCTGGGAGATGCGGACCTGCCCGGTGCCGTGGCAGGTGGGGCAGGTCCTGGGCCTGGTACCGGGCGCCGCGCCGCTGCCGTCACAGGCAGGGCACTTTTCCTGGCGCGGTACGCCGATTTCCTTTTCCCCGCCAAAGGCAGCTTCTTCAAAGGAAATTTCTATATCCAGGCGCAGGTCATCGCCCCGCTGGGGACCCTGGCGCCTGGCTGTCCGGCCAAAACCGCCGCCAAAGAACATGTCAAAGATGTCGCCAAAGGTGCCGAAATCGGCACCGGCGCCGCCGAAGTCAAAGCCGCCGAAGCCGGGCCCGCCCGTCTCCATGCCGGCATGGCCGAACTGGTCATAACGGGCCCTCTTCTCCGGGTCGCTTAAGACTTCGTAGGCTTCCTGGACCTCTTTGAACTTTTCTTCGGCCTCTTTATTCCCCGGATTCATATCCGGGTGGTACTTGCGCGCCAGCTGGCGGTAAGCCTTCTTAATTTCCGCCTCGGAGGCATCCCGGGAGACCCCCAGGACCTCGTAATAATCGCGCTTTGCCATGGCTGGTCACCGGTTATTATTTCTTGTCGTCATCGACGATTTTGTAGTCGGCATCGTAGACATTGCCGTCCTGTTTCGCCACGCCGGTAGGACCGGTTCCACCCTGGGCCCCGCCGCCGGCCTGGGCACCGGCCTGCTGGTACACTTTGGTGGTCAGGGTATAGAGGGCCTGGGAAAGGGCTTCCATCTTTTCTTTGATCTTAGCGGAATTCTTGCTGTCCAGGACGTCCTGGAGTTCTTTCTTCGCCTGTTCGATGCGGTCCACGTCGGCCTTGTCGGCTTTATCTTTAAACTCCTTCAGGGTGCGGTCGGCCTGGTAGATGAGGGAGTCCGCCTGGTTCCTGGTCTCAATTTCCTCCTTGCGCTTGCGGTCGCTCTCAGCATAGGCCTCGGCATCCTTAACCATGCGCTGGATTTCTTCTTCCGTGAGGCCGCTGGATGAAGTAATAGTTATGGCCTGCTGTTTACCGGTGGCCAGGTCTTTGGCCGAGACGTGGACGATGCCGTTGGCGTCGATATCAAACTTGACTTCAATCTGGGGTACACCCCGGGGCGCCGGCGGGATACCCGTCAGCTGGAAGCGGCCCAGGGTTTTATTGTCGGCGGCCATGGCCCGCTCGCCCTGGAGGACGTGGATTTCCACCGTGGTCTGGTTGTCGGCGGCGGTGGAAAAGATCTGGCTCTTGGACGTCGGAATGGTGGTGTTGCGTTCAATTATCTTCGTGAACACGCCGCCCAGGGTTTCAATGCCGAGGGATAGCGGGGTAACATCCAGGAGCAGGACGTCCTTGACCTCGCCGGCCAGGACCCCGGCCTGAATGGCTGCCCCCAGGGCGACACACTCATCCGGGTTAATACCCTTATGGGGCTCTTTGCCCAGGATCTTGCGCACCGTCTCCTGGACCAGGGGCACCCTGGTGGAGCCGCCTACCAGTAACACCTTGTCAATATCCTTGGGCTCCAGCCCGGCGTCAGCCAGGGCCTGCCTGGTGGGACCAACGGTCTTTTCTACCAGGTCGGCTATCAGTTCTTCAAACTTGGCCCGGGTGAGATTCACATCCAGGTGGATGGGGCCGCTGGGCGTCGCCGAGATGAAGGGCAGGTTAATGTTGGTGCTGGTCATGCTGGAAAGCTCAATTTTAGCTTTTTCCGCCGCTTCCTTCAGGCGCTGCATGGCCATTTTATCCTGCCTCAGGTCTACCCCGTGCTCCCGGCGGCAGATGTCTACCAGGTAGTCCATAATCCGCTGGTCAAAGTCATCGCCGCCCAGGCGGTTATTGCCGCTGGTGGCCTTAACTTCAAAAACGCCATCCCCCAGCTCCAGGATGGAAACGTCAAAGGTACCGCCACCCAGGTCATAAACCAGGATGGTCTGGTCTTCTTCTTTATCCAGGCCGTAGGCCAGGGAGGCTGCCGTCGGCTCGTTGATAATACGCAGTACCTCCAGGCCGGCAATGCGGCCGGCGTCTTTAGTGGCCTGGCGCTGGCTGTCAGTAAAGTAGGCCGGTACCGTGATAACCGCCTGGGTCACCTTTTCCCCCAGGTAGGCTTCCGCGTCAGCCTTCAGCTTTTGCAGGATCATGGCCGATATTTCCTGGGGGGTATATTCCTTGTCATCGATTTTTACTTTATAGCTGGTGCCCATATGGCGTTTAATGGACATGACGGTCCGGTCAGGATTGGTGATGGCCTGGCGTTTGGCCACCTGGCCGACAACCCGCTCGCCGTCCTTGGTAAAGGCCACTACTGAAGGCGTGGTGCGGCCGCCTTCCGCATTGGGGATGACTACTGCTTCCCCGCCTTCCATGACGGCTACGCAGGAGTTAGTTGTACCCAGGTCGATACCGATTACTTTACCCATTGTGATCTACCTCCTGTTCTCCAGCTTCTACCCTGAAAATAACTTCGCTCCAGGCTGGCATTGTTTTTGCTCGCTCCCTGGTCCTCGCGGATCAGCCTACGGCTCAGCCTCGGGCTCGGGCGGGGTTCCCGGCCTATTCGGCATCCTTGCCTCAGAGGCCGGCCTCGGACATCCTGTCCTCGGCCCCGCCCTCGCTCCTCGGCTTCGCCAAGGCTGCTCAACCGCTCGGACCAAGTCGCTCGCTCCAAACAAATGCCAGCCACTTATCTTCATCCTTCTGATGGTGCCGCGTTAGCGGCATGAGGGTCTTGTTTGGTTTCCTGTTCTGTGGCACCGGCCGCTACCGCCACTTTGACCATGGCCGGCCGTAAAAGTTTGCCATGCAAAGTATAACCCCGGCGGAACTCTTCGACCACCAGGTTTATTTTATCCGGTTCCGGTGTTTCTTCCCGCGCTACTGCTTCGTGAACTTCAGGATCAAAGGGCTGGCCCAGGGCGGCTACGGGCATTAGCCCTTCCTGGCTTAAAATTTCTTTTAAAAGACGCAGGGTCATCTCCACGCCGGTTTCCAGGGCCTGCTTTTCCGCTCCTGCAGCTGCTGCCAGGGCCCGCTCCAGGTTATCAAGGACGGGCAAGAGGCTCTCAATGAGCCTGGCATTGGCCAGCCGGGTTAGTTCTTCCTGCTCGCGGCGGGTACGCTTGCGGTAGTTGTCAAAATCGGCCTGCAGGCGCAAATAGCGCTGCTGCAGCCCGGCTAAAGCTTCCTCTTTAGCGGCCAGCTCCGCCTGGAGGCGGGTTAATATTTCATTTTCCTCGCCCGGTTCTTCACCGGCCCCTGCCGGGCCGTCTTTGGCTTCCGGCGTTGCTGCTTCCCCTGCTTCTCCGGCAGGCGGTTCTCCCGGGCTGGTCAGCCTTTCTTCCCTTTCCCCACTTGCCGGTCCATTATTCATTTTATTATCCTTATTATCCTGTTTGGCATCCATAACTTCTTACGGTCACTCCCTTCGTAAAAAAAGCCAGCACCCAAAGGCACCGGCCTGGTCCAGGTGGCCCTGAAACTCAGCGGTAAAATTGCGTCAAGGACCGGGATAAGCTATCGGCCACACACTGGAGGACCGATATAACCCGGGAATAATGCATCCGCGTTGGTCCGAGTAAGCCCACTTTGCCCATTATTTTCCCTTCGACGGCATAGCTAATCGTTACTACACTGCATTTATCAATGCCTTCTTCTTTATTCTCCTGGCCGATCCTGATGGTCAGGCCGCTTCCCGGAGTGGCTTTAAAAATACGCCGCAGGGCCTCTTCCCGCTCGAGAAAAGCCAGGATTTCCTTGACCTTCTCTAAATTTTTAAACTCCGGCTGGCTTAAAATGTTGAGGATGCCTTCCAGGTAAACCTTCTCGCTGCCTTCCAGGGCCAGGATTTGTTGCAAAAGGTCAATCACCTGTTTGATTAAACCCCGGTGCTGGGCTACTTCCCGGTAGATATCCCTCAATACCGCCTGGCGCAGCTCTTCCAGGGCTATACCCTGCAGGCTGGCATTGAGAACACGGGAGATACGGGTAAGATCCTCCGTGGTTACATTGCCGGGAATGGTAAAGATCCGGTGCTCAACCATACCGGTGCTCGTGACTGCCACCAGCAAGGCCTTGTTGGTTGAATGGACAGGTAAAATCTGCACCTGCTCCAGGATGGCATTGTTCTGGTTTGGTCCCAGGGCAATTGCCGTATAGGCGGTCATCTCGGAAAGTAAACGGGCTGTTTCCTCCAGGACCTGCTCGATTTCCAGCATTTTTTGGTTATAGCGCTGGCGCACGTATTCTTCTTCCGCCGGGGTTAATTTTTCCGGCTCCATAAGGCAGTCAACGTAGTAACGATAACCGTAGTCCGAAGGTATACGGCCGGCCGAGGTATGGGGTTGCTCCAGTAAGCCCATTTCCTCCAGGTCGGCCATCTCATTCCGGATGGTGGCCGGACTTACCCCCAGGTTGTACCGCCGGGCAATGGTACGTGAGCCTACCGGTTCGCCGGTAAGGATATAATCCTGGACAATGGCGGCCAGGACCTGCTTTTTCCGCTCATCCATCCGCATGTTCTCACCTTCTTATTAGCACTCTTAAGGCCAGAGTGCTAAGAGCTTACTTAAAACATACCACCCGCCTTTAGTTTTGTCAAGGGAAAGTAAGGGCTAGACAAACTGCACAAAAACTTCATTGGCCAGGGGCAAACCCTTTTCGGTGAGCCTTAAATGGCCGTTTTTTTCCTCTACCAGTCCTGCCTGGTAGAGCCGGTCCAGTTCCCGGGCATAAATCTCCCGGGCGTCAACCCAGAAACGCTGCCGGAAGGCCTGCAAGTCGACGCCGGCCAGCAGGCGCAGGCCCATAAACATGGTTTCGGCCATCTGCTGGCGGGGCGTTAAGGTTTCTATTTCCGCCCGGGGCAGCCGGCCGCGGGATAAGGTGTGCCGGTACTGGTGCAGGTCGCTATAATTCTGCCAGCGCCGGCCCTGCCAGGAGGAGGCTGCGGCCGCCCCCAGGCCCAGGTAGGGCTGGTTTAACCAGTAAGTGAGGTTGTGGCGGCACTGGTACCCCGGCCGGGCGAAGTTGGATATTTCGTACTGCCGGTAACCGGCAGCCGTAAGGATAACCCGGGCTTCCTGGTACATGGCCAGTTCCAGTTCTTCCCCGGGCAAGGGTAACTCGCCGGCAGCCGCTAGCTTTCCCCAGGGTGTACCTTCCTCCACCTGGAGGCTGTAAGCGGCAATATGCTCGGGCTGCAGGGCAACGGCTTCTCTTAAAGTAGCCCGCCAGCCGTCCAGGGTCTGGCCCGGCAGGCCGAAGATCAGGTCCAGGTTGATGTTGCTAAAGCCGGCCCGGCGCGCCAGCTCGCAGGCCTGGTAGGTGTCCCGGCGCCGGTGGATGCGGCCCATAGCACCAAGGAGGTCGTCGTCAAAGGCCTGGGCTCCCAGGGAGAGGCGGTTCACCCCGGCGGCCCGCAGGTCCCGGAGTTTAGCTTCATCTACCGTGCCGGGGTTAGCCTCTATAGAAACTTCCGCCCCCGGCTGCCGGCCGAAGTAGCGGGCCACGGCGTCTAGGACCTGCTCCAGATCCCGGGCGGAGAGCAGGGTCGGGGTACCGCCGCCGATATAAACAGTGGCCGCAGGTCCCGGTTGCCACTTCTGGGACACCAGAGCCATTTCCCGCTCCAGGTCCCGGCAGTAGGCGGCCATTTCCTCCGGTGACCGGCCGGGATAGGAAACGAAGTCGCAGTAATGGCACTTGCGGATGCAGAAGGGGATATGGATGTAGAGGGCGTGGCTGGCTTTTGTTTGGAGTGAGCGACTTGGCCCGAGCGGTGAAGTGGCCTTGGTGAAGCCGAAGAGTGAGGGCGGGGCCGAGGACAGGAGGTCCGAGGCCGGCCTCTGAGGCAAGGATGCCGAATAGGCCGGGAACCCCGCCTTAAGCCTTACGGCTGAAACCTTAGGCCACTCCGCAAGGGCCAGGGAGCGAGCGAAAACAAAGCCAGCTACCATATCCTACGACTTCCCTACCTTCAGCACGGCCATAAAGGCCTCCTGGGGGATGTCCACCGTGCCCACCTGTTTCATGCGCTTCTTGCCTTCCTTTTGTTTCTCCAGGAGCTTGCGCTTCCGCGTCACATCGCCGCCGTAACACTTGGCCAGGACGTTTTTGCGCAGCGCCGGGATGGTTTCCCGGGCGATGACCCGGCTGCCGATGGCGGCCTGGATGGGAACGTCAAAGAGCTGGCGCGGGATCAGCTGGCGCAGGCGTTCCACCAGGGCCCGGCCGCGGTGGTAGGCCTGGTCCCGGTGGGTGATCACCGACAGGGCATCCACCACTTCATTATTAATAAGGATATCCATCTTTACCAGCTCTGCCGGCCGGTAGCCCTTGACTTCATAATCCAGGGATGCATAGCCCCGCGTCCGGCTCTTAAGCTGGTCAAAGAAGTCGTAGATAATTTCCGCCAGGGGCAGGTCGTATTTTAAAGCAACCCTTTTCTCGGAAAGGTAATCCATATTAAGGAAAGTACCGCGTTTTTCCTGGCAGAGTTCCATTACCGGACCTACATATTCTTTGGGTGTCATAATGGTGGCCTCGACGTAGGGCTCTTCAATATGGTCTATCAGGTTAGGTGCCGGCAGGGCGGTGGGATTGTCAACCATCTCCACCCGCCCGTCGGTCCGCACCACCCGGTAGACTACGCTGGGCGCGGTAGTTATGAGTTCCAGACCGTACTCCCTTTCCAGCCGCTCCTGGATAATCTCCATGTGCAGGAGCCCCAGGAAGCCACAGCGAAAGCCGAAACCCAGGGCCACCGAGGTTTCCGGCTCAAAGCTCAAAGAGGCGTCATTTAACTGCAGCTTTTCCAGGGCGTCCCGCAGGCTGTCAAATTGTTCCGAGTCCACCGGGAACAGGCCGCAGTAAACCATGGGCATTACCCTGCGGTAGCCCGGCAAGGGCTCCCTGGCCGGCCGGCTGGCGCTGGTGATGGTGTCGCCGACCCGGGTATCCTTGACATTTTTAATGCTGGCGGAGAGAAAGCCCACCTCGCCGGCGGCCAGTGTTGTGACCTGCCGTGGCGCCGGGGTGAAAACGCCCACCTCATTGACTTCAAATTCGGCCCCCGTAGCCATGAAACGGATGCGGTCGCCCTTTTGCACCCGGCCCTCGACAACCCTGATATAGGGGATAGCCCCCCGGTAGCTATCAAAGATGGAATCAAAAATCAGCGCCTTTAAGGGCGCTTCCCGGTCGCCCCGGGGCGGGGGAATGCGCCGGACGATGGCCTCCAGGATCTCTTCCGTCCCCACCCCGGTTTTAGCCGAGGCCAGGATGGCTTCACTGGCGTCCAGGCCGATGACGTCTTCTATCTCGCGGCGTACCCGTTCCGGCTCGGCATTGGGCAGATCGATTTTATTGATAACCGGGATAATTTCCAGGTTGTGTTCCAGGGCGAGGTAAACATTGGCCAGGGTCTGGGCTTCAATGCCCTGGGCCGCGTCAACCACCAGCAGGGCGCCTTCACAGGCCGCCAGGCTCCGTGATACTTCATAGGTAAAGTCCACGTGTCCCGGGGTGTCAATCAAGTTTAAAACATATTCCCGGCCGTCCCGGGCTCTATATTTCAAGCGGACCGCCTGAAGCTTGATGGTGATGCCGCGCTCCCGTTCCAGTTCCATGGTATCCAGGACCTGGTCCACCATCTCCCGCTTGCTCAAAGCACCGGTATACTCCAGGAGGCGGTCGGCCAGGGTAGACTTGCCGTGGTCAATATGGGCAATGATGCAGAAATTACGGATATTTTTTTGCTCCGTCACTAAATAACTTCCTCCCCCGCAAATCGGAAGCCAGATGCATCTGGTGGACGGCTTTATTATAACAGAAAGCGGGCCGGGCTAAAAGCCCGGCCCGCCCGGCAGCTCATTTCCTAGCGCAGCTCGGTAGGGACAAAGGCATCAATTACACCGATAACTAGAGCCGCCAGTAAAGCACCCAGGATATTCACGCTTAAGTAGGCGGGGACAATAAATTGAGCCAGATAGATTACTATTGCCGCGACGATAAAGCCGACAATGCCGCGACCATGGGGGGAAATCCGTTTGCCAAGGACGGCTTCTGCCAGCCAGCCCAGGATGGCTATAACGACGGCCGCAATCAGGGCACCGGTGAAACCTGCTACTCTAATGCCGGGAAGGATAAAACCTACCAGCATCAGCACCAGGGCCGAGACAACAAAGCGGACAACGGCGCCTACCCAATTAGTCATATTTATCACCTCCTTCGGGTTCGCCTATAGCATTGCCCAAAAAGGAGGTAAATTATACTTTTTTCAGGCGGGTGATAGCCGTGGCCAGGGCGGCAGCGCCAAAACCGTTGTCAATATTAACGACGCCGATGCCGGCAGCACAGCTATTGAGCATGGTCAGCAGGGCGGCCAGCCCGCCGAAACTCGCCCCATAACCGATGCTTGTCGGGACGGCAATCACCGGCCGGTCTACCAGGCCGGCCACGACGCTGGCCAGGGCGCCTTCCATGCCCGCGACGACAATAATCACATCGGCCCGGCGTACCAGTTCCACCCGCCCCAGCAGGCGGTGGATGCCAGCCACGCCGACATCGTAAATTCTCTCGACCTCATTGCCCATTACCGCCGCCGTCACCGCTGCTTCTTCGGCCACGGGCAGGTCGGCCGTCCCGGCGCTTAAAACCGCCACGCGACCGCCGGTAGGCCTGATCTCCCCGGCAGCCACGACGATGGTCCGGGCCAGTTCGTTAAATTCGGCAGCCGGCAAGCGGGCGGCAACCTCCTGGTATACTTCCCTGGTAGTCCTGGTTACGAGGACCGTTGAGCCGGCGGCTGCCAGGCGGGAGGCAATGGCCGCCACATGTTCCTTTGTTTTTCCCTGGCCGAAAATAACCTCCGGAAAGCCGTTCCTTAAGGCACGGTGATGATCGATCTTGGCAAAGCCCAGATCTTCTTCCTTTAAAGTCTTTAAATGCCCCATAACCGTGTCCAGGTCAACCTGTCCGGCTTTATAAGCCTGCAAAAGATCCTTGAGTTGGGCCTCAGTCACTGCTCAGCCTCCTAACATTGCCCCTCGTGGTCCCTCCCCAGGTCTAAATTATCCCGCGGAGGAATAAAATGGCTACCAGCAAGGGGGCGGAAAGGTTGCGGATTCACGTTATTACCCGCTGGCAGGCCAGGATCTTTCTATCCCGCCTGGTAAAAGTTCTCGTGGCAGTGGTGGTTATTTTTTCCCTGGTTACCGGTACCTGGCGTTTGATTAAAGCCGGCCGCCAGCTATCCCTGGGTGTACCCGGTTATTCTGCCTGGTTACCGCTGCCCCTGCTGGAAGGCATTTTAAGCGAGGGCCTGCCGGCCCTTGCTTTACGCGCGGCCAACAGCCCGCAAGATAATTCCAGCGAAGCCCTGGCAGCTGCCGTCCAGGTCTTGGCCTCACCCCTGGTAGTTTTCCCCGGTGGTACCGGGGTAACGCGCTTGTTGACTACCGAGGAAGAGTATGAGTTGCCCCAGCCGCTGCCGGAGGAAAGTGTACCGCCAGCGCCGGCAGAATGGGAGATCGCCAGCGCCCAACCTCCTCTGGTTGCTATATACAACACCCACAATGCGGAATCCTACCAGCCGAGTGAGGGTCAGGCTAAATTTCCCGGGAAAAACGGCGGGGTCAGCCAGGTGGCGGCGGTCCTGGCCGAAACTTTAAGCAAAGATTACGGCATCCCGGTAGTACGCTCAACTACCATCCATGATTATCCCGACTTTACCAGGTCCTATGCCAACTCCGAAAAAACCCTCAAAAGAATGCTGGCGGAAAACCCTTCCGTCCTGGTGGCCCTGGATATCCACCGTAACGCCGGTCTGCCGGCACCGCCGGTAGTGGAAATTGACAACCAGAAAGTCGCCCAGGTGCTTATTATCGCCGGCAGCAATGCCCGCCTGGAACACCCCAACTGGCGCCAGAACGAGGCCTTTGCCCACCGGCTGGCTAAAAAAATGGACGAACTTTATCCCGGTTTATGCCTGGGTGTCCGGGTCCAGGAAGGCCGCTACAACCAGCACCTCCTTCCCCGGGCCCTGCTCTTAGAAATTGGCAGCGATAATAATACCCTGGAAGAGGCGGAACGCTCCGCCCGCCTGGTAGCCAGGGTCCTGGCGGGAGTTATCGAAGACCTGCGGCAGGAGAACCCGGCTAAATCCGGTTAAATGTTGCTTTTACCAGGTTGCCATGATAAAATAAGGCGGGAGGTGAGCTGGGATGCCCAACATTAAGTCGGCCATTAAACGTGTAGAGCTGACCCGCATTCGTACCGAGCGCAACAAGGCCGTCAAATCCCGCGTGAAAACGGCCATCAAAAAATTCCGGACGGCCCTGGAACAGGGCGATAGTGCCGCTGCTGAAAACTTGCGCCAGGCCATTCGCACCATCGATAAAGCCGTTACTAAAGGGGTTCTCCACCCGAATACTGCCGCCCGGAAAAAATCAAGGCTGCAGCGCCTGTTTAACAAAACGTCTGCTTAATCCCATGGCTTAATTTTAGCAACATAACCCCCGGCATTGACAGGGGGTTTTTAATTTACCCGGAATTTTCCCCCCTTCATTATGCCATAATAAAAACAGGCTTGCAGAAAGGGGGGACTTTAATTTATGCCGGAAAAACCTGGCACCGCTAAAGAGCGGCCGGAAAAAGAAGCCAACCGGAAGGGCATTGCTGCGGAAGGTACCCCGGGTACCGCCTATGAATTTGCTACCGAAATTGCGACCCCTGGTACTAGAGCAGCCGGTACCGTTAGGGGTACTGCCGGAGCCGGAGCAGTCCGGGGAAGGGACCAGAAGCGACCCGCTGGTGAAGAGTAAAGCTGGGGGAGCATTAATGCTCCCCTTTAATAATAGTCCAGATGGCTTTTTCCAACAGGGGGCCGGCTCCACCCTGCCCGGTCTTGATCCCGGTATCTACCTTTAATAATTCCTCCAGGGCCCGCGCGGCAGCAGGCAGGGAAAAATTGCGGGCCTGGCCAGCCACCTTCTGGACGACAAAGGGTTTTACTCCCAGCCTGGCGGCCAGCTCGCGTTTATCCGCCGCCAGGTGGTACTGGTAAATCAGGCGCACCTGGCGGGCCAGCATGGCCAGGATGCTTAAGGGGGCTTCGCCCCTTTCCAGCAGCCGGCGCAAGGAGTTAATGGCCAGGGTGGCATTGCGGTTCCCCAGGGCGTCTACTAACTGGAAGATGGTAGCTTCCGCAGCCGCGGCCGGTACCAGGGCCTCAACATCTGCCGGTGTAATGGTACCCGGCTGCCCGGTATAGGTCATTACTTTATATAACTCATTCCTGGCCAGGCGCAGGTCTCCCCCGCCGGCCTGGGCCAGGGCCCGGGCAGCCGCCGGGTGTAAATTATAACCCTGCTCCCGGGCCTCCCGCTGTAACCATTTTTCCAGTTCCGCTGCCTTAAGGGGTAAAAATTCTACCAACCGGCCGGTCTGCTGGATTAGCTTCACTAGCTTCAAGCGTTTATCGATACTGCCATTAACTGCCAGTACCAGGCAGGTCGTTGGGGCCGGGTTTTCCAGGTAGGCCAGGAGGTCACCCTCCCCGGCCTTCAATATTTCTGCCGCCGGGTCCTTTACTACCACCAGGCGCCTGGGCGCCAGGGCCGGCGGGGTAGCGGCCAGGAGGACTATCTTTCCGGCTGTCATCTCCCGGCCGTCCAATTCCTGGTAATCAAAGGCCGCCGCTTCCGCCGGGACCAGCTTTTCCTGCAGGGTTTTTAAAGCCCGTTCCAGGAGGTAACTTTCGTTACCATAAAAGAGATATACCGGGGCTATCTTACCTTGTTCCAGTTCCCTGTCCAGTTCCTGCCAGTCCAAATGATAAATCCTCCCTGGCACGAATCCCTATGAGGGACATGGTTGCTAGGGGCGCTGGCCCCCAAAAGGTTCTCCCTTCATTTTAGCACTTTTCTACCGGCTTGCCCAGGTACTCTCCCACCAGGCGCATGGCACAAAAGTCGCCGCACATAGAACAGGCAACGGCGGTAGCTTCATTGCGGTTCTGGCGGTACTGCCGCGCCTTTTTGGGATCAATGGCCAGCTCCAGCTGGCGCTCCCAGTCCAGGGCTTTGCGGGCGCGGGCCATCTCCCGGTCCCATTCCCAGGCCCCGGAGATACCTTTGGCCAGGTCGGCGGCATGGCCGGCAATACGGGCGGCAATTACCCCTTCCCGGACGTCAGCCAGGGTGGGCAGGCCCAGGTGCTCGGCCGGGGTGACATAGCAGATGAAGTCCGCTCCCGCCGCTGCTGCCAGGGCGCCGCCAATGGCCGCCGTAATATGATCGTAGCCCGGGGCGACATCGGTTACCAGGGGGCCGAGGACATAGAAGGGCGCCTCATGGCAGAGCCTTTTCTCCAGCAGGATGTTGGCCTGGACCTGGTTCAGGGGTACGTGTCCCGGCCCTTCGACCATGGCCTGGACGCCCGCTTCCCGGGCCCGGTCTACCAGTTCACCCAGGATAATTAACTCCTGGATCTGGGCCCGGTCGGTAGCATCGGCCAGGCAGCCGGGACGGAGGCCGTCGCCCAGGCTCAAGGTGACATCATAACGGCGGGCAATCTCCAGCAGGCGGTCGTACTGGGCATAGAGGGGATTCTCTTCCCCATGGTGCAGCATCCATCCTGTCAGGAAAGAGCCACCCCGGCTGACAATGTCGGTTAGGCGCCCTTCCCGCCGCAGGCGGTCTACCACTTCCAGGGTAACGCCGCAGTGGACGGTGATAAAGTCCACCCCGTCTTCGGCCTGCATTTCGATTACTTTAAATAAATCCTCGGCCGTCATCTCCACCAGGGCGCCGTATTTTTCCTGGGCCTCCACCGTGGCCTGGTAGATGGGCACCGTGCCGACGGCAACCGGGGAATGGGCAATAATTTGCCGCCGGCACTCATTAATATCGCCACCGGTGCTTAGATCCATGACGGCATCGGCCCCGGCGTCCAGGGCTTCTCTAAGCTTTTCCAGTTCCGGCTCGATATCCGGGTAGGCCGTGGAAGTCCCCAGGTTGGCATTGACCTTGGTCCTTAAGCCTTTACCAATGCCGCAGGGTTCCAGGTTGCGGTGATTTTTATTGGCCGGGATCACCACCCGGCCGGCAGCCACCGCCGCCATCAGGTCTTCTACCCGGATACCTTCCTTCGCCGCCACCTTTTCCATGGCCCGCGTTACCTGGCCCACCCGGGCCGCCTCTATTTGCGTCATTTGCGTTTACCCCCTTCTTTAATAAAAAACACCTGCGGCAAGCAGGTGATCTTGACAAACCTTTGACCCCACTTCCCTACGCTGGTATGACCCAGATCAGGTTCCAAGGGTTAGTGCACGTTTAGCACCTCTCAGCCCTCACGGGCACCCCCGGGGTGAGTATGCAATTTTCCCCGGCCCTTGCCGGTGCACCCGGTAGTACAGGTCTTATTATAAAATATTCGCCCTTAGTTAACTATTTCCTTCTGACAGGGATGGTTCTTTTTATCAACCAGGTAAATACCCTTAGTGGATGGTGGTGTTAACCTGCCAGTGTGCCCCATCGCTTTTGATTATAATCGCCCCTTGCCTGTCGGTACGGTAGACGGGCACGCCCTGCTCCTGCCAGTAGCTTAAAATTTCCGGCGCCGGGTGGCCGAAATTATTCTTCTCCCCGACGGGGATCACCACCACCTGCGGGTTCACCTGTTTTAAAAACTCCCGTTCCAGGCCGTAGCGGCTGCCGTGGTGGGGCACTTTGAAAACGGTGCTGCGGACGTCTGCCCCGCTAGCCTTAAGATCGGCCATGGCTGCTGCCTCGATATCGGCACTCAGGAGCAAGCTGAACTGCCGGTAAATTACCTTCAGCACCAGGGAGTTGTTATTGCTGTCAGAGTTGCTGCCGCTGATTTCCCGGCCGGGGTGCAGGACCTGGATATTGAGATCCGGGTCCAGGGCCAGGGCATCGCCACGGCCGGCTTCCTGCCAGGGGATCCCCCTGGCCTGGAGTTCTGCCAGGAAGGGACGGTAGGCGTCCAGCATGGCCCCGCGGAGGTGCGGGACGACCACCAGGGACACCGGCATTTCCCGGACTACAGCCGTGAGGCCGCCCATATGATCGGCATCAGGGTGGGTGCTGACCACCACATCCAGGTGCCGTACCCCCTGGCGGTGGAGAAAAGGTACCACCACCCTTTCCCCGACATCAAAATCGCCCTGGTCGTAGGGCCGGCCGCCGCCGTCAACCAGGAGGTGCCGGCCGGAAGGGGTGGCCAGGTAAATGGCGTCCCCCTGGCCGACGTCAATAAAGGTTACCTTGAGTTCCTCCTGCCGGCCCGGAGGATAAAGAAAAATTAGGAGGGTGGCCAGGGTAAGGAGAGCCAGCAGGCACAGCTCGCGGCGGTGCCACTGCCACAAAGCCTGCCAGCGGGGTTCATGGCGGCGCAGCCATATTTCCCGCCAGAGGATAAGGGCCAGGTAATAGCCGGCCACGGCCAGGGGTGAAGGTGTCGCTAAAGGTAAAGTTATGCCCGGGAGGCTGGCCAGGCGGTTCAGGAAGGCCAGGAGCAGGCTGATGAGGGGGCTGAGGGCTGCAGCTACCGTTACAGCCAGGGGTTGACTGATGAGGGCCAGGGTAGAGGCAGCCAGCCCCAGGGTGACAATGACCCCCACCAGGCCGGCAGTAACAAGGTTGGCCGGGAGGCTCAAGAGGGAGACAAAGCTAAAATAATAGGCCACCAGGGGCAGGGTGGCGAGTTGCGCTGCCAGGGGGACCACCAGGTAAGGCCGCCAGGCAGGGACCCAGGCCAGGAGGTCATCCAGCAAAGGATAAAAATAAACAATGCCCCAGGCAGCAGCAAACGACAGCTGGAAGCCGCTGTCATACAGGGAACGAGGGCGGAAGAGCAAGATTACCAGGGCCGCCAGGGCCAGGGCGGTGTAAAAGTCCCGCCGCTCCCGGCGAAGATAGGCTATCAACCCCAGGCCGGCCATGATGCTGGCCCGGTTGACAGAGGGGGTAAAACCGGTAACGGCGGCATAAAAGACCAGCCCCGCCAGCCCAAGGACCACTGCCGCTCCTGGCTTAAGACCCAGCAGGCCGGCTATGGCCATCAGTATAAGTAAAACAAGGGCCGTATTGGAGCCGCTGACGGCAAAGAAATGAAAGACCCCCAGGGTTTTGAAGGTATCACTGTCAGTATCTGTTAACTCATTAACATCCCCAAAAAGGAGGGCAGACAGGATCCCTGCCTGGCGCGGCGGCAGGGCGGCGGTGATTGCTGTTTTTACCCTGGCTTTAGCCGCCAGGGCCAGGCGCACCAGGGGATTACCCGGCTCAGTTCCCAGCTTGACTATGGCCCGCGGGTCACTTATTACCATCCGGTTATAAATATACTGCCGCGCCAGGTAAGCGCGGTAGTCCAGTTCACCAGGATTGCGGGCCGCCGGCGGGGCCGCCAGCTGGCCGTGGACGCGGAGGACATCGCCGTAACGGTAAAGTACAGGTTCCCCGCCCTTTCCCGACCGGTAAAGAACAACCTGTACCTTTTCCCTTACCCTTTTATGGTAGTCTCCCTGTCTTATCTCCCGGGCCGCCAGGGTATAGACGACCCGGTTGGAGTAAACCCGGGGTTCCTCTATTACCACACCGGTCAGGTCGAGGAAGGTCTCGCGGTCGCCTGTAAGCTGGCTCTGGTGATGGCTGCTATCCCAGGTGCTGATCAAGAGGCCCAGGGCCATAAAACCGGCCAGGAGAAATACCTGCCACTCTACCCGCCGCGGCGGCTGCCGGAACAGGTAAGCCAGAGTCAAGAGGATTACAGCCAGGGCAAGGGGCCAGACTGGCCCCACTGTTATTCGTGAGGCCAGGAGCAACCCGAATATATATGCCAGGGTAGCCCGGACTAAAGGTGCATCAATCATAAGGCAAATTTCGCCAGGATAGGTTAAAATTCCTGCTGCCTAAGTGTCATATCCCACGGTACGCAGCTAATATGTTATTAGTGGAACACCTGTAGTTTCTGACACATTCTTGAGTTCCTGAATAACTTCTTCATCTAGTGGAATCCCTGAGCGCAAACGTTCCTCTCGCGTTTCCATCTCAATTTCACCAGGAACGTATATCTTTTCAAAGCCCGGTGCAAGCGGTGAATCCTTCAAGTCTGCTATTAAGGTGTCAAAGCGTATGGCAAATTCTTCAACATCCACAAAGTTATCTATTCTAAAAGCGAGCAGCCAAACACCACAATTAAGCGGTCGTGTCCAATCGCTGGTCATGGAAGGAATACGGCTACCAAATAGAGCCCCCGTCAAGACACCGGCAAGAACGTCAATTACCAGAGATAACCCATAACCTTTAGGTCCCCCAAGCGGTAATATAAACCCTTCTAGAGCCTTGTTGGCATCCTGTGTTGGCCTGCCTTCCTTATCAATCGCCCAGCCAGGGGGTATCGGTTCACCGCGCCGTGCGGCCATGATAATCTTACCGCGCGCAGCGGCACTTGTGGCCATATCAACTACTACGGAAGGCTGCTTTCCCCCAGGAATGGCGATGGCTATGGGATTTGTTCCCAAACATGCCTTCAGTCCACCCCAGGCCGGCATATGTGCAGAAGCGTTGGCGAATACCATGCCTATCATTTGTTCTTTCATGGCCATCATGGCATAATAGCCGGCCATACCTATGTGATTGGTATTGCGTACCCCCGCGATTCCAACACCAGTTTCTTTTGCTTTTTTTATACACAACTCCATTCCTTTAAACGCCCCTACCTGGCCAAACCCATTATTTCCATCAAGCAACGCCGTACACAGGGTTTCCTTTACAATATTAGGCATGGCATCGGCATCCATCAAACCAAGTTTAATACGCTTGATGTAGACAGGCAAGCGCGATATGCCATGAGAGCTTATGCCTCTTAGATCGGCTTCCAGCAGTACGTCCGCGACAATTCGCGCTATCTCCTCTTTAGCTCCTACGGCTCTAATAGCCTTAACACAAAATTGGTGAAGTGTTTCAAACTTGATAGTTATCTGCTTACCCATAACGACATATCCCCACTTTCTACAAAACCGGAAAAATAGCTTTTTCCTTTCTAGTAACACCTGCTTTATTTCTTCTGCGGGTACTTATCTTCTGGACCTTAATCCGCGATAACTCTAAGATAAAATTACTCCAAAAAGCTTTTTACTTGAACCCGATGCCTAAACTACGGCCCTACGCGTCTTCCGATAGTTCACCTGAAGTAGACGTCTGCCTTCTTAAGCTGGTAACAACAATAACCACTAACGCGAGAAGGAATAAGGCTAATGCTATGGGACGATTAAAAATAAAGCCCAAATTACCCTGTGCCATCATACATGTTTGGCGGTAGCTATTTTCAGCCATCCCCCCAAGTACAAGTCCAATTACTAACGGAGCAACCGGAAATCCCCACTTACGGAGGAAAAAGCCCAATACACCAGCAACCAACATAATCCAAATGTCAAAAATCGAGTTCCTTACGCTGTATACACCTACGAGGCACAAAACACTTACAATTGGCATAAGAACTTGAGGTCTTACGGTCGCAAGTCTGGCAAGTATACCAACAAAAGGCAGATTAAGTAACAGTAGTATGCAGTTCGCCAAATACATGCTAGCAATAAAACCCCAGAAAAGGTCAGGAGCTTCTCTGAATAGGAAAGGACCAGGTTCAATATTGTGAATTCTCAAGCCTGCTAATAGTACTGCCGAGGGTGCTGTAAAAGCAAGACCTAAACATAACAGAGGAATCAACGAGGCTGTAGCAGCCGCGTTGTTTGCGCTCTCAGGAGCCACCACCCCCTCAACCGCACCCTTACCGAATTCTTGGGGATTTTTGGACAACCTTTTCTCAAACGCATAGGCTAAAAAGGTTGAGATAGTCGGAGATGGCCCTGGGAGTAATCCAACAAAAAATCCCAGCAAAGAACCCCTAAACATGGGAGCAATGGAACGCTTAACCTCATCAGACCTAGGGTATAAGTCACGCAATCGGATCTTTTCCATCACTCCAGGGATATATCGTTCGCTTGCTACAGTTAAAATCTCCGCAATACCGAACAGGCCCATGGCCATTGGTAGGAAATCCACACCCGACAAAAGACCAGGCAATCCAAAAGTGAAGCGTGCCCCATATCCCATTGGGTCTATTCCTATAGTAGCTATCCACAAACCCAGGGCGGCCATAAGCAAACCTTTCAGCAGAGAAGTGCCAGTTAAACCAGCTATAACAACAAAAGCAAAGACCATCAGTGCAAAGTACTCGGGAGGTCCAAAGGCCAAAGCGGCCTTCCCCAGAGGAGCAGCCACCAACTGAAGTCCAATTATACCAAGAGTGCCGGCTATCCAGGACCCTAAAGCTACTAAGGCTAGGGCCGCCCCTGCTCTTCCTTTTTTTGCCATCTGATAACCATCAATAGCAGTAACCACGCTAGCCGCTTCTCCCGGAATGTTTACTAGAATCGAGGTCGTTGAACCACCGTACTGAGCACCGAGGTAAACGCCAGCCAGCATGATTAGACCAGTCAGGGGATCAGCCATCAAAGTAAAAGGCAACATCAGAGACATCGTCGCCGTAGGACCGAGCCCTGGTAGAACCCCCACAATAGTACCTAAGAATGCGCCTACAAAACCCGCTAAAATGTTTACCGGAGAAATCGCAACTGCAAACCCATGTAATAGTTGGTGTAGGTCAGACACCATCAATTCCCTCCCACTTCAACCAAGAATACCTCGGGGTAAATCAATGTAGAAGCACACTTCAAACAACACGTAAAAGAATAGGACAACACTCAAGGATAGTAATATCGGACGCAGCCAACCCTCCAAACCCATAACCTTAAATAAAGCTAGAGCGACCAAAAACGTGACGATAATGTAGCCAAGCCAAGGCATGAAAACAAGCCAAGCGACTAGGCTCACTAGCGTTCCAATAAAGCGTTGAACCCCACCCTCCTCAAACATCATTTCTGAGGAAGTTCGTACAAAACCAGTTTTCAAGTAATCCACTAGCAAAAGAGCACCGAACGCGAAAATAAGCGAACCTGCCAGTAACGGGAAAAGCCCTCCCCCAGGCTGTTGTAGACTCCCAATACCCAGCTGGTACGACATAAAGGCGATGAGCAGTCCCCAACCGGTGACTCCGAGTGTGAAAATAAATTCAGATTTTCTACCCATAGCCGCTCCCCCCAAAAGGTTATAGAACATGACCCTTCTACATCCCTTCCACATAATCTAAACCCTACACTTCCAAATTTGCGACCAGGCACTATTTCTCACGGTAGTTTACCACACCGGATAAAGAGGTTCCCTTCCTTCCAGAAGCACACGCCTTATCTCCTGAGCAGCCATCACCGCCATTTTTTCCTGAGACTGTTCTGTCATAGCAGCAATATGCGGGGTGAGAACAACATTATCTAGATTCAACAATGAATTTCCTCTCTCGATAGGTTCTAACGCAAAAACATCGAGCGCAGCCCCGCGTATCCTTCTCTCTTGCAATGCCTCCACAAGTGCGTCCTCTTCAATAACGCCACCTCGTGCGGTATTGATTATAAATGCAGAAGGCTTCATACGCGATAAAAGTTCGCAATTGATTAAACCTCGGGTCTCATCAGTGAGAGGGCAATGAATGGAAAGAAAATCAGCCTGAGAAACTACATCTTTCAGAGGTAAAAGTTCACAATCAGCACGATCAACATTAGGGTCATAAGCTATTACTCGCAAACCACAGCCTTTTGCTAGATCGGCCACTTTTTTGCCAATCCTTCCATACCCAATTATTCCTAGTATCTTTCCGCTTAACTCTTCCCCCATGAAATCTTCACGCATCCACCTATTTTTGATGGTAAGCTCAATGTGCGCTCTGACAATATTTTTTACAACAGCAAAAATTAGCCCGATAGTGAATTCGGCAACTGCATTTGTGTTAGCGTCATCTGTGGTTGTTAACCAAATACCCTTCCGTTTCACATAAGATAGATCGATGTCGTCAAGCCCAACACCATGTCTAGCGATTATTTTCAGATGTTCATTGTTGCGGAGAACCTTTTCTGATAATTTCCCAACCTTATGTAATATTCCATCCGCACCTTTGAGCCTTTCTTCAAGTATTTCAGGACGAGGATCCTCGATTATTTCAACATCTGCGAACCCCCTTAACATATCAACTCCCACCTTCATAACCTTACCAGTAACAAATACTTTTGTCATAAACTCCCCTCCGGTGATAATAAGTAGGTTCTCGAAAACTCCCAATAGTTGCTAGGCAAGCCCTTATGAAAGAACTTTTTATTTTTTACCCTCATCCCCGAGGGGTATAGAGACACTTACCAGTGAAAATGGCTGACCTAAAACTTGACAATCACCTTAAGCACGTCTTGATCCCTTTTTCGGATTAAATCTATCCCCTTCTCAATCTCCTCAAGAGGAATCTGGTGCGTCACAAGCAATTCAAACTGATCCCTGTTTATTTCAAGAATTTTAATAGCATCCAGGAAGTCTTCCTTGCAATACGTCGAACTTCCCACTAACGTCTGCTCTTTTAGGCGGCTTTTTTCAATATCAATCACGTCTGGAATATCAAACTGTCCTACGAGAATAATCCTCCCTTTTTTCCGTACAATGGAAAAAGCCTCATTTAATAGAACAGGAGCACCAGCTGCAATAATAGCAACATCAACCTGGGTTAAACCGCAAGCCTCTTCCATTTTAGAAAGAAAGCAATCTTTTGCGCTATTTACCACAACATTTGCTCCTAAACGTTTTGCTGCGCTTAGCCTAAAGTCTACTAGGTCCGCCACAACTATATGGTCTGCCCCTGCCCTGTGCGCACATGCTACGCACATCAACCCGATGGGCCCGGCGCCCAAAATAGCAACCTTTTCGCCCCGTCTAACTTCTCCTCTTTCTATCACATGAACACCTACTGCCAAAGGTTCCACCAGGGAACCAACGATATCGTCTAATACATCAGGAATCGTGTAAATCGTTTCCTCAGGCGCAACGATATATTCTGCGAACCCACCCGCCCACTCATTCGTACCTAAAAGGATTTTGTGGTCGCAAAGGTTTGACCAATCCATAACACATGGCGGACATGCCCCACAGTTTTTTCGGGGCAATACTGTAACCCTGTCGCCAACTTTAAACTTCCTGACCCTCTTACCAACCTCAACAATGACACCGATAACCTCATGGCCAAGAATGGCAGGCGGTCTACGACGTGGATGGATCCCCTCATAAGCGTGAAGGTCGGACCCGCAAATGCCGGCGGCTTTAACCTTTATTAGGACTTCTCCATCTGCAGGCTTCGGCTCAGGTACGTTCTCAATTACTATTTTGTAAGGTGCTTGTAAAACCGCTGCCCTCATCCTTTTCCCTCCACTAGTCATTTCAATGTTCTTGAAATACAATTCTCTCTCCAGCGGTTCATATAAAAAGGTACTCTCGGATATTTCTCCTGCTACTCTCAAAACGAAATCAAAGTTAAAGCCTTGAAAGCAGTCCTTTGATATAGGTTATTTAGTCTTGTTCGCCGGTATTGACGTTAGCCTCCGCCTGCTAGTTGTCAAGCTCCTTAGGTACTACCGCCACATCACTGGTTACGGAGTATTACTCGCCCCCTTGACAACTTACACCCCACTCTAAACCGCGCCATCACGTCCCTGTCCCAGCCAGGCTTTTTAGCCTCGCTGGGACAGGGAATAGAATGAGAAAATTATTTCTTCAAACCTATTTCCGTAATTATGCTTTCGTAAAACCTGCTCTGCTCCTCCAAGAACTTAGCGTATTCCTCAGAACCCATGTACTTCAATGTGTACGCTTTTTTCTTCATCTCCGTCTTCCATTTGTCCGTCTCTACAGCCTTTTGGAACGCCTCTTCCAGCTTTTTTATAACGTTAGAAGGAGTACCTTTAGGAGCGATAACACCCTTAATACTTGCTATCGAAATATCTATACCCATTTCCTTAAAAGTAGGTACATCTGGAAAGGCTTCGACCCGTTCTTCGCTCATCACGCCCAAGAGGATGACCTCGCCATTCTTTAGCTGGGTATATGCTTCCGCAGGACTTGCCGTCGCAGCATCCACATGTCCTCCCATAAGGTTCGCTATCGTTGTAGCAGTACTGGGGAATGACACCAGATTAAATTTCAGCCCCGTTTTCCTCATTAGATCAACATCCGCTAAGTGCCAGATGCCGCCAGGGGTCAAAGTTCCCATTTTAACTTTACCTGGATTGGCCCTAACATAATCCTCAAATTCCTTCCAGGTTTTCCACGGAGCATCTTTCTTTACTACTATCGCTCCGGTTTCATAACACAGATTAGCCACAGGTTGGAGGTCTTTATAGGTCAAATGGAGGGTACCTAACGCTGGCAATGTTAGAAGAGTTGGGCTGTTAACTGCAATGGTATAACCATCAGGCTTGCTTTTCGAAAGCTCTTCATAGGAGATTCCCCCCGTCGCACCTTCCTTATTGACAACAATTATTTTTTGTCCCAAAAAGGGCTCCGCAGCTTCAGCTATTGCTCTAGCCACAATGTCCATGCTGCCTCCTGGCGCCCAACCGCAAAGAAGTGTTATAGGCTTTCCCGGATAATTGTCTTTGGTCTGCTTTTCCGCTTGTGTGTTTTCTTTCGAGCCGTTATTAGTTCCACAACCTGCCAATAAACTTAGCGCAACTACCAATAAAACAATTATTAGGGTTTTAGCTTTTAGGACTTTCATGGTTTTAACCTCCCGATTTTATTGATTTGGCCTATAGAACACGAGTTACATTCAAAAAAATTAACTAAATCATAGCGCCACCCCCCAGGTTTAAGAATCGATCCTTTCGAAGCAGAATTTCTGAACCTGTTTCAGCACAATACTTTTTTGTGTATAAAGGTTTTTGCTTCGTAAATAATCTGATTACACTCCCGAAAAAGCATTAAATCCTCCATCAATTGGTACAATAATTCCAGTTACAAATTTTGCTGCATCAGAAGCAAGCCAGATACATGCTCCGATTAGATCTTCAGGGTCGCCAAATTTGCCCATAGGGGTATGAGATATAATTGCCTTCCCTCGCAGAGTAAGATTTCCTTCTTCGTCTATGAGTTCGGAGCGATTCCGATCATTTATGAAAAAGCCAGGAGCAATGGCATTAACTCTTAACTTTTTATTATATTCCTGAGCAAAATGGACTGCCAGCCACTGGGTAAAATTGCTTACTGCAGCTTTAGCTGCAGCATATCCAGGTCTTCCGGTAAGGGGACGGAAAGCATTCATAGAGGATATATTTATAATGGAACCCCCTTCTTTATTTTTCACCATAACTTCCCCAAAGACCTGAGCAGGAAGTATGGCTCCTCCAAAAAGATTAAGCCATACCACTTTCTTTAAAGCAGAAAGAGGAAGGTCAAAAAACTTAATTTTATCCGAGGTAATTGCTTCTTTAATGTTTCCACCTGCTGCATTAACCAAAATATCAACTTTGCCAAAATCTCTGATTATCTCATCCCGACAGGCTTTTATTTTCTCGATATCCATAATATCTATATAATAGCCTTCTGCTTTTATCCCTTCCTTTTTAAGCTCATTTACCACTTTATCTGCGTTGACGGTATGATAGCATACAGCAACTTCAGCTCCAGCTCTTCCCAATCCTTTGGCAATGGCAGAACCCAAAACACCAGCGCCTCCAGTAATTACTGCTGTTTTACCCTCAAGACTAAACATCTCTAAATTTCCCTTCAATATTTTCCCCTCCCTGTAATAATTACTACCTATTTCCATCCCCTCTTTCGGAGGCACCTAAGAATCTAGCATGCCATGTTCGACAAGCGCCTGTTGGATACGCTGGTATTCTACTTGCGAGACGGGTTCGAACGGTGCTTTTGGCACACCGATATCTACTCCTAACATACGCATAACGGCGTGATAGAAAGGAACAGGAATCCCCTCTCCAGTAACCTTCCTGAGCACGTTGGCCTTTTTCTGTAATTTAGCCGCTTCTTCGTATTCGCCCCTTCGGCAAAGCTCATAAATATGAATGATAAATTCCGGAAACGCATTGGACAGACCTGAAACACAGCCTGAAGCGCCGCCTATCATAGCTGGTACCAAATGAGTCTGTGAGCCAATTAAGAATATAAAACCTGGCTTTTTAACCTCACCCATAAAGTTATAGAAAAGGGCAATATCGCCGCTGCTGTCTTTAACTCCAGCAAGGCCATATTCGGCCAACTCTGAGAGAACTTCAGGAGTAACCACATAATGGGCGTACTTGGGGTTGTTATAAACAAGTACAGGTAGGTTTGAAGCATCAATTAGCCGTTTATAATGGTTAACAATAGCTCCCTTTAAGTGTCTATAATAGAAGGGTGTAACAGCGGCAACAGCATCAACCTTCAGGCTTTCTGCATGTTTCAATAACCGTAATGTCGTTTGGGTATCTGCAGCCCCTATATGAAGTACAATACTAATTCGCCCATTTACTGTTTCGGCCACAGTTTCTGCCACTTGCATCCGCTGCTCGGGAGTCATAAGAGGCCCTGAACCATATGACCCGCAGACAAAAAGACCATGTACTCCTTTGCCGACTAAGTGTTCAACATAGCGCCTTAGACCTTCGAGGTACACCTCCCCATCAGCGTCAAAGGGCGTTACTAATGCTGGAAGAATTCCTTCGATACGTTTTTTTTGCATTAATAAAATCCTCCTTTATTAAGTGAATCTATCGATTTATGATTGTTGAGTTACCCTTCATAAAAGCGATCAGCTCGTTGCGATAAGGGAGGGCCTCTATATTTCCAGTAACACCTAAAGCCAGAGCACCCATAGCATTAGCTATCCTTCCAGCTTCCTCCAAGCTTAATCCTTCAAGCAATCCTGTTATTAAGCCTGCAGCAAAAGCGTCCCCCGCACCAAATGGGTCCACAACGCGCTCCACCGAAAAGGCCGGTACATAAACTTCCTGGTGCGCATTAGCAACCAACGCACCTTTTGAACCAAGCTTTAAAGCCACAATACCCGGACCCAGCTCAAGAAAACGCTCAACGATCTTTTCGGGCTCGTTTTCACCAAGGAGTATTTGGGCTTCCTCGATACCAGGAAAAAGGATATCGGCTTTCCTAATTAGGTTGAGAAGGACAGGAATAGCTCTTTCCTTTTTCCATAGTTTTAATCGAAGGTTTGGGTCAAAAGAAATTAAGACACCGCATTCTTTCGCAATATCCATGGCTCTCTCTACTGTTGCCAAGCAGGAAGGGCTAAGGGCAGGAGTAATGCCTGTCAAGTGTAAATATTTCGCACCGTATATGTATTGCGGGTCGATATCTTCGGGCTTCATTTTACTGGCTGCTGAGTTTTGCCGGTAGTAATAATTTCGGCTTTCCCCTCCTTCACGGCGTTCTTTGAAAAATACTCCTGTGGGAGCTTCAGAGTCTAGCTTTACTTGTGAAACATCGACACCTTCTCCCCGCATCATTGCAAGGATCAATTTGCCAAACTCGTCGTCCCCTAACCGGCTAATCCAACCTGCACTATGGCCCAAACGCACAATACCAACAGCAAACGTAGATTCAGCCCCACCGGTACGCAATTCAAAATGTGTACTATAACGCAATGGGCCAGGGGAAGTTGCTACTAAGACTGCTAAAGTTTCTCCCAGTGTTACAACTTCAGGCACAAGGATACCCCTCCTACGTCGCCTCTGAGCTCGATCTTTGACCAAGAACTTCATAGTTTTCAACAGTTAGTTTGAACATGTCCCCACGATATAGTCCCTTACCGTATCGAATAGGTTCGTTGCCCTCGGTGTAAAGTACGCCTTCTACGACCAGTAACGGCTCTCCTTCCTTAACCCCTAAAATCTTTGCTTCAATGCCTTTTGCTACTACTGGTTGTACTGTGTCTCTTGAGCGCACAAGCCTTATACCGCATTTTTGATGCAGCGTTTTAATCAACGATTCCACTCTTAGGTCAACTTCCAATAAGGCGGCACATCGCGGGAAAGGTAAATAGGACCACTGTAAAACCGCCGGCTGTTCATCAACCAGACGTAAGCGCTTAATCTCAATAACTTTTTCTCCCGGGGCTACCTTTAAACTACTTGCCACCGTGGTTGTTGCAGGGACCACCCCGGCAGAAATCAACTGCGTACTCACGCGAAAACCTTGTTGGGCCATTTTTTGCGAAAAGCCTATCATGGTGCTTAACTGGCTGCTTATTTTAGGAGTGGCCACAAAGGTTCCTTTTCCTGAACGCCGAAAAACCCATCCCTCAGCAACCAGCTCAGCAATAGCTTGCCTGGCTGTCTGCCGGCTAATCTTAAATTCCTTTACCATTTCCCAGTCAGAAGGTATTCGGTCGCCCGGCTTTAAGATATTGTTTTGAATCTGCTGCCTGAGATAATCAGCAACCTGATGGTAAAGAGGCACCGGGGAATCCCGCTCAAACAAGTCGTCACCCTCTTTGTTAATACTATGTCGTCCCTGTCCGTACAGGTTATTGCAATAATAATATTCGACATCTCTCCGAAGATTCCTCTTTTGTCCTTAAAAAATTTCTTAAAAAATTTTCCCCTCAAAAACCGCCCCGCCATATTTCTTTTTGCCTTGAGGCTTGACCTGGATACATTTATAGTTCCATTACTTGAACTTTATGGTATACTAAAGTTCAACAAAGCTCCTTGAAAGGAAGGGTATTATGAACTGGGGAGAACAGGTGGCTGCGAGACGGCAAAGGGTATATGAACAACGGCCGTTAGTCCATCATATTACCAATTTAGTGGTAACCAATCTTACGGCTAATGTGACGCTAGCGGTCGGCGCCTCGCCAGTCATGGCCTATGCCAGGGAAGAAGTAGCTGATATGGCCCGCCTGGCCCAGGCGGTAGTACTGAATATGGGAACCTTGACGGGAGAGGTAGTAGAAGCGATGCTCCTGGCAGGTAAAGCAGCCAATAAGGCCGGCATCCCTGTAGTTTTCGATCCTGTAGGAGCCGGGGCTACGCCTTTCCGCACCCGGACGGCGCAAAAAATTATCAAGGAACTGTATATCGATATCCTGCGCGGCAATGCGTCGGAAATAGCCAGTATAGGTGGTTTTGGCGGGCAAACAAAAGGAGTAGATGCCGCAGGGGCTCCTGCCCAGGTGGCAGAAATGGTCAAGCAAGTAGCTAGGGATTTAAATACAGTGGTAGCGGTTACGGGAGCTACCGATTACATTAGTGACGGCGAACGCTTAATAGCAGTGGACAACGGGCACCCTCTGCTGACTCTTGTTACCGGTACCGGCTGTTCTGCCACCTCCATAATTGCCGCTTTCCGGGCCGTGGAAGATGATGGTGTAACGGCCAGTACCGCTGCCCTCGCCTATTATGGGCTGGCGGCTGAAAAGGCGGCGGCAGCCAGCCAGGGACCGGCCAGCTTCCAGGTAGCCCTCCTGGATACGCTTTATAATTTAGCCGGCGAAGAACTCGCCCGGGGAGTAAAAATACGCGCCTTGTAAACTGATAATCTTAGCTATATAAAATATTCTATAGCTGCCCGGGGTAGATAGGCAGCTACCATCTCTTTAAAAAACGACTCAATCTCTGTTTTTACTTTGGCGGGGTAAACATATTTACCGTAACCGAACTGGCCGTATTTGAAAGTACGGTTCTCTTCATCGAGAGGTAATTCTGTTTTAGGAAATAAAGTTTCTATAGTGGTCTTCGCCTTTTTAGTGAAGCGATGGGTTATCAATTCCAGGGTCAGGTCATTATGTTCTGCCAATAAAGGTTGCCGGGCAATTTCTTGAAAAAGAGCACGGTACTGCTCTTGCCAGCCGTCCAGGTAAAATATGGGGGCTATGATAAAACCCGGAAGGTAACCGGCCTTTACTATTTTAAGGGCTGCTGCCAGCCGTTCTGCCAGCGGCGGCGTACCATGCTCAAAACGCTTAATTATATTTGCGGCGTTAATACTAAAACGAAAGCGGGTATGACCGCGGTGGTCTAATCCCAAAAGGTTTGCAACATCGGTAAATTTGGTGACAACGCGCAAGCGCCCCAGGGGTTGATTACCCATAAATTCAATGGTACGGGCCAGATTACCGGTATATTTTTCTACCGGAAGGGGGTCTGAAGTAGCTGCCGCTTCAAAAACCGTAACCTCTGGTTTTCTGCGCTCAATATATTCCGCGGCCAGCTCCAGAATCTCACTCAAATTTACATAAATTCTCTGGTAAGGCCTGCGTCCAAAATGAGTAAACAGGTAACAGTACTCACACATTGCCGGGCAACTGGTAGCCAGGGGCAATTGGTAGTGGGCCGAAGGTTTACAGGTTTCTAAATGCCTGCTTCGTCTTACCCCCACCACCAGGGTTCGTTTGGCTTCCACGAAGCTTTCTTGAACTGATTTACCCGGGACACAAATTACCCGGTTGTGGGATGGAGTAAAGTGTATCTCGAGCCCTTTTTGACGGAAAGCATGATATAGTTTTTTACCCAGGGGATAATTGAGGGCTGCCGGCTCAAAAACAACCCGTTTAATTTCAGCGCTCGTTTTTATCACCTGCCTGGCCCTAGTCTGTCCAGTTCCAGGTGGCAATATTATTCCGCCGCAGCGAGCTCGCGGTAATGACCGGAGAATATAATTTTCGCCTTGAGGGAGATACTGATAATACATTGTCCACAAGGGAACGGATAGCCAGATGGGAAATAAAAAAGCCGGGACTACCAATCTCTGGAAAGCGACTCTGGGTTCGGCCGGCCTGACCCTTTTGGGGCTATGGCTTTTCAGCCGCCCCCTGCTGAACCGCTTTCACGATTCTTTTCTTAAAACCGTGATGACCGATCCCTATGAAGAGAATTTCTGGGAGTTTGTCTCGGCCTCAACACGTACCGGCCTCCAGAAAATTGTTGAAACTAATTTACGTGCCCATCAGGGGCAGCTTCTCCAGCGGCCTTTCGGCAGCCCCTGGCGTCCCCCCGGTACGGGCGGCCTCGTCTTTAACCTGGCGCAGCTGGCCAGGCTGCCTGTTGAGGAAAACGTTCCCGTTGATACAAAGGTAACCCTGGGGCCGCAGGCCGCCAGGCCCCTTAAAATAAGCATGCCGATTATCGTATCCGGCATGGCCTACGGGCTGGCCTTAAGCGAAAAGGCCAAGATAGCCCTGGCCAGGGGAGCCAGCCTGGCCGGTACCGCCACCAATACCGGGGAAGGGCCTTTCTTGCCTTCCGAGAGGCAGGCTGCCAGGCACCTCATCGTCCAGTACAACCGCGGCGGCTGGAATCATAACCCCCGCATACTCAAACAGGCCGACATGGTGGAAATCCAGTTTGGCCAGGCAGCCAGAGGCGGGCTGGGCCACAGCACCAATTATGACGAGATTCCTCCCAAAGGCCGTCACCTTCTCGGGCTCAAGCCCGGCCAGGCGGCTGTAACTCATGCCCGTATGCCCGGTATCAAAGATCCGCAAAAAGACCTGCCGCCCCTCGTCGCCAGGTTACGCCACCTGACCGGGGGCGTTCCCATTGGCGCTAAAATCAGTGCCGGTAATGACCTGGAGAAGGACCTGGCCATCCTCCTGGAAGCAGGTGTCGACTTTATTGCCATAGATGGAGCCGGGGCGGCTAGCAAGGGCTCACCGCCCATCATCCAGGATGACTTTGGCGTGCCCACGGTCTATGCCGTCAACCGCGCGGCCACTTTTCTAAAAAAACAAGGGGTAAAAGACAGGGTAAGCCTCATCGCCGGCGGCGGGCTGGTTACCCCGGGCGACTTTTTAAAAATCCTGGCCCTGGGGGCCGACGCCGTATATATCGGTACTATCGCCCTTTTCGCCCTCACCCACACCCAGGTCTTGAAAGCCATGCCCTGGGAACCTCCGGTCCAGGTAGTCTTTGCCCAGGGGCGTTATCAGGACCGGCTGGATGTAGACAAGGCGGCCCATAACCTGGCCAATTTCTTAAGGGCCTGTAACGCCGAGATCACGGAAGGAGTGCGGGCCCTGGGCAAGAAATCCGTCCGGCAGGTCAACAAGACCGATTTGGTTGCCCTGGACCCGGTCACGGCCAGGGCCTTAGGTATTCCCCTGGCTACCCGTGGTAGAAGCGGCTTCCTCTCCTGATATAGCCGGGTAGCTGCACGACCGGCGGGGGCTGGCTGCGGCCTGGGTGGCCTTAGTGGACTCAAGGGTAATCGCTGAAAACCCGGCTCCGGAAAACCCGCTGGCGCTGCCGCTTAACCTGCGCCTGGCGGTATAAAAGGAAGAAGGCCCCCAGCGCCAGGCTCAACCGTAGCCACCAGTCACTGAGACTGAGGGGCCGGGCTGGGATGGGCTGGCGGTTAATTACGTCCACGCGGCCTACTATTTCCCCATCCTGCCGGAAAACCATCTCCCCTACGCGGGTACCAGCGGATAGAGGCCCTTTGAGGGGAGATAATTGCAGCTGCCCGGCGGGGGGACTACTATTATCATTTTTGCGGACTACAGCCAGGTCACCGGCCGCGGCCAGTTCTATCTTTTTCCCGTTGCCCGGGTCAATTACGGCTACTATCTCACCCTGCCGGACCAGTTGAAAAGAACGGAACTCCTTAAAGCCGTAGTCCAGGAGAGCGGCCACGTCCTGCTCGGCCGCCCGGGCACCGGGCTCGTCCAGAACAACGGCAATAAAACTCTGCCCCTGCCGGGTGGCCGAGCCTACCAGGGTAAAGCGGGCCTCGGAAGTATACCCGTTTTTGACGCCGTCGGCACCTTCATAGTTCCAGAGGAGTTTGTTCTGGTTGACCAGGGTTGTTTCCCATTCCTGGCCGTGCCAGGGCCGGGTTCTGGTAGCTACTATGCGGCGAAAGGTTTCATCCTGCATGGCGGCCCGGGCAATGATGGCCAGGTCCCGGGCCGTGGTATAATGGTTAGGGTCTGACAGGCCATTGGGCGTGACAAAGTGGGAATTTAAGGCGCCCAAGGACGCGGCCTTTTCATTCATCAGCCGGGCAAAGCCTTCCATAGAACCACCATAATGTTCGGCTATAGCCAGGGCGGCATCGTTACCGGAGTTAAGGAGCATGCCGTAAAGCAGGTTCTCCAGGGTGACTTTCTCCCCTTCCACCAGGTAGACCCGGGTACCGTCCACCCGGGGCGGGTTGGGTCCAACAGTAATCACATCATCTAAATGGCCCTTTTCCAGGGCAATCATGGCGGTGAGGATTTTGGTGGTACTGGCCGGGGCCTTGCGTTCGTCGGGATTTTTAGCGAAGAGCACCTTTCCCGTAGCTGTATCCATCAGCACTGCTGCCGCTGCCGTAAGCTCGGGAGGGCCGGCGGTCTCTGCGGCCGGTGCGGGTACTGCTCCGGCAAAAAGAAAGAGCAAGCTGGTAATAATCAGGAGAGAAATTTTTTTCACTATCTCTGCAGGTGGCATTTATCCTGGTAAATCCCCTTTCTATGTGATCTCCATCATAGCAGCCTGGAAGCCTGTGTATTAGTATGCAGGTAACATTTTTGAAGGGGGGACCTAAAAATGAGCCTGGGACGCTGCCCCGGCCAGGACCGGCGCTACTGGAAGCCTGACGATATTTTCGAGGAACCCTGCCCCCACTGCGGCGGCCTGATTGAGTTCTGGAAAGACGATGTCAACTTACGCTGCCCCCACTGCCGCAAGCTGGTAACCAACCCCCGCTTTGACCCCGGCTGTGCCGCCTGGTGTTCCTACGCCAGCAAGTGCCTGGGAGAAATGGCCGCCGTTTACCAGCACCAGCCCCGGGTAATCCGCGATAAGCTGGAAGTGGAAGCCCGGAAAAATCTCTTCCACCAGCGGGAATTGCTCAACCTGGCCTTAAAGGCCGCCGGCTTTGCCGAAAAAATAGCCCGGGAAGAAGGCGTGCAACCCCTGGTGGCCATCGCGGCCTGCCTCTTCTATGACCTGGGTGCGGGCGGAGAAAAGGCAGGCAGCGCTGCCCTGGCCCGGGAGATCATGACCAGGGTTGGCCTCGAACCAGACATTATTGAACAGGCGGTAAAGATTATCGCCGCCGGGGAGACGGTCCTGGACGACCCCGCCTGGCAAGTAGTCCAGGATGCCCGGCGCCTGGCCCGCCCGGCAGGTGCCGGGCAGGAAGAAGGCTCCTTTTATACTGCTGCCGCCCTTCGCCTGGCTCTACAACCATAATTACGCCGAAGCTTTGCCTCCCCTGCCGGCCCCGCAATGCTGATTACAGCCGCTGCCAGGGACACAGGAGATATTCCAGGAAATTAAGCAAAATATACAGCACCAGCCCCATGCCGGCCATAGCCAGGATCCCGGCAAACATGGCGCCGTAATCGGCCCGGAACAAGCCGTCAAGGATAAAATAGCCCAGGCCGCTGTTGCCAGCAATGGTTTCACTTAAAAAAAGAACGGAAATGGCGCTGCCCAGGGAAATGCGGCTGGCAGTAATGATCTCTGGCAAACAGGCAGGTAAAATTACCTGGCGGTAGAGGCTGATTTTCCCAGCCCCCAGGGAAGCAACGGACAGCAGCAGCTGGTGAGGGATCTGCCGCGCTGCGTCCCGGGTCGTAATCAGGATCTGGTTGACAATGACCAGGAAAATGACCAGCATCCTGGTGGCGTCACCAATGCCCAAGAGGACCATGGCTACAGGTAACAGGGCCACCTTGGGAACCGGGTAAAGCAAATAGACCAGGGGCGCCAGGAAGGAATCAAAAGCCGGGTGGCGGCCGGCCCAGAGGCCTAAAGGTACAGCTATTATAAGGGCCAGGGCCAGGCTCCCCAGCACCCGGTAGGTGCTGATATAAAGGTGCCGGGCCAGTTCCGGCCACCCCACCTTAACCAGGCTCCGGAGGGCCGGTAAAGGACCCGGCAGGCCCGGGTTGTTGATCCATACGGCCACAAGCCACCAGAGGCTAAATAAAAAAAGGATAGACAAAATATAGGACAGGGCTTGGCGGGAGTCGCGCATGACAGCTGGGCGCACCTCCGTAAAAGATTGCTGCGCTAAAAGGATGGCTTTTGTTTGGAGCGAGCTTCTACCGAGCGGCGAAGCGGCCTTGGCAAAGCCGGAGCGAGGGCGGGGCACTGCGAGATGCTTACTCTTGCAGGAGCTGGCGCACCCGGGAGCAGAGGTGATGGAACTTGCTGGTAAAGCGGTAGTCCCCGCTTCCTGCCCCCGGGTTGGCCAGGACCGCCTTTACCTGTCCCGGCGCCCCTGTCAGGACAATAATTTGCTGCCCCAGGAAAACGGCTTCCTCGATGTTATGGGTAACCAGCACGGTAGTCAGCCGGCGCTGGTTTTGTATTTCTACCAGGATTTGCTGTAAACTCTCCCGGGTCAGGGCATCCAGGGCCGAAAAGGGCTCGTCCATTAACAGGACGTCCGGTTCCAGGGAAAGGGCCCTGGCAATGGCCACCCGTTGTTTCTGTCCCCCGCTCAGCTGGGCCGGGTAACGCTTCTCCAGTCCGGCCAGCCCCAGGCCGGCCAGCAAAGGCTGCAGGCGCTCCTGCTGCTGGCGGGCGGTGAACTTCCGCAGGGCCAGGCCCAGGGCCGCGTTTTCCCACACCGTTTTCCAGGGTAAGAGGCCGTAATCCTGGAGAATAATCGCCGTCCGCTGGCGCGGCTTTGTTATTCTTTCCTCCCCGATCCATATTTCCCCCCTGGCCGGCTGCAGAAGACCGGCCAGCAGGTAGAGCAGGGTTGTTTTTCCGCAACCTGAAGGGCCTATGAGGACACAGGTCTGCCCCGCCGGCACGGTGAGGTTAATGTTAACCAGCGCCGGTACGGCCCCCCCGCCGGTGTAATAGGTGTAATCAAGATTAAAAACCCGGATCACTTATTCTCCCTGCCGCCAGGGACAAAGGTGGGGTCCACCAGTTCTTCGTAGCTGTACGCCGCCGGTAGTAATTTTTTAGCCACCATCCATTCCTGGACATCGGCCACTTCGGTTTTTCCGGGTACCTGGGGCGGTGAAAATTTAGGCGACAAGTACGTATCCTTGAGCTCTGCGGGAATCCTGGCCCTGGTAATAAACAGCTCCCGGTACTTATCCGGCTGGCTGCTTACCAGGCCGGCCGCCTCGGCATAAACCTGCAGCAGCTTCTTGATGGCTGTCGCTTTTTCTTTGATGGTTTCTTCCCGGAAGATAAGGACCACCTGGGACAAATTGCGGTTAATTTTCGTATCGTCTAGGATGACCCGGCCGCCCTTTTTCTCGGCCAGGGTGGCAAAGGGATCGGGCAAGAGGGCTGTTTCCAGCCGGCCCCCCAGGAGCAGCTGCAGGCGTTCCGGGATCTGGGGCACGGCCACCTTCTGCACGCTGCCGGGTTCTACCCCCGCGCCCTGCAGGAGCCTGTCGGCGACATATTCAATGATGGTATTTTCCGAAATACCCATGGTTGCTCCCTTGAGCTGTTCTGGGCGGCTGACAGCGGAACCAGGCCGGGCGACCAGGGCAAAGCGTCCTTCGGACGGTGTTGCCCCCATGGTCAGGGAGACGATTTTGACCGGCGTCCCGCCTTTCCGCAGGAGGGCCGTGGCCACAATGTCCGCCGCTTCACCGTCGATGTTTTTAGCCTGCAGGGCCAGGTCGCGGTCCCGGGCACTGTTGAAGGGTACTAACTCGACCTTCAGCCCGGCTTTGGCAAAAAGGCCTTCCTGCTCAGCTACAAAAAAGGGGAAATTATCTTCCACCGGGATTAGGCCCAGCTTCAGGCTTTCCTCTCCCTTACCCTTACCTGCCGGTGCCTTGCAGCCGGCTGCCATCAAAGCCAGGAACAGGATAAGCAAAAAGAAGACCAAGCGTTTCCCGCCCATTTTTTCACTCCTTTTTCCAGCTTCCTTTCAGCGCCAGGTTAACGCCAGGAAGGTAAAGACAAACATGAGTACGCTTAAATAGCCATTCAAGTTTAAGAAGGCCAAATTTAAGCGTGAGAGGTCTTCCGGGGAAACTAAACGGTGCTCATAGATTAAGATTACGGCCGCCAGTAATACCCCCAGGAAATAGATTAAGCCCAGGTGCAGGAGCAAGCCCACCAGGGCCAGCATCAAGATGGCCAGGGCGTGCAGGTAGCGGGCTATGATCAGGGCCCTGGCCTTGCCAAAACGGGCCGGTATAGAGTGAATGCCGTAACGCCGGTCAAAATCGTAATCCTGGCAGGCGTAGATAATATCAAACCCCGCTACCCAGCTCCCCATGCCCAGGCCTAAGACTACGGCCGGCAGGTCAATGGCCGCCCGCACGGCCACCCAGGCCCCCACGGGGGCCAGGGCATCGGCCAGACCCAGGACCAGATGGCAGGCCCAGGTCCAGCGTTTGGTATAGGAGTAGATCACCAGGACAAAAACGGCAATGGGCAACAGCTGCACGCAAAGCCGGTTGAGCTGCATAGCCGCGTAAAACAAAAGGCCAAAGGAAAGGACAGTATACAGCCATACTTCGGCGGCAGATAAAAGCCCCCGGGGCAGGGCCCGCCCGGCCGTGCGCGGGTTCAAGGCATCAATATGGCGGTCAATGAGGCGGTTTAACGACATGGCTGCCGTCCGCGCCCCGATCATGGCCAGGGTGATCCAGCTGAGCTGGGCCAGGGCCGGCCGGCCGCCGGCCGCCAGGAAAGCCCCCAGGTAAGCAAAGGGGAGGGCAAAAATGGTATGCTCAAACTTGATCATTTCCAGGAAGATCTTTAACTTACGGCAGGCCATATTCACGCCACTTCCTGTCAATTAGTTCCAGAATCTCCCGGCTCATGCGCGCTTCCCGGGGCCAGGGCCGCGGGTACCCTTCCTCCGGCAGTTTCCGGGTGGCGTCCAGGCCCATCTTGCTACCGTAACCCGTATAGGCCGAGGCATGATCGAGGGCGTCCACCGGCCCGTCCACGATTACCACATCCCGCCGGGGCTCGATGTTACCCAGGACCCGCCAGCGCACTTCACCAGGATCATGCACATTTACATCGTCGTCAACGACGATGACCAGCCTGGTAAACATCATCTGCCCCATGCCCCAGAGGGCGTGCATGACCTTGCGCGCCTGGCCGGGATAGCTCTTGCGGATGGAGACGATAACGCAGTTGTGGAATACCCCCTCGGCCGGGAAGTTAATGTCCACAACCTCCGGCAGCTGGAGCTGGATCAGGGGCAAAAAGAGCCGTTCCGTTACCTTGCCTAAATAGACATCTTCCATGGGCGGCGGCCCCACCACCGTGGCCGGGTAAACGGCCTGGCGCCGCCTGGTCAGACAAGTCAGGTGAAAAACCGGGTAATAGTCGGCCGGCGAGTAGTAACCCGTATGGTCGCCGAAGGGGCCTTCCAGGCGCCTTTCGCGGACGTCCACATAACCTTCCAAGATGATTTCCGCCCGGGCCGGCACTTCGACATTCACCGTTAAGGCCGGGACCATCTCCACCGGTTCCCGGCGTAAGAACCCGGCGAAAAGCATTTCATCAAATCCCGGGGGCAGGGGGGCAGTAGCGGCATAAATCACGGCCGGGTCGGCCCCCAGGGCTACGGCTACTTCCAGGCGGTCACCACTCTTGCGCAGGTGTTCCGCCCCGTCCTTGTGGACCTGCCAGTGCATGCCGGTGGTGCGGTCATCAAATACCTGCATGCGGTACATGCCTACGTTGCGGCGGCCGGTAACCGGGTCGTGGGTGAAAACCAGGGGCAGGGTAATAAAGCGGCCGCCGTCTTCCGGCCAGAGCTGCAGTACCGGCAGTTCCGCCAGGGAAGGAGGCTCAACCCGTACCTCCTGGCAGGGGGCGGTTTTGACCCGGCGCGGAAGAAAACGGCCCAGCTCGGCCAGGCGCGGCAGGTGTTTTAGTTTTTCCAGCCAGCCGCCGGCCGTCGCAGGTAAATCAAGTAAAGCCCTTAACCTACCGGCCGGTTCCTCAAGGTCGGCAATCTGCAGGGCCGCTTTCACCAGCTCCACACTACCGAAAAGATTGGTGGCTACAGGCAAAGGGGAACCCTTAACCCGTTCAAAGAGCAGGGCCGGCCCCCCTTTTTTCACCACCCGGTCGGCTACGGCAGCAATTTCCAGGACCGGGTCGACTTCTACCTTCACCCGGTGGAGCATCCCTTTTTGTTCCAGATAGGCAAGGTAAGCCTGTAAATCCTCATGGGCCAATGTTTTTGATCACTTCCCCGTTTGCTGCATTCTGGCCAGGACCCGGTGGTTTTCCTGGACCTTCTGGGTGATATCTTTAGCCGACTGGGAAGTCCGGGCCGCCAGGTCCCGTACCGCCTGGGCCACCACCGAGAAGGTGCGGCCGTGCTCCCCGGCCCGGGCCGCTTCGATGGAAGCATTGAGGGATAGAATCTTCGTCTGCTCGGCAATATCGCCGATAATCCTGGCTACGGCAGCGATTTCATCATGGAAACGGGTCAGGTGCTGGAGCTGGTCAATAATATAGCTTTCAATGGCCAGCTGCATGTCAAAGACAAGCCTTTTGGTAAAAGCCTCCAGCAAGCGCAGGGCCAAATCAGGATCATCACCATGGTAGTGCCAGATAATGCGGTGAAGCTCACTGAAGTAAAGGCGATAGGACCCCAGGTACCACTTGGGATAGAGGCCGATTTCCTGGTGTTTCTTGCCAATGCGCAGGCGCCAGGATATATATTCTTCATCTATGGCCGGGGAGGTAAGGCTGATAAAATAGGCCTTCTGTGTCTGGGATAGTCGCTCTATCGTGCTGTGGTTTTTTATCATAGCATCAAGGTAAGGATACTGGACAAGCTGGTCATAAAAGTTTTTAACTACAGTATCAGCTTCTTTCATAAAGATATCTCTTTCCGCGTGCATCAGGGCCAGTTCCGCCTCACCAATACCCAAAAAACGCAATTGTTCGGTATAGGTAGCCGTGATGGTCATATTTCCACCCCCGCATTCTCCTGGATGAAACATATTTCGCTTTTGAAAGCCATTTTCCTTCTAAGTTCAATTGACTGGCCGTAAGATATATGTTTTAATGACAAAAAACAGCGGTAAATCGCCGGGGAGGAAAGATCATGGATAAAGAAAAAATCCGCCAGGCGGTAAGGATGCTTATTGAGGCTGTAGGGGAAGACCCGGAGCGGGAGGGCTTGAGGGAAACGCCGCGCCGTATTGCCGATATGTATGCCGAGATCTTCGCCGGTATCGACCGCGACCCGGGGGAAGAATTGACGGTCGTCTTTGATGAGCACCATGAGGAAATGGTGCTGGTCAAGGATATCCCCCTCTATTCCGTCTGCGAACACCATTTTCTCCCCTTCCTGGGGAAGGCCCATGTGGCCTATATACCGCGGGGCAAAATCACGGGCCTGAGCAAGCTGGCGCGGGTAGTGGATATCGCCGCCCGGCGGCCCCAGGTCCAGGAACGTTTAACATCGCAAATCGCCGATATTATCATGGAGAAGCTGGACCCCTACGGCGTGGTAGTCGTCATTGAAGCCGAGCATTTATGCATGAGCATGCGCGGGGTCAAAAAGCCCGGCCATCTAACCATCACCTCCGCCGTCCGCGGCCTTTTCCGCCGTGACCAGGCCGCCCGGGCGGAGGCCATGGCGCTGATCCGGGGCAAATAAGTGGTGAAAAACCTGCCATCAGGGAGGACGTTATGAGTAAGGATAAAATAATCCTGGACGGGCTGGAATTCTATGCCTTCCACGGCTGCCACCCTGCCGAGGAAGAGCTCGGCCAACCCTTCATCGTCGATGCCGAGCTCTTCCTGGACCTCGCCCCGGCCGGGCAGGCTGATGACCTGCAGGCCACGGTTAATTACGATGCGGTTTATCACCTAATCCGGGAGACCGTCACGGGGCAGCGCTTTAAACTCCTGGAAGCCTTGGCAGAGGCCATAGCTCAAAAAATCCTCACCTGTTTCCCGGTGGAAGAAGTGCTGGTGCGGGTAAAAAAGCCCCGGGCACCCCTGCCTGGGACCTTCAATTACGCCGCCGTAGAAATCCGGCGCCGCAGTAACCCCTAATAATTAGTCATCTGCCGTTGTATGCGAACTTGTCACGATAGAGTTGACCTTGCACGCTAGGGATGGGGTTGTATCAGAATAAAAATGAGTGTCATTTAGCACATTAAACTAACCACCATTTTTCACAATAACCCACATAGCAGGCAAAATCAGCAAGATTAGCAAATTATGGTCTCCTACTTTCCGGGATTTGCACATTAGCACATTAACCCGAGTTCGACAGTTGCTAGGTGAACAATAAGCGCAACAGCTTGTTGCGCAAGGGTTTTAGGGATCGGCTTTTTGGACGCGTGTTACTAGGGACCCTTTCTGGCCTTTTGTTTCAACCGCGATGATCTGGGGCGGTTCCTTTATACCAAGGGCCTTAAAGATATGCTGCTGGGGTGGGGTTGTTTCCGTCCTTTGGAGTACCCTGCCCTCAGGACCAACAAATTCGCCCAGGTGCATGCGTTCCAGGATCTGGCGGATGTTCCGCCAGCTATCCTGCACTTTCGTTTCAGCTACCCGGATTAGGAGCAGTCCCAGCCAACACAGGAGGACGTGGGCATGGATGCGGTCGCTCAGGCGATGATAGACCGGCCGTAGCTCTAAGGACTGCTTCATGGTGCGGAAGGCGTCTTCTACCTCAAGCAGTTGCTTGTAGCCGAGGGCCACGTCTTCAGCACTTATGGTATCGTCTGAGGTTCTTAACAGGTATTTGCCGTCCAGCTTCTCTTCAGCTTTCACTTTGACCGCGTCGATATACGGTTGCCCTTTCTTGCCGGTCTTGAGATAGCGGCCATAAGTGGGATGGGCAATGAGCTGGCAGCAGGCTTTAGTATGGGGTTCGCCTTTGAGGTCCCCAATGGCCGCTAATTCTTCCTTGAGGCGGGCCAGGATTTTCTCCCGCTCCAGTCTGTCTTTTTCTGCTTCTTTAGGGTTGCGTACCAGGATATATCGTACCCTTTTTTCGCCGTCGCCGACGATAACTTCTTTAACTTCAAGGTTATCCTTGACAGTTTTGTAACTGCCCGGCCGGG
This sequence comes from Moorella mulderi DSM 14980, assembly GCF_001594015.1. GTDB lineage: Bacteria > Bacillota > DSM-521 > Neomoorellales > Neomoorellaceae > Neomoorella > Neomoorella mulderi. The sequence goes on from NZ_LTBC01000016.1 coordinate 61,047, forward strand.
CCAGGGCCTCTGCCACCGTATTCTTGCCGCTGCGCATCTTTTCGCCGGCAATGTAGTGGCCGCCGGCGCGCTGGAGGTAACGGAGATTATCTTCCGAAGCAAAGCCGCGGTCAACAACGGTGATGACCCACCCAGTTGCCAGCCCACCAGGTCCTTTTTGACTTGCTCGATTACCGCCATGTCGGCGGTGTTACCCGGCCAGACCCAGCAGCGCACCGGCAGGCCCTCCCTGGTGACAGCCAGGCCGATTACCACCTGGGGTAAATCCGGACGGTGGTCCTTGGAGTTGCCTTTACGCCGAAGGTGCTGCTTATGGTCCTCCGGATTATCCTCCTCTTCCACTTCAAAGTAGTATTCCGGCTCCCGCACCCGGACAGAATTAGCCGCTTCAATGAGGTAGTACCGTAAGTAATAATTACCGGACCTGGTGAGGGGAATATCCTCCGCAGTAAACTTGCTGGACTGATGCTGCCGCCAGGTCAGGCCCGCGAATTTAGCAAGGGCAATGTGGTTCTTAAACCTGGAGATGTCACCTATTTCCGCTACTATGCCGGCAGTATAAACAGGCCCTATACCAGGAACAGTGTCTAGCGTTTGAGGAATGGCTTTTAGTTCTTTAGCAATGACCTGATCGATTTTCTTCTGCTGGCTTTCAAAGAACCGGATCGTCTCCAGGGACATGGCCAGGGTAATATCGACAGCATTCCGCATTTTAGGGTTTAAACAGTAGGAATTGCGGGCCGCCTGTTTAATTACCCTGGCCATCTCCGGGACATCCTTCAAGCGGTTATTACCGTGTTGTAGCATCAGGTCGACCAGTTCTTCCACCGGCATATTAGCTATCTCATCAGGGGTCAGTTTGCCAACGACAGCCCGGGAGGCCTGCCCGAACAAATCGGAGAAGGGGCATTCCTTCTGGTAGGTAGAGAACTTAAGGAATATCAGATTGAGGGCCCTGTTCTTCTCGCGGGTAAGGTTAGTGACCATATGATAGCGAAACCGGGTTAGCCGTTACAAAGGAGCATAGGTCATATAAGAAGGGGTGTTGGACGTACCCATCCAAACCGCAAGCAATCAGCAATAACCCGGGCATCCAAGGCGTCGGTCTTAGCCATATCCGGGTAGATACGCTTAAAACCATCGATTACCTTGGTTAATCACCGGTATTTCAGCATCAAAAGCAGTTAATTCAGGAGCCTCATGTAGGGTCTGGGAAAGGTGCCACCAATACAGGTTAGTGGTCTCCATGCCAATCTTAACCTTATCAGCATCAATAAGCTCAGCTTCAGCAACAATCCTTTCCACAAGCCTTTCAGCCCCAGGGAGGTCGTTGGAAACGCTGAAATCGCAGACATCTTCACCGGTATCATTAAGGTTGCGGACCACATTTGTGTCGGACCCTATATCGATACCGACAAAAAGGGTTTTTCCCATAGCAAAAACACCTCCTTTCCCGGGGAAATAGCGAAGCAAAATTGGGGTATCCTTGGGAACCTGACGTAACAGCAACCTTCCTGATGAGCACCGACCCTTAAGAGATTGGTGCGCAGCTCCTTGCTGAAGGGAGAACCTCTAAAGGGCGTGCGACCCGTGTGTAAGCGGTTGCCGCCAGGCCCGGGGAGCAGTCTCCAAAAGCACTAGCAGCCTGTGTGAATAATTAACGCATAAAAACTTTCGAAGAAACCAGGAATTTAATGAAGTGGTGTCGAAACAATAAAGTATGAGGAAGAAGTTTATAGATTACAATCCGGAACAGCTGTTGTTATTACCTCCTTCGCTAAAGGATTGGCTGCCGCCAGAACACCCTGCACATTTTATAGACGAGGTGGTAGGACAACTCGACCTATCACCCATCATAGGTGATTATAGTGAGCTGAGGGGCAACCCTCCCTATAATCCCTATATGATGGTGAAGGTCCTGTTTTGTGGGTACTGGCGGGGTATCAGGTCCTCAAGGAAGATCGAAAGAGCTTTGTACGAAGACATAGGCTTCAGGTTTTTGTCGGCCAACCAGCAACCCAATTTCTGGACTATCGCGGCCTTCAGGCGACGTCACCATGAAGCGGTGGGAGAAATTTTCCAGCAGACAATTCAATTAGCCCAAAAAGTCGGGCTGGTTAAGCTGGATCATGTTGCTGTAGATGGTACCAAGATCAAGGCTAATGCCTCCAAACATAGTTCCATGAGTTATGGCTACATGGTCAAAGAAGAAGAAAAGTTACGCCAGGAGATAGAACAATACGGGCTGACCCCCTAACATTGGACATCAGGCACAAATTGGTAAGGCTTTTACAAAATTACGCTGAAAAGCATCATAATATCCCGATGGAGTTAAATAACCAATCTTCGAGTGGATACGGACATTGTTATAGTAGTCCATAAACTTATATATCACCTCATAGGCCTCCCTGAAACTATTAAATTCGTACCGTGCCAGGCATTCCTCCTCCAGGATGCTGTGAAAGGACTCGATATGAGCATTCTTATTGGGCGTTTTGTAGGGGATAAGCTCATGCTCTACCCCTAGATCCTTGCAG
>NZ_LTBC01000017.1 GCF_001594015.1 Moorella mulderi DSM 14980
TCCTGCCCACGGCCGGTACGGTGCTGGATATGGGTCGCACCCTGACCCATAAGGCCCTGGTGGTGGAGATGGCCCTGGAGGGACTAACCACCCAGGAGATTGCCCGGCGGATCTACCACACCCCCGAAGCGGTGGACAACTACCTGCGGTTGTTTGACCGGGTGTTGCTTTTACGCTACTACCACGTACCGGCTTCAGCCATGATGCGAATCACCGGTCACAGCCAAAGCTTGCTGGAGGAGCACCTGGCCCTGGTGGAAAAGCACTTCCCCGATGAGGAGTCACTGGTCAGCTATATCGGTAAAAGGGGTATCAAGTTGGAAAAGAGCAGTTAGGGATTAATGGGGTTATCTAACCGGGTAGATGCAAAGGAAATTAAATATAACCTGTATCTGTATAATAAGCGTCTGGGCATATCAGGCGCTTATCTTTTACTTGGGAATCGTGCCCTTTTAAGCGCACCTTAACGGCGCCAGTTTTTTGCAGGAATTCCAGCCCGGGTGGCGAAAAGGGATATAGCATATTGGGGTGCAAAAGCCATTTCGCATTTAAATGGAGGTGGCGCTGTTGTTCAGGGTGTTGCACCTGGCGGACTTGCACCTGGGATACCGGCCCGACCTGCCGGCACCGGTCCAGGAGGAGGTCTACAGGGAGCGCAACGGGGTTTTGCAGGCGGCCGTGGACCTGGCCCTGGATCCCCGCCGGGGAATCAGCCTGGTCCTCATCGCCGGCGATCTCTTTGATAACCACCGGCCGGAGGCTCCCCTGGTGGAGGAAACCATCCGTGAACTGGGCCGGCTGGAAGCCGCCGGCATCCAGGTGGTAACGGTGCCGGGGAATCATGACGAGATTACATATAACGATTCGGTTTACCGCCGCGAGGCCAACCGCTGGCCGGGCCTCCTGGTTACTGAGCCCATGCCGGCGAAAGTGGCTACCCTGAGACTTAATGGTGATACCTGTCACCTGGTGGCCATGGCCTACACGGGCGGCGTCACCCGGGTTGACGGCCCGTTAAAGGCTTTTCCCCCGGCAGAGGGGGAAGGGGTGAACCTGGCGGTATTCCACGGCTCCCTGGACTGGGACGGCGGGGAAAGGAGCCTGCCCCTCGACGGGGAAGCCCTGTCTGCCGCCGGCTATGACTATATAGCCCTGGGTCATATCCACCGCGGGGGACAAAGGCAGCTGGGCAGGGGCCTGGCCTGCTATGCCGGTATGGTCGCCGGCAAAGGTTTTGCCGATCCCGGCACCGGCTCCTGGACCATAGTTACCCTGGGGGACGGCCCGGCCCTGGTGGAGCAGGTAGCAGCAGCGGTGCGGCCCTGGCGGGTGGTTGACGTGGATGTTACGGCTTTTCATGCTCCGGAGGAACTGGAGGCGGCAATCAGGGAATTAATCGACCCCGGTGCCCTGGTGCAGGTGCGCCTGACAGGGAGTATCGCCTTTGATCTGGACCTTGAGGGTTTGCAGGCCCGCCTGGGTCATCTCTGTTCTTACCTGGATCTGGTGAACGATACGGCAGGGTGGGCACCGGAACTCCTGGAGAGTTTGGCCGCCGAACCAACCATCAGGGGCCTTTTTGTCCGCCGCCTGCAAGAAAAGCTTGCCGGCGCTGCGGGACCTGGGGAAGCAGCAGTGATCCGCCGCGCCCTCTGGCGCGGGCTCCTGGCCCTGAAGGGAGGTTGTGGGCCATGCCGGCTGTAACCTGGCAGCGCCTGAGCCTGGCCGGTTTTGGTTGCTACCGGGAGCGGGTAACTGTTACTTTCCAGGAAGGCCTCAATGTCCTGGTGGCCCCCAATGAAAAGGGGAAGTCAACCCTGATTGCCGGCCTGGAGGCCGTCCTTTTCGGACTCCCCAACACCAGCAACCCGGAAGCCTTTGGCAGCGCCCGTTTTGCCAACCGGGAAGAGCCGGACCAGTTTGAAGGGGAAGTAGAATTCCGGGTTGACGGTCGGGCCTACGCCTTAAGGCGCCTGTTTAATACTAACCGGGTGACCATCAGGACCAGGGGTGATCACGGTTGGGAAGAGGTCTGGCGGGGCAGCCACAACCCCGGCGCCCACAAGAAAATCCCGGCTTATCTCGAACACCTTACTGCCTTTCTGGGCATAACCTCCCGGGAACTCTTTGAAGCCACCTTCTGCCTGGGCCAGCCCCTGCCGGAAGGGAGGGCTTTAAGCAATGAGGTACAAAAGCTCCTTTCCGGTAGCGGTGGCCACTACCAGGAAGCCCTAAAAATACTGGCTGACGACCTGAGAGCCCTGACCCGTTATTGCGGTGACCGGGGCGTGGGCAATAACGGCCGCAAGGACGCCCGGCTGGAAGAGCTGCAAGCGGAAATCGCGATTTTGCGGCAACAGCAGCAGGCCACCAGCACCACCATTGACCAGCTGACCGCCGTGCGCTCCCGGCTCCAGGAACTGGCGGTAGAGATTAAGTCGGTCCGGGCGCAACTGAAAAAAAAGCAGGACCTCCGGGCAGCCTGGGATGGCTGGCGCGCCCTGCAGGTAAGATACAACAGCGCCCTGCACGAACAGCAGCAGGCCGGGGCGGTCCAGGAAAGGGCCCGGGAGCTGGAGCAGAAGATCCGCCTGCACAAGGAGCAGGCGACCCGGTCGTATCCCGAGTGGGCCAGCGCTCCGGCAAGTACCGCCCGCAAACTCGACCGCCTGGTGGAGCTGGAGCAGGAAATGGCCCGCTTAAAGGGCGAGATGGCAAACTGGGAGGCGCACCTCCGGGATTTAAATAAGGAACAGGAAGCATTAGCGGCCAGGCTGCAGGGAGAACTGGCAGCGGTGGCCAATCACCCGGATATCCTGCGGGACCTGGAGGACCTGCGGAGCCTGGTGGCTGCGCGGCAGGAGCTGGCCAGGGAGGTGAAGGACCTGGCGGCGCGGGCGGGAGAAACGGCTGCTGAACTGGCCGCCCTGCCTGATTTCAGCCTGCTGGGGAGCGGCCCGGCCATGGCCCTGGAGGGTTTGCAGGTAGCGGCGCGCCAGCTCCTGGAGGGCTGGGGCCGCTTCCAGGAGCAGCAGGCCCGCTGTAAGGAACTGGAAGCGGAACTGGCGGGGGATCTGAGCTGCTTTGCCGGGATGCCGCCGGAAAAGGAAGCCCTGGTGGCCAGTTACGCGACCACCAGGCTCACCCTGGCAAGGGAAGAAGAGGCGGCCCGGGAAGCCTGCCGGCGCCTGGAGGAACAAAAGGCCACCTACCGGCGCCGTGAGGAAGATTTCCAGCGAGAATTTGGCGACCTGGCCTCTTTAGGGGAGGAAGCCTTCCAGGCGGCGATAGATAAACCTCGCTTGCTGGCGGACCTGCAGGCAAAGGAAGCAGCCCGAAAGGCGGCCCTGGAGGCCGGCAGGCGCAAGAGGCTGGGTATAGTTCTCGCCCTGACCGGCGCCGGCCTGGTTACGGGCCTGGTAACCGGCCTGGCTACGGGCAGCTGGCTTGTCGCCCTGGTGGTAGCCCTGGTCCTGGCCGGGCTGGGCTATGGCGCCGGAACTTACCTGGGCCGGGAGGGGAAAGACAGCCTCGAGCTGGCCGGCGAGATTGCCACCCTGCGGGAGCACCTGGAGCAGCTGGATGCCGTGCTGGGCCCCTGGGCGGGGGCCACGGCGGCGGAACTGGGCGAACTCCGCCAGCGCTTGCGGGAGCGGGGGCGGGCGCGGGCGGAGCTGGCAACCCTGGCCGCTTCTTTGCCCGGCGCGGCAGAGGAAGAAGCGGCCCGGCTGGCCCTGGAGGCAGCAACCAGGGCCAGCCGGGATTTCCTTGCCACCACGGCAGAAATCAGCGCCCGGTTTACAGATGTAACGGCAGCCTACCGCCGTTACCTGGCCACCAGGGAAGAGCGGGAGCGCCTGGCAGCGGAGATGGAAGCCTTTACCGTGAAGGCCGTGGGAGCACCGCCGCTAACGGCTTTAACGATACCCCTCGCCGGCCTGGCCGCTCCCTGGCCGGGCCTTACCTCCCTGGCGCGGCTGGCCGGGCAGGCCCCGGCCACGGTGGGCGAGCTTTTAACCTGGTTAAAGGAACTGGATCAAGCCGCCTGGGAAGATTTCCTGGCCCGGGCCCGGCGGTGGGAAGAATTGACGGCCCTTAACCGGCAGGTGCAAGAAAAACGGGAACAGCTCTTGCAGCCGGACGAAGAGGGGCAGACGGCCCTGGAACGCCTGGCGGCCAGGATTGCTGCCCTGGAAGGGCACGTGGCCCCCTTCACGGTGGCTACCGAAGCCGGGGAGATTGCTCCCCTGCTGGAGGAGGCGGCGAGGATAAAAGAACGCCTGGGCCAGGTGGCCGGCCGGCAGCAGGCCGCCGGGAGCCGAGTTAAGGATTTACGGGGGCAAATCCAGGAGCTGGAACTTGAGGCGAAAGGCTTGCGGGAAGATCTGGCCGTCATCCTGGCGCCAGCCGGCGGGGAGGCCGGTAAAGCCCTGGAGCGGCGGCAGGCCTATGAGCAGCTGGCCCGGGAGTGGCAGGGCTGGCAGGAGCAGCTGGCCGGCCTCCTGGGTGAAGGCGACCTGGACGACCTGGCCGCCGCCTGCCTGGATGCCGCCAACCGGGCTGCGGCTATCCTGAAGGAATGGCAGGACCTGGTCCGGGAGCACCCGGGGCTGCCTGAACCCGGGCGGGAAACAAAAGGGGAGGAGTTGGAAGAACAGTACAGGGCCCTCCGGGCAGGGATAAAGGAGCTAGAAAACCGCCTGGAAGGGCTGGAGGGCGAAGAGCGGGAGCTGTTGCGCCGCCAGTCCCAGCTGGAAGGCAACCAGACCGCCAACATGGCCATTGTTGCCGAGACCCTGGCGGCCAGGGAAAAGGAACTGGAGCGCCTGGAACTGGAGGCCGGTGCCCTGGCCCTGGCCTACCGGGAGCTTGTGGCCGCAGCACGGGATTACAGCCAGAACTACCGCCGCGAGCTGGCCCTGGCTGCCAGCCGCTATTTCACTCTCTTTACCGGCCGCCGGGCCCGCCAGGTAGAGATCACTGAAGATTTCCAGGTGGAGGTGAGGGAAGGCGGGGCAGCTATTGCTCTGGCCCAGCTCAGCCGCGGTGCCCAGGACCAGCTGTACCTGGCTTTGCGCCTGGCTATTGGCGACCTCCTGAGCGCTGATCTTACTTTACCCTTTATCTTCGACGACTGCTTTGTCAACTGTGACGGCGAGCGCCGCGAGCGCATCCGGGAGAGTCTGGCGGCCCTGGCTCAGCAGCGGCAGTTAATTCTTTTATCCCATGACCCGGACTTTGCCGCCTGGGGGACGCCGGTGAAGATCGAAAGGTAAGGGCAACCTGTTAAGTTCTACTTTATGATCCTTTTGTTCATAAAACGGAGTGGGTACGGCGATGGTAGGGAGTGAAGGCGGCGATGCCCTTTAATAAGATTTAAACAGGTATTTTGGGTACAGGCAGGTGTTGACCCTTGGCTTTACGTCTGGTCCTGGGCCGCGCCGGGTCGGGCAAGACGCGCCTCTGTCTCGAGGAGATAAAGGCCGCCCTGGCTGAGGGGCCGGCAGGCCCGGCCCTCATTATCCTCACCCCGGAGCAGGCCACCCTGCAGATGGAACTTGATTTACATAGAGCCCTCCCCTGCCCGGGCTTCAGCCGTGCCCAGGTCTTGAGTTTTCGCCGCCTGGGCTGGCGGGTTTTCCAGGAGGCCGGCGGTGCGGCCCGGCCTCACCTGGGGGAGATGGGCAAGCGCATGGCCCTGCGGGCCATTGTCAATGCCCGCCAGGGGGATTTGACCCTTTTTGCCTCCCTGGCGGGCAGTCCTGGCTTCATTGAGCAGCTCGCCCATACCATCGCCGAACTGAAGCTTTACCGGGTGGAGCCCGGCGACCTCCGGCGGGTAGCAGAGCATTACCGGGAGACCGGCCGGGGGGAAACCATCCTGGGCCGCAAGCTCCACGACCTGGCCCTGATTTACAACGACCTGGAGACTTACCTGGCCGGGCGCTACCTGGACCCCGACGATTATCTGGCCTTACTCGCCCGGCGGCTGCCGGAAGCGAGCTTTGTTAAAGGAGCTTGCGTCTGGGTCGACGGCTTCAACGGTTTCACTCCCCAGGAAGAAGCCGTTCTCCAGGCTTTGATGGCTGCGGCCGCCCGGGTAACGGTCACCCTCTGCCTTGACCCGAAACAGAGGAAACAGCAGCTGGGCGAGACGGAACTTTTCCACCCCACCAGCGAAACTTACCACCGCCTGCAGCGCCTGGCCCGGGCCGCCGGGATTAATATCGAGGCCGACGTTTTACTTACGGGCACCCCGCCCCGTTTCCAGGCAGCCCCGGCCCTGGCCCACCTGGAAGCCCATTTTGGCCGCTGGCCCCTGAAACCTTTTAAAGGCTCGCCGGACGGTATCAGGCTGGTGGCAGCAGCCAGCCGCCGCCTGGAAGTCGAGGCGGCAGCCAGGGAGATTTTGCGCCTGGCCCGGGAAGAGAACCTGCGTTTCCGGGAAATGGCTGTCCTGGTGCGCGACCTGGAGCCCTATCACGACCTCATTGTCAATACCTTCCGGGACTATAACATCCCTTTTTTTATCGACCGCCGCCGGCCGGTAGGTCACCACCCCCTCATCGAGCTGGTGCGGGCGGCCCTGGAAACCGTCCTGGAAAACTGGGCCTACGATCCCGTCTTTCGCTACCTGAAGAGCGACCTGGTGCCCGTCTCCCGCGACGAAGTCGACCTGCTGGAGAATTACGTCCTGGCCCACGGCATCCGCGGCCGCCAGTGGCTGGAGGACCGTCCGTGGCAGTTTAAAAACCACCGCGACCTGGATGACCCCCCGGAGGCAGGAAGCGATGCTACCGCCGTGGCAGCCGTCAACAGGGCCCGGGAACGTGCCGGCCGGCACCTGCGGCGCTTTTACCAGGCCGTCCAGGGCCGCACCCTGACGGTACAAGAGATCACGGCCGCCATCTTTGACCTGCTGCAGGAACTCCAAGTCAACCGGCAATTGGAAGCGTGGCACCGGCAGGCCCTGGCCGCCGGGGACCTCGACGCCGCCCAGGAACACGAGCAGGTCTGGGAAGGCCTCATGGACCTCCTGGACGAGCTGGTCACGGCCCTGGGGGATACTCCCATGGAGCTAGAGGAGTATGCCGCCATCCTGGATACCGGTATGGAAAGCCTGAAGCTCAGGCTCATCCCCCCGGCCCTGGACCAGGTGGTGGTGGGTACCCTGGACCGTTCCCGCCAGCCGGAACTCCAGGCCGCCCTGGTCCTGGGAGTGGGGGAGGGGGTGCTGCCGGCGCGACTGCCGGAAGACGCCACCTTCAGCGACCGGGAAAGGGAGGAACTGCAGGTGGCCGGGATTGAGCTGGCACCGGCCGGTTCTTTAAGGCTTTTCCACGAAGAATACCTGGCCTACCTGGCCCTGACCCGCTCCCGGCGTTTCCTCTGGCTCAGTTACCCCCTGGCCGACGCCGAGGGCAGGGCCCTGGCGCCTTCCCCACTGATCCGGCGGCTGCGCCAGCTGCTACCGGGACTCCAGGAAGAGAACGCCGGCCCGGATCTCCCGGAGGGCGAAGCCGGCCTCGACTACCTGACGGCACCGCGCCAGGCGGCCGGCCACCTGGCCCGTATTTTAAGCCAGAAACGTTCCCTGACCCCCCTGTGGCAGGAGGTTTACCTCTGGCTGGAGCAGGACCGGGACAGGGAAAAGTGGCTGGCCCTCCTGGGCGGTATCAATTACCGCAACCAGGTCGAGCCCCTGGAGGCGCCACTTGTTGACAAACTTTACCCCCAGCCTTTACGCAGCAGCATCTCCCGCCTGGAAACCTTTGCTGCCTGCCCCTTCCGCTACTTCCTGGCCTATGGGCTTAAACTCCAGGAAAGGCAGCTGTACCAGGTGGACCCGGCGGGCATGGGCCAGTTTTACCACGCCGCTTTGAAGCTCTTTGTGGAGGAATTAAAGCGCAGCGGCCGCGACTGGAGTGAGGTGAGCGACGAGGAGGCGGCGGCCCTCCTCAGCCGGGTAGTGGAAGAGCTGGCCCCGGCCCTCCAGCATGAGATTTTAAGCAGCAGCGCCCGCTACACTTACCTCCGCAAAAAGCTCGAGCAGACCCTGCAGCGGGTCCTGGAGGTCCTTAACGAACACGCCCGGCGGGGAGAGTTTCGCCCCTTTATGGTAGAAGCCTCTTTTAGCCGGCGGGGAGACCTGCCGCCCCTGGTGCTGGAAGCCGGTCCCGGCCGGCAGGTCATCCTGGAGGGCAGGGTGGACCGCATCGATGTCGCCCGTTACCAGGGCCGGGCCTACCTGCGGGTCATCGACTACAAGAGCAGCCATACCGGCCTGGAACTGGACAGGGTCTACCACGGTCTTTCCCTGCAGCTGCCCCTCTACCTGCAGGCAGCCCTGGCAGCGGCGCCGCAGGTTTTTGGTGAACCTGCCGAACCGGCCGGTATCCTCTATTTTGCCGTCAGGAATCCTACTCTAAGGCAGAGGGCGCCGGTCCGGGAGGCCGCTGAGGTGGCCAGACTACGCCGCCAGGCCCTGAAAATGCGCGGCCTGCTCCTGGCAGAGCCGGAGATTATCAAGCTCATGGATAAGGCAGTGGAATCAACGCCGGACCTGCTGCCGGTACGGTTGAATAAAGACGGCAGCCTGCGCCGGGGCGCGCCGGCAGCCACCCGCGAGCAAATGGCTCTCCTCCTGGCCCTGGCCCGGGCCAGGGCTGCCGGCCTGGCAGGAGACATCCTGTCCGGCCGGGTGGAGATCAGCCCCTACCGCCTGGATAAGGCTACCGGTTGCGATTCCTGCCCCTACCGGCCCGTATGTGGCTTTGACCTCCAGGTACCCGGAACCGCCTACCGCCGCCTGCCCCGCATCGATAGCCAAAATTTCTGGGAGGTAGCAGCCCGGCAATGTTCGAAAAGCAGATAGAAGGTGAACCTGATGACCAGTGCAGGCGAGAAGCGCCGCTGGACGGAGGAACAGCTGGCCGCCATCCGGGCGCGCCGGGCCAACCTCTTAGTGGCTGCCGCCGCCGGGGCCGGCAAGACGGCCGTCCTGGTGGAACGCATTATCCAGCGCCTGACGGATCCGGAAGCACCCGTCAGCCTGGAAAACCTGCTGGTGGTAACCTTTACCGAGGCCGCCGCTGCCGAGATGCGCCAGCGGATAGGGGCCGCCCTGGAAGCGGCCGTCGCCCGGCAGCCGGAAAATGAGGCCCTGCGGCGCCAGCTCCTGCTGTTGAACCGCGCCCACATCAGCACCATCCACTCCTTTTGCCTCTGGGTCGTGCGTACCTATTTTTACCGCCTGGACCTCGACCCGGGCTTCCGGGTCATGGACCCGGCCGAGGCCGACCTCCTGCAGTTGGAGGTAATGGACCAGGTACTGGAAGAATGCTTTGCCGCCGAGCCCGGGGGTGGACCCATTACCGGCCTGGCCGACAGTTTAGGCGGCCGCGGCGATGCCAACCTGGTGGAGCTGGTGTTAAAGGTCTGGGAGTTTACCAGGAGCCTCCCCTGGCCGGAGGCTTGGCTGGAGGAAGCGGTGGCAGCCTATCGTGTGCCTGCCGGTACTCCCCTGGAATCTCTCCCCTGGTACCGGGAAATCAAAGAAGTAATTGCCTTGCGGCTGCAGGAAGCGGCCTTTTACCTCCGTGAGGCCATGAGGGTGGCCGCCAGCCCCGGCGGTCCGGCCATCTACCTGGACAACCTGGAAAGGGAGGAAAGCCAGGTGGCCGGCCTCCTGGCCGGGCTGGACTGCCTTACATGGAACCAGGTGTGTGAGCGCCTGACGGCCTTTAGTTTCGGGAGGCTGAAGGCCGTCCGGGGCGGGAGCGTGGATGAAAGGCTGAAAGAAAAGGCCACCGGGTACCGGGACCAGGCGAAAAAGCTGCTCAAAGAGTTGCAGGAAGAATTCTGCCGCGATGAAGCTGCCATCAGGGCCGAACTGGAGCGAGCCGGGGAACTGGTTGTAGCCTTGGTAGAGGTGGTCCGCCGCTTTGACGCGGCCTTCAGGGAGCTGAAACGCCGCCGCGGCCTGGTGGACTTCGGCGACCTGGAGCACCTGTGCCTGCAGGTCCTCCTGGACCCGGAAGCCCGGCCCGGCGAGCTGCGGCCCTCGGCATTAGCCCTGGAACTGCGCCAGCGTTTTGAAGAGGTACTGGTGGACGAGTACCAGGACATCAACAGCATCCAGGACGCCATCCTGGCCCTGGTTTCCCGCCAGGAAGTAATCTCCCCCTGTGACGGCCCTGGCCAGGCTTCCGGCCAGGGGACAGCCCTGCCGGCTGCCGCGGCCCCCAATCTCTTCATGGTAGGCGATGTCAAGCAGAGCATTTACCGCTTCCGCCTGGCCAACCCGGAGCTTTTCCTGGCTAAATACCGCCAGTACCAGGAAAGGGAAGGGGAGTTAAATCGCCGCATCCTCCTTAAGGCCAATTTCCGCAGCCGCCAGGGGATAGTTGATGGGGTAAACTTTATCTTCCGCCAGGTCTTTTCTCCTTTGGTGGGGGAACTGGATTATGACGCCGCTGCGGCCTTAGTTAGCCGGGCCGGCTACCCGGAACACCCGGCGGCCGCAACGCCGGCGATAGAAGTTTACCTCCAGGAAAGGCAGGCGGGAGGCGATGGCGAGGTAGCACCTGGAGAAGAAACGCCAGGGGCAGGGGAAGGAACGGTAGCCCCGTTAGAGACGGCGGCCGGCGGCGGGGAAGCAGCCGCCGCGGGTGTGGCGGCCGGGCAATTGGACCCGGAAGATTTATCGGCCCTGGAGCGGGAGGCGTGGCTCGTGGCCCGGCGCATCCGGCAGCTGGTCCAGGGAACACCGGAACGGCCCGGGCCGGAATGCCAGGTCTGGGACCCGGAAAGGCAGGCCTACCGGGATGTAACCTACCGGGATATAGTCATCCTGCTGCGGGCCACGCAAGACCGGGCGCCGGTATTTATAGAAGTCCTGCAGCAGTATGACATACCGGCCTACGCCGACCTGGGTAGCGGTTACTTTGCCGCCACGGAAGTGGAAACCATCCTCTCCCTGCTGCGGGTAATCGACAACCCCCACCAGGATATCCCCCTGGCGGCTGTGCTGCGCTCCCCCCTGGTGGGGCTGACGGCCGGGGAACTGGCACGCATCCGCCTGGCGGCCCCCGGGGAAGATTTCTTTACCGCCGTCGTGAAGGCCGCCGGAGCCGGGGAGGAGCAGCGTGTGACGGCTAATGACTGCTCTGGGGATTCTGGCCTGGGTTTAGGGGCTATTTCTCCGTATGCCGGCGAATTGCCCGGCCGGAACTCCTGTTCCCCAGCAGGTGGTGTCCAGCCTCCCTGTACCTCAGCAGGAGGGGACCTGCCTCCTTCTTCCAGGGCAGAAAGGGAAGAGGGAGATGCCGCCCGGGAAAAGGACCTGGCCGCCCGCCTGCGCGGCTTTTTAGCCCGCCTGGACAGGTGGCGGACCATGGCCCGCCGCCAGCCCCTGGGGGACCTCATCTGGCAGCTGTACCGGGAGACAGGATACCTGGAGTTCGTGGGCGGCCTGCCGGGAGGCGCCCAGCGCCAGGCGAACCTGCGCGCCCTCCTGGACCGGGCGCGCCAGTTTGAAGGTTTTGCCCGCCACGGCCTGTTTCGCTTTTTGCGTTTTATCGAACGGCTGCAGCAGAATGAAGGCGACCTGGGCACGGCCCGGGCCCTGGGGGAAAAGGAAAACGTCGTTCGCATTATGAGCATCCATAAAGCCAAGGGGCTGGAGTTCCCGGTGGTGATTGTGGCCGACCTGGGTAAAGGCTTTAACTTCCAGGATCTTTCCGGGGATGTTCTCCTCCACGGCAAGCTGGGCCTGGCGCCTCTCTACCTGGATGCTGCCGCCGGCATTAAGTATCCGACTTTGCCCTACCTGGCGGCAGCCCACCGCCTGCGCCTGGAAGCCTTAAGCGAAGAGGTCCGCATCTTCTATGTCGCTTTGACCCGGGCCCGGGAGAAACTCATCCTGGTGGGCTCGGCCAGGAATTTGCCCCGCCAGGCGGAAATCTGGTGCACCGGCCTGTACGCCGCTGGCGAGCAGTTACCTCCCATGCTCATGGCCCGGGCGAGAAACCCCCTGGACTGGCTGGCTGCTGCCCTGGCCCGGCATGTCCACGGCGCACCTTTGCGGCAACTGGCCGGAGTAGACAGGGGCTATCTCCTGGATGACCCGTCCTGCTGGCAGCTAGAGGTGTTAAGAGAACCTGTACTCCTTGAAACGGGTCCAGGGGCTCAGGTCTCTCCGGGAGTATTACCTCCAGGGCGGAACGTTGCTGCCGGCGTGGCCGGCGCTGCAGGGACTGTGTCCGCAACTACCGGCGATGGGCCGGGCGGTTCGGGTGTTCCGGATGAACCTGGGACCAGGGGCGAAACTGGCCACACCTGGCTGCGGCAGGAGGTGGCCCGGCGCCTCTCCTGGGTGTACCCGTGGCTGCCCCTGACCACCCTGCCGGTTAAACTGGCCGTTACCGACCTGAAGCGGCGCTTTGATGTCTTTAACGAGGGCGATACCCCTCTACGACCCGGCGGTAACGGTTTTACCCGGCGGCCGGTCTTTCTCCAGGAGCAGCAGGGCCTGACGGCTGCCGAGCGCGGTACCGCCACCCACCTGGTCCTGCAGCACGTCGACCTCAGCCGGGCGGTGACAGGGGAAAGCCTGGCCGGGCTGTTGCAGGAACTGGTAGAGCGGGAGATCCTGACACCGGAACAGGCGGCCGCCGTCGATACCGGCGCCATCGTAACCTTTTTTGCCAGCCCCCTGGGGCAGCGCCTCCTGGCCCGGCCCGGTAAAGTAAAGCGGGAACTCCCCTTCTCCCTGGCCGTACCCGCCGGCGAGCTCTATCCCGGCCTGCCGCCGGCTATGGCCTCCGGCGAGGCAATCCTGGTCCAGGGGATCATCGACTGCCTGGTAGACGAGGAAGACGGCTTTTTGCTCCTGGACTTCAAGACGGGCCGAATCCCCTCCGACCCCCTGGCCGCCTACCGGGAGCAGGTGCAATTGTACGCCCGGGCAGTATCAATTATCTTTAAACGTGATGTCAAGGAAGCCTACCTTTATTTCCTTGATGGAGGTGTAGAATTTAAGGTAATCGGGTAGGAATTTTGCCTGCTGGCGTCGAATACTCGCCTTACTATGAGCAAGCAAATATCCAGGCGCCAGTTTTTATTAGGTACCGGTTCCCTGATGGCCCTGGGCTACCTATCCTGGCTGGGGTTGATACCAAGGGCAATGCCGGCTGCTGGCAATAAACCTCAGCCCGCGGAGCCAGCCCCGACCGGGCAGGTCCCGCCTTTACCGGAGCCAGTAGTCTGCGATTATGTTTTCCGTCACGGCCTGATCATCGATGGTAGCGGAGATAAAGCCTACCCCGGCGATCTTGGTATCAAAGGCAAGCAAATCGCCGCCGTGGGGGACTTCCAGGCCGCACCGGGGGCGGTAGAAATAGATGCCCGGGGGCTGGTCCTTAGCCCCGGCTTTATTGATCTCCATACCCATACGGAAGCTTATCTGGGCAGCGGGGGTAGGGGAGAAATGTTCCTCCTCCAGGGGGTAACGACCCACCTGGGCGGCAACTGCGGCACTTCGGTGGCCAGGGCCGGCGACTTTCTGGCCGGTATTAACAAGCTGGCCCTTAATCTGGGGATCCTGGCGGGGTACAAAAACTTGAGGCAGGCAACAGTAGCCAGGGAAGGGCGGCCCGCCGGGGCCAGAGAAGTGGCAGCCATGCAGCAAAAACTGGCCACGGCCCTGCAGGAAGGAGCCTTTGGCCTGTCAGTGGGTCTGGAATACTGGCCCCAGTCCCTGGCCACGACGCAGGAGCTAATTGACCTGTGCCAGGTACTGAAGGAATACGGCGGTTTTTATGCCACCCATATTCGCAGCGAAGGGGACCAGGTCTTCAAAGCTGTAGAAGAAGCAATAGAGATCGGGCAGCAAGCAGGTATACCGGTACAGTATTCCCATATCAAAACTGCCGGCCGGCGCAACTGGGGTAAAATGAAACAGGTCTTAAGCCTGCTAGATGGTGCCCGGCAGGGAGGCCTGGATATTACCGCCGATGTATATGGCTATACCTTTTCCAGCTGGGATGTGGGCAGCGGCCGAAATTCTATCCATGAAGAAGACCTGCTGCTGGCCCTGCAGCACCCGTCGGTAATGATTGGCAGCGACAGCGGGCTGGATCTCCGGGGGCGGGCCATCCACCCGCGGGCATACGGCAACTACTCGCATATCCTGCGGCACTACTGTTTAGATAAGGGATTTATCACCCTGGAAGAAGCTATCCACAAAATGACCCTCATGCCGGCCCGGCGTATGGGTCTAAAGGACCGCGGCCTGCTGGCACCCGGCTACAAAGCCGATGTGGTAGCCTTCGACGCGGGAACCATTGCCTCCCGGGCCACCCGGGCTAACCCCAACCAGCTGGCTACCGGGGTACGCTGGGTTCTGGTAAACGGCCAGGTAGCAGTAAAAGATGGACATGCTACAGGATGCTTTGCCGGGGAAGTCCTGCGGCGTAGATGAAGCGTTTCATAAGCCGGTTTCTGGTGCTGGTAGGTAGAGTCTCCGCCAGCAGTAAAAGGGGCTGGGCCTTCAGCAAGGGAGGTCTGGGAGCATTTCCGCGCGTCAAGTTCAAGCGCGAATGGACGAGGCGAGTTTATTTATATTTAATCGTGAAAACAGGCACAAAAGCGGAATTGATGTGGAGGAAAAGCGGAGAAATAGCGGGGGATAGAGGGTTAAGTATAACTTAATCCGAACTTTTCCTTTAGAAATGGTGGATGCCGGGTTTTTTATCTTTGCGGATAAAAACGGCGGAATATAACTTGTATCAAGAGGACTTCCAGGTACGGTGTCGAATAACATCCAAATAAGGCTATTATCTGCCCGGGTAGCCCTGTAGGCTTGCAAGGGGTTTCAGCGGGCAATTTTAATATCCAGCCATCGATAAACGGCCATCTTATTACCGGGGGCTGTCCGGATGAAACTTTTCGAGGTGATACCGGAGCGCCTGTTCCAGGTTTTCAGCGGCCGGAACCGGTATATTTACGCCGAGGCCCTGCTCCTCCTTTATGAGCAGTACCGGGTCAACCGCTTTGGCATCCAGTATGAGGTCATGCGGGATTTGATGCAGGAACTGATCGAGAGCCAGGAGGAGGCCGGCCTGGTCTTCGAGGTGGAAGAGGAACAGGAGCAGGAGCCTGCTGCCGGCGGGCTGTTCGACGGCAACGGCGAGGACCTGGCCCGGTTGAAGGCCGGCGCCCTCTTGCGCCGCCTGGACAGGCTGAAGTGGATCCAGGTGGAAGTGCGTGAGAATTTCCGCCGCTACATCGTCCTGCCCCACTACGCCAGCCGGTTGCTGGCCGTTTTCCAGGAATTATGCGAGAACCGTACCGTTGAGTACCAGCGCTTTGCCTTCGTTACCTACCAGCTCCTTTCCGGCGAGGAGGCCAGGCAGCGGCCCGGCTTTGCCATCCTGGAAGCCCACAGGATGACCCAGGAGTTCCTGGAGGAGCTGCGGGTGCTGGCCAACAATATGAAATACCATATGGAGCAGGTGGTGGCAAAAACCTCTATCCAGGAGGTCCTGGACCACCATTTCGAAGAGTACAAGGCCCACATCATCGACCGCAGCTACCACCGCCTTAAGACTTCGGACCACGTTTCCCGTTACCGGCAGCGGATCCTGGCCACGGTCCAGGAGTGGCTCCTGGACCCGGAATGGCTGGCCCGGGCCGTGGAAGATGCCATGCGCAACGAGTTTTTTGCCAGCAGGGAAGAGGCGGCGGAGCAGCTGCGCCGCGCCCTCATGGACATTGAAGAGATCTACCGCGGCCTGGACGAAATCTTTTACCAGATCGACCTGCGCCACAACCAGTACCTACGCGCCTCCTTTGAGCGGGCCCGCTATTTAAGCCAGCACAGCTCCGGCGTCGACCAGTACCTGGCGCGGATCCTGGAATGGATGGCAGCAGGCATCAGGAGGGGCGACCTGCCGGCGGAAAATTGCCTGCCCGGCCTGTTCAACCTGATGCGCCTCAATCAATTAAACGAGCAGTCCCTTTATACGCCGCGCCGGCGGCGGGCGCCCCACCGGCCGGAACCCCAAGTGGTGGTGGCTATCCCCGAGGAACTGAAAAGGCAGCTGCGGGAGCAGAACCTGCAGCGGGTGCGGCGGGCCATTACCAGGGATAAAATCCGCGCCTACGTCCTGGGCCGCCTGGGCGAGCGTCAGGAGATGGGCATCGAGGAGCTGGCGCCCACCAATATGGAAGAATTCCTGTACCTTCTCTACGTTTATCTTTACGGCTACGACGGCCTGGCCGGCTACCGGCTGGTGCCAAGGGGCGCCAACCGTATTCTCAATATCGGCGGCTATCGCTTTTATGACCGGCGGGTAGTGCGGGTGGATACGGGCAGGAAGCGGCGGGCCGTTTAAAGCTCCTGGCGGGGAAGGGGCGCTGCCTGTAAGACAGGAAGAGGCAAAGGGGGGGAACCGGTGCTTAACCTGGGGGAAAACCTCAGTGAACAGGAAGCAGGGCGGCTGCGGGAGGTCATCAACCGCCTGCTGGCCGTTAATTTTTTGAACAAGGAACAGGAGCGGGAGCATTACCTGGTGGCGCGGCGCCACCGCCAGGGCCTGGAGGAGTTTTTCCGCTTCCTCGGCTGGGAGATCGTCTTTGACGACCGCCACGAATGCCTTTTTGTCCTGTCCCCGGAGGCCGGCTGCCGGCGCAACCTGACCCGGGAGGAGAGCATCTGGCTCCTGGTCTTGCGCCTCATCTACCAGGAAAAACGCCAGGGCCTTTCTTTGAGTGAGTTCCCGGTGACCACCCTCCACGAGATCCGGGCCAAGTATGAAGCCTTCCGCCTGCCCCTTTTCAACAAGACCAGGCTGCAGGAACTGGTGCGCCTGGGCACCCAGTACAAACTCCTGGAACCACTGGATGACGACATCAGGTCCGACGATTGCGCCTTCCGCCTGTTCCATACCCTCCTTTACGCCGTCCAGGCGGATACGGTAGAGAAGCTGTACCAGAAGATCGCCGGCTATGAACCGGAGAAAGAGGAGGGGTTGCTGGATGAAGTGGATGCGCCGCCTGCGGCTGATTAACTGGCACTATTTTTACGACGAAACCCTGGAGTTCGGCCGCCAGACCCTCATCGCCGGCCGCAACAGCGCCGGCAAGTCCACCATCATCGACGCCCTGCAGGTCCTCCTGGTGGCCAACCAGAGGCAGATCCGCTTCAATTCGGCGGCCCACGACGAGGCCAAACGCTCCCTCATCAGCTACCTGCGGGGCAAAACCGGCGGGGACGAAAGGAAGTATTTGCGGGAAGGGGATTTTACCAGCTACATCGTCGCCGAGTTTTACGACCAGCAGAAGAGGGAAAACTTTGTCGTCGGCGTGGTGATGGACGTCTACGGCGACGATGCCATCGACGACGAATACTTTATCCTCGCCGGGGTGCAGCTGGCCGACCTGGATTTCTGGAGCCCGGCGGAACGCTGGAAAAACCGGGAGGAGTTTCACCGCTATTGTCAAAACCTGCCGGGACGCCATATCTTCGAGCGGAGCAAAACCGGCTACCAGAAGGCCCTCCTCAACCGCCTGGGCCAGGTAAGCGAACGCTTCTTCCCGGTTTTCGTCAAGGCCCTATCCTTTAAGCCCATCCATAACGTGCGGGATTTTGTCTACCAGTATATCCTGGATGAGAAGGAGCTGCAGCTGGACCTCCTGCGGCAGAACTTTGAAATCCACGAGCGCTACCAGGCGGAGCTGGAAGCTCTGGAAGAGCGCCGGGAGCAGTTGGAAGCTATCTGCCGCCAGTTCGAAACTTTTGCCCGGCTGCGGGATACGGTGGCCATCCAGGAATATGTCATCCGGGGCCTGAAGCACGCCCGGGAGGTGGAGCTGCGGGAACACCTGGAGGAGGAGATACGCTTCCTGGTAGCCGAGGTGGAACGCCTGGACCGGGAGCTGGACCTGGCGCGGGCCAGGCACCTGGAGGCCGGGCAGAAGGCCAGGGAGGCCTATCAGAAATGGCAGGGCCACCAGGCCAGGCAGCGGGAGCAGGAGTTAAAGGAAGGCCTGGCCCGTTTGGATAAGGAATTGCAGGAGCAGGAGGGACTGCTGGCGGTCCTGCGCCAGACCCTCGACCGGGAGAAGATCCTGCTGGCCGGCCTGCAGCAAATGGAAGGGGATGAATACTGGCAGTGGCAGCCGGGGGAGCAGGAGCGCCTGGGACTGGCCCTGGAGTTGCTGTCCGGCTTGGTTCCGGCCGGGGATGCTGATTGGGTACCCGGGGAAGATACCGTCGCCGCGGTGCGGGATACCGGTCTTTTCCTGGCCGGCCTGCACAGCCGCTGCGCCCGGGCCGCCGGCCGCCTGGAGGACCGGCTGGCCCAGCTGCAGCAGGAAAAAACGGAACTGGAGGGGCAGATCCGCGACCTGGAGAACAAGAAGCGGCCCTACCCCCCGCACGTCCTCAACTTGAAAAGGCTCCTGGAAGAGCGCTTGAACAGGCGCTCACCGGTCTGGATCTTCTGCGAAGAAATGGACCTGAAAGATGAAACCTGGCGGGACGCCGTGGAAGGGTATTTATATACCCAGCGCTTCGACCTGCTGGTGGAACCGCGGGTCTTTGCCGAAGCCTTGGCCATTTACGAAAGGGAAAAAGGGAAGCACCAGGTGGAAGGCGCCGGCCTGGTGGATACAGAGAAGGAGCAGAAGTACCTGGGTACAGCGCAGGAGGGTTCCCTGGCGGGGGAAATGGTAACGGCCAACCCGGTCATCCAGGCCCACATCGACCACCTCCTGGGCCGGGTCATGAAGGCCCGGGACGAGCAGGACCTGCGCCGTTACCGCACTGCCATCACCAGGACCTGCATGTCCTATCACAACCTGGTGGCCAGGCAGCTGGAAAAACACCGCTACGCCGTTCCCTACATCGGCGCCCGGGCCATTGCGCGCCAGTTAGAAATCAAGCGCCGGGAGCTGGCGGAGACGAAAGAACAGATAGAGGTACTGAAGGACAAGAGGGAGAAGCTGGCGGCCTGGCTGGAACGCCTGGCCGAAAAGAAGTCCCTTTACGCCGGCATCAGCGAGCAGCTGGACCTCCCGGCCCGCATCCGGCGCCTGCAGGAGGAACGGGCCGCCCTGGCCGCCGAACTGGAGCGGCTGGACCTGGGGGAAGTGGAGCGGTTAAAGGAGGAGTATTATTACTGGGAACGCCGGGGCAAAGAGCTACTGGATGAAGTCACCGAAATCAGCGGCCTTAAAAAAAGCCGCGAGAACGAGTTAAACCAGAAGCAGACAGAGCTTCACCTGCAGGAGACGAGGGTGCAGGAGGCCCTGGCCTTCTGGCAGTCCTGGCGGGAGCAGTACCCTGTTGAACTCCTGCCCCGGGCCGAGGAACGCTGGCGGGAGGTGGAGGGTCAGGACCTGCCCGTGACCAGCAAGCTGGTCAACTGGGAGAACAGCCAGAAGGGCAATATCACCAGGCGGGAGCAGGAGTTCCAGCGCCTGCGCGACTTGCGCCACGAGTACAACCTGCGCTACACCTACAACGCCGATCCCGGTGCCCCGGATAACGAAGCCTACCGGCCCTTGCTAGCGGAAATCGCCACGGTGGATATCCCCCGCTACCGGGAAAAGCTGGCCGAGGCCCTGAAGCAGTCGGAAGAGGAATTTAAATCCCATTTTATCTTCAAGCTCCGCGAGGCCATCGAAGCGGCGCGGCGGGATTTCAACGAACTCAACTACGCCCTGAAAAACTTCCCCTTCCACGAAGACCGCTACCACTTTGAGATTAAACCCAGCGAGAGGTACAGGCGTTTTTACGACGTGATCATGGACCCCGGGGTGATGGAGCAGGGCTCCCTTTTTGAGCTGCCCGAAGACGACCGGGCGGCCGTCCTCCACGAGCTCTTTGAGAAACTCATCCGCGGCGAAGCCGGGGAATTGGAGGAGTTCACCGACTACCGCAACTACCTGGATTTCGATATCGTGGTCACCAGCGGTGAACACCGCTATTCCTTCTCCCAGGTGCTGCGGGAAAAATCGGGCGGCGAAACCCAGACGCCCTTTTACGTCGCCATCCTGGCCTCCTTCAACCACCTCTATGCTACGGGTAAGACCATACGCCTGGTGGTGTTCGACGAGGCCTTCAATAAAATGGATGAAGAGCGCATCCAGACCAGCCTCCGGCTTATCAAGCGTATGAACCTGCAGCTCATAGCCGCCGTACCCGATGAGAAGATGCAGCACATGGCGCCGGAAGTCGATACCACCCTGCTGGTGCACCGCAACGGCTTCCAGTGTTTCGTAGACATGATTAGCCGCCAGGAAATGCTGGCCGGCGAAGAGGTGCCAACCGGTGACGGGCAGCCGGATGGCCACAGCGATACGGCCGGGGGCCACGCAGAAGGGCTGCAGGAAGAGGGCTTTGCGGGTACCGGCGCTGATGGCGCCGGTGAGGAAGACAACCGGCCGTGGCGAGGAGGTGTAAGGAATGGCCGGGACGGGCAGGGACCTGCACGCGCAGTACCGGTACAGGATTCTCTCTTTGCTGATCAGTAAATACGAAGGGAGCCGCTCCTTTCAAACCGGCACCCCGGGTAAACAGCGGCCCCAGTTCGCTATGAAGAAGAGCCCCCTGGCCGGCGATTATTTTGACGAGATGGACCACCGCAAAAGGGAGGCCATCCACGCCGTGCTGGCCGAACTGGCAGCTGCCGGGGTGGTGGAGGTCACCTGGCCCCGCTTCCAGGAAGGCCGGCAGGTGGAAAAGGTATATTTGAACTTTGACGCCATCCCCCGGGCCTATGAGCTGGCGGGCCTGGTGCCCAGGGCGGAGCGGATCTATAGGCTGCGCCAGGTCCTAGCTCCCCTGGCTTCCCACCCCTGGGAGTGGGTGCGCGGCTGGTGGGCCGGGGTTAACGCGGCCTTAGGAGAGCGAAAGACCGCCGGCCTGGACCTGGAGGACCTGGACGGCTACGAGGAACTGGTAAAGGTACTCCTGGCCCTGCCGGAGCTGGAGGACAGTACACCGGAGCGTGTCTTCAGCCAGCGGGTCTTGGGGGATTCCAAGGCCTTCGAACAGAGGGTGAAAAAGCGGCTGCTGGCCATCCTCAAGTCTTACAGCCCGGAGGAATATGAAACCGACGCCGAATACCTGGACAGCGTCGGCCTGACCGATAACCCCAAAATGGTGCTGGTGGCCGGACCCTTTACTTTCCGGGTGGGAGGGACCGCCGTCGACGTGGGGGAACTTCCGGGCGGCGTGGGCCTGGCCGCTCATACGGTGCGGGTCATGGAGATAACGGCCGTTACCGCCCCTTGGGTTCTCCTGGTGGAGAATTTGACCAGTTACTATCAGGTTGTGCAGGGTGTAAGTGAGCTGGCTGTACCAAGTCGGGAAAGGGAAGGGGACCGGGATCTAGCGATCCCTGCTGGCTTAGTAGTATATACCGGCGGCTTCCCCCACCGCGGTGTGCAGCTTTTTTTACGCCGGCTCCAGGATTACCGGGAGTCCCCTGGAACCACCGCCAGGCCCCCGGTCTATCACTGGGGTGACCTGGACTACGGCGGCATCCGCATTTGCGAATACATCCACCGTAACTTAATCCCCGATTTGCAGCCCTACCTAATGGATGTCACTACTTATACCAGGTATTTGCCGGCAGGGATACCCTTCGGCGACGAGTATGCCGCCAGGCTCCGGCACCTGGCTGAGGACCCGGCTTACGCCCCCTGGCACCCCCTCCTGCAAGCCATGCTGGAGCACCGCAAATGGGTGGAGCAGGAGAGCATGGGGCCGGGCGCAACTCCACCTGTCCTGCCGCCTTAAGCAGCGGGACCGTGTTTCAACTTAAAACGCTTTTTTGAGCCGGCAGCTACATGGGCCGGGTACCAGTTAGGAAACCAGGCCGTAAAAAGACCGGCCAGGATGAGGGGGATATAACGCAAAGTCAGCCATAAAGGTTTTTGCTCCGGCATAAAGGCTGTCCCCAAGGCTGTAACAGCCATGAACAGGAAGGCCTCGCCCCAAACGGCCGTAATAATGGCGTTGGTCCGCAGGAAAAGAGGGTTGGTTGCCAGGCCGGCGGGATAATTCCAGCGGGAATATGCTGCTGTGAGGGGTTCCTCCGTGGCCAAGGTGGCCAACCAGGCGGCCCCCAGGACCAGGTAGCCGCTAAAGTCGGCGGTTGCAGCCGGCAATGGTTTACCGGCCAGGTTTAGAAGGCCGGTAACCAGGAAATAGACACAAGTGACGCTCTCCATCCAGGTAGGCCGGTTATAGAAACGGCGGTAAAGCCAGATCAGCAGGGCCAGCAGGGCCGGTGCGATCCAGCTGGAGGCAAGGTTTAAATGCAGGCTTGTTCCCAGCCAGTTAAGGGTCCAGGGCAGGAAGGCCACCGACAGCCAGGCCATGCCTGGTAGGGGGAGAGGTCCTGCCGGGCGCGTAAGGGCAGGCTTCCCGAGCCCAGGGCCGGAAAACAGATCGTTCATTTTCATCATCAGGCTGAAATCGCCGGTTACCTGGTAAAGGCCCTGCATCAGGGCCGCTGCTCCATCCAGTTCTCCCCTGGCGATACGCAGCCAGACATCGGCCGGGGCGTTGATGATTGTCGTCGCTTCTGCGGAACGGCCTTCATGAACTGTGCAGCGGCCGCCCGCAATGATCAAATAGTAATCACCGCCGCCATTGCCGCTCAAGTTTATCTGGAGGACCGCTTTAAGGTTCCCGGCTGCTGCCGGGTTAAAGGCGGCCGCCATCCCCAGGACAGCTTCCCGGCAGTTACGCGGCGGAGCCCCGGTACCGCTAGGGCCTCTCGGGCGGGAGTTATTTATTGCCGGCGATGGCTGGGTGCTTCCAGTAGTAATATCCTTGTCCGCATTAATGGCGAGGTTTCCTGCCTCCCCTTTAATCCGGCTATCCCAGTAGGCGTTGGCCATGTTAAGGTACATCTCCCGGGGAACCAGTTCCCGGGCCAGGATAGCCGCTGTTTCCGCCGTTAAATGCCCCTGCTCTACTATTTCCCTTCCCGCCTGGTGCAGGGCCTTAAAATACCAGTCGAAAGCCGCGCCGCCATGGCCCAGTATTTCTCCCCCGGCACAGAGGATGCTGGCCAGCAGGCTTTGCGGGCGGTCCTTGGTTAACTGGCGCATATGCTCCTCCAGGGCGAAAAAATGAACCCGGTCCGGGAAACCACAGTTAGCTATGAGCACCATGCCGGCGTTGAAATTGCCCCGGCTGGGATGGGTATAGTGGTCCCCAGCTTTGATTATATGGGGATCGGCCAGGGGCAGGGTACGCTCCAGGAGGCGTTTCAGCCGCGCCGTCATACCAAAGTGGTACAGGGGTGTGGCCAGGACCAGGATATCGGCTGTTTTGATCTTTTCCAGCACCGCCGGCATATCATCGCGGAAGACACAGCGGCCGGGGGTGCTGGTCCAGCAGGTAAAGCAGCCACGGCAATCATTGATCTTTAAATCTGTAACGTAAATAGTTTCGGTAGTTGCTCCCGCCTCACGCGCCCCGGCCAGAAAGGGCTGCAGTAAGCGATCGCTGTTGCTTTCCCTTCCACGAGGACTACCGTTGATAGCCAGGATATGGGGCATTAAACCTTCCTTCTCCCTGTTTGGATTGCGTTTTTATTTTAGCATATTATCACCGGCAGGCAATAATTTTATAAAGTTTAACAATAATTTAACATAGTGTTAGCATACAGGTTTTTTTCTCGCCCTGAGCCAGGACTACTGCAGGAACAGGGCCGGGGGCCGGCATGTCATCACACTTACTCCTAAATATGGCCGTACAGTCCGGCCAGTTCTTTTGCTTCCCGGGCCACTTCCCGGCGTAGCTCCGGGGGGGCCAGGACTTCCGCCCGCAGCTTGCCTGTTGGTAATCTTGCCTTTGATGGCTTGTTCAATCACAAACACTCTGCGGGATTCTTTGACACTCAAAAAGATTTCTCCCCTCATAGTGACATTTTCTCAGTCCGCTTACAGGGTGACAATATCACAGTCCGGTGACACACGTCTAGAAGAGTCTTGAAACCCGTCGAAAATCTATGCTAGAATAGCCAATATAGAGCTCATAGGAACAAGGGTAATGGTGCCCCCCCTTTCCGCTCACCCCGGGCGGGAAGGGGGCTTTATGATCTTAGAAAGGGAGTGCAGTCTATGAATGGTTGTCTTCGGGCTGCGAGTAGATTATGGGGGATTGTGGCAGTGCTTGGTGGAACTATGGTAGGGGTTCTTGGGGGCTGGTGGTGGCCGCATCCCCTGGCCGTGACGGCAAGTGCACTTATGGCGGCACTGGCGGCAGTGACGATAGTTTTATTGCGTACCCGGCAGGAGTTGGGTGATCTTTCGGAGAAGCTGGTCTGTACTATTGAAAAGCCAGGCGGCGGCAGGAAACTGGAAGGTGAATTCCCGGCATTACAATGCGCGCTACAGCAGGTAAAGAACCTAGAGGAAAGGCTACGCGCATTGACTCTAGATTACCAGGCAACGGCAAGTCAGGTTTTTTCCGCCGTGGAGCAGATGTCGCTGGCCAGCCGGAACGCCGGGGAAGCTGTTTCTGCCTTTCACCAGCTCCAGAAGGTTGCGGGAACCATTTCCGATTTAGGCCAGGAGCTGACGCGGGAGGTCTCGGGAAACAGGCAATCGGTGGATAAATGTCAGGAAGTGCTGCAGCAGGCCCTCTCGGCCATTGATCGTATTCGACTTGATTCCACCAGAATATCGGAGGAAATAGCTGGGTTGAGGCGGGCAGTGAGCCAGGTGGATGAGATTGTGGCCAGTATCGGGCAGATATCCCAGCACACCCGATTGCTTTCATTAAATGCCGCCATCGAAGCGGCCCGAGCCGGCGAGCATGGGCGCGGGTTTACCATAGTAGCCGGAGAAGTGAAAAAACTGTCTGACCGCACCCAGCAAGCTGTTGAGCAGACTGGTCTTATACTTCAGGAAATTAAAGAAAAGATGGAACAGGTGGTGGCCCGCATCCAGGCGGGGCAGGAGGGTATTGATGCCGGAGTGCAGGAAACCGGCCGGGTCAAAGAAAGCATCGCCTGCCTTGAGCAGGAGGTGGCCGGCATAAGCTCCAGGGTTGACGAAGCCTACCAGGAAATTAATGGCTACTTGCAGCAACTGGGGGCAGCAGTGGAAATACTGGACAACAGTTTCGCCAGCATCCAAAAAGTAGGGGGAATGCTGGCGGAAGTGGCCGGCGTGGTGGAAAAAAACGCTAATGCCGGCGACCTGGACGGGTTAACCGGGGAAAATCCACCGCAGGACGAGGCAAGAATGGAGCCGGTGATGGCCGCTTTACGAGAACTGTCCTGCCGGCCGGAAATCCAGGTTTTAGACCCTGGCAGTCACGGTGTGGTTCTTCGGGAATGGCTGGCTAAGAGACCGGATGTGGAAGCGGTTTACTCCAACCGCAGCGATGGTACCTTTATTTTCTCGCAGCCGCCAGCCGCCCTGGCCAATGCCCGGATCCGTCCCTGGTGGCAGAGGGCCATGGCCGGGGAAGAGTATATATCAACGGTGTATGTGTCGGCCATTACCCGGCAACCCTGTCGCACCCTGTCTTTGCCTATACGGGACGGCAGCGGCAGGATCGTTGGCGTGCTGGCAGCCGATGTTTCGCTGGCGTGATCTCGAGAAATCATTTTACCCGGCAGGGGACAAACATTTCCCGTGCCTGCTTGTTTTGAGACTATGCATGTTCCAGGGTGTTTCCTGTATTTTATAGGATGATGTAAGTAATCAGCGCGTTGAATCTGCCGGAATGTGAACAACCCGGGCTAAAGGGGTATGGCTTCTCCTTTCAAAATGTCCAGCCAGCCTGTTACTCCACGATTTTCATTGTGGTCTAAAAGCCTTTTTGTGATCCGCCCGGGATATCGTCAGGGAGAAATCAATTTGTGAAAATATCAGTATAAGCAGGGAGGATGTGAACTTGAGGCGTGTACCCGGAAGCCCAAATCGTACCCTTTTTTCAGCCGGTGCTCGCAGTGGAAACATACGGCGTGTGGGGTTACGAAGTCTTAGCCAGAAAGGTAACGCCGCAAGGCGTGGAGAGCCTGGGCGCGTTTTTCCACGATCCGGCAGTGCTGGCAGAGAAAAAGCTAGAAGTTGATCGTTTGGTGCGCCGCAAGGCACTGGAGGTTTTTAAGCGAAGCGATAGGAACATTCGGCTGTTCTTGAACATCCAGCCGCAGTGGCTTTGTTCATTCATCGGCCAGAAGCAAGGATTTCCTACCTTGGAGTACCTTGAAAAATTTGGTATTAGCGCTGGCCAGATTGTGGTAGAAATAAGCGAAAC
This sequence comes from Moorella mulderi DSM 14980, assembly GCF_001594015.1. GTDB lineage: Bacteria > Bacillota > DSM-521 > Neomoorellales > Neomoorellaceae > Neomoorella > Neomoorella mulderi. The sequence continues at coordinate 26,303 of NZ_LTBC01000017.1, forward strand.
AGAATTTGGCGCAGACCTCGAAAGTCTTTCCGGTCTGATTGATAGGTACCTTGAGTAATGAAAGGTATCGTCGGTGACGGCGGAAAAAGGGGGCGGGGTATCCTGGTCCGCAACCCCAAAGAGGCGGAAAAAGACAGACTGGAGCGGGAGAAAATCCTGGCCCGCCTCAAGGAAGAACTAAAGGCCATTGGCGACCTTAAAGGCGAACCCCACACCAAAGCCTGCTGCCAGCTCATTGCCCATCCTGACACCGCCGGAACTGCGCCGGGAGGTGGCCCGGGAAGCGGCAGCCCTGGGTGAACTGTACCAGAGCAAATCCTAAGAGGAGACGTCTGAGCCCTGCTTAAGGTTGCTTTTTAATATTGCGGGACGATTTTCTATACCTAGAGGTAAAAGTAAAATTCCCTGCCCGGCAGGAAAACTCTAGCCGGCAGGGAATTTTTATTTATAACTTTCAAAGGAGGTTCTCGGGGATGTTACTCTGGCAACTACCGCAGCGACACCAGCAACTTACTGGACACCCGGCCCTGGTCTACCAGGGGGAGCAGGTTACATATAGTGAGCTGGTTAAATGGATCGATGCCTACGCCAGGTTATTCCAAGAACTGGGCGTAAGGCCCGGTGAGAGGGTGGCCATCTGCGCCCCCAACTGCCCGGAGTTTGTTTACAGCTACCTGGGGGCCCTGCAGGCCGGGGCCATCGTTGTACCCTTAAACCTGATGCTGACCCGCGAGGAGATCGCCTTTATTATCCGGGAAGCGGGCTGCAGCACTATGGTCATTCACCGGGTGATTGTGGAGCGTATGGGCCTGGCGCCGCAACATGCGGCAGCCTTGGGCTTAAAACACCTGCTGGTACTCGATAATAAAACCGCAGCCAGGGCCCAGGCTGCACCGCCGGCAGTGCCGGTGACGGCTTCAGAGGAAGATATCTGCGTTTTCCTCTATACCTCCGGTACTACCGGCCGGCCGAAAGGGGCCATGCTGACTCACAGGAATTTTTTGGCGGATATTGAGGCTATGGACGCCGTATCCAACCTGGGGCCAGATAATAATTTCCTTTGCGTTTTACCCATGTTCCACAGCTTTGCCTGGACGACCTGCGTCCTCCTGCCCCTGTACCTGGGCAGCACCATTACTATTAAAGAAAGCTTCCAGCCCAAGGATACCCTGAAAACCCTCTCTGAAGAAGATATTACCATTTTTTGTGGCGTGCCTTCCATGTATGCCGTTCTTTTGCGGATGGCCGAAAAGGGTCAATTTAAGGCCTTGAAGTTTGCCATTTCCGGCGGGGCGCCCCTAGCGGCGGAAGTCCAGCGCGGCTTTGAAGCCAAATTTGCCTTCCCCCTGGTGGAGGGCTACGGCCTTTCCGAAGCGGCGCCCGTTGTCTGCCTTAACCCCCTGTACGGCATCCGTAAACCGGGGTCCATCGGCCTGCCCCTGCCAGGGATCGAGGTTAAAGTGGTGGACGATAATGACCAGGAAGTCCCGGTGGGCGAGGTGGGAGAACTGGTAGTTCGGGGTCCAAATGTTATGGCCGGCTATTATAACCAGCCGGAAGAGACGGCTGCCACCTTAAGGGGCGGCTGGCTCCATACCGGTGACCTGGCGCGGCAGGACGAAGACGGCTATTTTTATATTGTCGACCGCAAGAAGGACATGATCATCCTGGGCGGTTTTAATGTCTATCCCCGGGAAGTGGAGGAGGTCCTCCTGACCCACCCGGCCGTCCTGGAAGCGGCGGTGGTTGGCGTCGGTGACCCGGTAAAGGGTGAGACGGTAAAGGCGTATATTGTTTTGAAGGAAGGGGCCTCTGCCGACAGGCGGCAGCTGCAAGAGTTTTTGAAAGAGCACCTGGCCGCCTACAAGATCCCCCGTTTATTTGAATTTGTAGCAGAACTGCCCAAAAGCCCGACAGGCAAGGTGCTGAAAAAGCTATTGAAGGGGTAGGGGATCGCCTGCAGGCAGGAAAAATGCCGGCAGAGATACTTGAGGCCTGTCAATTTTTCGGTTAAAATGGTAGCAGGCGGGAAGAGGAGTGGTCCCGGTGTCGGTGGCACCAGAAGTGGCAGTTTTGCTGGATCGCCTGCGTAACCACAGTATGACGACTTACCAGCATTCCTGTAATGTCGGCAATCTGGCCTGCGCCCTGGCCGAGGGACTGGGGCTCCAGCAGGAAGAAGTGAACATCATTACCGTGGGGGGGCTCTTGCACGATATAGGCAAGGCCCGGGTGCGGGCGGCCATTCTCCACAAGGCGGCTCGTTTGACGGCGGGCGAGTGGGAGGTCATGCGCCGGCACCCGGAATTTGGCGTCCAGATCCTGTCCGGTAATGAGAAGTTTGAGGTTCTTGAGCCCCTGGTGGCCTACCACCATGAACGCTGGGACGGGCAGGGTTATTATGGCCTGGGGGGCAGCGATATTCCCCTGGGAGCCCGCATTATTGCCCTGGCCGATGCCTTTGATGCCATGACTTCCTGCCGGGCCTACCAGTATTCCAAAAATTTGCTGGACGGCATCCAGGAGCTGGCGGCAGGGGCGGGGAAGCAGTTTGACCCCCGCCTGGTGCAGCTTTTTTTTGATATTATGCCGGCCATTCTCAAACGCAACAGCCGCCGGGCTTCTTGAAGGCAGGCACCTGGTAAAAAGCCACCGGGCTTGAGATAGACCGGTGGCTTTTTAATGCGTTAACCTGTGGTAAATTCCTGCTTATAAGGTAAACTCTGCCGGGCTATACTAAAGTGGAAAAATGTTAGGAGGGATTAAATAAAGATGGGTGCCGACAATGCCCCGCTGAGTTACCGCTGCAGCCGCTGCGGCAATACCTTTAAGGTCAATCCTGGCAGTGCCAGCGTCTGTCCTGTCTGCGGTTTTAACTGTGGCCCTGACAAGTGCCGGCGGCTGGAAACCTCTGATGAAGGTTATTAAAATAATATAAATAAGGAAGGGGGAAACCGGGGCATGCAGGTAGCAGAACTAAAAGATTGGGCGTCACGCCGGGGCCTGGTTCTGGGGATAGCCCCGGTCCAGCCCTTTGAACGGGGTGAGGCGGCTTTAAAATGGCGGGCGGAAAGGGGTCTTAAGACCCCTTTTGCCAGTGGTCGCCCGGAAGAACGCTGCCAGCCCCAGCTTCTTTACCCGGCGGCCCGTTCCCTGGTGGTGGTAGCCAGTCCCCACCCGGAGCTGGCCGGGCCACCGGGCCCGGGAGAGGGGCTGATTGCCCGTTACGCCCTGGGGCCAGATTACCATGGTGAACTACAGGGCCATCTCCAGGACCTGGCCGGCCTTTTACAGCAGGGCGGGGCCGGCTTTACTGCCCTCCAGGTTGACAGCGGCCCCCTGCTGGAAAGGGAGGCTGCCTGTCTGGCCGGCCTGGGGTATTACGGCGCCAGCTGCAACCTGATTATCCCGGGCCTGGGGTCGGGCGCCTCCCTGGGCCTCGTTATCACCGACCTGGAACTGGAACCCGGTGTACCCCTTGAACCCGCTGCCTGCGAGGATTGCGGCCGGTGCCTGGCGGCCTGCCCGACGGGAGCTTTAGTGGCCCCCGGCCGCCTGGACCCGGAACGCTGCCTGTCCTACCTGACCCAGAAACGGGGGGTGATCCCGGGAGAACTGCGCCCCCTTTTTGGGCAATATATCTGGGGTTGTGATGCCTGCCAGGATGTCTGCCCGGCCAACCGGCGGGAGAGGGCGGCATTACGAGAGGTGGCCCGCCGGCAGGAGGGAAGGGTAAGAGTAGTGGCCGGGGCAGGTCACGAAGTAACCCGGCCGGACTTGGCTACCATTATTACTATGAATAAGGAGCAATTTCATCGAACCTTTGGGTCCACGGCCCTGGCCTGGCGGGGGAAAACTGTACTCCAGCGCAATGCCGCCATTGCCCTGGGCAATCTGGGTGACCCCGGAGCCATGGTATCTTTAGCGCAGGCCCTCCGGTCCCCGGCTGCGATCTTAAGGGGGCATGCGGCCTGGGCTCTGGGGCGCCTGGGTGCGGCGGCTCGCCCGGCCCTGGAAAAGGCCCGCCGGGAAGAAACCGACCCCTGGGTGCTCCTGGAGATTGAGGAGGCCTTAGCTTTCCTGTAGACGGCGGTGAGCGGCGGAGTGCATAAAACCCCGGTTTGAAGTTTACCGGGGTGTTATACTGCCTACCCTGAAAATAGCCCTTTTCAGGCATAGTAGGTGGCCGGTCCTGCCGGCCATGGGGTACTACTTTAAAATTTTAAAGGCCTCCGGTTCGGCCACAAAGGCTTCGTACAATGATTTATTTTTGACGATATTTATAGGCTGGCTGAGATTGGGGGCGGCCACCATCTTCAGGGCCACCGAATTCTGGTAGTGGGTATTTTTAACAAAGTCCCCTTTGCCATCTTCACCTTCCAGGTAGTAGTAGGCGGCACCACGCTTCTCCCGGAAAGGACCATAAAGGGAGGAAAAGTGGCTCTCAATGAGATTGGCCATGACCAGGGGCTGGCTGCCCGGGTTGATGGTTACATGGCCGTAGGCCGGAGGGATGAAGACCTTGTCGCCTTTTTTGGCTTCGACGGCCATAATTTCTTCCACTTCGCCGCTGCGGTTATTTTTCTGCAGCAGGTAAATGGCTTCCCCGTCAAGTACCTCGTAGTACTCGGGATAGGTTTCGGAAGAGTGGGGTTTCAGCGGGTGAAAGTGCCCCACGGTTTTAATATACTCTTTACCAATGGTACCTGGCAGGAGAACGGTGATATCGTAGCGGATGTCGTGCTGCTGGTACAATTCCCGGTCCTTTTCCAGGCAGACGCCCCGGTACATGTAATAAAGGGGCCGGTCGCTGGGCGGGACATCGGCATAGAGTACCGGCAGGACATCAGCGAGGCGCCGGATGTCCGGCTCCGGGGCTAATACCCCGCCGGCAAAAGTTAAAAGACCACTGGCTTCCAGGGTAAAATGCTTGCCTAAAATCATGGAGGATGACCTCCCCGGATTATTTTCTTTTCCATTATAACCTAATGGCCCTGAAAAACAACCCTTTTTTGGTCAGGGACGCTACTGCAGTTATTAGTTAGGCCTGCCTTTGTCCGTACATCTCCCGGAAGATGCGGGTGATAACCCTTTTTTCTTCTTCATCAAACAGGCGGGTCACGGAAAATTCTACCACGGTTGTCAGGGTACCATCGGGCAGTTCGTAAATCTCTGACTTGACAATGTGGCCGTAGCCTAGGACCTCCTCGCTTTTAGTAACAATCAGGGCTTCCATACCCACCGGGTGGGCCAGTTTATGGCCCTGGCGGAAAAAACCCAGGATAATATTACCACTGGTGCGCTTCCACAGGAGCAGGTTTTCGCCGTCGCCCTTTTGTTCGTTGGGTTTTTCCGGCAATTCATCCACCGGCAGGCGGATCAGCCAGGTAAACTCGTACTTGTACCCCAAACCCATCACCTCGCCGATATTTTTTACCGTTCCTCATATAATCATTCGGCTCCACTCCTTAGTTTTCCTGCTCCTGTCAGTAGCCTTCTTTTTCCGGTCCTTCATACATATTATATAATACTCCTACCTTATACTCGCTGCTATTTTTCCCTGGAAGGGAGGAAGGGCCGGTGAAAATCCTGGAACGTCTGGAGGAATATCGCCAGGAAGCCAAAAAGTTATACTGGGAAGGCACCTTTGCTGACTACCTGGCCATGGTGATTAAGAATCCCAGGCTGGCGCGGCTGGCCCATGCCCGGATATATGACATGATTGCTGGTGCCGGGGTGGAAGAATTTGACGGTGTCAAGCGCTACCGTTTTTTTAGCGAAGAGATCTTCGGGCTGGAGCGTACCCTGGAAAAGCTGGTGGAAGAGTATTTTCATTCGGCAGCCTGCCGGCTGGATGTGCGCAAGCGCATCCTGCTCCTCATGGGGCCGGTCAGTGGCGGCAAGTCGACCATCGTGACTATGCTTAAACGTGGCCTGGAAAGGTACAGCCAGACCGACGCCGGCGCCATCTATGCCATTAAAGGCTGTCCCATGCACGAAGAACCCCTGCACCTCATTCCCCGGGAGCTCAGGCCGGAGTTCCAGAAGGAATACGGCATCTATATCGAAGGTAGCCTCTGCCCCGTCTGCCAGCTGATGGTCGAAGAGAAATATGACGGCCGGGTAGAGGAGGTACCGGTGGAACGCATCGTCCTTTCGGAAGAGAAACGGGTCGGCATCGGCACCTTCAGCCCTTCTGACCCCAAGTCCCAGGATATTGCCGAACTCACCGGTAGCATCGATTTTTCCACCATTGCCGAATACGGTTCCGAATCAGACCCCCGGGCCTACCGTTTTGACGGTGAACTCAATATTGCCAACCGGGGAATCATGGAGTTCCAGTTTATTCTTAGAACCATACAACAGCGAGCTAATAATAGAAAGCGCCTGGGTGTTTCAGGCGTTTAGCAGACGGGGAGGGGAGAGGATAGGGGTGCAGTAAATGACTTCAAGATGTAAGCGTGGTCGGCACTTTTAGCCTTTTAATAATATAGCGATTACCATAGCGGCCACACCCAAAATAGTAGTTACCGCCATAGCAATAACCCAGCGGCGTTCCTCGGCTAAAAAATTTCTTATATCGAGAAATGCCTGATGCCTTTGATTATCACGGTCTCGCATTTCTCCAAGTGCCTGGTCAACTATCCGGGCCACGCGTTCCTCTGTGGCTTTAGCCGAGGCCTGCAGCTCAGACCTCATGGCGTGGAACTCCGCTTTTATTTCCGAGAAATCGCGGTCCAGCTTGTCAAGATACTTTTCTTGCCAATCCATGTTTTGCCCCTCCTCATTGGTGGCGGCTGTTTCAGTAAGCGCCTCTATAAATCCAGGCGTGGAAAATCTATTGAGAATATAGATCATCAGAGAATAAATTAATTCCCTATTTCTAGTCGCGATAATTTCTTCTAATTCATTATAGCCCATGCCAGTCGAAAAGTCAGGAGGGAAATTATTAGAATTAGTCTCTGCCTTTCGCTGTTCACTTTTATATAAAGTAAGTTGTGGGCGTCCATTTTTAGGCAAGGGTGTTGCCACTCCCTATCACCTCAGCAATTAATTTTTGGCTGTTATTCCAATCATTTTCAAGCGTTTCACTTGTACGTTGTGCTAAAATATCCGTATTTAGGCTTTCATTGTGGTGAATATTTATATGCAGTTTTAAATTTGGTTTATCATCGGCTAAGTCTAAGGTAAATAATACATTATCCTTGGTGAAAGATAATCTCAAGGCCGTATTGGGTATATTTTCAAACGAGGTGGGTTTAATAGCGAGGCTAAAGATATCTTTTACTTCCGGCAATCCAGAACAAATAAAATCAAAGTTAAAACCATAAGCATTTACGGCTTGTCCTCCTGTTAGATGCAACACCTTCATTAGGATCTCTGAGAAATCATTGAGCGCAAAATTATCATTGACCCTAGATTGAATTTGCAGGCGATTTTCCGTTAGTGATATACCTATACCTTTGTTAGGAAATTCGATGACTCCCGGGCTAATAGGATCTGGAAACCAAAGTGTAGTGTGGGGTTCACCGGGATATAAGCCTAAAATTTCATTGACTCTAACGGCGTTTTTATTGGGTTGAGACAACACAACTACAATATTTGCCCCTTGCAGTTGCATTTGCATAAAAATGATACCTCCTATTTATCACCTTTTGTCGAATCCTGCCTATACACCACCAAAACCGCAGCGCTTTTCAATACAACGACGGCTTATTTAAGCTATAATCAATCTGATTCCACCCGCAGTTCGTACACCAAAGCGTTAAATCTTTTATCCCCTCAACACGATAGATATGGCTGCCACATTTCGGGCATTGCCCAGGGGCCGGTTTCATGGTTACCTTGGGTTTCTTTTTTTGGAATAGATTAAGCATGATCTCACCTCTGGACTTGTCGTCTTTTGTCGAAAACTGCATATACACCAAAACCGCCGAGTTCGGCGGTTTCTTACTTTATGACCTTATATCTCATCATATCTACCGGCAATCCAACCCTGGCCGCAAATTGCTCCAGGGTTTCATTTAGTTCCGGCTCTTCGTCCCAGGTAATCAATTCTACGGTAAATGGTAACCTTCCCGGCTATTTCAAGGATCAGACCCTTAATCCGGCGAAAGGGGAATTCGTCAACGTCAATAACCATCTCCTGCGCCAGGCGATATGGGTCATTGGTTTTATATTTTTCTACTAATTGCTTAACAGATTGCCTGATGTAGTAAAAAGGGAGTAGCAGGTTTTCTTATAGGACGTTTTGCCTTAATTTTTCATATTCTTCCTGGGATATGTCTATATCACGGAGGATTTTTCTGATTAAACCTCTGGCTAAATCTTCTCCCTTGTGGAAGGGAACAACTGTGCAACGCCCATCGGGATGGGCAAACATGACGTGGCTTCCTACCTGCCTTTTTCGCTCGAAGCCCAAGTGGATTAATATGCGTTCCATATCTTCAGCAGAAATAATCGCAAGCCTTGTCATGCCTGCACCTCGACCTGATGAATACCGATGAACTTCCCCTCTGGCATAACAACATCAGCGTTCTCATCGAGGTAAAGCCTTATTGCCTCTTGAATGCGCTTCTCCAGGTCAGTAAGGTTATCCGCTTGGGTGTGGCATCCGGGGAGAGAGGGCACCGAGGCAATATATTTGCCGTCTTCGTCTTGCTCGATTACGACTAGAAAACGGTGAGAAGCCAATTTTTATCACTCCTATACATAGAGTTCTCACTTGAGTTCATCCCAGCTAACGCCGCCTTCCTCTTGCCCCTCATTCAAGGCTGCCCTTTCGCTTTCCGGCCAGTCCAGGTAAATATAGTCGCGACATACGGGGCAAATGAATTCGTCATACCAGACGTTTTCCCATGGCGTGTTGGGATCATCTAATAAGTCCGCAAACACAAGGGGGGTGCCGCATTTAGGACAGGTAGGATCAATATAGAAAGGCTTGTTATGCGATCGCGACATGGCTGCGCTTTCTGGTTGTACGCTTTTACCAGCCTTTCCAGGTATCTTTTGGCCCTTGCTACGTTTTGCTCCGGAAGCCTGTCAACCAGGCGGTGAAGCTCTTCTTTGGGCAAGCTCATTAAAAATCACCCCTTTTCTTTTCCCTTTTTTTCTTCTCACGTTCCCACTTTACCTTCAGGTAGTTGAGAACATCAATTGTCTTCTTCGTTTCATCCTCCAAATGAAGGATCCAATTCTTTCAACAGAGCCTTGACATCTTCATATTCTGTATCCTCGACATATATCTTATAAAATTGCTTTATAGCTTTATTGTTCTCTCCTAATTCTTTATAAGTTATTCCTAACAAATAGCGGAATAACTTCATTTGTTCATCCATGGTTTTTCGGCTACGAACAGGGCCTTTTTCTAGAACCTCAAGTGCCAACTCAGGTTTATTTAAACCGAGAAAAGCGGAAGCTAGCGTATTTATTACTACTAATTCTTGTTTCATTTCAGGCGGTAGGCTTTGTAAGATCTCTATGGCCTTATGGTATTGTTTGGTAATCCCCAATATACTAGCATAATTTAACTTAATTACAGCATCATCTGGATAACTTGTAAGATATTTTTCAAAGTACTTAGCTGCTTCTTCTGGATTATCTAAGCGCCTATACAAAAAGGCTATTTCGCGGTATAATGAGTTAATTTTTGGATTAACCTCCAAGACTTTCAAAAATTCTTCTAAAGCCTTTTGCCATTCACCTTTTTGCAGAGCTATTTTCCCTTGCAGGAAATGATTCTTGGCTTTTCCAGTGGGGGAATTGGCGGATTTAGCTGCCCACGCTATTTGGATTATAATTCCTAGAATACCGATGGGCCACCAAATAAAGAGAAATATTACGGATATCAAAAACCATAAACATCCAAGAGCTGTATAAATTGAACTAGTGGCCAACTCTGGAGGCATGTTAAGATTATAACCTTCAATTTTGGGCTGGCTAGAAAAATTCTGCTCAGCTTTAGGGAAGTCTCTGCTTTTATTTTTTCCAAAATAGTTAATGGAATAAAGTCCTGTTCCCGGAATGCTTGTTGAGGTATAAGCACCACGAGGACCAATGCCTACTCGAAAGCCTTTTCCTCCGACACTTAGTCCAACGCCGCGTTTGCTTAAGTTTAGGCGAACTCCTTTTGCGATCCTAATACTTTTTCGGAACCTCCAGCCCAATTAAACCACCTCAAGCTTGTCATTTTTTGTCGAATTATGCTCATATACTAAAACCGCCATTCGGCGGTCTCTATTATCTACTTTCGCATAAATTTTTGCATCATATTCCACTGTATATCAATAATTTCTTTTAGTTGGGCTGGTGTAATTCCGCACTGGATGGCTTTTTGAATAACGGAGTCCCATTCTTTTAATGTTATATCCCTGGTAGATAAATAATTCGTAAAATGCCAGTAAGGGGGAGGCTCTTTTTTAAGTAAAGCCACCATAATTCCACCTATACGATAGCTTTCATCCATCACAATATCTTCAAAATCGGGGTTAGCTGCTCTTAATATATCGCCCTTTTTACTATCCCTAAAAAAATACTTTAGGGTTGCCTCCGAGAAACCCGAAGCAATATCATGTAATGCTACTACAATATCCCCTGAATGCACTATTTGGGATTCACAACATAATGCATAATCGCCCTCGTGGATCCCTACTCCTATCATGCTGTCGCCTTTTACCTGCAAGGCAAAATCAGCTTTAATATCGGCGGGAATATCTAATTCCCCTTCATAATTCTCTTCGGTTAATAAAGGTATGCCAGCGCGAATGTTGCCTAATATAGGTATTTGAGAGGTCATATCGGGCGGTAAAGGATTATCAGTGCGTCCGAAAAGATAATCGGTGCTTACCCTAAAAAAATCGGCTATTCGTTGTAACGTATAATAATCGGGTTCTCTTTTGTCTGCTTCATAAAAAGAAATCGTAGATTCTCCTAATGAAAGCATTTTTGCCAACTCTGATTGAGTAAGCCCTTTATCAAGACGTAACTCTTTTAATCTCGAGCCGAAAGTCATATATATCCCCTCGATATAATTATAACTTGCAATATGCAAAGAGATAGACCTCTTTGCGAAAAGTAAAGACGGAAAATTTATTAATTGGAATAGGCTTGACAAAACGCAATTTCCAGTTCGCTTGCGCCGCGGGTGAAGAGGGAAGGTAGGTTCTCTAGCCGGGGTTTATGCCCCGGCTTTTAAGTATTGCCCAAGAAACTTTATAATAAATTCCGCCACTGCTTCCCAATCCGCCGGATCGTCGGAATAAATCCTCTCTATTTCCATCTCCATGAGGCCACCCTCCCCGGTGCCGGATTGGTATAATATATTCAAGGCATGAGTTGTCCAACAACAAGCATAAAATGGTAACGGGAGGGCGCCGGGATGGCCAAAGCAGCTATCTACTGCCGGGTATCTTCGGAGGAACAGGCCGAAAGAGGGACTATAGAGGGTCAAGTCCAATATGCGAAAAAGTATTTGGACCTCCACGGTCCCGAGGCGGGGATAACAGATCATGAGTTTTATCTTGATGAGGGTGTTTCCGGGACCGTCGCTCTTCCCGATCGACCAGCCGGCGCCCGCCTGGTAGCGGATGCCCGGGCTGGGAAATTTCAAGTGCTATATGTATACCGGCTGGACCGCCTGGCCCGGAGCGTAAAGCATGTTTTAGATACATATGATCTTCTTGAGAAGCAAGGCATCGCCCTCAAAAGCATGACCGAGGCCTTCGACACCGGCACCCCTACCGGCAAGTTCTTTATGACCCTTCTCGCCAGCATAGCTGCCCTGGAGCGGGACACTATCCTGGAGCGCACCCAGATGGGCAAAGACCGGAAGGCGCGCCAGGGGAAATGGGTCACCGGGATGCCTCCCTTCGGATACCGGATCGGGGCCGATGGGGCACTGGAAGTCTATGAGGAAGAGGCCGAGACGATCCGTCTGATCTTCCGGCTCTACCTTGATGGAATGAGTACTATCGACATCGCCAAATACCTAAATGCCCGCAGCATCCCTACACCGGCTAAATCCAAGCGGACGAAGAATAAGAGCACCGGGAAGTGGCATGCCGGCCATATCTCTATTATCCTCCGGACTGAGGCCTATACGGGAACCTATACCTACCTCAAACGCTCTAAGCGGAGGAAGGATACCATAGAGATACCGGTACCGGCCATAGTTTCCAGCCAGGATTTTGTTGCCGCCCAGGCCAAGCTCATAGATAACGCCGACGCCGCCCGGGGGAGCCGGGGGCGTAACTACCTGCTCCGGGGACTTATCTTCTGTGGCAACTGCGGCCGGCGGATGGTAGGCAGTTCGGGTATGAGTAAAGAGGGGCGAGTCTACTATCGGTGTACCGGTACTTTAAATAATGGTGCCGGCCGGCTATGCAACGCGAAGATGATCCGGGCCAGGGACATTGAAGAAGCCGTCTGGCAGGATATTGAGGAGTTTGCTAAGGATCCGGGAAAGGTTCGCGAAATAATGGAGGCTAAAATTAAAGAGAACAAGCAGGAATTGGACCCGGTAAAAGATGAGCTGGCGGCGCTGGAGAAGGCAATCCTCGAGAAGCAGGCGGCCAGGGGCAAGGTGCTTTCATTCTGTGCTCGGGGTGTAATTTCGGACCAAGAAGCCGAGGAGGAGTTAAAAAACTTGAGCCGGGAGATTGAGACCCTGGTAGCCAGGCGAGATTTCCTTTTCAGCAAGCAGCAATCGGCCCAGCAGTTTGAAACGGAAGCCATTACCGCCCAGGTTCTTATGGAGGACCTGGCGAAACGGTTACAGGACGTAACTGATGAGCAAAAAGGCGAAATCATACAGGCCCTGGTTAAGCGGATTGACGTTTATACTATCGAGGAAGATGGGAAGCGCCGGTCCAAGGTGGTCATCCAGTACAGGTTTGGGCCAGGTTCGGAAATGGCGTTGTATGGTTCTAAGACTAACAGGAAATGCTAAAATGTGACGAGAAATTCCTTTATAACTTGCTCAGCCTTTCCCAGGAGGGCAACTTTAAGGCTGGCCGCTTTGCTTTGATCTCGGCCGACGAGTAGACAGTAACCTCATACCACCAATTAGCCGCCTCTTGACGAAACTACTTCGTGAACGAGAATAAAGGGTATATTTCCAGGTTAAACTTGCCCTTGCCTGTCTTGGTAAGATATACTGCTGAGATAAGGCCGCGCAGCAAATTATTTTTTGCCGTCTTGTCTTTGGCTGCATGATAAGCCGCCAGGAAGGTTTTAATGTTTTCTTTCAGGGTCACCATTTCCCGCTCGGTGTCGTCCGGGGTTTTATTATTTTGCGGGATATTTTCTAAAAGGGCCATCTCCCTTTTTATTTCTTGCTGGCGCTCCAAAAAGGTCTGGTCGTCGTAAATACCTGCTTCATATTTCTCGCAGATAAAGTTCAACCTGCGCCTGAGTTCGGCTTTTTTTTGTTCTATGGCTTCGGCAACGTCCAGGGTGGCCGCCGCCTCTTTCTGGGCGTTATAGGTTTCATTAAACATCTCTGTCAGTTTTTGTACATCAAATTCGCCCAGTTGTTCCAGGTAATTTAAAATACCTGCCTCTACATCCCGGTATTTTACAAAGCCACAACCATTAGGGCAGAATAAGAATTCTTTATGATAGACACTGGTTCCTCCTGTTTTTTTGCGGTAATGCTGGATATTTAACTGCCTGATCATGTGTTTGCCGCATTTAGCGCAGACGACCAGGCCGGCCAACTCGCAGGGTGAAAAATCCATTTTTACATGGGGGCGGCTGGTGTTTTTGAGGTTAATTTTTGCCCGGGCTTTTTCCCAGGTTTCTTTATCTATTATGGGCTGGTGGGCGCCAGGCACAACTATCCATTCTGATTGGGGCCGTTCATAATGCCTGTTTTTAACCCTCCTGCTGGTGCGGAATTTCACGGTACCGATATAAACCTCGTTTTCTAATATTCGCTTTACTGAAAGGAAATTCCAACGTGCAGCCCGGCCGGGGCTGGTAATACCCAGGCGGGTAAGGTAAGTGGCTATAGCTTTGTGGGATACCTCTTTCCCTTCCAGCCCGTTATTGAAAAGATCAAATATGAGCCTTACTACTTTGGCTTCCTCTTCGTAGGGTTCAAGGCGCATGGTGTTCTGGTTTAAACGGTAGCCGTAGGGTACTGAGCCGGCAACCCATTTCCCTTCTTTGGCGTATGTATACCTGGCCCCGATTAAGCGTTCGCGGGTCATTTCAAATTCTTCTCTTGCGAGGAACAACTCGAACCGGATCTGGCGGAGGTCAGCGCTGTTTTGCGGGTCATACGTCTTAAAGGGGGTGAGGATAAAGATACGTTTATTTACAATGAGATCATAAATCTGGCCCATGTCGGTATAAGTGCCCCTGCCTAGGCGGGGTATCTCCTTGACGGCTATGGCGTCGTATTTACCCTCTTTTAGTTCTTTAATTACCTGTTGGAATACGGGGCGGGTTTCTATTTTATCCCCGGAGCCAATTTCTTCGGCTATATCATACGGGGTTTTTAGCCTTTCCAGTTCGTCGACCATTAATTTCCTTTGGGCTGCCAGGGTATCCTCACCGGTTCGCCTTTCCCGGGCTATGTCCTGCCGGGAACGGCGGAGGTAGCAAACGATATTGTTTATAGTTGCATCTTCAGGGAGGTACATTATAGAAACCTTCCTTTTTACTTTTGGTATGAGCTATATTTCGTTGTCCAACCAAATATTCCTGCTTTTTTGCAAATATCCTATGCAGGGAGCAGGAAAGTCAATCAAGCGCGGTCTTACCCGCGCTTTTTTTATTATATCAGGGCGTGCCGGGAAGGAGGTATGCGGTGAAACATGGGTTTTATAAAAAACCTGCTCAAACCTTTGCGCGACCAGAGGGGGTCCAGCTTTATCGAAAACGCCTTGTGGATCATCGTGGTGGTGCTCCTGGTGGCGGGCGCGGGGTACGCCCTGGCCAGCCAGGGGGTTACGCCGAAGCTGGACCAGATCAGGCAGAGCATTTCCGACGTGCAAGTGCCCGACATAAACTAGCGCCTGGGTTTATTAAAGGGTTGCTTGCCGACAGGCGCGGCTCCAGCTTCATCGAGAACGCCCTGTGGATCATCCTCTTCGTGCTCACGATCTCGCCTTTCATCCTTACATTAGCCACGGCCATAGGCACCAAGTTCACTGAAATGGTTTCTAAGATTAATGCTATCGGCACGCCCTGATTTTTGCCGGGCCGCAGGGTATTCCCCCCTGCGGCCTATTTTTTTGAGGTGATGCTTACGTGCTTTTACGGGTGTTTAAGGAGAAGAGGGGCAATACCTTTATAGAGACGCTTCTGGTGCTGCCGGTCTTCCTGATGATTTTTTTCTTACTGGTGGAGATGGGTTTTCTGGTTTACGACTGGGCGGTGGTAAACTATGCCACAGCTTCCGCCGCCGCCAGGGCGGCAAGCGCAGGCGGGTTTTCGGAAGACACCCGCCTGGAGATAGCAGATTACCTCAGCCGCTGGACGGTCAACGGCAAGGATCTGAGCCTGGATTACCTGGCAAGTTCGCCGTATTATTCCCCCGGCACCATAGTCGTCTGGGGTACGCCGGCCGGGGATAATGTCCAGCGCGGGGACCAGGTAGTGGTGGGGGTGATGTACCCGGTGAGGTTTAAGACCTTCCTGGTGGGCACCCTCGGGAACTGGTTGGTGCAGGAGGAAAACCTGGTCCTGAAGACCCGAGCGGCGGCCGTAAGCGAGGCGTATTTCGAGTGATGCGGGACAATAAAGGTTCGGCAGCCATTCTATCCTTGTTTTTTAGCCTGGTAGCTATAGTAATGATCGCACTGGTGATGGATGTTGGGTATTTGCTGGCCGTTAAAATCAGCGCCAGGCACGCCTTGAACATTGCCCTTAAGGCTGCGGCCGCCCAAATAGACAGGGCCGCGTTGGCCGATGCCGAAAACTCCCGGGTTGTTATCCTGGAACAGGAGGCTAAAAAGGCGTTTTATACCTGCTTGCGGGAGAATTTACGGCTGGACGGCAACAACAATCCCCTTTCCGGTTCCATGGCGGACGGGACGGTCGGGGTGGAGTACTTCCATGTGGCTAACGATGTGCCCTTCAGTTACCAATATGGCGACTTCAGGGAAACCATAACTAGGCCCGCGGTTACGGCCATTATCAGCTTCCCAGTGAAAATAGGACCCTGGATAAGGGTGGTGAGGCCGGATTACAGGGAGGTGACGACCATATATGTGCATTCGACGGTAGCGCCCAGGGTTATTAGAAAGACTGAGTGACATACAGGGATTGATGATATGGTAGACGCTGGCTAAAATGGTAAGAAGGATGATAAAAAGACTAAATCAATCATCTCATCCTGAGGTTGTCAAAAAAGAAGGAGGGTATTACTATGCAGCGCAAATTAACCGCTACAGCCTTTTTCTTTGCCTTCTTATTTCTCCTTTTTGCCGGGGCGTCTACAGCCCAGGCCGGGGATGCCGCAAGCATCGCCTTCATGTTAGGCAAATCTGAGTACGTCATCGACAACGTAATGCCCGTAAAAACCGATGCGGCACCTTTTGCCGAACAGGGCCGCTCCTTTGTACCGGTACGCTACCTGGCCAGGGCTTTGGGCGTGCCGGACGACAAGGTATCCTGGAGCCCTTCGGCCAATACGGTCACCCTGATCACTGATAATGAAACCATTACCCTGGCCGTAGACGGCAAGGTGATGTATGTAGGCGAAGAGGCCAGGGAGATGGACGTGGCTCCTTTGCTTAAGGAGGGCCGGGTCTACCTGCCCGCCCGTTACGTGGCCGAAGCCCTGGGCTATGAGGTGGGCTGGGATGACGGCAGCCAGGTTGTTTATCTGTGGCCGAAAGGTGATCCCAGGCCGGATTTAAGCAAGGCGGTGGAGCTATTCAAGGATTGGGTGTGGATTGATAGGGGATATAAGATACCGGACCCTGACGGGAGGCTGGCCTACAGGGATTCCGTAATGCCGAAGTATTTGTATAAGACCCATGCGGGAGTAAATATAGTACCCCGCTTTACCGATACGATTGAAATGGAAATCGGTGTTGCTCCCTTAAACGACGGGGGCACCGAAGAAGGGTACAGGCAGGCAGAGATAATCTTGGCCAGCAAGTTTGGCAAAGAGTTTGCTGAACAGGTGGCGGAGTATTATAGGGAAAAGACAACTATCCCTTATCTTCTTGAAGGTAAGGATTTTTACACTTGCGACAACACGCGTGTTTATGTGATGAGTGCTACGTATGGTTGGATAAATATTATTATTTCGCATAGATAATAAGCTTTTATTGACCCCGGCTATGCCGGGGTTTTTCTTTTTTGGGGGTGATGTTTTATGGGTTAACAGTCCGAATTCTTAAGTTGCCTAGAAAGGAGGGTCCCTTATGAGAAAAAGACGTTTCTCGCATGGCTGGCTGTTTATCCTTGTGTTGTTTGTAGTTGCCATGATTTCCCTTGCCCGGCCTGACCCGGCCCTGGCCCTGGTGCCCGACAATATGAGCGATCTTAAAATCAAGGAGGAAACCTATGTTCAGTTCTTTGACCCCGGTTCATACCTGGGTCAGTTCCTGGGGTTTAATCCGGATTTTAAGTATTTTTGGTACAAGGGTTTCTCTCATATTAAGGACCCCTCAGGTAGAATGCTTGGCGAAGGTATGTACTTCGAGTACCTTCTCGGCCAGCCCCAGGGAGGTTATATAGTACCCTCCCAGCTAGGCGCGGTTATGTTACAGACTGGCCTGCTGGAGTCATGGGCCGACGAACTGGGCGGCAACCCTGATTTCGTCCAAGATCCGGCTAACTGGCAGCTTTTCAAGGCCCGGATAGAAGGGTGGGGCGCGAACCGGGGCTGGAGCACCACCCGGGTGCACGTCCGGGGGGTGGCCGACATGTGCGGTACGGGTGACGTCTCCTGGGACGCAGCTACCAAGACGGTGACTATCCGACCCACCTCCAAGCCCTTTGCTTACCTCGGCACCCCTACCCAGGCTACCCAGGGCCAGACGGTGACCATCAATATAAGCGGTACTTCTTTCGTTTCCTCCAGGGTTCCTGAGTGGAAGAATAAAATTTACTACAACCTCTACGCCGATGGCCAGTGGCTGGCCGGCGGGGAAGAGAGCAGGCAGCAATTTTCAAAAACCGTGCAGTATACGGTAAATAAGGCCCCGGGACAGAAGGTAAAGCTGGAACTCCGGGTGAGCGACGGGGTATTGCGGCGCACGGTGGTGGAGAAATACATCGAGGTGCCGGGTACAGGCATGGGGCCGCTGCCTCCGGTGCCGGAACCGCCGCCCCCGCCGCCGTCAGAACCGCCCCC
>NZ_LTBC01000018.1 GCF_001594015.1 Moorella mulderi DSM 14980
TCTTGTATTCGGCTATCCGGGTTTCCCATAGTGCTTGCCGTTCGGCTTTGGTCATAACAAAAAATCCTCCTCAGCTTGTGTTCTGAAGAGGATTATCCCCTATACTTGCGATTGGTGCCAAGGTGGGTTGTATTTGACGCTTACCCCGCTTCAAGGCCAGTTTAGAGGAGGTGAATTCTTTTCTAACCCGGAATAATCAATAAAACAATAAAATGGGGCCTTAAAGAAGGGCCGCCAACAGGTATACTTGTTTGGTGATAAATATATTCAAAAAGAGAGGGTGGAGACTTTA
Source organism: Moorella mulderi DSM 14980 (assembly GCF_001594015.1). GTDB lineage: Bacteria > Bacillota > DSM-521 > Neomoorellales > Neomoorellaceae > Neomoorella > Neomoorella mulderi. The sequence continues at coordinate 293 of NZ_LTBC01000018.1, forward strand.
AGTATGCGGAAGCTCTTGGCATTCGCGTTAGTATTTGTCCTATTGATAGGTATAGCGGGTTGTTCAGGCAAAGGGGGAACTGCGAATAACAACCCCCAAACCACCAATACCCAACCCCAGGCAACTGTGAATAATAAAGCCTTTAAAGAAGCGGAAGCCGAGCTCCTAGAATCCCTGCAACCCCTTCCCAAAGCCTCGCAAAAATATAAAATTGCTGCCCTGTTAATTACCCTGGCCAATCCATTTTGGGTTACTGTGAAAGAAGGGTATGAAGATGCAGCCAGAGAATATGGTGTAACAGTAGATGTGATGTCCGCCCCCAAAGAAGATGATGTAAATTCTCAACTAGAAACTCTGAAAACCATTGTTAGCAAAGATTATAACGCCATTGCTATCTCGGCTATTACACCGTTTAACCTGGTCCCAGGCGTTGCTGCAGCCACAAAAAAAGGCATACCGGTTGTCGCAGTGGGTACCAGTGTAGACCAGGAAGCAGCTACCAGAGCGGGGGCCAGGGTCCAGGCTTTTATTACCTCCAATTTTGAAGATCAGGGTAAACTGGGTGCCGAGTATATAATTAAAAAAATAGGTGCTGGCAAAGTGGCGATAATTGAAGGGCTCCCCGGTGCAGCCCAGAGTGAGGCCCGGAAAACAGGTGCTAAGAAAGCCTTTGAAGGTAACAAAGATATTACCCTGGTGGCAATCCAGCCGGGTAACTGGGACAGGCAAAAGGCTTATAATATAGCGGCCAACCTTATTCAGGCTAACCCCGACCTGAAGGGCATCTTTTGTGCCAACGATGTTATGGCTTTGGGCGCTGTGGAGGCCCTCAAGGCAGCTGGTAAGAAAGACCAGGTAACAGTGGTTGGCGTTGATTTTATCGATGATGCCCGTAAATCCATAGCTAAAGGAGAATTAGATGCCTCAGTGGCTATGTCACCCTACCTTTTTGGCAAAGGTGGCCTAATACTTGCCCTGAAAGTTTTGGAAGGGCACGAAATAAAGCAACAGATTTACTGGACCCCCCTGGCAATTGTAGATAGGGAGAATGTGAACTCTTTTGAAGGATGGAAGTAGGCAATACTTCATTAGAATGACAGGCCGATGACGAAACGCTCATCGGCTTTTGTCCATAAATTAATCCAATACTATGGTGACTGGATATGGGCGGCGAGGTATTTTTTGTTAACCTTGAAGGAACACGAGGCGATAGTGTCCTCGACAAGTTAAAAAGGCTTTGTAACCACGCGGGTTTAAATAAGATAATTGAAGAAGGTGACCTAGTTGCCATCAAACTCCATTTTGGTGAGCTGGGTAATACCAGAATGCTCAGACCGCAGTTCTTAAAAATAATTATTCAGTTAGTGAAAGAGAGGGGTGGTCATCCTTTTCTAACGGACTGCAACACCCTGTTTTACCGGGGCAGATTTAACGCTGTCTGTCACCTGGAAACAGCTAATTTCAATGGTTACGACCAGGCGGCCATGGGGGCGCCCCTAATTATAGCCGACGGCCTTAAAGGTCTGGACTACAGACTGGCCAGGGCCCGGGAAGGTTTAAGCGAAGTCAAAGTGGGATCCAGCTATTTACGAAGCTGATAAGTTAGTCGTTGTTACCCATTTCAAGGGTCATGATGATGTAGGCTTCGGAGGTATTATAAAAAACTTGGGGATGGGAGCTATCGCTCGGCCTGGAAAACAGGCCATCCATTCCCACATGAAACCCGTTGTTGAGACGTCCCTCTGTAACGGTTGCGGCAAGTGCGTAGAGGTTTGTAAGGTGAAGGCCATTGCAATTGAAGAAGGCAAAGCGTTCATCGAACAGGGCAACTAAACTTGCTATCTGCGGGGGTCAGAGATATGGATGAAGCGCTTACCATCAAGGCAGCGAGGGAGGCTCTGGCCAGCAATATCGATCCCTTAAAAGCCATCAATGAAGGTTTTTTCAGGAACCTTTAATTTTCCCCTTGCATTTTCCTCCTCCAGGTGTTATCCTGAAGACAGGATGGTGTATACAAAACACCGGAGGAGGCGGGGGTTATGGATTACCTGCTGACCTGGATTAACGGGGAAGAGGTAGATTACCGGTTTGTCAGCGCTGAAGAGTTACAAAGGGTCCTGGCTGCTGAAGAAGAAAAACAAAACTGCATCGTTGTCCCGTTACATTAGGCACCCCGGTCCGGCATGAGCCGGCTTTTATTTTTTCTTAAACCATGGTACTCTAGAAAAAACATTAACAGGAAGGAACTCCTGGTAACGGTAACACCCTCTCCAGGCAAATAATGAAAGAGGACGTGGTTTACTTGGCCCTCCCCTATAACCTGGATGTCACCCTGGACCTGGCCCGCAAGGAACTGGAGCAAGGCAACCCCCGGGAAATAGCCGTCAATAAGGGGGCTACCTGGGATAGGGAAAAAAAGGTGTTAATCCTGCCCTCTTTAAGTGACGTATTTCACATATCCTGCCCCGGCGGGACCATCAGTACCAGTGACGGCAGCAGCGTCGACCCGCGGGTGCAGGTTTTAATCCTCCACTACCTGGTGGGTCCGGCAGTTGCCCGGCGGGGTGAATGGGTTTCCTTTAAGGAATTGCCCGGCGGCCTCATCTACCAGCAACCCTTTTATGGCCGGGCCGTCTTGCCCCTGGTCCGCACCTTCGGCCACGATCCCGCCGGCCTCCTCCAGGCCGCCCGGCCCCTTGGTGGGCGGCCCGTAAACCTGGGAGATGCTGCCGTTGAACTTTATCCTTTTCCCAGCCTGCCGGTAAGGCTGGTTATCTGGGCCGGCGATGATGAAATCCCCCCCAGCGGTACTATCCTTTTCGATGCTTCCGCGGCGGCAATCCTGGCCACGGAAGATCACGCCGTGCTGGCTGAATACCTTGTCAAACGTTTACAGGGCCAGGCGAGGGAGTCGAAGTAGCTATCAAGCATGTAGTCAGTATCAGTTTGGGTACTAATAGCAGGGATTACCAGGTAAAGCTGAACTGCGGCCAAGAGACAATCCTCCTGGAACGGCGCGGCTGCAATGGCCGCCTGGACCTGGCTGCCCGCCTTCTTAAAAAACTGGATGGACGGGTGGATGCCCTGGGGTTGGGTGGCGCCAACTTTAACTACCACCTGGGTTCGCGGTGTTATCCCTGCCCGGCAGGCCGGTATTTAGCCCGCCAGGTTAAAGAGACCCCCCTGGTGGATGGCTCTGGCTGGAAGCAATGGGTGGAGCCCCGGGCCATAGACCAGCTGGCTTTTTTACCCCCCGGTAGCAGGGCGCTGGTAGTTTCCGTCCTGGACCGCTTCTGGCTGGCCCGGGCTTTACAGGCAGCCGGCTATCCCGTCCTGGCCGGGGATGCTGCCTTTGGTTTAAAACTCCCCCTTGGCTTTCCTTTATCAACCTTCATGATCCTGGGTTATTTAACCATGCCCCTGCTGGCCCATTTGCCCCTGGGCTACCTTTACCCTCTGGGTCATGACCAGGAAAAATCGTACCCCCATTACCATCATCTCTTTGCCAGGGTCAAAATCATTGCCGGGGACTGGCATTTTATCCGTCGCCATCTACCTGTTTCTCTAGCCGGTAAGGTAGTTATTACCGGCGGCACCACGCCCGGCGACCGGGAACTCCTGCGCCGGCGCGGGGCTGCCTGGCTCCTGGCAACAACCCCCGTCTTCGAGGGTTTCAGCCCGGCGGCCAATGCCATGGAAGCTATGCTGGTGGCCCTGGGCGCTGCAGCGCCCCAGTACCCGGCCCTGGCCGGGAAGTTAGGCTGGTTGCCCTCCCTTTACTGCCTGCAGAAATAAAAGGTGATCCCTCTTACAGCCCTGCTGGGGGTTAACCCCACTCCGTGAACCAGTCATTTCTTCCCCTTCCTGGCCATAGGATGTAACAGGAATGGGGGAGAGAAATAATGACTGGAACCAGTGGCAACCCTACGACCTGCCGGATTAATTTCCAGCTCCGGCACGCCGGGGAGAGAAAAACAATTGCCTATTGCCTGGACCTGACCCGGGAGCGCATACCCACCTGTACCGGCATCAACCTGGGCGGTAATGACCTGGCTATCCAGGGCCAGGGCTATGACGGCCGCTGCGCCTTCTGCCGTTATTTCCGGAAAGCCTTAAAAAACCGCGGTATTCGTTTTAGTTGCACCTGTCCTTTTGAAGTCCAGGATAATACCTGTAACTGGCGGGTTAAAATAGGTAGCGTCTTTTTTGACCAGGACCTCCTTGAGGATGAAGAAAAATACCTTACCTACCTGCGCCGGGTGGAAAATGATCCCCGGGATCTGGAAGCCCGGCTGGCCCTGGGGGTCATTCATGAATACCATGGCCGTTTTGCCCCGGCCCTGGCCAGTTACTGGGCCGCCCACGACCTGGACCCGGACGATGCCTTCATCAAGGAACGCCTCCAGGACATTCTATCGTTATTACAGCAATTATTACTTACCTCAGAACAGCAAAAAAACTGAGCTATCGCCAGTTTTGGGAAGCAAATCCAGGGCAGCCAACCAGCCGTGCCACAGCACTAAAGGCTTGCGCCTGTCCTGTCCCTGTGGCAATATATAGATAGCCAGAAAAAGGGGGATGAGAGTAAGCCTTGGATCTGAAAACTATTGGCGAGTTCGGTTTGATCGAACGCCTGAAAGCCGGGGCCATTGTGGTCCCGGATAAAGTCATTATGGGTATCGGCGATGATGCTGCGGTTTTAAAGGGGGAAGGTGGTTACCTGACCCTGGCCTCTACGGACATGCTGGTGGAAGATATCCACTTTACCCTGGCCACGGCTACAGCCCGGGAAATCGGCTACAAGACCATGGCGGTAAATGTGAGCGATATTGCCGCCATGGGTGGTATACCAGAACAGGCCCTTGTTTCCCTCGGTTTAAGGCCGGAGCAACCGGTGGACTTTGTGGACGAGCTTTACGCAGGCTTACGGGAATGCGGCCAGCGTTTTGGGGTCAATATAATCGGTGGCGATACCGTATCTTCCCCCCGGGCCATGGTGATCAATCTGGCCATCCTGGGGCGGGTAGAAGAGGGGGCCTGTCTCTACCGCAGCGGCGCCCGGCCGGGAGATGTCCTGCTGGTAACGGGCGATCTCGGGGGGTCGGCTGCCGGCTTGGATACCTTGCTTTCGCCCCGCCCGGCCCCACCGGAGGCCGTGGTCTTCGCCCGGGAACGCCACTTCCGGCCCACCCCCAGGGTAACTGAAATCCGGGCCGCCCTACCGGCAGGGGGGATAACGGCAGCCGATGATATCAGCGATGGCCTGGTAGCTGAAATATATACCCTTGCCCAGGCCTCTGGTGTTGGTATTATCCTGGAAGCCGCTGCCGTTCCCATCGCCCCGGCCACCAGGCAGCTTGCCGCTATTTATCAAAAAGATCCCCTGGCTTATGCCCTCTACGGCGGTGAGGATTTCGAACTCCTCCTCACCTGCCGGCCGGACAAGGTGGCTGCCGTCCAGGAAGCCATAGCCAGGGCCTGCCAGACCCCCGTTACGCCCATCGGTAATGTGGTCCCGGCTACGGAAGGTATTACTATCATCATCGATGGGAAGAGATTGCCTTTAAATCCCGGGGGTTATAACCATTTCCAGTAATGGCTTAAAACCCTGTTCTTGCTGCCCAGGGGAGTTTCAGGGAGCGTCAGGGCAAGCTATAGCCCGGTAGAGGGGTTGAAAGTTTTACAGGCAGGACTTGCAAGCTGCCCTTATTACCTGGTAATATAAGGAGGTAGGGAATAATAAGGGGGATAGTTTAATTGAGTGAAGATATTAAGGCCAGGCTGGCCGACCTAGAAGCCAGGCGCGCAGTAGTTTTAGCCGGCGGCGGTGAGGAACGCATCGCCAGGCAGCATGCTGCCGGCAAGCTTACGGCCCGTGAACGAATAGAGTTATTGCTGGACCCGGGCAGTTTCCTGGAACTGGACCAGTTTGTCCGCCACCGGGCCACTGATTTTGGCATGCAAAATATAGAAACACCGGGGGAAGGGGTGGTTACTGGCTCTGGTACCATCAATGGCCGCCAGGTTTATGTCTATGCCCAGGATTTTACCGTCATGGGCGGCTCTTTAGGGGAAATGCATGCCGCCAAAATCTGTAAGGTCCTGGACCTGGCCCTGAAGACAGGGGTACCGGTTATTGGTTTAAACGACTCCGGCGGCGCCCGCATCCAGGAAGGGGTGGCGGCCCTTAATGGTTATGGGGAAATTTTCCGCCGTAATACCCATGCTTCCGGTGTTATCCCCCAGATTGCCGCCATTATGGGACCCTGTGCCGGCGGTGCCGTCTATTCGCCCGGATTAATGGATTTTATTTTCATGGTTGATCGTACGGCCCAGATGTTCATTACCGGGCCCCAGGTAATCAAGGCCGTTACCGGCGAAGAGGTAAGCCCGGAAGAGCTGGGCGGGGCTGCCACCCATGCCATGAAAAGCGGGGTAGCCCATTTCCACACTCCCACAGAAGAAGATTGCCTGCATTTAATCCGGACCTTGCTCGGCTACCTCCCAGGCAACAACCTGGAAGATCCGCCTTATGTGCCCAGCCCTGACCCCGTTGACCGGGAGTGCCCCAATTTGCGGCATTTGGTCCCTGTCGATCCCAATAAACCCTATGACGTCAAAGAAATAATCTACGGGGTAGTAGATGACGGCCTGTTCCTGGAAATCCAGGCTCAATATGCCGCCAATATAGTTATCGGCCTGGCCCGCCTGGCCGGGTATACTATAGGTATTGTCGCCAATCAACCACGGCACCTGGCCGGCTGCCTGGATATCAATGCTGCCGATAAAGCCGCCCGTTTCGTCCGTTTCTGTGACGCCTTCAACATCCCCCTCCTGACCCTTGTCGATACCCCTGGCTATTTACCCGGGGTCGACCAGGAGCAGGGCGGTATTATCCGCCACGGGGCCAAACTGCTGTATGCCTTTGCTGAAGCCGTCGTTCCCAAAATGACCCTGGTCTTGCGCAAGGCCTACGGCGGTGCTTATCTGGCCATGTGTTCCCGCTCCCTGGGGGCCGATCATGTGGTAGCCTGGCCGACGGCGGAAATTGCCGTCATGGGTCCCGAAGGGGCGGCCAATATTATCTTCCGCCAGGAAATCAGCCAGGCCAGTGACCCTCCTGAGGTGCGCCGGCAAAAAATCGCCGAATACCGGGAGAAATTTGCCAATCCTTATATAGCCGCCGGCCTGGGGCTGGTGGATGCCGTCATTGACCCGGCCCTGACCCGCCGGCACCTGGTCCAGGTCCTGTTAACTTTACTTAACAAACGGGAAAGCCGCCCGGCTAAAAAACACGGTAATTTCCCCGTTTAACAGTTTTTATTTTCAGGGCAGGTGATATTTTATGGTCGTTTCTTACCAGCAAATTGTTTTAAATAAAGCAGTTGCCCCGGAAATCGTGGCCGCCATTACCGCTGCCATAGCAGTATATATGCCGGCAGAAACCGGCTGGCAAATCACAACCATCCGGCCCTTGAACAGGATTGCCAATCGCTGGGTCCTGGTCGGGCGGCAGGAGCTGATGCATAGTTCGCTGGCGTTAGAAAGGAGGCGGATGGCCGGTTGAAGCGCCATTTTCAGGTCACCGTTAATGGGGAAACCTTTAGTGTAGAAGTAGAGGAGGTAGGTGGGACGGTTGAGCATTTGCGCCCGGCGGTGAAACCCCCCGCGAAGAAAGCTCCTCCCGTCCACCAGGCCGGCCTTTCCCCGCGAACCTCCTTACCCCAGGATAACCGTACAGTTACATCTCCTTTGCCGGGTACGGTAGTAGAAGTCAGGGTTAAACCAGGACAGAAGGTAACTGCCGGCCAGGTCCTGCTCATTATCGAAGCCATGAAAATGGAAAATGAAATTCAGGCTCCAGCCGGGGGAGTTGTCCAGGAGGTATTGGTCCAGGCTGGTACTAACGTCACCAGTGGCCAGCCCCTGGTTAGACTGGGCTAATCAGCCCCGCAAAAGGAAGTGCTGGGAAGTGCTACCCCATACTTATGTCGTCCTGGATGTGGAGACAACCGGCCTGGATCCGGGCCGGGACCAGATCATTGAAATAGCCGCCGTCCGCCTGGAGAAAGGTCATATAACGGGCCAGTTCCACACCCTGGTCAACCCCGGCCGGCCGATACCGGCCTATATCCAGAAACTTACCGGTATTAATGACGCCATGGTCCGGGAAGCACCCTGTTTGGCAGAAATCCTGCCTGATTTGCTGGACTTTATAGGGGAAGCCATCCCGGCGGGTCATAATGGCAATTTTGACCTGGCCTTTTTAAGCCAGGCCCTGGGTTCTACTACCTGGCACCGCCCCTTGCTTGATACCTTAACCTTAAGCCGCATCCTCTATCCCTGCCTGCCTTCTTACCGGCTGGAGTTTTTAAGCCAAAAATTCGCCCTGGAAGTGACTGAACATCACCGCGCCCTGGGAGATGTACTCACCACCGTCCAGCTGTTACATACCCTCTGGCGGGCTACCCTGGCCCTGGATAAAAAACTACTAACCGACTTGTTCAGGCTGGCTCCGGCAGGCCTGCAACCCTGGTTCCAGGCTGCCCTGGCCGCCGAATCCATCCCGGCAACCCCGGCAGAAGTAGCCGCTACCGGGCTCTTTGCCCTGGAGCAAACACCGGCACCACCGCCAGCACTCCCTGACTTTTGCCCGGACGAAATAGCGGCCCTCCTGGCTCCAGGGGGCCTGCTGGCCGGTAAACTCCCCGGTTATGAATACCGCCCCCAGCAGGCAGAGATGCTCCGGGCCGTAGCTACGGCCCTGGCCGGGAACCGGTACCTTATTGTTGAAGCCGGAACAGGTACGGGTAAATCCCTGGCCTATCTCCTGCCGGCCATTTACTGGGCCTGCCACCAGGGCAAGAGGGTAGCCATTGCCACCCATACCATCAGCCTCCAGGAACAGCTTATGAATAAGGACCTGCCCCTGTTAAAGGATATCCTTCCTTTCACCTTCAAGGCCGCCCTGGTCAAGGGGCGCAATAACTACCTCTGCCGGCGGAAGCTCAGGGATTACCTGCATAACCCGCCACCCGGGGAAGAGGAACGCCACTTTATCCTCAGGGTACTGCGCTGGCTCAAGCTGACTACTTCCGGCGATTGGAGCGAAATGAAGCTGAAACCGGAAGAAGAAAGCTTGAAGCTCGCCCTGGCCGCCGAAAAGGACACCTGTGCCGGTAACAGCTGTCCCTTTAATGACAGCTGTTTCGTCAATGCTGCCCGGCGGGAGGCTGAGGCGGCCAGTATCCTGGTCTTAAACCATTCCCTGCTTTTAAGTGATGTCCGCTTAAACAACCAGGTCCTGCCCGAGTATCCCTATCTCATTATTGATGAAGCCCATCACCTGGAAGAAGCGGCCACCGAACACCTGGGCACCTCGGTCAGGCAGGCCAGTTGTGACTTTTTCCTCCACCGCCTGGGAGGGAAAGGTAGTACCTTTAGCTTTTTAGGCCGGGCCTGGAACCTCGCCCGCCGTTTAACCGGGGAAGGAAACGCCGAACTGCTACCTTTGTTAGAAGATCTGGAGGGAACAGTTGCCAGGATGCACCAGGAATGGCAGGCCTTCTGGGATGGCCTGGCTCAATTAAGTGAGGCTGCCCTGTGGGAACAGGGTAACTCCACTTTACGTTTCACGGCCCGCTTGAAGGAAACGCCGGCCTGGGACAGCCTGCTAACCATCTTTGGCCGCCTGGAGGAAACCCTGAACGGCCTGGCCAGTCGCTTGGTACGCCTGGCGGAACTGCTTTTCGCTGCCGGTGCTGAAGAAATGGCCGCTGATGCCACCAATTTGGGTAACATCTTTGCCCAGTACAGCCATGACCTGGGGGAAATTCTCGAGGCCGACCCGGAAGCATACGTTAGCTGGCTGGAAAAAAACAATGCCGGCCAGTATACCTTACGTTTAGCCCCCCTGGAAGTTGGACCCCTGCTGGCAGAACTGCTCTTTGCCCGAAAAGAAGCCGTAATTTTAACCTCGGCCACCATAACTGTTGATAATACCTTTGATTTTTACCAGCAACAGGTGGGATTAACGGCGTTACCTCCCGGACAAATAGCTACCTGCCAGGTGGCATCGCCCTTTGACTACCGTTCCCAGGCCCTGGTGTGTACCGTCAGGGGGCTCCCCAACCCCGGCCAGCTTAATGACAGTGCTTACGCCGCAGCTATTGCGCCGGTGATAACGCAGATTTTGCCTGCCGTGGGCGGCCGCACCCTGATCCTCTGTACCTCCCACCGTTTCTTGCGCGATATGTACCACATCTTGAGCACTATGCTGGCTGGCAGTGATTATAGCGTCCTGGCCCAGGGGATTGACGGCGGTCGTTCCCAGCTCCTGGAGGAATTCCGGCAAATACCGCGGTCTGTTCTCCTGGGGGCCAACAGTTACTGGGAAGGCATCGACCTGCCCGGGGATCTCCTGCGCTGTGTCATTATTCCCCGCCTGCCTTTCCCGTCTCCCGGCATCCCAACCCTGGCCGCCCGCACGGAACACCTGGCTGCTCAAGGAGGAAATCCCTTTACCACTTTAAGCCTGCCCCAGGCTGTTATCCGTTTCCGCCAGGGGTTTGGTCGCCTGATCCGGAGCGCTGCCGATCGCGGCGCCCTGGTAATCCTCGACCAGCGCCTCCTCTCCCAGCGTTACGGCCGCCATTTCCTCCAATCCCTGCCGCCGGTTACCACAGCCGAAGTGACCCCGGCCGAACTCCCTGAAAGGCTCGCAAGCTGGTTTAACCCGCCTGCCACCAGGTAACATGCACTTTTTGGTCGTGGCTTTAATACTATAATTAAGGAGGCAAGACCAGAGTGAGGTGAATAGCATGCGGGTTTACTTTATTCCCCTGCCGTCCTTCTTGAAACGCCTGTTAAAAAAAATTTTGCACCAGGAATGAGGGGGTAACCTCTCTTCTTTTTTAGCATAAAAGGCCGGTCCCACCATTACAATTAACCATGGGGGTGGGATTGAGAATGCGGCCTTGTAAATATTTCGCCTGGGGTTTAATTCTGGGAATAGGGCTGACCTGGGGGTGGTTTTCCTTTAGCGAAAAAAACAAAGCAGAGCCTGCCCTGCCGGCCCTGGCTCCGGCCAGTCAACAGCAAGCACCCTTTGCTGTTATTTATAACTTTTACCAGGCCCTAGCCACAGGAAGGGAGGACCAGCTTTCCTTACTGGTTACCCCGGAATTGCTAATAACCCTGCAAAAAAATCAATTTCTACAAAAGTGGCAGCAACGCCGCCAGCAGGATCCTTCCCTGCGGTTCGTTTTTTTCCTGATCAAAGAACAGGAGGTTGATCTTAAAACCGGGACTGCCCGGGCCCGGGGAAATGCCGAGTGGGTATCAGCCCGGCAGGGTACCCTTTCCGTTCCCCAGACAATTATTATTTTAAACGACCAAGGTAAATGGAAAATAAAAGATATCAAAGAGCAGGGATAAAAATGAGCATTAAAGAATCCAAAGAAAAACAGGCCCGGTGGCCTGGCAGTTTTACTCCCCGTGGGGGCCTGCGTTTTCGCCTGATCTTTGGCCTTTTCCTCCTGGCAGGAGGGTTCCTCTGCTGGTTACTGGTAGCTTTAAGGCATTAAATTAACGGCCGGTCATACCGGCCACCCCGCCCATGGCCCCGGCCAGGAGACAGAGCCCCATCTTCTGGCCGGTAGCTCCCAGGGCCAGGGGCCCGCCGCTCCAGCCCATGGCCAGGGTGACTGCGAAAAAGAGCAGGCCTACAGTTAAGCCCTGGACAAGTCCCCTGGCCGTGGCTATCCTTGCCGCCTGCAGGCCCCCCAAAAAGACGGCCAGGGCCACGATAATACTGGCCAGCAGGGGTAGCAGGCCCTCGGAAAGGGGGGTAAAATACAGCAGTAACCCCAGCAAGGTGGCCATACCCAGGCCGGCCAACATGGCATAAAGTAACCCTATCAAAACAGCCCGCAGCAAAATTTCCACCCCCGAACCTCATTCTTGTCTCACCTAAACCCTATGCCGGCCCGCTAGAGAAAATACCTGCTTCTTTATAAACCCGGCAGGTATTTTTAAATGGACGTCGAAATCTAGGAAGGACAGTTCAGCAGGAGGAAGAAATCTTTGGCGTTACATATTGGCTTCCCGAGGGCCTTGATTTATTACACCCATTTTCCCTTCTGGCAGGCCTATTTTAACCGTTTGGGAATCGAAATTGTCACGTCACCCCTGACTACCAAGGCTATCCTGGATGACGGCGCCCGCGAAGCAGTCGCCGATGCCTGTATTCCTATTAAGCTCTACCACGGTCATGTCCTGACCCTTAAAGATAAAGTTGATGCCATCTTTATCCCGCGTATGGTAAGAACAAATAAGCGCGCCACTTTTTGTCCCAAATTTTTGGGTTTACCGGATATGGTGCGGGCTACCCTGGCCCACCTGCCCCCCATCATCGATCTCCAGGTCGATGCGGGCCGGGGTTTATGGGGTTTATGGCCGACCTGCCGGGGCCTGGCCGAACTGCTGGGCTGTAGCCTGTGGCGGGCCTGGTCTGCCTACCGGGAAGGAAGGCACCACCAGCATGCCTACCAGAAATTGCTCCTGGCAGGTTACCTGCCCCTCCAGGCCATGGCCAAACTACGGGGCGAGGCAGTAGAAGCTCCAGCCAGGGAACCAGGAGCCCTGAAGCTGGCCGTCCTGGGCTATCCCTACCAGGTTTATGATCAATATATTAGCCTGGATATCATTGGCAAGTTAAAAAAGATGGGCGTTAATGTCTGGACCATGGAAATGGTCCACCCGGCCCGGCTTTACCGGTTAAGCAGCCGCCTTCCCAAGCGCCTTTTCTGGCATTTTTCCAACCTGGTGCTGGGAGCCACCTATCATTATCTCCAGCAGGGAAATATAGACGGCATCATTCATGTCACTGCCTTCGGTTGTGGCCCCGATGCCATGGTGGATAAGATTATGGAACTGGACATCCGTAAGTTAAGCCGGGGGCAATTACCCTTTATGTCGGTGAGCATCGATGAGCAAACGGGTGATGCCGGCATAACCACCCGCCTGGAAGCCTTCGTCGATATGCTGCACCAGAGGAGGGGTAACAGGTGAAAAAGGTTTCCTTTGCCCATATGGGGTATTCCTACCTGGGTTTCAAACAGCTGGTAGAAGATATGGGCTTCGAAGCCGTCGTCCCGCCCAGCCCCAGCCCCGCCACCCTGGACCGGGGCGTTACGTATGCCCCGGAATATGCCTGTATCCCCTTTAAAATGGTCCTGGGTACCTACCTGGAAGTCCTGGAACGGGGGGCGGAGATGATTATTACCTCCGGGGGGGTGGGACCATGCCGGGCTGGCCTGTACGGCATGATGCATGAAAGGATTTTACGCAACCTGGGATTTAACTTTGAAATCTTTATTTTTGACCCTCCCCTGACGGGGCTCTGGCCCTTCTTTATTAAATTAAGGCGCATACTCAAGGCAGCCGGCCTTTCCTGGCTGGCCTTTGTTGATGTCGTCCGCCGCGCCTGGGCCAAGTTAAAGCTCCTGGATGAACTGGAACAGCTAGCTACCAGCATCCGCCCCTATGAATTAAAACGCGGGGAAACTACCCGTACCTTCCATAGCTGTCTTAAAATCGTCGACCAGGCCCGCACCCTGCAAGAATTAGCTGCCGCCCGGGAAGAATGCCGGCAGCTTTTACAAAATATTCCCCGGGATACCGGCCGCCGCCCCCTCAAGGTGGGTATTGTGGGGGAAATTTACGTCCTGCTGGAGCCTTTTATGAACCTGGAAATAGAAAAAACCCTGGGGGAGATGGGGGTCGTTACTCACCGTTCTATTTACCTGACCCAGTACACGGCCACCGACGTTCTGGCCCGCGGTGCCCAGGACGTACGCCAGCTGGCCCACCCTTATCTAAATCAATTTGTCGGCGGCCATGGCCAGAATAGCGTCGGCGAAACCATCCTTTACGCCCGGAATGGTTTTGACGGTGTCATCCAGCTGTCTCCCTTTACCTGTATTCCTGAAATAGTAGCCAAAAGTATTTTGCCGCGAGTTAGCCGGGACTTGGGCATCCCCATTTTAAGCCTGACCATTGACGAACAGACCGGCCGGGCCGGGGTAGAAACCAGGCTGGAAGCCTTTGTCGATCTTTTGCGCCAGCGGCGCGAGCAAATGGAGGCCAGGAGTAATGCAGCCCTGTTACCTGGGTATTGATGTCGGTTCCGTCAGTACCAACGTTGTTGTCATTACCGCTGCAGGAGAAGTATTAAGCAGCCTGTACATACGTACCCACGGCCAGCCCATCCAGGCCGTGAAAGAGGGCCTCCGCCGGGTGAAGGCCACCCTGCCAGGAGACGTGATCATCGCCGGGGCCGGTACCACCGGCAGCGGCCGCTATCTTGCCGGGGCCATTATCGGCGCTGATATTGTTAAAAATGAGATCACAGCCCATGCCGTGGCCGCCCGCCTGGAAGTGCCGGAGGTCCAGACCATCCTGGAAATCGGTGGCCAGGACTCCAAGATTATCATTCTCCGCCAGGGGGTAGTTATCGATTTTGCCATGAACACCGTCTGTGCCGCCGGGACGGGTTCTTTCCTGGATCAACAGGCCGCCCGTTTAGGGATTCCTATTGAAAACTTCGGCGAACTTGCTTTAAAGGCCCGGCATCCCGTACGCATTGCCGGCCGCTGCACCGTGTTTGCCGAATCCGATATGATTCATAAACAGCAAATGGGGCACAATATAGAAGATATTATCGGCGGCCTCTGTGAGGCCCTGGTCCGTAACTACTTAAATAACGTCGCCAAGGGCAAAGAGATACTCGCCCCCATCGTCTTCCAGGGGGGAGTGGCGGCCAACGCCGGTATCCGGGCCGCCTTCAGTAAAGCCTTGCAACAGGAAATTATCGTGCCCCGCCACTTTGCCGTTATGGGGGCCCTGGGCGCCGCCCTCCTAGCTCGAGATTATGTCAACAATAACCGGGAGACTAAATTTAAAGGTTTCGAAGTAGCCGAAGAAGAATTTCGGGCCCGCAGTTTTACCTGCCAGGGGTGTTCAAACCTGTGTGAAATTGTTAATATAGAAGAAGAAGGTAGTATAATTGCCCGCTGGGGCAGCCGCTGTGGCAAATGGGATACCCTTGGTGAATAGGAAAGGAGTGGAGAGGCTTGCGCGAAAGTACCTTTTCTTTCTGGGAGGATACCGAGTTTAACGCTTTACCAGGTAAACCCCTGGCGGCAGCTGACAACGCTTACCAGGGCCGGGCCGGGGAGGAAGAGAGCTGGTTCTGGGAAGCCAGCAGTGGTGATGGTACCTACCTGAACGTTTTCTTTGCCGTCTACGGGGAGGAAGGGAAAGCCCGTCTCCTCCTGGCCCAACCTGGTAAAGAAGTGATTATCCGGGAAGTCGCTGCCCCTTTTACGGCTGCCACCGATCACCTCAATGTCCAAATGGCCGGTAATCGTATCTACCAGGAAGGAAACCTTTTCCGCCTGGAATGGCGATCAGAGGAGCCGGTACTGGAGTTAGAGTATGAACCCCACCTGCCTGGCTGGCAACCGGGCCACGGCCGGATTAACTATGGCGAGAAGGGTGATAAATACCTGTTCTGGTCCGTACCGGTACCTCGCGCCCGTGTCAGTGGCAAGATAGTCCTGGCAGGACAAGAGGAGAGCTTTAGCGGCCACGGATATATTGATCACCGCCGTTATAATTTCCCTTTACCCCGGACCTTAGGGGGCGCCATCCTGGGGCGTTATTATACCGATGCCTATACCCTCCTGTGGGCCGACTTCTGGGGCAACCTCCTTTACAGTGGTGAACACGTAACTGCCCTTTACCTGGCTCGCGAGGAGGAAATCCTGGCTGCCACCGGCAACCTGGAAGTGCAGGTCTTTGACCGGCAAACCAAGGGTGGCTTGAGCTATCCTGCCGAACTGTCCCTGCAGGCCGGTACTACACCCCTCATCAGGCTGGATATTAAAGAAACAACAGCTTTGGGCCCGCGATTAGTCACCACCATGGGTGCTCAAGGTCTCTACTGCCACTTCAACGGGCAGCTAAAGCTGGCCACCCGGCCGGAAGAGGAAGTTACCGGGCAGGGGTTTATGGAAACCTTAATGGCCAGGGATTAATGGATACAGGTGTTATTATGGAAAATACCTTCAACGCCATCTGTCAAAAGCTCCACCAGCTGGATTATAAGGTAACCCCCCAGCGCCAGGTAATCCTCAAGGCCTTCCTGGAGAATTCGGCCGAGCATTTGAGTGCCGAAGAGGTATATAATATAGTCAAGGAACGGTACCCCGATATTGGCCTGGCTACCGTTTACCGCACCCTGGATCTCCTGGCCGAACTTGATATTTTACAGAAAATCAATTTTGGTGATGGCCGCACCCGTTATGAACTGGACCAGCACGAGACCCACTACCATCATCACATGATCTGCCTGGGCTGCGGCCGGGTCCAGGAGTTTGATGATGACCTGCTGGAATCCCTGGAAAAACTTTTAACCCAGCAGACCGGTTTCCACATCACCGATCACCAGCTAAAATTTTTCGGATACTGTCGCGAATGCGCCGCCAAAGACCAGGGGAAGTCGGGTGGTGACGCTATTTGACATACGATTTTTGGTATATTTGGGAGGAAATGGTATAGAGGAGGACGAAAAATTAAGGACAGGATGGATATGAAAAGGAGCGATGCACCGTGTCCAGTCCTGTCCAAAATCCAGCTTACAGCCGGGACCAGCAGCCAGTTGCCCTCTCCCAAAAGGTAACATTACGTAAAGAAGAGCAGGCCTGGCAACTGCTGGAACAGGGTCGCTTTCACGAGGCGGCTCCGCTTTATCAAAGAATCCTTCATACCAGGAAACGTGATGCTGCCGGGTGGAACAACCTGGGTTATTGCCTTCTTAAAATGGGAGAGGCAAAGGAGGCCCTGGCCTGTTACCAGGAAGCCCTGAAACTTGCCCCCAGGGATGCGGGCATTTTAATTAATACCGGGCTCTGTTACCAGCGCCTGGGGCAATGGCAGGAAGCTTGTCGTTGCTTTCAGCGGGCCAGCCAGTATGGTGCCAGGGATGCCGATCTCCTGAATAACATAGGTGTCTGCCTGGCCCAGCTCAACCGTATTGAAGAAGCCATCAAATTTTACCACCAGGCCCTGGCCCTGGCTCCCCGGCAGGGGGAAATTATCGCCAACCTGGCGGCCGCCCTGGTCCAGGGCCGGCGCTGGCTGGAAGCAATTGAATGCCTGGAAATGGCCCTGCGCCTGTTACCGGCGGACGTCTCCGTACTCAATAATGCCGCCACCTGCCTGGAAGCCCTGGGTAAATATTACCTGGCTGCCCCCCTCTATGCCCGGGCCCTGGCCCTCCAGCCGGGTGACCTGCAGGTTAGACTAAATTATGCCGCCTGTTTGATGAAATTAAGTCGTTTAGAGGAAGCCCGGGAAGTCCTGGAAGAATTGTTGCGCCTTGACCCCCGGCACGGCGATGGCTGGCAACTGCTGGGAGCCCTGTATGATGCCATGGGTGAGCCTGAAACTGCCGCCTGCTGTTACAACCGGGCCTGGGGATTGACCCCTACCAGGGAAGAAGGAAGGAAGGGATGACCCAGCATGCGCCTGCTGGCCAGCAAGAGTTTTACCAGTAACGATGAATTATATAAAATCGTCGACTTATTAAATAAAACCCTGAAGGATTATAACCTCATGTTTGGCCTGTCCAAAGATACAGGTGGGCAAACCATGACCCTGTCCATTTACGAGGTGTAACATTGCTAATCCTGGTAACTAACGACGACGGTATCCACGCGCCGGGTATCAAAGCCCTTAGCCTGGCCCTGGCGGCCATCGGCAAGGTGGTCGTTGTAGCTCCTGAAAGAGAACGCAGCGCCATCGGCCACGGCATAACCATGCATAAACCGTTACGGATTACCGAAGTCCCCTGGGAAGAGCCCATCGGCAAGGGCCTGGCCATTAACGGCACCCCTGCCGATTGCGTCAAACTGGCCCTGGACGCCCTCCTGGAGGAACCACCGGCCCTGGTTGTCTCCGGTATTAACCGCGGTGAAAACCTGGGCACCGATGTCCTTTACTCTGGTACCGTCTCGGGGGCTATTGAAGGCTGTATCAACGGCCGGCCTTCCCTGGCGGTATCCCTGGTGGGGGAAGGAGAGTTTGATTTTACCTTTGCCGCCAGTTTCACGGCCCGCCTGGCCCGGGAAATACTCAAGCGGGGGCTGCCGGATGGTACCTTGTTAAACCTGAATATTCCTCACCTGCCTGAAGCTGAGATAAGAGGGATAGCTATCACCCGCCTGGGCCGGCGGCGCTACATCAATACCGTCAGCTGCCGGCAGGACCCCCGGGGGCGGGCTTACTATTGGTTGGCCGGTGAGAAAGAGGATCTTGACCAGGGCCCCGATACCGATATCGGCGCCTTGAGCCGCGGCTTGATTTCCCTGACACCCCTGCAGCTAGATTTAACCCATTACGCCTTTCAGGAGGAATTAAGCACCTACCTGCCTTTTCTTTGGCCGGGCCACGGTAATAAGTAAAGATGGTTGGGGTTAATCATGCCGGATCCGAAGAGGATTAAGAGATAGATTAACCCGCTGCCGGTAATAGTCTGAATAAGACGCCAGGTAGCCGGTACAGCCGCGAGAACCGTCCAGAAAAAGGAGGCGGCCAGGGCCAGCCCCCCGGCGGCCACCGCCGGCCAGTAAACAAAGGTCCGCAGATCCAGGCGTAAAGGGGTATACCTGGATAGAGCCAGGAGGTTTAAAATAGCCGTCGTAGCGCTACCCAGGTTCACCCCCAGGGCAGCTCCGGTAATCCCCAGCAGGGGGGTAAAGAAATAAATCCCCAGAATATCTACAAGCCCGCCGGTAACGGTGGTCCGGAGAACGGTCGGCATAGCCCCCAGGCCATTAAGAATGCCGACGGTAGTTTGTTCCAGGTAGATAAAAAGGCTGCCCCAGGAAAGCATTTGCAAGGCTACCCCGGCAGCCGGCGTAGAGAAAATAAGATCACAAAGGGGTGTAGCCAGGAGATAAAAGATTACCACAAAGGGTAAACCGCTTAATACCGTAAGTTTTAAAGCCTGCCGGCAACGTTTAGATAACAGATCATAATCCTTCATGGCCTGGGCTTCAGCAATAGCCGGGACCATAGCCATGGCTACTGCCACGGTAATGACCATGGGCAGGTAAACCAGGGTCAGGGCGATGCCGGCATACTGGCCATAAATAGTCGTCGCTTCCGCTACACTTACTCCCCAGCGCTGCAGCTGGCGGGGGATCAGCAGGGCCTCCAGGGTCAACATAACCCCGCCGGTTGCCCGGGCCAGCATGACCGGCAGGGACAGGCGCGCCAGGGGTAAGATATCGGCTTGCATTGAACCTTCCTGGTAGATAGCAACATCATAGTAGGAACGTGCCCGCCAGAAAATAACGATACTTATAACCAGCCCTGCCAGTTCCCCCAGGACCATACCCATAGCCAGGCCGGCGGCAGCCATAGCCACCCCGTAGGGGAGGAAATGGAGGCCAAAGAAGAGGCCGGCGCCTACCCGTACCACCTGTTCGCTTACCTGGGCCAGGGCCACCGGTTGCATCAGTTGCAGTCCCTGGAAATAGCCGCGAAAGGCCGAGCAAGTACAGACCACGGGGAGGGCCAGCAGCATAACCATAAAAGCCTGGTAAACCCGGGCATCGGCGAAGATCCTGCCAGTTAGATAAGGAGCCAGAAACCATAAAATTAAGGCTGCTATGAGCCCGCTACCGGCTAAAAAGTGCAGGGAAAGGCGGAAAACACTGCGTACCTTTCCCCAGGCCTGGATAGCCACCCTTTCCGCTATTAACTTGGCCAGGGCCACCGGCACACCGGCCGTAGCGATCATTAATACCAGGCTATAAAAGGGAAAAACCATTTCATAGAGGCCCATGCCTTCGGCGCCAATGAAACGTACCACTAGGATGCGGTAGGCAAAACTGATAATCCGGTTTAACAGGCTGGCCAGCATGAGAATAGCAGCACCCTGCCAGATAGATGCGCGCATACTTTCACCCCATCTAAACTTATGCCGGCCGGGAAATGTTTAGAAGAACCAGAAGTGGGGAAAAGTAGAAACGGCCTATCTTAAAAATATTTGACTAGAAAAAGAGGATTTTTGCAAAGAGAAGGCTAATATATACCTTGTTAAGTTTCCGTTAACAGCAGAAGGATGAGGAGGGCTTAATTTAATGAAGGTTTACCCCAGTACCAATATCCGTAACGTTGGCATTGTAGCCCATGGCGGCGCCGGCAAAACGAGCCTCACGGAAGCACTGCTGTATAATGCCGGGGCCACCAAGCGTTTGGGCCGGGTTGACGAGGGCAACACCGTAACCGACTACCACCCGGAAGAAATTAAACGCAAGGTAACCATTAATACCTCCCTCGCTTTTGCCGAGTGGCAGGATCATAAGATAAATATCCTTGATACGCCGGGTTACAGCGATTTCTTTGGTGACGTCGTAAGTGCCTTACGGGTAGTTGATAGTGTGCTGGTAGTTGTCAGTGCCGTGGCCGGGGTAGAAGTCCAGACGGAGGTTGTCTGGGAAGAAGCCGAGGCCCGTCACCTGCCGCGGCTGGCCTATGTTAATAAAATGGACCGGGAAAACGCCAATTTCCAGAAAGCCATAGAATCCATGCGGGAACGTTTGAGCGGTCGTATTGTCCCCGTCCAGCTACCAATAGGAGCCGCCGAAACCTTTAGCGGTGTCATCGATATTCTCAATCAGAAGGCCTACACCTATGACGGTAACGGTAATGAAAAAGAGGTCCCTGTCCCGGCTGAATACGCCGGCGAAGTTGCGTCTTTACGAGAAGCCCTGGTTGAAGCTGCTGCCGAAGGCGATGATGAACTTTTAATGAAATACTTGGAAGGCGAGGAACTTACGCCGGATGAGGTGCGCCTGGGTCTCAAAAAAGCCATTGCCGAAGGAAAAGTGGTACCGGTCCTCTGCGGTTCGGCCCTGAAAAATATGGGGGTTAGACCCCTGCTAGACTATATTGTGGACTATTTACCTTCGCCCGTAGACGTGGCCGGTAAAACAGCGGCCGAACTGGAAAAGGAAAGCCTGGCCGCCCTGGTATTCAAAACCCTGGCCGATCCCTATGTCGGCAGGTTAAGTATGTTCCGGGTCTACAGCGGCGTTCTGAAATCGGACTCTACCGTTTACAACGCCAACCGGGAAAGTGAAGAAAAAATCGGCCAGCTTTTTGCCCTCCAGGGCAAAAACCAGGTAGCCGTTACCGAAATGCGGCCGGGGGACATGGGGGCCATTGCCAAATTGCAGGTTACCACTACCGGCGATACCCTTACCAGCAAGGCCAGCCCGGTTAAACTGGAAGGAATCAACTTCCCCGAACCGACCCTTCCCGTGGCCATCCGGCCTAAAAGTAAAGGTGATGAAGATAAGCTCAGCAATGCCCTGGCAAGGCTACTGGAAGAAGACCCGACCCTGCGCCTGAGTAAAAATACCGAGACCAGGGAAACCATTCTCACCGGTATGGGCGAGTCCCACCTGGATATTACCCTGGAGCGCCTGCAGCGGAAATTTGGCGTGGAAGTAGAAATGAGCACTCCCAGGGTACCCTACCGGGAAACCATTCGCGCCAGCGTTAACCGGGTGGAAGGCAAGCACAAGAAACAAACCGGCGGTCACGGCCAGTACGGTCATGTCTTTATTGACATGTCTCCCCTGCCGGACAAGGAATTTGAGTTTACCGAAACCATCTTCGGCGGTGCCGTCCCGCGGCAGTATATCCCGGCCGTGGAGAAGGGCATCCGGGAAGCCATGCAGGAAGGGATCCTGGCCGGCTACCCGGTTACCAATATTAAGGTCAACCTGGCCGACGGTTCATACCATACGGTCGACTCCTCGGAAATGGCCTTTAAGATTGCCGCCGGGATAGCCTTCCGCAAGGCCGTGGAACAGGCCAAGCCAGTACTGCTGGAGCCTATCATGAACGTTGAAATTACCGTGCCCGAACAGTTCATGGGTGACATCATGGGCGATTTAAATAGCCGCCGGGGACGGATCCTGGGAATGGAACCCCAGGGTAAAAATCAAATCATCCGCGCCCAGGTACCCCTGGCTGAAATGTACCGCTACGCCATCGACCTGAAGTCCATCACCCAGGGCCGCGGCCACTTTAAAATGGACTTCGCCCAGTACGAAGAAGTCCCGGCCAGCATTGCCGAAAAGATTATCCAGGAAGCCAGAAGGGAAAAGGAAGAGTAAGGATATTAAGAAGCCCCCCTCGCTAGGAGGGGGCTTTGATTTATCGTTTTTCTTGGCTAGAGGTTTAATTATATTTAATTGTGAAAATAAGTACAATAACGGAGTAGATGTGGAGGAAAAGCGGAGAAATAGGGAGGGATGGAGGGTTAAGCATAATTTAACCAGATTTTCAATGGAAAAGCGAAAGCGCCGCAATCCTTGCGGCGCCTTACATTTTTCTGGCAGGGGTGGCAGGACTCGAACCCGCAACCAACGGTTTTGGAGACCGCTACTCTACCAATTGAGCTACACCCCTACAGCAACTTTATTATACCCCCTTTCCGCCCGCCAGTCAAGGATAACATTTTTACCGCCAGGCAGGTTTCTTTTTTTATAAGCCGAATATAGATATAATGTCAACTTTTCGAGGTGTTGCCCTTGGTATACGCTGATCTCCACATTCATACCCTGGCTTCGGACGGCAGCCTGGCGCCGGATGCAGTCCTGGAACAGGCGAAAAAAATCGGTCTCAAGACCCTTAGCTTTACCGATCATGAAAGCCTTGCCGGTTATTACCAGGCTTGCAATTATGCCCGGGAACTCGACCTGGATCTCCTGCCTGGGATTGAAATGGTTACAAGTTTTAAAGGTCACGAAATCCATCTCCTTGGTTATAATTTTGATCCCTATTCTCCCGTACTAATCTCCGCTTTACAAACTATCTGCCGGGAACGAAATTTCCTTGCCCGCAAAGTTATCCAGCGCCTGCAAGCCCTGGGTTTTAATATCAGCTGGGAGCAGGCCTTGAAGCTTATCCCTCCCGGCGGCGTCCTGGGTAAAAACCACATCCTGCAGCTTTTACGGCAGGCTGGTTATATCCGGGAACCTGCCCAGACAATCGAATTTTTGCGGCGTTATTTATCCCCCGGGGGCCTGGCCTACATCCCCTATGAAGGTAACCCCTTGCCCCGGGCGGTATCCTTGATTCACGCCGCTAATGGTATCGCCATCCTGGCCCATCCTGGCCTGATCAGGGATGAAGGACTGTTAGAGCTCATCCTGGAAGAGGGCATTGACGGCCTGGAGGTATTTTATTATTATCTAGGGGATAAAGGGAGAGACGCTATCCGTTATTTCTACCGGCTGGCCCTGGAACGGCGGCTTCTCATTACCGGTGGCACCGATTTCCACGGTATTTATACGCCAGTAGAAATGGGCTCTATGGGCATTTCCGCCAGGATGGTTGCCAGGCTAAAGGATTATAAGGAGGCACCTGTATAAACATGAAAATCGCCGTCTTAATGGGTGGCCCTTCTTCCGAAAGGGAAATTTCCTTAAAGAGCGGGGCCGCTGTTGCTGCCGCCCTGGTAAGCCTGGGGCACGAGGTAATGAAGATTGACCTGGATGAGGAAGTAGTGGCTAAACTAAAGGCCTTTGCCCCTGACGTTGTTTTCAATGCCCTGCACGGCAGGCCGGGAGAAGACGGTTCTGTCCAGGGCTTGCTGGAGATTTTGGGCATCCCCTATACGGGTAGCCGCGTCCTGGCCAGCGCCATTACCATGGATAAAATCATGACCAAGCGTATCTTAAGCCAGGCCGGCATTCCCACACCTGTTTTTTTGAGCTGGACTGCCGGCCAGTATGCTGCCGGCAGGGAAGAGGTAAAGAAACGCATTTTAAAGGACCTGGGTTTACCGGTGGTCATCAAAGCCCCGACCCAGGGTTCCACCATCGGCACCTTTATCGTCAGGGAGGAAGGAGAGCTAGCTACCGCCATTGAAGGCGCCTTAAAGTATGATCCGTGCTTTATGGCCGAGGCTTTTCTTCCCGGCCCGGAAATAACGGCCGCCATCCTGGGCAATAGCGATCCCCTGGTCCTGCCTCTTATTGAAATTGTTTCCCATACCGGCTTTTATGATTATACGGCTAAATATACTCCGGGTTTAAGTGATCATATTATCCCACCCCGGCTGCCGGAGGCCGTCCTGGCCGCAGCCGCCTCCCTGGCCCGCCAGGCTTATATCCTCCTGGGCTGCCGCGGCTTTGCCCGGGTGGATATGATTGTGGCCGGGGGGCAGTCTCCCCAGGTCATCGAAGTCAACAGCGTGCCGGGGATGACGGCCACCAGCCTGGTTCCCGACGCTGCCCGGGCTGCCGGGCTGGACTTCCCGACCCTGGTGCAAAAAATAGTCGACCTGGCCCTGGAAGCCTGAAAAGTGTCATGTAACAGCCCCGGTACCACGGGGCTTTTTCTTTTAACCAGGAGGAAAGGCCACCCCGGTGGCGAAGTATTACTTGTAACCCCCTGCAGGAGGTTTTTAATATGAGCATCCTGAACCGCATACGGATAATCCTGTTAATCATCATCTTTGCCGGCCTGGGTATTGCCTTCCTGGGTTCCCATTTCCTGGCTGACTGGTACTGGTTTGGCGAAGTCGGCTACCGCCAGGTCCTCATTACCAGGCTTTTATCCGACTGGGGCCTGCGGCTGGGAGTTATATCCTTTTTCTTCCTTTTCTTTTACCTCAACCTGCTTTTTACTTACCGGGGTCTAAATTTAACTCCTTCCCCCGCCCGGGAAAGCTGGACCTTAAAAGAGTACCTGGTTGACCGTTTCGTTACCCGGCGCCGGTTAACCATCCTTTACCTCCTGGTGAGCCTTATTGGTGCCTTGCTCTTCAGTCCCCTGGCAGCCGGTAAATGGCTGGTTGTCCAGCAATACCTGCAGGCAACTAACTTCGGGGTTTCTGACCCTTTATTTACCAAAGATGTCGGCTTTTACGTCTTCAAATTACCTTTTTATCATTTTCTCTATGGCATGTTAGTTACGGCCCTGGTAGGGGCCGCCCTGGTTACCGGATTTTTCTACCTGCTTTTTAATCCAGGGGAACTCTTGGGCTTGCGAAAGGGTCGCTTTGCCCGTCCCCAGGTTCATTTTTCCACCCTGGTGGCCCTCTTCTTCCTGGTCCAGGCCTGGGGTTTCCGCCTGCAGGCCTTTGACCTGGTACGTTCGCCCCGGGGTGTAGCCTTTGGCGCCAGTTATACGGATATTCACGCCTTGCTACCGGGGTATAACATCCTGGCCGGCGTAGCCGTGGCCTGTGCCTTGATTATCTTCCTCAATGCCTTCCGCCGTAACCTCAAGCTGGTAGGCATAGGTGTCTTGGCTTTCATTGCTGCTTATGCCTTGCTGGTAGTTATTCTACCCCTGGCAGTACAGAAGTTCCAGGTAGAGCCCAATGAGTTTGCCCGGGAAGAGCCCTACCTGCGTTTTAATATTGACTTTACCCGCCGGGCCTATGGTTTAGATAAAATAACCGTCCGGGAATTCCCGGCCCGTGATAATCTTACCCCGGCCGACCTGGAACAGGAGAAGATTACCCTGGATAATATCCGCCTGTGGGATTACCGGCCCCTCCAGCAAACCTACAGCCAGCTCCAGGAAATCCGCTCCTATTATAGCTTTAAGGATATTGATGTCGACCGTTATACCTTCGGAAGCAGCCAGCGCCAGGTCATGCTTTCAGCCCGCGAACTGGACCAGGATAAGCTGCCTGACCGGGCCAGGACCTGGATTAATGAAAAAATGCGCTATACCCATGGCTACGGCCTGGCCATGAATCTGGCCAGCACCGTTACCCCCGGTGGCCAACCCGAATTTATTGCCGGCGATTTGCCCTTCCGCAGCACTGCCGGCCTCCAGCTTAACGAACCCCGCATCTATTACGGTGAGTTGACCGGCGATTACGTTATTACCGGCGGCAAGGCGGCTGAATTCGATTATCCCTCCAGCGGTGGCGATAACTTCGTGGAAACCAGGTATGAGGGCAGGGGAGGAGTAGCACTCAATAACTACTGGCGGCGCCTCATCTTTGCCTTCCGCTTTAATGATTACCGGTTATTGATGAGCAAGGAACTGACTCCCCAGAGCAAAATCCTCTACTACCGCAACATCCAGGAACGGGTCCGCAAGATTATGCCTTACTTGCGTTATGACGCCGACCCCTACCTGGTGGTCGCCGGCGGGCGGCTGTACTGGTTACTTGACGCCTATACTTTAACCAGTATGTACCCCTATTCCGAACCGGTCAATGAGGGTTTTAATTACATCCGCAATGCCGTCAAGGTGGTAATTGATGCCTATAACGGTACGGTCGATTACTATATTGTGGACCCCGGCGATCCCTTAAGCCAGACCCTAGGTAAGATTTTTCCCGGCCTGTTTAAGCCCCTGGAGGCCATGCCGGCCGAACTGCGGCAGCACCTGCGTTATCCTGCGGAACTGCTGGCCATCCAGGCCAGGATGCTGGCCAGCTACCACATGGAAAACGCCATGCTCTTCTATAACAAGGAAGATGCCTGGAGCATCGCCGAGGAAATGGTAGGCGATCAGCGCCGGGCTATGGAGCCCTATTATACCTTGCTGCGCCTGCCCGGCGAACAGGAGGCGGAATATATATTGATGCTGCCCTTCACCCCGGCGCGCAAGGTTAATATGGTGGCCTGGCTGGCGGCCCGCAACGACGGCCCCCACTACGGCCAGCTCCTACTTTATACGTTCCCTAAAAATCGTTCCATTTATGGCCCCATGCAAATTGAAGCCCGTATTGACCAGGAACCCGCTATCTCCCAGCAACTTACCCTCTGGGACCAGCACGGTTCCCGGGTTATCCGCGGCAACCTCCTAGTGCTGCCCATTAAGGAAGCATTGCTCTATGTGGAACCAATTTTCCTCCAGGCCCAGGAGAGCAAGTTGCCGGAACTCCGCCAGGTGGTAGTAGCTTACGGGGAGAAAATAGTCATGGCCGATACCCTGGCCGGCGCCCTGAAGGCCATTTTCGGTGACCGGGCACCTGTTACCCCGCCACCGGCAATAACGGCACCTCCTTCCGGCCCGCTTACAACTAGCAATTTAGCAACTTCCATCCAGGAAGCCAACCGCCTTTACAGTGAGGCCCAGGAAAAACTAAAACTGGGCGACTGGGCTGGTTATGGCGAAAATATGAAGAAACTGGGCCAGCTTCTCCAGGAGATGCAACAAAATTATCGCCAGTAATCTCCTGCCAGGAGGAAAAATGGCCATCTTGTGGAAATGTATTAGTTATGGGCCGGAGGTGAGAGGGTAGTGGCTTATTCTTTTCCTGAAGAGGACCGGGAATATTTAACAGAAAAACTGGCCATTGTCGGTGAACTGGCTGCCGGTATGGCCCACGAAATCCGCAATCCTCTAACTTCCATTCGCGGTTTTTTACAACTCTTACAAACTAAATTTGACCCCCAGGCCCTCGAGCAGGAATATTTCGCCATTATGTTTGAAGAACTCGACCGCATCAATAATATTATCAAAGAGTTCCTGTCCCTTTCCAAACCTTCCCAGCCCCAGCTGCAGATAACGCCTTTTGGCCAGCTGGTGGCCGAAGCCCTGCTCCTGGCCGAGCAGGAAGCTATAATGCATGAGGTAAAACTGGTCCAGCACCTGGCACCAGATCTGCCCCTTTTATGCCTGGATCCCGGCCAGATTAAACAGGTTATTCTCAACCTGACTTCCAATGCCATCCAGGCGGCCGGTCCAGGAGGCAAGGTAATTGTAACTTCTTACCTGGATACGACTACCGGCCAGGTCGTCACCACCGTTGAAGATAATGGCCCGGGGATTCCCCCGGAAAAGCTGGAATTAATCTTTGAACC
Organism: Moorella mulderi DSM 14980; assembly: GCF_001594015.1. GTDB lineage: Bacteria > Bacillota > DSM-521 > Neomoorellales > Neomoorellaceae > Neomoorella > Neomoorella mulderi. Next base: position 28,219 of record NZ_LTBC01000018.1, read on the forward strand.
TTTTTATACCACCAAGGAAAACGGCACCGGCCTGGGCCTAACCTTGAGCAACCGTATCGTTGCCAGCCATGGTGGTAAAATAGAAGTTAAAAGCAAAGTAGGGGAGGGAAGTTGTTTCAGCATTTACCTACCCATAACTTAAACTGGAACCAGTGGATAAAGTGGATAACTATGTAGATAACTTTCTTTTATGTCAATATATGGATGGTGACAGGATGAAATTAACAGACAATGCCCGCTTAATTCTCGAAAAACGTTACTTGAAGAAAGAAAATGGTGTCCCGGTGGAAACACCGGAGGAGATGTTCCGCCGGGTGGCCAGGGCCGTAGCCGGGGCGGAAAAAATTTTCAACCCCGCCTTGACAGAAGAGCAGCTAGAAGACATAAGCCTGCGGTTTTACCAGCTCATGACCAGCTGGGACTTTTTACCTAACAGCCCCACCCTGATGAACGCCGGCCGGGAGCTGGGCCAGCTGTCGGCCTGCTTTGTCCTGCCGGTGGAAGACAGTATGGAGGCCATCTTCACTGCGGTTAAAGATGCGGCCCTGATTCATAAAAGCGGCGGGGGAACAGGCTTTTCCTTTTCCCGCCTGCGGCCGAAAAACAGCCCCGTACGCTCTACCGGCGGGGTAGCCTCCGGCCCCGTATCCTTTATGAAGGTTTTCAATGCCGCCACCGAGGCCATCAAGCAGGGAGGGACCAGGCGGGGGGCCAATATGGGGATTTTACGGGTGGATCACCCCGATATCCTGGAATTTATCAGCTGCAAGGAAAATAACAATGAACTAACTAACTTCAACATCTCCGTGGGCCTGACAAAGGAATTCATGGAAGCCCTGGCCCGGGACGATTACTATGAGCTAAAATTTGGCGGCAAAGTATACCAGAAGCTGAAAGCGCAGCAGGTATTCGAGGAAATCGTAAACCATGCCTGGGCCAACGGCGAGCCGGGCATCATCTTCCTGGACCGTTTAAATGAAGATAATCCCACCCCTGAACTGGGAGAGATAGAAGCCACCAACCCTTGCGTGACCGGCGATACCTGGGTGACTACAAGTGAAGGCCCGCGCCAGGTATGGGAACTGGTGGGCCGCCCCTTTACAGCAGTAGTCAACGGCCGGCCCTACGCCACAGATAAAGAAGGCTTCTTCAAGACGGCGACAAAGCCGGTCGTCAGCCTGCACACCCGGGAAGGATACAGTGTCCGGCTCACCGCTGACCACCGGGTGCTGCGCGTGGTTGACCGGACGCGCTACCGTATTGCTTCCGAATGGGTCCCGGTCAAAGAGCTGAAGCCCGGCGACCAGATTCTCCTGCATAACCACCGCCCCCTGGCAGGGTGGCCTGGCGAACTGACGGAAGGTGAAGGTTACCTCCTTGGTCTCCTGGTCGGTGACGGCGTCCTCAAGAAGGACAGCGCTATTCTTTCCGTCTGGGCCAGGGAGAAGGCAGTTGGCGACCTGCAGGCAGAAGACGGTACAGCCTCAGTCATGAAGCTGGCTTTAAGCTACGCCAGAGCATTACCCCACCGTTCCGACTTTACCGGCTGGATGGCCGTTAAAGGGCGCGACGAATTCCGCCTCAAGTCAGCCAGTCTGAAAATGCTGGCCGGGCGGATGGGTATGGGGCCCGGCGTCAAGACCGTTACCCCGGCAATCGAACGTGCTTCGTCAGACGGCTACCGGGGCTTCCTGCGGGGTCTGTTTGACTGCGATGCCTCGGTCCAGGGGAGCCAGCAAAAGGGCGTTAGCATCCGCCTGGCCCAGAGCAACCTTGATCTCCTGCGCACGGTACAGCGCATGCTCCTTCGCCTGGGCATTGCCAGTACCATTTATGCAGAACGGCGTCCGGCCGGTAGCCGGCCCTTGCCCGATGGTAAAGGAGGTACCCGGGAGTATGAGATCAAGGCCCAGCATGAGCTGGTCATCAGCGGGGATAACCTGGCCTTTTTCGCCGAGCGGATCGGCTTTGGCGATGTCGATAAGGCGAGGAAATTAAATTCACTCCTTGCGTCTTACCGGCGAGGAATGAATCGTGAGCGCTTTACAGCCACGGTCCTTGCCATCGAAGATGACGGGGTCGAAGACGTATATGACGTCCAGGTTCCCGGCATCAACGCCTTCGACGCCAACGGCATCTACGCCCATAACTGCGGGGAACAGCCCCTCTTACCTTATGAAGCCTGTAACCTTGGCTCCCTGAACCTGGCCAATATGGTCCGGGAGGGCGGCGTAGACTGGGAGAGGCTTGCGGAAACAGTTTACTGGTCGGTACGCTTCCTGGATAACGTTATTGAGATCAACGAATTCCCCCTGGAAAAGATAAAGGCCATGGTCATGGGTAACCGGAAAATCGGCCTGGGAGTCATGGGCTGGGCCGATATGCTTTTCTTGCTCCGGATTCCTTATGATACAGAAGAAGCAGTCGAGCTGGGCCGCAGGGTCATGGCCTTTATTCAAAAAGAAGCCCGCCAGGCTTCCCGGAGGCTGGCGGAAGAGCGGGGCAGCTTTCCCAATATCGACAGGAGCATTTACCGGGGGCAGAAGCTCCGCAATGCTACCTGCACCACCATTGCCCCTACCGGTACCATCAGCATGATTGCCGGTACCAGTTCAGGGATAGAACCGGTTTTCGCCCTGGCCTATACTAAGAACGTCCTGGATGGCGAAGGCCTTATTGAGGTTAATCCCGTTTTCCAGGCCTACATAGAGGAAAATTTTGCGCCGGATGAGGCCAGGTTAATTTTCCAGCAAATTGCCGCCGGGACAAGTATCCATGATATCAAGCAGATCCCGCCGGATATGCGCCGGGTTTTTGTCACGGCCCTGGAAATCGCCCCGGAGTGGCACATCCGCATGCAGGCCGCCTTCCAGGCCAGTACCGATAATGCCGTCTCCAAAACGGTTAACTTCCCGCCCAGTGCCACCAGGGAAGATGTCCGCCGGGTCTATGAACTGGCCTACCAGCTGGGTTGTAAAGGGGTGACAGTTTACCGTTCCGGCAGCCGGGAACAGGAAGTGCTGGTAAGCGGCACCAAAAATACTGCTGTCAAGACGCCCTCCGGCGAGAAAACCCATCCCCGGCCGCGGCCGAAACGTACCTGCGGCGTTACCGAGCAGGTTAAGACGGGTTGCGGTAAAATGTATATCACCGTCAATTATGACCAGGAGGGTTTAATCGAAACCTTTATCACCACCGGCTCTTCCGGTGGCTGCAGCGGATTTACCGAAGGTGTCAGCCGGCTGATTTCCCTGGCCCTGCGGGCCAATATTGCCCCGGAGGCCATTATTGACCAGCTCACCTCGGTAAGCTGCCCCAATTTCTTACGGCGCCGGGCCACCGATAAAAGTATAGTCGGTAAATCCTGCCCGGACATCATCGGCCGCGTCCTGGCCCAGGAGCTGAAAAACTGGCACGACCACGGTTCTTACCAGCTACCATCTGATTTCAGCGCCCGCGCCCTGGCCGAGATTAGCGCTACCATTGAAAACCAGCAGGCCAGTTTCCAGCCTTTAAGCCCGGCTGCAGAAGCCGAACTCATCCAGAAGGGTATCTGCCCGGAGTGCGGTTCTAACCTCCATTTCCAGGAAGGCTGCGTCACCTGTAGCTGTGGCTTCAGTAAATGCGGTTAAATTTTAGCCGCTATAAGAACTCACATGGACTACCCGGTAGCCCCCGGCTTCCAGAGCGGGTAGGAGATTGCTAACATCATCCGTTGCCAGCCGCAGGACGACATAGGTATGGACATCGTCTTTATGGCGGTTGGCAACGTTAATAATATTGATGCCGGCGTCTGCTACCCGCCGGGCAATGTTAGCCAGGACGCCAATGCGGTCTTCTACTTCCAGGGTAACCCTCACACCCGGGCGCCGCAGGCCGAAGAGTTTAATCAAGGCCTCAAATAGGTCGGTCTGGGTAATGATGCCGACGAGCTTTTCCTTTTCCATGACCAGGAGGTTGTCGATTTTATGCTCCCGCATCAAAAGGGCCGCTTCTTCAATGGTCATATCTGGAGGAACGGTAATGGGGCGTTTAATCATGGCATCTTTAACCGTCATCTTGGCTACCAGGTAATTGACTTCAAAGGCGCTGAGGGTTGAAGCCGGGGAAGGAGAAACCCTTAAGATATCTCGTTCAGTAACCAACCCTACCAGCCGTCCATCCTGGACCACAGGTAAGCGCCGGATTTTATGCTTCTTCATTAGCTCGAGGGCATCCAGGACGGAAGTCTCCCTGGTAACTGTAATGGGATTGGGAGTCATATGGTCGCGGACAAACATCCTGGCCAACCTCCTTTGTTAATGTCTAATTAATTTTATTTCGTTTACCCTTTTATAAATCCTGCCGGCAAGCAGGAAGAACATTATAAATATTTTTGGCAGGGAAAAGCACATGCTAATTTATGAAGTACCCGGGCGCAGGATAGAAATTCACCAGGTAGTCCTGGACTTTAACGGTACCATTGCCTGCGACGGCCAGCTCCTGCCGGGGGTGGCAGAGCGCCTGCAGGCCCTGGCAAGTAGGCTTAAGGTTTATATCCTGACGGCCGATACCTTCGGTACAGCTGCCGCTGCCTGCCGGCACTTGCCGGTGGTATTAACTAAAGTCGACAGCCAGGCCGGCGGGCCGGATAAGGAACGTATAATTACGGAATTAGGAGCAGAACATACAGCTGCCATTGGCAATGGCGTCAATGATGCTCAAATGCTCAGCCGGGCCGCCCTGGGTTTGCTGGTTTTAGGACCCGAAGGAGCCGCCTTCCAGGCCCTGCAACAGGCGGACGTGGTTTTTACCAGTATCCTGGCCGCCCTTGATTTCCTCTTAAAACCCCAGCGGGTAGTAGCTACCCTGCGACCGTAGTGATATAATAAGTTTAATGGGGGGAATAAACCGTGATCCTGGCCAGGGATATTATGACTACCGATATGGTTGCCGTCCACCCGGATGATAAGGTTGGTGATGTAGTCCAGCTTTTTGTCCAGAAGGGCGTTACCAGCGCTGTTGTTGTTGATAAGGAGGGTAAGATCAAGGGCATAATTACCGATGGCGATATCATGGCTGCCGTTCGCCAGCGGCGCCCGGTTTTTGTCGATCTTTTTAATTCGCTCTTTGTCCTGGAAGACAATAATGATTTAACCACTAAGGTCCAATTCCTCACCGCCAGACCTGTTAAAGAAATCATGACGCGCAGAGTTATTGCCGTCGGGGAAGACGCCAGTATCGCTGAAATCGCCGGTTTAATGACGGACCATAAAATCAAGCAGGTGCCAGTTGTCCGCGAAGGCCAGCTAATAGGGCTCGTCCGGCGCCACGATATTGTCCAGGCTGTTGCCCGGAATGCCACCTAAAGAAAGGCGGCTCCAAAATTGCATATTGGCATTTTCACTGACAGCTATTTACCATATACCAGCGGGGTAGTAAGATCCATTGTCACCTTTACTAATGAACTGCGGAACCTGGGTCACCAGGTATCTATTTTTGCTCCCAGTTATGGTAAATGCCGGCCCGAAAAAGACATCTACCGTTTCCGTTCGCTAAAGGCACCTACCTTTAAAGAATTTGCCTTGGCCATCCCGGTGGCGCCGGCTTTGCCCAGGGCCTTGCGGGAGTTAAGGATTGACCTTATCCATGTACATTCCCCTTTTTTAATGGGGCAGCTGGGGGCACGGATGGCCAGGCAGCTGGGGTTACCGCTGGTGGCCACTTATCACACCCTTTATGAAGAATATGTGCACTATTTTCCCCTGGCACCCAGGCTGATGCGCAAAGCAGTCCGCCATTATACCGTATCTTTTTGTAACCGTTGCCAGCTGGTAATTACGCCGACAGAGGTCATTACCGCTTACTTACAGGAAAACGGCGTCAAAGTACCGGTGGTTAGTATCCCCACTGGTATTGAACTGGACCGCTTTCAAAACCTCGATCCCACCTGGTTGCGCCGCTACCTGCAACTACCACCGGAGGAGGTCATGCTCCTCCATGTAGGACGCCTGGGTAAGGAAAAAAACATCACCTTTATCCTGCAGGCCTTTGCTCTTGTACACCAGCAAGTACCGCATACCCGCCTGGTCCTGGTGGGCAGCGGCCCCTTAAAGGAAACCCTGCAAAGCCAGGCCCGTTCTTTAGGAATCAACCAGGCCGTTACCTTTGCCGGGTCTTTTCCCTTTGAACAAATGCCGGCCGTCTATACGGGGGCCGACTTGTTTATTTTTGCTTCAGTCACCGAAACCCAGGGACTGGTAATCGCGGAAGCCAAGGCTGCCGGCCTGCCGGTAGTTGCCGTCAAGGCCTACGGTGTCGAGGAAATGGTTGTCAATGGAAAAGATGGTTTTTTAACCCCACTAGATATAAATGCCTTCAGCGCTTGTGTGTTGCAATTAGTTAAGGATTTAAGCCTCAGGCGGCGGATGGGTGAACAGGCCCGTCATAATGCTGCCGGCCTTGCGGCAGCGGCCATGGCCCGCCGCCTGGAAGCCCAGTATCAAGTGTTATTAAGATAGGAGTGTTGTCGTTTGTCCACGGTTCGTGTCCGTTTTGCCCCCAGCCCTACCGGCAGCTTACATATCGGCGGGGCCCGTACAGCTTTGTTTAACTGGCTTTTTGCCCGGCACCATGGAGGTGCCTTTGTCCTGCGTATTGACGATACCGATACCGAACGTTCGACGGATATTTCCTACCGGGAGATCCTGGCCGCCATGCGCTGGCTGGGCCTTGATTGGGACGAAGGACCGGAAAAGGGCGGCCCTTATGGACCTTATCTCCAGTCCCAGCGCCAGGAGTTTTACCGCCAGGCGGCAGCCCGGCTGTTAAATGAAGGTAAAGCCTACCTCTGCTACTGTACCGTGGAAGAACTGGCCGCCCGGCGTAAGATTGCCCAGGCCGAAGGTCGCCCCCCCATGTACGACCGCCGCTGCCGTTATCTTACGCCGGAAGATCGTACCCGCCTGGAAAAGGAGGGGCGGCAGCCGGTTATCCGGCTGGCAGTTCCCGACCAGGGTACAACGACCGTAAAGGATATTGTTCGCGGTGATGTCTCCTTTGATAATGATACCATCGATGATTTTATCATTGTTAAATCCAATGGCATGCCAACCTATAATTTTGCCACCGTGGTTGACGATCACTTAATGCAGATCAGTCATATCATCCGGGCTGAGGAGCACCTATCCAATACTCCCAAACAGATCCTGGTTTACCAGGCCCTGGGGTATGAGTTACCGGCCTTTGCCCATGTGCCCATGATCCTGGCCCCCGACCGCAGCAAGTTAAGTAAACGCCATGGTGCTACTTCGGTAGAAGAATACCGGGATGAAGGTTACCTGCCGGAAGCCATTATCAATTACCTGGCCCTCCTGGGGTGGTCACCCGAAGGGGATGAAGAAATTATCCCTTTGGAGGAGATGATTAACAGTTTTTCCCTAGAGCGAGTTTCTAAAAATGCCGCTATTTACGATACCAAAAAGCTAACCTGGATTAATGGCCACTACCTGCGGGAGGGTGACCTCGACCGGATCACCCGCCTGGCCGTGCCCTTTTTACAGGCTAAAGGGCTCCTTCCTGACCCGTTACCGGAGAAGGATTATGACCATGTCCGGGCCATCATTGCTGCCGTCCGCGACCGGGTCAAGACCCTGGGCGAAGTGGCCGATGCCGCCAGCTATTTCTTTACCGATGTAACCACCTATGAGGAAAAGGGTGTCCGTAAGCACTTCAGTAAACCCGGGGCCGCCGCCCTGCTGGATGAAGCCAGGGAAGAGCTGGCAGCTTTACCCCAATTTACTGCCGCGGCAGCTGAAGAGGCTTACCGGACCCTGGCTGAAAGAAAGGGGATAAGTACGGGGCAGCTTTTCCATCCCACCCGCCTGGCAGTCACCGGCCGCACCATGGGCCCCGGCCTCTTTGAGATCCTGGAACTCCTGGGTAAGGAAACCGTCCTCGAGCGCCTGTCCCGGGCCTCCAGGTGGATCCGGGAAAACCTGGCTTAGGAAAAGGGAGGGGCCAGTAGTAGCATACTGGCCCCTTAGCAATATTGGTATAGACTTGCAGGCGTTATAAAAAGCAAAAACCCCCTTCCAACAGGAAGGGGAAGATAATTTCTGGCTGCGGGACCTGGATTCGAACCAGGGCAACATGATCCAGAGTTCTAAACTAACCGTCCTTACCAGTATCTACCAGTCCGGGAGTGTCCAGTTTTCAAGGCTTTGCAGGTTTCGGAGGTGTTTAATATGTTCATAGAATCCGTTATGTTTATCCTGTACTGTCGTCAAACTGTCGTCAAACCCCTTGGCCGTAAATCCCCGGCAGGCGGGAGACGTAACTAAGTTACAAAGTGAACATCCTAAATAGCATGATAAGAGCGATTATTATGTTTAATTACGCTATTCTAGGAGGGCGTTGCTGGTTTCTGATGCCAGCAATGCCTTTGTCTTACGCCGATATGTTTTTACCGCTTCCATCAGTAGCAACTTCCCCTGGCTTAACTGAGCGTTTGCGGAACCCCCAAATAATAACCCAATATGCTATTGACAATATTAAATAAGAGTACCCTATAACCTCACTAAAAGCCAATAAACGATCAGCATTTTTGAGCATCTCTTTGGCTTCATCCATACTAGTTACAGGTGGTGTAGGGGCGTTTCCTATTTTTTCTACAGCCTTCTTTTGCGCCGTTGTTTGAGTACGTTTATTAAGATCCTCTGCCGCTGCCTTTATATCGTTGTAAGTTAGAGTATTTGAACGCAATAAAGAGGTTAATGCTTCCGCCATTAATTTCTGATTGCTTTCCTTAAATTTAGCCGCTTCATCTGATTTAAGCCAGTCATCAACCGCTTTTTGATACGCTTTCTGATACGCTTCAGCACGCTGTTGATAATCAAGGGCAGCTTGATATGCTTTTGACCCTTCTTTATACCGCATGTTACCGACAATAGCCGCCGCCACACCAAAACCAGTGGCTACTACCGTAATCGCCAACCATATAGCAAGAGCCTTCCGCACTCATACCACCTCCCTAACCATTTATTTACTGCATACGGCTTCTAAATCCTGCTTGGTAAGAGGGCCGTTTTCTCTGGTATCGCTAAAAAATTTTCTACCCTCTAACCCCTACTGCAACGCCGTCAACGGTGCAACAGGTGCCAGAAAACCTAGGGATTGCAAGGCTTAAGACTGTTGCAGGGGGTGTTGCAGTTCAGGGAGGTGTTGCAACAGTAACCGGTAGTGTGGAGGTTAAGGGAATGTTAAGATGCTCACCAAGTGAATTACTTGTTTTTTCCGTGTTATTATGATATTGGTAAAAGAATGTTCTGTTGGAGGATATTTAGATGCGTGATTGCTCCACCTGCGCTAAACAGATTAGCGTTAAGGGAATGTTAAGAAGCTAATCAGATGAATTACTTGCTTTTTCTGTGTTATTATGGTAGTGGTAAAAGTATTACCTGCTGGAGAACAAACGGATGAAGAATAAAGTCGTAATTGGTAATGTTAGGGAAATGTTAAGATGCTGTAAACTACAATTACTTGTTTTTTCCGTGTTATTATGGTAGTGGGTAAAAAATTATTAAAACGTATGGGCACTGGGGCCAACGTTAAGGGAACGTTAAGATGTTCACCAAATGAATTACTTGTTTTTCTATGGTAATATGATACTGAGGAAAGAAGTAGGTTTTTTGGAGGACACGCGGATGAAAAATATAGCTGTTACTGGTAATGCTAAGAGAATGTTAAGATGCTGTCGGCTACAAATGCTTGTTTTTTATATGTGATTATGGTAATGGTGGAAAAATAAAAATAAAAATCTTAAGCCCCTGAAATCAGGGGCTTTAATTTTGGGGGTGTAAATATAAGATGCCAAAATTTGTAACTGATGAAAGGGACGGGAAGACTATGGGCAATCCGATTGAAGCAGTCATTAAAGGTACGGGTAAGAGCCGCAAGTCGTTAGCGGTTGAATGGGGGGTGAATTATTATTTGTTGGGGGCGACTTTAAGAGGGTTCCCTTCCAGGATTCCACGGAGCTTGCGGGAGGCGTTGGGGAGACTTGGGTTTGACGTTGAGAGGCTTGAAAACCAATACGAAGCATGGCGAAGGACACTTAACAGGTAGTTAAGGCAGCTAAAACAATCCTGGGGAGGTACGACAGAAGATGGGTGCTGTAGTCACACTAACAAAGAGAGATAACGCGAATAAATTCGACTGGACTCCGTTGTACGAGGCTTACGTCAGCGGCGCGAATGGCAGCCCGCTCAATGAGCGCGATGATGGTTGGATGGACGGCTGTTGCCCGCTCCACGACGACACCAGACCTTCCTTCTCCTTTAACCGCTGGTCCGGGTACTGGCTCTGCCGGGCAGGGTGTGGGGCGGGTTGGCCGCTTGACTTTTTGGCAGAAGTAGACGGCCTTGAAGGTGACGCCGCGTTGGATAAAATCCGGGAGCTATGCGGGTCTTTGCCACCAAACATTATCCCAGGCCCGCTTAACCTTGAAGCGTATGCCGCCTACTGTAATCTGCCGGTGCCTTTTTTCCAGAAGTTAGGCCTAACGGAATGCACCAAGGGAATAAAAATACCCTATTGCAATGTTGATGGGCAAGTTTTCAGGTATCGCTACCGCTTATCCCTCAGCAAGCAAGGCACACGTTTTACCTGGGGCACCGGCAAAGGCATTCTACCTTACGGCTTGGAAAACCTGTATCTGGCTAAAAAAGCGGGTTACTTGCTCCTAGTCGAAGGCGAGAGCGACTGCCACATTTGCTGGTATGCGGGTATCCCGGCTCTAGGAAGTCCCGGAGTTGCTGCGTGGCAGAGGGAATGGTCAGCTTTAATCCCTGAAGGAGTGCAAATTTACATCTGGCAGGAACCGGATGAGGGCCACGTCCTGGTAGAAAAGGTTTTACGCGACTTCCCGGACGCGAAAATTATTAAAACCACTGTGGAGGAAAAAGACCCCCGGCAGGTATGGTTGAGTTCCAGGGATAAGGCGGATTTCGTCCGGCGTATTAATGAGTTATTACAAACAGCAACCACCGCAGACGATCTGCAGGGAGCCGCCAGGAGGACAGAACGGGAAGCGGCCTGGCAGAAATGTAAAGACCTGGCTACGGAGCCTGATATTTTAATACACGTTCTGAATACCCTCAGCCAGGTTGTCGCCGGTGAACGTGAAGCCCTGGCTGTCCTTTACCTGGCGTTGACCTCCAGGTTGCTGCCCAGACCTATTAACCTCCTGCTCCAGGCCCCACCGGGGGCAGGCAAGAGTTATTTGGTAGACCGTGTTTTACAGATGTTTCCAGAAAGTGCATATTATAAATTGACCGCTTCCAGTGAGCGGGCTTTTATTTATTCGGATGAAAATTTCGCTCACCGGACAGTTGTCGTAGCCGAAGCAGCAGGCTTGCATTCGGATGGTGTCGCGGGAACAATTGTACGTGAGTTAATTTGGGGGAACAAGTTGGCTTATGAAGTTGTAGAGAAAACCCCTGACGGCCTGCGGCCACGTAAAATTATCAAAGATGGCCCAGTCGGCCTAATCACCACAACTGTTAAAAACGTCGAAGGCGAGCTAGCCACACGCCTACTGGTCGTGGAACTGAAAGACACCCCGGAGCAAACCAGGCTAATTCTGGAAGCGGAAGCGCGGGAAGCTGCTGGACAGGCTACCATGCCGGATTTAAGCCAATTCGTGGCCCTGCAAAAGTGGTTGGAGCTAAATGGGCCAGCGAATGTAGTCGTACCCTACGCTGAAACCCTAGCTAAGCTATTGAAGCCAAGCAGCGTAAGAGTACGCCGCGACTTTAAGCAACTGTTAACGTTAATAATGGCCTATGCGTTGTTACACCAGGCAACCAGGCAAGTCAAGGATGAAGGTACAATCGTTGCTACCATCGAAGATTACTCCAACATTTACCATATCGCTAATAACCTTTTCAGCAGTAGTTCTATGGAAGCACTAACACCGGCGCAAAATGAATTGGTAGAAGCGGTGCGGCATCATTATGCAAGTCACAGCTGCTCTATGACCCTACGACAACTTGCCGATGCGTTAGGGATAGATAAATCAGCAGCCTCCCGTCGTCTACAGGCTGTTTTAGCGAAGGGTTATGTAAGGAACCTACAAGATAAGCCAGGTCAGCCTGCAATGCTTGTTCCCGGTGACCCACCGCCTGATAACAACCCGGTATTACCTAAGCCGGAAGAGTTAACCCTCGCTTTTAAAAATGCGGGGGTTTAATTTTGCCCCTCCCCAGGTAAAGGGTGTTGCAGCTACTGTTGCAACACCCTCCTTTTCTGCAACACTGACTGCAACAGGCTAAAGCCTTATATACCAAGGCTTTCCGGGTTTCTGTTGCAGTGTTGACATCGTTGCAGTGGGATATAAAGGGTAGAAAAATTTATAAAAGCATTCCTGTAATGAATTAAGGTAGGTGTTGCCAATAAAAAAGCCTCCTGGTAAAAAGAAAATAGACCAAAACAAACAAACCCACCAGGAGGCGAGAAACCGTATGAATGAGGTGCAAAAGAAAT
>NZ_LTBC01000019.1 GCF_001594015.1 Moorella mulderi DSM 14980
TGTTGAACACTATCGGTTCGGAGACCAATGAAGTAGTGCATACTTCAGAGGAAGTCAGCAAGCAGGTAGTCGCACAGCTGGAGAATGTAGAAAATACGGTCAAGGCCTTTGACGACATACTCGAATCAGTGGCTGCCATTACACCCATGATTGAAGCAACTTACCGCGAGGTAGACAGCACGGTGAAAGCCAAGGATGTATTACTGGACCGGGTCCAGAGCGTCAGCGCGGTGTCGGAGGAGGCTTCAGCTTCGGCCGAGGAGATTTCCGCGTCAGCCGAGGAACTGTCGGCCTCCACCCAGGAGATAGCCACCAGCGCCCAGCAGGTATTGGAGGTGGCCAAGCGGCTGGAGCAACAGGTAGCGCGCTTCAAGGTGTAAGTGCCGCACTTGCCGGGACGCCCCCTTCTTGCTGCTGCTAGCGAAAGGGTTATAACAAAAGCACTGGCTGACAACCCTTTATCGGTTCTACCTTGTTGCATTCATCTGGCTGACCAGGTTCGCCTGAGTTTCTAAACTCAGGCTGATGTTGGCGGAGAGGGCGTATTGTTACCTATCTGATGCCAGCCCAACAAAATAAAAACTTCGCGATGGCGAAATCATAACAAAAAGGAATATAAAATATAAAGGAAAATCAAGAAGCATCAAGAACATATAGTTTAACAATTTGATTGAGAAGGAGTTGATTCTCTTGAGTGAAGCTTACCGGGAAATGTGGCGTGCACTGGACATGGATTTAGAAAAACATGACGTTTTTCTAGGGGGCCTGCCGGGAGCCTTCAGCGAGGTGTTTTTGCAGCAGGAAAACCGGCCGGCCAGGATGGCCTATTTTGATAATGCTTTAGCCGAAGCTCATGGCGGCAGGATCAAGGAAATCCTGGACCAAAAAAAGGCCGGGCGGCCGGTGGCCGGCACCTTTTGCGTCTTTGTGCCCGAAGAACTTATCTTCGCCGTGGACGGTATCAGCATTGGCCTCTGCGGCGGGGCCCAGTTTACCGTTCCCACCGGCGAACAGGTACTGCCCCGCAACCTGTGCCCGCTGATTAAGTCCTTAATGGGCTTTAAATTGGACCGGATCTGCCCCTACTTCCAAGCCGTCGACTTCCTCATCGGCGAGACTACCTGTGACGGCAAAAAGAAGACCTGGGAAATCCTCAATGAATACGTGCCGACTTACGTCATGGAGTTGCCCCAGAAGAAAACGGAGGCCGATCTAACCCTCTGGGAAGGAGAGATTAACCGCCTCAAGGAAGAGATCGAGCGGCGGTCCGGCCAGGCCATCACGGCAGAAAAACTGGCGGCAGGAATTAAAAAGGCTAACGCCCGCCGGGCGGCATTGGCGCGCCTGTACCGGGCCCGCCAGGCCGACCCGGCTCCCATCAGCGGCAAAGACGCCCTGCTGATCTCCCAGCTTGCTTTCTTTGATGACCCGGAACGCTTTACGGCACAGGTAAACAGCCTTTGCGACGAACTGGAAGAACGCATCGCCAGGGGAGAGGGCGTGGCCAGGAAAGGGGCGCCGCGCCTCCTGGTCACGGGTACGCCCATGGCCCTGCCTTACTGGAAGTTACACCACCTGGTAGAGACGGCCGGGGCGGTAATCATAGCCGAAGAAACCTGTACCGGAACCAGGTATTTTGCCGGCCAGGTGGCGGAAGACGGCCTGACGGTAGAAGAACAGGTTAAAAACCTCGCCCGGCGGCTGACGGCCATCAACTGCGCCTGCTTCACACCCAACAAAGAACGGGTGGAAGATATCCTGCGCCTGGCACGGGAGGCCAAAGCTGACGGAGTGATCTATTTCTCCTTGCAGTTCTGCCAGCCCTTTAGCGTCGAAGGCCGGCTGGTGGAAAAGGCCCTCCAGGAGGCGGGGCTGCCGGTACTACGCCTTGAGAGCGACTACAGCGAGGAAGACGCAGCCCAGCTAAAAACGCGGATTGATGCTTTTCTGGAAATGATTACAGCATGATAACAGCAACGGCCTGGGTATTTACCACCTGACCGGCCAGGCCGGTAAGCTACAGGAAGGAGTTCCTGTAGCAGCCATCGAACAGCCGGGCCATTTTTTTGCTGTTCAGAAGCCTCCAAGGGAGGAATTTTTAAACCAGTGACGAATATAACTAACGGGTAAATTACCTGGCAGGTAGCCAGGGTAAAAAGAGAACCATGGAGGTTCTTCGCCAGCGCGGAGCTGCTTCCATGGTTTTTTGTTTGCCAGGAATAGGCTCCGGGCCAGAACTGCATTTCGAAATTTTGGGAGGTAGATATTATGTTTTTCTCAAGAACCATGAGTCGTTTCATGGCCAAGATCGTTTTGCTATTCCTTTTGCTATTTGTTGCTACTGGTTGTAATTCCCGGCAGTCGAGTAATAAGCTCAAGGTAGTAACCGGCACCTCTCTTTTGATGACTGCTGTGCAGGAAGTAGGTAAGGACAAGGTGGAAGTAAAGAATATTATCCCGCCAGCCTCCTGCCCTGGACACTTCGACATCAAGCCTTCCGATGTAGCTGTACTTAGCCAGGCCCGGGTTTTCCTGATGCATGACTGGCAGGGCAAACTTTTTACCAAAGAATTAGTGGCTTCCGCCAATAATCCCCAGTTAGAAGTAGTCCCGGTGGCAGTAAAGGGTAACTGGATGGCACCACCGGTATGGCAGCAGGCGTTACAGGCAGTAGCCAGTATACTCGCAGAGAAGGACCCGGCTAATAAAGACTACTATAAGGCTAAGGCCCAGGAAGCTGTTGACCAGGCAGCCAGGGTGGGACAAGAAACGCAGGCCCGCCTGCAGGCAGCGGGTACGGGAAAGTTGAAAGTACTCTGCTCCGACCAGCAAGAGGGCTTTGTTCGCTGGGCCGGTTTCCAGGTTATAGGTACTTATGGCCGTCCGGAAGAACTTACACCGCAGCGAGTAAAGGAACTGGTAGATAAGGGCCGGCAGGCAGGTGTGCAATTAATAATTGATAATCTCCAGAGCGGGCCGGATGCCGGCGCCGGCATGGCTAAGGAACTGGGAATACCCAGGGTTACTATTTCCAACTTTCCCGGCGGCCTCCCTGGAACAGATAAATGGGACCAGGCTTTACAAAAAAACGTCGAATTGCTGCTGGCGGCCCTCCCCAAATAGGGAAGAAAAGCAATGGTACCAGTAGTTATTAAAATTAAAAAAGCAGTAGTATCTTATCGTGAAGATGTGGCGCTGCGTGGCGTATCGCTAGAAGTTAAAGCAGGGGAACTAATAGGGATCATTGGTCCCAATGGGGCCGGGAAAACGACACTGCTAACCCTGGTCAATGGCCTGGGACATTTGCTCCAGGGAGAAGTGTGGGTGCTGGGCCATAACCTGGCACGTGGCTGCCCGGCGGCCCTACGCAGTAAAATCGGCTACGTCCCCCAGTTGCCGGCCATCGATCCCCGGATGCCGGTAACGGCAAGGGAAGTAGTCATGATGGGGCGTTACGGACGGCTGGGCTTTTTCCGCCGGCCGGGACCCGGCGATTGGCAGGTAGTAGACCGCATGCTGGAGCTGGTAGGTATGACAGCTTTGGCCGGGCGTCCCATCGGCCATCTTTCCGGCGGCGAACAGCAGCGGGTAGCCATCGCCCGCGCCCTGGCCCAGGAACCGTCAATTCTTCTGCTGGATGAACCCACCGCTTCCCTCGACCGGCGGGCGCAGCAGCAAATATTACAGCTGGTACAACGTATTCACCAGGAACGCAAGTTAACTACTTTAATGGTTACGCATTCCCTGGCGGGGTTGACTGAATTGTGCGACCGCCTGGTGCTCATGAAAAAAGGGCGTATCTGGAAAACAGGAAACCCGGAAGAGCTACTTCAGGACAGGGTGCTGGAGCAGCTATTTTAACTTGTTTGAAAATAGCAACCGCCATTATCATCCTCTAATAAAGCCGCCTGCCGGCCTGGGTGTTTCAAATTAATTTTAGGAAGAAGCTAGAAATGTCTATTTTAAGCTACAAATTTATGCAGGAGGCCTTGCTGGCCGGCCTGCTGGCCGGCGTAGCCTGCTCCTTGATCGGCGTTTTTGTCGTTACTATGCACCTTTCTTTTATTGGGGTATCCCTTTCCCATGCCGCCTTTGCCGGGGCCCTCTTTGCTACCTGGCTGGGCTTTGAACCATTGCTGGGAGCCATACTCTTCAGCTTGGCCGGGGCGGCTGCCATCGGACCCCTGGCCGACCGGGGCGAATTTAACCCCGATACGCCCATCGGCATTATATTTTCCATAACTATGGGCCTGGCTTTCCTTTTTATGGGCCTGCTGCCCGGTCCCAAAACCCAGGCCTTAGAACTCCTGTGGGGCAGTATCCTGACGGTCACGACAGCGGATCTCTGGCTACTGGCCGTCGTGACGATCATAGTTACCGGGCTGGTCGTCATGTTTTTTAAAGAGATCCAGGCGGTTATCTTTCACCGGGAAATGGCCCGGGCGGTAGGCATACCTGCCGACGCCATCTTTTACAGTATCCTTTTTCTTACCGGTGCTACTGTAACCGCTTCCTTGCGCAGCATTGGCGGCCTGTTAATTTTTAATCTGATTTTAAATCCGGCAGCCGCTGCTTACCAGCTCACCTATAGCTTGAAATACATGTTTTTCCTGGCGGCGCTTTTTGGTGTCCTTTCCTGCTGGGCCGGGCTTGGTGTTTCATATATCCTGGATGTTCCCAGCGGGGCGGCGATAGTCCTTACTTCGGCGGTTATTTTTGTCCTGGCAACAATTTTCTCCCCGAAACGCAAGGTAAAACAGTGGCAAGAAAATGAGTGATTGCGGGTTAAACAATATGCGAGCGCAGGAGGGAGTTATATGCTTACCCACCGCGAGTATTTTAACAGCAAGGCTGATATTTGGGACAGCCTGTGTGCGCCGGAAGAAAAAGCCAAGCTGGAAACAATTATTAGAGGATTGAACATTGCTCCCGGCAGCACGGTGTTAGATGTGGGTTGCGGCACAGGGATATTAATTCCCTATTTACTGGCTGCCGTAGGCCCTGCTGGCCGGATAGTGGCCCTGGATATAGCCGAGGCCATGCTGGAACGGGCGCAAAGTAAAGGGTTCCCCGCTAATGTGGAGTTCATTTGCGCCGACGTTGTTTCCATACCCTATCCGGATGCTACTTTCGACGAGGTCATCTGCAACTCGGCTTTCCCCCATTTTCCTCATAAACTTAAGGCCTTAAAAGAGATGACCCGGGTGTTGAAACCAGGCGGGCGGGTGGTTATCTGTCATACGAAAGCAAGGGAAACCATAAATAATTTGCATAGATCCCTGGGGGGCGTTATAGCCGGGGACCAGATCCCGCCGGGCAGCGAAATGATGGGTATGCTGGTAGCTGCCGGGTTAACGGAAATAGAGATTGACGAGGGTCATGATTATTACCTGGCATCTGGGGTCAAGGCGAGGTATCAGTAATCGCCAAACTACCAGCAGGATTTTGCTGTACGGTTCAGAGAACTTTTAGAGTTTGTTTAAAAGGTCTCTGAACCATTTTTTTATTTTTAAAGCCCTGTTTTGTTTCATAGGTATAACAAAAAGTCATACAAAATATGAAGGAATATCCTTTCGGCGGATAGAAATGGATGTTAAGCGGAGGTGTTTTAAATAAATGAATAGGGTTTTTTCGCCAAAGAACTTCATGATTATGACAGGGTTTGTTGGCGGAGCCCTGGCAGCCTTTATGACCTACCTTGGCAATCCCGCCAATATGGGCATTTGTATCGCCTGTTTCTACCGGGACATTGCCGGCGCCCTGGGTCTGCACCGGGCAGCGATAGTCCAGTATTTGCGGCCGGAAATTATGGGGATCGCTTTAGGGGCCTTCCTGTCCGCTCTTGTTTTCGGTGAATTCCGGGCCCGCGGTGGCTCGGCACCCCTGGTACGGTTCTTTTTGGGCGCCTTTTTCATGATAGGTGCCCTGGTGTTTTTAGGATGCCCGGTAAGGGCTGTATTGCGCCTTGCCGGCGGTGACTTGAACGCTGTCGCCGGCTTGGCGGGGGTAGTGGCAGGTGCTTTGATGGGTATTTATTTTCTCAAGCGAGGTTTCAACTTGGGCCGCTGGCAATCTACCTATACAGCGGCCGGCTGGTTGATGCCGCTCTTCATGCTGGGGTTGCTCCTCCTTGCTATTGCCAGGCCCTCATTTATTTTCTTCAGCAAGGAAGGCCCCGGCGCTGCCCATGCCCTGTTGGGAGTTTCCCTGGCAGCAGGTTTAATTATCGGTTTTTTAGCCCAGAGAACCAGGATGTGTTTTGTCGGCGGCTGGCGTGATCTTTTCCTGGTAAAGGATACCTACCTCTTCAGTGGCATCGCGGCCTTTTTTGCGGGGGCTCTAGTAGTTAACGCCATCCTTGGTAAAATTAACATCGGTTTTGCGGGCCAGCCCGTGGCCCATACAAATCAATTATGGAATTTTTTAGGAATGACCCTGGCCGGACTTACCGCTACCTTGCTGGGCGGCTGTCCCTTGCGGCAAACAGTTCTCGCCGGTGAAGGTGACACCGACGCAGGAGTGGCTATAATGGGCATGCTGGCAGGGGCTGCCTTTGCCCACAATTTCCAAATCGCCTCCAGCCCCCAGGGCCCCGGCCCCTACGGCCCCACAGCCGTAATAATAGGTCTGGTTTTCGCCGCCGGCGTCGGTTTCATTATGCGGGAGAGGCTAGATTAACGTAATAAGCGGGGGAATGCCAAATGGTTTTAAGCTGGCTGAAAAAAAGCTTAGAGGCCCGCGCCGGAACTGCTGTCGCAAGGGGTTTGGTGATTTTCACTACGGTGGAAGAAGCTATGAAAGCCGAAAAGGTGTTGAAAAAAGCCGGCTTCGACTGCAAACTGGTAGCGCCCCCGCCCGATATGCGCAAAGGCTGCGACCTGGCCCTGGAAATCGACCTGGTCGAGCAAACGGCAGTAGCCAGGACCCTTACCGGCAGGGTGTCCTTCATGGGTATTTATCCCTGCAAGGGCGAGATGGAACCCCTGCAGGTAGAAAAAGTAACCCGGTTTGCCGAGCACGTTATGATAAAGTCAGGTAATATGAAACTTGTTTTTGATATAAAGACAGGTGTGATAGTTAATATTTCCGGTGGAGGGTGTCCCGATATCCCCTATCTTTATACCAGGCTGGTGGGCACCCACCTGGCTGCAGCCCCCCGGCCAAGGGACGAAGGCCGTACCCTGTGCGCCCTGATGCTCGACCGCGCCCTGGAAAAGGCTTTAGAAATTTGGAAAGGGGTAGCGCCCAATTGATGCTTATTGCCGGGACCGTCCCAGTAACAGACATGCCCCTAATCTTTGGCCGGGTGGAAAAGGAAGGGAAAAAACTTCGGGTCGACGGCCATTATTTGCCCTGTACCCAGGGGACAATGGCCATGGTAAGTGCGGCTCTAGCTACTACCTGTCACCTTGGGCTGGAACCGCCCCGGGTACTGCTGGCAGGCGATATTGGCACAGGAAAAGGAAGCAGGTTGATTTACCAGTATCTAATAGAACATATAGAGGAGCTGGCGCCCAGGGTTTTAGCTCTCCATTATTGTCTACCCATCGTTACGTTAATGCAAAAGCTCTATACCGCAGTAGAAAAATGCCGCCCCCGGCCGGTGCTAATTGCCGATGCCGGCTCCATGTACGCGGCAAAGGCAGCAGGTGTAGCGCCCCACTTTGATATTTTCACCCCGGACCCCAGTGAAATTGCTTTCCTGGCCGACCCGGAAGCCGTCCACCCAGCTTATATCAGCCGCCATCTGTTCGAGGATGCCTTCGCCCGCGTACCCGAACTAATTAAACACGCTTATGCTAACGGGGGTGCGGCCAAATGCCTCCTGGTTAAAGGAGCTGTCGATTATATAGTAAAAGATGGAGTTATCGTTGATGAGATTAAAGAGCCGGATGTTCCCCAAATGGAGTGCATAGGCGGCACGGGCGATACCATCACCGGTATGGTCACTGCTTTCGCTTATGCTGAACTGGAACTGGAACAGGCGGCAAGCATCAGCGCTAAAGCCAACCGGGCAGCAGGCCAGAGGGCAAACCCGACGCCTGCCACCAGTGTTGCTGAAATCATCGACCAGTTGCCAGTCGTTTTCAGGGAAAATCTCTGCAGCTGGAGCGGTATTTGTACCAGGTAACATCAGGATAAAAGGAGGAGATGTTTTTATGGTGGAAGTTGATGTGCGTGGGCTTTCCTGTCCCATACCTGTAGTAAAGACGAAAAAGGCCATGGAACAAAATCCGGGCCAAACCCTGGCAGTATTGACTGATAATGAAACCTCCAGAGAAAATGTATCCCGGCTGGCAGAAAACCGGGGTTATCAGGTCCAGGTGGAAAAGGTGGCCGGTGGCTACCGGCTATTGTTGACCCCCAATAAAAGCTAAATTGGCTTACTTCATATGAAACCCCTGGTAGAATAGTCGCCAGGGGTAATTTTTATGCAATTTCTTCCTCGTTTGACGATGATCCTCCCACATACGGGAAAAGAAGGCGCGCAGGTGGTGACGACGAAACTGGAGGGCTTCCTGCCCGGGACGTGGAGTTACGGGATTGTAAGTACACGTTCAGAACCTCCTTAAAAAAGAATTTTGCTACAGACTGGCAGTGGGCCTTATCTAACGCGGTGCTCGAAGCACAACCCTTCTATGAACCGCAGCCTGCAAATCTTATCCGGGGAAGGTGGCTCTTTCGCAAGCAGTCGAACTGCCAGGAGATGAAATCCTTTCCCCGGAAAGCTTTACTAAAATTTTTGCCAACCTGGGTGAGTATTCCTGCTCCCTAGGTTAAGTTTAACAGATACTTTGGGCCGGCCCTGGAAAAAGCCCATAGTGAGATTAGGCCTTTTTGGGAGATTTTTGATGGAAACCAGCAGGAAAATCAAGTAACGTGTCGAATAGGCATAATATGCTATTAACCTTTTAGAGAGGGGCTGTATATGATGAAAAGATTTCCAGGCACTAAAAGAACATTAGTTCAAATAGGGGGGGGTACAATTACGATAGCTGCCATTTAGTGAAAACAATCCCCCCGACTTCCTCCTTGTCTTTTTCCTTCTTTTCCTTTGCCTCGCCCGAGGCAAAACCATTCTTTCCTTCCATATTAATTTCCCTAACACCAATAGCAAATTTACCTTCCCCGGGTATCCTACGCTCAAGGCAAACCTGTCGAAAGGCAGGGACGTAAAGCCATGGGTTTTTAAGCCCCTTTTTGGGGGTATAATCGCCGGGCAGCGGCAGGCTTCTTGCCTTTTAGCTGGTAGCTTTACCCGCTACTATGGGCAATAAGCTTTTGAAAGAAAGCTCCTGAAGGCAGCTTGCTTCAACCTGAGTGCATGGTTGGAAGTAGTCATCGAATGGTGGCCGGCTTTAAGCAACCCAGGCTTCTTATTTGTTGGGCGGTCTTATTTGTTGAGTGCATACCTGCCAGTGGGTGCTACGCCCTACATCCCATAGGTGAAATGCCGAGCAGAGGTAGCAAGGGTAGTGACTGCACATCACGAGTTCACGAGAAATCGCGCAGCGCTATTTGCTTGAGGGAGGAATAAAGATTGGTTGATGGTCCATTAACTCAGGAAGAGATCGAAGAACTAGTGGCTCTGATCAAAGAGGGCAAAGTTCTGACACCCGCCGAGCTGGCTACGCTGGAAGGAGAAGCTGGTGATAGCGATTCTTTGCAGGAGAAAATGGCTGATCGTTTTCCCAATAAGCTGGGTGCTGCCCAAATGTTAAAGGGCAGTTAAATTGGACCCTATAAGGGAAGGAGGTGAGCAGTATGAAGAAGTGGGGGTTATTGGGCGCCTCCGTAATCCTCACTGCGGGCATTATCTTGTTCTTCTTCCAGGACAGCGAGGTAGGGGCAGCTACGGGAGGCGTCACCGCACAGGCCAAAGTGAACCCCAATATTTCGGTAAGCGTCAACGTCTCTAGCATATTGCTCGAAGGGATCCCGGGTTCCACAGTTACCAGCGCCAGCCCCGTAGTGGTCAACGTCAAGTCCAACGTGAACTACAACTTGAGCGTCAAGGCGACCCAGGACCTTACGGATGCCAGTGTGAGCCCAGCCTTGACCCTCCCTATAAGCCGCTTGAGCTGGGCCCCGGCAGGAACAGGAACGTGGACAGCCTTTAGCCTGACGGACACAAGCATCGCTACCAATGAACCCAAGACCCTTGGAAGAGGGAAAGACTATAGTTTCGATTACCAGTTTGCCATTGACCCTAATGATGCAATAGGTACCTATACCACAGATATTATCTATACGGCCGTGGCCTACTAGTCCATGCAACTGGCGCGCAGGGATTTCTATTTTGTCAGAGGGGAAAGCCGAGAAGGGAGAGGCAACAGTCCTGCGGGCAGAAGCCTGAGCTTTTGCGGCTTAACTCCTCTGCCAAGGCAATGGGGAACGTCCGGCTGTTGTGGCGGGTGGTGGGACGGAGGGCTGGCGTTGAAGAACCTGGAACGGAAAGCGTTTTTCTTTTTTCTTCTCAGCTTATTTTTCGGGCTACTGTTCACTCCAACGGCCTATGCGGAAGTAAGGCTGGGGCTTACGCCGGCCAAGGTAGAGTTGTCTTTGGCCGGAGGTGAAGGTAGCAGTGGAGAAATAACCGTGGTCAACGAAGGCAATGAGCCTTTGGAAGTAAGCTTCTACATTCGTGACTATCACTTTGCAAACGACGGCAAGATCGTTTTTGCCGAGGGTCAGGAAAAGAGGTGGTCGGCCAGTAAGTGGCTTGAAGTGGGACAAGTATCCGGCCACATTTACCCGGGAGCAAGTACCAGGCTTCCCTACCGGATACGCGTGCCACTAGATGCTGAGCCCGGCAGCCACTGGGCGGTCATCTTCGCCGAAGGCAGGGCGATAGGGAACAATACGCGCACCTCGCCCCTGGGGGTCCGGGTGGGGGCAGTGGTGCTGATTACTGTTCCCGGCGATGTGATTGCCAAGGGAGAAATACTCGACTTCCGCGTCCCTGCAGTTGGCTATAAGAAGGTTCCCGTCACCTTCAAGTTCCGCAACAGCGGCAATGTCCATATTAACCTGCGCCCCCAGCTAGAGGTATTCCATAAGGGTCAGGTTATTAACCGGACGCAGATGGACGAGGTTGTTTCTTACCCGCAAACCGTGCGGGAGGTAAAGGGCTATGTGCAGCTTGGGAATATCTGGGGACTGCACGAGGCCGTGCTGAAAATCGAACAGGAGGGGGGTACTATGGTTTACCGGGCTCCATTTCTTTTGCTTCCCTGGCCGTGGATCCTGGGCAGCCTTATTCTTCTCGCTTATCTTTTGGTCTGGCTTATCATGGGCAGGAGAAGGAGAAAGGCCGGCCCGAGACTTAACGAATACCCGGATCCCGGCGAACTGGCCGTGGGGAGAGAAGCGGCCGCGGTCCGCCAAGCCCTGCGCATAAGCGAGGCCCTCCCGTTGCCAGCGCAGCAGCCTTCCTCCCGGTCCAGGCGGGCTGATTTTACCAAGACGCTCAATATCTTGACGGAAACCGTCGAACAGTTAAGGCAGGAAAACGCCCTGCTAAGGCGCAATCTGGAAGATCTCACCAGCCAGGCGAGCAGCGAACGCTGGGAAAAGGTGGTGGCAGAAAGCCTCATTGACGCACAGACGGAAATTGAAAACGTCCGGGCTAAAGCCGCGGCCAGCATAGAGAGGGCCAACCGTGAGGCCCACAAGCAGATGGCCGAGATCGAAAACCGGTTTAGAGAAAAGTTCAAGGTATTGCTCAATGATTACAAGGCCACGCTCTCGGAAGTAGAGAGGTTTTTGGACAGGCTTGGTAGTGCGGGAGGAGCAGTAGATGAGGGCGGAGACAGTTAGTCCTTTCATTGACGAGATGGTGAAGGTTTTCCAAGAGGAACTGGCCATAACCTGCCAAAAGAAAAGCGTTTCCCTCCAGAATGTCCCGGTGACCTGGCATGAGGTAAATGTGCTTATAGACATCAGGGGTGCGGCGGAAGCGGCGGTTATTTACAGTATGGAGGAAGATACGGCCTGTGCCCTGGCAGGGGCCTTTCATAAAGATAAGTCCTTCCAGGGCTATTGCTACGAAGTAGAAGATTCAGTCAAGGAGTTATTTAACATTGTCAGCGGGCAAGCCCTGAAAATACTGGAGAATAAAGGTTTGGCCTGCACACTGCCGGGACCGCCGTCCGTCATTATGGGGCGCCTGCACGCCGTCCCTGTGGTAAGCCGTCCCCTGTTAGCGGTAATCTTGGATACTACTGTTGGCTTGGTCCGGGTGAGCGTGTCAATGGTGGATAAGGCTGGCTGATAAGCTGTTTCCCTTCGTACTTTCTGCTTACCCCCATGATCGTGGCACAATAGTAATCATTAGGAAGGGGATCGTGTTGTCGAGCGTTAGTGCCTACGTGGAGGCCGATGAGAAGGAGCCACTGGTACATAGCGGAACGCCGGTAGATTTTGAAGCCATATATTCTCATTACCTTAACCTGCTATACTGGATGACACACCGTTTCTGCAGCCCTAGATCATCGGACTTTGAAGATTACCTTCAGGAAGCCGCTATTGCTCTGTGGGAAGCAACGCAGAGCTATGATCCCCATAAAAGTAGCGCCGTGACCTTTGTGGCTAACTGCGTGCGGTGCAGGCTAATAAACTATTTGAAGGCCGAGAGGCGCCGGCAGCCCACCATCTCCCTTGATGCCCAGCCGGATGATGCGAACGGGCTATATGAAAGGTTAGGCCTTCCCAGCGCCAACGTGGAGGCCATAGTTATCGGGAGAGAAGAACGGAAAAACCTGATTGATAGCCTTACCCAATTAGAAAGGAATTGCGCCCTTTTATTTGCATGGGGCTTCTCCTACGCTGAAATAGCCAGGGTTTTGGGCATAACCACGAAATCCGTGGATAATGCCCTGCGTCGGGTACGGCTAAAGGGATGCCGCCTTTACTCCTCTAAATAAATTCCGGGGAGGGAGAAAGGATAAATTGGAGACGAGTGTTTGACGCCCTGGAGGCGTATGACCGATTTAATGTACCGCCAGTAATTAAATCCAGCCACACCCTGATCCCTGTCAGAGCGATTACAGAAGGTTTGGGAGCAACTGTTAACTGGGATGAGGCAACCATTGCCGTGACCATAACCAAAAATGGAGTTACCGTAGTACTTATCCTTGGCAGCACGGAAGTAACTGTTAATGGGGCAAAAATGAATTTAGATGTTCCGGCTCTATTAATTAGCAACCGCACTTTTGTGCCCTTGAGGTTCTTAAGTGCAGCGCCAATTCCAACGACCTCCTCAATACCTGCCGCTTAAAGCGGCAATAAAACCCCTGCCTTTTTAGGGTAGGGGTTTTTATGTGCGCCTGGCATGAGCGTTAACTAGGTGGTGAAAGTCCACTGCAGGCAAGGCAGCACCAGCCTGCTAGCCAAAGGCAAGGGTGTATATCACAAGAAAGGATCAGAATGAGGTCGGAGATAAAGCCCTAGCTCGAGGAACAAAGCCATATAACAGGGTTAAACTGCTTTACAGGAAGAATAGAAGTACTCTTGAAGGAAACGGGGAGATAGAAGGGGGCGGGGGATGCCATCGCTTCAAACAGGGCCTTAGTTATGATAAAATACCTTTAGGGGATGAGTACAGATGGCTAACTACTTGAGAAAAGGCCTTATAATTTTATTTCTTCTGTCGCTTTGCCTGACGCTGCTGCCTATAGCCCTCGCTGACACTTCTGGTGCCCCGCGGGTGGTGTACTTGCTGCGAGTGGAAGGCCCCATCGTGCCGGTGGTAGCGGATTATGTGGAGGAAGGGATACGGACGGCTGAAGAGAGAGAGGCTTGCTGTGTACTCCTGGAACTTAGCACACCCGGCGGCCTGTACAGCACTACGCAAGAGATAGTAGAGAGCATATTGAACTCCAGAGTACCTGTGATAGTATATGTTTCGCCGGCGGGAGCCTGGGCTGGTTCAGCGGGGACTTTTATCACCATCTCCGCCCATGTGGCAGCCATGGCGCCGGGCAGCAGGATAGGGGCCGCCCATCCCGTGTCCGTCAGCGGGGAGGGTGAACTGTCCGACGTGCAGAAACAGAAGATTACCCAGGATGCAGCGGCCTGGGTGCGGAGCATTGCCCAGATGCGGGGTCGTGACCCATTGCAGGCGGAGATGGCGGTGCTAGAGAGCAAGTCCTTTAGCGACGGCGAGGCTATGAAAGCTAAGTTGATAGACCTGGGGGCTACTAGCAGGGAGGAGCTTTTGCAGCAGCTTCATGGAAGGAAGGTTACTTTGATAGATGGGAGGGAGGTTGAGCTTCAGTTAGCAGGTGCCCCGGTTAAACTCGTAGCTATGAGCCAGGTTCAGCGCCTGCTTTTTAAAATCAGCGAGCCCAATATTGCCTATCTCCTCATGACGGTTGGTAGCTTAGGCTTGCTGATAGAACTATACCACCCGGGAGCTATTTTTCCGGGGGTGGCCGGCGGCATAAGCTTGTTGCTAGGGCTTTACGCATTGGGCAGTCTGGATGCGCAGTTCGGCGGGGTGCTCCTCATGCTTTTGGGCCTGTGCCTGCTGGCTGCGGAGGCTTTTGTAGTGAGCCACGGCCTGCTGGCCGGGGGAGGATTGGTGTCGTTTATCCTGGGGTCCCTCATGCTTTTTAGCGGCGGGCCGCCGGCCCTGCGGCTTAGCCTCAGTCTGGTGGGAGTGACGGCCTTCAGTCAGGCCGCATTTGTGGCCTTTCTCCTGGGGGCCGTGGTCAAAGCCCAGCGGCGCCGTGCGGTTACAGGCCAGGAAAGCCTCCAGGGTGCCATTGGGGTAGCATTAACCGACCTCAAGCCGGAAGGAATAATTAGAGTGGAAGGGGAGAGGTGGAAAGCGGAAAGCCTAGAACCATTGGAAGCGGGCCAAAAGGTGGTAATAATAAGCGTAGAAGGATTGAAATTAAAGGTGAAGAGAGTATAAAGCTTACAGAAAGGTGGGATATAGCTATGGAGAATTTTATTTCCCTCATTGCTCTAGTCATAATTATCATTAGCCTTGTTTCCTCATCCATCCGGGTGGTGCAGGAGTATGAAAGGGGAGTTATTTTTCGCCTGGGCCGTTATGTAGGGGTGAGGGGGCCCGGTCTTTTCTTCTTGATACCATTCATCGAGCGCATGCAGAAGGTGGACCTGCGGACCGTGACCATGGATGTGCCGGCCCAGGAGGCCATAACCAAGGATAACGTCACGGTAAAGGTAAATGCGGTGGCGTATTTTCGGGTAATTGAACCGGCCAACGCCGTGATCAAGGTCCTGGATCATGTTCGCGCTACTTCCCAGCTAGCCCAGACCACCTTGCGGAGCGTCCTGGGCCAGTCAGACCTGGACGAACTTCTGGCCCACCGGGAACAGATCAACCAGCGCCTGCAGCAGATTATAGATGAAGGAACGGAGCCCTGGGGAGTAAAGGTGAGCCTTGTAGAGATACGTGATGTGGAGTTACCCCAGAGTATGCAACGGGCTATGGCAGCCCAAGCTGAGGCGGAAAGGGAACGGCGGGCGAAGATTATCCACGCAGACGGGGAATTCCAGGCGGCTGCAAAGCTAGCCGAAGCGGCCCGGATTATTTCTGCTCAGCCGGCTTCTCTCCAGCTGCGGTATCTGCAGACTCTGACGGAGATTGCTTCCGATAAAAGTAATATTCTGGTGTTCCCGGTGCCTATAGATTTGTTTAAGGCATTTTCGGAGCGCTTGACCAGCAAATAGGGGATTATTCTTCTTAAAAACCATGCATGGCAGACCCCGCCACTATCGGCAGGAATCCGTTCTTTGACGCTAAACGAAGGTAATCCTATAGAAAAGCCCACCTTCATAGAATAAGGTGGGCCTATCTTTAACCTGCAGCAGACAAAAATCACTGCTCCAGTTGTTTTTTCAGCGCGTTTATCTCTTCCGGGGCAAGCCCAGTCGACCACGTAAAGCAGCAGCCGGAAAGGTATCAGGTAATCTACCGTTGACTGCAGCTCCAGCAGGACGTAAAAGATGACGTTTTATCCTTCGTTTTAAGCCGGTAAACGATATCGGCTTCTTTCTCGCTGAAATCCTGGAGGACGTAGGATTTGTTCACCAGGATAAGGTCGTTTGCGTCAATGGCCTCCACCCATTCTTCCCGGACGAAGGTCTTCAGCAGCTCCAGGAATACCCTTTTGTCGGCCAGGAGCTGCCGGTAACCCTTGTCGTAAGCCGCAGGCCTGCCTTTCCGGCCGGACCTTCTCCACAGCCTTGACTAGGGCCTCTTTACCGGCCAGCCAGATAAAATCTTCAGCCCGTAGTTGGGGTGGTACCCGGCGGGCGCTGGTCAGATAAATATCCAGGTCCGCCAGGCAGGCCGGTTTGTTTTCCTCACGGTCCAGGATCAGGGCATAGTAGCGGCAGCCCTGGCAGGTGGCCGTGGCCCGACCTTTGAGCCCCGGCAGCATCAACCGGTGGCCTTCATACAAAGCGTTAGCCCCGCGCATAGAGGACACCTGCCCCCGTCAGGGATACTGCCCGGTAGATAACCCTTTCCCCATAGCGATTTTTCAACCGGTCGCAGGCCCGGTCCAGCCGGGCCTGTTTTTCCACCCGGCCGAAAAGGTCTTCCTGGCGTGCCGCTGACGGCACCAGGCCGGCCAGGCTCATCCCCACCAGCCGCACCGGCCGCCCGGACGGCCAGTGGCGGCGAAGAAGCTGCCGGGCCGCCACGTAAATATCGGCAGCCGTATCGGTGTAATGGGGCAGGGTGTAAGAACGTCCCAGCCAGTTAAACTCGGCGTCTTTAAGGCTGATGCTCACCGTGCGGCCCAGGTAATTTCCCATACGCGCCCGCCGGGCCACCAGTTCGGAAAGCTCCAGTAAAATTACTTCAATCTCCTCATAACTATAGTAGTCCCGTGGCAGGGTGATCTGGTGGCCGACGGATTTAACTCTATCCAGAGAGTGCGGGTCCACCGGGCTGTAGTCGATACCATTAGCGCATTGGTGTAAAATCTGCCCCACCACGCCGAAGCGCCTGACCAGTGCCTCGACAGGAAAGCGGGCTAGATCGCCTATGGTATAAATACCCAGTTTGGCCAGGTGAGCCTCCATCCGGGGCCCGACACCGAAAAGCTCCTTCACCGGCAGGGGCCACATCTTTTTAGGGACATCCGAGTAGTCGAGGACCGTCAGGCCGTCGGGCTTCTGCATCTCGGCCGCCATTTTGGCCAATAGCTTGGTAGGCCCCAGGCCGACACTGGTGGTAATGCCGACCTCGGTTTTAATCCTTTTTTTAAGCCGTCGAGCGATTGTTAAAGGTGAGCCGAAAAGATTTTCACAACCTCTAACGTCCAGCCAGGCTTCGTCGATGGAGAAGGGCTCCACCAGGGGAGTAAAGTCCCGCATGATGCGTAAAATGCGGGTGGAAAACTCGATGTACAGGTCATGGCGGGGAGGGATGAAAATACCATCCGGGCAAAGGCTCTTTGCCTCCCGGACGGTCATCCCGGTTTTAATACCGTAACCCCTTTTGGCTTCATAGCTGGCCGCCAGGACAATGCCGTGGCGGGTGCTTTCCCGGCCAGCGACGATGACCGGGCGCCCGCGTAAAGCTGGATCCAGGGCTTGGTGGACGGAAGCGAAAAAGCTGTTAGCGTCGCAGAGAAGAATAGTGCAAGAGGGAGACATTTATTCTCACCGCTGGAACAAATGTTTGGGTATATTATAACTCCGGCGGCGGGGAGGAAGCAAGAGGGGAAAGTAAATAATCTTTTTGGTAAAGATAGCAGGATTTCCCGCAGAGAAAAAGAAATAATAAATCAATCAAAAGGTGATAGAAAGAAAATAATGGTCACTCAATCAAAGGGCGAGAGTTTTGGTAAAATCGACTTTGTAGGAAGGTGTGCGGTATGATCAATCTAGGGATTGTTGGGGCGGGCAAAGGTGGTACAGCAATTTTCAAAGCAACATATGGATTGCCGGAAGTGTGTATTACTGGGATTGCTGATATAGACGAAAACGCACCGGGAATTAAGCTGGCTAAAGAAAAAGGAATCAAAACTTTTTACGATTGTATAGAGCTGCTGCAAGACCCGCATTTAGATTTAGTGATCGAAGCGACGGGAAATCCTAAAGTTCAGGAGAAATTGTACGCTTATAAACAAGAGCAAACAGTGATCATTGATGCCCATGCCGCCCGATTGATGATGACTATCGTCAATGCTAAGGAAGATATGGTAAAAAAACTACATGCCCAAGCACAGGAATTAGCTGCTACGGCGGAGGAATTGAGCAGTATTCTCAAAGAAATCGGAGGGGCAGCCAAAGAGCTTGCCGCCGGGGCTAAGGAGCTTACTACCCGAGGAAACAGCTTAAACGAATCTGCAAGCAGTGCTAGTAGTCATGTCCAAAATATAGGCGACGTTCTTAGCTTTATCAAAAAAGTAGCCACTCAGACCAACCTTTTAGGTCTGAACGCGGCTATTGAAGCAGCTAGAGCAGGAGAACAGGGGCGCGGCTTCGCTGTTGTCGCCGGAGAAGTTCGTAAATTAGCTGAGGACAGTGCACGAGCTGTTGAACAGATCAGCAAGATTTTGCAAAACATCGAGGAATCGGTAGGGGAGATCAGCGAGGAAATAGTGGTAACCACCCGGGTTACTGAACGCCAGGCGGGCGCAACTCAGCAGATTGTGAAACGAATCGAGCAATTGGAACAGGCGGTGGAAAATCTCAGGAAAGTAGCAAGGCAGTTGGCAACCCTGAGCTGACGGGAATGGTAGACAAGGAAGGCTTTGCTTCTGCTCAGGGATACCAAAACCAACTTCTCACGATTGGTAGGAAGATTTTATCATAGTAGGCCCTGGCATATAACCTGTGTCCTGGTAAGGAGAAATTCCCAGAACTACCGGCAGGAATCTGCCCTCTTACAGCGAATACTATTTATAAAGAACATATGCAGGTATCTTTTATCCTCCGAGCCATCCTGGCCTAAAGGAGCAACCCATGGCAGGCTGGCCTGGACCGCTGGTCCACGGGGTATACCGGGAAACGGGTATGCCTTCCAGGTATTGAAAAGGAGGGGGTTAGCTATAAGAGAGAGCAATGGCTTTTTCCTTTAAACCCCGCTCCGCCGTGGAGACGGGGTTTTTAATTTGTTGCTGATTAGCCAGGAAAGGGGATAGCTTTAGATGCAATTCATAGAAGGTATACGAGAAAAATTTATCCAACTGGTAGAAGACAGGCACCTGAGCGGTGAGGAAGAAATTCAGGTGGTCAGCGCCCGGCCCCTCACGTCTGAAGAAGCCATCGGCCGGCCGGAACGCCAGGACTTCCCTCTCTTGAAAGGTAAAGAAGTGATGCTCCAGGCCACTTTTGCCGGCGCGGTGGGGCAGGCGTATACCGATATGCCGGGGAATTACCAGGGCACCCTGAAGGAAGTCCTGGCCCTGCCGTTACGTAACAACTACGAGCGGGCCATATTTATAGCCACCTTGAATGCCGTTATGCGGCACCTAAAGCTGGTAGATAAGACCATCCACTGCCGCGATCAAGAACCGGGTCTGTGCGCCGCCCGCCTGGTAGAATACGTCCGGGAGCGTTTCGGCAACCCCCGGATTGCCTTTATCGGCCTGCAGCCGGCCATGGTGGCCAGCCTGGCCAGTAATTTCCCGATCCGGGTAACCGACCTGGACCCGGATAATGTCGGGCAGCGCAAAGGCGGGGTTATGATAGAAGACGCCCAGCATACAGAAGAAATTATCGACTGGAGTGATCTGGTTTTGGCTACCGGTACGACGGCGGTAAATGACACCCTGGCAGCGATAGTGGGCCGGAAACCGGTTGTCTTTTACGGGGTAACCATCAGCGGCATTGCCCGCCTGGCCGGCTACGAGCAGTATTGTTCTTTTGGGCACTGATTGTTGAAATGTGGGAGGAAATACAGTGAGGCTTGCAAAATCCGTCACGTTATTATTGGGCTTACTATTATTTGGGTTGCTGGTGCTTGCCGGCTGCGGTAAAAGCCAGGGCCAGGCGGAAGGAAATAATAAGGCGGACAACGCGGCTGGACGCTCCCTTTTAGTCTATAGCGGCGCCGGCCTCAAAAAACCGGTCGAGGAAATCGGTGCCGCTTTTCAAGCCAAAGCCGGGATAAAGGTTACCTATACCTTTGGCGGCGCGGCCCAGCTCAACAACCAGATCCTGTTAACCGGGCAGGGAGACGTCTACCTGCCGGGGGATATAGCGGAATTAAAGCTTGTTAAAGAAAAAAACCTGGTAGCATGGGAAAAGAATGTTGTTTATCACATCCCGGTGCTGGCTGTTCCAAAGGGTAATCCTGCCGGCATCCACAAATTAGCCGATCTGGGGCGGCCGGGAGTGAAAGTAGCCCTGGGTGATCCCCAGGCAAATCCTATCGGCAAGCTGGCCGACCAGCTCCTGCAAAAGCACGGCCTTCTGGAGGCAGTCAATAAAAATGTGGTGGTCAGGACGCCGACGGCAAACGAGCTGGTGGTATATTTAAGCACCAAACAGGCCGACGCCGCTATAATTTGGGAGGAAAATTACCAGGGGGCAAAAGAAAAGATCGATCTGCTCCCTGTACCCGAACTAAAGGATTACGTCAAAACAGTACCTGTGGCAGTGCTGAATTGTTCTAAAGAAAAAGAGATGGCCCAACAGCTGGCTGAATTTTTCTCTTCGCCGGCAGCCTACCAGATCTGGCAAAAATGGGGTTACAAGCCGGTTAAGCCTTAAGGTTGCAGGGGGGAAAACCTTGGGGGCAAAACTTTTTAAAACGGTTAACGTGCTGATAACTTCCCTGGTACTGCTATTTATTTTAGCTGCCGTTAGTACCGTGCTGGTAAGGGGTATTCCTTACATTCCTGCCTCTCTGAAGGCGCCCGAACTGGTCTTCGCCATCAGGCTCAGCCTGATAACATCTATAGTTTCAACAACCGCCTGCCTGCTGGTAGCTATACCGGTGTCCTATACCCTGGCCCGCTACAACCTGACGGGCCGGCGTATAGCAGCCAATCTTCTCAGAATCCCTTTAACCCTGCCGCCCGTTGTTTCCGGCGTTTGCCTGCTCCTGCTTTTTGGCACTACGACCTTTGGCGAAATCCTAGCCAGGATGGGTTTACGTTTTGTGTTTACCGTACCCGGGATCATCCTGGCCCAATTTTTCGTCAATCTTCCTGCCTTGATTACCGTCCTGAAGGCTGCTATCGAGGCCGTGGATATCCGCCTGGAATATGTGGCCCGGACCCTGGGCTGTACCCCGTCCCGGGCTTTTCTAAAGGTTACTTTACCATTAATACGAAATAATATCCTCGCAGGGCTGGTTCTCACCTGGGGTAAGGCCCTGGGGGAATTTGGTGCGGTGCTTATGCTGGCCGGCGCCACCAGGTTTAAAACGGAAACCTTGCCCATATCCCTTTATTTAAATATGGCTACAGGCGACATGGAGGACCTGATGGCTTCGGCTGCCATCCTGATCCTGATCGCCGTGATTTCCCTGGCCGTTTTTGAACGGGCAGGAGTAAAGCTGTACGAGCGGGTGCCGGGCCTGTGAAAGAACGATTGCCCGTGCGCTCGCTGCGGCTATTCCGGATAACTAAAAAGATAGGCGAGTTTCAACTCCGGGATATATCTCTGGAAGTCTTTCCGGGAGAATACTTCGTTATCCTGGGGCCGACGGGTGCAGGCAAAACAGTCCTCTTAGAGGTTATTGCCGGTATGCATGCGCCAGATGCCGGTGAAATATGGCTGGGGGAAGAAAATATTACCGCCTGGCCGCCGGAAAAAAGGCGCTTCGGTTTTGTTTACCAAGATTATGCCTTATTCCCCCATTTAAACGTCAGGGAAAACATTGTCTTCGGGCTTAAAAACAAGAAATTGCCTCCTGACGAGATAAAAAGGGAATTAGAAGCCGTGGTGTCCCTGCTTGGTGTCGCCCACCTTCTCAGGCGTCTTCCATATACTTTAAGCGGCGGCGAACAGCAGCGGGTGGCCGTGGCCCGCGCTTTAATAATGAAGCCCCGGGTCCTTTTACTGGATGAACCCCTGTCGGCCCTGGACCCCTGTACAAAAGAGATGCTCCAGCAGGAGCTAAAGCGCCTGCACCAGCTTACTGGCACCCTCATTATTCATGTAACCCACGATTTTGAAGAAGCCTTATATCTGGGTGAGCGCATTGGGGTTATAATGGGGGGAAAATTGCTCCAGGTGGGCTCACCGGAGGAAATCTTTACCCGGCCGCGGACGGCAGCGGTAGCCCGCTTTGTCGGGGCGGAAAATATTTATTACAGCGATATTATCCTGCGCGGCGGCCGGAAATACGTCTCCCTGGGAGAGGCGCTGCTGCAGGTAGAGACGGATTTAACCGGCCGGGCGGGTTTTTCCGTCAGGCCGGAACAAATCCTGGTGAGCAGTTTGCCGCAGCCCGGGAACTGCCTACGGGGAAAGGTGCTCGCGGTTTACCCACGGCGCTTACTGACCAGGGTAATAATCGATGCCGGCGAAAGGCTTGTCGCGCTGGTTGTTGCCAGGGAAGATAAAGGTTGTTCCCTGGCGCCGGGCAGCACAGTTTACTGCACTATCCCGCCGGCCGCCATTAATGTTTTCCCGCATTATTGACATGTAAGTATTTGCATACTAGAATACTTATATGAGGTGATTAAACATGCGCACTACCATTGAAATCAGCAATGAAACCCGGGCTAAACTTATGGCCCTGGCGGCCAGGCGAGGATTACGGGGTTATTCAGAAATAGTAAATGAAGCCCTTGAGGAATATTTAGCAAAGGCGGAGAACCGGGAAAAAGAGATTAACGAGATTCTAAGACTTGCCGGTAGTTTAAGCGAAGAAGAAGGCCAAAAATATGCAGCCAGGGTGAAGGAGTTCTGGTCGCGGTGGGAGTCGTAACCGATACTTCGATAATTATTGGCTTTTTGAAGGGGCACCAGCCGGAAGTTGATTATGTCGAGCATGATTTAAGAAATGGTACGCTTACCATAACAGCTATAACAGTTTTTGAACTCCAGGTAGGTCTTGCTGCCAACAGTAAAAGGGAAAAGCTGTTGGCTAAATTTTTTCAGCAGGTTACCATCTTGCCCTTTGATGGCCAGGCAGCCCTGGCGGCGGCTGTAATCGAAAATAGATTGCGGTCTGGCGGGGAGGTAATTGGGGTGCCTGATACCCTCATTGCCGGCATCTGTCTGGCGCGCAACCTGCCCCTGTTTACATTAAATGTAGAACATTTCAAACGGGTACCCGGGCTAGAAGTGCTTACCCCCGCCTCCCTCTCGTCGTCGCAGGTGTAGCTCGAAAACAGAAGATCTCTGGAAGGGTCTTCTCCGGCGATTAGTCTTTAATCATTACCACCAGGGAAGGGCCGCTGGTGCTCTTAGGCTGCGGTTTTAATAAGGACAGTCAACAATAATTCCAGGGATAAAATCAAAATGCTTTTTATTCTTTGTGGCGAGAACAGCGTCCAGATGTAATGCTGTTGCCGCTATCCCATTTAAGCCATCGAACAGCCGTGCAATTTTTTCTTGCTGTTCAGCCGTAATATGCGGCGCGGCATATAATTCCATAACGGTTATGGAACTGATCCATCGTTCCATGTCCTGGCATCTGGAAAGATAATCGGTAGCAGGCCTGAAACCGCGCAGGTGATCAATGCAAATATTCGTATCAAATATTACCCTCACAGGGTTTCCTCCAATCTTTTTTGGGCAGCTAAACGGAGTTCCTCGACATACTTTGAGTCTACATGCGGCCAGATTCCTGCTGTTTCTTCAAGTATCTGCTGCCAATCTTCTTTTTTGGATTTATTAAGTGGTTCAATTACAACTTTATCGCCCACCAGGTTAACAATTAAAATATCACCTTTTTTTATACATGCTTTTTTTTCTTAATTTGGCAGGTAACACAATCTGGCCTTTGCTGGATACTTTTATCATACCCTGCAATTTTACTACACCTCCACAAAAGTAAGTCGCGTCTTACCATAATTATATCCCAAGTTATAGCTAGTCAATATTGCACATTATTTGCGCCAGATAGGAGGTGGGCCACGCCAAAAAACCCCGGGATTACCGGGCGCCTGCGAGGCAGAATACCAGCAAAAGCGAATTAAGCTATACTTAATTGTGAAAATAAGCACAAAAGCGGAGTTGATGTGGAGTGAAAGCGGGGAAAATAGGGAGGATGTAAGTTAAGTGCAATTTAACTCCTGCCAACTCTATTTGATTATTTAAGAAAGGGCTTGACAATTTATTTACCTGTGTGGTATTTTTTTATTAACCTAATGAGAATGAATGTCATTATCTTTTAATGAAAATTAAGCAACCTTGATTTGCTTAAAGAAGGAAAGGAGGCTGTTGTCATGGAGGCTTTAGAAACCATTAGCACACGGGCCTTAAGCGAATTGGAAAAGGGTGCCCGCGGCAAGGTGATTAAAATTACCGCTACCGGCGAACTCCGCCGCCGGCTCTTGGACATGGGAGTAGTTCCCGGTACTGAAGTGGCTGTCGCAGGAGCAGCTCCTCTGGGCGACCCTATAGAAGTAAAAGTTAAGGGTTACCACTTGAGCTTGCGCAAAAAAGAAGCAGCCGCTATTCTTGTAGAGCATCTTAAATAATGTTAAGAGGTGTTCGGGTATGAGCAACGGGTTATTACCCCTGGAATTTTTAAATACAGGCCGGGAGGCAGTTATTAAAGAAGTCGCTGGCGGCATAAGTTTGCGTCGCCGGCTAACAGAGCTGGGCCTGGTACGCGGGTCAACCATTAAGATTATCCGCAATGATAACTTTGGACCCATAATTGTTTCGCTAGGGAATGGTTCAGGGGGCGGCCGCCTGGCAATTGGAAGGGGTATGGCCCATAAGATTATGGTAGAAGAAGTAGGTTGAGGGCGGGGGTAATCCTTTTTGCAGGCAGGGAGTGTATGTCAGCAAGATGATGTAAGTTGATGTTAGGCATACTTAACACTTTTCGCTGGGAACTGGCATTTTAAGGAGGGGAACCCATGGAGGCAGTAGCAATGGCTAAACCTGAAAGGGGAAAG
The DNA here is from genome assembly GCF_001594015.1 of Moorella mulderi DSM 14980. GTDB lineage: Bacteria > Bacillota > DSM-521 > Neomoorellales > Neomoorellaceae > Neomoorella > Neomoorella mulderi. Next base: position 25,026 of record NZ_LTBC01000019.1, read on the forward strand.
GTTATTGCCTTAGTCGGCAATCCCAATTCAGGTAAGACCAGTATTTTTAATGATCTGACTGGCGCCCGCCAGCATGTTGGCAACTGGCCAGGCGTGACGGTGGAGAAAAAAGAAGGGAAGCTTAGCTATCAAGGACAAACTTTCAATATTGTTGATTTGCCTGGGACTTATAGCCTTGGTGCTTACAGTGAGGACGAGCTTATCGCCCGCAATTTTATCTTTTTTGATCAACCTGAGGCCGTTATCAATGTCGTCGACGCTTCCAACCTGGAACGCAACTTGTACTTGACTACCCAATTGCTGGAGATGGGGGCCAATGTCGTCGTCGCCTTAAATATGTTTGATGAGGCCAGGGCACGCAAGATCGAAATCAATATCCCGCGCCTGGCGCAAGCGTTAGGGGTTCCGGTGGTGCCGACCGTAGCCACGCGTGGTGAGGGTATAAAGGAACTTGTGGCTACGGTTGCGAAGAAGATCCAGGAGAAAACATGCCAGCCGTTAAAAATAAACTATGGAACGGAAATTGAAAAAGAACTGGATAAATTAGAGCAAATTATAAAGCAGGACGCAGATCTTGTCGCCAAATACCCTGCCAGGTGGCTGGCGATAAAACTTCTGGAAGACGATGAACGCCTTCAGGCAGAGTTGCAAAAAGAAGGGGCCAAACAGGTCCTTGAACAGGTAGCCAAAAGCAAAAAGCAACTTAATGAAATTCTAGGAGAAGAAGCAGAAGCCATTATTGCCGACCGCCGCTATGGTTTTATCAACGGCCTGGTAAAAGAGGCTGTTACTAGACGGCACACACTGGAGGAAAGGCTTACTTTATCTGATAAGATTGACAGCATAGTAACTAATCGATACCTGGGGTTGCCGATTTTTCTCCTGGCTATGTGGGCTGTCTTTCAATTTACCTTTAAGCTGGGTGACCCCATGATTGGCTGGGTGGAAAGCGCCTTTGAGGGGTTAACCGGCCTTGCTACCGGCTGGCTGGAAGCCCTGGGTGCCCCGCAACTCCTGACTTCCTTCATAGCTGATGGGATAATCGGGGGGCTGGGTTCGGTACTTGTTTTTATCCCTCCCATATTCTTGCTCTTCTTAGCCATTTCTCTCTTGGAAGATAGCGGTTATATGGCTCGGGCTGCTTATATCATGGACCGCTTGATGCACGCCCTCGGCCTCCACGGGAAATCCTTTGTCCCGCTTTTAATCGGCTTTGGATGCAACGTACCGGGCATCATGGCTACCAGAACCCTGGAAAGCCGGCAGGACCGCTTAATTACTATCCTTATTAACCCCTTGATGTCCTGCACGGCCCGCTTGCCGGTTTACGTCCTTTTCACCGGTGCCTTCTTTACAGCCAACCAGGGCTGGGTAATCTTCTCCCTGTACCTTTTAGGTATTGTGCTGGCCATTATCATGGGAAAAATCTTTAAGACCTTTCTTTTTAAAGGAGAAACAGCTCCCTTTGTCATGGAACTGCCGCCTTACCGGGTACCGACCCTTAAAGGCACCATGATCCATATGTGGGAACGGGGGAGCTCTTTTGTCCGCAAGGCCGGCACCGTTATTGTCGGTGTCGTGGTGCTAATCTGGGTGCTTTCCAACTTACCCCTGGGCGTGGCATACGCCAGCCAGGAGAGCCTGATCGGGAGACTGGGAACTATACTGGCGCCGGTCTTTAAACCGGCCGGTTTTGGCACCTGGGAAGCGGCGGTAGCCCTGGTATTTGGTATTTTGGCTAAAGAAGTGGTCGTCGGCACTCTGGGGGTGCTTTACGGCGTACAAGAAGACGGGTTGACAGCGACTATTGCTCACTCCTGGACGCCACTTTCAGCGTACGCTTTTATGGTTATGACCCTGATTTACATTCCCTGTGTGGCAACTATCGCGGCCATACGCCGGGAAACTAATTCCTGGGGCTGGACTGCCTTTGCCATCGGCTACAGCCTGGTACTGGGCTGGGTGATGGCGGTGCTGGTCTTCCAGGTAGGCAGGCTCCTCGGGCTTGGTTAAAAAAGACACCCGGAATGTTTAAGCGTGCGGCTAAAGGAGACGGAAAGCGATGGAGATAGCTATTTTAGCCGGAGCAGGTATTATAGCAGGTGCCATCCTGGCGCGTCATCTGTTGGAAACTGCCAGAGGGGAAGGCTGCCCAGGTTGTGATCAAGTTTGTAACGGTGGTCAAGGAGCCAGATCGGGAAGACAATATAAGCCGTAGCCTTTACAGTCTGAAGGGGACCTCAGCAGGGAAGCCTGAACTGCCAGCCTTCTCTGCTGAGGAAATTAACCCCCTTATTTTAACAGGAACAAATGAGAAAAATTATCAATTAGACAAAGGGGGACATGGCTTTGTCTATTTTAATCGTTGGCGGTGACCGTTTGGGGAAAATCCCTGATAACCTTAAAAGCCTGGGTTTCACTGAAATCGAACACTTAAGCGGGCGTAAAATTGGCCATATAGCTGTAGATTTGCCCCACGAGATTGATGTCGTGCTTGTGTTTACTGACTTTGTCAGCCATGGACTGGCCGCAAAGATCAAAAAGGATGCCCGGAAAAAGGGGGTTAGAACTATTTTTGCCCGGCGCTCTTGGGCCTATATAGCTAAAGCCTGGAAGGGCTTTATAAACGGCTAAAATAGCGGCGACGGGGAAGGGGAACCGGGATGCTTTCTTGGATATGGGGGCATACCCTGCATGGGGTCTACCATGACATTATTGAATGTTTGACGGCTGCCCTGGAAGCCAGGGATCCTTATAGTGAAGACCATTCGCAACGCGTGGCTGATATGGCCTTTGACCTGGCCAGGAGAGTTGGGATTAAGGGCGCAGAACTCGAGAATATACATATGGCTGCCCATTTGCATGATATCGGGAAAATTGGCGTCCCGGACCAGATTTTGCGCAAACCGGGCCGCCTTTTACCTCACGAATGGGCAGTGATCAAGCGCCATCCCGAGATAGGCTATAAAATCTTGACCAAATCGCGGCGATTGAGCTCGATAGCTCGATTGGTCCTGTACCATCACGAACGCTGGGACGGTAAGGGTTATCCGGCTGGTTTAAAAGGCGAGGCCATTCCCTTAGGGTCACGGATTATTGCCTTATGCGATGCCATTGATGCCATGACCTCAGAAAGGCCTTACCGCCCAGCCCTTACCTGGCACCACTGCTGGGAAGAAGTTGTTGCCAACAAAGCCATCCAGTTTGATGCGGTGCTGGTGGAAGCGGCGGAGGCATTGTGGCCCATGTGGGAGGAAAAGTGGTCCTTGAAAAAGGTTGCAGGGTAGATATAGATATAAATTTAAAACCGATTATACTAACGGAAATTTTTTCTCTAACTATTATTGACATATGACCTAATAAATACTATACTATTTACAAAACTAAGTTCTAGTATTAACAAAAAACATGGAAAGGGGCGGCTGGTTTGAAGGGTACGGATGTACTAGTTATCGGCGGGAGTGCGGCGGGCCTTACGGCAGCTATTACTGCCAAAAGGTATTTTAAGGACAAAAAGGTAACCGTGGTACGGAAAGAAGAAAAGGTTTTGGTTCCCTGCGGTATTCCTTACATTTTTGGTACTGTGGGGAGCCCCGACAAGAACCTCATCCCGGACGCCACGCTGGTTAATAACGGCATAGAACTGGTGATCGATGAAGTTATAGGGATTGACCGCCAAAGCAAGGCTGTTTCTACGGTGAAATCTGGTAGCATCACCTATGACAAACTCGTCCTGGCTACCGGATCGTCTCCTGTTGTTCCACCGGTAAAAGGGGCTGACCTCGAAGGCGTTTTCGTCGTCAAAAAAGACGTAGCCTATCTTGAGAATCTCAAAAGTGCCCTGGATAAAGCGAGAAACCTGGTTATCGTCGGTGGCGGGTTCATAGGGGTTGAGTTTGCCGATGAATGCCGGAAAGGGCGAGAACTGAATGTTACCATTGTCGAACTTTTACCCCATTGCTTGGCCCTGGCATTTGATGATGAGGTCTGCACCCTGGCAGAGGATAAACTACGCTCTCAAGGGATAAACATTATCACCGGGACAAAAGTAGAAGAATTTCTGGGTAACGGTAAAGTAGAACAGGTGAGACTTTCCAATGGCGAAACCCTGCCTGCCGACGTAGTGATCTTCGGCATCGGCGTGGCGCCCAATATTGAACTGGCCCAAATGGCGGGACTGAAAGTTGACAATCGTTTCGGCATTTGGGTTGATGATTATATGCGTACCAGTGACCCTAGTATTTTCGCCATTGGCGATTGCGCCGAAAAAAGCTCGTTTTTCGGGCACGGGCCGTCCCTCATTAAACTGGCTTCCGTAGCCACCCATGAAGCCCGGGTGGCGGGGGCCAACCTGTTCGGCCTCAGGCGGGCCAGGGGGGCGGCAGTAGGAGTGTTTTCGACAATTGTCGGCGACCTGGCCCTGGGGTCGGTAGGCCTGACGGAAAGGGCGGCCCGGGAAGCGGGTATTGAGGTCGTAACTGGTACCGCCAAGGCGCCTGACAGGCATCCGGGGAGTATGCCGGGGACCAGAGAGCTGGGCGTAAAGTTGATCTTTACTAAAGATACGGGTGTAATTGTAGGCGGGCAGGCTTACGGCGGTACTGCGGTGGGCGAGCTGACCAACCTGCTGGCGGCTGCCGTGCAGCATAAGATGCGGGCCGACGAGCTGGAAACCATGCAGGTAGGGACCCACCCGGCCCTTACCGCCTCGCCTGTCGCTTATCAAGTAACAAATGCGGCCGAGGACGCCGTGCTAAAGTTAAGGAGCTAATTCCAGCCTATCAAACTTTCCTTCAGGGAGCACAATTTTTCAGGGATACAATTTTTTCTAGTAGCCCCCCCTCTTTTTGGCAGGGGGGCTTTTTTGCAATACAATATTGACGTATGTTCTTTATAGATTTATATTGGAAGCAGGTAGGGATGATATAGCAAAGTTATATGCCATCCTGAATTTAGAATGTGATCCGGGAAGGAAGTGGGAAGTTGTATAAATGGAAAGTTAATTATTTTGTCGATTTAGCCCTTTTCCTGAGTGCCCTGGGCGTAGCCCTTTCTGGTTTTATCCCGTGGCTAATTCTTCCGGTAGGGAGATACGGCCAGCAAGCTTTTGCTCCCACTTTTATTTTTAGCCGCCAGGAATGGGGAGCAATACACCGCTGGCTGGCGATAGTGACGGTGGTCCTGGTTTTAGTTCATTTTTACTTGCACTGGGAATGGATTGCAGGTATGACCAGGCGTGTTTTCGGCGGCAGGGATAGGTTGCGCTAATGCTAAAAAGGGGGAGAGGGAAAATGAGTTATGTTTTTGGCCCTGTCCCGTCACGGCGGCTGGGGTGGTCCCTGGGTATCGACCTTGTTCCCTTTAAAACTTGCAGCTATGATTGCATTTACTGCCAGTTGGGCCGAACCATATTACATACCGTCCAGCGCAAGGAATATGTACCGGTAGCAGCTGTGCTACAGGAAATAGAGACAAAACTTAAAGGAAATCACCGACCGGACTATGTAACAGTTTCTGGCTCCGGTGAGCCCACCCTTAATGCAGGGGTCGGCCGGGTAATCCGGGGTTTAAAAAAATTAACGTCCATACCGGTGGCCGTGTTGACCAATGGATCACTACTGCACGATCAGGATATACGGGAAGAGTTAGCGACGGCAGATGTGGTGATACCTTCCCTCGATGCGGCTACAGTTCCGGCCTTTAAGCGAGTCAACCGACCCTGCGGCCAGATTAGTTTAGAGCAGGTTATCAAAGGGTTGCAAGATTTCGCACACATGTTCAGGGGCCGCCTTTGGATAGAAGTGATGCTGGTCCGCGGGCTCAATGATGGGGAAGAAGAGATTGCTGCCCTCGCTGCCGTTTTAAAAGATCTGCCGGCAGAGAAGATCCAGCTTAATACCGTTAGTCGCCCCCCGGTAGAGGCATTTGCCAGGCCCCTGGAACGGGAGCAAATGGAAAGAATAGCTGCCCGGCTGGGTAATAGGACAGAGATTATTGGCCATTTTGCCGGTAAGGTGTATGGGTACGGGAGCCAGCAGGATATCGAAAGGGAGATTGTGACCCTTCTGGGGCGGCGGCCCTGTACCTTGACGGAAATTGCTTTTTTAACCGGCTTACATCAGGCTGAGGTTACAAAATATATGGGACGGTTGGTAGAAGCTGGCCTTATCCAAGCGGTTTACAAGGAAGAAGTTTATTATAGAGTTCGACAGTAAAGACGGCAACTGTTAGAACGTGTTTATGAGATGATGCGCCGCCGTTACTGTCCTTACTTACCGGCTATACCGGGAAGGTACAACCAATCAGGAAAAGAGGGCAAAAAATCACTGCTCCAGTTACTTCTTTAGCGCATTTATCTTTTCCAGGGAAAGCCCTGTAGCCTTAACTATGGTTTCGACGTCACGTTAAGCAAAAGCAGGTTCCGGGCTACTTCCTGTTTACCTTCCAGTTCACCTTCTTTTAAGCCTTTTCCGGCACAAGAACACCTTCTTTCAGATGTATTTATATCATATTTTTGAAGCTGACTATAGTTTTAAGTAAGCCGTGACGTCCTGGTTTTGCCGGGAAGAAATAAGTTAAACCCTTGGGCAGTAGAAGCTGCAGGCCTGCTTATCCGGCCGACCTTCTTCACAGCTTTGGCCAGGGCTTCTTTACTAGCCAGCTAAAGTCCAGGGACTAGTCACCACCCGCATCCAGTGGAACTGAGAACAAAGAGGCGTGCTGGTTCCCGTCCGCCTGTCTATACGCCAGAAGTGGTAGTGGAGGGGGACGTAGAAGCGCTGTTGCAGGCGTTCAGAAGGAAATGGGACGCTGCTGGAAAAACTGAGGAGGCGAGGTAAGTCATGTGGCGAAATACCAGGTTTCTGACTACGACCGCCCTGCTTTTGGCGCTGACGGTCGTAGTTCAGATGGTCGGGCTGCCGCAGCCGGTGACAGGCCCGCTGGTAAACGCGATGCTGTTTTTAGCGACTTTTACTGTAGGTATGGGGGGCGGGGTCGTCATAGGCGCCCTGACGCCATGGATCGCCCTCATGCGGGGCATCGTGCCCCCGCTCGCCCAACCCATAACACCGTTCATAATGGCGGCCAACGCTACGTTGGTGATAGTCTTCGGCCTGCTGGCAAGGTTTAACCCCTGGGTCGGCGTCATTGCTGCCGCGGTATGCAAGTATGGGGTCTTTGTGTTAGCGCTGAAATTCATTCTGGTCTTGCCCCCCAAGCTGGCGCAGGCCTTCCAGATCCCCCAGTTGCTTACGGCCCTGGCAGGAGGGGTTATAGCGGTTATCATGTATAAAGCCCTACCCGAGCAGTATAAGAGGTCGCTATAGAATGTTGCCGTTCTTGTAGCAATCTAGGAAAAATTTTGCTGTGGGACGCAAATGTTCGGGAAAGGTCTCTTTAAGGCACCGGTACCAATTATCCGTGGGAGAACTAAAACGATAAACCTCAGGGAGTTGGGTGCAATGGCTGGACTTTATCGCGGTGGCCAGCATATTTGACATATGTTAATCTTAAAAACAATCCTTACATCGCCGTATGTACCCCGCCTTATGGTTTCTGCCTGGTAACTTTTGATGGTCTCAGGCAAAGTCACTTCTTTAAACCAGAGCAATAGATTGTAGGCAATGGCCTTGACCAGCATATAGGCTTCGTTACGTAAGAAGGTATGCTGGCTGGCTTCTTCGACCGCAAAACCGTCTTTTAGTTCATCAATCCATAGTTCACAGGTTCCTCGCTGGTTGTAGAAGCGCCACACTTCTTCGGCCGGCATATCTTCGGCCGGGATGTTAGTAACAATGGCCTGGTACTTGTAAAAATCGGGATGCTGGATATAGAGTTGCCCGGTTACCGCCTCTAAATCCTGGCGGATGAAAACAAAACGCCTGGCTTTAGCCCAATTGGGTAAGGGAATGGTTAATTCGGCAACGCTGTAGACTTCATCTATTCTTTGCCACAGGTTTTCACGGTTAAGGTAAGCAATGACTTTTTGCAGTCCCCCACGCAAAGGGACCTTGCAGACATACAAATAGGTTCGTTCCTCGAAGTAATCGAAGTTTTTTTCGTCAAAGAAGCCTTTATCCAGGCGTACCCCCTTTAAAACGTAATTCCTTGGCAATCTCTGCTCCGTATCCTGAAAGAAGTTTAGAAAACCACCGTTGCTATGGATTTTACCGTTATATGCCTTGAGATTAAGCATTTCAGCGGTCTCGGCTATAAAGGCGACTTTAGCCTTCAGGGAAGGGCGGCCATGATAGCGGGGATTGTAGCCTATCGCACCGCCTTCTTGGGAACCATGCAAGGTGATAACTGTGTCGTCAATATCTAACCATATCTCCCTAGGTGGTGTTGTTTTAGAGCGCATTTCCCGTATTTGCTGGTCGATAGAGCGTAGCTCTGCCAAGGAGTTTTCCTGCATGGCAGCCAGAAGACGCCTAAAACCCGTTTCCTCAGGGAAATCGTCGGCTGAAATTTACTGTTAGGCGCTTTGCGCATCGTTAAGGTGTTGCGGATTATCTTCTTAAAACCTATAGCCTGCTTAAAGGGTTCAATCAGACCAAAATTAGCAAATCTGGTGACTGTATGGTTATCAAAGGTTGTTGGCAGGTTATAACGGCTAATTTTCTTCTGTAATTGGCGTTTCTCAAGCTCAATCTTTCTTCTTTCACTTCTCAATAAAGGAGGTGCTTGATGGTGACCGCTTTTTTGTTGTACCATCATCTTGAAGACATCCTTTCTCTTGGATTCTCTTGTCAAGTATCCAATTAGATTCGGAAAGGGTGTCTTCCTTCTTTTTTTGTAAAAAAATTTTCGGCTTTCTTTTTGAGCAAAGTAACTTATATCAAGGGTTTAAAGCTTGGATGCCGGTGTTACTTGCCGGTTATAGGTTTATATGTGTCCCTTAAATATATTTTTATTTACTTTGGTATTCATATATAAACGGCCCTTTAAAATCTACGAACCTGAGAACCCTGCTAATTTTCCAATTTGTAAAGGTGAGGCATAGAATATGTCGACAGGCAAAGTTATCGGTGTTAATCTTAGTGCGCGGAGAGGAATAAAGAAAATTAACGTTGGTTCAGGGTACTTGCTTGCTGATTACGGTTTGCAAGGGGACGCCCATGCGGGAACAAGCCGGCAGGTGAGCGTTTTTATGGCTGAAAGGGCTGAAGAACTGGCCGGGGCCTTAGGCCTTCCCTTTCAACCGGGTGATTTTGCCGAAAACATTACCGTTCAAGGCATTAATTTGGAAGGGATTAATGTTGGGTTCAGGATTTTGGTAGGAGAAGCAATTGTTGAAGTCACACAAATTGGGAAAAAGGACGATGAATCGTCATCTTTCTCGTTTCTAGAGCCGGCTCCTTTAAAGACCGAAGGTATCTATTGCCGGGTGGTAAAAAGCGGCTGGGTAAAAACAGGTGACTGGGTGACCATAATTACGTAAACTTAAAACGAAAGGAGAATAAATATGCCAGGCGGTTGGAATGCAGGAATGGGGAGCGGATGGGGAAGGGGTACAGGTGGCGGCAGAGGGAGAAGAATGGGAGGAGGCAGGGGTAGTGGCCAAGGCATCTCACCGACAGGCGGGAAGGGCCAAAGCTCTTGGGCCGGAAATTGTGTTTGTCCTCAGTGTGGCATGCAGGTGCCGCACCAATTGGGGAAGCCCTGTACTGACACAATCTGCCCCCAATGTGGGGCAAGAATGATTAGGGGGGATAATTTAGATTAACCCGCGGAGATTAGGCAGATGCACTTAATAAAGATTAAGAAGCTAGCAGCTAATTACCAGCCTATCAGGTTTTCCTTCAAGGAGTATAATTTTCCCGGTAGCCCCCCTTTTTTTGGCAGGGGGGCTTTTTTGCAACATAATATTGACATATGTTCTTAATAGATTTATACTAGAAGCAGGCTGGAGGTGAATAGTAAATGCCAGAATTTGAATTTAAATGCAGCGATTGCGGGGCAATAAGTACTTTTAACAAACGGGAGGATGCTGATAGCTGCCCTAACTGTGGCAGCACGAGATTAGTAAGGATATTCTCGGCGCCGCATATAGTAAAAGGCCGCCCGGGGGCTGGCGGGAAAACGCTGTGCTGCGGGAGGGATTCCCGGCCGGATAGCTGCCCGCCTGGCGGTTGCTGCCACGCTTAAAAACCTTATGTTTGTACCCCGGGGAGGAAATGGCTACTGCCCTTCCGGGGTAAAAGTTTAATGGGGAAAATACCTTCGGGAGGGTAAATAAGGATGGCTGGAACCGTTGAAATCATCAACCTAGTAGACAATACGGTCACCACCAGGGGCTTGATAGCCGAACATGGCCTGGCTTTCCTGGTACGAACCGGGGAAAGGACCATCCTTTTCGATACCGGGGCCGGGGGCGCCGTTGTCCAGAACATGTTGAGCCTGGGCCTCGATCCCCGGGAAATTACAGCTATTGCCTTAAGCCACGGCCATGACGACCATACCGGTGGCCTGAAAAAGATCTGTGAGATTACCGGACCCCTTCCTGTATACGCCCACCCCGATGTATTCACGGCAAAATACCGCCTCCGGGAAGGGGAGAAAGCCAGGTATATCGGCATCCCCTGGTCACGGGCAGAATTAGAAACAAGCGGGGCGATTTTCCACCTCTCCCGGCAGCCGGTCGAGCTGGCCGGAGGAGTTATTTTGACCGGCGAAATCCGGCGACGGCAGGCTTTTGAAGCCATCAGCAAAGAATTTCGCCTCCTTGCTGGTGGTGAATACCTCCAGGACAGCCTCTGGGACGACCAGTCTTTAATCATCACTACCAGGGAAGGGCCGCTGGTGCTCCTGGGCTGCGCCCACTCCGGCTTGATCAGCACCCTGGAGCACATCCTGGACCTTACCGGTGCCAGCCGCATCTTCGCCGTCATCGGCGGTACCCACTTGAAGGACGCCGGCCCGGAACGGCTGGAGGAGACAATCAAGTCCTTGCCGCGTTTTGGTCTCCAGTACTTAGTAGCCTGCCACTGCACTGGATTTCGGGCCAGCGCCAGCCTCTACCAGGCCCTGGGAGATAAATTTATTTACAATGAAGCAGGACGTGCCTTCAGGTTCGCTTGTTAACTGCATACAGGACATGCGAGGCTCATATTACAAGAAAGAAGCAATATGATAACCGATGAAATGGCCAGACCTCAGCAATTTGCTGCAGAGATTTTTTTCATCAAGGCGGAAAATACCGGTCCTCCAGCTGGAGGTCACCAGCCGCTGCCAGCTGAAATGTTCTTTTTGTCCCCACACTCTTTTGCAAGACGGCTGGTATGATACTGACATCCGGTGGGATGTTTTTGAACGCTATATTGTACCATACTTGCGCCAGGTGGGGCTAATCTACTTCCAAGGCTGGGGCGAACCCCTGCTGCACCCGCGGCTTTTTGACATGATGCGGCTGGCCAAGGAACAAGGTTGCCGGGTAGGCTTTACTACCAATGGCGTCCTCTTAGGGCCTGCTGTCCTGGAGCGGCTGGTAGAAATGCAAAGTGACATTCTGGGCCTTTCCGTAGCCGGGGGCAACCAGGTTACCCATGCCATGTTACGTTCCGGCTCCAGTCTCAAGCGATTGCTTACTAATATTAGCCGCCTGGCGGATATCAAACAAAAGCGAGGTAGCCCTTTACCCAAAATTATCTGTTCTTACCTGATGACCAGGAAAAATTTACTTGAACTCCCGGCTTTCATAGAACTTGCAGCCAGCGCCGGGGCCGATGAAGTGGTAGCCACCAACCTGGATTTCACCCTTTCCCCGGAGATGGAGAATTTAAGGGCCTTTGCCTGCCCGGGAGAAGTAATTCATGAAGACTACCTTTTTGCCGTCCAGGCTGCCGAAGAACAGGCCGGGCGTCTGGGTCTTCCTTTAAGAGTTTATCCCCTGCAGTTTAATCTTGACGTCATGGTCTGCGATGCCTGGCCCTTAAACCAAATTTTTATCAATAGCCGCGGTGAGGTGGCCCCCTGCGTCTATTTGGGACTGCCCTATAAAGGTGTGGTACCCCGTTACTTTTGCCGGCAGGAAGCGCCCTTTACACCTCTTAATTATGGCAAAATTACTGAAGGCTTGACCAGGGTGATTAAAAATAAAGCCGCCCGGGAATTTAAACAGCCCTTCCGTTACCGCCTGGAACTGACTAACCCTTTTCTCCTGGATAACCCGGAAGTACCAGCGCCTCCCCTTCCGTGTAGTAACTGCTACAAGCTCTTTGGCTTATAGGGCTATATTTAAGGAGGCAAATGGATGAGCCTTATTGATGCTATTATTGCTAGCCTATCCGGCGATGAGGTTGTAAAGGAAGTACGAATTGGTCCTTTCTGGACGGGGGTGTGGAGCCGTTACTGCGGCCTGGCCTCGACAACCTTTACTCACGAACATGAAAACCGTTTTCCTGTAAACGAAGCAGGCTTTTTGACAGGTAAAAGCGCCCGCGAGCTTTGCCGCTATGCTACCTCGGCAAGCCTCCTGGAAGCCACCATCGGGCTAGCCAGTATTAATTCCCTTATAGAAGTGGACATGGAACGGTGCCAGGACCTCAACGCCGGCGATCTCTTGGTAGAAAAGGGCGCGGGCAGAAGGGTTGCTGTGGTAGGCCATTTCCCATTCACGCCCCGCCTGCGGCGGGCGGCCGCAGAGCTATGGGTCCTCGAGAGAAGGCCGCAGAGCGGCGATTTGCCAGCCGGCGAAGCCGAGAATATCCTTCCACTGGCCGACGTGGTAGCCATAACCGGCACGGCCCTTATTAACGGTACTATGGAAAGCCTCTTGAAACTTTGCCGGAAAGACAGCCTGGTAATGGTGCTTGGCCCGACGACGCCCCTTACACCCCTGTGGTTTGATTACGGCGTGGACCTGATTTCCGGGACGCGGGTAGTGGAGCCTGAAATGGTGCTCAGGTTTGTTTCTGAGGGGGTGGTATTCCAGCAATTACACGGGCGCGGCGTAAGGTTGCTTACCATGGCGAAAAAGGGATTGAAATAACGGTGCTATCTGGGCAGCATTGTTGCTTTTGTAGTTCAGGTAGTTGTGATAAGTTGTTAGGGTTTACAACCATGCCTGTAGTGGGTTCAGGAAGGGAGAGCTTAGAGTTGAACAAATGGAAGGTTAATTATTTTATCGATTTAGCCCTTTTTTTGAGTGCCCTGGGCTACAGTGCCGGCGTTTGAACGGGTCAACCGGCCCTGCGGTCAGCTTAGTTTAGAACAGGTTATCGCAGGGTTAAAAGATTTCGCAGACATGTTTCGGGGCCGCCTCTGGATAGAAGTGATGCTGGTACGCGGGCTCAATGATGGGGAAGAAGAGATTACTGCCCTTACTGCCGTTTTAAAAGATTTGCCGGTAGAAAAGATCCAGCTTAATACCGTTACTCGCCCCCCAGCGGAGGTTTTTGCCAGACCCCTGGAACGGGAGCACGGCTTACATCAGGCTGAGGTTACAAAATATATTGCTACGGCTGGTGTACAGGCAAGGAGCTGCCCATTGCCGGCAAAAATCTATCCCGGAGGGCACTCTGGTGAATGCGGAAGTTCAGAAATTGATCGATATAGTAAGGAGGCTTATTAAATAATGCGCTGTGCTCAATGTGGAGTTTATGCCTGTAGGACGGGGAAACTGGAGCGATTACCGGCTAATTGTCCCATGCAGGAGAACGAAGCCATTTACCAGGAAGCCAGGGC
>NZ_LTBC01000020.1 GCF_001594015.1 Moorella mulderi DSM 14980
AAACAGCTGCTATCTGCTGGTAGATCCCGGCGGCAGTACTGTCGCCGCACAGCTCATCGACCGCAAGGGCGACGTCCTTATCCTCCGCCGGGAAGATAAATTGAGCCCCCTGTGACGGCAGGGGGCTCAATTTTTAAGCTCACTCGAAGCGGAGGCCCTTGACATGGAGAATGCCCGTGTTAGCCTGATTTGGCAAGGGGCAGTAGAAACACAGGTGCGAGGGTCCATGTCAAGGGTAGCCGCAAAACAATTTTGGTTTCACCCAACTTTAACGATTCCAGAAATCATTAAGCTGGGCAGTTGCCGACCTGATTACTTCTTCTTCGTCAATAAACACAAATTCTCTATTTTTCAGTATTACCCGGCCGTCAATGACCACATCGGTGACATCCCTTCCGGAACCCACCATAACCAGAGTATTTAACAGGTTCCTGTTAGGCGAGATATGGGGCTGGCTGATGTCCAGCAAAACTATATCGGCTTTTTTCCCAACCTCCAGGGTTCCTATTTGCTCTTCTAACATCAAGGCTTTTGCCCCATTGATAGTAGCCATTTGAAAAGCTTCTACCACCGGCAGCACCACCGGCTCGAAAATAGGGATGCCAAAAGAGGCCTGAGCTGCATATTTTAAAAGCTGCATCTGGAAAAAGAGATCCAGGTTAGCTGTATGAGCACCATCGTTTCCCAGGCCGATGTTGATCCCTGCCGCTCTTTCCGCCAAGAGTTTCGGAAATCCCTGATTACCTAAATTGGCACAGGGGCAGTGAATAATATTGACTCCCCTTTCCGCCAGCAGACGAATATCAAAATCCGAGATCTGCACGCAGTGGGCTGCAATTACATTGGGACCCAAAAGGCCGCAGGAATCCAGATAAAAGGGAGGCCGCATCCCCCGTTGAGCAAGGCACTGTTTAACTTCATCCAGGTGTTCCGCCAAATGGATGTGAATCCCCGTATGATACTCCCTGGCTGCTTCGGCCACCAAACTGGCCAGTTTTGGCGAAGTGGTCATGGGGCTGGTAACGGAAAACCAGATGCTTATCCTGCCGTTGCCGCTGCCATGAAATTGTTTGTAAAGTTCCTCGTTCTTTTTGACAGCCACTTCTGCCGGGCTCTTGAAAATAGGAGGAATAAAATCGCCTTCATCCCTGGTCATCCTGGTTATGGCAGCCCGTAGACCCATTTCCTGGACAGCTTGGATTACCGGAACCATGTCCCCAGTGCCCGAATCGGCAAAAGTAGTTATACCGGCTTTGAGCATCTGCAGGCACGCCAGGCGGGCCGCGTGGTACCTGTCCTTTTCATTTAATTTGGCTTCATAGGGCACCAGAATTCTTATCCATACTATAGGTGGCTCGTCCACCACACTTCCCCTTAAAAACTGCTGTACAGTGTGGGTATGGCAATCAACCATCCCCGGTATGGCCACTTTCCCTCCGGCGTCGATTACTTCACTGGCACTAAAAGCTGCTTCCACCAAATTTGTCGGGCCCAACTCGACAATGCGGTCATCATTTATGGCGATGGAAGCTCCCTCCAGGAATGAACAATCAGGTAGCAAAACTATACAGTTCTTAATAAGTAATGTACATTTTTTCTTTTCCTGAAGCTCCATATCTCCACCTCATTCAGCAATAAATTTGATGCCAACCCGATTATAACAGCCCCGCTCTTATTCCCAATTCCCGGAACCTCTTTTGGGACTCAAACATGATTTCCTCCTCATCCAGAGTCAGAACGGAGCGCTCCTTCATCACCACTTTTCCGTCAATGATCAGGTCTGAAATATCTTTGGAAGTTGCTGCTTCCACCAGGGTGTTGACCAAATTATAGGTGGGTTGAAGATGGGGTTGATCGATGTTTATTAAAGCCAAATCAGCCTTTTTCCCCACCTCGATACTCCCCGTTTCCTCACCTAGAAGAAGGGCATTGGCCCCACCAAGAGTCGCCATCTTCAGCAATTCTTTAGCTGGCATGACCACCGGATCAAAGTAAGGCAGCCCCCAGAAGGCGTGAATGCCGGAGCGGAAAACCCGCATCTCATCGAACAGGCTCAGGCTGGACGCAGCAGCACCATCGCTGCCTAGCCCCACTGAAATTCCCATCTGTAGCATCCTTGGCGTTTTGGGAAAACCGTGGTTTCCCAAGTTGCTCCGGGGACAATGCACCACTTTGACGCCATACTCCTTCAGCAGTTCCAATTCCTTTTCCGCCAGAATCACGTTATGGGCAGTCAGCAGGTTAGGGCCAAGCAGCCCCAAAGATTGCAGGTATTCGGCCGGGCGCAGCTTATAATTCTCAAGGCAATAACTGACCTCATCCCGGTGTTCTGTGAAATGCATGTGTACTCCCGTAGCCAGCGACCTGGATATGGCCGCCGTTTCTTTAATCAGCTCCCGCGAACAGGTTAACAAAGACCGCAAGCCAAACCAAATTTTAATCCGCCCTTCACCCGTATTATGGTACTGCCGGTAAAGGGTTTCGGTCATTTTAAGGTTGTCCTCAACACTATGGCGCATATTGTCTGGGACAAAGGCCCCCATATCCATGGTCGATCTTGTAACTGCCGCCCGTAGCCCCGATTCCACAATAGCCATGATGGCCTTTTCCATAAACGGACCCCCGGAATCGGCAAAAGAAGTGGTACCTGACTTGATCATTTCCAGGCAGGCAAGTTTAGTGCTCCAGTAGACATCATCAGCCGTTAAATTGCTTTCATAAGGGACTAAAATCCTGGCCCAAACCATAGGAAATTCATCCAGCGTCCTGCCCCTCAGAAACTGCTGGGCTACGTGGGTATGGGCATCGACCAGGCCCGGGATGACCAGTTTTCCGTCGCCTTTGATGACCTCCGCATCAGGCGGTATCTCCTCCCCTGCATCAGCAATGGCCCTGATCCGCCCCCTACTTATATAAATATTTTTTGCCTTAGCAACAGCAAAATCGGGTTGTAAGTAAGAGCAATTCTTTATTACGACATCGTCCTTGGGAGACACTGCTGCTGCCACCTTTCAATTGTTCCTAAGACAGGCATATAATTCCTCAATGGTTACCGGATATGGTTTATTTCCCCACACCCCGTATTCTTTATCAAGAATTTGGGCAACTTCTGTCACCTGGGGAATATTCATCCCCGTCTTCTGGATTAGTTCCACCTGCCGGAATACTTCTCCGGGCGGTCCGTCCAGGAGAATTTGACCATGATCCATAAAAATTATGCGATCGGCATGCTCCGCCAATAATTCTACTTCGTGTTCTACCATTATAACGGTAATGTTTTGCTTTTTATTCAACTCTTTCACGGCGGCAAAAACTTCCGCTGTTCCCCGGGGATCCAGGTTGGAGGTGGGTTCATCCAGCACCAGAATGCGGGGCTCCATGGCCAAAACCGAGGCAATAGCCACTTTTTGCTGTTCCCCTCCCGACAGGTTAAAGGGAGAGCGGTCCCGCATTTTTTCTATCTTTAATAAACCGAGCATTAAATCCACTCTCTTAAAAATCTCCTCGCGCGGGATTCCCAGGTTAGCCGGCCCAAAGGCCACCTCCTCCCAGACGGTCATTTGCGACAGCTGGGCTTCCGGATCGGCAAAAACCAAGCCTACATACTCCGCCAGCTGGGCGGGCTTCTTTTCTTTGGTATTAATGCCATTTACATAAATATCTCCTTCCAAATCGCCGCTGAATGAATGAGGGATCAAACCATTGGCAGCCCGGCACAAAGTACTTTTTCCCGCGGCGTTGGGTCCTATTATTCCGACGAATTCTCCCTCAGTAACGGTAAGGTTAATACCTTTAAGGGCCATTTCTTGGCTATCCGGGTAACGGTAAGATACATTGTTAAATGTCAAAGCCGCTTTCATTCTCACTAACCCCCTTAACCCGGCCAGAAAATGTTTCCCCAGCTGTTAAGATGATCGATCCAACTCAGCCTCCCATATTTGAAGCGCAACACTAAGCCAATAACCAACAGAATGATAGCGCTGGCGATAATAATTATATCTCTAGCAGTAAATTTTACTTCATGAAGTTGGGTGGGATGTTCAGTATAACCAAAGCCCCTGGCCTCCAGAGCCATGGCCATGGTCTCCATTCTTTCTAGAGAACTTACTACCAATGGTACAAATAAAGGAACCAGACTTTTTAATTTTTCCCATAAATTGTGCTCCACCAGTCCCCTGGCACGCTGGGCGGAAATGATTGTTTTGGCTTCTCGATTGCTGATAGGAATAAGCTGTAAGGACATTAAGATCATAAAGCCAAAGTTATAGGGGAGGCCCAGCTTGACTAGCCCCCTGACCACCTCTATGGGATGGGTAGTTGATACATAGAGCAGGGTAATGAGAGCTACGGTGGCGATCCTGAAACCAAAAGTGAGACCGTAATAAGCCCCTTCTAGGGTGTAGGTGCCAAAAAAGGGGATAGTCAGAGGGTGTCCCCAAAAAACAGCGGGTGTTTTACCTAAAGGGTTGGTAAAGCCATGGATGACCAAAAAGAAAAGGATTATGATTAGAAACAATTTGGTTAAAGCATTGGTTAAAGCATAGCTCTTTGTGGCCACTACGTTCAAAACTAGAACAACCAGCATTAAGGCCAAAGGAATCAGGGGATTAAAATATAAAAATGCCAGGACTGCAAAACAAAGAATCAAAACTAGCTTTGTTCTACTGTCACAGTAATGAAAAATGGAATTTCCAGGCTGATAAAGGGTGATATTCTTCATCCGGTTAACCCCCTGCTCACAAAGGCTGCCGCCATTTCCCTGGGACTGAGAGCATTGATTTCTATACCGTCCTCCGCCAGCTTCCTGGCCAGGGCGAAAATCTGGGGTGGTTCGATATGGGCCTTTTCCATCGTCTCCCGATCGGCAAAAATTTCAGCGGGAGTACCATCGCGGATAATTTCGCCTTGAGCCATCACCACAACTCTTTCTGTAAATCTGGAGACAAAGTTCATATCATGGGTTATAACAACAATGGTATGGCCTTCATGGGCCATTTTTTCGATCATCTGGCCTATTTTTACCTTGCCCGGATGGTCTTGTCCGGTAGTAGGCTCATCCAAAAAGAGGATGGGCGGGCGCATTGCATATACCGATGCCAGCGCCACCAGTTTACGGACACCGCTGCTGAAAGATAGAGGCTGTTTGAAAGCCAGCGGCCTTAAACCAAAAAAATCCAGGGTCTCAATTAACCGTTCCCTCAAGGCCTCGCCCTTCAAACCGATATTTTTTAAACCGAACTCTATCTCTTCCTTGACGGTTTTGCTAAACAATTGATGATTGGGGTTTTGAAACACATAGCCCACATAACGGGCAAGCTCGCCGGTACTTTTGGTGGCCGTATCGATGCCGTTGACAAAAACTTTGCCGGAAGTAGGTTTTAAAAGGCCATTGAAATGTTTGGCCAAGGTGGTTTTACCGCTGCCGTTCTGCCCTATAATCGCTACTTTGGTGCCTTTTTCTAAGACCAGATTGATACTCTTTAATGCTTCCACTCCCCCCGGATACACGTAGCGCAAATTAACTACTTCAGCTACTTTAGCCATACCTAGCGTTCCCCCTAAAAAAGATATGAGAGGAACGGGGAGGCATTGAACCTCCCCCTGGTTTTATAAGCTCAAGTCCTCTTCTTTCGCGGATTTTTGGGCTATCGGGGTCAGGACGCGATATTGTGGCGGTAGGGCCTTTAAAATAGCCATAACTAAGCTCACAAGAACTATTTTATCAATAAAGCCGGTTATATTTTGACTTATAAACGTACCCGTAAAAATTTTACCCGTAGATTTAATAAACACCGCACTCAGAATGTCCAGAGCCGAACCGGAAAAGCCCCCATAAATATAAGTGAATACAAAGGCACTGGCAGCAGCAGTAAAAGGCTGGGAAATGATTAAAAGCAATATAAGGCCCGGCCAGGTCCGGGTGATCCCGTACCTCGCAGCATAACCATAAAACAGGGCAACTAATACCGTCGGAGGAAAACTGAAGATCATCATCGGGTTCATCAATAACGCCCGGACAATGGATTGTAATACCGCGCATAATGCCCCGTACCATGGACCGGCAATAAATGAAACTAAAATAGTGCCGCCGCTATCTAAAAACAAAGGCACCCCCAATCCCTGGCGGATAGCAGTTCCTGCAAAATTGATTGCCACAGCTGTAGGTATCAGAGCTGCCAGGTAAGCTGGTTTAAGCTTGGGAAATTCCATTTTTTGCACTTTAAATAGGCTCATCGTCGATACCTCCTCGTTTACACATTAAAATTACCTCCCAACACTATAGACGCTTACACGCTATAGTTCACGTTAAAAAAGCTTGCTGCATTTACCTCCTTGTCAAAAATCTAAGAATCTCAATCTTTATTCCTTTACACCTTCTTTCCTAAAAACTTTTATCCAACATCCGGGCCGCAGGCTGACCAAGCTAGCAGTTGCCCAGCACAGCCCGGTTATTGAATCCCATTTGCCGAGAAATTTTCTCCGCAGCAGAGCAGCATAACTCCAAAAGCTCATTTATTTTGGAGTCCATCCTGAATTCAGGGCCAACCACACAAACGGCACCCACCACCGCTCCGGTGAAATCACGTATGGGGACCCCGATCCCTAACGATCCCTCATCCATTTCTCCCCTGGTTATGACATAATTTTTTTTCCTTATCTCATCCAACTGACTTAATAAAAGTTGAGGGTTTGTGGGTGTATTTTTTGTGAATTGCTGTAGCCCATTTCTTATCACTTGCTGCAGTTTATCTTCCGGGAGATACGCGAGAAGAACTTTAGAAAAACCTGCGTAAAGTGGGGTTCTACGTCCAATGCGGGAAGTACATTTAATTCCTTCAGTGCTTTCGATTTTATCTATGCAAAGGCAATTTAACCCATCCACAACTATTAACATTATCGTTTCCCCCGTCTGCCGGAAGAGCTCCTCCATAACGGGATGGGCTGTTTTCCTCAGGTTCATTCCTTCTGCCACCACTGTGCCCAGTTCAAAAAATTTAAGACCCAAACGATATTTTTTGGTAACAGCGTCCTGCTCAACAAAACCATTGATATAAAGCGTATAAAGGATTCTGTGGATCACACTTTTGTTCAGCTTAAGCTTTGATGCTAATTCAGTGATCCCCCAGTCAGGCTTATCTAAAGTAAAAAGCTGTAAAAGATTTAAGGCACGCTGTAAAGTTTCTAAAATCTTGCCGTGACCGCCGGCCATCAAAATCAAACATCCCCCCTTGTTTCGCAAATAAGAACTACGTTCTTTTTTGTATCAGTTCGACGTAAAGAACCTGTTTTCCTTCTAGGGATATGATTAACTTACGAAAAATATAGCCCATGCCGGGCGCACATAAATTCAGCCCCCTGTGACTGCAGGGGGCTGCTTTTTAAGCTCATTCATACCGCAGGGCTTCGATGGGGTTGGCGGTGGCGGCCTTGCGGGCCGGGTAGTAGCCGAAGAAAATCCCCACCATGGCCGAAAAACCGATGGCCAGCAAGATGGAGGCCGGGGCGATGACCGCCGGCCAGCCGGCTAGAACGGAAACCAGGCGGCTGCCGGTAAGGCCGGCGAGCATCCCGATCACGCCGCCGGCCAGGCTCAGGACCAGGGCCTCAATGAGAAACTGGGTCAGGATGGCCCCGCTGGTGGCGCCGACGGCCATGCGGATGCCGATCTCCCGGGTGCGCTCGGTGACGGACACCAGCATGATGTTCATGATGCCGATGCCGCCTACCAGCAGGGAAACCGCCGCCACGCTGGCCAGCAGCAAGGTCATGGTCTTCGTCGTATCGGCCACGGTCTCCATGATGGCCGTCATGTTCTGGATGGTAAAGTCGTCGGCCTGCTGCGGGCTGAGGTGGTGCCGCAGCCGCAGCAGGGCGGCTACCTCGTCCTGCACCGTATTGAGGCTTTCGGCGTCCCGGGCCTGGACGTTGATGACCTGGACGTTGTGCCTGCCGGTGAAGCGCCGCTGCGCCGTGGTGACTGGGATGTAAACCATATCGTCCTGATCAGCGCCCCCCATCCCGCTGCCCTGGGGCGCCAGGACGCCGATCACGGTAAACCGGAGGTTGTTGAGGGTGATGGTCTGGCCGACGGCGCTGGTGCCGTTAGGAAAGAGGTTGGCTTCTACCGTCGGCCCCAACACGGCTACCAGAGCGGCCTGGGCGACGTCTTCCGCGGTGAAAAAGGAGCCTGCTGCCACGGGCAGGTTTCTAATCTCCGGGTAAGAGGCGCTGGTACCTTTGACAGTCGTGGTCCAGGTCTGGCTGCCGGCGGCTGCCGTGACCTGCTGGTTGATCTCCGGGGCGACGTTCTGCACCAGGGGCAAGCTGGCGATGGCCGTGGCGTCGTCCAGGGTGAGGGTATTGACCGTCCCGGCAGCGCCCCGGACGGCGCCGAACCCCGTCCCCGGCCGGACCAGCAGGAGATTGGACCCCATGCGGGCTATCCGTTCAGTCACCTGGGCCGTCGCGCCCTGGCCGATGCTGATCATGACGATTACCGCCGCCACGCCGATGATGATGCCTAGCATGGTCAGTAATGAGCGCATCTTGTTGGCCAGCAGCCCGCGCCAGGCTACGGCCAGTGCCGCCCTGAGATTCATTCTTTCCCCTCCCCTGCCGGCAGTGCCGCCAGCTCTTTTTCCGCCTGCCGCGGCTGTTCAACGACCTCATCGGCGACGATCAGGCCGTCGCGCAGGCGCACCAGCCGCCGGCAGTAGGCGGCGATGTCGGGCTCATGGGTGACGATGACGACCGTCAGGCCTCGCTCGCGGTGCAGTCGCTGGAAAATGGCCATCACCTCGACGCTCGTCCGGGTATCGAGGGCGCCGGTGGGCTCATCGGCCAGGATGATGGCCGGCTCGTTTACCAGGGCGCGGGCGATGGCCACCCGCTGCTGCTGGCCGCCGGAGAGCTGGGTAGGCAGGTGGTGCTCCCGGCCCTCCAGCCCTACCTGCCGCAGGGCGGTAAGGGAGCGGGCTTGCATTTCCCGCCGGGAGACGCCGGCGTAGATCAGGGGCAGGGCGACGTTTTCCCAAGCGGTCATGTTGCCGATGAGGTTGAAGCTCTGGAAGACGAAACCGATCTCCCGGTTGCGGATGTAGGCTAGCTGGTCCGGCGCCAGCCTGCTGACGTCCTGGCCGTGGAGCAGGTAGCGGCCGCTGGTGGGTCTGTCCAGGCAGCCCAGGATGTGCATGAGGGTGGATTTGCCCGACCCGGAGGCGCCCATGATGGCCACCATCTCCCCGGCGGCGACTTCCAGGTCGATACCCCGCAGGGCCTGCACGCGGTTTTCACCGGCCGCGTAGACCCTGGTTACACCCTGCAGCTGGATTACGGGCGCGCCCACGCTTGCTACCTCCCCTGGGCCGGCCTGTTGGGCTGCCGGTTCTGCATGGGGGTGGGGCTTAAGGGCGACCTTGCCGTGGTACCGGTGGCCGGCTTGCCGGGGGTACTGGTGCCGATGATTACCGCTTCGCCAGGTTTCAGCCCGCTCACTACTTCGACATTGCGCTCGTCGCTCACGCCGGTGACGATCTGGCGGGGTACCGGGCGGCCGTTTTCCAGCACCAGCACTACGGCCCGGCCGGTACCGGGTTCTTCAGCGCCCGCCTCGCTTTTCCCTGCTCCCGTTCCTGTGGCGGGGGAGGCGCTCCCCTGCCCGCCGCGCAGCGTTTCCCTGTTGCCGGAGTTGCCGGAGCCGCTACCCGGCGCCGCCGTGCCGCCGGCCTGGCTGCTGGCGGCAAAGGTAATGGCCGTCCTGGACACGGTGAGGACGTTGTCCTTCCGGGCGGTGATGATGTTGACGTTGGCCGTCATGCCGGCCTTGAGGGGCAGGTTCGGGTCTAAGGAAATCACCACGTCGTAGAGCTGGACATTGGATACGGTGCTGGCCTGGGGAGCGATCCACGCCACCTGTCCCGACATCTCCCGGCCGGGTAGGGCGTTGACGGTGAAGGTAGCCTTCTGGCCGATCTTTACCTTGTTGATGTCGGCTTCGTTCACCTGGGCCCGCAGCTGCAGGGCCGGGGTGATCATCTTAATAAAGCTGGCGTTCTCGTTGTCCGTGCTGCTGCCCACGCGGTATCCTACCTCGCCGTTGACGGCACTGATGATGCCGTCCCAGGGAGCGCGGAGCTGGGCGCTGTCAAGGTTGCTCTGGGCCAGGGTAACCTGCACCCGGGCGGCCTCCACCTGCGCCCGGGCGGCGGCAATGTCTTCCGGCCGGTTGCCGTTTTTCAGGGCCTCCAG
Organism: Moorella mulderi DSM 14980; assembly: GCF_001594015.1. Classification (GTDB taxonomy): domain Bacteria; phylum Bacillota; class DSM-521; order Neomoorellales; family Neomoorellaceae; genus Neomoorella; species Neomoorella mulderi. The sequence continues at coordinate 10,249 of NZ_LTBC01000020.1, forward strand.
GGCCGCCTGGGCCTGGCGCAGCTTGGCGGCGGCCGAATCGCGGTTGGTGATGGCGCTGTCCAGCTCGGCCTTGGACAGGGCCCCGGCCTGGTAGAGGGCCTGGTTGCGTTCTACCGTTGCCTGGGCGTTGTTATATGCCGCCTGGGCGGCTTCGACGTTGGCTTCCGCCTGGGCGATATCCGTGGCCAGGGGACCGGCCTCGAGGAGCTGCAGTTTGGCCAGGGCGTTGTTGAGATTGGCCCGGGCCTGGGCCAGCTGCGCCTCCAGGTCGGCGGTGTCCTGGCTGGCCAGGACCTGGCCCGCTTTTACCACATCCCCGGGCTTGACGTAGATAGCTTTGATGATGCCGCTGTTCTTGAAGCCCAGGTTCACGCTCTTGACCGGCTCGATGGTGCCGGCGGCGTTAACGGTGTTGACGATGCTGCCCTGGTTGGCGGGCAATGTTATGTACGTCACCTGCGCCCGGCGCCCCTGCCACCACCACAGGAAGGCGCCGCCTAAAAGCAACAATAAGCCCACCCCCAGCAGCCACATAAGCCTTTTGGGCCGGGGGTGCGCTACAGGGACTGCACCTGCTGTCATGTCATACCTCCCTCTCCTGTTGCCGCGCTACCGTCATATCTAATTTCCAATTATAACAGGAGAGCGGGGGTTAAACCTTAAAAATTCTTAAGAATTGTCCCGGGCGTAAAAGAAAGGCTGTTGACCTGCTGCCTGGCCAACAGCCTGAAACCCGCTTGGGCCCTTAAACCGGGTTGTCCCTGGCTTCCATGAGCTTCAGGCGGACGTATTCAGTGGCTCCTATATCCAGCCCTCGTGCGGGATAGGCCGCCACCAGTACGGAGGGATTACGCGTAATCTCCCGCGCCCTTTGATCCATATCGGTGGACAGCCAGTACTTACCGCTGCGCCCGGCTACCGCCCGTATGGCGCCCACGGCCTGCTGGGAAGAACCCGTCAGAATGTCGGCGCCGGCATCCATATGCACCTTGGCCAGCTCTCCCGCGCCTACGATATCGTTAAAGGAACCGGTGTAGGCAATGCGGACCTTGACTTCAGGTTTGGCGGCCGCCACGCCCTGCTGGAAGCCGTAGTTGTACTTGATGGCATCCCCGGATTCTACCGGGCCTACAATTCCCGTAATCCCGGATTTGGTCATCATGGCCGCCAGTATCCCCAACAGATACCCGCCTTCCTGGGCCTGGGGATCATAGGCAAAGATGTTGGGCGCCGTCTGGTATCCGGTGCCGTAGGCAAAGGTGGTCTTGGGAAAATCGGCCGCGGTCTCCTGCTGCGGGCTACCCAGCTGTCACCGCTTAACTAAGCTTTAAGTCGTACCCGTACTTGCGCGAAAGAGACCCCACCCTCCCCCTTAGTGGTTGTAGATACTCTCGAGGGTTAGATAGATACCGTTCCAGGTGTTTTAGCGCCTGGGGGAACCTTGCCCGGTAGGTAACTCTGAGACGCTTTACCGCGGCCTGGTACGGGTTCAAAGGATCAAGATAGACTTCCCTGACCCCGGCGCCTCTTAAAACAGCTATAAGCTCTTCCAGCGCCCCCGGGGCATCACTCACCCCGGGAAGGACGGGCGCTATGAAAGCCCATACGTTTATACCTTCAGCAACAAGCCGTCCTGCGGCCTTGAGGCGCGCCGACGGCGGAGCGGCCCCGGGCTCCAGCACGCCCGCAGCGGCATCATCGGGAGTAGTTACTGTAAAACCGACGGAGCAATTCTTGAGTTCCTTGAGCAAATCCACGTCCCGTACCACAAGGTCGGACTTGGTGAGCAGGTCAATCTCTACGTCCGGCCATTCCTCTGCAAAGACTTCCAGGGAGGCCCTGGTAAGGCCGAACTCTGCTTCCGCGGGCTGGTAGGCATCTGTAACGGTACCCAGGATAGTCCTGCCCAGGGGCGCTCGCCTCCGCCGCAGCTCGCGCCTCAAGACTTCCGGGAAGTTCTCTTTAGCGGCTACAAATTCGCCCCATTTCTCCGAGCGATTAGAGAAACGGAGCACCGTGTCCGCGTAGCAATAATGGCATCCGTGGGAACAGCCAAAATAAGGGTTCAGGCAGTAGCAATAACCTGGGATACCGGTCCTGTTGAGGGCTGTTTTACAATAGGTTCGTTGTAGCGCAGTTTCAGGCATTTTTAAGTGGCTTCAGTCCTTTTTAGTTTTGGGAGGTCTAAAAAATAATTCCCCTGTAGGTATTACGATCAATAGTGAACCTAAAGCTGTACTCCTGGATTAAAGGGGGCAGGCCGGGAAGTATCTATGCGCACCAGCTTGATTTCCACGCCGAAAAATGCCTGGTCCTCGCCTGTATTTTCGTTCAGCCAGTCCAGGGTCCGCAAGTGATATACTGTTTCCTTGCCAGCGATAAATGAAGCGCGGCTTACTGAGTGAGCCATAACTCCGGCCAGCAGTCTATAAGTAATAAAAAAAGCGCTTTTGAGCAAACCTGTAAGCCGAGTTCTGTCTTGGATGGTCATCTATCTAGGACGCCAGTTGCCTGGCGCCTCCAGCGACCTTACCCGGGGACGGGGCGGGCCACCCCTATTGTCCCCCTATTCGGTCTTGCTCCAGGTGGGGTTTACCGAGCCGGTTAGTCGCCTAACCGCTGGTGAGCTCTTACCTCACCTTTCCACCCTTACCCCGCACTCAACTCGACAGATGAAAACTTTTATATACAAACCTGAATTTAAAACATCAGGTTCGCTTATAGTGAAAGAGGTCCAACTGTCGAGTTGAGTGCGGGGCGGTCTGTTTCTGTGGCACTATCCTTGGGGTCGCCCCCACTGGACGTTATCCAGCACCCTGCCCTGTGGAGCTCGGACTTTCCTCAGGCGATAAGCGCGCCCGGCGCGCTTATCGCCCGCGACCATCTGGTTTACTCAAAAGCACTTATCCACTTTTCTTTAGCGGATTTAAATATAACACCCTTTATGGTAATCTGTCAAGGCATTGTTAAGAGTTAGAAGTTTAGCCTTTTGCCGTCTTGCCGATACTTAAACTTATCAAATGAATTAAATACTGGTTGGCGCTTACGCCTTCCTTTTTTGCGTTTTCTAATATCATCTTGTGAAGGCTTTTAGGCATACGCAGGGGAAAGCGCCCACTATATTCAGCCAGGGGATCCCTTTGGATGCTAGGTTCTGGAACGGGTAACCCTTCTTCTAAACTGGCCTCGATCCAGCACTTTCTTGCATCCATAGCCATACTAATAGCTTCTTCTATAGTATCTCCAGTTCCTATACAATTCGGTAGATCAGGATATTCTACAACATAACCGCCCCCTTCTTCTTGAGGAAGGGGCTTGACTATAAAGGGATAATCAAGGTTAAGATAATAAGATAAATCTTTCATTATGAACACCCTTTACTCTTCTATTTCTTCTATCGCTTTTAGTGTCATCTTCACATAGACTGGCCTCATAGGATTTTGTTTGGGAAGGGTTATTCTTATATCATCTTTTAAATACGTATAATGACTACTTCCGCTACCGGGTTGTCTGCATTTGAAACCGTGCTGCCGCAGTATTCTATCAAGATCATCGAAACTAACATTCCGAGGATTCTGTTTAATTTTCTCTAAGATTTTTTCTCTTTTCGTCACCAGTTATCGCCTCTATTTACATTATATACGATATTGCATATGATGTCAATGAAGTATAATCCGGTGGTGTTCACGGCAGCAATAACCGGCCGCAGCTTTCGCAGTAAATAAATTTGCCGGCACGGGCTTCCCGGAGGAGGACGGGCGGGACGACCAGGTGGCAGCCGCTGCAGGTCCCCTTGACTACCCGGGCCAGGGCCTTTGTCCCCAGGCGGCGCTGCAGGTCGCTGTAAAGGGTGAGCAGTTTGGGGTCGATCTCCCCTTCCAGCTGGGCGGCATTGACCGCCAGGACGTCCATCTCCTGCTGCAGGCCTTCGCGCCAGGTGCGGTACCGGGCCAGTTTTTCCCGGTAGGCGGCCTTATCGGCCTGGAGCTTACTAACATTTTCCTTTAGCCATTCTTCAAGCTGCTCCTGCTGCAGGGCCAGCTCCATTGCCCTTTCTTCTTCCCGGGCCAGCTCGCCGGCGGTGGTATCTATTTTATGTTGAATGTTGTTTAATTCTTTGGGATTGCTGGTCTCGCCGCTGTAGAGTTTTCCTTCCAACTGCTTCTTCCTGGCCGCCAGGTCCTGGCAGGCCCTTTCCAGGGCAGCGACCTGCCGCCTTAATTCTTCCCGTTCCTGCATTCTCGCCCGCACTGTTTCCTGGCAGGCTTCCAGCCGCTCTTTTTCCCTTTTCAGCTCCCGGGCCAGGGCGGATGTGTGCAGCTGGCGCTGCAGTTCCTGGAGGCGGAGCTGCATTTCCTGTAACTCCCACAGCTTGCTGAGACCCATACCGATCCCCCCGTATTTAGAGTACGTACCAGGGTTCCTGCTCTTTCTGGGAAGCCAGGACCATAACTTCGCGCTCCTGTAATTGTTCCTCCAGGTAGGTCACCAGGGCCGGGACGATGATCCTCTCGGTGGCGAAGTGGCCGGCGTCGATTACCGCCAGGCCTATACCGGCGGCGGCCTGGGCTTCGTGGAACTTTAAATCCCCAGTGACCAGGACGTCGGCCCCGGCAGCCCGGGCGGTGGTCATGACGTCGCTGCCAGCGCCGCCGCAGGCGGCCACCTTCTTCACCTTGCGTTCCCTGTCCCCCACCACGTTGACCCGGGCTGCCCCCAGGCGTTCTTTCACCTGCAGGGCAAATTCCTCCAGGGACACGGCCTGGGGTAAGATTCCAAGGCGGCCGATGCCCCGGGCCGGGCCTTCGTTGGCCAGGGGGTAGATGTCGTAGGCTACTTCTTCGTAAGGGTGGGCCTGCAGCAGGGCCTGGAGGACTTCCTTGAGCCTGCCGGTGGGGATAATGGTCTCCAGGCGGTATTCTTTGACCTCCGTGACCTTCCCTTCCTGGCCTATATAGGGCCTGGTGCCGGCCAGGGGCCGGAAGGTGCCGGTGCCGGCCACCCGGAAAGTACAGTCAGAATAATTGCCGATCCAGCCGGCCCCGGCCCGGGTAATGGCTTCCCGCACGACCTTTTCATGGTCCTCGGGCACAAAGGTCACCAGCTTATAATACTTTTCCCGGCGGGTGGGCAGGAGGACCTGGATGTCTTCCAGTTCCAGCTTTACCGCCAGGTGGTAGCTGACGCCGAGGTCGGCGCTGTCTAAATTGGTATGGGCCGAGTAGACCATGATGTTGTCCTGGATGAGGCGGCGGACCAGCTCGCCCCGGGCTTCGTCAAAGCGTAAGGATTTGAGGGGGCGGAAAAAGAGGGGGTGATGGCTGATAATGAGATTGGCCCCCCGGGCGGTAGCTTCGGCGGCTACCGCCATGGTGACGTCCAGGCAGACCAGGACCCGGCGGACTTCCGCTTCCGGCGAGCCCAGCATGAGACCGACGTTATCCCATTCCGCCGCCAGTTCCGGCGGGGCCAGGGCTTCCATGATGGCTATGATTTCGCCGCATTTGGCAGCCATGCCAGTACCTCCCTTATCTCTTCCAGCTGCCGGCTTAAATCCTCCCGCCGCTCCCGGGCCCGCGTCCCCCGGCCGGCAGCCAGCTGCCGGGCGGCTGCTGTTAGTGTTTCCATCTTATGCAAGAGATAACCCCGCAGCAGGGGGTGACGGCGCTGCAGCAGGAGGGGCCCTATCCTCCACTCCAGGTCGCTGTAGGCCGGGCTCTCACCCTGGCAGGCGGCCAGGATGATATAATAATGGCCGGAGTCGTAAACAAGCTCTTCGTTATATAAGTACCAACCAGCGGAGGCGAGATAGCGGCGCAGTGGCCCGGCCTCCCCCTGGGGCTGGAGGACCAAGCGTTGTAACTTCTGCCGTACTTCCGGCCGGGCGGCGAGGATCCTCTGCTGGGTCAGGGCGCCCAGGCCGGCCATGGTTACCGTGTCTACTTCCCCAGGCTGCAGGGGCGTGAGGCCGTCCCCCAGGCGCACTTCCACCCGCCCCTCAAGACCGGCGGCCGCCACGGCGGCCAGGGCGCGCTGGTAAGGACCCGGCGCCGCTTCCACGGCGATCACCCGCGGGCAGCGGCCGCTGCCTGCCAGGTACAGGGGAAGATAGGCGTGGTCGGTGCCGATATCGGCCACGGTGCTGCCGGGCGGGACCAGGGCAGCGACGGCCCGGAGGCGAGCCGGCAAGTGAGAAAAACGGCTAATTTTCCAGGACAAAAGATGCACCTGCCTGCCTGGAGTTCCCGCGAAGCGGTACGGGCAACCATGTAATTAAAAAAGCCAGCACGCTACGGTCACCTCCTGACCTCCGCTGCTGGCCTTATTTCCTTTTTTGGTGGGCCCACCCGGATTCGAACCAGGAACCAACCGGTTATGAGCCGGCAGCTCTACCGTTGAGCTATGGGCCCTTTCTGGCTCCCCGGGCAGGGCTCGAACCTGCAACCACCCGGTTAACAGCCGGGCGCTCTACCATTGAGCTACCGAGGAAAGCCACCATTTATATTATACCCCGGAATGCCGCCCCGGTCAACCTCAAGTTGCGGCGAGGGCGGCAAGTTACTCCAGGTAGTCCTTCAGCTTCTTGCTGCGGCTGGGGTGGCGGAGCTTGCGCAGGGCCTTGGCCTCAATCTGGCGGATGCGTTCCCTGGTGACGCCAAACTCCTGGCCCACTTCTTCCAGGGTACGCGCCCGCCCGTCATCCAGGCCGAAGCGCAGGCGTAAAACCCGCTTTTCCCTGGGCGTCAGGGAATCCAGGACTTCCTCCAGCTGCTCCCGGAGGAGCATAAAGGAAGCAGCATCGGCCGGTGCCTGGGCGTCCTCGTCTTCGATGAAGTCCCCCAGGTGGCTGTCTTCTTCTTCACCAATGGGTGTCTCCAGGGATACCGGTTCCTGGGCGATTTTCATGATCTCCCGTACCCGCTCCACGGGGACATCCATTTCCCTGGCGATCTCTTCGGGAGTGGGGTCCCGGCCCAGCTCCTGGAGCAGCTGGCGCTGCACCCGGATTAATTTATTGATGGTTTCCACCATGTGCACTGGGATCCTGATGGTCCGCGCCTGGTCGGCAATGGCCCGGGTAATGGCCTGGCGGATCCACCAGGTGGCGTAGGTGCTGAACTTGTAGCCCTTGCGGTAATCGAATTTCTCTACGGCCTTGATTAAACCCAAGTTGCCTTCCTGGATGAGGTCCAAAAACAACATGCCGCGGCCGACGTAGCGTTTGGCGATGCTGACCACCAGGCGTAAGTTTGCTTCGGCCAGGCGGCGCTTGGCCTCTTCATCACCCTGCTCCATCCTCTTGGCCAGCTCGATTTCTTCTTCCGGGGTCAGTAAGGGCACCCGGCCGATTTCCTTCAGGTACATGCGCACCGGGTCGTCGATGGCCACGTTTTCAGGAATCGAAAGATCGAGGTCGCTGTCGACGGCTTCGCCTTCTTCCTTTTCCAGGGCTTCCAGTTCCACCGGTTCAGGCACTACCTCAATCCCCATGTGGCTTAACTGCTCGTAGATATCGTCAATCTGTTCGGGGGAGAGTTCGATTCCCTGAAGGGCATCCATAATCTCGCGATAAGTTAAGGAGCCCTGGCTCTTGCCCTTTTCGATCAGCTCCTTGACTATTTGCTTTTGCTGTTCTTCTTTCACCGCTACTCCCCCCTTCCGGATTTTATCGCTTTGATCGTTTGCTGCAGGTGAAAGATTTGCTCCTGGAGTTCCTGGACCCGGCCGGTGGCGCCGCTGCTTTCCGCCCGGGCCAGGGCGATTCTTATTTCCCTCTCCTGTTTTTGCAGCTGCAGGAGCTTGTAGAGGATGATTGCTTTCTTGACGGCCCGCTCCTGGACGGGCCCCAGGCCGCCGGCCAGGGTGAGCCGGGCAATAAGGGCGTCCCATTCCGGTACCCCCCGGCCGGTTAAAACCCGGGCCAGGTCCGGGCCGGCCAGTTCCGGTTCTTCCCGGCGCTTTTCCCGGACAAAGGCAGCAAGGCTCCGGGTCGCCGGGCTCTCCCCCCAGTCTTCTCCCAGTTCGCCGTCAATGGTGGCGGCCAGCCGGGGGCTGGTTAAATAAGCCTGGAGTAAAAACAGCTCCCCCTGGTTCCCGGCCCGTTCTCCCTGCGACGGGCCTTCCTTCTTTCCTGCCTTTTCTATGGCTCCCCCTGTCCTCCCCGGCCCGGCCGGAGCCTGGTGCAGCGCTCTCAGGATGGCTGCCTCGGATATTCCCGTACGGCGGCTCAAAAGCCGGATATAGGCTTCCTGCTCGACGGCATCCTTTACTTGTTGGAGGTAGGGGAGAACGGCGGCCATAATGGCTTTCCGGCCCAGGGGCCGGGTGGGGTCGTGTTCGGCTACGGCTTTATTGATGCGAAATTCCATCAGGCCCTGGCTTTCTTTTACTAGCTCCTGGAAGGCCGCTGTTCCCCGGGCGGCTAAAAATTCATCGGGGTCCTTGCCTGCCGGTAACTGCAGGACGCGGACCTGGAGGCCGGCCGCGGCCAGGATGTCCAGGCCCCTCAAGGTGGCGGCTTCCCCCGCGGTATCAGCGTCGTAGGCGATGATTACTTCCCGGGCGTACTTTTTCAGCTCCCGGGCCTGCTCCGTGGTTAAGGCCGTGCCCAGGGAGGCGACCACATTATCAATACCATGCTGCCAGGCGGCGATCATATCCATATACCCTTCGACGAGGATGGCCTGGCCTTTCCGGCGAATACCCGGCAGGGCCAGGTGCAGGCCGTAGAGGTGCCGGCCCTTGTGAAATAAAGCTGTCTCGGGGGAATTTAAATACTTGGGCTGCCCCTCACTTAAGATTCGGCCGCCAAAGCCTATGACCCGGCCGCGGCTGTCTTTGATGGGAAACATGAGCCGCCCTCGGAAGCGGTCGGCCGTCCCCCGGGGCGGCCGGGAGGCGCTCAGGCCTGCCTGGTCAATCTCCCAGGGTGTGAAACCCTGGCGCCGCAGGTAATCTACCAGGGCCGTCCCCGTATCCGGGGCATAACCCAGTTCGAAGAGCCGCGCCGTTTCTCCCTTCACCCCCCGCCGCTGGAGATATAAGCGGGCCGGGGCTGCCACCGGGTGACGCATGAGAAGGCGATAATAAAAGCTGGCAGCTATTGCCCCCAGCTGGTAAAGGCGTTCTTTCCATTCCCGCTCGCGCCTGGCAGCCGGCGATTCGCCGGCGCCGGCCAGGTCGATCCCCACCCTGGCGGCCAGGGTTTTTACTGCTTCGGGAAAGCTGAGGCCATCTTGCTTCATCAAGAAAGCGAAGACATCGCCGCCCGCACCGCAGCCAAAACAGTAAAACATCTGCTTATCAGGGCTGACGGTGAAGGAGGGTGTCTTTTCTTTATGAAAAGGGCAAAGACCGACGTAATTGCGGCCGCTCCTTTTTAGCCTGACATAGCTGCCGATGATTTCGACGATGTCTACCCTGTCCTTTACCTCATCGATCACTTCCTGGCTGAAGGCGGTTGTCATGGACACCACCCCCCCCCCCCCGAACCCGGTGTGCTAATACAATTCGCTATCAGAATGAAATATCCTCTTTTTTGAGCCTTATTTTCGCTTTTTCCTATTATTTGTCCCGCTTTACCAGATTATACCTCCGCCGCGCTGCATAGTGCCGGGCGGCAGGCGGTAAACTGAGCCTTGAAGCAGCACCGGTGGCGGGAACGCCTCGCCAGCCGGCATAAACTTAAGAGCCGGCGCAATATGAGATTGGCGGGAGGTGGAAAAGTGGGTAAGACCGTGGCTTTTATTTTAATCGCCCTCACTGGCGGCAGTGCCCTCTATGCCTTTTACCGGGGGGTTATCCTGGCCGTCTTCCAACCCTATTTTAAAACCCGGCAGTAAGCGGCCGGCAGCGGCGCGTGCCGGGGCGCTTCATGGCAGCCGGCCACCGGCACGCGCCCTGCTTTATTTTGCCGGGCACGGGCCAGGTGGCCTTGAAGTGCTGAAGCCCTGACCCGGGCCGGATGTGGCCGGTTCCCTCCCAGTATAAAATTCACATTGAAGGGTTAAAATACATCCCGGAAGGTGAAGGGAATCCTGCCGCCGCTTCGTCACCGCGCGGATAGCCTGACGAGCGAAGAGATTCCCGGCGCCTTCCCATTTTTTATGCCCGGGGACGGCCAGCCCACGAGGGTAGGGTATAGAATTTCGCCGGCGCGGCAGTTCCCCATATTCAGGAAGGAAAACCCGTAGGGACAAAGAGCCGGGTATACTGCAGGATGGCATAACGGTCGGTCATGCCGGCAATATAGTCGCAGGCCCGCCGGGCCAGGTCATCACCCGGATGGACGGGTGCGGGCAGTGCTTCCGGGTGCTCCAGGTAGTAAAAGTAGAGTTGTTTTAAGAGATTCTTGGCCTTGCCTTCCTCCACCTTGGCCGGGGAGCCGATATAGACATTTTTAAAAAGAAACTCGCGTAAGTTATCCGTGGCCTGCTGGACCGCCGGGCTCATGGCAATGCGACCCTGCTCCCAGCTGTAACGGATTATATCCGTCACCATGGTATCAATGCGCTGGCGGTGGGTAAGGCCCAGGATTTTTAAACAATCAGCCGGGAGCTGCTCCTGGGTGATGATGCCGGCCCGCAGGGCGTCGTCAATATCATGGTTGATGTAGGCAATGCGGTCGGCATAACAGATAATCTGGCCTTCCAGGGTCTGGGGTTTGACCGGGCCGGTATGGTGGGCAATGCCGTCCCGGACTTCCCAAGTGAGGTTAAGACCGCGGCCGCCTTCCAGGACTTCTACCACCCGCAGGCTCTGCAGGTTGTGCTTAAACCCCCCCGGCACCACTTCGTTTAAGGCTTCCTCCCCGGAGTGGCCGAAGGGGGTATGGCCCAGGTCGTGGCCCAGGGCAATGGCCTCGGCCAGGTCTTCATTGAGGCGCAGGGCCCGGGCAATGGTGCGGCTGATCTGGGCTACCTCCAGGGTGTGGGTCAGGCGGGTACGGTAATGGTCCCCTTCCGGGGCGATAAAAACCTGGGTTTTATGCTTCAGGCGCCGGAAGGCTTTGCAGTGGATAATCCGGTCGCGGTCACGCTGGTATTCGGTACGAATGGGGCAGGGCTCCTCCGGTACTTGACGGCCCCTGGTACGGCTGCTTAAACTCGCCAGGGGGCTCAAAATGGCTTCTTCCCGCTTTTCAGCTTCTACCCGCAGGAGCATACCCTCACCTCCCTAGCCGCGGTGCTGGCGTAAGGTTGTGGTGGCCGCCGCTACCTCGGCCAGGCGCTTACCCGTAAGGCGTACCCTGGCAACGGCAAAATCGTCGCTGTGGGCCGGGGCCTGGCCGCAGCTGCCCTGGTGGCCGCAGTCGGCCTCGCTAAAGCCGTCGCCGACAATCATCATGCCCTGGATGAGCATCATGTCAAAAAGGGCCTTCAGGGTCGTTTCCTGGCCGCCAAAACGGCTGCCGCCCACGGTAACCCCGGCGCCGACGACGTTTAAAAGAGCCTTTTCTTTGCGTAAGATGCGGCTTTTATCCCAGAAGGCCTTGAGCTGGGCCGAGACGCTGCCGAAGTAAACCGGGCTGCCTATGAGGATCCCGTCGGCCCGCCGCAGGAGGTCATAGGCTTCCCCCAGGCGGTTGTTGCGGGAACAGGCCCCCTGGCAGGGGCTGCTGCACTGGGTACAGTAAGGGATTTTCTGGCCGGCCAGGGCCTCGGCTATATGGATTAGGGCCGTCTCCGCCCCGGCGGCTGCGGCTGCCGCCAGCCCTTCCCGCACCAGGAAGGCGGTGTTGCCTTCTTTTTTGGGGCTGCCGTTGATTCCAACTATTAACATTGCTTGATTCCCCTTTGCTTGTTTATATATAAAGGCGGCGCTGGCAGCGCCGCCCGTAACTGGCTACAAGGGTTCAAAGTTTTCTTTGCCCAGGCCGCAGTTAGGGCAGACCCAGTCCTCGGGCAGGTCTACAAAGGCCGTCCCCGGGGCAATGCCGCCGGCCGTGTCGCCTTCCGCCGGGTCATAGACATAGCCGCAAGCTGTACAGGACCATTTGCCCATTTAGAGCCCTCCTTTCATAAGAAATCATCACGCCCGCCAGGAACTGGCGCGGCCAGGCGCGCCGGCGAGAAGTGTGGGACCATCTGATGGTTTTCTGGCTAAGTATAGCTATTAGTATTCGCTATCAGGATGGAAATTCCTGCTTCAGCAGCCGGGCAATTGCGGCCCGGGCCAGCTCGTCGCAGCGGTTATTTTCAGCATTATCGCTGTGGCCCTTGACCTTCAACCATTCCACCCGGTGGCGGGCGGTAAGCTGCAGGAGTTCCCGCCACAGGTCCTGGTTTTCCACCGGTTCTTTTTTGGCCGTCTGCCAGCCGTTCTTCTGCCAGCGGTCCAACCACCCCTGGCGAAAGGCGTTGACGAGATAGGCGCTGTCGCTGTAAAGGCGCACCCGGCAGGGCTCCTTTAGAGCCTTCAGGGCGGCAATGGCCGCGGTGATCTCCATGCGCTGGTTGGTGGTCCGGGCCTCAGCCCCGGAAATCTCTTTACGTTTATCGCCGTAGATCAGGATGGCACCCCAGCCCCCGGGACCGGGGTTACCGGAACAGGCGCCGTCGGTGTAGATGGTTACTTCTTTCATTGATCTACTCCTAAAAATACAGTTAAAATTTATAAAGGGTGATGTTTAATGGCCAAGATGCTGGTCAGCGCCTGCCTGGCAGGCGAGAAGTGTAAATACAGCGGCGGCCACAACCTGGTGCCGGCCATTGCCGAACTGGTGCGCCGGGGCAAGGCCGTGCCTGTCTGCCCGGAAGCCCTGGGGGGCTTAACCATCCCCCGCCCGCCGGCGGAAATCCGGGGCGGCGATGGGTATGATGTCCTGGCCGGCAGGGCCCGGGTGGTGGATAAAGAGGGCCGGGATGTGACGGCTGCCTTCCTCCGCGGTGCAACGGCCACCCTGGCTAAGGCCCGGGAGTTCGCTGCCGAGCTGGTGGTTTTGAAAGAAAAAAGCCCCTCCTGCGGCAGTAAATTAATCTATGATGGCACCTTTACCGGCACTGCCCGCCCCGGCCCCGGTGTAACGGCGGCCCTGTTGCAGCAACACGGTTTCAAGGTAATAAGTGAGGGGGAAATTTACCAGGTATTCTTACGCTAATGGGTTTCCTTTTTCCTGGGCAAAGGTTTTATTTTAATCACCTCTTCCGGTAAGACATCAAATTCGGGGTCACCGCTTACAAGATAAGCGTTAAGTTCCCGGGCCAGGCTTACAGCAAAGGCATCGGCATACGATATCGGGTACTTAGCTTTTATATCACCGGCAGCCAGCACCTGTTTTGCAGATGGCTCACTTAATCTTACCGGCCAGGCCATAATTAAATCCACGGCGGCAGCAGCTAATTCTTTACCCTTTTCACGCTGGATAATATAATAAGTTTCACCGAGGTTAATCCAGGAAAGATATAAATTAACAGTTCCATCTTTCGCTTCATACAACAATTCTTTCACAATTTCAGCCCCGTGTTCATCTTTTAAATAGCAGAGTAAGGCATAACTATCTAGAACATAGTTTTTTATATGATTTGTCTTCTGATCACCCATCTGGCTTACCCCTTCTTTGATTCTAGTTTCAATTCTTCCCGGCGATATTCCCGCATTAACTCCTCGGCAGTTCTAGTAGTTTTCAGAATACCCCTGGCAGCCTGGATAGGGTCATCAGGTATGGGGGTTAAAAGTAATTTCCCTTGCATTTCTTCAAAAAGTATTACAGTATTTGGCTTTAAGCCCAGTTTATTGCGTAAACTTTTGGGTATAACTACCTGCCCCCGGGTAGATATTTTCCCTAACGACATGATGAAGCCTCCTTTTATCTTATTGTCATACTAATTTTACTTCTCTTCTTAGCAGATGTCTACAATGAAAGTCTTTTCTTTTACCCTTAGATTGAAATTCTTACTAAGGTACCCCATTACGAGCCGCTTCAAGAAGGTGTTTTTCATCTCCCGGCGGGAAATACTATCTTTAACCCCGCTATAGGAGGGCGATACCCATCGGAAGGGCCGAGCGCCTGCCGCTTTTAGAACAGATCGAAGCCGAACGCCAGGCGGCTGTTATCTGCTATTTTACCGGCGACCGGGAAAACCTGGGCACCCGCATAGCTCCCGATGTTATCCGGGTTTTTTACCGCCACCTCCTGGCTTTAGGGCCGCGGCCCAGGCTCGATCTCTTCCTTTATACCCGCGGCGGGGATGTCCTGACCCCCTGGCGCCTGGTGAACCTGCTACGAGAATTTACCCAATACCTAAGTGTCCTGGTGCCCTTTCGCGCTGCCAGTGCCGGTACCCTCCTTTGCCTGGGGGCCAATGAAATCGTCATGGGTCCCCTGGGTGAGCTGGGGCCTATCGACCCCAGTGTGGCCAATGCTTTTAACCCGGAGGACCCCCATAACCCGGTGGCCCGCCTGCCGGTCAGCGTGGAAGATGTCATGGCCTACCTTTCCCTGGCCCGGGAGATTGCCGGCCTGGAAAGTGAAGGGAGCCTGGCCGGGGTGTTTAACCGCCTGGTGGACAAAGTTCACCCCCTGGCCCTGGGTAATGTGCACCGCAACTACGCCCTGATTCGTTCCCTGGCCAGGAAGCTGCTGGAGCTGCACATGCCGGGTGAGGAGCAGGGTCGCGTTGAAGATATCATCAAGAACCTGACGCAAAGGCTCTATGCCCACAACCACATGATTTCCCGGCGGGAGGCCGTGCAGGACATCAGGCTCCATGTTACCGCCCCCTCAGACAGGCTGGAAGACCTCATGTGGCAGCTCTACCTCGACTATGAAGCTGATTTAAAGCTCCTGGAACCCTTTAACCCGGCCGCCCTCTTAAAACCCCAGGAATACTCGGTGGAATTTGAGGCTACCGGCGGCATTATTGAAAGTATTCCCTGCCTGGATGCCTTCGTCTTTAACGGCACCATAACCAGGGAAAGCCAGCCCCGGGAAGGCGCCCCGCCGGTTAACGTCACCTTTACCCGCCAGGGCTGGCGCCAGTTGATTTGATGCTTCGTAGTGCGGTAGGTGAGGTGAGGGGGTTACTGTAAATAATATGGAAAGGATGAAGCAAGAAGCGTATGAACAGGCTGGATGGTTTTAACGTGCCGGAGCCCAACCGGGCCCGGCCTAATATCCGGGTCATCCCGGCCCGCAATCCCTACCGCGCCCTGACGACCTCCTCAGGTTACCCGGCTACCTTCGGGGCTCCTGTCAGCGGTAGCTACCTGGTCATCCGGGACGACCAGGAAAACAGCAGCAGCTGGCCTTTTTAGACCAGCTGCTGCCGCATTGCCGCCTCCGTATCTTCTGACAGTGATATCCCCGCGCACCTTAAATTAAATGGGTACGCCCCGGGGAACCTGGTTGATTGCCTGCTGTATTCTCCTGCCCCTGCTGCTGCACCGGTGCCTGCACATTAATGGCTATCTGCCTGCCGCGGGCTGTTTTGGGAAAACGTACCGTCAGAAGGCCCTGGTTAAAACTGGCTGCCGCCTTTTCGGCGTCTATTTCCGGTGGCAGGGGCAGGAAGCGGTAAAACCTCCCTGCCGGCCACTCCTGGTAACGGTAGACGTACTGGCCGCCATCAGGCAGAGAAGCGTTGCCTTCAATCTCCAGGGCCTGCTGGCGGACCTCTACCCGGACATTTTCTGGCCGGGCTCCGGGGATAGCAAATATGTAGATCAGGTCATTATTGCTTTCCAGGACATCAACTGGCGGTACAAACCCATCAGCCGGGGTAGCCATCCACCCGGGCGGCATCATTGCCGGTACAGACCAGTTCTGCGGCTGGAGCATTTTAATTCACCTCGAGAGTAAGATTGGGATGGAAGCAGGCCTGGATTTGACTTAAGCTTTACTAACCGGTTACGTTCACCTTGACCCGCCGCCGGGCAGTGAGGTCCGATTTCGGCAGGCGGGCTTCCAGGATGCCGTTGCTGTAGGTGGCATCGACATGCTCCGCCCGCACCGAGCACGGCAGGGCAACGGTCCGGTGCAGGCTGGTGGTCATGCCACCGGAAATTGCCAGGGCGGAAATGCTTAAAGAATCGTCGGTTACAGTAAGCTGCAGGTTGTTGGGATTGATATTGGGCAGTTCCGCAGTGACCACAACGTCGCTGTTGGTTTCGGCCAGCTCGATGCGAGGCTGGATCATTCCGGTGGTCGGGGCAATAGTGCTGGACACGGGCATGCCACCCATCATCCCGGAAAAACCGGTGGTCATGGGCTGGGCCATACCCATGGATACAGGGTTAATACCGCCCATGAGGCCGGGAAAACCGGTACTCAGGGGGTGAGCCATACCCATAGCCATAGGGCTTATCCCACCCAGGAACCCACCGGGCTGGCCTGAGGCCAGGGGCAGGTTCAAGCCGCTGATCACGGGTTGCCCGAAACCGCCCCAGTACTGCCCCATGCCGGAAAACGGCCCGGCCTGGATGTCCGTATGCCAGCCCAGGGCCGGGTTGTAGCTAAGGCTCACGGCCGGATAGCCGGTTCCGGCCCCGGCCCGCCAGCCCGATGCCGTGGGCACAAAGCTGTAATTGATAACCGCGCTGCCAGGGAAGCCGGAAAAACCGCCAAAACCGCCCTGCATCCCCATTCCCAGGCCAGGATTGATGTTGTTGATGTACAAGTGATTACCTCCCGTTTGGCCCTGCTTCCATCCGGGGAATATTATGACCTTCCCGGCCGGGAAATATGTAAGCCCGCCTGGCAAACAGGCGGGCTGCCATCATCTAAACCTTAAACCTGATCAAGAATTTTTTCAAATTCCTCCAGGGAATTTACCTTGAGGCTCATCTTGAATAATGACTTCAGTGCGGCCGAATCATCTATTTCCTCCAGCTTCTTGCCAATACCAGATCGCAGGACGCCAAAACGTTCTTCCAGGACCTCAAGGATACTATCCCTTAATGCCTCAATCCTGCCCTTTTCCAGTCCTTTTTCCAGCCCTTTTTCCAGTCCTTTTTCCAGTCCTTTTTCTAGTCCTTCTTCTAAACCTTTTTCCATGCCATCCCTGAGGCCTTTTTGTAAGCCTTCATTATACCATTCCTGGACAAAGCTGGATTCCTTAAGTAGCATTTTAAATTCCTCCCGGAAGATATTGAGCAAAATTTCCCTGTCAAAATAACGTTCCGCGACTGATATGGCTACCGACAGGCTGTCGGCTCGCCGTTTGATGTCTTTTTCCTCAAGTATCAGTTTCCTGGTATACTCAAGAAGAGCTACGTCTCTATTATCTTTTAGTAAGACCAGCAAAGGAGCCAGTTCTTTAAGTTTACCACCGGCTATATCCTGCTCATAATCCCACAGTTTGATTACCTGATAGGTAAAGCTGCTGACTACTTTATTGTTAACCTCGACTATGTAGGCATCAGGTAGCCGGCGATAATTCCTTTTCTCGAGGTAAATGACTACCGGGATCACCGGCAGGCCGTAACTCTCGGTCAAATAGGCGCTGTATTTAAAAATGCGTCCAGGCACTTCTTTTTCATGGCGTAACTGGAATTCCAGGTGCAGGAGGTACTTGTTGTCGTTTTGCTCTATTTCGTAGACAAAATCGAGCCTTTTCTCCGGGATATTGATTTCCGGGTTTTCCAGGGTTTGATATTCCCAGCCGGTGTCTTTACCTAAAACAAGTTTGATAAAAGTTTCTGGATATTGCCGGGCCAGAACCTTGATGCTGCGATCAATTACCTGCATAGGGTTTCTCCTCGGAAGTATTCTCTGGAATAAAATTATAACATATCGTGGGCTGGAACTCACTAAAAAATTGGGACCAGGGAAAACAAAAGCTTCCCCGGCATCCCGGTTGCCATGAGTAAATCTTCCCCTAAACCTCGCGGCCTTGAAGGTCTGATTCACCCGTATGTCGGGTGACCCGTAATACCGAAATTACCATATTAACCGGGTTTACGGGCCGCCCTCGTGCCACCGCCGGCGGCTACGGGAACGCAGGTGCTGGCGGTTGGGCCCTACCTCCCACATGGAGACATCGGGGTTATCGGTATCAATGGCATCACTGCCCTGGAAATGGCGGGTGTGGTAAAGGCCGAAGGCGTAAGCCGCCAGGCAATGGGCTTCTTCAATTGTATCCAGGCTGAAGAACCAGCGGCCCAGGTAATCCAGTTCCCGGCGCCGGCTGACGCCGGAATGCCTCTTTTCCTGGATCTGCAGGGCGTTACGCACCAGGCGGGCAATGGTATCCTTGGTGGCCTGTTAAGGACGTCGCTGGCCTCCGCCGGGGTGCCGACAAACCAGTGCACCAGGCTCTGCCATTCACCCTCCAGGCGCTCCCTGACGGCCGCAGCGTCAAAGGGCTCGTTCAGCTGGGGCCGCCGGCCGATATCGGTCGTTACCGCGTCCAGGAAAGCGGCCACCACCTGCGGCGCCAGGGCCGGGATTAAACCTTCAATCTTAAAGGCATGGCGCTGCAGCCCCTGGACAAAGCTCTGCAGGTAGCCGGTTAAGAAGGCCTCGGTGGCCATCAGTTCCTCGGCCCTGGCGCTCTGCAGGCTGGCGATATAGTCGGAGGCGTTTTCCGTGAGGCGTACAAAGGTACCGTAGAGTTCCTCCCAGAGGGCTTCGGCCTCACCGGGCTGGAAAACGCCCTGCCGCCGGTGAAGTTCCCGCAGGGCGGCCTCGATGGTTTCAAAAAGGGATGGCTCCAGGGAGCCCCCATAGCCGCGGACCTTTTCCAGGCCCAGGACCAGGCGCTCGATTTCTACGGCGTAGGGGGTCATTTGGTAGCGAAAGCGCTTGCGCAGGTACTCCTCCACCGTACAGGCGCGACCGCACATCTTCCGGCCGCAGCCAGTAGCGCAGGCGCTGGTGCTGGAGGTAAAAGAAACGCATAATACAGCGATAACGGCCCACATTCTGGGCCGTCAGGTAGCTGGTCTCCGGTATAGCTTTCAGCAGGGAAGTAGCCTGTTCGACAGCCAAAGGGATCCCTCTTTCTTATTTTCCAACGTTCGCTGGTGGCGGCTCTTCCAGATTGACGATGGTAACCTGTAAGGAAGTAGATTATCAATGCGGTTTGTTATATATACTTACGCAGTTCCTCAACGGTTATTTTTGCGGTGCGAAGAATAGCAGTTAGGGTGCCAAAAACCTAAACGTTGCAATGCACGTATTAATTCCGGGCCGGTTATATGAGGTAAATTGCTCACATAGCCACCTCTATCCTGGTTAAAACGCTCCGGTAAATATCTGTTATCTTAAAGAAAAATTTCCTAGCATCTACTTAAAGCGGCAACGCAAGAGACAGATATCCTCCCTACTTTCACCTAATCATATTTGGAGGTTCATTAGCTCTTGAGTTTAAGGTGCTGATGAGGTTAGAAGTAATGACATTAATGAAGAAGTCCCTTGTTGTATTTTTCCAAAATGGGTTATAATAGTTTTCAGAACGCCCGCTTAAGGAATGAGATAAATGCGAACCGTAGATTACGACCAGTATATGGAACAATTACGCAAAAAATCATTACATCTTTATACCCGCTGGGCTGCAGGACAAAAAGATAACGCCCTGCTTTCGCGTAAATCCCGGGACCTTGAAGAAGATAAAGTTCTATTCTTACTGGACTGGAAACGCTGGCAGGAGGCCCTGACGAGTGGACGCATCGAAAAAATCGGCCCCCGGAGGTACCGGTGGAATGGATAGAGATTTAACAATAATGCTCGAACATTTAAAGCAAGAAAAAGACCCTTTGAAAAAATCCCTGGGGGTACTTGCTGTTCTAACGACAGCCCTTAAACCCATGGGTATAAAACCCATCCTGGTAGGCGGGAGAGCACTGGAATTTTACACCCTAGGGGGATATGCAACTAAAGATATAGACCTGGTCATCAACGGCAGGGAGCAGGCCAAGGCTATTCTTGCAGAAATGGGGTTTTTGCGCCGGCCCGGGGAGCGGCACTGGTACCACGAAGAACTGGACCTGGCGCTGGAAATACCCGATGAATACCTGGCCGGTTCTTTAGATAAGTTGACCACAGTGGAAATAAGCGGCCTGGAGGTTTATATAATCGGGGTTGAAGACCTGATAATTGACCGGTTGGCGGCAGCCAAATTCTGGAAGAGTCCTGCCGATACCCAGTGGGCGGCTAAATTGCTGGCGCTCCATAGAGAGGAGATAGATATGGAGTATCTTAGACAAGCCGCCAGTAAAGAACAGCTTGATGACGTTTTAAAAGAGGCTGTTAAGCAGAGTAAAGGATATCTGAAGTTAACGTGAGGTTGAAAATTCCAGGTGCCCGGACTTTGTTCTTCAAGCCCGGCTGCGCGGTGGCCGTATAAATGTAAGCGTAAAATAACCCCCACCTTGTATACTGTCTCCAGCCGAATTTTTATTGGCATTACATGAAACTACCAGTAATTGATGCCAGTTAATCCGTGCTGTTTGTTCCCGGATACCCTGGCAAAAACCCCTAAGGAGCGTAAGCGTAAAATAACCCCCACCTTTGCATCTGAGGTGGGGGCTAAAACAAGCTTAATTATTCATCCGGCAAATAGGAGGCAAAGTTTCCGACCACGGCAGGAGTTGATCCAGGGCATTTTTGTCCTGGAGGTCCAGGTTGGGAAGTTTTTCGAAGAGGTAAATGAGATAGTGGAAGGAATTTAACCCGTTTTCCTTGGCCGTTTCTATGATGCTGTAGGTAATGGCGCTGGCTTTAGCACCACGCTGGGTGTTGGCAAATAACCAGTTCTTACGGCCGATGACGAACGGCTTGATCGAGCGCTCGCTGCGGTTGTTGTCGAGTTCCAGACGCCCGTCTTGCAAGAAGGCGACGAGTTTATCCCACTGGCCCAGGCAATAGTAAATCGCCTGCCCAAAGGAACTTTTGGGCAGTACCCGGGCTTTTTGGTTTTTAAGCCACGCCAAAAAGGCGTCCAGCACGGGCCGGCTGCGCACCT
>NZ_LTBC01000021.1 GCF_001594015.1 Moorella mulderi DSM 14980
GCCCCCGCCCCCGCCACCGCCGCCACCGCCGCCGGACATGGAGCCGGAAGCTGATTTTACGGTGTCCAACCCCAACCCGGAGGAAAACGAGAGCGTGACCTTGCGTGACGCATCGGAGCACCCGGGCGAGGACAACGGTGAGCGGATTGTCTCCTGGGAGTGGGACATCCAGGGGATAGGGCAGAAGTCCGGCAGGACGGTTAGCGCGAGCTGGCCGGTAGCCGGGACCTATAAGATTACCCTGACGGTGACGGATCAGGACGGGGACAGCGACAGCAAGACCAAATCGGTGGTGGTAGCCGCGGCGCCGCCGGTAGCGAACATATCGGTTAACCCGAAGCGCATCCTGGCCGGCCGGGAGGTTACTATCAGCGGCGACGGCAGCGTGGCCGGCGGCAGCAGGACCATCCAGTGGGACCGGAACGAATGGCAAATTTTACGGCCGGATGGGACGGTGAAGTGGTCCGGGGTGCAGCGCTACCCCAAGAACGACCCGCCGCCTAACCAGATGTTCAACTCACCGGGCACGTGGAAGGTACGCTTGCGGGTGACGGATTCCGGCGGCAACAAGTCGG
Organism: Moorella mulderi DSM 14980; assembly: GCF_001594015.1. Taxonomy (GTDB): domain Bacteria; phylum Bacillota; class DSM-521; order Neomoorellales; family Neomoorellaceae; genus Neomoorella; species Neomoorella mulderi. The sequence continues at coordinate 576 of NZ_LTBC01000021.1, forward strand.
AATGGGCTGAAGAGACGGTAGAGGTATTGCCGGACCAGCCGCCTGAAGCGGACTTCTGGGTATCGACCGGTGCGGTACGCAATACGGTGGACAACTTCAGCCTCACCGTCTATGACCAGTCGCAGTTACCCATGCCGGACGCCTTTGAAGACCGCATCTCCCGGAGAACCTGGACCCTGATTTACGACAAGAACAACAACAGGGTTTTTGGGGACGGCGGGGATGAAACCATTACCGCCGCCGATACCACTAAAAGCGCCCGTATTATTCAGGGTTCTAACAACGATCCCAACCCGGAGCTAGTTTTTTACCAGACAGGGCGCTACAAATTAACCCTTACGGTCCAGGAAGAGTGGTACGGCTGGGGGAGGTGGAACCCGGGACTACAGGCCGATACGAATTCTAAACCGAGTAACGAATGCGTGATCAACGTCCAGAACCTGCCGCCTTACGTGGGTATCGGCGCCAGCCGCCCCGAGCCCAAAGCGGACATCCTCTTCGTGCTGGGGCAGATTGACAACAAGAGGGACTACCTTAACGCTTTTAATGCCAACCTGCCCGGTTTCTTAGGGAAGCTGGCCGAATACGGCATCGACGCTAAAGCCTACCAGAACGACGCCATGAGCACGGGCAGCGTCACCAGGGTAGACCAATCCGACTACTATATCTACCTCATCGGTGACCCGGTAAATCCTCTCTATAAGGTGTACGTCCAGCGCAACGGCGGCGGCTTCCACGTGGAGCGGCGCGACCAGAGCGGCAACTATGTGACGGCCTTGAGGACGGTTTCTTACGGGGGCAACGATATCGACCTCCATGCCAGCGGCCACGGCTACAGCTACGGCGTCACAGTCGATAACAACGGGCAGATCGTCACCAATTTCTCCTGTGGCCATGATAATTCTTACCGGACTATCTGGGTGGACGCTAACGGGGTCATCCACGTGAAGTACTACGTGGCTGACGATCAGGGGTATACCTCCACCCAGACGTGGGACTACTACGACGGCAAGGTGGAACTAATCAAGACCAACACCGACGGGAGGACGCCTTACCGGACCCTAACTCAGGTTGATGCGGACACGGTGCAGGTATACGGCACTCATTCCGGTACCTGGGAGCTGACCTACACCCTGAACTACCCCCCGACGCTGGCGAAGCTCCAGGAGGTTGCCCTGGGTACGCCCTGGCGCTTCGGCGTCACCCGGTTTGTTGTCCTGATAAACAATGCCACCTTCCAGGACTACGCCCAGAGGGCGCAGTTCGTGAACTACATGAAGAACAACAATGCCGGCTTAATAGCTGAAGCCGGTAGCAGTAATTACAGCCAGTGCGCCCAGATCGTCAACGAAATCGGAAGGGATATCGTATTCACCATCAACGACGCGGCCTCGGACCTCAACGAGATAGCCAGCTACATTATTGACTACATCGGCCAGAAGGACATGCTGGCCAACGTGGTCCTGGTCAACCAGCGCTTTGTCACCATGTCTTTTGAAAACGACCGGGAAGCAGACGCCATAGTGGGGAGGACGTGGTACTACGAACACGACCCCAACCACCTCATGGGCTACGACCTCAGTAACTCCCTGGGCCTCAACACCGACGTTCACCAGAAGACCTTCGCCCAGCCCCTTAACTCCTTCGCCAAACCCGGCACCTACACGGTGAAATTCCGGGTCCAGGACCAGCCGCCGAACTCGCCTTACTGGAATGACCCCGATGCCGGGCGCAAATGGTCCCAATGGGCAGAGATGAAGGTGCACGTCCATAGAAAGCCCGTAGCCTCATTCATTGTCACGCCGTCTAACCCGGTGATCGGCCAGCAGTTAGTGTACCAGGATCTTTCTTACGACCCTGACCTGCAGTCCACAGACCCGGAGGGGAAGAAGGGTATCCGGGCCTGGCAGTGGCAGTACCGGGTAAATGGCGGCGAGTGGATAACTTCCGCCGAGCCCCCGGCGTATTTCACTGATCCAGGTAATATAGAAGTGCGGCTAAGGGTCCAGGACTTCCTGGGCGCCTGGAGCGACTGGACGGTCAGGAGTATCACCGTGCAGAACCGGAAGCCCGTGGCCTACTTCCAGGCCTGGCCCAACCCGGCGGGCAGGACGGAAGAAGTAAAGCTGCTGGATGATAGCTATGACCCCGACGGGGATGACATCACGGCCTGGGAGTGGACGATCCAGGGCATAGGGACGCGCACCTCCCGGAATGTAACCGGCATCTCCTGGGCCAACCCCGGCACCTATCAGGTTGCTTTACGGGTGCGGGACCAGCACGGGCTGTGGTCCGACCCGTATACTGGCCAGATGGTGGTGGAAAACAGGCTGCCCAACCGGCCGCCGGTGGCCGCCATAAGCTTTAACCCCAATCCCGGCTACACGGGTGAAACCCTCACCGCCCTGGGGACTGGCTCTTTCGACCCCGACACGGGCGACTATATCAAGGCCTGCCTCTGGCGGTACAAACCCCCTAACGGCGGCTGGACCGGCCCTATCAGCCAGTACCGGGGCGAGGCGGGCTTCCTGCGGTTAGGAGTGGTGCCAAAAGATGACCAGACAGGCACCTGGACCTTTGAGCTGACGGTAATCGACAGCCATGACGCCATGGCCACAAAGACGGCTACGGTGAGGGTGGAGCCGGGCTTTGCGGTCCGGGTGGACGGGGTTATCCCCCAGCCGACGGAGCGCGGCCGCAACATGATCGTCCGCTCCAGTGCCTACCGGCCTAGCGACGGGCAGAAAGTAGCCATCGACGCTATGAAGGTGATCATCCCCACCGGCAATTTGCCGGCCGGTTGGCAGCCCTTTGAAGCATGGATGACCTATAACCCTTCCCTGGGCGCCTGGGAGTACACCTACCTGATCCCGGAAAAGGAACAGGAGGGCCGCTGGCCGGACGACGGCTGGTATACGGTTAAGGTGATAGGCTATAGGAATGGCATAGCAAAGGAAGCGTATTACAATTTCGAGGTGCGCGGGCATATCTTGAAGAGGCTGATAATACAGACGGAGAGCTGGTAAGTTATTACCCTGGTTTAGGATCTCCTGGCCCGGGGTTTTTGTTTATCCAGGGTTTTTGAGTATAAGTACTCCTGTCCAGGCAATACGGTAGTACTGGGCTTCTTTTATTTTTCGCCATACCTCCCAGTTACCGTAGGCACAAAAAGCGAGCAAACCCGAAAATATCCTGCGGTAGGGAGGAAATCGTATGGGGGTAATACTGGCGCCTGCCTTTTCTAATCGTTTTTGGATGGAAGTATTCATTATCCAGGTTTCAACCTTGAAGGCAGTTTCGCTTGACTGGATATACCTCCTGGCCAGTGCGATAGCAGCTATAAAATCAGAGCCAAGACGTAATGCTACTTTTTTGGGAGAACGCCCTAACCTCCAAGCCGTGATAATAAACCCCATGGGACGTAAATGCAAAACATAAGAGTCAGAACGGCTTTTTGTAATTTCAAAAAGAGAGGTCAAATGGACACACATAAAAAAATGGGCAATCATGATTAGTAGCAGGAAGGTGAGTATGTAATGAAGCAACAAAAAATAGAAGCCTTGTGCCAGCGGTATCCCGGGGTTCAACAATATTGCCGATCCAAGGAGGATTGCACTGGCTGTCCGTCTGGAAAGGGGCCGTACGCTGCGCCACATTCTGCCCTACTTCTCCTTCTCCCGCCCTGGGCATGTGCTTATATATACGGGGACGACTGGTATTATTTGCTGCTTAATAAAGCCCTCCCTCAATTGCCCAGCGGTAACCCTTGGCCTTTTTTATTTTGTTTCCTTTTAATGGCTTGCTTGCTTTGGTATACTGCCGCCGTCATTGCTCTATGGACGGAGAGTAGTTTTGTAAAGATACTCATGGCAGGCTTTGCCCTGGTATTGTGGGGCCTTCCCCTTTTGACGCCGTACTTTTTTTCTGCCCCGGCGCCAATGGTCACCTGTTTTCTGCAATGGCTCCCCATGAGCCTGGGAGGCCTTATGGTTGTGGTTATTTGCCTGGCTATTTGCGCCTTCGCTTTTTTCCCGCTGTTATAACGACTTCTAAGTTGTAACATACCACATGATATATACGGCTAATGTCGATGCTTGTCTATTTTGTCTTTAGAGAGCCATTTCGCAAAGATAAAATGCGCCCGGGCCATATTCTCCTGGCCCGGGTTTTTCTTTTAGAAGGAGGTGCATGGCCATGGACCCGCCGGGGCTTTTTTATGCCCTGGGTTTTCTAGTACCCGTAAGCATAGCCGGTTTTTATGACTGGCGCCGGAATATCGTCCCCGATGCCGTTACTTTCCCCCTCATGCTTGCCGGCATGGTTTACCAGGGGCTTTACGGCGGGCCGGGAGGATGGCAGGAAGCTCTTGTCGGGGGATTTATCTTTTTCCTCTTCGGGTGCTTCCTGTACCGGCTGGGAGGGTTCGGGGGCGGGGATGTCAAACTGATGGCCGCCTTTGGCTTCTGGCTGGGGCCGGGGAGGGCGGCCGGGGTGATTCTCGCCGCGGCGATAATGGGGATAGCATGGGGGCTGTGCAAATATGCCCGGCTGGGGATTTTGCGGGAGCGCCTGCAGGTTTTTGGGCGCGCCCTGTACTTGAGGCTGGCGTATGGGGCAAAGCTTGCCTGGTGCTTGCCCCGGCTCCCCGGGGATATTAATGCCCCCGCGCCCCGGGAGGCAGTACCCTTCGGCGCCTGCCTGGCCGCGGCCGCTTTGTTATTGACTATACTTCAGGGAGGTAGATGATCTTGCTAAAGTTGCCTGTAAAAAAGATACCGGGAGGGCCGCTGCTGCTGATCGCCCTTTTGACGGGTATCCTGGCAGCTGCCGGGGTTTACTGGGCCTTCGCCGGCGTCTACCAGCCGGCAGAGGTAGTTGTGGCTGCCAGGAACGTGGAGGCCCTTAAGCAGATAGGGCCGGCGGATGTCAAAGTGATTACCGTATCTAAAAGGGACCGCCATCCCCGCGCTTTGACCCAGGTGAGCCAGGCCGTAGGCAGTTATACCAGGATGCCCCTGGTGGCAGGGGAAGCGCTTTTCCCGGAAAAACTGGTGCGGGATCCGGGCCAGGTTGTGGAGGCCTACGGCGCCATGAAGGAGGATGAAACCCTCATCACCCTCAAATCCAGCCAGGTGAGCTGGCCGGATATACTGCAAGACGACGATACGGTGTCCGTGGTAGCGGTTTTCCCCGACCGGGTGGAGGAAGTGGCCGGGAAGGCCAGGGTGGTGCACAACAGCAAGCCTCTGCCCATCCTGGGGGAACTGCAGAGCGCCCGGGAAGCGGAGGCCAGGCCCACGTCGGAAATAACCCTGCTCCTTTCCCGGGAAGACGCCAAGAAGGTCCTGCTGGCCACGGTTGCCGCCAAAATGGTGTATTTGTTCCCGGAAAGCCCGGGACAGGCCGGGGCTAAGTGAAAACAGGCATCTACCTGCCGGGAGTAGGGCTTTTATTTTACGAAAGGCGGTGAAAACATTGGACCTCCAGAATCAGGAGTGGAATGAGGTCCTGGAGGCCACCAGGAGGGCGCTGGTGGATAAATACGGGGAATCCTTGCTTTCGGCCAACGGCAGCATGGTAGAAATAGTGAGGCAGGAAACCCGCAATGTCCTTGGCCGGGAGGATAAAGAGATCGAGGATTTCGTGGTGAGCTGGATTGCCGGCCTGGGGCCGGTGGACCGGCTCTTGAAAGACCCCCTGGTGAGCGAGGTGATGATCAACGGCCCCCGTGATATCTTCGTGGAACGGGAGGGCCGGATTGAGAAGACGGAACTTGGCTACAGGGACGAGGGGGAGGTAATGAACCTGCTGTACCGCCTGGTGCAGCGGTGCGGGCGGCGGATAAACTTCTCTTCACCCCTGGTGGACGCCAGGCTCCCCGACGGCTCCCGGGTAAACGCCGTGGTGCCCCCGGCGGCGCCTTCTCCCTGCATTACCATCCGCCGTTTTGTGAAACGGACCTTTTCTACGGCGGAGCTCCTGGATATGGGGTTTGTATCGGGGGAGATGGTTGATTTCCTGCAGGCGGCAGTAGAAGGTAAGGCCAACATTGTCGTGGCCGGGGCCACCGGGTCCGGCAAGACCACCGTCATCCGCTGGCTGTGCGGTTTTATCCCCTCTCAAGAAAGGGTGATCACTATTGAGGATACCCTGGAGCTGGGGCTGGAGAGGGAGCATGTGGTGCCCCTGGAGGCCTCCGACAAAGCGGGGATCTATGAGCTGATGATCAATGCCCTCCGGATGCGACCGGACCGGATTATCCTGGGCGAGGTCAGGGGCAAGGAGGCCTTTGAGCTATTGCAGGCCATGGGCACCGGCCATGACGGCTCTATCACCTCGGTGCATACCAATTACAACAAAAAGGCGGCCATCCAGCGCCTGGTACGGGCGGCCCTGAAGGCGGGCGGGGTGACGGCGGCGGAACTGGAGGCCATGATCGTGGAGGTCATCGACCTCCTTGTTTTTGTCGAACGCCTGCGGGACGGCAGCCGCAAGCTGGTGAGCATAAGCCAGGTGGTCCCCGAGGACGGCAAGCCCGCCTTCAGGGACATTTACCTTTACCGCTACAGCAAAGGTGTCCACGAGTGCGTGGGCGAGGTGGCGGGAGAATTGAAAGAGAAGCTCAGGAAAAACCTGGCCGGGTGCTTGCCTCCCATCCGGCCCTTCGGGGGTGGGGGATGTGACTGACGTAAAGCTGGTATCCTTCCTGATTTTCATCTTCCTGGGCAGCCTGGTCTTCTACCTGGGGAGGGGAAGGTTTACGGGCTTCCTGGAAGGCTATAGACGCCGGCAGCTCCTTGCCCCGCCGGCGCGGGGCTCGGCCTGGTACCTGCTGGCGAGGATGGGGCGCTCCAAAGAGGGATTCGTCTTGACGACAATATTCCTGGCTGTTTTAGGGATGGCGGCCGGGATCCTGCTGGACAACCCGGCGGCCAGCATCCTGCTGGCCGTCTTTGCAGTCATCTATAGCTACAAGAAGCTGGAGGTGGACTACCGGCAGCACAAGGCCCGCATGGACGAGCAGGCGCAGGCGGCCCTGCAGATGATAGCCTCCCTGTACGATACCACCGGCGACCTGGTGCGGGCCATTGAGGGAGCAGCCGGCTGCATCCCTGCGCCCATGCGGGACGAGCTGGTGCGGACTTTAGTGGAATACAGGCTGGGGGGATCCCTGGGGAACGCCCTGGAGTCCTTTGCGGAAAGGGCCGACAACCGGGATATTGACATCTTCGTCAAGGCGGTTACCCTGTCGGAGAAGTACGGGACCAATACGGCCGAGGTGGTGGCAGAGATCGCCCGGGTGATCCGGGACCGGATAACTTTACGCGAGGAACTTAAAAGCGAGGTGCGCGGGCAGGGTCTGACGATCAATCTGTTTTTGCTTTTCCTGCCCCTTACGGCTATTGCGCTATTGTATTTTTCCAATGAGGCGAGGCATGTCATCACCGCCACCTTCTTCGGCAAGGCGGTAATCTGCTTCATTATCCTGGTGGAGTTCCTGGCCTGGTACTTTACCCGGGGCCTGGGGGTGGTGGAGGAATTATGATTACCGAAATGTTGCCAATATGCCTCCTGGTTGTTGTCGCCGTCACCCTCATGATTGTGGCCTGGAAAGCCCCGCCCGACCTGGTTGCCCGGGCCGGTAGGAGGTTTTCTTCCGCATCCGCCAGGGAGAGGCTCAGGTTATATCTATGGCGCCAGGGAAGGGAGCAGGAGGTAGACCCGGAGGCGATCTTAGGCTTCCGGGCCATTGCGGCCGGAGCGGCGTTCCTGGCGGGTGCGGTTGTTTGGCCCGCGAGTTTTCCCCTGGCGGCCTTGTTCCTGGGCGCAGGGGGCCTGTTGTATATCCTCCCGGGGAAATACCTGGAGAGAAAAGAAGAACAGCGGCTTCAGAGTTTGCGCCGGGAATTTCCCACTATGGTAACACTGCTGAAAGTATTCTCCAGGGCGGGAGACCTTTACCAGGCCATGCGGGTGGTAAGGGGTGCCGTAAGGGGAGAGCTGAAGCGGCAGCTTGATATTCTAGCCGCGGAGCTGGAGGTCTTCCCCCTGCCCGAAGCCCTGGACAACCTGGCCAAAAGGGCGGGGTACGGGCCGCTCACTAACCTCGTGGGCGTGGTCCTGATGGCCATCCAGACGGGCGCCGACGTGGAGGAAGTGCTGGACACCTTCGCCCGGCACGCCTATGACGAGAGGGTAAACGAGATCAGGCGGAAGATTAAGGTGCAGCCCATATTGATGGCCGTCATCCCGGCGGTCATGTCCCTTTCCCTCTTGCTCCTTTTTGTATTTCCCATGTATGCCAGCATAATAGACAGGCTGAGTGCTTTTTGAGGTAGATGTGGAGGTAAGAGCCGGGGTAATGGTCGCCCCGGATTTTTTGTGAGGCTTAACTTGAACTGACTGCAAAGGAGCGTGGTTTTATGCTCGCAATTCAAACCAATCCCCAATCTGCGGCTCTAGCCATCGACGTGGGCTTCGGTTATACCAAAGCGGTATCTTTAGCCGGCGGTAAAGTAATCTTCCCTTCGGTCGTCGCCCCGGCGGGTTCGCCTGACGCTTTTGACCGCCTGGATAAAAGTGATACCGGCTACCGGGTGCGGATAAAAAAAGGGATTGACGGCCCCGTAGAAGAATGGCTGGTAGGCGAACTGGCACTTAAGGAGGGCCGGGAGGTGCAGTATTTCCAGGACTGGGAGAAACACAGCCACCCGGCCCACGACGCCGTACTGCTGGCCGCCGCTGCTTTAACCTGGAACTGGCCCCGGGCCGGTGGCGGTATCACAGGGATCAGCAATCCTGCCCTGGTGGTAGGGTTGCCGGTGGATGTCTGGCGCGACGAACTGCAGCGGGAAGGCTTGAAGAAACACCTGGAAGGATTGATAGCCGAGGTGAGCGTCAACGGGAACGGCCCGGTACGAGTGACCTTCAGCAGGGTTTATATTTACCCCCAGGCGGCCGGCGCTTTCCTCACCGTCCCCGATCTTCCCGAAAGCGGCATCGTGGCCCTGGTAGATGTAGGGCAAAAGACCACCGACAGCGCGGCGATAGAGATTGTTAACGGCCGGCAGAGGCTGGTGAAGACCATGTGCTTCAGCATCAACAAAGGCATGGCGGCCCTGGTGGAAGCCGTGCGGGAGGAATTTCGGCGGCAGACCGGGGCGCCCCTGCCGCCCCAGCAGGCCTGGGAGACGGTGAAAAGCGGTTCCCTCTGGTACCGGGGCAAAGAAATTGATATGGCCCCGGCGATTAACAAGGCCCGGGCGGAGATAGCCCGGGCCATAGCCGACCAGGTGCTGGCCGGGTGGGGCGAGAGGGCCGATTTTGTCAGGAAAGTATACCTGGCGGGCGGCGGGGTATTAGACTTGCCGGCTTTACAAAACATGTTCCCGGCGGCTGCAGTACTTCCTGATCCCCAGTGGGCCAACGCCCTGGGTTTTTTAAAAGTAGCAAGGGGACTGGCTGGATAATAAGCCTGTACGTACAGCACAGGTTTAAGTATTTCAATGCTTTAAGCTTTATTTCGGTACCGGAAAAACGTACAGGGGAGTAAGGGGGTGGCGTAACAGGTGACGGTGTACGTACAGGAGGGGCAAAAATGACCCGTGAAGGCATGAAAAGACTGGATATATGGCTTCCGTACAACCATCCCATATGGGATTACCCGCCGGGCTTGAGGGCAAAAATGGCCAGGGAGTGGCTGGACATTGCCGCAATGCTGGAGAAGCGCCTGGCCAGGCTGGAAGAAAAAATAGATGCGGTACTGGAACATAGCGCCGGGAACCCGCCGGTACAACAAACAGTGGAGAAGGAAACCTCAATTGACCCAGGTTTATTCTTAGACTTGTGAGAGGTGGTGGCCGGAGGTGGGAGAAAAGAACCCGTTTGTGCCAATACACGTGCAGGTATCAGAGCTGGTCCTTATGCCGGAAAGCGAGATTATGGTGCTAAAGCTGCCCGGGCAGACGCCTGTGACTGTTTATTATATCGGCCCCGCGCAGGTTGAGAAGGTGGAAGAATACTTCGCCGGCAAGTGGAAACTCTACAGCCCCTGGCGGAAAGAAGGTGAATATATTGCTCAAAAAAAGCGACGTCGAGGCGGTAATAAGGCACCCCGAAAGGATATGGGTTTACTACCAGCCGATAGTGAACCTTACGTCCGGGCAGCTATGGGGGTATGAAGCCCTGGTCAGGGGTGAAGGGGTGCTGGCGAAACCCGGGCGGCTTTTCCGCGCTGCGTATGCAGCAAACTTACTGAAGGAGTTAGATGTAACCTGCTTTAAGTCGATTCTGGCCAAGGGACTACCGCCGAACGGCAGGCTTTGTGTCAATGTTACCGGTGAGGGACTGAGAGAGCTGGACATAACTTTTGCCGGCCCGCGCTTGGTCCTGGAGTTAACGGAGTACGGCACATACGACCTTAGGCAGTTGCCACCCGCACTGGAGAAAAAATGGCGTGAGAAGGGAACGGCATTGGCTATTGACGACGTAGGTGGTGAAGTTGCGCAGCTCCGGGCGGTCTTAAACCTCCGGCCTGATCTGGTGAAATTAGACCGTTCACTGGTGAGGGGTTGCGACTGCAATGCTTCCAACCGCTTGTTGCTGGGCCAGGTCCTGGAGGTGTGCCGCTACCTGGGGGCGGAGGTTATCGCCGAGGGCATCGAGAAGCCGGGCGAGTTGAAGGTTTTACGTGAATTAGGCGTGAAATACGGCCAGGGTTACCTGCTGGGGAGGCCGCAATCCGGATGGGAGAAGGCCGTAATGGCCGGCGGGGGGTGATTCCGTGCGTATCGGCGTTGACCTTTGCAACACGGTGGCCAACTTGAACGCTGTGTTGGTAATAAAGTTTTCCTGCCTTTCGTTAACCCGTTACCCCTCCCCGGAAATACCGGAAGGGTTTTTTAGTACACCGGAAGGCCTGGAATTGCTAAAGATGGCCCAGCCCTTCCCCTACGCGGCGGAGACACTGCGTTTTATAGTATCCGCCGGGCATGAGGTTATCTACCTCACCAGCCGGCCGGTCCTGGCCGCCAATTTGACGCGCGAGTGGCTGGTGGCGAACGGCTTCCCCGGCGGGGCGCTGGTCTTTCTTCCCCGGGGCTATAAGGCGTTGTTTGCCCGGAATTACGGGATTGAATGGTTCTTTGAGGACGATCCCCTTGAGGTATTAAGCCTGCAGGGCGTTGTCAGCAAGGTTTTCGTCAAGGCCTCGGCCTATAACTATGGTATCCAGGGGCAGGGGATAAAGAAGTTCATCAGCTGGCGCGAGATTATGCCCTATGTTGCTGCCGGGAAGAGGGGTAAGGCTGGTGCCCTGGCATGAACAGCATGGAAGTTAAAGGGAAGACCCTTATTATTGACAGCCCGTTGCTCAAGCAGGGTTTTACTGCTGCCCCAAATGCGGTTTTATATGATGCCCGGATATCGGTGCAGGCCCGCTGGTTATATTGCCTTCTCCTTTCCTTCGCCTGGCAGGAAAACGAGTGCTGGCCGGGCCAGGACCGCATAGCGAAAGTCGCCGGCTGGCATGTCAATACCGTAGAAAAATATCTTAAAGAGCTACGCAATTTCAAGCTGGTTTCCTGGAAGCGCCAGGGCCTTAACCGGCCTAACATTTATTATATCCATGAACCCGCAAAAGCCTTGATTTATAAGGATTCACAAGCTGGTGTGAATCCGGAATCACAAGGTAGTGTGAATCCGGATTCACAAGCTAGTGTGATTCTTGATTCACACGCTGGTGTGAAAGAAGAATACTCAGATGAAGAATATGTTGTTGTTGTAAAGGGAACCGCAGCTAAAAACCCGGCTGGTAGGGCCGGCGGCCCGGAAACCGGGAGTCCGGAAGTTTCCACCGTAAATACCGTAAATCACGAAAGGCCGGAAGAAAGACCGGAAGATGCTTTTAGTCGGCAAGATCTGCCAGAAAGCCCGGCGGCCCCGGAAGGGGATGCCAGGACCAAAATACAGGAGTTATTTACAAAAACCGCGGGACACCCATTGCCGGAAGCGGTACTAAACGAACTGGCATGTTACCCGCCGGGATACGTGGAGCAGAAAATCAAGATGCTTCAGAGCGGCAAGGGAAAAAACAATACGGTGGGTTGGCTGCTGGAGGCCTGCCGGGAAGACTACCGGCATTTGCCGGGGCCGAAGCCGGCCCGGAAAGGGAAGGGGAAGCTACCCAGAGCGCCGGGAACTGGCAAAGGGCATGATAAGTACCGGGAATTATACCGCTTAGTCTGATGCGCCCCCCGATCAAAGCAAATTGAGGTGACACAAAATGGTCATAAATCCCTGTCTCGGGCCTAAGGCAAAGGACTACGGACCAGCTACCAGGATATGCGCTGCCTGCCGTCATTACGGGGGCAAAAAACGCGGGCATTGCGACATAGCAGGCAGGAGGGTCAACCCTTATAGGGCCGCCTGCCAGTATTTCAGAGAGCAAGGGAAAAAGGGGAGATAGAGGGCCGCCGCAACGTTTTACGCCCTGACGGGCTAACGTAGCGGCGGCCTATAAAAACAGCAGCGGTAGGCAGCAGGAGCGCTTTTAAGCGCACCTGCTGCCTTGATTTTAAGCTTTGGGGGCCTTCCGGCCGGCCCTGGATTGTACCGCCGCCCCGGCCGTTACGGCAAGGGTACGGCCTGCGGCATAAACGGCCTCCGCCCCGCCCTCCGGGCGGGTCCCCTCCATTTATTCCTCGGCCCGGCCCTGCGGGCCGTCCTTGCCTCCCGGCCGGGCGGCAATCTTTGCTGTTAAGGCCGGAAGGCCGAGGGCCGAAGGCCCAAAAAAGAAAGGGAGGCGGTACGGGTGAGCGTGAAGCTGGAAGAAGGCCGGGTGAGGCAGGCGGTTCAGAGCCTTTTGGCGATGTTCCGGGACGGGGAGCTGCCGGAGAAGGCGGCCAGGACTTTTATCAACGCCCGGGCGGGTTACGGCAAGCCGAGCGACAAATGGAGCCTGGGAAATAAGCTGCTGATGCTAATCAACGGGACGGAAGACGCCAGAGGATATCAACAATGGCGGGAAGCCGGCCGGCAGGTGAAGAAGGGAGCCAAAGCTATCTACATCCTGGCGCCCATGACCAGGAAGGTTACCCAAAAGGTAGTTGACGAGGAAACCGGGGAAGAGAAACAGGAGGAAAAAATTATCGTAACCGGCTTCCGGGGAGTGCCGGTCTTCCGGTACGAGGATACCGAAGGGGAGCCATTACCCCAAGTAGATTATTCCCCGCCGGAACTGCCGCCGCTTTATGAAGTGGCCCGGCGGTTCGGGGTGGAAGTGAAATACCTGCCCTTCATAGGCCAGGCCGCCGGCGCTTACCGGCCCGGGCAGAAGCAGGTAATCCTTTACTCCCATGACGTGGACGTGTTCTTCCATGAGCTGGCCCATGCGGTCCATAACACCATCCGGCCCCTGAAAGGCGGCCAGCACCGGGACCAGGAGATAGTCGCGGAAACGGTGGCCTGCGTCTTGTGCGAGCTCTACGGGGCCAAAGGTTACCTCTGGCACGGCTGGGAGTATATCAAGCACTACGCCGGCCAGGAGCCGAAGGCGGCCCTGAAGGCCATTATGGCGGTCCTGAATGAAGTGGAAGAAGTGCTGGAACGCATTTTTGCGGCGGCCGGCATGGACACGGATAAGGTGGCATAAGGAATAGCAAGTTGGACCAAACCCTTGCCTCCCGGGCGGCAGGCTGTTTGCCCGGGAGGTAAGGGCATCACAAAGGAGGCGGTAATAATGCCACAGTACGAAGTCAAGGCGCCTAGCGGGAGGAAGCTTGTTATAGAAGCCAGGGATTCCGGCCAGGCGAAACGGCTGGCCTGCAAGAAGTGGGGTATAAAGCCGTCGGACTACTGGTGCGGCGTTACTTCCCTCAAAGCCAGAAGGGTTAACAGTTAAAAGGGGGCGGTTTCGATGAAGGAAGGAATTTTAAGGCTCAAGCAGGATGCGGCCGGCTAACGGCACTATATCGAAACGGCAAGCGGGGAGCAGGTTGAACTGCATTGCGGTTGCCGCCTGGCCGTGCAGATGGCGAAGATGAAATACCTCGACGGGTACAGCGATGAAATACTTTACGAACCGGCAGGATGGCTGCAGGGCCGTTATGAAGCCAGGCTGTATGACGACAACCCCAAGGCGTATCTCTATTTTCCCGTTTACCCAGGACAGGAGCTGGCATGTGTGTTACCTGAAGGAATAAAAGCCCGGATCTGATCCGGTGCATAGCCGGGGTACTTCCAGGCTACGGGCAGAGGGGGAAAAACACAAATGGGAGCAGCCAGGTTGTTGGAGCACGAGGTTTTTAGAAAAGCTTCCCGCCGCGAGCCCTGCCCCGTATGCGGGCATCCTGACTGGTGCGGGTTTAACAGCTACCTTTGCAGCTGCATGAGGGTGGGTGAGGGAGCAATTAAGCATATCACTCTCAGTAACGGTCAGGTAGCCCACCTGCACCGGCTACAACCGGGGAGGGTAATCCCTGGCCAGGACCGGGAAGACTTGTTTCCACGTGAAGCGCCTTTAGCGCCGGCTGATGCCCGGGACCGGGTATACCGCCATTTTTTAAGGCTCCTGGACCTGCATCCCCGGCACAAAGAAGAATTAATACGCCGCGGCTTAAGCGAGGGGGAAATCAAGAGGAATGGTTACAAATCCATTCCTGAACAGGTAAATCCCTGGATCATATGCAAGAAGCTAACCCGCAGCGGCCTGGATTTGGCCGGCATCCCCGGGTTTTACCGGGCCGAAAGTAAATACGGCGGCAGTTACTGGACGTTCAATTCCTCCCCCGGCTATTTTATTCCCCTCCGGGATACCAAAGGCCGGATCCAGGCCCTCCAACGGCGGATGGACGATAAGAGAAACGGGAAATATATGCTCTTCAGCGGCCATAGCGACCGGGGCGGCTGCTCCTGCGGCACCCCGGCCCATGTAGCCAGGCCGGGGGAAGTAAAAGACGGCCGGGTATGGATTACCGAAGGGCAGTTAAAGGCGGATATCGCCGCGGCCTACCTCAGCGCAGTGGTCATCGGCGCCCAGGGCGCCACTTCCTGGAAGCCGGTGGTCCCGGAGGTGCTGGAACTGGGGGCAAGAGAAATAGTTATCGCTTACGACCGGGACCAGGAAACAAACAAAGAAGTGGCCAGGGGCAAAAGAATGCTGGCGGCAGAATTAAAGAAACTGGGCATCACGGTACGGGAAGCGATATGGAGAGCCAGGTCGAAAGAGGAAAAGGGCATAGATGATGCCCTGGTAGCCGGGCTGGAGATAAGGGTTGTTGGTTCCTGACTGAAAAGAACGAACTATTACTCAAACATCACTGGCACGCAATCATTACCATGGGGTATAATATATCCAGGGGTGGTTGCCATGTTAAACGATTTCGTTCGGGAAGTTGAAACAGTCTTAGGGATGCCGAAGGACCTGATCTTTAAGGAAAGCCTGAAAAGCTTTTTGACGGCAAAAATAGAAGAGAACGATAAACTAATTCAGGCCTTAACAGATAAATACGGGGTACCAGGGTATCTCGAGCTTGAAGATAAAATCAAAAAAGGAGAAGTCCCCGGGCATCCGGCCTGGGAAGACGTTATCCTTTGGGAACAACTTTTTAAGCATAATGTAAAGCTACATGAGCTGGTGCAAAAAATTGAGATGGGTGAGGAAGTTGGATTATCATGAACTCTTAGCCCTGATAAAAAACTACCCTGATATTGTGTCTGGTGTTAAAAGAATAGGCATAGGCACGGCCCAAAAATACAGGATTATGATAAAGGACGGCAGTTATATTGATTTCTGGTTGTCTGAAGAAGGGCGTTATTCTTACCACTGGGAAAGGCAGCACCTGGACGGTAAAATATATCGTTATAACAACGCGCCCCATCACAAAGGCGTGAAGACTTATCCCCATCATTTCCATAACGGCAACGAAGAAAATGTCATTGAGTCAGACCTTAGCACCAATCCTGAAGATGCATTAATTCAAATCCTGGATTTTGTGCGCCGGAAATTAAGCAGTTAGCCCTAAATCCAAGCAAACACCCGGCAGGGAAACCCGCCGGGCGTTTTATTTCGCCACCGGGCTCTAGTTCCGGCTAGGTTGGCCTGCTTACGCAGGCCTTCCTGATTCCAGGGACCAGGCAAACTGGACGGAAGGAGCGCTACGCTACGGCCGATGCCGGCGCGCTCCTTTTAAAGGCAGGTTAAGCGCCCCGGGGGGCGCGCCACCACACACGCGGCAGTGCCGCGTGGTCATTGAATTTTTTATACCGGGGGTTAAACCGGGGCTAAACCATTGTTTTTGGGGCATGCCCCGTCTTTTTGCCTTTTGATACTTGCAATTACTCTATTTTTTTAACCGGGGGTGTTGCCGTTGCCTAAACAAAGCCGTTTTAAATTCAGATTGGATATCGGGTTAGATGATGACCTGGCTGCCAGATTAAAAGCTGAAGCAACCCGGCGCGAACTTTCAATTGCTGTTTTAGTGCGGGAAATTTTAAACCGGGCCTTGAGCGAAGAAGCCGCCATCGAAGGCCGCGAAGCCCTGGACCAGGCGATACGCCGGGCCATCAAAAAAGACGTGGACCGGCTGGCAAAATTGATGGTCAAATCCACCATGGCCGGGGCCACGTCCATGTTTCTTAATGTCCAGGTCTTAAACGACCTGGGTAAACGCGACGCCGCCGATATTTACCATATTGCCAGGAAGAAAGCGGTTGAGTATTTGCGTTTACCGGAAGAAGGCGGCGGGATTAACGAATGAGCAAGAGTGTGGTCATCGTCAACGTAGCCTATTACCAGCCCGGGACCAAAAAGATGGCCTGCAACTACAACCATATCCGGTATATCGCCACCAAGCCCGAAGCCGACAGGGGCGACCCGGAAGCCTACCGCATCGGAGATGAAGATTATCCCCTGGCAAGTGGCACCGCCGCCGGGCATATCAAATATGCGGCGGAAAGGCCCGGGAGTTCCGGCCTCTTCGGGTCGGAAGGAGAGCCGGTCCCCGGCTGGCAAGAGATAGGGAGCAAGCTGGCCCGGCACAACCTGCCGGTCTGGCGGGTAATTGTCTCCCTGCGGCAGGACGACGCGGAACGCCTGGGCCTGACGGAGCGGGAAAAGTGGCAGGCTTGCATTGAGAACGGGGTCAACAGCGCCATCAAGGCCATGCACCTGCACCCGGACCATGCCCGCTGGGTGGCCGCTTTCCACCGCAAAGAAGGCCATCCCCATTGCCATGTCGTCATCTGGGAGGAAAAACACGGCGCCGCCAGGCGGCAGGGTTACCTGGAGCCGGGAGAAAGAAGAGGGGTTTTCCGTTCCTTCGCCCGGGAAGTTTTCCGCGATGAAAGGGATTGCCTGACGGCCGAAAAGACAGCCATCAGGGACGCGATCAGGGAACTGGCCGGGAACGACATGGCGAAAGTCACGGAGTTTATGAAGGAGGTAAAGCAAGCCCGGCTGGAAGCCCGGGCCTTTTTGGGCGCCAGCCCTAAGATGCTGCCCGTCCTTACTGCCGGCAGAGAAGAAGTGCTAGCGAGGAAGCTAAAGGACCTGGCCGGGATTATGCCCGGGCACGGGAGGGTAGCCCTGGCCTACATGCCGGGAGAAGTTAAAGAGAAGGCCTGGGAAATCGCCGGCTGGATACTGGAGCAGCCCGGGTTTAGCCAGTCCGCTGGGCGCTACCAAGAATTAGCCAGACAACTCGCCTCCCATTACACCTTAAAACCTGAAGCTTTGGACGAGGCGGCCCGGAAGGCTTATGAGGACATCCGTGACCGGGTGGCCCAGGTGGTGCTGAAAGGCGCGGCTGAGATAAACCGCCTGGAGAGGGAAATAGAATTCAAAGAAAAAGGGGAAAGCAGGCAAATCCAGGTTGAAAAAAGCCGGGTAGCCAACGGCGTCTGGAAGGCCGCCTGGCGAGCGTTGGAGCGCGAGCGCACCCGGGCCGAGGCCCAGGCCCTGCTGACAGCAGAAAGGGAACTGGAGCGCCGCCGGCGAAAGGCAAGGGAAGAAGGAAGGGAGATGGGGACGCTGTGAAACTAAAATTCCGCCATGTGGTTTTATTTCTTCTCATCTTATTGGACCTGCTGCTGGCCCCATTGGTGTTAAAGCTGCCCTTATTCCTGAAAGGCCAGGGCTTTAAGCCCGGGCTGGAAGCCTGGAAGAAGGAAGTCCTGGCCCGCCCCCTGGCCGGGCCAGCGATACTTCTCAAAGATACAAAGATGCGTCAAATCTGGATCTGGCTGCAGCCCGCTTTTGGTGCCGCGGCCATTTCAATTTTGTGGCCAGCCACCAGGCGGAAAAGTAAGGCCAGGGACGATATAGGCGGCCCGGAGGCGGCCGGCCAGGGCCAGCACGGTACAGCCCGGTGGCGTACCCGGAAGGAAATTGCCGCCACCCTGGCGGTGTGGCGTTTGCCCGGCGGCCCGCCGGGCGGGGGTGTCGTCATGGGATTCGCCAGACAACCCTTTTACACCGCCTGGCTGGATGCAGGCGATACCCATGTCCTGCTGCTGGGAGCCACCCGCTCCGGCAAATCGCGGCGGGTTATCATCCCCACCATCTTGACTCTGGCCCTGGCAGGGGAGAGCATGGTCATAACCGACCCGAAGGGGGAACTGTACCAGATAACCTCCACCTACCTGCAACGCCGGGGTTACGACGTGGTCAAAATTGACCTGCGCGACCCGTACCGCGGCAACCGATGGAACCCATTAGAACCGGTTATCAGGGGGTTGGGTAAAAGGGACCATACCGCGGCCAGCCAGGCGGCATGGGATATGGCCAACATTATCACCCACCAGCAACCCCACCATGGGGACAGCATCTGGCCCCAGTCTCAGGAGAGCCTTACTGCCGCCCTGGCCCTGGCGGTGGCGGCGGAGGCGCTTCCTGAGGGAAAACACCTGGCCAGCGCCTATGCCCTGCTTACGACGCTGGGGGCCGGGGGAGGGGAAAAGCTGGATGCCTATTTTCGGCGCTTTCCCCAGGACCACCCGGCCCGGGCGGCCTACGGCGTGGCGGCCCTGTCCGAAGAACGGCTGCGTTCCAGCATCTTCACCGGCACGGCGGCACAACTGCGGCTGTGGGCCGACCCGGCGGTGGCCTGGCTGACGGCAGTACAGGACCATAACCTGGCCGGGGCCGGGAAAAAGAAGACGGCCGTCTTCCTGCTTATCCCTGACGAGCGGGAAAACCGGCATGTCCTGGCCTCCCTGTATATCGCCCAAGCTTACCAGGCCTTGGCGGACGCGGCCCGAGGCCAGGGCGGCCTGCCTTTACGGGTGAACTTCCTCCTGGATGAGTTCGGCAACCTGCCGCCTATTCCGGGCTTTGACAAGAAGCTCACGGTCGCCGCCGGCCGGGGTATGCGCTTCCTCCTGGCCCTCCAGGACCTGGCCCAGATAAAGTCCAGATACAAAGAAGCGGCCGGCACCATCACCGGCAACTGCGCTACCTGGGTCTATCTTGCGACTGCCGACGTGGAGACGGCCAGGGTTATTTCCGCTAAGACGGGCCAGTACACGGTAAGGACGGAAAGCTACTCCAGCCAGGTGCGGGCGGCCAGCGACTATTCGTCGGGCACGACGGAAGGGCTGACCGGTAGGCCTTTGCTTTTGCCGGATGAAGTTCTCAGGTGGCCGAAGGGTGAAGCCCTGGTCTTGCAGACAGGCCAGAACCCGGCCCGGCTGCCCCTGGCGGACCTGTCGGAGTGGCCCGTGGCCGGCGATTTAACACCTGCCGCTACAGAAAATCCTGATCGGGGGGTGATAACTGCCCCGCCGGTATGGCTGCCCGGACCGCCGGCTGGGGGCGGAAAAACCGCAGTGAAAGATGATACCGGGCCAGATGTAATATCCGACCTTTGAAAGGAGAGCAAAGCCATGCTACGCAAGGTTACTGACGCCATGAAGAAGGCCAGCCCGTATGTGCCCGTCTTCCTGCTGGCCTTCGCCAAAGCCGCCTTTGCCGCCGAACAGCCCCAGATAGTCACCGGCGCCGTAAACCTGTTGAACGACGCCACTTCCTGGCTGTTGGGCATCATCCCCGCCGGGACCGGGGCGGCGATCGGCTACCACGCCCTGATGAAGCAGATGAACGACGGCGACCCGGCCACGGCCGCTGGCCACAACCGGGCCATGAGGAATGTTTTAATCGGCGGCGCCATCGGCGAGAGCGCGGTAGGCATCACCAAGGTCTTTTTAAGTTACTTCCAGGGTTAGGTCTACGTTGCAGGCTCGTTATCCCGGGCCTGCTCCCTTTATGGGGGGAGGGATAAGAATTTGGACGTTATCGCCAACTTGATTATCAACGCTATCAACAAGTTCCTGGCCGGCATCATGGAAAACGCCCTCACTACTTTCGCCGCTTTTGCCGGCAACGAGATGGCCCTGGCGCTGCAGATTTTAGATTCGGTATATGTCCAGAACGCCATTAACCTGGCCCAGACGGTGGCCGGGAGCCTGCTGGCCGTCAAAGTGGGGGCCGAGGCATTACAGGTATATATCCTGCACGTCCACGGCGACCCGGGGGCGGACCCGGGCGGGCTGTTGAAGCGTTCTGCTATGGCCGCCGCCGCGGTCGGCTGCGGTCCCTGGATGGCCAGGACGGTCTACAAATGGGGCAACGACCTGGCCCTGAGCGTAGCCAACCTTTCGGCGGTGAGCCAGAACCCGGCCAACTTCATCGACACCATCGTATCCGTGGGGACGACGCCTTTCCTGATCATGATTACCGCCATCGCCGCTATCGTCATCTGGGCCTTGATCCTCATCCAGACCGGTATCCGGGCGGTGGAAGTGGCCGCCTTAGCCGCCGTGGGTCCCATCATGGCGGTGGGGCTGACCCGGGCCGACGAAGGGGTGGCGGCGGTGTGGTGGCGGGAGCTGATTGTCCTGTCCGCCTCCCAGGCCCTGCAGACCTTCTTGGTGAAAGGTTTCCTGGCCACGGTCATGACCTTTACCTTTAACTCCGACGTGTTAAAGTTGTTCCTCCTGATCGGCTGGCTGTGGGTGGCCTTCAAGACCCCTGCGGTTTTACGCCAGTTTGCTTACCATACCGGTTTGGGAGGGGCCATGGGCCATGCCGGCCAGACGGCGGGGACGTGGTATATCATGCGGCGTATGTTCATAAGGGGGGTATGAGGTTTGTACCTGATACCAAGGAACGTAACGGCCAGGTTCGAATTCTTCCCCGGCTTCGGCTGGTTTGAGCTGGCAGCGGTATCTGCCGGGGCATTGGTGGGCTTGGTACTGTATTTTCTTTCCGGCTTGTTTGCCCAGCCGACTGCCCGCTTTGTCCTCTTTGCCATTCCGCCGGGGCTGGCCTTCTTCGTCACCAAACAGGGGCCGGACGGCAAAAGCCTTTTAGGCCTCATGCGGCAGTGGCGTAGATGGTCCGCGTCTCAGCGGCGGTATCTATACGTAACCAGGGGAGAGTGAGGATATGGCTTTCTTCAAACTACCGGGGAGGAAGAAACCTGCCCAACAGCAGCAAGCAGAGCAAACAGCGGCCCGGAAGGCGGTCCAGGACTGGCTGCCCTGGAAGGACATCGCCGGCGGGGTGATAACTAGAAAAGACGGCCAGGCGGTGGCCGTCTTGAAGGTAGAGCCTATCAACCTGGCCCTGAAAAGTGAGAATGAGAAAAAGCGGGTAATTACCGCCGTCCACGAGGCCTTGAACGGCCAGCGGGAGGCCTTCCAGATCCTTTCCCTGGGGCGGCCGGTGGACCTGGATGCTTATCTTAAAGACCTGCAGGACCTGGCCCGGGAGACCGTTAACACGGCGCGGAGGAAGCTCTTACAGGAGTACACCCGTTATGTAGCCAACCTGGTGGCCAGCGGGGAAGCGATGGAAAGAAGATATTACATTTTGCTCCCGGGGAAGGAGCAAGTAGAAGTCCTGCAAAGGGCGCACGAGCTGGCCGGCAACCTGGAACGGTCCGGCCTAAAGGTGAAGGTCTGCAACGACCAGGAGATCATCGACCTGGTCTTTGTTTTCTCCCATCCCGCCCAGGCGGCCTTCGAGCGGCCGCCGGCGCTGGGGCCGTATCTTGCGCCCCAGGTGAAAGGAGCTTAGAGGTATGGCAAAGAGTAAAAACACGAAAACGCCAGGCCTTACCGGCCTGGTGGACGTCCTCTCTCCCCAGGCCCTGGACTTCGGCCCCAGGCAGATAACCTTCGGCGAGCAGCTGGCCAGGGTGCTGGCCATAACCGGCTATCCCCCGCGGGTAGGCCCGGCCTGGCTGGCCCGGGTGGCCGGTATGCCGGGGGTGGTGGCTTCCATCCACGTGACTCCCACCGACCCGGCGAACCTGGTGCTATCAATCAACCGGGCCATAGGCGAATATACCGGCCGGCTGGAGCTGGGCGGCAACGCCCTGGTGATGCAAAGGACGGAACAGGCACTGAAGGATGCCCAGGAACTGCTAAGAAAGATTGACCAGGAGCAGCAGCAGGTCTTCTATGTCACCGTCGTCCTCCTGGTCCTGGCCCCGGACCAGGAAACCCTGGACCGGAGGACGCGCCAGGTGGAAGCGGCTCTGGCCGCCGCCGGGATGCGGGGGAGGGTGGCCGTCTTCCGGCAGGAAGAGGGCCTGAAAGCGGCCGGACCATGGGCGGTGCTGCCGCCCGGCATCAAGGAGGCCGGGGCGAGAAATATGCCGGCAGAGACAGTAGCCGCCAGTTTCCCCTTCACCGCCTCCGGCATCAACGACGGCAGCGGCGTGGTCTTAGGAAGAGATCGCGACGGCGGCCTGGTGCTTATGGATATATGGCAGCGGGGCGGGGACAGGACCAACTCCAACTGGACCGTCCTGGCCAAGCCCGGCGCCGGCAAGTCCTTCGCGGTGAAGATGCTCATTTTACGGGAATTGGCCCGGGGGGCCAGGGTGATCATCATCGACCCGGAACGGGAGTACCGGGAGATGTGCCGCCTCCTTAATGGGGCCTGGATCAACTGTGCCGGGGGCAAGGGGCGCATTAACCCCTTACAGGTGCGGCCTTTGGCTCCTGATCCAGACCAGGACGATGAACAGGATGGCGAAGATGATATAGACCTTAAAGAACTCAGAGAAGCCCGGGCGCAGGGGGCTCTGGCCCTGCACCTACATGTCTTAAAAACCTTTTTCCGACTCTATTTGCGCGACCTTGCCGATATTGAACGGGTAGTGCTCCAGAAGGCATTACGTGAAGTATATAAGCAAGCCAATATAACCTGGGATACAGACCCTGCCGCTGTTCTGCCGGGAGATTGGCCGACTTTTACGCTGCTGTACCAATATGTTGCAGGCCAGGCGCAAAAGGACCCCGAAACCTGGAAACGCCTGGCTTTGTTTCTTGAGGAGACGGTTGAGGGTGCAGATGCAAGTTTATGGAACGGTCCCACCACCGTTAACCACGATTCGGACCTGGTGGTGTTAGACGTCCATGACCTGCAGAATGCCGACGATACGGTAAGGAGAGCACAATATTTTAATGTTTTATCCTACGCTTGGCATCTGATAGAAAAGGACCGCCAAGAGAGGACCCTGCTGGTGGTGGACGAAGCCTGGATTTTAGTTGACCCCCAGACGCCGCAGACCCTAACTTTCCTGCGGGACACCTCGAAGCGCATTAGAAAATACATGGGCGGCCTGGTGGTTATCAGCCAGAACGTGGTGGACTTCCTGGCCCCGGAGGTGGCCCGCCACGGACAAGCGTTGCTTGATAACCCCACCTATAAGCTGCTACTGGCCCAGGGGGAAAAGGATCTGGAAGCTATAACGCAGCTCATGAATTTGAGCGAAGCGGAACATGACCTCCTGGCCAGCGCCAAGCGCGGCGAAGGCCTGCTGGTGGCCGGGAGCCAGCGGGTGCAGGTAAGGATCGAGGCCGCGCCTTACGAGATGCCGTATTTCACGGGAGGCGGCCAGTGATGGCCGCGCCGCCGGGACTTTTTGCCCGGGTCGCCCTGGCCCTTTTGCCGGAACCGGAAAAGGCCGTCAAGTGGGTGCTGGTGATAATCCTCGTACCGGTCGCTTTGCTGGCCCTGCTCTTTGCGGGGCCAGTTGTCATCTGGGAGCGGGTGCCCATCGCTTCCCCGGAACAGGTGATGATTTACGTCGATGCAGCTAGGGAGGTATCAGCCAGTACGTCATCTCCGTGCGACGACGGCGTGACCGTAGACTGGCAGCCCTTGCTGGCGATAGACGCGGTAAGGTTAGACCAGGACTTCCGCAAGGCCAATCGCGACCGGGCGGAAGAACTGGCCCGGATGTTCATCGAAAAGTCCGGGAGCTGCCGGGTATGTGACGACAGCGACCCGCCTAACTGTACCAGTTACCCGACCTTCCGCCTGCGTTCTCTGGATGAAGTCCTGGACGAACTGAAATTCAGCCAGGGGCAGCGGGAAAAGGTAAAAAACATCCTCCGGACCGACCTGTCTTTCCTGCTGGGGCAAGAAAACGCCGTGCCGCCGGGGTGGACGCCGGCGGAGAAAGAGCTTAAATGGCCCGTGCCCGGCGTCTTTACCGTGACATCCGGCTACGGATACCGGACGGACCCGGTGGAAGGGGGCATGAGCTTTCACACCGGCATAGACCTCGCCGCGCCTATGGATACGCCGGTCCATGCCGCCGCAGACGGCGTGGTGGCCAAAGCAGGATGGTCCGGGAACTTCGGCTATGCCGTGTATATCCAGCATCATGGCAGCCTAATGACCATTTACGCCCACCTGTCGGAGATAAACGTGCAGAAAGGGCAGCAGGTAGAGGCGGGGGAGGTTATCGCCTATTCCGGCAATACGGGTAAGAGCACCGGGCCGCATTTGCACTTTGAAGTGAGGGCATTCGGCCTGCCGGTTGACCCGCTAAATTATTACAAATGAGGAACGGAGGGAAAGAATGGACGAAGCCGGCAAATACGAACATGCCGCCAGGGTTTATGCCGCCCACCTGGAGGCGGCGGAACTGGCCAGGCAAAACGCCGAGGCAGCCAGGCAGGCTCTGGCCCTGGCTGATCCGGCTAACACTGCGCTAAGAGTGCCGCTGAAGGAATATGCCTTGCTTAAGGCCCAACCTCTTTTGCTGCTGGCGGAAATCCTATTTGGAGGGAACCGTGAGATACCAAGGCAGACCATCACTCCGGAATTGGCCCTCCTGGCCGGGGCGGTTGCCGTGGGGCTGGGATATAAGGCGGAGAGGGTAACGGTGGTGCTGAAGAGACTTCTGCAAATGGACCGAGGGAGGGGGGAGTGATAGTTCAGTGCGCAGGAGGATGTTCAGATTTTATTTATGCTTTTTTCCAAGCACAGCAATTTGATTCCCTATTCAAAAGGACGGTGGTATTCTCGTGAGCCAATATCAGGATGCAGTTGATTATATTTGCTATATTAGTCGTGTGATTTTTAACGGGTCACTGCAGTTTGCGCTTCTTTTATTATCTTTTTGTATCGCCCTTGTATGTAGCTTTTTTATACTGGGGCGATATTGGGCCAGTATTATATACTCCCATAGGCAGGCTGTGGAACAGGTTATCCGGCACATTTTTTTGGAAGGGGTTTCGGTACTATATTTTGGCCTTGCTCTAATGTTTGCAAGTTTTTTTATCGGGGGCTGCGCAATGATTGTTTATATCGCGGCCTCTTATAAAAGCTCAAAAGCTCATAATTATTCCTTGGAGGAAATTAATTATGAGGTCCGCAAGGTACATTTCAAATAAGAATAAAACATACAGGATTCCCAGCGTCAAGGAAATCCGCAGGGATAGCCCGGGCGACCAGGTGGAGATCCAGACATTCAAAATAGATAAAAGCGACATGGTTAATTGAAAAAGCTTTTCAATGGAGTTGGTACGGAGGGCGTCAATAAAATTGAAACTTTCCATCAAAATTTGGCCAACTTCTGACGGTGACAACAGTATGCCTGTTATTGTATATTTGATTAATTCGGTGTCAAAGCGAGGTGGTGGGAGATTTATGAATGGCACGTAGCTGTTTAAAACTTGATGCATCTCCTGGGCAAATTCGAAAAAGATACCCCCTACCAAATTCACAAACAGTGCTGTCACAATAGAAGCTAGCAGGGAGGTGAGCTTGTTGTCGGCCAATTCTTGTCTCACCCCAACTTATCCATGTGGTAGAGTGAGAAGGCTTTTTATTTTATCTCTTGCCCTATCAACTATAGCCCATCTGGTGTTAATATCCTTCAATAGTCTTTTGGACTTAGGGATGCGTGCAGTCCTGGAGGGAGAATATGGTCATGAACTGTTACCTTGTATGATTAGATTCCATTTTTGGGTTATAACTTGGTATGTGCTGGCCCTTGAGGTATTCTGGGCCTCTGGGCTAATTTGCTTGTTCAGGCTCGGCCCTAAAGGAATAAAAAATTACCTGAACAGGTGCTGGGATTTCGCTAACGCAAAGGAAAACATATTTCTTTCAGTAACGCTAACAATTATCATATCTCTAACTATTATACCTGCTGTTCTACCTTTTGCGCCATATCAGTTTTATTTTGCAGTGGGAGTCTTCCTGGTAATGACGGTTATTACCAGATATTACTTTTGTTCTAGAAACCTTAAACAAAAATAAGGGGATACTTGTTGGCTATTTATTGACAATTGTGGTGGTGAAATGGCTTAAAGAAAGGGGAGCATGAAAAAATGATACTTGCTTTAATCCTTACCCCGGCCAGGGCGGAGCAGGTGAGAAAAGCCGTGAAAGAACACGGCGAAGTGGTATTCGACCAGACTGGGAAGATGGATTCCCCGGGCATTCGTAATGCCTTCCAATCTGCCGCCAGGGTGGGGGCCGACACCCTGATTGTCGATATAGACGCCGGCCCGGGCCCGGACCTGGCGGCCGCCCTCCGGGGTTACCGCATAGCCAGGCCTTATGTGAGGATAATCCTGCTGGCGCCCGGCAGGCAGCCGGGAGACGCGGCGGTGGCAACCCTCGTGGGGTTGGGAGTGTATGACATAATAGACGGGCCGGTTGAGGCTGATTGGGGTGATTTAGTCACCCAGGCCCTGGCCAGTGTACCGGCAACTTATGCCCAGGCCGCCAGATGGCATATCATAAGGGGTTTAAGTGGAGAAGAACAGGTAAAGGAAAAAGTAGTCATCGAGCAGCGCCCGATGGGAGTGGTGACTATCGCCGTGACCGGAGCTGCGCCAGGTCTGGGCTGCACCCATACCGCCCTGGCCATAAGCGCTTTTTTAGCCAGGCAGGGCCATAATGTGGCCCTGGTGGAGGATAGTCAGGAGCTAGTGATGCTGGATTACCTTAATGTTATTGGTGCCGGTGATGGCCGGGTAGAAGGAGCCAGGAGGATTAAGGGCTTTGATGTATTTCCAGGTGATATTACTGGACTTACTGAAGAAAGGGGAACAGGGTTTATATTTGACCGGGTTTTGCCGGCTTTGAGGGAAGGAAATTATCAATACGTCGTCCGGGACCTGGGTTTTGTTGATAGCACCAGGATTAGGGAAGCATTAAGATCTAACCTGGCTGTTTTGGTGGCCAGTGCCGCCAGGTGGCGTTGGGGCGACCTGGTGAAGGTTGAAAACCTATCTTCTTTCCGCCTGGCTCTGGTTGCCCCCGGGGGAAGGGAAGCGAAAGAGGTCCAGAAAATACCGGAAGTAAAGGCGTATGTGATACCGTATCAACCCGATCCCTTTAATATACCCGGGGAGTCTCATGCTGAGTTATTACAGCCGGTATTGCCCCGGAGCAGGCAGGAAAAGAAACTGTTTTGGGTAAGGTTTAGGGTGGCCGCCGCAACGTCTAAAAGGCCTTCGGCCTGACGTAGCGGCGGTCTGGTAATAAAGGCAACTGCGGTAGGCAGCAGGAGCGGCTTGCGCGCACCTGCTGCCTTGATTTTAAGCTTCCAGGGCCTTCCGGCCGGCCTTAAATTATACCGCCGCCACGGCCTATTGCCGTCAAGACTGGCCCTTCGGGCCACCGCTTCGCGGCGCTTACGCGGCCTTGACGGCGGCCGGGGCGGCAAATGCTGCAACTAAGGCCGGAAGGCCGGGGGTTGAAGGCCCTGGAGGGAAGGGGGGTGGCAA
>NZ_LTBC01000022.1 GCF_001594015.1 Moorella mulderi DSM 14980
GGTGGTGAAAAAAATAATATTCTGGCTCTTCCTTGCAGGGTTAATGCTTTTCCCTGCTGCCGGACATCCTGCCGCCAGCCCGGGAGGCAGCAGCCACCCGCAAGCCTCCTGGGAGACCCTGGCCGACAGCAGCAAGGTCTACGGGTTCTGGCAGGATAGCGGAGGTTATCGCTTCCTGATCGAGTGCGACCCTGCCACCGGCCAAATGACGGGTTTTGCTTACCTCAACAGCGGCAAGTATGTAGAACAGGAGGTCCAGGTGCTGGATGGGTATGACCAGATACAATATATTGACACCGACCAGCCCAAAAGGTATCTCTACCCGCCCATAATCATACCTGCAACGATGTACCGGGGGAGAAGTTTACCCATCCGTAATATGGGGCAGGACCCCTATCCTGTAGGTTATCCCTATGGCGACACCATAACCGAAGACTGGCGCCCGGTTATAATCCCTCTCCTTAATAAAAACGACTGGCCGGTGACTTTAAGGGTTCACGCCTTTTTGTCCGGCGATGACTGGACCGGTGATGTTACCATAGGCCCCTATGACACCAAGTGGGTAATGCTGAAACTGCCGGCCAATGCCCGGGCCGGCGGGTATAACCCTTATGAAACCGCATATATTTTCGTCCATGCCCAGGTGGTGGAAAACTATGACCCTTATGCCCCGGAACGGTACAAGCATAATCCCCCTGCTGATGACGGCGATGTGGTGGCCATGTATGCCGACATCCAGGGGCTAGAATTTTCCGGACCCCAATGGGTTGAAACGGAAAACATCAAGGTATTCGACCTCGAACCGGCGTTCAAGGAAGTTTTGAGGTGGGTGCCGGATGATCCTAATAACTGGCGTATAGGGCACCCGGAGTATGATGTGGTGCCGGGATATAGGTGGGTAGATAAAACAGTAGGTTACCCCATTGGCGTAGTCGATGGTGAAGTATCGTCGGAGCTAGCTACCCAGGAAGATATTGATCAGTTGAAGGCGGTTGGTGATGGTCCGGGTTATCCTTATTATAAGTTTGAAGGCGTTACTCTTAAAAGAACAAGCACGGAGGTATTAGATAAATGGCGTAAACCCGGGGGTTACTGGTATTACGTTTATAGATACCATTATAAAGCCCGAATACCCATAAGAAATTACAGCAATTATTGGGTAACCATTAAAGACCTCTCAATTGCCTGTAGCGGCAGTAAAAACCCCGAAGTAATTGGAAGGATAAGCGGGACCATACCCCCGGGTGAAACGAGAGATTTTTATTGTGAGTTTTATCGTGATACCCATTACAAGAACTGGCGCGGGGAGTGGGTACTTAATAAAGATTTTTCACCCCGCGTAAAAGCGGGTAGCATTTGGAATGGCATTGGCGGGTTGCTGTACCCACAAATTTTAGATGCAGAGGTAACCCTAAGCGCGGTGGCAGG
The DNA here is from genome assembly GCF_001594015.1 of Moorella mulderi DSM 14980. Lineage (GTDB taxonomy): Bacteria > Bacillota > DSM-521 > Neomoorellales > Neomoorellaceae > Neomoorella > Neomoorella mulderi. The sequence continues at coordinate 1,429 of NZ_LTBC01000022.1, forward strand.
AGGGAGTTATTGCAACAATAAGTATCAAAGTGAATATGAGCCGAGTATCCCCCTGAACATGTTTAAGTTTGAAAGGGTGATGACACCTGCAGAACTCGCCCGCTATGCTAACTACAATACCTCAATCAGGGAAAACATTACTTACTTTTTAGCCGGGCATCCTGAGCTTATGCGTGTAACCGGAAGATGCAATTACCGTAGTCAAATTTTTGATGATTGATTAAAGGATATGTCTATCAGAAGCTGGAGCCAGGGTGGATTATCACCCTGGCTTTACTTTTTGAAAGAGCTGTGCCTTTAACTGAACTTAAAAAGGAGCGTGGTTTTATGCTGGCACTTCAAGTTAACAATCAACCGGACCTAACCCCGGTCAAGGCCGGAGGGGTAGACGCATGAAAGTTTCAAAACCAGCCATGGTAGATCGAAGAGATACCTGGCGTTTTATTACTAAAGCTTTATGCCGCATACTCTGGTATTCTTCTTGGGGGCTGCTCTTTTTGGATGTATTCACGTTTTTCCTCGTGATAATAGCTGCAGTCCTGCTATCTATACAGAATTTTAAAATTGAAGCCCTCAGCTTAATTAAGCTGGGATGCGTTTTCTCTTTGCCAGGACTTCTTATAGCCTTTTTGGGGATGCTAATTTGTTGCCTCGCAGATCCAGGTAAAGGGTTAAATTCATTGCGTCACATGATCTTTCGATTGGGTCGTCGGGGGGCAGATTCACTGTAGCTTTCCCAAAAAAGAGGCACTTTAGCATAGAAATGAGTTATAATACTACTGAGAAGGAGCATTTTGCCGGAACGGAGAAAGCCATTATGGTAACAAACGACAGGGAAATTAGGCAGGAGATTAGCGATAGCCTCATAAAAAAATATGGTAAAGAGCCAGGAACGCTAATAGTACACGAGTTAAAGGTGTGCCAAGGGGAAGCCCGAATTGATATAGCCTTGGTTAATGGTGCTATGCATGGCTATGAGATAAAAAGTGATCGGGATACCCTGGAGAGACTACCAGGGCAAATTAAGATATATAATCGAGTGTTTGATACTATTACTATTGTTACTGGCGCTAGTCATTTTAAAGAAGTTGCTACCCTAATACCCCCTTGGTGGGGAATTAAGGTAGCAAGCTGCGAGGATTCAGGTAAGATTACCATAACAGAAATACGTCAACCAGAAAGAAATGCTAATATTGACGCCTTTTCCTTGGCCCAGTTTCTTTGGAAAGATGAGCTTGTGGATTTGGTTATGCGCTACAATGTGGGCAAAGAAATAAAGAGACTAACACGTGCTCAACTTTGGGCATATGTATCGGAAAATATTTCACTGGAAGAACTTAAGGCATATGTTAGAGAATGCCTTAAGAAGAGACAAGCATGGCGACCTGATGCCCAACGTACGTTAAATGATGATTAGTGTTAATCGGTACCCAACTTCTCATATTCCCATGGTTACAATTATTAGAGCCGGTGCATTTTTGATTAGCACATTCATAAATTTTCATATCTCCCCAACTAAAATCTTTACCACAGAAGATGTCTGATATATTAATAAGTTTTTGTGATAGGCTGTGAAATTGTGTATAATCATATGGGTTTCTTGGATCGCGAATTCCACGGACAATATACCATGTATTTTCTGAGGTATATCTAATGGTTGGTATTATAGTAATGCCGTGATCGTATTCCTGATCATGTGGATCGTCCGGTCCATAGTCTCCAAACTTAACATATGAATGTTTGTTGTGGACTTCCTTCCATAATATCCATTCCTTTCTTTCCAATAACGATATTTTGTTTTGAGGAACATTCAAACTTTCAGGGAATGAGGACCCAGCCACAATTACATTTCTAAAATCCGAAGCTTTTATTTGAGTAAGCATAAAGCATATAACAGTAGCTAATGATTTTATAACGTCTTGAGGCAATTGTACTACTTCTCCCAAATCAACAATTAAATCAATAGATTGTTTATCAGCTCCAGCGTCTTTATATAATCGCTCCTCAAAGTTATTTACATCCTCAAGTTCCTGAATGCCCACCCTCAAGGCAATACCGTTAGAGAATATGTTAGCTTTTTCACGTATTAATTGAGAATACTCTATAGGTTTGCTTGCTGAAATTAGCTAGCTTAGAGCTTTCGGGCTCGGTCAATGCTGCTTCCATAAAATCATTTAAGTCGTCTCTAAAGGTAGGGTGAAAATCAAGGTAAAACCGCCGCCCTTCACCCCAATTTTTTATAATTTCACTTGCGAAACTATCTGGTTTGGTCTCCTTCATAATATTTAGTACAGGGCATAAGTTATTTTTGGCTTCATCCGACAACCTACGCAACGCCAGTCGTTCTCCTTCTTTCCATTTAAGAATGGGTACATAAAACTCTGGCATAGATGGCAATCCCCCTAATTGCAGCATAAAATTTCTATAAACAAGGCTCCTCGCTATTTTGTATGGGTAAAACCAATTATCGAAAAAGGAGTAAATTACTTCTAGCATGTTGAGCTCCCATATATGGTAATTTAAGCCTGAAAGGATTGCTACCATTAATGTAAATAAATAACAAGAAGGAGGAATATCTTCTTACAGTGTAGAAATGCTGGTCAAAATTAGTGTTAAAGGAAGTGGCCAGCATTGCCCGACCAGAACGCCTTATTTGCTCATGCCCTGGGCCTAACACCTCCCTGGAAGGTTACTGATGTTGTTTTCTCCAAGCAAAAAGGGTGTCTTGATATCCATGTTGACTTTGAGCGCGGTGCCAGCTTTATCTGTCCGGTCTGCGGCAAACCTGGGGCCAAGGCCTATGATACGGAGAAACAGGTTTGGCGCCATCTGGACTTCTTTCAATATCAGGCCTTCATCATCGCTCGTGTACCCCGGGTAGAGTGTAAACATGGCTGTAGCATCAGGAAGGTTGAGGTTCCCTGGGCTAAAAGGGAGAGCGGATTTACTCTTTTGTTTGAAGCCCATCTCATGCGCCTGGCCAAAGATATGCCTATAGCTGCCGTAGCCAGATTATTAAACGAACACGATACCCGGCTGTGGCGGGTAGTAAAACATTACGTTGTGGCCGGCAGAGCCAGGGCTGATTTCAGTGGGGTAACCCGCATCGGTATCGATGAAACCTCCGCTCGGAAAGGACACGATTATATCACTCTGTTTGTGGATTTAGATAAGGGCGCCTTACTGTTTGCCACCCCGGGCAGAGCCAAGGATACCATTGCCGCTTTTGTAAAGGACTTTGTCCAGCATGGTGGCAATCCAGAAGCCATAAAGGAAGTGTGCTGCGACCTTTCCCCGGCATTTATCGCCGGCCTTAAAGAACACCTACCCCATGCCATCATAGTTTTAGACCGGTATCACCTCATGCAAATAGTCAATCAGGCCCTTGATGAAGTAAGGCGCCAGGAAAGCAGGGAGACAGACCTTTTAAAGAAGACCCGCTATCAATGGCTGAAGAACCCTGCCAACCTGACCGGTAAACAAAAAGCAAGTATTGAGGCCCTTAGCCGTTGTCACTTGAAAACCGGGCGAGCTTATCGCATCAAGCTGGCCTTTCAGGACCTTTTTTCCCAGCCTGACCGGGAGAGTGGCGAAGCCCATCTCAAACGATGGTATTTCTGGGCAACTCATTGCCGCCTGCAACCGATGATTGAGGCCGCCAAAACAATTAGACGCCACTGGGAAGGAGTGCTAAGTTGGTTTACCAGCCGGATTTCTAACGGCCTCCTTGAGGGCACCAACAGTCTCCTGCAAGCTGGAAAAGCAAAGGCCCGTGGTTACCGCAATAAGGCTAACTTTATTACCATCTCTTATCTCATTGCTGGTAACCTTGATTTTGGTTTACCCACTTAATATAGCGAGGAGCCATAAACAATAATACCACATATATTTAAAGAAAATGCTCGATTGTTGTCGTGTAATCTCATATTTATGGTGGCTAGGGCATATTGCTGCCCTGGCTTTTTTATTTTTATGAAGGACTTTATTTAACCAACGAAAAAAGGAGCGTGGTTTTATGCTGGCACTTCAAGTTAACAACCAAACATTACATGCACAAATCCAGGTCGGGGCTGTAGGGGTAGACGTGGGTTACGGTTTCGTCAAGGCAGTTTCGCCGGTGGCCAGGATATCTTTTCCCTCGGTGGTGGCGCCCTTTGTTGAGGACCCCCTAAGCGGGTTGTTTCACGATAGGACGGGCCACAGGGTACGAGTGCGAAGGGCAAACGGGGAGGTGGAGGAAAAGCTGGTCGGCGAGGCGGCCTTAAGGTCCCTGGCGGCTACGGCAACTTTGAGCCGGGAGAAACCTGCGGCCCTCCACGACCTGATGCTGCTTACGGCAGCTTACCTGGCGGGTGCAGGCGACAGGGGGCCTTTCCCGAAACAGGTTGACCTGGCCGTGGGGTTGCCCCTGGCCTATTTCCGCGCACAGAAGGACGCCCTGAAGAAGCGCCTGGAAAGCCTGGCGGCCTGGGTGAGCGTGGACGGCGGGGAAGAGAAGCATATCAGCTTTGGCCAGGTGCTGGTTTTCCCCCAGGGGGCGGGTGCGGTCCTGGCAGGGGAAGTAGCCCTACCAGGGAACGGGTATCTCGGCGTGGTCGATGTGGGGACCTACACCACTGACTACCTGCTCTTTGAAGACCGGGGCGATAATATCCCCCACCCCTTGCCGGAGGCCTGCGGCAGCCTGGAGGCGGGCGTGAACCTCCTGCACCGCTCTCTGGCAGCCGAGTTCCAGCGCCAGACGGGAGCCCCCCTGGCCCCGGCCATGTACCAGGAAGCTGTTGAGGGGGCCATGGTGGGGCGACCCATCCATTACGCGGGCAGGGATATATACCTGGAAGATGCGTTTAAGAAGGCCAGGCGTGATATCGCCCAGGCCATCGCCCAGGGGGTTCTGGCGGCCTGGGGCGGCCGGGCCGGGTTTGTCGCCCTGACGATACTTGCCGGCGGCGGGGCCTGTCTTTTTGAGGATGAACTCCTGCGGGCTTTGCCGGGAGCGCGGGTAGCTAACGACCCGCTATTCGCCAACGCGATTGGGTATCACGAGATGGTTTGTAAAGTTGATTAGGTCTTGTGATTGCTCATATAACAGGGGTTTATGGATTGGTTTTGTAACATTGGAGGTTTTATTAAAGCCTAACATTCTGGGTTTGTAACAAACGAGGTGAAAAAAGTTGCCCGATGCCTTGAAACGCCTAAATTTGCAGTTGCCACAAAGCCATCCCGTATTTCGTTACCCACCCCGTATCAGGGCGAAAGTGGCACGGGAGTGGCTGGACCTGGGGATGCGCCTGGCAAGTATTGAGGAGAGGCTGGCCCGCTTGGAAAAGCGGGGGCTTGCGACTCCTGCCCCAGGGGCCAGCAGCCAGAATGCTAAGGGAATTGACCCCGTTAAGTTCCGGGAAACCCTGGCGGGGGTTTTTGATTTTTAAAAGAGAGGTGGTGGCCAGAGGTGGGGGAGAAAAACCCGTTTGTACCGGTACACGTGATAATCTCCGACCTGGTTCTAGTTCCAGAAAGCGAGATTATCGTCATGAAGCTGCCCGGGCAGCCGCCCTTGACGGTTTACCGCATCGGGCCGGCCCAGGTGAAGATGGTCGAAGAATATTTTGCCAAGCAAAAGTATAGCCCCTGGCAGAAAGGCGGTAAGCATATTGCTAAGCAAGAGGGACGTCGAAGCGGTAATAAGTCATCCAGAAAGGATACGGGTCTACTACCAGCCGGTGATGAACATTACGTCCGGGCGGCTATGGGGATATGAAGCCCTGGTACGGGGTGATGGCGTACTGGCGAAACCCGGGCGGCTTTTTAAGAGCGCGGCGGTATGGGGGCTATTGGGCGAGCTGGATGCCGCCTGCTTTGTGGCCGCCCTGGCTGGCGGCTATCCGCCGGAGGGTTACTTAAGCGTTAACGTGACGGCGGCAGGGTTGGTTGATATTGAAGCTGGTCGCTATGCGAACCCGCGCCTGGTCATCGAGTTAACCGAGTACGGCTGCAGGGATATACAGCAATTAAGGGGTGTTTTAAGTGCCTGGCGCGGGAAAGGGGCCAGGATAGCAATAGACGACGTTGGGCCGGATATAGGCCAGCTGCGGGCGGCCCTGCACCTGCGGCCTGATTTTGTAAAAATAGACCGTTCCCTGGTGAGGGGTTGCCACTGCCATGCTTCCAACCGCCTGCTGCTGGCCCAGGCCCTGGAGGTATGCCGTTACCTGGGGGCGGAGGTAATTGCCGAGGGAATCGAAAAGCCGGGTGAGCTGAAGATTTTGCAGAACCTGGGCGTGGAATACGGCCAGGGTTACCTGCTGGGGAAACCACAGCCGGGCTGGGCAGATACTTGTATTATGGCCGGTGGAGGTTGATATATAATGCGTATCGGGGTTGACCTTTGCAATACTATTGCCAATATAAACGCCATGCTAGTTATGAAGTTTACCCGCATATCGCTAACCCGTTACCCTGATCCGGAAATACCGGCAGGGTTTTTTACTATTCCGGAAGGCTTGGAGCTGTTAAGCAAGGCCCAACCTTTTCCCTATGCAGCGGTAACATTAAGGCTTCTGGCCTCCGCCGGCCATGAAGTTATCTACCTCACCAACCGGCCTATCATGGCCGCTAATTTAACGCGGGAATGGCTGGAGTTAAACAACTTCCCTCGCGGCACTTTGATGTTTCTTCCCCGGGGCTATAAGGCATTTTTTGCCCGGTATTACGGTATTGATTGGTTTTTTGAGGATGATCCCCTGGAGGTATTGAGCCTGCAGGGCGTTGTCGGCAAGGTTTTTATGAAGACCTGGCCTTATAACTATGGTGTTCAGGGGCAGGGGATAAAAAAATTTATCAGTTGGTGCGAGATTATGCCCCATGTTGCTGCCGGAAAAAGGGATAAGGTGGGAGCCTTTGCATGAACAGAATGGAAACAGCTTACATAGAACCCAGGGATGAACTGCATGACGGCAGAAGAAAAAACTGGTTCTGGGACAGCAATGCTATCTTCGACCTTGGCCTTTCCTGCCACGCCATAGTAGTGCGGCTGTACCTGGCCAGGTGCGCGGGTGAGGGTCGCAAGTCCTGGCCGTCGATTGCCAATATCGCGTCTCATTGCAGCATCAGCCGGGCTACCGTAAAAAGGGCTATAGCTGAACTCGAAGAAAAAGGCCTTCTGAGAAAAGAAACGCGTCAGGACGAAGACGGGGAATACAGGAGCAATATTTATACACTCCTTGACCCCAGCGATACAACAGCAGGGCAGGGCAAAGAAATACCCGGCAGGGGTAGTAGGCTCCAACAGAACCTACCCTGTCACGAAATTGCAGGGGTAGGTTCAGACAGAACCTACTACCCCCCAGGAGTGGTAGGTTCACACAGAACCGGGGTAGGTTCACACAGAACCTACCCCGGTTCAGAGAGAGCCACTAACAATAACCAATTAACAATAACCAGTGAAGAAGATGTTGTTGTTGTAAAGGCTGGCGTCAGCCAAACCCTTGGCGGCGCAGGAGGCAGGGAAAGAGAAGTTGGATGCGCCGATAGCACCAAAGAACATCCTGGGGATAGGGTCCTGGAGGGATCCCTTACGGGCATGGCCGGAACTAAAACAGTGCTAGAAACTGGCGCCGGTGGCGAGCCGGATCAGCCGGAAAGGCAGACGGAACCGGAAGCAGCTGACAGGATCCAAGAGTTATTTATAAAAACCACAGGTTATCCATTGCCTGAAGCGGCACTTAACGAGCTCGTGGATTACCCTACAGGATACGTGGAGCAGAAAATCAAGATGCTTGAAAGCGGCAAGGAAAAAACCAATACGATAGGATGGCTCCTTGAGGCGTGCAAGGAGGATTACCGGTATTTGCCGGGGCCGAAACCAGCCGGAAAGCCAACCTGGAAAGGAAAAGAAAAGCCGCCAGGGCTATCAGTGCATAGTAAGGACTATGATAAATATCGGGAATTATACAGATTAGTCTGATTTGGAAGGAGTGGGATAAGATGACAGCAAATTCTATTTCCGAACAACTCAAAACAACCCCTCAAATTTGCGCAGCCTGCCGGTTTTACGGCAATCCCAGACGCAAACACTGCGGGTTATCCGGCAAAAAGGTTAACCCATACCTGGCGGCGTGCCAGTATTTTGCCGCATACGAAGAATACCCTCATAACTAGCAAAAGGAGGCGGGCAGCATCAAAACCCTGATAATAACTGAAAAACCATCAGTCGCTCGCGATCTGGCCGGCGTCCTGGGCGGTTTTAAAAGCCAGGACGGTTATCTGGAAAACAGCCGGTACTACATCTCCTGGGCATTGGGCCACCTGCTGGAACTGGCTGAACCGGAGGACTACGATCCGGAACTCAAAAAGTGGTCCCTGGAGCAGCTGCCCCTTATCCCACCTGACTTTACCCTCAAACCCATCAGCAGCGGCAGGAAGCAGCTGACAACCATCAAGCGCCTGGTACAATCTCCAGACGTAAGCACCGTGGTGAACGCTTGTGACGCCGGCCGGGAAGGGGAACTTATCTTTCGCCGAATATACGCCTGGTGCAAAGGGCAGAAACCTGTCAAGCGCCTCTGGCTCTCCGAAGCCACGCCGGCGGCCATCAAAGAAGCATTCCGTCGCTTGCGCGACGGCCGCGAACTGGACAACCTGGCGGCCGCCGCCGAAGCCCGGGCGCAGGCCGACTGGCTGGTAGGCATCAACGCCACCCGGGCCTTCACCTGCCGCCACAACAGGTTGCTTTCGGTCGGCCGGGTCCAGACCCCCACCCTGGCCCTGGTGGTGGCCAGGGAAAGGGAGATCCGCGCTTTCAAGCCGGAGCCGTACTTCGAAATATGGGCTACCTTCCGGAAAAGCACCGGCGAAACCTACAGGGGCAAATGGTTCCGGGAAAAGCAGGACCGGCTGCATGACAGGCAAGAAGCTGAGAACCTGACTAAAATAAGCGCCGGCGGGATCGTCGAAAAGATAGAACAGAAAGAGGCCCGGGAACAGCCGCCGCAGTTGTTCAACCTCAACGACCTTCAGAAAGAAGCTAACAAAAAATACGGCCTCACCGCCCAGAAAACCCTGGATGCGGCCCAGGCCCTGTATGAAAAACACAAGCTCCTAACCTACCCCCGCACCGACAGCCGCCACTTAACGGCGGCCCTGGTCCGGGATACCCTGGCAGGGCGACTGGAAGCCCTGACCGGCATACCTGACTACGCCGGCCTGGTCCCTAAAAACTTGCCTCAGCTAGGCAAGCGTTACGTGGACGACAGCAAAGTCAGCGACCACCACGCCCTCATCCCCACGGCCTCACGTCCCGATCTAAGCAAATTAAGCCCGGCTGAACAAAAGGTATACGACCTGGTAGTGCGCCGCTTCCTGGCCATCTTCTACCCGGACGCCCGGTACGCCGTGACTAGAGTAGTTACCGCCGCCGGCGGCGAGAAATTTTTATCCCATGGCAGGGTGGAACTGGATCGGGGCTGGAAGGCCGTCTACGGCCGGCAGGATGAAGACGAAGCAGAAAGTAAAGACGAAGAAAGCCAGACCCTCCCCCAGCTGGTGGAAGGCGAAGAAGTCGCCGTTCAGGGGGTAGAAGTAAAGGCGAAGCAGACCAGGCGCCCCCAGCGCTATACCGAAGCCACCCTCCTGGCGGCCATGGAGAACGCCGGCCGCCTGGTGGAGGACAAAGAGATGGCTGATACTCTGAAGACCGCCGGCGGCATCGGCACTCCCGCCACCAGGGCGGCAATTATTGAGCGCCTTATCCAGGTCGGCTATCTCCGGCGGGAAAAGAAAAACCTGCTGCCTACCGCCAAGGGCGAAACCCTTATCGGCCTGGTGCCGGAGGAGGTGAAGTCAGTCGAATTAACAGCCCGATGGGAGGAAGGGTTAAAAGAGATCGAGGAAGGACAGCGCGACTTTAATGAATGGCTGGAAGGAATAAAAAACTTCACCACGGAGGTGGTCCGAATGGCCAGGGAACAGGAAGCCGCCCCGGGGGCCGATCCTGACCGGGAAGTCTTGGGGCAGTGCCCCATATGCGGACGGGAGGTGATGGAATACCCCAAAAGCTACAGCTGCAGCGGCTACAAAGAAGGCTGCAGATTCGCCATTTGGAAAGAGATCGCCGGCAAAAAAATAACGGCCAACCAGGCTAAGGAACTGCTGCAGAAAGGGAAAACCGGGGTAATCAAAGGCTTTAAGTCTAAAACCGGCAAAAAGTTCGACGCCGCACTGACCTTGGGGGAAGGGAGCAAAGTTAACTTTGAATTTGCCGAAGGGAATAGCGAAACCCTGGGGAAATGCCCGCTGTGCGGTAAAGACGTTACCGAGTCCCAGAAAGGATACGGCTGTTCCGGCTGGAAAGAAGGCTGCAAGTTTGTCATCTGGAAAGAAATCGCCGGTAAAAAGATTACCGCCGGCCAGGCGAAGGAGTTGTTGCAAAAAGGCAGGACCGGGATGATTAAAGGCTTTAAATCCAAAAACGGCAAGGAATTTGATGCAGCACTTATATTGGGTAAGGACGGGAAAGTAGGATTCGATTTTGACAAAGAACAAAACAGGAGGGAGAACGCATGAGGTTAACACCCGAAGGATTCGCCGGAACAGAATTAGATTGCTGGGATATCTTTTACGACGCCAAGGATCGTGGCAAAGTATTGAGCGGGATTGTCACGTCGGTTGTAACCCCCAAAACCCTGAAAGAGTTTTACTGGGAATTAAGGTTTAAAGAGGGGGACGGTATACGTGGCATAGTGCCGGCCTCCGAAACCGGGCTTCCCAGCGAGCGGATGATGAACTTTTTCATCGACCAGGAGGTAAACGTAAAAATCCGGCATATCGACAAGAAAAACGGCATCGTGGCCTGCACCAGGCGGGAAGTGGTCGAAGAAGCCCGTGCCAGTCTGTTAAATACCCTCCAGGAAGGAGAAGAGGTGCCGGCCCTGGTGCGCTTCATATCCCGCCGCAACGTGGGCCTCGATATCGGCGGCGGCGTAATCATCCCCGTGCCTTATACTAAAGCGGCGCACTCAAAATCACTGCCCCTGGAAGCCATATACAAGCCGGGACAGCTGGTTACGGCGGTAGTCGAAGGGATAGATAAAGAAAACAAAAGAATAGAGGTGGGCATTAAAGACCCCTGGGAAAACGCGGACTTCAGCAGGGGCGATATCGTATCAGGAAAAATTATCATGATCCGCGGGAGGAACCTTTTTGTTGAGGTCCGGCAGGGCATAGTTGGCATCGCCGGCTATCCGGTAGGTAGAAAAATTTCCGAAGGAGAACGGTTCCCTTTTCAGGTATTACACTACGATAAAGCCGGGAAAAAGTTGCACATGGTAGTCTTTGACCCAGAACGCATACGCGGGAGGAGGAAGTTGCATGCCAGAAGGCGTGAAGGAAGCAGCGGCCAGAGCAAATGAATGGATCAGCCCCTACGCCCGGGGCATTGCCCTGCACCCTGGCCAATTGGGGCCGGGCAGCGGCGCCAGGGATTTTAGCGGCCGCGCTTATGAATTATTAAGCGCGTTAGTTGAGGCCAAAGCGCTTACCCAGGAAGCTTCCGCAAATATATTAAAGTGCAGCCGCCGCACAGCCAATTCAGCCCTAAAAACCCTGTGGTACGCCGGCATGGCTAAGTGGGTAGACGTATTCACCGCAGTAGGCCCATTCCGCCTCTGGCTACCGGCGGAAAGCCGGCCGCCTCTGGACGCCCAGGAAGCCTGCCGCCTGGCGGTTTACGGCTTATTCTTTTCCCTGGCCAAAAAAGAAGTGCCGGGGTTCAACTGGCAGTTGGTGAAGGCCAAAAACTCTTGCCTCCACGCACAAATGGCCTTCAACGGCGCTAACGGCCCGGAAAAATGGTTAATAGATGCCCCGCGCCTGGACGAAGAAATAAACCCGGCAGCGGATGTGTATATACTACCCATGGAAGGGCGGAAAGGAGAAATACCCGGAAAAAAATTCACCCTGGATGAATTGCTCCTCCGGCCGGGGATGCTAAAGGAAAAAATTAAACTGGCATAGAAAATTTTTCTTGACACCTCTGGATAACTTTGCTAGTGTAATAACTAGATAAACCTACCTACCAACCATACCCTCACCCATCAGCATTTGCCTTGGCTGGTGCGGGTGGAAGCCCCGGAGCGGCCGTCATGCCGAAGAGGAGACGGATACGCTGGTGAGAGGTGCTTCACGAAAAGTCCCATGGCGAAGAGCTGGGTGTACTCGTGAAGCGGGAACGTCACGGCGATGAGCAGGCGTTCCAGATGTGCCGTCATAGCGAGGAGCAGACGGCACCGGTGGGACCCAACCGATACAGCGGGCAATATGGCGCGACCGCCACGGCGAGGAGCAGGCGGCGCGAACCGGAAGATGGCCGGCGCTACAGGTCCGGCTCCTGGGTGAGCGGCGTAAGCCGCAGCGGCGGCAAGGAGGACACTTGCCAAGGCAAGCCGTAGTAACCCTTGTAACTAACCGTCCTAAGCGCCACAGGCCGGAGCTGCCCATCTCCAGTGGCGCAAAGAGCAGGAGGGGTGGCTGCCTCCTTTAAAAACGGGCTAAGCGCCGGAAAAAGGCTTGCCCCCAGCCTTCGGCGTTACAAGTTTAGCGTTAAGCTACCAAACCGGGGCAGGATGAGCCGTATGTAGCGGCGCAAACATGTAAGAAAAGTAAAGATTGGCGGCTTCAACAGCTTAAAAAGCCGTGTGAGTCATGAAAGGAAACACTTTGGCCTAAGAAAGCAAGTTCAGTATTTACTTGCAAGGTCATGGTGTTTTTTGCTTTTACAAGGCCCTCCCACGGGTGCAGGCTTTCAAGCGCCCGTGGGAGACCCCCGGGCGCTTCAATTTATTATAAGGAAGGAGCGTGCCGGGATGAAAGGAGATTATTATGAACAGGGAAGAAGTAGCGCGTGTTGTCGAGCAATTACCTCGGGAGGACCAGATCTGGTTAATGAACCAGATCATCTGGCGGTTCTGGCCGCAGTTCCAGGGCAAGGCGGTGGCCTTCTATGACCCGACCGAAACCTGGGACGACTGGGACGACAAAGAACTGGACGAGTATTACCGCAAAAAATGGGAAGAAGCAAAAGAACGACAGGAACGGCTTCAAGCCGGGAGACGTGGTGATAACTGAAATCCCATATGCGGATAAAGGCGGCGGCAAGACCAGGCCCGCCCTGGTACTGAGCTCGTATGAGCACAACCAGAACAGGCGGGACCTGGTGGTCGCCAAAATCTCCGGCACCGGAGCTTTCAGTGCCTGGGACGTAAGAATAAACAAATGGCCGGAAGCGGGCCTGATGAAACCTTCCAAGGTGGTCTGCGACCATATCACGGTGGTTTCCAAGGCATCGGCAATAGTAATCGGGCATATTGATACCGGAACCCTTGCCGGGGTCAAAAAGAAAGTTGGCCTGCTTTTGAGCTTATAGGGCTTCAAGGGCTACCGGCCCTAAAATACCAATCCAACGAAAGGAGGATTGGGTGCGGGCCGGGAAGGCCCGTACCCGCAAAAATGAGTCTAAAAGAACGCATCAAGAATGCCAACCGGGAAGGAAGCGGCTTAGGGTTCTTGCGCGGCCGCGAGAAAGGTGATTTCGAGAAGCTGATCGGGCGGGAAGTAACGTTGGAAAATGCCGCCATTGTCCAGTCTAACTACAATGACGGCGCCGAAAACGTGATCTTCACCGTCCAGGGCGATAACCGGCATTACTACCGTACCGGTGGCAATGTAGTCGTCAACGGCTTCAAAGAGATCACCGAAGGGCTGGAAGAAGAGGGCCTAAACTGGGACATAATTGGAGTGACATTCAGCCGGGTAAAATCAAAGAACGGGCGGGCTTACTACACCGCCAGGTTCCGCGATTTACGTAGCCCAGCCGAAGGGGAAGACGAGGCAATTTAACCTTGCCAGAACGCCATCGGCGTAATAAGATGGAGGTGAAGGCAGGTGATTGCCGTGGAAGAAACGAAGAAAGAGACGGCAACGACAGGGGATCATCCGCACCGTCTGGTGTCGGAAGAGTTTTTCTTCCTGCTGAACCGGATCGACCGCCTGGACGAAAAGATGAGCCTCAAGTTTGAGGATATACGTAAAGAAATTACTGATGTACGCAAGGAAGTTAACGATGTCCGCAAGGAGATCGGTGGCATTAGCCGCTGGGCTTTCGGCCTGCTGGCAACTATGCTGGTCGGCTTTGCCGGCGTAATCGTCACCCTCGCCTTGGGACTACGGTAGGAAGAGGCAATTTAACCTTGCCAGACTGCCCTCGCCGTAATATGATGGAGGTGAAGGCGGGTGATTGCCATGGAAGAAACCAAAAAGGAAACGGCCTCGGCAGGGGATCCTTCGCACCGTCTGGTGTCGGAAGAATTTTTCTTCCTGTTGAACCGGATCGACCGCCTGGACGAAAAGTTAAGCGCTAAGCTAGATGATATGCACAAGGAGATGGGTGGCATCAACCGCTGGGCTTTCAGCCTGCTGGTAACTATGCTGGTAGGATTCGGCGGTATAATCGTCACCCTGGCCTTGGGACTGCGGTAAAAGATTAACCCGGCATAAGCCGCAAACTATGAAAGAGGACGTTAAGGTTTAAACAACCTTTGCGTCCTCTTTCGTTTTTATAGGAAAACCTGGGCCGAAAGGCCCGCCCTAATTCTACTCGCGGAAGGAGGAAAGGGGTGGGCCGGCGGCCCGCTCGGAAAGATGAAGTACGATACCGAAAAAGCCAGGGAAGCCTTGAACCGTTTACTGGCCATGTTCGCGAGCGGCGACCTACCCCCTGCCGTGGCCAGGACCCTGATCCGGCCCCGGGGCGGCTCTAGCAAACCGAGCGACACTTGGAGCCTGGGCAACCGGCTGCTGATGTACTTAGCCGGCACTGAAGACGCCCGGGGTTTCCACCAGTGGCAGGAAGCGGGGCGCAGGGTTAAAAAAGGCGCTAAAGCCTTTCACATCCTTGCCCCCTGTACGGTCAAAAAGATCGTCAAGGTCACCGACCAGGAAACTGGCGAAGAGCGTGAAGAAGAACGCAAGGTAATTGTGGGATTCCGGTTCATTCCGGTATTCCGCTACGAAGATACCGAGGGCAAACCCTTGCCGGAGGTAAAATACGATCCTCCCGAACCCCCGCCGCTGCAAGAAGTGGCGAAGGCTTTTGGTGTGGAGGAAATCATCTATGCGCCAGGAAACGACGGTTCTTACGGTTTTTTCTCCTGGAGCAACGGCAAGAAAATTGTCCTCCATACCCACGACGTGAAAACATGGTTCCACGAATTGGGACACGCCATCCATCACACCTTCCGTCCCCTGCAGGGCGGCCAGGTGCCGGAACAGGAAATAGTGGCCGAAGTGTTCGCGGCCACCATGTGCGAGGTCCACGGCGTAAGAGGGTACCACCAGTACAGTTGGGAGTATATAAACCACTATGCTGAAGGAAACCCGCAGGAAGCGTTAAAAGCCATTTTCCGCGTCCTAGCTGACGTGGAAGAATGCTTAAGAAGGGTATTTACGGCTAAACAAGCCCGAAAAGAAGAGGTAGCGGCATAATGCTATGGGCCATCCGGCTCGGTCTTATCCAACGGAAGGAGGAGAAGGGCGGGCCGCCGGCCCGCCCGAGAATATGGAGCAGATGACATTTTTCGCGACAGAGGGTTATGAAAGGGAAAAAACAGTAGCGCCCAAACTTCCGGAAACGGTAAAGATTGTGCGCGTATCAATGGTAAAAGAAAACGCCCTACCCTATGAGACGCAAAGGCTCTTAGGGCCATTAGAGGCAGTCCCTTTGTTCAGAAAGCTTTTGGGCGGAAGGGACAGGGAGTGCATGGCAGCCATCCACCTGAATTGCAAGAACAGGATCAACAGCGTTGAGATCGTCAGTATCGGCACCCTGAATTCATCACCGGCCCATCCCCGGGAAGTGTTCAAAGGGGCTATCCTGGCCAACGCGGCAGCGATAGTCCTGGGGCACAACCACCCCAGCGGCGACCCCACCCCCAGCAAAGAAGATATCGAGGTTACCCGGCGGCTGGTGGAAGCTGGCCATATCCTGGGGATACAAGTCCTGGACCATATCATTATAGCGGATGACGGTTGGGTGTCATTAAAAGAAAGGCTACTGATGCCAATAATGCCAACGTAAGAAGCTCTATAGTAGCCAAGAAGGCCAACGAGTGTGAACCTTATCTGACGAAAGGAGGAAAAGGGGCGGGCCTGTGGCCCTCCCCAAGCATAATGAAACCAGTATACAGGGTATACGAAGCGCAAAACCCCGGTGAAAGCGAGGTTTACCGGGTGGCCATGTCCGGTCTCCGGGAACTTTCCTTCCGGGAAGAGATTGCCCGGGGCGAAAGGCTGGTACAGTTAATCCGCCTGGTGGCGGAGACTGGTAACCGGAATGAGGCAAGAAACATGGCCGACTGCGAGGTTTAAAAGCATTCAGGAATGAAAATGAAGGAGGGCCAGCGATGCAGGCGTTAAAGGATACCTGTGAGCCTTTCTGGCGGGTTTCCCGCCGGGAGCCCTGCCCCATCTGCGGCAAAACCGACTGGTGCGGGATTAACTCCCGCCTGGCGGTATGTATGCGGGTCAAGAGCGATTACCCGGTAAGCAACGGCGGCTGGCTGCATAAGCTGGCCCCAGGTGTGGTAAAAGAAGAAGTCTATTCGCCAGCGGGAACCAACCCTGCGGCGCCAATTGCAACAAGGAATCGCGTCTACCGGGCTTTTTTAAGTTGCCTGCACCTGTTGCCGGAGCATAAAAAAGACCTGTTGCGGCGCGGTTTATCCGAAGAAGAAATCAAAAGAAACGGTTATAAAAGCGTACCATCGCCAGCGGAGCGCTGGCGGCTATGCAAGGAGCTAAAGGAACGAGGATACGACCTGGCCGGCGTCCCGGGCTTCTATCAGGCCCGGGGCCGCTATGGCGGCCATTACTGGACCTTTAAAGCGCTGCCGGGATATTTTATCCCGGTCCGCGACAGCGAGGGCCGCATCCAGGCGTTGCAGGTACGACTGGATCAACCGGACGGGACCGGCAAGTACCGGTTTTTCAGCACCCCCAATAAAACCGGCGGTTCCTCATCCGGTGCCCCTTGCCATGTGGTCCGGCCGGAGGAACTAAAAGACCGCCGGGTCTGGGTGACTGAAGGGCCGCTTAAAGCCGACATCGCCTCCCGATATCTGGGTTCCGTTTTTATCGGTGTTGCCGGCGCCGGCAACTGGCGCCCGGCGGTAGAGGCAATCCAGGAACTGGGAGCAAGGGAAGTTGTAATAGCCTATGACCGCGATAAGAACTTGAAAGACGCCGTAAGGCGTGCGGAAAGAGAATTAAAGGTAAATTTGAGAAGAAAAGGCATAAGAGTATTTATAGCCTCCTGGAATCAGGAAAAGGGAATTGACGACGCCCTGGTTTCGGGATGCGAAATAACGGTAAAAGAAGAAAGGGGAGTGTAATGGTGGAGGAGCTCATCTACTTTGTGGATGAAGAGCATGAAGGAAATTTTAAAGAGTTATGCGCCTCCATGAAGAGCATGAAAGGCAACAGGGAGTACCGGGCCGCAGGTTACATCCTGGCCCTGCCGGAATTGTACCCTAAGGCCAGGCGGTACTTCAGCGACGCCGGTTTCAGGTGGTTCGACCTCCTTAAAAAGGTTGACCTTAGTTCAGGCCACCGCATCATGGTGAACCTGGCAGTGGACCTGTTCGGAGGGGCGACTGACCGGCCGTTATTCAACGTCGGCGATGCCATAGCGGTCCTGGACACAAAAATGTACCGGGCCGCCCTGGCGGCAATGCAGGTAAAGAGGCCGGTGAAAAAACTTTAGAGGGCGAAAGGAGTTAAGGGTATGTACCGGTGCAAAAGTGGCAAACACTGGTGGCTTAACAAAGAAGATGCCGAGAAGTGTTGCAACGGCTACAAGTTAATGCTTTGCATAGGCGATATTCAGGGCTGCCATATAACGGTTTATGAGGATGAGACCGAAACTATGTATGGTTACAAATGGGTACCAAGCTTTTCTGAAGGCAATGCAGATAAGAGGAAAGTGAAGAGCGTTACTCCTTTCCTGGAATAATGAGACGAAGTGTACTGAACGGTTTTCATGAACGGTTTTCGCAGGCATGGCCGGCCTGCGGGGGCTGAATAAGCCCGAAGGCCTTAAAGCAGCAGCGGCGCTGTCAAATCGCCGCCAGCCCTGACCCGGCCCCAGGGCCGGGTCGCCCCCCATGGGGGTAAGGGCTGCTATCTGCCCCGCAAGCCTAGGGCTTGCACCGCCGAAGGCAGCATGGGCAGTATGAATACTCAACTCGAAAGTACGGCGTGCGAGGCCAGCCACGGTCACAGGCGGCAAGCCGATGACGTGGCGGCCGGCAGGAACACGCGGACAATCGAATAGGGCGGTAAAACGGGAAACGGCCTTAACGTTGACCGACGGCAGGAGGGCAACGTTAAGGCGGGCCACCCGGATCGCCGCCGGCCGGGAGGCCGGCGGGGATACGGGGGCCGGAAACGGGCGCAGCCCGTCTCAGGCACCCCGGAGGGGGGCACTGAGACGGGCTGGGCGCCGAAACCGCGAAGCTTTAAATCGCAAGCAAAACGCGGTAAATGCAAGAAACATTTCTCGAAAAAAACTATGAAACGCAACCCTCAGGGGTCGTAGCGTGTGGTTGGCTATTACCGTTTTTAAAATTATTTGGATCAGGGGAGGAAGGCCGGGTGCAGGTAAAATGGAAACCTACCGGAAACGAAAATTTTGACAGGCTAATGGGTCAATTTGTAAACCGAATAGCACGTTTTGCACGGGGAGGCTCGGTGGAAAGCAGAAAGGTTAAAATACGGCGTTACCGCCTTTTCTTAGAATTTTTAGCGGCGAGGTTTGCCCCTCAGGACATCCGCAACATCCAGCCGCGCCATGTGGCGGCCTATATCGCCCACCGCCGCCAGGCGGGGGTGCAGGAAAAGACAATCTTAGCTGAACTCTCAATAATTAGATGGTGGCACAACCAGATCCCCTGGCGTAAATACGAAATGCCGGATAACAAGACCCTGTTTGAACTGGAGGAGAAACTGGATGACAAAACGTTCAGCGAAGAAGTCAGGTACCGGTATAAAATCACCCACTCCCGGAGGCGGCGGCTTATTTCACAATCTCGAAATCCAGTTCGAGAAAGTCTACCGGCAGGCCGTTAAAGATACCCAGGGCAAGGTAAGCATAAAGACCCATTTTCGCTACCGGGATAGCATGAAAAAATTCCTTTCATTTTGTGCCACCAGGTTCCGGTTGCAAAACCTGCGCAATATCAGCGACAAGCACCTGGAGGCCTACATCGATTACCGCCGCGGGAATGAAACAAGCGAGAAAACGATAAAAGGTGACCTGGCGGCAGTCAGATTCTTTCATCGCTATATTGAGGGTGCCAGGTTCCAGCTATCCGGGAACGAAAAATTCGGCCTGGCTTCGACCCCGGACGGACGGGCGGACCGGGCCTGGAGCGACGGCGAATATAAGAAGATGATAGCCCTGGCGGAAAGACTGGATCGGCCGGAGGTGGCCCTGGCCATGCGCCTGGCCAGGTATGCCGGGCTGAGGGTGCACGAAATTACCCGCCTGTCCCGGAAAGATGCCGAACAGGCCCTTGCCGCCGGTATGCTGCACGTGAAGGGCAAAGGTGGGAAAGAACGCGATATCCCTCTGGCGACGGAAGCAGCCGCGGCCTTAAAAGAAGCCTGTGAAATGGCGGCAAGTGAAAATGACAAACTCCTTGTGCCCCCCGGAGAAAAAACCCACCTGGTTATTAAGCGGATCCAGAATTTCATCCGCCGGCACCGGGATAAGGTAATGGAATTAGGAAAGGAGGTCAACATTACTTTCCACGGCCTGCGGCACGCTTACGCCCGGGAGCAATTTCGGGTAAAGGTGGGCGAGTTGAAGAAAATAAGGCGAGCCCTGGCGGAAGTATCGGAAAAACTGGGTCACAACCGGCCGGAAGTTACAAAAATTTACCTGGGATCGGAGTGGAAAAGATGAAAACATCACGATTACATATATCATGAATCCTTGAGCTAGGTTATAATATTTTACAGGAGAGGGTAGTTTACATTGCCAACGATATGCGAATTTCTCGGCTATAAAGTATATATGTTCTACCAAGATCATTCTCCGCCACATATTCATGTCATAGGTAAAGGATTTCGGGCGGCACTTTCAATACCAGATGGGAAGCTACTGGCGGGAACCCTTCCCCGGCGTGTTCAGGGAGTAGCAAAAATGTGGGTAAGACAGGAAGCCACGGCTTTAATGCAAAACTGGCTGAGGGCAGAAGCTGGCGAAGTATTACAGCAAGTAAAACCTCCAGGAGGACGGTGAACGATAATGTTACGGGAAATTAAAAGCGCTTATCCAGTTAAAGACTACCACCTTATTCTTGAGTTTGACACTGGCGAATATAAAATTATTGATCTGCGCCAGTTTCTAAAAGGGCCAGTGTTTGAACCTCTTAAAGATCCGAGTTATTTTAAGCAGGTAAAGGTAGACCATGAGGCAGGGACGGTTACCTGGCCCAACGGCGCAGATTTGGATCCGGACGTGTTATATAGCCGGAGCCTGCCTTTAAGGTTACCGGGGGAAGATATAGCCCAAGGATAGTAAAGTAGTAGCAGGATGCATAGTGCGCCTGCTACTTTTGTTCGTAAAAGTTTTGTAAAAAGGCACCGGAAGGTTAATTTCCCGGGCCTTTTCTTTTTAGGAGGTGTTTTTTATGTTCAACAAGATATTTGCAAGTTTCACGGAGAAAATCGGCAATAACGGCATAGGGCTTCTTTTGCTGGCAGTCGGCTTCATAACGAGCCTGGCGGTATTGTACATCATCGACGTGTGGTTGCTCGGTCCTGTAGCCGCCATCTTTGCGGCAGCTTATAAATGGCTGACCGGGGGGCTGCACGGGCATCCCAATTATACTGCGGCCTGGTGGTACTTCCAGCACCCGCTGGCAACCGCCAGGGCCTGGCTGGGCGGCCATCTATCCCAGCCTGAAGTACGTTCCTGGTGGATCTGCCTTAATGTGTTAATTGCAGTAATAGGTACCCTGCGCCGGATAGCCTGGCAATTTGACTGGACGATTAGTAAAACCCCCGGCATAAAGATAAAAAAAGATGACGCTACTTACGGAAGCGCCAGGTGGGCCGTGAAAAGCGACCTGGAGCGGGTTTGCGACTTCGGCTTCGGCCCGGGAATAGTCCTGGGGGCTTTAGGAGCAGCACCAGTGCGTATCCCACCTAAGCCCAAAACCTGGATGAACCGCCATGTACTCGTGGTCGGCGCACCAGGTTCCGGCAAAAGCCGTGGCTATGTCCGGCCCAATATCTTCGCGGCGGTCCGGTCAGGGGAGAGCGTGTTGGTGACGGATCCCAAGGGCGAGCTTTACCGCAGCATGGCCGGCTGGCTAAAGTCAAAAGGGTACACGGTTAAGGGCTTCAACCTGGTCCAAATGGAACAATCGGATCACTGGAACCCCCTGGCGGAAATCCGGACCCCTCTGGATGCCGACGTTTTTGCCCAAGTAGTAATCAGTACAACGGAAACCGGGCCTAAAAAAGGAGGTGACGCCTTCTGGGACCGTGCTGAGCAAAATTTATTAAAGGCCCTGGCCCTCTATGTAACCACAGAACTGCCTGCGGATATGCGCCATTTTGGCTCCCTTTATGATATATTAGCTGCAGGTGATTTTGAACAAGTAGATGCCTTGTTCGCTAAACTTTCACCTGGCCATCCAGCAAAAGGACCGTATAATGTTTATGCCATGGCTGGCGATAACGTCAAAGGTGGAGTGGTAATCGGGCTGGGTACCCGGTTGCAAGTTTTTCAGCAAGAAATGGTGCGACGTATAACTGGTGACAGCGATATAGACTTAACGTTACCCGGTAAGGGAAAGTGCGCTTACTTCATCATTACCCCGGATACCCACGGCGCCTTTGATTTTCTGGCTTCACTGCTGTTTACTTTTTTATTCGTCCGGCTGGTGGAGGTTGCTGATACCTCCCCCAATGGCCGTTTACCGGTGCAGGTCAGATTTCTCCTGGATGAGTTCGCCAATATCGTAAGCATTCCGGAGTTTGAAAAGAAAATCGCCACCGTCCGCAGCCGCGGCCTCGACTGCCATGTTATAGTCCAGAGCATTCCCCAGTTGGAAAGGAAATATGGACGGACTTGGGAGGAAATAATGGCCTGCTGTGACACGAAGTTAATTATAGGCGTGAAAGATGATACTACCGCTCGCTACGTAAGCCGTATGCTAGGGGAAAGTACCGTGGAAACAAGAAGCGCTACCCGGGAAGTTAATCCAATATGGGGACAGGGGTTATTTGACGACAGGCGTAGCCTCGGTATTACCGGCCGGGAACTGATGACCCCGGACGAGATCCAGAAAATGCGCTCAAAGTTTTGCCTGGTATTTCTCCCCGACGGCACACCGCCGGCCAAGTTAATAGTGTTAGATTATGAACAATTCCCGGAAGCGAAGGAGTTGAAGAAGGTTATAGTTACGGAAAAGAAGGAAGAAGAAAAAGAGCTTGAGACTGAAGACGAGCTTAACGATGGTGGAAATGAGGATTACCACGATAACATAGACCGGCAACTTGTAGAAGATGGGGAAGAAAAGTTGATGGAAGAAAATATAAAAGAGGGAGATAGGGTTATAGTGACAGAAAATAACACGAGTAGCGGAAAAATCATTGTCCCGTGGTGAACGCCGGGAATAGTTGGCTATTAGCGGATCGTAGGACCTGGGTCAGTATGGTAGCTTGAAATTCCGGCCATATCTGAGGTAAGACTTTTACTATTCTAGCGAACCGACTCCCGCGCCAGGATTCGATCGCCCGGGGCATGGCTGAGCAGGTATTGTGCCCGGAGCGCGGGGCGGACCTGAGGCGACGGGTAACGTGGTATATTGTCCGGGTTTTGAAACAAAACAAGGGAGGGTATAACTTAAACTAAAGCCCCTGGCCTGCGGGTTACCCTGGGGACAGGGGCTTTGTGGGTCTTCGGATCAAGCATTAGAAAAAATATGCATAAAATGGCGGGAAGTGGCAGGATTTTCTATAATTACGCAGAATAATTGAGGTAATCTTGCATATGGAGGCGAGCATGATTGTGGATTTAAAGGACGTTTTAGCCATGGAAGTCCCAAAGGCTGCCCTTAAATATATTGCACAAACTAACGAATTAAAGCCTGGGGGCACATCCATAGAACATTATGCAGATGTCCTAGTCCACAGTCCTAAGACTATCGATATTGCAAAAGTACTTGCGAGACAATATCGTTATGCTGGAAGAACAGCCGTAAATCTTTTTATACCTACCTCGGGAATTAGTCGCGATTGGAATAACCCAAAATATTTTAAGGCTGAAATGGAAAAGAAGTATGGGCCAGATATATTTACTGATGGCGTTAAACCACAGTTGACTGAGGAACCTAAACTTATTAGAATACATGAAGATGGTTCAAGATATATTCTAACATTTTCATACCTAGGTAAGCCCAGACGGGTCCTTGACAATTACGAAATAGTTAAGAGAAGACCCCAATTGATTGATTTTGTTCTTATGTAAGCGTAAAATAGCTCCCACCTATCACCGAGGTGGGGGCTAAAACAAGCTTAATTATTCATCCGGCAGACAGGAGGCAGAGTTTCCGACCACGGCAGGAGTTGATCCAGGGCGTTTTTATCCTTGAGGTCCAAGTTGGGAAGTTTTTCAAAGAGGTAAATGAGATAGTGGAAGGGATTTAACCCGTTTTCTTTTGCCGTTTCTATGATACTGTAGGTAATGGCGCTGGCTTTAGCACCCCGCGGGGTGTTGGCAAACAACCAGTTCTTGCGGCCAATGACGAAGGGCTTGATGGAGCGCTCGCTGCGGTTGTTGTCGAGTTCCAGACGCCCGTCTTGCAAAAAGGCTACGAGTTTATCCCACTGGCCCAGGCAATAGTAAATCGCCTGCCCAAAAGTGCTTTTGGGCAGTACCCGGGATTTCTGGGTTTTTAGCCACGCCAAAAAGGCGTCCAGCACGGGTTTGCTGCGCACCTGGCGGATTTGATAGCGTTCTTCCGGCGTTTTATCTTTCAACTCGCCCTCGATGGCAAAGAGCCGGTTGCAGTACTCCAGCCCCTCCCGAGCGGCTACTGCTTTGTTGCGTTTATCTTCCGGCAGGGCCTTTAAGGCTTCGTCGAACTTGCGCCGGGCATGGGCCCAGCAGCCGACCAGGGTGACATCCGGAAGCTCATTGTAGCCAGCATAGCCGTCAACGTGCAAATAACCCTTAAAACCCGCCAGGAAGCG
>NZ_LTBC01000023.1 GCF_001594015.1 Moorella mulderi DSM 14980
CACCATTCACTTCCAGGGTAAGACATATAAAGTTTTAAACCCTAAAGGTGCGCCTTTTATCCCCCTTCGCTCCGTTGTGGAGGTCCTTAAGCCCCTGGACGGTGCTTTGTGCGTTGCTTGGCAGGGCTATATTTATAGCCTTGAGGTATTCCTAGAAAATGCTAAAAGCAATTTAGAGAATAATAGGCCTGCTATGGCTCAAGAAAAAAGCGCGGGCTCTACTCCTTCTCTTCCTCGCAGGCCCGCTGCTAATCATCCATGGTGTAAACCATGGAAACCTCGCAGGCCTAATTATACCACGTCCCTGACAGAATCACAGATGTGTTTTACCTGACATTTTCATTGATGCTTAACATTTGTTGGCTTTTACCCGCCGCCAGGCCTCCCGGATAAAATCGTCCCGGTACACCTTGTCATAGAGAGCGTGGAACCTGCGATTGCTGTTTGCCTTGGCTGCCAGGTATAGCTTCCTTTGGAGTTCTCGAGCTTTTTCTTCTGGTGTCATTAGTACTCTGACATTCACTCACTCTTACCTCCATTGAAAGCTTGAGCAAAGTAGGGGTCCTTCCCTCGGGTGGGTTTTGTATAATTGGTATCTGGGAGGATTGAGGGGGAGCGTCATCTTGACTCCCCCATTATCCCCGGCAGAATTCCGGCAGGCGCTCGGATTGCTCCTCAGCATTGCCCTATCCTCTTCTTTGGTACTGCTTCTTCTATTTTTGCCACTAGACGATAATAGCCTTCTTTGTTATTATGAAACTTGAAGGGTTTGACCACATCCAGTTCCATTTGGTTATAGATCCGTGCCCAGTGATTGTGTTTGGCAACGTCGATACCGACAATTATCACATCTCCATGGACCAGTAATTTCTTTTGCAC
This sequence comes from Moorella mulderi DSM 14980, assembly GCF_001594015.1. Taxonomy (GTDB): domain Bacteria; phylum Bacillota; class DSM-521; order Neomoorellales; family Neomoorellaceae; genus Neomoorella; species Neomoorella mulderi. The sequence continues at coordinate 880 of NZ_LTBC01000023.1, forward strand.
CTCATTCATACGGTTTCTCGCCTCCTGGTTAGTTTGTTTGTTTTGGTCTATTATCTTTTTACCAGGAGGCTTTTTTATTGGCAACACCTACCTTAAATCATTAAAGGAATGCTTGTTTTGATAAATAAAGAATTAACTGTTTAACTGTGTAAGCACACTCACTCCTTTCCCACCAGTGACTCGATAGCTGCGAGCACCGTCTTGTAGCTATCTGGCGGTTCGCCCTGGAAATGTTCTTTGAGGTTGAAGTTCGCTGACCACTGTAATCTTCTTACAGCCGCTTCAACAACAATGGGCTCCACGCCGGCGCTCTTGAGCACTTTGGCCACATCCTCCATCTCGTGTACGCGCCTCTTGGCGTGAATGGCATTTTCGCAGATATGGCGGTTGACCGTTTTAACAAAAGGGGCGCCGTCGATGGTCTCGGCTATGGAATTGAGTATAACATCCTCTGCGTTAAACTTGCGCGCTGCCACCATGGTCTCCAGAAGCAAGGCCTCTAGTCCTTTAGTAAAGGCGCTGCGCAGCATCTTTAGTAGCGAGGCCTGTCCGGGTATTGTGGATACAATTCTTATATCCATGCCATATGGCGCCAAGGCATCGCGAAAGGCTTTACTACCGCTGCCACTGGCAAACATGGTCGCCTTGTGGCCGTACTGGGGGACGGGTGCGACAATGGCAGCATCTACAAAGCTGGCGCCAGTGGATGTGACCATGGAAGCTATCTCTTTTTTTACCTCCGGTCGGGAGGAAGTCAGGTCGACATACAGTTTGCTACCATTTAAACGGCCTAGAGCCTCTTTGGCGGCTTGCAATGAGGCCGTACTGGGCACAGCGCAGATGATAATAGCGCTTTCGGCGACCAATTCTTCTGCGTTCGCTACCAACTTCACCCTCGCCAGGCAGGCCCGTTTTTGAATCAGTTGGCTGAAGGGTTCTCGATCTTGCTCTTTATCATAGGCATAGATAGATTCCAAACCAGCGCCTTTAAGCCCCTTGCTGAAAGCAAAGCCCACCTCGCCAAAGCCGATAAATCCTACTTTCAATTTCATCTCATCATCTCCGTGGTCATATATTTAGCAGCTTTTGGGGATTGTCGCTTAACATCATTTTTATCTCGCGTTCGCTAATTCCCAGACGTAATAGGTTATCAATGAAATCAGTTAACATATCCGTAGGAAAGGGGTTTATTGCCTGGCCGGAATCTGACGATAGAATGGTATGCTCCGGCCCGAGCGTCTTAACTGCTTCCGCGAAAACGGTGGGCTGGATCGGAATCTTGACATGGGGCGTAGTATATACCCAGCAGTGTTCAATGTATGCTCCCATGGCAACAAGTTCTTTTAAGTCATTAAGGCTAAATTGACTGTGCCCCCCTATTGGGTGCGTAATAATCATTTTTTTTAAGCCGTATTCTCTAGCGACTCTAACAAGGGTTTTGGCTTCCAATGGTGATATATGGCCGGTAGCCAATACGGCGTCGTATTTTAGGATACATGCCAAAATATCGCCTACCTGTTCAAGTAACTCTCCCTGATCGTTTAAAATGCTTATTCCCCGCGTACCTTCCGGAAAGTATTGAACTAACCGGGGAATGGAGCTAACATGGCGCATGTGCTCGACAGAATTTAAGGTTGGCATCCAGACGATCTTGGCGCCCATGCGGAGGGCGGCATTTACCGCCGCGAGATTAATGCTGCCAACCTCATGGTTTAGCACAATCCCGCCAAAAACAGGGAACTCGGCGGCCTTACTGGCGATTTGCGCCCGATCCGCGGTACCTGTTACGTGAGACTTCAGCACAATCGCTTTCATGCCGTACGACTTGCACTTGTGGGCCACCTCCAGATCATCAAACGCGCGCGGAAAAACATCTGGACTGCTGTGAACATGGATATCGATAGCACCCTTTAAGAGTTCCACAGCTTCTTTATTCGACATGTTCTTCCCTCACTGATTTAGATTATGATTAATTCCTTTGAAGTCTTATCCAATACTTCAATTCCCTGCTCCGTGACTAGGACGTTGTTTTCAATGTTAAACCCAGCCACCTCCCGGATATAGAAAGGAACTTCCACCGTGATTACCATTCCAGGTTTAAAAACTCCATCTGCCTCCGGACCAAAACTCGGCAACTCATGGGCGGTCAGGCCGATACCATGGCCGAGACGTTTTGGCGTATAATCAGCATGTCCGCACTGATGCAGTATTTCCAGGCCGGCTTTATATACCTCGGCTATTACCTGGTCGGGCCTAATCAATGTTAGAATTTGCTCTTGGGCTTTCAGGTGTGATTGATATAGCTGGGCAACCTCAGGCAAGGGCTGCCCCAGGCTGGCGCACCTCGAGACATCGGCGCAATAACCCTCAAAGATGCCCCCCACATCAAATCTGATAAAGTCGCCCTTTTTAACCCGGTAAGCGCCAGAAACGATATTTTGCACCTCCGCGCTCCTGTATCCGGCTCCAATGGTGGTTGTATTCCAGTCTAGACCATTCTGCAGTAGGTTTGACTTAAAGATATATAAAAGATCGCTTTCCGCCATGCCCTCTTTAATATTGCTGATTGTCTCCGAGATCGCTTCCGCTGTTTTGGCCGCAGCTTTCCGTATCTTTTCGACCTCTGCTTCATCCTTAATCTCCCGATTCTGTAAGAATAGATTGGTGGCATCAACAAATTTCGCTTTAGGAAACCTTTCGCTTAGCCGCAGGTATAGATTAACAGGGATAAAATTCATCTCGACGCCAATGGTTGTGGCGTCAAGGTAACCCCTTTGCGCAAGCAGTTTTACTAAGGCATCAAGAGCGTTGTCGGCAAAAATAGTAGGCGTGGTACCGCCGATGATGCGCGATAAGGTTGGGTAGAAAAAGGCGTTATTTACTTTACAATCTTCCTCAACCATTCTGGCCCAGGAACTATTGCAGATCAAATCTACTGACTGCCCGTCGTAGATGCCAGCTACACTGCCGGGACTTAAGCGCGGCGAATTGAATGTGGCCCGGTTGGGGGTTCCAAGATATGTTCTTAACCCAGTTAAGTAAAAAATGTTTTCTGGGGACAAGGCAATAAGTACTTCTATACCCGCCCTTTCCATGGCCTCTTTTAAGCGCAAAAGTTTAGCTCGCACTATTTTTCCCCACCTTTTAAAGTTCTTCATTAACTGAGAGCAGGAAAAGGAACTCCAACCTCCTTGCCTAGAATAGAAAGCTTCTGCTGGCTTTCTTGGGATACAGGGATACCCTTCCTGCTTCGCTCCTTCTGGCACAGGTACTCTAATTCGCCTGGGATGTATATCTTTTCACACCCTGTTGCCAATCTGGACGATTTAATCCTTTCAATTAGTGCGTCAACCCTGTTCTTGAAGTCTTCGACCGGCATGAATTTGTCAATATCGATCGCGACAAAGAAATGGCCGACATTTTGAGGTGAAGAGACATCCTCCTGATTTTTTACCCAAGGCCCAAAGCTTGACCCGGTAAGAACTCCTGCCAGCAAATCGATGGCCAGAGCCATGCCGTAACCTTTGTGGCCGCCGATGGGCATCATCGCCCCCTTTAGAGCCTCAAGGGGGTCTTGGGTCGGATTACCAGCACTATCATTCGCCCATCCGTAGGGTATTTTTTCATTCTTGAGGGCTGCCAACCGGATTTTTCCGCGGGCAACGACACTTATAGCAAAGTCGACCACAATTGGCAGGTACTTTCCGGCCGGCACAGCTATGGACCAAGGGTTATTGCCCAGGAGCGGGGTAATGCCTCCGGTAGGGGCGATAACAGTCGGCGAATTGGTCAGGGCGATTCCGATCATGTCTTCCTTTAAAGCTACCATCGTATAGTAAGCGGCGGTACCAAAGTGGCTGCTGTTACGCACGCCAACAGCGCCGATGCCATTACGACGGGCTTTATCCATCGCCAGCTTAATAGCATGATAACTTGCTATCTGGCCCATGCCACTATCGCCATCAATAATCGCCGTTGCGGGCCCTTCCGCCACCTTTTTAAGGCACGGGTTGGCCTTCGTTCCTCCCTGCAGGATCCTCTTGACGTAGAGGGGTAGACGTACAACTCCATGAGATTCGACTCCTCTAAGTTCGGCTTGAATGAGGGTGTCGGCGACTAAGCTTGCATTTTCAGCATTAACGCCCACTTTTTCTAGTACCTTGATAGTAAAAGTACTAAGTTCATCCGAAGTAAATAATTTATGAGCCATTCTATAAGCCCCCAAGATTGATAAATTTTATTTAGTAGTTTGGATTTGGTCTCATCCCTATTTCTTCCAAATCCAAACTACTAGCATAGTCTTTAAGCTATTGCCTTATACCAAGTTGTTCAGCATATTTGAGCAAAAGGTTATATTCATCCTCAATAAATTTAGTAAAATCCTTTTGTGGCATATAAGCCGGAACAAAACCGGCTTCCCTTAACTTTTTAACGAATTCGTTATCATTGAAAGCCTTAGTAACCATCTCATCCCACTTTTTGATTACTTGTTCTGGAACACTTTTCGGTCCAAAAATACCATTCCAGCCCACCATCGTAACTTTTTCAAAACCGGCCTCTTTGGTGGTGGGAACATCCGGTAAATCGTCAATCCTTTCCGGTGTGGTTACAGCTAAGGCCCTGAGTTTACCGCCTTTAACCAGGCCAATTACATCTGAGGCATTTTGGGCAGCAAAGCTAACGTGGCCCCCAGCGACAGCAGTAGCTGCCTCAAGGCCGGATTGGTAGATTACCATCTTAGGCTTACGGGGATCTATTCCAGCACTGTCCATCAATTGGGCGACGCCAAAAGTTGAAACTCCCCCTATGCCTCCACAGGAATAACTATATTTAGAGGGTTCCTTTTTCAAGTCTTCCACCAATTCCTTTAGCGTCTTCCACTTGCTATCAGAAGGTACTATAAAAACTACCGGATTAACATTTGTGCGCACAATGGGGACTAAGTCGTTATATTTATAAGGCAAATTCTTCATGAGGGCTGGGTTTGCAGTTGCAGCCCCAATTACGTGCATTAATAACGTATATCCATCTGGCTTAGCCTGCACGACATACATAGTGCCAGTCGTACCGCTACCGCCCGGCTTGTTAACTACCGTTACCGGCTGCTTAAAATAATTTGAAGCGTAATCAGCAAATATGCGCGCCACCCTATCGCTAGGGCCTCCAGGATTATACGCTGAAACTAATTCAATAGGTTTGTTGGGATAATCGGCTTCCTGTTTAGCACAACCATTAGCCAAGATCAGGGTAAGAGCTAGAATAATAAGCAATGCCGTTTTTTTCATTTTTAAATCTCCTTTCTAATTTGAATTTAAAAAGGGCTTTTGTGGTAAATTTTAAAAAGGGTTCTGTGCTGAATGTCACCCCCTAGTATGGTATTGGTCCGGCTCTTTTAATCTCCCTCTAACCCCAAAACTTCCACAACCTTTGCTTGCCTCTTGCGGCTTAGCAATGCCCCGGCTAACGAGACCATTGCCAATAAGATGAGGGTTAATGAAATGGGACGGCTAAAAAAGATCATAATGCTACCAGATGACAGGGTTAAAGATTGTATAAGCGCATTTTCCATAATTGGTGATACGATAAAAGCCAATACCAGCGGCACCAGGGGGTATTCGAGCTTCCGCATAATGTAGCCCATCACACCGACGATCAACATTACCCACACATCAAATAAGCTGTTCCTGTCACCATAAACTCCTAAAAAGCTAATTACCATAATCAGCGGGGCAATAATGGGGTACGGAACTCGGCATATTCTAGCCCACATGCCAACCAGAGGTAAATTTAAAACAAGGAGCATGACGTTACCTATGTACATGCTAGCAATGAGAGTCCATACAACTTCAGGGTGTTCCTGAAAGAGTAGCGGACCGGGAGTTATATTGTGAACTAGAAAGGCGCCCAGGAGGACCGCTATTGGAGCCGAGGGGGGGATACCCAAGGTAAGAAGCGGTACCAAGCCGCCGCTAGTTGCCGAATTATTGGCGCCTTCAGCAGCAGCCACACCCTCGATGGCCCCCTGGCCGAATGTTTGCGGCTTTTTGGCAATTTTCCTTTCAATATCATAGGAGACAAAGCCAGCCACGGCCGGGGTCCCCCCGGGGATGATGCCGACCATAAAACCGATAACAGTTGCCCGAAACATGGTGGGAAGGCATTTGATAATGTCTTGCTTGGTTGGCAACACGCGGCCGATATGCGTTTGATATGCGTAAAGGCTTATCTTTTCGGCGTTTATCAGAATTTCCGGCACGGCAAATAAACCCACTACAACTGCCACTAAGCTAATTCCGGCAACTAAATGGGGACTGTTATGGGTAAACCGCAACGCACCTGTTTGAACATCAATTCCTATAGTGGCCAATAACAGGCCGAGGCACCCTGATAATAGACCCTTGCTCAATGACTTACCCGTAAAGCTAAATAAAATAGTGAGCGCAAAGAAGGTCAAGGCAAACATTTCAGCAGGCCCAAAACCCAGGGCGAGGGATGACATGAGAGGAGCAAAAAACATCAAGCCTACAATACTGAGCGTGCCAGCTACAAAGGAAGCTATCGCCGACATTCCTAGCGCTGGTCCGGCCAACCCCTTCTTGGCCATCTGATATCCATCAAGGGAGGTAATAACAGAGGCCGGTTCGCCAGGGATATTTACCAAGATAGCGGAAGTAGAACTTCCATACATCGACCCATAATAGATACCGGCCAGCATGATTAGCGCCGAAATATGGTTTAGTTTGACCGTGAGAGGGATAAGAATAGCCATCGTGGCCACTGGGCCCAAGCCCGGCAAGACACCAACTAAAGTACCCAAGGAGACGCCAATTAAGCACCAGAGAATATTGGCCGGGGAAATGGCATTGGAAAAACCTAAAAATAGGTGATTAAGAACATCCATAAAGAAAAACCCCTTTTAACCCTAATTTTTAACCCTAATCACTTACCACAAAAGCCCTTTAGGTAACGGCATGGCAAAAAGGACGGCAAATATGAGAAATAAGATAAATGAAGAGGCTAGACTGTAGATTAACTTCTTCTTTAAGGAATATTCGCTAATCAGATCTACCAGAGCCAACAGATAAATTATTGTGGGTATCAAAAACCCCAAAATCCCTATTGTCCAGATATATAGAGCTGTGAAGGCAACTATTAAAACTATATTGCGTATACCTTGTTTGTCCGACCAGGGCTTTTCTAAAGTGTCTTTACAAATCTTAAGGGTTCCAATAAGTTGAGCACAGCTGATGATGGTCAAAATCAAGCCACCGAGGAACGGGAAAAAGCCCACCCCTGGTTTCCCCGAAGAAAAAAGGCCTAAAGATACAGATTGAACTGTAAAATATAGGCCCAATACTAGTAGGAGGGCGCTTGTGGTTTTTTCCATTAAAACCATCCTGGTCACCACCATACTAAAGAATAAGAATATGTTGGGCTACTCCTTTTTGTAAATACCCTCCATAATGACTATATCGAGTTTATCAAGGATATGGCCAAAGTTATAAATATCGTAGATAAACTCGCCCTTTTGCAAACGCTCTTTAACCAGTTCTTCGGATTTAGCTCTTTTCTCCGCTAGGGCAAGTACTTCTGAGGCTTTGTTGGCCGGCACTACCACTACGCCATCATCGTCGGCCACCACAATGTCGCCCGGGTTAATAATCACACCGCCAAACTGGATAGGAACGTTGATCAACCCCGGCTGGGTCTTAACTGTACCAGCTGCATAGATACCAGCCGCCCAGATGGGAAACCGCATCTCTCTTACTAGTCTACTGTCCCTTACCGCTCCATCGGTTATAACGCCAGCCACCCCTATGGCGCGCGCCGAAGTGCTGGCCAGCTCGCCCCAAATCCCTGCCTTAAATCCCTGGGTCGATATGACCATTACATCGCCTTTTTTAGCCAACTTAAACATTTTATGCATCATTAGATTATCGCCGGCCGGACAGGAGCAAGTAACCGCCGGCCCGGCGCAACTAAGACCCTCGCAAACAGGCCTTATCTGATCGCAAACTAGATTGATTCTACCCATTGCTTCATGAATGGTGGCTACGCCCAGATCCCTCAATCTGTCGATAACCTCAGGAGCCACAGTTCTAGGGATATCGGTGTAGATGACGCCGTTCCGCCACATTGTCTTCTACCTTCTTTCGTCTAAATATTAACTAAAGAACTTCCCAACAAAGGGAGCGAACCTCTTGAACGCCTCGGCGTATTTTATATTCTTATCGCCGGCAATGCGCCCCGCCAGATAACCACGGTATTCGGCCCGCCGGGTGTAGTTTTCATGCAAATAGGTCTGCGAGGCTACCACCTTCATAGCCTGCACTTTGAGGTCCATTACATCGGTGATATCGATGAAGACATCGGGGTTGAAATTGCAGAATTCCGGTTGGTCAGGTTCGAACATAAAGGTCTTGATGGGCCCTGTGACTGTCGTTTCCGGCTTTACTCCCGGAACCTGGGCGCACCGCAATGCTCTATAAGTAGCGGCTGATACTTCCGGGTGGTCGGGGTTTAAGGGATCTTCCGTGTGATGGGTAAGGACTATCTGGGGCTGAAAGTCGCGCAATTCTTCTACCAGGATAAGGTAGTGTTCCATTCCCATTACTAATGGGTGGTCGTTAAAATCAAGAAAGCGAATCTCGGCCCCGAGGATTTGGCTGGCCTTTTCTGCCTCCTCGCGGCGGATCCTCTTTACCTCGTCTACCGTTATGCCCGGCCTGGACTGCCATATCTCAGCCGATTCTCCCCGCTCGCCAAAGGTTAAGTCCAGAATCCTTACCCTGCTGCCGTCCTTGGCATAGCGAGCAATAGTGCCACCACACCGCCACACAAAGTCCACAGCATGAGCGCTGATTACCAATACCGAGGGTTTCTGTCCGTTATTCATTCTTGTCGCTCCTTTTTAAAATTTTGGCTTGTGATTTGTCGTGCAGCAAAATTTTCGTTATAACTGGAGTGACTAAAATCCGATAGCCTTTCGTCACCAAAGGGACTTCTGCAAATCTACACGTCTCTCACTCCTATCTACTAATTTCTAGGTTACCTCTAAATCGAACCGCGATAAAAGAAAGTCGACTTTCTACTTTATATCTTCTACACGAATTTTAATTTTCCTTCTTCCAAAAGAAATTTTTTAGAACAACTTTTATAAATAGCCTCAAAGCTCTTCTGATAAATATCTCTTTTTCGGTCTTTTTGCTTCTTAGGCTGATATCTCCCCTTGCGATAGCATATATCCTTAATCTCAAGCAATCCTTAAAAGCTTAGTCCGGTATTTAGATATTATCCTATTCAAGTGTTCGGCTACGTCGTTCCCGACAATTATCACCTCGCCATGTACCAGTAATTTCTTTTGCACATCATTCATACGGTTTCTCGCCTCCTGGTGGGTTTTTTTGTTTTGGTCTATTATCTTTTTACCAAGAGGCTTTTTTATTGGCAACACCTACCTTGAATCATTACACGAATACTCTTAGAATCTTTGTTTGTCCAAAGAGTTTATAAATGGATTACCCCGCTTTTATAACGAATCAAAACAACAATAACCGTAATAAATAATAGGCAAAAAGAATTAATAACTATCCTTTACAAATATCGAAAATCTGAACTTATTGGAGAGGTTACATGTTGTACCAGATCACAGCCTCTATATGGTTAGCTCATCGCGAAAGGATCTACTGGGGCATTTATGGCGGATTTGGAAAGGTCGATCTAACTTACAACTTAGTTTTGTGTCCCTACACCGGGCCGGGGCAGAGCTATTATTTAACGTAGTAGCCAGAGCAAGGCAGGAAACATCGTCACCTTCAACCTCCAATCTGGCCACTGGAATACCGTTTTGGAGGTCGCTTATTGACCGTTTGGTTCTACATGCCCACATACTGGCCTTTGAGGGGGAAAGCTATCGCGTTCACGCTCATTGTCAGCCATTGACAAATAACCGACCTGGTGAACGGACGCAAGGGTAGCGAAGTCCAAGATAAATTAATGTTCACCCACTCTTTTCCTATATAGGGAGGGGGTGGTAACCGCTGATATGTTGGTAATACCTTTAGCACTTTTTAAATGCCAAATTGGTTACTTTCTACTTGCAAAAACCACTCGACCACTTTTTTCTTCAAACCCTCTATATGGTTTATAATCGCCTCCTGAGCGAGACTATAGTCTTTGTTCTGGATTGCTTTCACGATTTCCTGGTGCTCTATCAATGATTGATTTTGCCTTCCAGGTAAATACGAGGCGATGTTTTTTAAGAGAAGAGATTGATCGCGAAAAGTCATAAAAAGTTTTACTAATTTACTATTGCCAGCTGCGGTTACGATTCGCAGGTGAAATTTAGTGTCTACTTCGCTTCGTCCAACATGATCTTCATTTTCAACCGTTTCCTTATACTCCTTTAAAATCTCTAGTAAATCTTCTACCAATTCTTCATTACTTTTATTAGCCAACAATCTTACGGCAAAACCTTCTATGGCTTGCCTGGCCTCATAAATCTCCCTGGCCGTTTCCGCGTCTAACTTGATAACAAAGCATCCTATTCTGGGCTTTATCGTAATTAACCCGTCAGCCTCTAGCTTACGCATGGCCTCCCTAATTGGGCTCTTACTTATACTTAATTTCTTGGAGATTACCGTTTCATTAATCCTTTCCCCAGGTTTTAACTTACCCTTTAAAATATTATTTCTAAGATAAACATAAACGTCATTTTGAAGTGTGTAGTTGGGAACTTTTATTTCCTCTAACAAATCATGCATATTGCTATTCGCCTTTCTATGGTTGACTATCTACTTTAGATCTTCGACGTTAATTTTGTTTCTCCTTCTTCTAAAAGCGTTGTGTGAAAAACTCATTTTAATTGACAGGTATTTAAGAACCGACATCGAATCCTTATTAGTAATGACATCTACTTTCCAGGAGAGAATTACGTTGTTGGGAAGTTTGCCCTGATGGCTTGTGCTGCAGTAATGGGTAAAGCACAGGAAATCAAAGGTATCTGGCTTGGTTCGGCCCATCCGATTACACCATTGGGTAGCGAAGCGGCCAAATGAAATTATCTTGGTGTCATGAAAGGGGGAAGTATATCTCAACTAACAAATCTTCTACCACGGCACCCAAGCGGAATGGACGTGACAGGCTGATGTACGGCCCTTGACGGGGCCTACGGTGTGTCTAATCAGTGATAGCGAGGTCCGCATCTGGGTCTGTACACCCGTGCTGGCAAAGGAATAGGCAGTAAGTCGCTACCGAAGAAAGTCGCCAACAACTTTTTCCGTAAAGATGACAGCATTGAGGGACATTTGTCTGACCACCATTATCTGGTAAACCCTCCTAATCCTGTGTATAGATTTCAATGGACCGTAAACGACCCTTGATGTCAGTACCGGTCCATATAAACCCCCCGCTAAGTCTATTAGCTGCTGTCGCGCCATAGCCACTAGTAGTAAAAAACTTTTCGCCTGCGACCGCCCAAAAAATCCCTAAATTCTTCTTGGTAAGATATTCGGCCATCCAACTCGCGTTTAGGAGTAATGCGTTTGGCACGTCGGGCTTGCCGCTACTTGGGTCAAAGGCCACAACTAGACCTTTCTCAGTCTTCCACTTTAGGTCGGATGGGTCCAAATGTAAGCCAACCTCCTCAACAAGCCACGGCGCTGGGAGAAGTAGTCTGAGGCTAGCTTCCTTGGAATAATCGTACCCGCTTCCCCAGGCATAAGTGGCGTATGGAACAAGAAAGCCATACCTGGTCTTAGCCCCAGTCTTTTCAGGTCTTGTCCACCTGGCGCGCTCCCGTACATCCGTCCAGGAAAAATGCCAGGGATATTCGCCGAGATATGCACCATAAGCTTCCAGACCGTCCCACTCCGGCATCCAGTGGTCCCAGAAATCCTGGCTCCTTGACCACCGTAGGATTGCTTTGGGGTCAGCCACAATATAGCCACGTACCTGGAAATATAGTTCCCTCCACGGTGGCCTGGTCCTTTCCTCCCCAGGTTCGCGTTCGGTAAACCAGGTATAATTGGCGTATAGCACGATCCATTCCTGTCCATCTTGGTCTTTAAGCCGCAAAAGCTCATTACACAAGCGCTGCTCAAAATCGCTGAGATCAGCAGAATTCATTACCCATTGCCGGTACTGCTCGACAGTCGCTTTTGGTAACGGATACATATCCCTGATGGGCCACGGAAAATGCGGTGTTTGCTGGTGCATTATAAGACAGGACGGGTCAATGTTTCGCGCACCTACGATCTGCCAAGGACCTTCGTAGGTACGCGGTTTTGTTTCACCCCATTTCGGTTTGAGGAGGCAATGATCGCTCAACCGCGCTAGGCACTCTTGCCAGGCTATCCACTGGTATTTCTTGCCGATACGCTCATGCTTGTGATCAAACCTATCCCAATACCGGTAGCGCGGATTATCATGCTCGGCAAAGAGGACATCAGTATAACCCAGTTGCAAGATCCGATTGTAGATCCAGCGAAGGGCTTGCTCAAAATCAATACATGGTTCTCCATTTGCCCGATCTACAAACTTGTCTACATCAGCAACAATATACCTGGCGAAGTCCCCAAACTTATAGCTTAACGAAAAACTAATTGCCCTAAGACCCGGTCCCAGTTTTTCACTATCACAATCTGTAAGCGAGGAGACCTGCTCGAGGGGCCAGGGACTGAGGTAAGGCGGGCGAACCTTATTCAGGTCAATCCCTTCTGGCAAAGCGCCAAAGCGGGCGGCCACCTCCACTATACTCCTGGCATAGTCACGGGCCGTCAAGTGAAGAATCGGTGCACCTTTATTGAATTCATGCTCGTAAAACCAGACAGCTAGTTTCTTTAGCAGCTCCACCCGATTACGCATCCATAAAGAGGCCCCATACACGGCCCCGTAAAGACGTTCCTTCACATACAGGTCGTCAACGTTCTGAAAACGTTCGAGAAGAGGAAGAATGCACTCCGGGCGGTTAAGAAAAATACACGCCAGGCTCTTAGTTGCTTCGTCCCTGAGCCAGCGGTTCGAGCTCGTTAAGAACCAGCAGATCGCCGTCGCCAGCAAAACGAGGGAATCCCTGTCTGCCCGCTCCAGGGGCCCCGCTTCACCCCAGTACAACAAACGTCTCAGAGCGGATGATGGTTCGTCCAATACCCGATGCAGGTAAAGGGTCCAGAACGCATCTCGTTCGGCCATAGGAAATCGCATAAGCACCTGGTGCAGAAAGCCTGCGTTCAAGGGGTGTTCCAGGCGTGCACAAACCGTCAAAATAACTTCCAGAGTCTCATCGGTTAAGCCTCCGAACTTTTCATTGAGGTAGTTTCTTAGCTCATCCAAGGGCGGGAGTTTATCAGGGCTTCTCCAAACGAGGCTGTGGAGGAAGGCTTCACCAGCAACGTATCTGACATATTCATTTTCCCAATCAACGTAATCAATCAGTTCCTTGCCAAACCGTTCCGGAACCTGGATGGCAAGAGCCTGAAAAACACTTGGGCTGAGACGGCGTGGTTCAAGGAGACCCCCGCGTCCGAAAGCTGCTTGGAGGTCACTCTCGGTGGGGGTATCTCCAAGAACTTTGATCAGTTCCTCGGCCAGCGCGTGGTCGGCGAACCGCTGGAAGGTGAAGCGAACACCTTCGACCCATCCGGACTTCGGCTCCCACATCTTGTCCTGAACGATAACGTGTTCATCAATGAGAGCCCGGTAAAGGGAGCGGTCGAGGCTCGCCCTGGTGGAACGCTCCGGAAATAGCTGATCGAGACACGCCTTCGCCTCTTCGAGAGCCAACCACTCGCGCCCGGCGCCGGACATCCTCCTGGCTAGCTCCTGTACAGCTCGGGAAGCCCAGTTGTTCTGCCGATCGCAGTCCAGACGCCTGGCGATGCGTGCGTTAGCGTTTGATATAAACAAGTCGTAAGCAACTTTGAAGCCGTGCAACCCTCTCGGCCATACCTGCACTTCTTGATCCCTAAGAGACCTTAGCACCAAGTGCAGAAAAAGTGGATTTTGGAATTCTGGATTAAAGACCGGCAGGGATGGATATTCTATGCCGTAGAACTTGCACATAGTACTAAGGGCTTCTAGTTCCTGCCCCCCAAAGCCAGGGTGGCGAATCTCTGGTAGCGGTGGAGATTTGGCTTCACCTAGAATTTCTCCCCGGTAACTGGTACGGTAGCTAATCACTAAACGTAGCCAGGGATAGCGCCGTAACTTGGCGACGAGATGGGGCAAATGGGCAGCCCAGTAGCCTTTCCGTTCTGATTCGTTCAGAGCATCAATAAAAATCAGTAAGGGGGCATGGCTGGCTTCGGCGGCGGCAGATAGCGCTCCTAAGACTTCGTCTTCAGGCCTAGGACCGAGACCTAACAAGACAGTTAGGTCAGCAACTGGTTGGGTAGAGGTGGGAAACTGGTGTCCCAAAACAAAGAGGCTGAGTAACCCTCGCTGGTACCTATCAGCGGCAATATCAAAGAGGCAGTGCGATTTTCCTATACCTGCTTCACCGTACAAGGCAAGACCTGCCTCATTGGCTAAAAACCACTTTTCTTCTTTTATTGTGTTGCGAAGTTTATAAAGGAGTCTCTTTATTTCCATTATATGGGATAAGTACGCCTTTTCTTTACTCTCTACACCTTCACTTGTACCCCGGCCCTGAGCACCAGTATAAAATTGCCAAGTGCTTTCATAGATCTCATGTACCTTTTGCCGTATCTGCTCTATGGGAAGTATAGCGTTCGGTTCAGCAGTGGCGCCCCGTCGTAGTAGTTCTATGATTTCTTCAAGCCGTTCAACCAAAGCATCATGCTGCTCTGCCAGGCCGACCTCGCGTGCAGTTTTGCGTATCCAACCGTATCTCTCAATATGTTGCTTAATTCGGTTAGCCCACTCGAGTAGTTCCTTCTTAAAGGCAGGGGTCCGCCCAAGGATCTCGAACTGGTGCGCCAGTTCGGGCAAAGCAACATGGGCGTCGGGAGTATATCGGTCGCTCAGGCTTTCCCGGGCTTCGCTTAGTTTGTTATCAAACCACTCACCACTTAGTTCGATTTCGCCAAAGAAAAAGGCCCTTTTCCCCGCGTTCTCTTGATGGGTAAGAAGGTCTAGCAGGTAAGAGGCACCCCAGAGCTCTATCGAAAGCCGATCTGCGTATTCGTCCACAAGTTCTTGCCACTTTTCCAGCTCAGACTTTCCCTGCCGGCCTGTACGCGAGGTAAGATCTATAGGGAGGCATACGAAATAGACCACCAGCTCAGGGTGAATACTAAGAGCTGTTTCAATAGATTTACGGATCTGGCGCCAGTTCGTATCTTTTAAGCGATGCGGGAAAAACTTGGCCTGCCAACCCCATTTCGAGCCGTCCGGAAAGAGGAAATAGGCCTCGACGCCCCCGTCTCCCCCGCGGCCTTCAAGGCGGAAGAATCTCCCCTTTCTACCGGACATACACGCCCGGGCCAACTGACAACAAAGTTCTTCAAACGTATCCTCGTCCAGTTTGCTCCAGTCAAGCGGATAAGGCATAAATCCATCACCATTAGTTTTATGGGTTAAAATAATCAATTGACTCAGCCTGAACAAGCTTCGCTTCCACAGGGGAGCCCCGTTGGAAAGCTTCTTGTTTGGCCTCCGCTACAATCGCGATCTCCGCAGGGACGCCCTGTAATTCGGTCATAAGTTTCTTAAATCCTACGTCCGTTTTCTTGGCTTCTTTGAGCTGTACCTGCTGTTCAATACAAGGACGGAGCTTTCTGCCCGTCCCATAGCTTTTTTCTTTTGGTTCAGGGAAGTATTTTAATATCCAACAGCAGGTTTCCAGCCAGCGTAAAAACTTGGAGGCAAACAGGATATGGATATGATCCTAATTCGTCTCCTGCTCGATTATCTGGACGCCGAATTTTACCGCTACGCTCAAGTTGACCTGCTTGAGCTGGAATTATTAATAGTTATTAGGTTACCATTCTCGCCCTCCCCGACTACCATTAACCCAAGAAATCTTGCTGAGGTCCTTCCATAGCCAGTCATAGGCTAATCTTGTAGCTGTACTTGGCTCAAAGATATCCAATATCTCATGATGTATTGTGAATCTACCCCACATCATGGTTCCCGGCCGAACTTTATGCGATTGAGCTCTCAAATGTTCAAAAATTAATAAAGGATCCTTTATACTTGCGTCACCTGTTCCCAATGTAAGGTCAACGTAGCTTTGGGTACCGTATGGAAGTGGCTCTAAATACCAATGAATTTTCGGTGATCCAGCCCATTCCTTACCCCGATCAGGTGGAATAATGTTCCCTACCAAACGTGCAGGTAGAATGACCCAAGTGTCTAACTGTTCGGCCAACCTGGGAAACCAGGTTTCGACCAGTTGTTGATAACTCTTGAGCGCCCCTTCGTACACTGCTTTCGTGCGCGCTAGTAGCTGCTCGTCACTATACATCTCCCATACCCACCCAGATCTCTGTTCGAGGTCTGGCCCAGGCCAGGGAGGGTGTAGTTCTAGCTCCCCCAAGTTACGGAGACGCGATATTTCTCTTCTAAGGGGGCCCAGATTCCATTTACGCATCCTAGAGTCTATGAAATCATTAATATGGCTGGGAAATGAGGAAAAGTGCTTTTCAATCTCGGTCAGGGGGATGGGCCTATAATCTAACGATCCCCGACCCACAATCTTAAGGGCAGTAATCCAAACGTATTCCCTGGTGAGAGGGCCATCCTCAATTGGTAATGCTTGACGCCGCAGTAATTTAGAAAGCTTACCGCTAAGTTCCTCCAATGTCCACCGCCAGGCCCATCCTGACTGGCGGCCCGGTCGGGCCCATCGGGTGTAGGGCCAACGGAGATCTTTGTCGAGGTTAAGCGGAAGTGGGACTATGTCCTGTACCTTTTCGGTACCGTAGTACCACCCGGCGATTAGCCCCGCGCCGTGGGTTCGCACCCCAATTGGTAAGAGCGTCCCGTCCTCCCGTACCGGCGCGATTAGTTGCGCCAAGGGGCCGATACCTTCCACCCACGCCTTCATTGCGGTGCGTATCCGTTGGCCACACTCCTGTGGCGGAGGCGGCAGGACTTCTTCCTCTAACCCCCAGCTTGCTAGACCGTCATCTATAATTTGAGAAACAAATCCGGGGTGCTCCTTGGTAAGTGGTTCTAAAATACTTGTTACTTGCTCATGACTGAAGGTGGCAACAAAAATGATCAAAGGGTATCGCCAAGCCTCAAGCCTTTGAGGATCGTTCAAAAGCTCGCCCACAGAAGGAAAGCCCTCAGCCAAACTCCTCGCTGCGAACCACTGCGTCAATATCGGCAACGGGAAAGAAATAGCCCCGGAGTGCTTAACTACCAACCCTGACTCCAATAGTGGTGTTAGCTTCTCGGTTGGGGCGACTTCAACTGCGGGAATTGGGGACCCGCTCCTGTCAATGGAAAGAGCAGCCAGACGGTGTAGTACATCAGTGGCATCTGCAAGATTTATTCCTCTCTGCATCAGGGCTTGCTCAACAAGATGTGAGATTAACTCCCCTTTGGACTTGGGAGCCCTCATATCCTGGGCATGTAAATAATTACCCATGAGTACCGCGAAAAGGGGCAGGTGGATAGCTTCCTGGATAGATTTCGGCCACCCCCAGGTCATTCCCGACGAAACACTTTTTCCTGCCAAATCGCCTATAAGACCATAAGCTTCCTCATCCGTGAGCTGGGGTACTGTAACAGCTTCTTCTATACCCATAAAGATGGGGATTGGGCTGCTGGTAAGAACGATCCTGCTCTTTGGCCATGTATTAGCGAGAATTCGCCCTTCGTTCAAAATGCGAGAGGCATTGGCGGTCTCAACCTCGTCTACTCCATCTACAAAAACATGCACACCTTGAATACTAGGGTTACCGAGCCCATTAACGGCCTTCTTTATAGCTTTTTCTAACCCATCCACGGCCTCAAATGCCTGGAGATAAACAGGGATGGGACTATTTATGTTTTTTCGTGCCTCTACGATGGCCTGCTGATAAAGGCGCTCTGCAATTAGCGATTTTCCTGCCCCCATGTTACCAACTAATACTATTATTTTATTTTCTCGGTACCGCTGTTGGATAGCTTGGCATGGCGCCCCAATGGAAGGATTGGCCGCAAGCTGCTCGGCCTTCGCCCGCGGTACTCCAGCCGCCTGCCAGCGGGATATGCAACGTGCCATAGAGCGTTGGTTTAATTCCTCTAACTTGTTCAGATAGCCCGTTTCTGGGGTACCCTGAAAGGCTCGTACTATTTCGTCTTGCAGTGTCAGCTCTATAGCCTGCTTTAGTCCACCTGCTTTTTCAACATCCACCCACTTGACGCGCGTTCCAACTTTTTCTAGCAGTTCTTGCGTTGCCTGGCTTCGTTCCTCCACCGGTAACTTTACAGCCCATAAGCGCCTATTGCTGGCTAGCGCCTCCTGAATCTCATTACGGACGGGCTCCGTAGTCTCGGCACCTATAAGCCAAATAACAATGTCCGCTTCTCGTACCTTTCTTAGATAAGTACTATCAACAGGTTCCGAGCTACCAGGGGTGAATTCAAAAGCCCACGCTGAAAACGGGGGAAAGTTATTTAAGATCCTAACTATCTCTTGGCGTTCTTTTTCGAGTTCTGCCATTACGCTACTGATAAAAACAACTAGATGACGTTCTCCCGGTTTCATGAGTGGCGATTCGGTAACAAATTGCTGTCCTCCGGTCTCAAAATGGTCATTTTCTAGGGTATGATTGTATTCAGCCATATTCCCTCCACCCGTATTAACAAAGTTACGCTTTATATTTGGATAGGCAATCGGCTTGGGTAAAAGGGTTAAGCTTCTATTTCGGTAAAGAGAAGGTCCAAATAATAATAATTTTCAACGTAATACATTCGCAAAACTTCATAAGGGGTGGCGGATATTATTATCATTATTGAAGGGCGTTATCTTAAACCCTCTTTTTATGCCTACCGCCCGGTGCTATAATTAGTCGGACATAACTACTCCATTTGTAATCTCTCACCTTCGTTTTAATTCGCCATCATTCCAGATTTCCCTGCCCTATTTCCAAGGTTACCTGATCAATCCACCAAAACGGCAAGCACTAAAAAGCCGCCAGCTAGGATACAGAGTTAAGACTATATAATTAGGCCAAGGAGGGGCTATGTCCAATGGGAGAGTCGGGAAGAAAAGTCGGGAAGAAAATATGATGAAGAGTTTAAACGTAATGCCGTAGAACTGTAAGCGTAAAATAACCCCCACCTTGCATCTAAGGCGGGGGCTAAAACAGGCTTAATTATTCATCCGGCAGACAGGAGGCAGAGTTTCCGACCACGGCAGGAGTTGATCCAGGGCGTTTTTATCCTTGAGGTCCAAGTTGGGAAGTTTTTCGAAGAGGTAGATAAGGTAGTGGAAGGGATTTAACCCGTTTTCCTTGGCTGTTTCTATGATGCTGTAGGTAATGGCACTGGCTTTAGCACCCCGCGGGGTGTTGGCAAACAACCAGTTCTTGCGGCCAATGACGAAGGGCTTGATGGAGCGCTCGCTGCGGTGGTAAAGAGCCGGTTGCAGTACTCCAGCCCCTCCCGGGCGGCTACGGGTGCATTGCGTTTATCTTCCGGCAGGGCCTTTAAGGCTTCGTCGAACTTGCGCCGGGTATGTGCCCAGCAGCCGACCAGGGTGACATGAAGCTCATTGTAGCCAGCATAGCCGTCAACGTGCAAATAACCCTTAAAACCTGCCAGGAAGCGGCGGGGGTGTTTGCCGGCCCGGGTGGTCTGGGTTATATAATCTATTGCCCAACCGGCCAACGCAGAAGTTCCTATACCTAACTAATATTGGCAACCCCCCAAAACTAGAAATTGCTATTCCTGCTGCAACTCCAGCTGCAAAACCCAGAGTATCAATAGCCGCCTTTCTCCAAGCCTCATCGCCTTGATACGATACAAGGTCACTGTATATTGCTTAAGCCAGCAGTAGCAAGCGAAATAGCTCCGAGTTTAGCCGCAACCCTGGCCGGCAGGGACCCATGTTTTAGATATCGCCCCTTCCATAGCAAAGGCTGGACCCAGGAAAGGTACCTTAACGGTAACTTCTTTATAGCTCGATTTCTTTCAACCTTAGATTCTGCAGCCTTTATTCCTCTAACAAAAGGTAGAAAAACGTGTTGTCTAGTTATGTTTAACGGCTATTTTTGCCATAAACCCTGAAACCCCCCGGCTGAATCGCCACTATCCCGAACCGAGATAAATTCCCTTCTTGATTGCCGTCAGATAAAAGGCCGCTAGAATTGAACTATGACAGCTAGATTACCGCTCGACCACGAGAAAAGCCAAATGTCGATAAACTTCTCCAATTCTTCCCTGCGCCTGGAAACCAATTTATAGGCCAGCATTCCTTCGCGTTCGGCTATACCGGCTATAATGGCGACCTCGATTACCTGCAGTTCCGTAACCTTCCATATAATCCGGAGCGACCTGTTATCTACATAAACGCTCCGGTATCCTGCCAGGGGCCTGCCGGCCTGGTTTTCCAACTCTTAGCCAAATAGATATTAAGGTAATCCGCCTGGTACGATATCCCTGCTTTCGTTTTTATGCTTTATTGGCTTTCCTTAGCAGCCGGTATTAGCGGTTAACGACAGGTTTTAGCTCGTAATCGTGTGCAAACATTAGTTCGTTTTTGCAGGCAACCATGCTATGATTTAGCCGTCCGAAGGGAGGTGAAAAAAATGGCCGTTATCAGCACCCCGCTGGCTACCACCTTACGCCTGCAGGTGCAGACCGGGACTGACGCTACTGGGCAACCCGTTTACCGGGTGCGCTCCTACAGCCGCGTCAAACCTTCTGCCAGTGACCAGGATGTCTATGACGTCGCCCAGG
>NZ_LTBC01000024.1 GCF_001594015.1 Moorella mulderi DSM 14980
CCACCGCCGACCACTTTCCCTCCGCCGATGGACCGGACCAGCCCCGCAGCCACCCGGGCCAGCGTCACCCTGTCCAGGACCAAAACGTCCAAGTAGATCGGTTCCGGCAGTCCCGCGTCCTCCAGGGCGGCGTCCAGGGGGTAGATAGGGATGGAAACGACCCAGCTCCCACCTCCCTTCATCGGCGCGGTCACGCCGAAGGGGAGGAATGAGACGATGCTGTCGTCCAGGCCCGCCAGCGCCAGGTACCAGTCCATTCGGGCCGCCGCCAGGTCGAGGAAACGCAGTTTAAGTTTCTCGCTTTCTTCTTTTTCCCTCCACCTGCAACCGAGCCGCGCGGCGTATTCTGCCACCGCCCTGTAAGTGTCGAGGTAACGTTCCAAGGCAAACGAAACGTCGCCAATCATACTACGCCAACCTCCCACGCAGGCGCAGCCGGAGCTTCTTCGCCGACCGGTCGAAATTCGCCACGGCACACGACACCCTGTCGCCACGCCCCACGAAGCCGACTACCGGGTAGGGGGCCAATCCCAGGACGCCGGGGGCCAGGTCCGGCTCGACCCACACGTGCTTCCCGTCCGTCCGGGCCACCGTGCCGGACAGGAATTGGCCGCGCTTAAACTCCGCCCTCTCCCATGGGTCGGGGAGGGCTTTTTTGATACTGGCTTCTACTAACCCGGACTGCGGGTCCACCCTGGTGACCTTAACCCTCACCCGCTGGCCCGGAGCGTATTGGACGCCCAGCGGCTTCGTCAGCCACACCAGGGCCTGAGAGCGCGGCACTTCTGCTAAAACACCTCCGCCCACGTCCACCAGGAGCTTCGGCGGCGCACCGTCCTTCCCGGGCACCAGGCACCTCACCACGCCGTCCAGGGTAACGTCCGGGTCTCCGGCCAGCCTGGGCAACAGTTCCGCCGCGGCCTCCGCCACCGCCTCCCTCCGGGAGCAGGCGGCCAGGCCGTTCTCCCGGTCTAACCCTTTGACCTTCACCCGCACAGCCTGCCCCACGAAGCGGGGCATCAGGGCCTTGTCGGGAAGGCCGCTCTCGGACGCCGGGACCAGCCCCCTGACCCCGGGAAAGTCAGGAAAGGTCAAAACCCAGGTCGGGATATCGTTCGGGTAGTCCAGCGCAGCCACCTGGGCGTCGACAGTCAGCCCCCGCTCCTTTACGTGAAACAGCGCTTCCCAGGGGTCAGGGGCGGGCACGAACCCCTCAGGAGCGTATTTCACTTTGCTCATCTGGCTTCTACCTCCTCCCAATTAGTCTTTTCAAGCAGTTCCACCAGGGGAAACACCCCCTGCCACACGTGCATCCTGCCGTCACGCAGTTCCGCCGCCACGGGCATAAGAAAATCGGCGGCAGGATAGTAATGCCCCGGCGCGTCCGGGACAGGCTTCATACCCAAGAGCAGCCTGCTCCCGTCCAGCACCGCTATCTTCCCGGGGAGCTCCGGGCTGGAAATGTACGCTATCCCTCCACCCTTCACTCCGTCCGCACGCTCCCACTCCACCGTCCACCCCCTCGCTTCGGCCCGCTCACGCAGGGGCACCAGGTCCGGCTCGGCGCAGGCGATCTGGAGCGCGGCGAGCAGGGCGGCGATTGTTTTCAGCACGGTTTCACCCCCTTCCGACAAAAACAAAAAAAGCCGGACGGAAACCCGGCTCCCCTAACTAACCTTGGACACGATGTCTAAAGTCGACGGAACCGTTATGCTGCAGGGGCCGCGGGCGGTCAGATGCCTCCGGACGCCGCCGGAACCCACACCGCCGTCCTCACGTTGCCGCCCCGCTCCCCAGTAAACTCCGCGGTGACCAACACACCGCCTTCACGTTCGTCCGCGGAGAAGGCAGCCGCCGTGAGACCCTTCGCCACGGTGCGCCTGGACGCGCCCTCCGTCCGGACGAGGGAGCCGCCGTCGAGGGCGTAGGCGACCGTCCCGCCGTCAGCGGACGTGAACTCCAGCCTGCCCGGGCCTGCTTCGGCCACGGCCGACGCCCGGCGCAGGTCGCGGGTGACCCACTGGGCGGCGTTGCGGAGCTCGGTCGTCTCGTCAAACTGCTTCTGCGCCAGCTTCGCCAGGAAGAGGCCCCGCCACGTGGTGTCGAGGGCGGCCACGATGACGAGGGCGGCCAGGGCGGACGCTACCACCAGCTCCAGCAGGGTGAAGCCGCGCTGGTCACTTGGAAGACTGCGAGTACATCGATGGCGAGCCGGGCGTGGCGATAAGGCCCTGACTGACGCCGAAAATGCACGCATAGATATCATCCCCCGTCCCCATAATTTTGTCCGGCCCCTTACTGAGGATGACGTATTTGAAGTTGGCATAGTTTGAGACCGGGATGAAGTAGATGTACGGCTGCTTCCACGGGTCCTTGAGGCCGTTGGGGTCGTTCGGGTTCCACTTTATCCCCGCGGCCTGCATCGCCGCGGCGATGTCCTGTACCGTAGGATAGATCTCGTTCTGGACGTAGTACTGTTGGACCACCATACGCATCCCCGCCAGCTCCGTCTGACACCGGGCCACGCGGCTTTTGGTGATGTACCCCTCCACCGCCGCCCGCACCGCGAGCGAGAGGATGACGACGATGACCACGGTGACCAGCAATTCGACCAACGTGAACCCACCCTGGCCCCGCAAAACCGCAAGACGCTTGGACATAGGCGCCCACCTCCCTAAATTTGCCTTCAAATATCGAGTAGGAGGGGGCGGCTAGCCCCCGTCCTCTCACACCACCGGACATGCGGGTCCGCATCCGGCGGTTCACCAAGCTTGACGAAGACTAATATAGCGTTCGGTTAAGCTCATCAGGCCCTGGGACTGCCAGTAGGCATTGCCCAGGGCTCTATTCATTGGCCCGTGGGCCATTCGCCACGGCCCTTTACGGGCGTTGGCGAATTCATGTACTACCCATTCAGGTAGTCCCAAAGCTCGTAGCTCGCGGTACCTGGTCCGTACTCGCTTCCACTGCTTCCAGAGGCACATGCGTAACCTCCTCCGCATCCAGCCTTCTATGTTCTTGAAAGTACTGGGCGTGTCGGCCAGGGCGAAGTATCCTATCCACCCACCCAGGTAGGTGTTCAGGCGTTCTATGCGTTCCGCCATCTTTACGGATTTATTCCGGGAGGTTATTTCCCGGATTTTCGTTTTCACCCGGTCGATGGTTTGCGGTGCTAAGCGGATAAGGATTTGCCCTGCTCTGGCTTTATACATGCTAAACCCCAAGAATTTCAGTTTCCACGGCCGGTCTACCGCACTCTTTTCCTCGTTTATCTTGAGCTTCAACCGTTCCTGCAGGAACTTGCGGATACTTGCCATGACCCTTTCTCCCGCCCGTTTGCTTTTGACGTAAATATTGCAGTCATCGGCGTAACGGACGAATTTGTGGCCCCTCTTTTCCAGTTCTTTGTCCAGGTCGTCCAGGAGGATGTTTGCTAGTAACGGGCTTATTGGTCCACCCTGGGGCGTTCCTTCTACCGTCTCCATGACCACTCCATTTACCATGACGCCTGCGGTAAGATAGCGGCGGATAAGGGTAAGCACCCTCTTGTCCGTTACTTTCCGGGCCACCCGGGCCATGAGGATGTCATGGTTTACCCGGTCGAAATATTTCTCGATGTCCAGGTCTACCGCCCATTCGTATCCTTCTTCTACGTACTGCCGTGCCTTCTTTACCGCGTCGTGGGCTCTCCTTCCGGGTCGGAACCCGAAACTGCTTTCTGAAAACTGCGGTTCGAAGATTGGCGTCAATACCTGCAGGAGGGCCTGCTGGATCAGGCGGTCCATTACGGTGGGTATCCCTAACATCCGTTTGCCTCCCCCGGGTTTCGGGATTTCGACCCGGCGCACGGGCTTTGGTCTGTAGGTTCCCGCGAGCAGTTCTTCCCGGATGCGCGGCCATTCGGCGCGGATTTGGTCCCGAAGCCGTTCGGTCGGGATGCCGTCCACGCCGGGTGCGCCTCCGTTCCGCTCTACCCGCTTTAGAGCGGCCAGCATGTTGTGCCTTTCCACCACCTGTTCCATCAGGCCGCTACCTTGGCCTCCGCGAGGTGACGTCCCGCTTTGTGCCGGAGAAGAACTCGGCCCTCCCGCGGTCCCCTGTGGCTTCACCACTTCCTCCCGCGGGCAGGCCCCTTCCGGGGTTTTCTGCTGTCTTCGCCCTTCTCGCGAACGCATCGGTCTCACCTCTGACTTGATGTTCGGGCCTTCCCCTGGAGTTCATGACCCCCAGGGTACTATGCCTTCTGCTGACTCCTGCCGGTTCAGCCGTGTCTTTCAACACGGGTTGCCAGCTTTACCTGGCTTATCCGGCAGGCCTCCCCGGGTAAGAG
The DNA here is from genome assembly GCF_001594015.1 of Moorella mulderi DSM 14980. GTDB lineage: Bacteria > Bacillota > DSM-521 > Neomoorellales > Neomoorellaceae > Neomoorella > Neomoorella mulderi. The sequence goes on from NZ_LTBC01000024.1 coordinate 4,331, forward strand.
CGTTAACCTTCGCCCCGCGCCCGCCCCATATACTCTACCATCTCTTGGCAGCCTGGGATTTCGCTGTGTTTCGCCAGCTCATCCGGATGGTCTAGCCTCCTATGGGGTTCTTGTTCATCGGGCCGTGGCTTTGCCTCCGGCTTCCTTCAGATCCCACCTCGCGATGGGCACCCTTGCCTTTGGCTAGCAGACTCGTGCTGCCTCGCCTGCAGTGGACTTTCACCACTAAGTTAACGCCCATGCCGGGCGCACGAAAAAGGGCCGGACGCCGAAGGCCCGGCCCTGCCAGGGGGACGTTACTGCGCCGAGCTGACCATCAGGCTCCAGGGCGTGCCGTCCTCGGACTGTGCTGGCGGCTGTCCCTGCGCCGGGGAGGCGGTGTCGGTGCAATAGATATCGTCCGCGGTGTTCTGCTTCCGGTCGGGGCCTATAGACTGGATCATGTAGTGCTGCTCGGACGTGCCGGCGGCGTCCGGCGCCACGTAATAGTAGTACGGCGAGCCCCACGGGTCCTTCACGGGGTTGGCCTGAGCCGCCCAGACTATACCCCTGGCCTGGAGGACCTTGGCTATACCGCCGTCGGAGGAGTTGTCGGCCGTGGGGTAGTACCCCTGCCCCTCGTCGGCCGCGTACGCCTCAACGACGCTCCGCATCGAGGCCAAGTCGCTCATGGCCCTGCTCACCCGGGCCTGGTTGGTGTAGCCCAGGAGCCTGGGCAACAGCACGGCGGAGAGTATGGCGATTATCGCCACGACCACCAACAGCTCGACCAGCGTGAAGCCCCTCTGGTTGCGGGAGAACCCGCGCGCCTTACGGACGAGTTTGGACACGGGAAAACCACCTCTCCTTTCGAGTTTTTTCGGGTCTTCCCAGCGCCCGCCGGAACGGAACCGTTGCCCTCCTTTCCCCGGAAGATTGGGCAAAGGGAAGCCTTCCACAAAAAAAAGAAAAGGCGCGGGCTTTGGGACCCGCGCCCTAAAAACTGGTACATTTTGGGCCAGTTTTCGGCTATTTTCAGCTAAGCAAAGTCCTCGGCCAACAGCACGTCCGCCCCGCCCTGGCCTCTCGCGATGCGGAGGGCGGCCTTCCGCTCGGCCTCTTCGACCACGTTCCGGGCGTGGCGGCCGTTGCCGAGCCGCCCGATCAGGGAGGCCTCGCGGCGGAACCGGGCCAGCAGCCGCTCCTCCGCGCCCGGGCCGAACCGCCAGCCGCGCTTACGGGCGTAAGCGGCGGCTATCCGGACCAGTTCTTCCGGGGTGTAGTCTGGAAATTCCAGGGTGAAGGCCACCCTGCTCTCCAGGCCGGGGTTGAGCCTGAAAAGTTCCTGCATTTGGCCGGTGTACCCCGCGAGTATCACGACCATATCGCTCCGATGGTCTTCCATAGCCTTCACAAGGGCGTCGAGGGCTTCGCCGCCGAAGTCGTTCGCCCCGCCCCTGGCGAGAGAATAGGCTTCGTCTATAAACAAGACCCCGCCCAGGGCCTTGTCCACGACCCCTTTTACTTTCAGGGCCGTCTGCCCGACGTAGGCGGCGACCAAACCCGACCTGTCGGTCTCCACCAGGTGGCCCGAAGGCAAGACGCCCAGGGCGGTAAAAAGCTCGCCGACGAGCCTTGCCACTGTAGTCTTGCCCGTTCCCGGATTACCCAGAAAGGCCATGTGCAGGGTCTGAGTGAGCGGCGGCAGGCCCTGTTCTTGCCGAGCGCGGCTGGCCTCGACCAGGGCGACGATCTCGCGGAGCTTCTGCTTCACCGGGGCGAGGCCGACGAGGGAATCGACCTCACGCCACACCTCGGAAAGGGGCCTCGGGCCGCCCCGCAAGCCGCCGCTCGTGCCGACCGGCGGTTGCGACAGTATCTCCTCGACCGCCGCGGCGTGCCCGACGCGTCCCTGACGGACGGCCCGGGGCCACCCGCTCCGACGCGCCGCGTCGTAAGCGAACCCCGCCCCGGCCAGGGCGGCGGGCAGGAGGAAAAACAGCGGCACGCCGACCAGCGGGGGCAGGCCCAGGCCGTCCAGGTAATTTCCCCACCGGTCGAAGACCGCAGCCGCCGCGACTATGCCTATCGCCGCGGGCCAGTGTTCGGCAAGCAAACCGGCCAGCCGGCCGCACCAGCCCGCCGTCGTGCCGCCCTTCCCGAGGAAAACGAGCGCGGCCGGGAGGGCCAGGGCCAGCCAGGGGAAGGACGCCACTATGGAGACCAGGGCGACCAGGGCCAGCACGGCCGCGAGGCCTTTAAGGAGGGCGGGGAACGCCTTCGCCGCCTGGTAGCCCAGGCCGGAGAGGAAACCGTTCCAGAAGGGCGACGGGCGCTTATTTGCCCTGTTGTCCGCCACCACCGCTCCCCCCTTCCGCCGGCACGAACTCCAGACCGGTCAGCCAGAAAGTGAAGGGCCGGCCCCAAGAAACATCCCAGTTTTTAGACGACCCGAAGTAGTACTCCTTTACCCGCGGCTGGACGCTCACCCTGAGCGTCAATGACTGTGCCCCGGCCAAGTCGAGTTCGACGGGTGCGGGCGAGACGACCAAGGAAGACGCGGTTATGCGGCGTTCGTACACCTTGGAGCCGTCCTTAAACAGCTCGACAAACGTGTCGCCGTATTTTTCAAGGTTGTCCTGCGGTTGCGGCATCTCCAGGCTGCATTGAAACCGCGAATACCGGCCGCCCAGGGGCCAGGTTATCGTAGCCGAGACGTTTCGTTTCAACGCGGCGTCGTACTCTTCCCGCGTGTCGCAATAAAGGTAGCCCGGCCACCCGCCTTTAGGCGCGACCTCGGTGACGGTCTGGTAAAGCCTGCCCGATAAAACGGGGTCCGTGGGACTAATTTCTTTCACGTCCAGCCCCCCGTTAATCAACGGCTGGGGCGCCCTCTGCCCCGCCGCGGCCTGCTGCTGCCCGGCCGGCGGCGGGGCGTTGGCCCGGATCACGTTGCCGCCGTTACCGCGTCCGGTCAGGGAAAACACGAGCACCACCGCCAATAGAATGACGGCGACGAAGGCCACGTCGGAATGGGCCTTCAAAAAGTCTTTTATTTTTTCCTTCATAACTACTCTACCCCCTTTTCAAGAGTGCCCTAACGTATGTTGACATGTCCTGTTTGCCCCGGCCGCAACCGCATCACCTGCACCTGGGGGTACGCCCCCGGCGCGCTCACGCCCACCGTGATGCCGCCGCCCCGTCCGTCTTTGACCCCCAGGACCTCGACCGTCGTGCCGGGCTCCAGCGGCAGGTAAACGGCCGCCGGTTCGTTGCGGAGCACTATTTCCCTGCCGGCCACCTTCACCGTATCGGCGTCTTCGTCGCCCCAGTCCCACAGCAGTATCCGGTCGCCGCCGGCCCCGCGGAATGTGACGTCGCGGCTCCCGTAAGCCGCGTCCAGGGTCAGATGGTCACCGGGCGTCTTTACCACCCACGACGGCGGCGGGGAGACCGTAAACCAGAACGCTTTATACGCGAGAAACATCCCCGCCGCCAGGGCGAGGGCCAGGAAAAACCTCTTCCGGGACGACGGAGGCTGCGGCCCGCCGCGGGGGCGGCTCATGCCGGGTTTACGTTTCTGCGTACTGACATTTATCACGTTATGCGATTCCACGGTGATTCACCTCCAAAACCGTGTCTGCCGTGAGGGTAAAAAATACCCTCACGGCAGATAAAAAATTGCCGCAAAATGCGGTGTTTAATTATGGAAAAAATAATCCGCCGGTTTTCACACCGCCCCGGCCAGCCTCAAAGCCGCCAGGGCGAACAGGGTCGCCGCCGGGAGCTCGACCAGCGGGTCGCCCGTCTCCAGCGGCCCCCTCAAACGAAGGGGCAGCAGCGGGGCCAGCGGCTCGACCCCGCTCCGGGTCAGGGCGTCCAGGGCCAGGTGGGATAAGGCCCCCAGGAAGGCATCCAGCCCCGCCGCCGGCCAGGTCGGCCACCAGGGCAGATGCAGAACGGCGGTGTAGGGACGGGCGAGAGTCGATACAAGGGCCGCCAAAATCCCGACGACCGCGCAGAACCATACCGTGTGCGTCACCGTCCTGTGCCCTGCCGCCATTTCCAGCAGCACCGACACCGGCCTGAGCCGCCGCCCGACATAACTTCCAGGATGGTCGACGTCCGGTAATAAAGCGGCGACGGCTCCTATAGCCATGCCCGTTAAGGGATCACCGATGAGCCTCCCCGCCAGCGCACCCGCGAACGCCCCGGCTGCGGCGTGGGTCTTGCCGGTCATGCTCATCCACCTCTTATCCTGAAAAACTGGGTAAAAATTACCCATTTTTTTACGGAAAAAAACTTTAGACTTCCAAACTAGCCCCCAAATACGCCCCTAAAATCGTCAGGACCAGGGCCAGGACCAGGGAGGTCCGGGCAGCGCGGCGCAGGCCCAACGCCCAGGCCGCGCCGGACGCGAGGACGGCGAAAGCGGCCAGGGTCAGGCATACGTGGGAGGCCGTGTCGAAAGCCGCGTTTATCATTGCTGCCGCCACCTCCACTCAAATCCCCAACTCTTCCAGCTCCGCGTCTTCGACCGCGCCGCCGCCGGGCGCGAGCGGCGGCCGCCCGCCGTGCCGTTCTTGACGGTCGCGCTTCTTCGGCTCGGGGGGCGGCCCTTCCGGCACGGGCGGGAGCTCCACCTTCACGTCCGGCCGGGCAGGGCATACCTCGGACAGGCTCCGGGCGGCGAGGGCACGGATCTCGCGGGCCTGCGGCAGTTCCTCCCAGCCGACCTTGGTCAAGTACACCGGCAGGGCCCACCGCACCAAGCACACCGCCGCCATGGGATCCATCCCAGCCAATTCCTCGGAGGTCATCAGCGGGCGACGCACCACGCTCTTCGTCTCCGTCCGCCCCGCCCTGCCCCCGCCCAGGGCCGGGGAGTTGAGGAATTCCCACGCGGCGGAAGCGGCGGCCCGGCGGCTCACCCGTTCCGACGTGGCCCATACGGCCGCGTCGCCGAGGCGTTGGCTGAAGTACTTAGTCGTCGTGGCGTCGTCCCCACCTAAAAACGTCTGGATGGGGCAATTCGACATGACTGCCTCCGCCTCCGCGAAACCGTAAATGTCGGTCAACTGTTTGAGGCCCTGGAGCACAAACTGGATACGGACCCCGAGGCTCCGGGCCGTAGAGATGACCTCGACGAAGCCCGGTATTTCGCCCACGTTTGCGAACTCGTCGAGGATGAACCGGGTCGGGTTCGGAAGACGGCCACCGCATTCGGCCGCCAGCTGGTAAAGCCGTTTAAAGAAGAAATAGTAAAACGTCGCCAGCACCGGCTTCAGGTGGCCGGAACCTATTGGCAATACGCAGAACAGGGCGGCCCGCTCACGCCCCAAAACCGACAGGTCTATCTCGTGCCTGCTCAGGAGCTTCGCCACGCCCTCCGCCCGGACTACGTTGATCTTCGCCGACAAACCGCTTACCGCGTTGTCGTAGTTTGAACTCACCGCCCCCCGCCATTCCTCGTAGCCTTCTTGCGGCAGGCGGCCTTCCCGGTAGGCCCGCTCGAACCGTTCGTCCAGCGCCTCCTGCGGCCACGACAGGAGCGACAGCGCCGACCGCAGGTGGGCCTGCTCCGGCGGGAAGTCGCAGCGGAGTAAATACGTGAGCGCCTTGAGCAGTTGTATTTCCTTCATGACGAAGTACCCGCTCCGGTCCGCGGCCGCGTTCTGGACTATCGCCGTGGCGAAGGCGGTTATTTCCTCGTCGTCCCTGGCCTCCAGCACCGGGTTCCAACAGGACGACCATTGAGGGTACGCCAGGTTGAAGACGTACACTTTGTACCCCTTGGACTTAAGCCACGGGGCCAGCAGGCACGCCAGCTCGCCTTTGGGGTCGGTCAGGACCAGGCTTTCACCCTCGCAGGCCGCGGCGATGGCATTGGGGATGACGAAGCTGTAGGTCTTACCGGCCCCCGTGCCGGCCACCACGCAGGCGTGCTGTGGGAGCGGGGGCCTGCACTTGTCGGGGTATAACCGGACTATACGTCCTTTCAGCTTACCTACTATCGTACCCCCGCCGAAACGGCCCTCCCTCGGAGGCCCGAACTCCGCCACATGCGCCAAATCGCTTTCACCGGCCCACCGCCTCGTTCCCTTTTCAGGGCTCCCGGCCGCCACCTCCAGGCCGTGGACGTGCCGCTCGTCGTGGACCGCTTTCCCTTTGTACGTCAACCCGGAGAAGGCCCCCAGGACCAGCCCGGCCCTACCCAAGACCGCCGGCCAGCCGTCGGCCTTTACGTCCCACCCCCAGCCGAGCCAGGCCAGGGGGGCGAGGCTGCCGCGGGACCCGGCCAATTGGCCCAGGGCGTGCCCGGCCCAGCCGAAGAGCGCTGCGCCTAGTGCCGCGCCGAGGATTACCCGCAAAGAGTTCAGGCGGTCTTTCCTCCCGGCGGCGACCGCCAGGAGCAATACCCCGGCCCCCAGGGGATAAGCCTCAACCAGGGGCAGGGCCAGCCGGGCGGCCAGGAGGGCGGCGACGGCGAATACCGCTGCGCGTAATAACCTGTTTTTGTTGAACATCGCCGGCTTCACTCCTTCACAAGTTTTAAAAAAGGAGAGGGGGCTTGCTACCGCCCCCTCACCGCCGCCGCCAGCTCAGAGCCGGGCCGGAACACGACCGCGCGCCGGGCCGGTATCTCCAGCTCCTCGCCCGTCCGCGGGTCGCGCCCCTTCCGGGCCGACCGCTCCTTCACCGAGAAGGACCCGAAACCGGTTATTTTGACTTCCTCGCCCGCGGCCAGGGCGTCCCGGACGGCTTCGCAGAAGGCGTCCAGCGCCCGGGCCGCTTCCTTCTGCGTCGTCCCCGCCTTCGCGGCCACGGCTTTGACCAGCGTCTCTTTCGTCACGGGTTTCGCCTCCTTTCGGATCAAAGGACCAAAGGTCCTTTGATTTTTCTTCAGCCGGACAGGTGGCCGACTTTTTCAAAGGACAAAATGTCCTTTCAAACCGCCGCGTACCGCCCGGCCCCCACTCCTTTCCAATCAAATCAAAAGGTCATTTTGTCCTTTTGATGTCGGCGGCCTTTCTTTCGCCAAAAAATGGCGAAAGATTTACCTACCCCGTCCCCGTCCGCCGGGGCAAACCGGCCGCCCGTCTATATCCCACCTGGCCCCCAGCTCTTCCCGCAAGGCCTGCAGGTCCGCCGGCCCCGGCCGGTACCACCGGGGCTTCTTGGCCCAGTCCAACGCCCAGGGACAGAGCAAAAGCCACGCCGCGCCGCTCGTCCTCAAGGCCCACGCCCAGTTCAGCTCCACCCCGGCCCTTTCCTCCAAGAGCCGGGCCGCGTCCAGGGCCAGCTCCCAGGCGCCGGGGCGGCCCTTAGGCCTGAGCGCCAGGGCGTAGAGCACCGGCCGCCCGGCCGGGACCGGGGCGCAGAGCGACAACCACTCTTTCCCGGTGACCTGGGGCAGGTCGCTCCAGGGCAAGCCCAGGTAGCGAAAGGACGCAAGCAACCTATTCGCTTTCCGTTTGCTCCGGTAAAGCAGAGCCCTCACCTGCACCCTGCCGCGCCCTCCTCTCCTCCAGTTTGCGTAGGACGAAAACCGCTTTCTGCGCATACCGGTAACGCAACCGTTCGCCTTCGCGGTCGTCCCATTTGGCCGCCATGTCGGCCAGGAGCGCCAGCGTCGCCCGGCAGACTATTTCCAGGCTCCGCATCCTCCGCTCCACGTCCGACCGCTCCAGGTGCGCCCGGACGGCGTGCGACACCGCCCGGGACAGCGGTACACCGGGGTATTCCCCACGGAGCCGGGCCACCAGGCCGGAGTCGAGGGTAAGGCTCACCCTCTCCTTCGTTTTAGCCGTCCGCGACATTGTTACGTGCGCCTCCTTTCGCTGGGAAATGGGAAATATGACGGCCCGGGTAATACGTCCGGCCGGGCCGCCGCCGGAAGGCCGGGCCGCCGGGCGGTATACCGGCCGGACGCGCGGCGGGGGGCGGATAATATACATTGGTCAAATAAAGTCAAACGCCGCTACTTGTAACGACCGCCCCACCTAAACCTAAAGGATTAGGTGGGGCGAACGTCTTATCGCCCCCGCCGCGGGGCGGGGAAACGACGGACGTTTCACCGGTTTTCCCCGGCCGCCGGGGGAGCGGCGTCCGGTCTGAAAGCAAAAAACCCGTTTTCAGACCGAAAATCAAAAGTAGAAAATCCACCTTTAATTTTGAAAGCTCAATTTGAGCTTTCAAAGGACAAAATGTCCTTTGAAAATCAGAACCCGCCCGGCCCGAGCAGGCCGGTAAGACTGGTCAGCCGCCCCACCAAAGAAGGAAATAAGGTTTGGGCGACGCGGAACCCCCACATGACGGCCGCCGGGCCGCGGCCGGAAGCGTAGAGCAGCAGGCACATGGAAAAAGTTATGACGTCGGCCACCAGCCCGCCCAGACGCGGCACGGGGATAAGAAAGGAAAGCGCTGCCCATAAAGTGAACCGGACTGCCGCCGCCAGCACGATGAGGACCATCATGCCGAGCGCCAGTTTTTCGATTTGCATCACCACGGAAATTATGTCTATCACGGGGAAAAGAGAAACGTCATACATGGCGCGGATGCACCTCCTTTCGACAAAATTGCCAGGCAAACAAGCAGGCTCGCCGCCGCCCCGGCCAGCATCGCCAGGGGCCAGACGAGCCAGACGAGGCAAGCGGCTTTGGAGGGGCTTATTTCTTTGAGCCAAAACGCCGTGCTGAAAATGCCGCCGCCCAGCACCACGGCGTACCAGGTAAGGAACCTTTCCGGCCCGGCCACGAGGTAGCAAGGGCCGGCGCAGAGGCCGAGGGCGAAGGCGAGGGCGAGTTCGCGTTTTTCGGGATTCACACAGGACCACCTCCTAACCGAACGCACTGAGGAAGGAGGTTAGGTCGGGTATGTTGCCGCCGTCCGCCTTAACCTTATTGCTCTGTACCGCCGCCCCTCCGTGAGCCACGGCCTCCTCCAGCCGGACCAGCCTTTCCTCCAGCCTCCCTAAACCTACCTCCAGCCGTCCTAGCCGTGCCTCCAGCGAGCCGAAGCCACGTTCCAGACACATGGCGAGATCGAGCAGCTCCCGTACCTTCCTCGACCGATCCCCTTTGGGAAATGACCACACCGGGTGGTCATCAGGAAGCCACAAGTCCAAACGCCTCTTACCGTCATACATGAATTACCACTCCCAGAATACGGAACTCACTGACGTTGGCCCGGACCAGGAAGCGGTCGACGCCCAAGTATACGGAAATGCCTTTACAGTGGAACGACCTGCACCCGCTAACAGTGCGGCTCAGGCGGTTCCGGTGAGCATCCGGAGGTAGCCCAAGGCGTTGGCGTAGACGGGATCCCCGACCAGGGCGGGGTTCGGCAGGGCGCGGGCCAAGTGCTCGCCCAAAAGGAGCGAACCGCCGCCGGCCAAATAGGTCACGGACATCATGTCCGCCACGTCCCTCCAAACGGAGAGCACCTGCCTGGAGACCGTCGTGGCCACGTCGCGGACGGCGGCTTCGTAGTCCGCCGCCAGGTCTATCTCCTTCCCGCGGAAGGGCACCGGCTGGCCTTCCCGGGCGGCGTCCAGCACGAACCGCTCCATCCTCGGCGGCAGGGGCCTCCCGGTCTTCGCCAGGTACGCCTGGCCCACACGCTGGGCCACCAAATGGCAACCCGCCTCGACGCTACCGCAGGCTTCCACCACGGGGTTCATCGTCCGCAGGTCTATCAGCAAAAAGTCCGTCGTGTATTGCCCTACGTCCACGACCCCGGCGAAGCCGCGGCCCTGCGGGAGCCCCTGGGCGAATACAACCCCGGCCCCCTGCGGAATTACCAGCACACGCCGGAACGAAATATACTGCTCCTCACCTCTGTCCACGCTCACCCACGCGGCCAGCCCCTCAAGCCTGGCCTTCAGGGCGTCCTTCTGCGCCCGGTAGAAGGCCAGGGGCAGGCCCACCGCCAGGTCGCACTGGCCCGGGAACGGCCCCCTGCCGCCCGCGCCCACCAGGGCGCAGGCGGTCAAAAGGAGAAGGTCGTGTAAGTCGGCAGGCTTTTCAGCCCCAAGAAAACCGGACGCCAGGAAGCTCCCCTGGGCCGCCTCACCGACCAGGTACTCGCCCTTCCGGCCGTCGAGGAACCGCACCTTCACCGCGTGGCCCGACCCCTCCCCGCCCAGGAGGCCATCGAGGCCCAGGTCGGTCCCGCCGGGGGCCACCACGCTCGGGAAGCAGGCCTTGGCCCCCGAAGCGGAGACCGCTTTCGTGTAGCCGTAGCCGACGTCCACGGCGGCCGCGCGCCTGGACGCCAAGGATTGGGCGGACGGCTGGGATCTTTCTAAAATACCCGCGCTCACTTGAGTTCACCTCCGTCGTTTGGGTTTATCCGACGAAGCAACGGCTTCGCCGCTTTAAACTTTAGGACAGTTTGCCTGATCCCGTCTTTCCGCGGTTTACGGGAGCGGGCGGGGTAAAAGGTGCCTAGCCCGGCCAAATGCACCTTCTCGCCCCTGACCGCCGCTTCGGTCAGGACGGAAACGAAATGCTGAAGCAATAGCTCCCTCGCATCTTTACGGTAACAGCCCATGCGTTTCGCCGTTTCGTTAATTATTTCTTTGGTCAGCATTCCTATCACCCCTCGAAAAAAAATTTACGCCCTAAGTAAAAAAAAACCCGGCACGGGGGCCGGGAAAGGCCTACATCTCGTTGTTGGCCGGGGTGGCGGAGTACGCCTCGGCTGCGTTCTGCATATAGCCACGCACGGTGGAAGGGTTCCCCTGCCGGGGCGACGTCGCCCTGGAGCCGCAATAGATGTCGTCGTCGGTGTCAAACCTCCGGTCGGGCCCGGCAGACTGGACGAGGTAGTCACGGCGGTTGGCGGTGGCGGCATACTTATACGCCACACCCCACGGGTCCCTCAAGCCGTTAGGGTCACCCGTCCAGGCAATGCCTTTATCGGACAAGACATAAGCGACCGAATCGGTCTTGTTGGTGTTGTTTTCCGGCAGGGGGTAACACCCCCTCCCCTCGCGCGCGGCGTATGCCTCGATCACGTTGCGCATCGCCGAAAGGTCGCCCATCGCCCCACTGACACGGGCCTGGTCGGTATATTCGAGGAAACGGGGTATCAGTATTGCGGCCAACACAGCTATGATCGCCACCACGACCAGCAGCTCGACCAGAGTGAAGCCCCTCTCCCCTCCACGGGGGTGTAAGGGTCTATGTGTTGTGGTGCACACGAGTCTCACCTCCTTCCCATAAAAAAAAGCCCCGGTGTCTGGCCGGGGCATCTTCCCACTATCGCTCCTCCCTCGCCGCCAACAAAGCGAGGGCGCGCAGCACCTCGCCCGCCGTCTCCCAGGACAATTCGCCGGTTCCCCGGCAAATAGGGCACTCTACCTCGCCGTCCCCGCCGCATTCAGGGCAGATCTGCCCGTCCTGTCCGCCGCGCCCGCGGCAGGCCCGGCAGTCCAGCGTCTTCTCCCCGCGGCAGACCGGGCACTCTACCAGAACGTTCTCCCCGTCGCGCCGGATGCTCGCTTCCCTCGGCACGTAGGGGGAAGGGCCGCTGAGGCTGACCGTAGGACTGGGGAAAAACTCGTCCAAACAAAGCAGCAGGCCGCTGTCTATTTTAGATAAACGCGACATCACTACCCTCCTTTCTTATACCGGGCCGCGGCGTTTCCGCTCCCGGCCCGGCCCTAAAAAAAATGCCCCGGCGCTGCACCGGGGCACGACGTTTTCTACCATCTACTTACCAACCTAAAGCCCGCAAAAGCCGCAGCAGCGTGGTCAACGCCTCGGCGCGGGTGATGTGGGCGTTGGGCCTCAACGTGCCGTCCGGGTAGCCGGACCGGAAAGCACGCCGCGGCGGTCTCGATCAAGACGGAGCCTTTTTGTGGCCGGAAAAACTTTATTTTAAAAAATAGGTATCACTCCATTCTTTTCACAAAAACTCGCCCGGCCGCCGGAAACGGTATTCCATAGTACAGAAGGCTTCACGTTTTAATGCGGGTATGGTGTAGAAAAATGCCTTTTGGATCCGCGGCTGGGCCGTGACCGTCGCGTGGGCGGTGTCGCCTATTTGTTCTACGGTCACATGGATAGTAGATGGGTCGACAAAGACGTACCCCCAACGGCCGATTTCTCCAACGGCACGTTTTGCCGCTTTAGAAGAATCCAACTCGACAGCGTATATTTGGGCGGCCGTAATAGCCGCATCGTGAACGATTGTTCCACCTATAGCCCACATCGACGCTACAATCAGGCCGTAAAGAAAAGCACTATATAACCCATCTTCCGCACCCTGTGAGCAACCCAAAAATAATTTTTACAGGGTGCAGAAGGAAATAAAAGTAGAGAGAATCTTCTAACCAGGAATTTCTAATTGAGTATCGAATCATTCCTCTAAGAGA
>NZ_LTBC01000025.1 GCF_001594015.1 Moorella mulderi DSM 14980
GGCTGGGCGACCCAAGGCTTAAACCCTCGCTTGTCCAGGTTTTGCCTAAAGGTTTCGCCACGCCGGCCTTTTTTCCTGCTGGCCAGAAGCCTAATCTAAGCCGGGTAAGTATTGCCAGGTTCCGCCCTCCAGGACAGGGGTGGCAAGGACAATTATACCGGTAGGTCGGGAACCATAACTCACCCCTGACCTGGAGGGCGGTTAATAATATCTTATCTCTTACCCCGCCGGCTGCCGCCGCTCCAGCCAGCAGGGTAGGACTAGATTAAGGCAGTGTTGACCGTGGTTCTTCTTGCCAGGGAAAGGGAGAAGAGGGGTTATAGAAGGATCCGCAACGAACTCGGATCAGGATGCGTCTTGATCAAAGCCACGAGGATACCGTACAAGAACCTAGTCTTCCCAGCGCCAGTAGTTCCGCCTACGAGCAGATGTGGCATCTCGCCCAAATCCCTGATGATATCCTGACCCTCTGGAGTAACTCCAATAGGGATTGGCATCTTTTCGATTGAACTGATTGGTGGGAGGCATTCCAACCCACGGATCAAAGGCACTCGCTCACGTTGACCTCGTGGTATGTCAAGGGCAATCTCATCAGACAGTGGCAGAGTTGAAATCAGCAGCCCGGAACGACACATTTCGCGCCCAATATCCTCTAAAGCGTTACGGAGCGCGTCCAGACGTTGACCTCTCGCTAACCGAACGTAAAAGCGCCATACACTCGGTCCCATCACGGCACGGGCTGGATCACAATCCTGTAGTTGTATCCGATAGGATTGGCAAGCTCGGCGGAAAAGACGAGCAAGTTCCTCGGCTTCACTTCGGTCAACATTCGAGATATTTCCGCTGGGCCGTTTGTCATTCGTTTCTACAATTCGAAAGTCCTCTTTCACGATCAATTGAGGTTCGGTCGTAATACAAGAGTTATAAAGGGCTTCCTGATCCCGAGGTTCCTTATCTACCGCTCTTTCAACGGTATCACTTTTGGTATTTTGCTCTTGCCCGTGATTCAGCTCGGAATCTGACCACACAGCAGTCGGCGGTGCTACAAGAGACTGGATAGTACGATTACCAATTGACACCAGGGACACGAACCCCGAGCTATCGTGATAGACATCCGTACCACTTTTATTGTCTAGTTTAACGTGAACTACCATACCGTGACACTGGATGCTAATGCGTGGGTTTACCGCGAAAGCGTCCCGAAGCCGTTGATACCAGGTACGTTTCCAATCATGATGGTGAATATCCCGAAAACACTCGCGGTGCAATTGGTACTTTAACACTTCTCTACGGGCCGGTGTCAACAATGGCTGGTTATCACTACCACCGAAGATTGACTGGAGGATAGCAAGAGTGGATTGTAGTTGTTGAATAGCCGGACCGGTAAAAGATACGTTTCCGACATCGTCCCTTTCAACGTTAACTACATCATCGTCATCATGAGTTTTTACCTCAATTGGCTCGACAATAAGACGTTGGTCGCCTTCAACTCGCAGACCAATTAAATCGGCGCGCTTGTCACCACCAAGCCGTCCCTTTAACCAGAGCCTCGCCAAGTTGGAATCCAATGAAGCTATGAGGGCTCCTGGATACTTGCTTGTGTACCACGCTGCCGCCAAAACCGTACCTAAGAAAGCCTTCTCTCTTTTCTCCCTTGTCCGAGCGTCACCACCCGAACCTGGCAAGGACAGCAATCCATCAGAAGCAATGTGACCAAAGCGGTGAACTAAATCAGCAACAGTCTCGACATTGGGAAGCAAATTGTAGCGACGTAGCAGGTCAACGAGTTGATCGACAACCCTTGAATTGGCCCGTGCCCAGACCGCTATCTCACGTTGTCCATAGCGTCGTTCCCCTAAGGGAATGGCGCCCTTGGGGGCATAGGGTGTCAAAAGTCTGTCAGCGACTACCAACCAACGAGTGGCGCCTATTGCTAAAAGATTATTGATCGGCTCCAGGTCAACTCCCTGATCATATTGCAAACGCAGTTGTTGCCCGGCTGGCAATAATGCCGCTCGCTGAATGAGGAAATGCCAGTCAGCGAACAGACCATCTTCAGCTTCTGAGGATGGGGCAATTATACCTCGCTTAAAGCTATCACTATATTCGTACTGGTAGGTAATAACTAGAGGACTGACAAGCAGTTGTCGTGCCCTGGGAGCATGACCGATATGGTAACGAGACTGGTCGAAGAACATTGCGACGTGTACCGGTTTAGCTTTAAGGGCCTCGGTCACTTCGGTCAACGACTTACATGAGTGAATTTGCACCACAAGCTTTCCATTTCGGAGTAACTCAGCTACTTTATAATCACTATCTTCATAATCAAGACGTCCTAATTCACCAACTGAATTCTGCCCCCGTGTCGAATAGACATCCAAGACAACTTGATCGCACTGGGACGATCTAATGAACTCGGCCGTTTGAGAAAGCGCAGCCTTGAGGTCAGGAAGATCTACGACTGCCACTCTCATTTGAGTTCGAGCATACGGAGTGACCGCTAGAAACCGACGCATTGCTTCAGGCAGGAACTCAACGCCATCACTCCCCAGGTATCGGTTAGTATCATTCTCGAATGTAGGTAAAGTTTCTAAACTGCCGGCCTGGGGTAGCACCAAAGTCTGGTTACCAGTGACTAGCGGACTAACCACAAGGAAATGTACCAAGTGAGGCAAATCTGGGAGTGCTGCTGCTAGCTGTTCCTGTTCCTCTTCCGTCAGATCACGATTTTCCGAGAAGACGGCATTTAGAATCTCGCGATAGCGCCAGAGGTGGAACGGATTCAAGGGGGTCAACAGAGCTTTCCATTCCGTGGGGGTCTTCACATAAATGACGTCAAGTCGTAAAAGCTCCGTAATTGCCATGCGAAGTGCTTCAGGATCGTGCGCATGTAGTGTAGCTTCATGCTGACGACACAACCGCAATACCCCGGCAAAGGCGTCCAGATATTCATTTACTAGTCGGCGCAAATCTGCCGATCCTCCTAACAAGACGAAGGGATGCGACAGCAACAGGTCAATCTCATTGATAAGGCTTCTGCGAGCCTGAATTAAGCGATCAATAATTGGACTGAATCTTTCACCGCTCGGTAGGGTCACATCAAAATTTCTTAACAAGGAAAAAAGGCACTGATCCCCTATTCCTTGAGACGGATCTGCAGGATCGTATGGTTTAAACTCTTCTGGGTTAAAATGGTAAACCGCTTCCTTTAACCCCAACCGCGGGGTGATCAGCGTACCACCCCAAGCGGTATCCGAACAAGCAAGTTTGACAAGGGTTCTCAATTCTAACGGGGGAACCTCAAGTTTGATTGTCTGACTACCGTCACGTGTCTCAATTATGACGGTATCACCAGCTTCTTGCGGGTTTTTAATTTTGTTTTTTATAGCATCTGCAACGTACTTAAGAGTTTTCTCAGCATCCTCGTCCCCTTTAACCAAGCACTGTGAGATGGCCTCAACGGCTCGACGTCCTTTAAGAATTTGCTCATACTTTGACTGGTCCTCGCTGTTGTCGTTCCCCTGCTTTTTACACCCACTCTGAACCTCTTGGGTCTTAGGCGCCTTGCCCGCTTTTATCAGTTCCTCTACGGTCTCAACATCCAGTCGTTTTAGAACAGAAAAGTCACGAGTCCTATAGAACTGCTGCAGATCTAGAAACGCCTTGCGCAAGTGGTCACGCCGGTCCCCCATAGCCTTGGCAAGTACACGAGTCAAACGCTTTCTACTTTCATCGGACATTAACCCTATCTCGACAAGTAGCTCTCGATTACGAACAAGGCGCTTTTGGGCGTCCTGATTGTGTTTAAATAATTGATCGTCTCGGAGAAGTCCCAGACGCCAGAGATTGTTTATGATAGCATCCTGATTCTCTTTCTCGCTAAAAACTGCTTTAACAAAGTCTTCGACCAAATTCAAAGGAAAGGTTGCAGACTCCGCATGCAATGCTTTCCAAAAGTTACCCCGAGGAATATTATCAGCCAGCTTCTCTTCTGCCAGGGTTAGCAGATGTTCGGTGACATCCCGCTCAGTAAGGGTATCTAAGTCACCCAAAGAATGCAGTTTAGGTATGTCATCACGAATGAAGACAACGATGCGTCCAGCAATGTCCGGAGTGTTACGCCAGTCAACGGCACTCTCCAGATTATTGCTAAATGTGATCCCATCGGTTTCCTCCGAAATCCTACCATAACCTACTACACAAACTGCAAGGAGTTTGCCTAAGGTCTCCCCCGCAAGTTTAGAAATGACAATCGGGTCAATACCGTTCAAGCCTTTTACCACAACACCTACTTTAGCCTTAGTAAGCCGCTCTACCAAGGCCCCTGCTACTAGCTGGTTACGTTCCAATTGCATGGTTCCCCTCCAGTTCGACTTGCATTACACCGTCCGCCAGTAGTCGTGCGAAGTCAAGGTTGCTTAACCTAGCAGCGAACCTTTCTCGGTTAAGTCTTAGAGCACTACTGTCCGCCTGATAAATGCCCGCCTCTAAGAGCAATTGCTGATCTTCAGGTCGACCGCCTATAACCACCCCAAAACGTCGCCATAAGCGTCTCTGCAACTCATGCATGTCGATCGTGTCCCCAGGTTCGACCGACGCTCGGATCAAGACCTCAAGCATGTCCTGTTGCAAAACAAAACGCTTGGCAGGCTGGAAATTCTCAGGAGGCCACATAAGGCCACTTCGGTGGCCCAACTGACGCAAATAACGGATCGGATCACCTTCCGCCTCGGAAGCCATAATATGGTAAAGTGCTTGTCCACAAACAAGATACGGTTGGTCCGACCCCCTTGCTTCATTCAGTGCTATCTGCCAGAGCTCCTCCCATTCTTCTTTCGGCTGCGTCCTCTTGTAGGTAGGTACCCCTTCAGCTTCTATCTCCTTCAAGGTCCCGCATTGTGAACGCAAATGTTCTCCAAACGCCCAAGTGTAAAAGCGAGAAATCGACTGACAAGCATGCGTATAGCTCATCACGGAGGCCCGAGCAACGGGCTCGGACTCCTTTTCCGAAAAGTCAAGGAGGAATGGCGGAATGGCCTTTTCCCTCGATGGAACATAACATGCTTCCAGGGTAGTCAGATGTCGGATAACGACAAAACTAGCAAACAGGACTGCTAAGCGCAACCTCAATAATTTGTTTGGATGTAACTGTAAATGTTTGGAAAGAGTAGCCGCAGCTTCCTCCAATCCATTCCATAAGTCCCGTACTTCAGATGGTAGGGAAGTCCTGAAGAATTCTACTTCCTCGAAATCAAGCTTCGGTACAAAGTCCCTAGGCTCATCATCAAGAAGTGGGAATCCGAGGATTGAGATCGGATCATCTGGTTGTTGAAGCGAGTCACGGATGCAATTTACCAGAGGGGAGTTCCTTTTCATCAGCCAGGTTCCAAAAAACTCCCCAGCGCTTTGGGCGATGCGGTCACGTGTCACAAACCCAAGATAACCACTTGAATAAGATTCCATTAGATCCTTGTGGAGGTAAACACCGTCATCAGCGTTAACCACTTTCTTGAGCAGAACACGAAATCGCTTCAGGTTGTCCTCCTTAACTTCCCTGCTATCAATGCGACCATTCTCAGCTAGCCACCGGTAAATGGTTGGCAGATCATGCCCCTTCGGGATCTCCCCGTCGTGCTTCTGCGATACAACGAACCGGTTCAGCATCTCAGTGTCATACGTTTTACCTGTTAGAGTTCTGAACAGCCCATTGGCAATATGAACTGGTTTAATGCTCCGAGTGTCAGGAGATAAACCAACATACTTGTGATCAACACTTGTCCGAATGGATTCGATTGCGAGCATGGCAACCTCCTCACGATTGCTTTGTATCAACAGATAAGTAACGTTTCTTCTCCGGATCAACAGTTACCGTTAGCTGTTCACCAGAAATAGGATCAAAAAGGATAATAGTCACGTCATCTTCACAATCGATCGGTTCCGACAGAGCTTCAATAAAACACCATAATCTTCTGGTGGAGTCCGTTTCCAGAAACATTACCGGGACTCCGCGTCCAGCCTGAGCTAAAAGTTGAAACAAAGGAAAGTCAACACGAAGTTTAGCACTTCGACGCTTCTTCAAGCGCAACAAAACGTGGTCTTCGGCAAGATCAAACGCCCGTGCCATGCTAGTCCTTAACTTGGGGCGAACTATTTCAAATTCCTTGCGATGGCGAGTTATAAAGCTGTATAGAATGCGCCTGGGGGACTGGTTATACCGGTGACTCTGCCACACTCGCAGTTCATCGCTTCCGCAGTCGGATCCAAAAAAACTGTTAATCCACCGAAAAAGTAACCGTAGAGCTTCTCGTTCTTCCATCTTGAGAAACTCAGCGAAATCCGTCTCATCTTTACCTGCCATACTTAACAAAACGTCTCCCTGCTGATGGAAGAAGTAGAAGGCCCTCTTACGGGCTGCCACCCTATCATTATTTATAGGGTCAATTGAACCTGTTTCGATCCGCCACTCTGGCACCCAATCATCAGGTTTTGTTTCACCCAGTATCAAGTTCTCATCCCAAACCGGATGTGTAATTCGGCTCGGGTCAAAAGTCTCTCGAATTGCTTCGAAAATACTCCCCGTTCCCGAAAATAGCAATTCAGATAAAGTATATTTTTGTTCACCACTGGTTTGCAACATTTGGATACAGTCCCGATCCGCAAACAGCAAATAGGAGACTAACGCTAGGACTTCTCGTAGAGTGGCGTGATAGCCCCGACGGCTTACTCGATCAAGTAAAGTTTGCAAACGAACACGTACAAGCGGATTTTTTAAAATCTCTCGGTTGCGTACGAAGTCACATCCATCTGCAGGACAGTTGGCACACTGTGGTATGAAACTAGGATCTGTTAGTTTATCAAGCACCGCAGATACCATACGGCTTGATAAAACATTTCTTCTGCTAAGATCGAAAACAACGACGCCGAATTCCTTATCATCTTCGTCACCGTATAGAACTGCCTGCTCAACTTGCATTCGAGCTTCCTGAAGGGGATGAAAGTCTGGGTAGTTATTTGCCAAATTGAACAACACAGCCTCATTAATAGCAACACAAAATGGACGTCCCTGCTCTTGTGCTTCCGCCCACATTCGAACCAATTCGTTGTCAAGAACGCTGCTTGCATCCAGTACAATAACAGGATTAGTGAGCAACTTTTGCAATTCGGGCTCTAAAATCCGTAAGATATGTGACTTCCCATCACCTGGATTACCAGTTAATATAACGCTTTTACCAGTCTCGACTGCTTTAACAATTTCAACGTCCAGATCAGTAGGCACATGGATCGCATTCAAGAACGCTAAGTCAATGCGATCTGCATATGCACTTGAACCACGGTATAGGTTGCGTACGAAATCGCGCAACTCCTTCCCTCTGTCCATCACGCTAGGTATTTCTTCACCCCCAACATGAATCGGCTGATACGTCGGTTCATCCTTTGAGGCCAACTCGTTACTTAACAAAAGCTTCTTGGGGTCAAAATTTTTGATCCGATCAAGAGCAGCACCATACTGAATCCGAGACAACAACCAGCGCTCTCGCCAGTAGTCAACAATCCTTTCGGTTCCTTTTACTGGGTCAATCGACGGCTCAAAATAATACTCGGGGTTATCAGCTTCTCCGAGAAGGTACGCCCTAGCATTAGTGGCAAGGAAACACCCATATACGAGCCGGGCCATAGCATGTTTCTGAAACTTGTCTATGGTTTCCCGTTGACCAGGTTCAAATATAATGTCCAAAGCCCGTCGAATAATTCGAAGCTTGGGACTCGGACCTTCTCCAAACACATGATTCACATGTGCTACTCCGCCGTCATAAGCAACTTCTTCCAAACACTGAAGTGTTAGACGACTGATATGAAGTGTTCCATAACCAGTTGTTTCCCCAATGAGTTCCCACCGAACCTCTGGGGCTTGATCGCACAAAATACCAGCCGGCAGCTTTAATCGATTATACTGACTGGAGCCTACCCGATACAAAGAAGTCGTACCGACATAAACAAGCTCTGCCGGACGAACCACCTGTTTCCCCTTTAGTCGAGAAGCGATGTCACTCGGACGATCTCCGTACCGGTTGCGGTAATCTGAGACCACTTGCGGCGAGAGCATTACCAAAGCTACCAATTTTCCCCCCAAGATTTCGTTATACGGGGGGATAGCACCGCACACATTTAGTTCCAGAATACTCGTCCCAATGTGTCGACTCTTCTGAGCCTGAATGGCTGTACGAATCGCCGTTTGGACATGTTCTTTATCCACAAGAGTGCGCCAAGTGAATTCCAGATCTGTTCTAGTAACTAGCTCCTGAATGATTCTTTTTGCAACTAGCAGTCTTCCTAGCTGCTCAGCTCTCTTACGCCGATACAACGCCTCTTCTGCTGCTTTGGGAATATTGCCAAGTTCACTCTTCTCTTGAAAAATTTCTTCGTCCCTATTTTCTGAACCGAGACTCCATACGCGCAGTGCGTCTTCGCGGTCCTTAGCAGCACGCTCAGCAATCGCGGCCAAGCGTTGAATAAGTTGATCCGAAGGTTGTTCGCATTCCTCTGGACTGCACAAACCTTCTAAGTTGATATCGTCTATGGCTATGCGGATATAGTTCAGAAGCCTTTTAAAATGCTTTTGAATATCACCGCTAGATTCAAGTTGTTCGCAAAAGGCTTTCAATGACCACCCTAAGTGATCATCTCGGCTGGTAATTTTTATAGGAGCATTTTCGAGCGAAGCTATACCCATAACAGGATTATAAGGTCGCCCAGCATCTCGAATTAAGTATAGTAGAGTACGCCCAGGTGTATTTTCAGATGGGGTAGCCCAAGTGAAACGGAAATAACGCCAAATATCCCCAAGTTTATGCCCTGTCTCGGGACAGATCTCGTTTTCCCGGACCAATTGAAGATACGGGCGGATAGTCTTCCTAAGAGCTAATAACTGAGCATTTCGATCCGGTAATTGCGCTATTGCCCTGAGGTCAGCAGCTAGTGCTTTGCCATCAGCAATAAGAGCTGTAATAGGCACACGTGCCCGAGAATTAGGGGATGGATTTTCCATCTTCTCTATAAACTCACGTGCCTCTAAAATACGATTTCGTCGAGCATCTTCCATGGATTTCCTAATGGATGCCTTAACCGCGTTCTTTTCAGCCTCATCGTGGACCTTATCCACCAAGGCAGGCGGTGCAAGTTCGATATTGGAATCGTACCAGCGGCATGTCCACCCCGCTCTTAAGAGATCCCTTAGAAATAGCCATACAGCTCTATAAATACGACGTTGGCGAGGATTAACAAGAACAGTTTCAGTAGCCCACCTGTATTCATTTATGGCAATCGAGTCCACTGTGGTTCGGGGTTCTTCGCTATTACATAATTCAACCGCTTTAGAAAGGAACCTCTCTAGAAATGGACCCTGTAAGTTCGGTCGAAATGGAATAAAATCGCTCCTCATCCGTATCTCCTCGTTAACACGTTTGGTGACTCCTATATGGATAGTGCATCTTAAGCTATGTGGGGAAAATGTGGGTCTTCCAGACACAAATAGTAATGAAAAGGTAAGATTAGATTAGTCGTATTTCATATAGTCTCCTGGAGCGCACCAATCGTCTACTGCAAGATGGGAAAAGAATAGGCTATTAGATATCGTAACAAGGCAAACTTTATTACCATACACATATCTCATTACTAGCCTCCTGATTTTGGTCTACCCACTTAATGTAGCAAGGAATCTTTAATTTTTCCCCAATCATGTTATATCACATAGGTGCAGGTGCCGCCACTTTTAAATTCTACGAAATTGGGTGACAACGTGCCGTTGGTAGTGACTTTCTTCTATAACCCCTCTTCTCCCTTTCCCTGGCAAGAAGAACCACGGTCAACACTGCCTTAATCTAGTCCTACCCTGCTGGCTGGAGCGGCGGCAGCCGGCGGGGTAAGAGATAAGATATTATTAACCGCCCTCCAGGTCAGGGGTGAGTTATGGTTCCCGACCTACCGGTATAATTGTCCTTGCCACCCCTGTCCTGGAGGGCGGAACCTGGCAATACTTACCCGGCTTAGATTAGGCTTCTGGCCAGCAGGAAAAAAGGCCGGCGTGGCGAAACCTTTAGGCAAAACCTGGACAAGCGAGGGTTTAAGCCTTGGGTCGCCCAGCC
>NZ_LTBC01000026.1 GCF_001594015.1 Moorella mulderi DSM 14980
GTAGGGGACATCATAGCGCTGGGAGATATTGGCGCTCCGGACACCGTAAAAGAGGGCGACATAATGGAAGCCATCATACCCGAAATCGGTGTTTTACGTAACCCGGTCAAAAAAGAAGAATAAGGATAACTAAAAACGATTAGGAGGTCTAAAAAAATGGAACTCAAAGAACTGGTAGAACGGTTTCGCAAGTTAGCCACTGCTTCGGTTTCAGATGCAGTAGACAAAGTTACTGGGGAACGGGGCTTTATGACCCACGAAATGAAACCCATCTTTAACTGCAAAATTGTAGGACCGGCCGTAACAGTAAAAGAAGTATTTGCGCTGAAGAACGAAGGTCCGAAACTCGCGCTGCAGGCCATTGATAGTGCTGAAGAAGGGTCAGTTCTGGTAATTTCAGCAGAAAACGCCAAAGACTATGCCCTATTTGGGGGTTTGATGGGGACAGGAGCGAAGGTAAACGGTTTCGAAGGTGCGGTTCTGGATGGAGGAGTACGGGATGTTAATGAACTCAAAGAACTTAACTTTCCGGTATTCTCCCGGAGCATTGTGCCCAGCACCACGTTAGGGCGTATTGTGACGGTAGCGAGCAATATACCCGTTGCATGTGGAGGCGTAATGGTACATCCCGGAGACATCATAGTAGGAGACACTGACGGGGTAGTGGTCGTACCGAGGGCGAAAGCGGAAGAAGTATTACTTAAGGCGGAAGAGATCGAAGAGACGGAACGAAAACAAACGGAAGACATAAAAGAACTGAAGTCCATAGTTAAAGCGGTAGAGAAGTGGGCCAGGATTTAGTGATAGTTATTTTGGCTTAGGTGGGTTACTGGTGACGGCCGCGCAGGAGTATCTCCTGGGTGGTCGTCACCAACCCAATCCCACCGGAGGGTGGCGTGGATTTCCATCCAGCGTTTTTACCGGTTGTCCTATCCCGACGGTTACACAAGTAGGATTATGCTGTCCAATATTTCTACCTAATAAGGTAGCGGGCATTGCCCCGTTGACCCATGATGACGTGGGGAAGGGCCTTTCCCCCCAACCGTTTATCAACATAGTATGTTAAATTAAGGAGTGAATTAATATGCCGCAAATTATCTCTTTGGGAGAACCCATGCTTGAGTTCAATGCTGCCGAAATAGGACGTTTAAGCGAGATTTCAACTTTCCATACCGGTTGGGGCGGGGATACCTCCAATTTTGCTGTAGCTGCAGCCCGGCTAGGGAATTCCGTAGGCATTATGGGCCGTATCGGTTCCGATGAATTTGGACGTTCCTTTTTAAACCTGTGGGAGCGGGAAGGGATAGACACTTCCCATGCCATTGTAGAACCCAACAGTTTTACGGCTATTTATTTCATCTCTCGCCGTGAGGATGGGGGACACGACTTTACTTATTATCGCAAGGACAGCGCTGCCAGCCATTATTCGCCTGATGACATTGACCCTGAATATATTGGCCAGGCGCGGGTATTCCATTCCAGCGGCATTACCCAGGCCATTAGCCACAGCAGCTGTGACGCTGTTTTCCGGGCGGCAGAAATCGCCAAGGAAAAAGGTGTGCTTTTCTCTTATGACCCGAATTTACGCCTGAAACTTTGGTCCTTACCCCGGGCCAAAGCAGTCATAAACCTATCTTTTGAAATGGCTGATATCGTTTTTCCCAGCCTGGAGGATGCCCGGATATTAACAGGGTTAGAAGAGCCTGAAGCCATTGTAACAAGTATTCTCAAACGTGGGCCGAAAATCGTGGTACTCAAACTTGGTGGCGAAGGCTGTATGGTCGGCACACCAGGAAAGATCTTTACTGAACCGCCGGTAAAGGTTACACCGGTAGATAGCTCGGGGGCCGGCGATGCCTTTGACGCAGGCTTTATAACCGGATATCTGGCCGGTTGGGATTTAAAGCGGACAGCGCGCTTTGCCAATGTGGTGGGTGCTCTTACCTGTTTAAATAAAGGTTGCGCAGGTGCTACACCTACTCGTGCCCAGGTCGAAGAGTTTTTAGCTACCCTTGAAAAATAATTTATTTATAGATGTTTGTGCTTCGGAGGAAGGCCTGGTAACCAGGTTGGCGGCGGTGAAAAAACGGGCGGTATAGCCGTTAAGGCAGGCCTTGATGCCTAAAGCTATGCTTAAATAGATTTTCCCGGTCCAGGGTTACCGTTCGTCACAATGTTTTTCCGACGTTTGATAAATTTTCCTGCTGCCAGCTGCCGGACCAGGGCTTCCTCAACACGGGGAAGGCCTCGAACTTGAACTCTTCCAGGGTTTTCTGGAGGGGGAAACGGGCCAATCTTTCTGTTATAAAGAAGTAGGCAGTTATATCTGGCTATCAAGTTGAAAGTAAGTGGCCATGAAAATGGCCCCTTATTTTATCTAAGGGATTAGCAATATTGAGCGGTTGAGAACTTTGGGAGGGAAACAAGATGACACAACAAAAACCCAAAGTATTGGTTACCGAACCAATTCATCAAGCAGGTTTGGATCTCCTGCAGCCGGAAGTTGAACTGGTACTTAAATACAATATGACCCCCGGACAACTTATGGAAGAGATTGCTTGTGTAGAGCCCGTGGTGGTACGTTCATTAACTAATATTACCCGGGAAGTAATCAAGAAGGGCGCCAAATTGTTAGTGATCGGCAAAACCCGCTTTTCAAAATGGATAATGTTATCTTAACCCCTCATAATGCACCGGCGATAGAAGAGGCCCTTAGAAATATGGGAGTAACAAAAAGCATAGGTATATATATAATTGACATTAAAAATTGACAATATAGATTATGTAAAAGGAGTTAATTTAAAAATGAAGCCACGAGAACGCGTATTAAAGACCCTGGAACATGTAGAACCGGATAGAGTTCCCATGGACCTCGGGGGAACAAGGTGCACCACTTTGACTTTGGGGGCCTATGAGAAGCTTTTAGAACACTTAGGCTTGAAATTAGAACCTCGACTTTTAGGTAATATCTTCCAAACGGTTGCTTTGGATGAAGAAGTAGCGCGTTATCTTCAGGTTGATACACGTATGATTCATGATAACCCTCCCAAGAAATCCCAAGATAAGTGGTTATCTGATGATGTATTTAAAAATGAGTGGGGGATCGTTTATAAGCGCTCTATTAATGAGAAGTGGTTTTATTATGACATTATTGAGCATCCACTTAAGAATGCTACCTTGAGGGATTTATCTAACTTTGATTGGCCCGATCCCTATGATCCAGGCCGTACTGAGGGGCTTAAAGAGGAAGCCAGGAGGCTACATGAAGAAACGGATTACTGTATTATCGGTAATATAGAGATTCAAGCCATCTTTGCAACGTCATGGAGGCTACGGGGGTTTGAACAATTCTTAATTGATACCATAGCAAATACTGACTTTGCCAAAGAACTACTAGCCCGTGTCACGGAAATCCAAAAAGCGCGATATCAAGCTTTTTTAGAAGCAGTGGGAGATTATATTGATCTTGTTTTTATAGGAGATGATCTGGCCACCCAGCAAGCACCGTTAGTTTCACCCAGGACCTACCGGGAGATAATTAAACCTTATCAAGCGGACTACTTTGAATTTGTCAAGAAAAAATCTGGCAAGAAGCTAATCTACCATTGCTGTGGCAATGTTCGCCCATTGATTGAAGACTTTATTGAAATTGGTGTTGATGTACTCAATCCGGTCCAAGTTTCGGCTAAAGATATGGACCCAGTAGAGTTAAAAGAACAATTTGGTGACCGTATAACTTTTTGGGGCGGAATTGATACCCAACATGTATTGTCTAGAGGAACTCCAGATGATGTACGTCAAGAGACAAAGAAACGAATTAAACAGCTTGGCAAAGGAGGAGGGTATGTATTAGCCGCAGTTCACAACATCCAGTTCGAAGTTCCTCCTGAAAATATTTTGGCTCTTTTTGAGACGGGGCTTAAGGAAGGCAAGTATCCTTTGTAAAAGAGCAGCCAATGCTTCATAATTAAATTGTTAACCTGGCAATACTTACCCGGCTTAGATTAGGCTTCTGGCCAGCAGGAAAAAAGCCAGCGTGGCGAATCCATGCGGAAAAACCTGGACAAGCGAGGTTTTAAGCCGCGGGTAGCCCAGCCTTTTTCCGCCAGCGTATTCTCACCCAGGCGGCCTCCCTGGAGGCCAAAGGCTTGTATAACCACCTGGTCAGCGAGATCCGGACCAGGCGAGAAGTGCCCCTGGAAGAAGCCGTCCTGGTGGCGCGAGACGTTCTGGAGTACCTAACCTGTTGACCCGGGCGCCGAGCCAAATTGAGTTTCCTGGCATCTCCGGCCGGGAGAACCACCAGAAGCGTTCCCGGGCCAATCAAACCGAGAAACTGATCCATCTTACAGTGGTGGCGGAAGAAGACATCGAGCTGATGGCCGAGTTTGGGACGGTGGCTTTGCAGAGGGGCCGACTGGCACGCCTGCTCGAAGAGGCCTATGCCCAGGATGCCATTCTGGACACTCCCAGGCTTTGCGTCCTATTCCCCCAGACCCACCGGGGCATTCGCGCCATCCTGCAATCTTTCTGGCAAAAAGGAGTTTTGCTGCCGGTGGCCGGTATGAAGAAAGAGAACCGCCAGCTAATGCGGAACCTCTGGGCGGCGCTGGCTATTGACCGTTACTTGAGCGGAGAAGACCTCACCATTTTGCGTAAGAATTTGGCTATCAGCACCAGCCGCTGGCAGCGATGGTGGCAGGGCTTCAAGGAACTGGTGCAAAACCAGGACTAACCCCTGGAGGAACTGGCAAGGCTGCTCCGGGAGCCGCCGGGGCTTTTGGAGGCCTGGCAGGAGATATGGAACAGACACCGGGAGAAGGAGCCGGGGATAGCCACCCGGCTGGGCCTGGACCAGGAAGCTTTAAGACAACCCGGCACCGGTACCGGCAGCCGCCAAGCCTTTGCCGAACTGTTACGCCGGCGGCACGGCTACTCCCCGGTATAAAATAAATATAAATCTCCAGGACAAGCACCTATTAAGCCGCGCTTCCATAAAATATATAAAGGGTAACGCTATCCTGCCCGGGAGGTATGGAGTATGGAAGCCGGCTTTATTGCTTTGGTTGCCCTTTCTGTTTTAAAGGGCATTAGCCTCCTCCTGTCCTACATTACCAATAACGCCTTTCCCCAGCCATTGAGTGAGGAAGAAGAGCAAAAGTACCTGGAACTCTGGCAGCAGGGGGACCAGAAGGCCCGTAATATTTTAATCGAGCATAATTTGCGCCTGGTAGCCCACATAACGAAAAAATTTGAGAATACCGGTGAGGATAACGACGACCTGATTTCCATTGGTACCGTTGGCCTCATCAAAGCAATTAATACTTACAACATGAATAAAGGTACCAAGCTGGCTACTTATGCCGCCCGCTGTATTGAAAATGAGATTCTCATGCACCTGCGTGCCATGAAAAAGACCCGTGGCGAGGTTTCCCTTTATGACCCCATCGGGACGGATAAGGAAGGAAATGAAATTGCTTTGATTGACATCCTTGGGTCGGACCAGGATGTAGCGGAAATGGTGGAAACTTCTTACGAACGGCAACAGGTTATGCAAAAAGTGAATGTTTTAACGCCGCGGGAGAAAAAAGTTCTGGTCATGCGTTTCGGCCTTTTCCATGGCCTGCGGCGTACCCAACGGGATATAGCCCGCAAAATGGGCATCTCTCGCTCCTATGTTTCCAGGATCGAGAAGCCTGCTCATATACATACAACTTCCTAATACCTGCAAAAACCAAATAATTTCTCTATAGGTTTTACTTATGGCGCGGCATTACCCGCGCTTTATTTTTTGGTTGTTACGCTGATTGTAGCACAATTTTTCTTACACCGAAAGGAGCGGTTATATGGCTTCTGATTTAATCCTTTCTGATCCAGAACCAGCCATCCAGCAAGGGAAAGCAGTTATAGGTAAGAACCACCGGGTAAGATACGTGAACCGGGACAAAAGTCACCCGCTGTATGGCCAGACTGGGATCATACAGGCGAGAGCCAGGGGGCCGGGGCCAAGGAATTTGCTTGTAAAGCTGGATGACGGCAACCTGGTGGTGGCGCCCTGGGGCAACTGGAGAGTGGCAGGGGGGAATAGCGATGTTTAAGAACTACCGGTTGATGCTGGCAATTGGCCTTATATGTGGGGGCCTGGCGGTATTTGGAGCTATAACGACGGTTAACCAGAAGGTCGGCGCTGTCCCGGCGGTGGTGGCGGCAAAGGACATTGAGAGCCATCAGGTGCTGTCACCCGGGGATCTCACGGTGGTGCCGGTGCCACGAGCGGCGCTATATAAAGACGCCTTGCCCGCGGTAAGCCATGCGGTGGGGCAGGTGGCCCGGGGATATATCCCGGCCGGTACTGTTGTGCGGGCTTCGATGCTCCTGCCGCCTGCCAAGGCGGGTATAAGCGGGCTTTTAAGCGACTACCCCGGCCTGGTGGCCCTGGCCGTCAAGGCAGATATTGAGACCAACCTGGCTGGTGTTTTGCAGCCGGGGGACAAGGTGCAGGTTATGGCCCGATATAAAGACGCCAGGGGTGGTAGGTATGAGGTGGTTGCCAGTGCCGCGCCTGTCCTGGTGGTCAATGATAAAGGCATCCTGTTGGGGTTGACGCCGGAGGAAAACGGCAAGTACCAGCAGGCCCTGGCCGGGGGTGCGGCCATATCCTTTGCCCTCCTGGGTAAGTAGGAAGGGGGTTTTTATTCTGGCAACGGCTAGCGTTATTGTCCTGGGCAGCAAGGAGTTTGTAGAAGTCTTTCTTTCCGGGTGGCCGGATGGGGCGCCGCCGGTGGCTGGGGTGGCCACCGATCTGGCGGCGGCCAGGGCCGCCGTTCCGGGAGACGGTGGGGTGGTTGTAGCCGGGTTTCCCGGTAGTGGCGGGGTAGAACTGGTCAAAGAAATGGCGGCCAGGTACCCTCGTTGCCGGTTCTTCCTGGCCGTGGAGGATAAAGACCTGGCCGATACGGCCTTGTGGCGGCAGATGGCCGCCCGGGGCATCGTGCTGGTATCCATTAATAATGCTGCCGCTGAGGTCGCGGCGGCGTTAAAGGATGCCGGTTTTAAGGAAGCGCCCGCGCCTTTGCCTCCCGCCCGGGCCGGAGAGAAGCCGGAAACCGGCCCGGATGATAGAAAAAAAATATCCCTTGCCATCTGGAGTACCAGGGGCGGGGTGGGCAAGACGGCCCTGGCTGTAAGCCTTGGGGCTCTTTTGGCCCTGCGGGGCCGGAAGATCAGGAGGGATTACCGGGTGGCCCTGGTGGACGCCGATGCCGACGGCGGCAATTTGAGCTACTGGCTGGGTTGTCCCAATCCCCGGGTGACCCTGCCGGCCTGGCTGGACATGACGGAAGGCAGGGTTGGCTGGGATATGGTGCGGGAATACCTGCTTTTGCATGAGGCCAGCGGTCTGTATTTCCTGCCGCGTTCCGCCCGGGCCACCGACGAGGAGTACATCACCGCCGGGCTGATGGAAAAAGTCCATGCCGGGCTGTCGCCGCATTTCGATACGGTGATCTACGACCTGGGGACGGCGGTCCGCAAGGAGAACAACTATACTCCCTATCTTCTCTCTACGGTTGATACCGTCCTGGTGGTGGCGCGACCGGACCTGCCCACCGTCCAGAGCATCAAGAACGACCTGGACGAACTGGTGCCCAGGTGGGGCCTGGATCCGGGAAAACTGCGGCTGGTGCTGAACCGGCGCTCCTGGCGGGCGGGCTTCAAGGAGGGGGATATTGCCAGGCATATGGGTATCCCCCTCCTGCTGCCGGGGCTGCCGGAGGATATCCATGTGGACCGGGCCGCTGACCGGGGCGTGCCGCCAGTGTTGGCTTACCCATACTGCGATTTTAGCCGGGCGGCGGGGTTGCTGCTGGCTAACCTCATGGGCCGGGAGTTTGCTGATGCGGGCGACAGGAAACGGCCCTGGGAGTATGTGGCCGGGTTTTTCCGGCGCCGGGCGGCTGTCTAAGGAGGGAGACTTGAATGGCGAACTGGGAGGCTACTCTGGAGCCGGACATGCTGGAAAAGGTGCGCTACCGGGCGATCCAGCGTATCCGGAGGGAGAACCGGGAGGTCCTGCGCCGGCCGGAAGGGCACCGGGACTACCTGCAGCGGGTTTTTAGGGAAGAGTTGGAACGGGTAAGGCCGGATATGTCCATCGGCCAGTTAAGGGAACTGGCCCGGGGCCTGGCCCTGGACGTCATGGGTTACGGGCCGTTATATGACCTGCTGCGTGACTCCAAGATTACGGAGATCCAGGTCTTCGCGCCGGACAAGGTGCTGGTGGAAAGGGAAGGGGAGATAACTGAAGCCAGGGTCCGCTTCCGGGATATGGACCACCTATTGAACATCACCCGGGGCCTGGTGGGAGTCGCCGGGGCCAGGCTGGACGAGAATAGCCCACTGGTAACCTGCCAGCTGCCGGACGGCTCCCGGCTGACGGCCAGCATCGCCCCGGTGGAGCTGAACGGGGTCTTCCTGGGCATCCGCAAGTTCCCGGAGTTCCTGGACCTGGAGGAACTGGTGCGGCGGGGGACCCTTACGGCGGCAGCGGCGGCGTTTTTGAAGCTGGCGGTAGATATTGGCCTCAACATCGCCGTCACCGGGCCGGTGGGGGTGGGGAAGACGACCTTGATGAACGCCCTGGCCGACCTGATCCCCTTAGGAAAGACCCTGGCCACCACCGAGGAAGTGGCGGAGCTTCAGTTCCCCAGGCGGCGGAATGTGCGGCGGCTGGTGGCTAAATTCCCTAATGTGGAAGGCACCGGGGAGATCTCCTTGCCCGTGCTGCTCAAGGCCCAGCTGCGGCACCAGCATGACTGGGACATCATCGGCGAGTGCCGGGCGGCGGAGGCCTACTATGTACTCACGGCCACAACCGCCGGCCATTCGATTATGACCACCTTCCATGCCGAGACTCCCCGGGAGGCGGTTACCATGCGCTTCCCGGATATGGTCCTGCAGTCGGCGGAAGGGCGCGCCTACGGGGACAGCCGGGCCATTGAGCACAAGGTAGCCCTCAGCCTGGATGTGGTGGTGCAGATGGCCCGGGCCGGGCGGGAGCGCAAGGTGGTGGAAATAGCCGCCGTGGGTTGGGATAAGGGAGTAGTGATTGAGCCTTTATTCTGCCTGGAGGGTGATAAGTTAGTAAGTGCTGGCGGCAGGGGCCTGGAGCTGCTTAGAGCCAAGCGGCCTTACCGCAACTGGAAGGCGGTGGACTGATGCTGTTATTTACCGGTGTTATGGCTTTCCTGACCGCTATAGCCCTGGTGGTGGGGCTTTTCGCCTTGCGGCAGCGTAACCCTTTAGCGGAACGGTTGGAACAGATGCGCGGGGGCCGTAGGGGAGCGGGGTTTAAATCCCGGTGGCGGTCGCCCTGGCGGTTGGACTTATTCAGCGGCGATGAGAAGCTGGCCGCCGAGGTAGCCGCCCTGGGCGCCCTGCTGGCCGGAGGCTTGAGTTTTATGGTCGCCGGTTCTTTTTTTGCCCTTCTCCTTGGCGGTGCGGCCGGGTTCTTCTATTTCCCCCGACTTTACGGGATGTTACGGCGGGGGAGGCTGCAGGAGGCCTTCGCCAACGAGCTGGGTCCGGGGGTGCGGGCCCTGGCCCGGGGCTTGAG
>NZ_LTBC01000027.1 GCF_001594015.1 Moorella mulderi DSM 14980
TTTCTTTACAAAGGCGGTAAACCTTCTTTTTGTTGATAATCAGTCCATACTTGTGTTTTAAGATAATCGTCATCTTGACATAGCCATAGGCGAAGCCTTCGCCCTCAATTAGCTCCTTTAGCCATGCCTTTATTTGTTCATCACTAACCGGTTCTTGTTGCCTGTTGTAGGAATAACCCTTGATAGGACGGCCACCACCATATCTCCTTTTTCCTTGAGATCCATTTACTTGCTATCTCTACTTTATCTGTAAGTGTGGGTTGGTTTTTTTTAGCAGGTCTTTTAAGATCTCTATCTCTAATTCTTTTTCCCCTAATAATTTCTTTAGTTTTTCGTTTTCAGTTATTGTTTCTTTTAGCTCTTTTAGGTGGGAATTAATACCCTGGCTTCCTTTTGAGGTTTTGCTGCTATTTCCTGTAAAGGCCGCTTCCCCATAGCGGCGATAATTCCTCGTCCACCGGTTAACCATGCTGGAAGATAGACCATATCTTCTGGCTACTACTGCACAGTTTCCGGTTTCGAGGCATTCTTGGACGATCTTTAATTTTTGTTCTACTGGATATTTCTTCCGTTCCATTATGGCTGCCCCCTTCTTTTAATCTAGCAGACTTAAGACTTTTTGTCCAAAGTAGTTAGGGGGCTAAATAGATCGAGCGGATACGCCTCTTTCCCGACCCGGCGCTTTTGGATGAGTATTTCCTCCTGCGGGTCATGCGCAAAGTTAACCATGATGCTACCTTCTCTTTAGAGAATGTCCTCTTTGAAACGGAGCCGCAGCTGGCCGGACTGCGCCTGGAGGTGCGGTATGACCCGGAGTGGCTTTTAAACCCGGCCCGGCCCGTCCTTTTGTACCGCGAAGGGTTAAAGGTGGGAGAGGCCAGGCAGGTGGACTTTGCGACCAATGCCAGCCTGAAAAGAAGAGGGCGCGGCCGCCTGAGCCGCAGGACTAATGCGGACCACCGACGCAGACGCAGTTCCGCCCATTCCCTTTAGCGCGGTAGAGGGCACTATCAACCCTCTGGGTGACGGCGTCCACCGTGTCGCCAGGGTGGTAGCCCGTCACGCCGAAACTAGCCGTCACCAGGCCCACCCCGGGGATCTCCATTTCGCTCAGCTTCTGCCTTAGCTCTTCCGCAAGTGTAGCTGCCCCTTCTACTCCGGTCTCCGGAAGGAGTATGACGAATTCTTCCCCGCCCCAGCGGGCAAGGCAATCTGTCTTGCGCAGCCTCTCCTTAAAGGCGGCCACCAGGCTCTTAAGAACCCGGTCGCCGGCGGCGTGTCCGAAACGGTCGTTGATGCCCTTGAAGTGGTCCAGGTCAAGCATGATCAGGGCGAAGGGATGCCCCGTCCGCCGCGTACGCTCAATTTCTCTTTCCAGCATTTCTAAAAAATAGCGGCGGTTGTAAGCACCGGTCAGGGGGTCGGTGATAGAGAGGCGATAAAGCTCTTCTTCCAGGTGTTTGCGTTCGGAGATGTCTATAAATGTTTCCACCAGTTTCTCCCCGCTGTCCGTACGCAAGCGTTTGACCGTCTTGAGCACGAGGATCTCCAGCCCGTCCTTCCGGCGCAAAAGCCGTTCGGAGCGGTCAACCTCTTCCTTCGCGACAGTAATAGGACAGCTTCCTGCGGATTGCGGGAAAAATTCCCAACAGGGTCTGCCTGCGATCTCTTCGGGTGCGGCTCCGATCATGGCCGCCGCTTCCAGATTGGCCTCCTCGATGCGATGGGATGCGGGGTCGATGATAAAGATGCCAACGGGCAGGGCGGCCAGGAGCGATTGCAGAAACTCTCCCTGCTGTCTCAGCTTTTCTTCCATTTTCCTGCGTTCTGTCAAATCCAATATAAAGGCCACGCCTATGCCGTCTTTCCCATGGCCGAAGAGCTGCAGGTGCGCTTCCACCGGGTAGAGGGAGCCGTCTTTCCGGCGGTGCATGGCGTCAAATATGATCTTTTCTTTTTCGCCCTGCTGTAAAGGAGCCAGAAGGGATCTGAATCTCTCCCGATCAAATTCCGGCATTAGCTGCATGATGTCCATGTCCAGGAGTTCTTCTTCGGTGTAGCCAAGGTTCTCCCTGGCCCCCCGGTTGACCGCCAGGAACTTTAACGTGTCGGGATGAAAGATATAGACCTCCGTCAAGGAGCCTTCGACTATCCTGCGGTACATTTGTGCCAGGGAGAGGGCTTCATGGAGCTTCAGGGCCATCTCTACGGTGGACACCAGCACGTGTTCCGGGGCGCCCTTCAGAACATACCCGTAGCGCGTGACCGAGCGGACTTGCTCTACAGCCTCCCGGGTAGAGATGGCGGTGAGAAATACCACGGGGATGTCTTTAACCTGCTGAATCCGTCTGGAGAGCGTCGTTCCGTCCATCCCTTCTCCCAGGTCAATGTCCATCAGAATGAGGTCGGGACATTCCGGACCGGATGCCTTTTGCAGGGTCTCTTCTGCGGTGAGGGCAATTTCAGTCATATATCCGTGCCTGCTGAGGATATCCGCCGCTATCTGGGCCTGAAGCCTGCTGTCCTCTACTATGAGTATTTTCTTCCCTGGAACCCTGTCCATCAGCCTGCCTCCAAGTAAAAAGCTGCTTGCTGCTCGATTATTAACAGGAAAGGCCACCTTCAACCTTGCGGCTTGTGGCCCAAAAAGAGTGTCCCTCTTAAAATACAACTCTCTAATGCGTTCTTTGTTGTCCACCTTGACCCTTCTCGTTTTAACCTTTATAAGCCATATGAAGTGTCACCAAGAATAACGCACAGGCTTTCGGTCGGGGCTTTCTCAAAGCAGGATACTTTTATTTTATTTCTGCCAAATCTCGGAAAGAATGAGCTTCCTTACTATTCTCTTCAGCAAAGTACTGAAGATGCAACGAAATGCTGGCGAGAAGCATGGGTAAGCCGAGAAAAACAGAACTGCTGCTGTTCTCTTTCTGGCCCTCAACTAAAAGGTATGGATAAACCATACCACCCAAGCGAGTACCAGTTGTTAAAACCCTCTCTTTTTAGTAGCGGCGACTACGCCCTCCTGCTAAAATAGTTCCCTTCTCCCTTCCACTAGTGTAAAGGGCCTCTTCCGGGTTATTCCGACTTCCAGCGGCTTACTGTTTTCAGCCAGCAGGCCAAATGCATAATAGTGGTTCTTCTTGGCTTCTTTCTCAGCGTACATGCGCGCGTCAGCAGCCGAGAGAAGAGAGCGGGCGTCTTCGCCGTCCTCGGGGCAGTAGGCTACCCCCGTAGAAATGCCAACCTCAATCTCCCCAGTATAAGGCAGCTCTGCCATTAGGTTCTCTTTAAGCCTGGCCTTGAACTTTTCTACTCGCGGGCCCTCACTGGCAAACAGAACTACAAATTCGTCTCCCCCGTACCGGGCAGCTATATCTTTTTCACGTGTTGTCTTTTTGAGGGCTCTTGCGGCTGCCCGCAAAACTTCATCCCCTATCTGGTGGCCCAGGGTGTCGTTTATTTGTTTCATGTTATCCAGGTCCAGCACGGCCACCGCCAAACTGCCGCCCCTTTCTAACCTGCAGTCCAGTTCCCGGAAAAAGGTCCTGCGGTTGTAAAGGCCTGTAAGGGGGTCGGTAACTGCTTCTTTCTTGAGCGCCAATGCTACCAGGTGGAATTTTAGGGTCAGGAGGTACACAGCTAATATAGTAACTGCCGTACCGGCGTTAACCAGCACCAGGTCGCCCAGGATTTTTCCCCAGCTTTCGGGAAGACCAAGTTTGACCCCATACGCACTCAGAAAAGTGCCGGTACCCATAGTTAATAGTCCTAGCACCAGCAATTTCTCTGGCCCGCGTCCTTTCCGGTTACGCCCTTTATGAAGGCAAATCTCCATGCCCAGGGCGGATAAAAAATATATCACGGTTTTACAGAACTCAGACAAGGTCTTAGCCTGCTCTAAACTCATTATTCAGATGACCTCGCATTTTTTATAGTCCAGTATAAGCCATCCCGCCTCAATTGTTGCCCTCCCCGCCATAGTATGACCCGGCTCTGGTCAGAGCGGCCGCCTCAGTAAAAAAAGTATTTCGCCAAGCAGAGCTATCAGGGTGCCCCCCCCCCCCGTATAGCAATATCTTCCATTTCCTCTTGCGGAATCCGTAAAAATGCCTCTACCACCCGGGGGTCAAACTGCCGGCCTGCACACCGTTTCAATTCCTCATATGCCTCCTGCGGGGTAAATGCTTCTCTGTATGGCCTGGCGGAGGTCATGGCGTCGTAGGCATCCGCCACACGAATAATGCGCGCCAGAAGCGGGATCTCCTCTCTTGATAGGCCAGCCGGATAACCCCCGCCTCCATAGTCTTCGTGATGGTGCCGTACGGCTGCAATAACCGCCGCTGGGAACCGGGCCGGTTCCAGGATCCTGGCTCCTACTTCAGGATGACCCTGCATCTCTTTTCTTTCTTCCGGGGTGAGGGGGCCCGCTTTAAGAAGAATGTCCTCTTGTATGCCAATTTTGCCTAGGTCGTGTAATAGGCCGGCCATGTAAACCTGTTCCTCCTCTTCAGCACTAAGTCCCAGCATACGGGCGCAGGAGCGTGCCCATTGGGCTACCCGGATGGAATGCCCCCTCGTGTATACGTCCTTGGCCTCCAATGCCGCCGCCAGCGCTTGTACGGTACTCAGGTAGTACTCCCGCAGGGAGGAGTAAAGGCGGGCGTTTTCCAGCGCTAACCCGACTTGAGCTGCAACGGTACCCAGGTACTCAACTTCCTCTTCCGACCAGCGGCGCGGTACAGGAGAATAAACCTTCAATGTGCCCAGAATCTTTCCGCCTGCTTTCACCGGCACCACAACCAGGGCCCGCATCTCAAGCGCGTAGTAGGGCAGGTGCCTGCCAGACCCGTCGGCGGCCAGGTCCTCCACTACCACGGCTTCCCCTTTTTGGAGCACTTCACCCAACAAGTTATCCTCCGGCCGGACGCGGGCGAACCTCGCCTGCAACTTCGGGCTCATACCCAGGCTGGCCCTCAGCACCAGTTCGCCGGTATTTTCGTCAAGCACCCGCAGGGCACACCACCGTGCACCCAGCACGTCCCTCACACTTGCCAGGGCCGATTCAAACACTAGATCCACATCAAGGTGGCTCGATAACACCTGCCCTACTTCGATCAGCCGTTCAAGCATTGCTGCCCTTTCCTGCACCTTCCGGAAAAGCCGGGCATTTTCCAGCGCCAGCCCCAGAATGGTGCCCAGGGTGGTCAAAAAGATAGCTTCCTCTCCGGTAAAGCGCTGCCCCCCCGGCTTGCCTGCTAAGGTGAGTACCCCCGTTACCTTGCCCCCAGCTGTAAGAGGTACTGCAACTGCCGGCCGCTTTTCTTCGGGCCTGCTTTCTCCGGGACGGCTATCAAAGTGCGCGGCGATAGCTTCCCGCCCAACGGCGGCTATTATTTCCCCTGCAGGAATAACTTTTAAGTCATTAGAGGACTCCAGGGTAGCCGCCACTTCAAGAGCTGCCGCCCCCGGCTCCGTTTCGCTAAGCATCACCACCGACCCGCTGGTGGCACCGGTCAATTTCAGCACCGCTTGAAGTCCCTTCCGGGCGGCTTCGGCCACCTGCAGGCTGCCGGAAACTGTTTTGCTGAATTCAAAGAGAGCGATGAGTTCGTCTGCCTTTTTCTGCTGTTCCTGCTTGGTGTATAGCAGCTGGGCCAAAGTTTCCGTTACTGCCCGTATCATCTCCGCCGCTTTCCGCAGCCGTTCTTCAGACCACAAAGGTACCCCTTGGGCCGCTACCCAGAGCTCTTCCTGGTCTATGCCTGTCTCCCGGGCAAGTTCGGCTACTTCCTCTTCTGTGAGCGGCTTAAGTGTTACACCGCCGCCCACCAGTACCGCTACTGTTTTTCCTGCTACC
The DNA here is from genome assembly GCF_001594015.1 of Moorella mulderi DSM 14980. Taxonomy (GTDB): domain Bacteria; phylum Bacillota; class DSM-521; order Neomoorellales; family Neomoorellaceae; genus Neomoorella; species Neomoorella mulderi. Next base: position 5,861 of record NZ_LTBC01000027.1, read on the forward strand.
CGGAGGGGTACTGCCACATGTACCAGCCCGGCATGGCAGGTGTCGAGAATCGCTCTCCCTGCGTCCACGGCAGCCCTGGCAAAGATTACACGTGAAGCCTCACACTTGGATCTTCCTTCTGGATTAGCATTAAGGAGGGCGCAGAAAGAGCATAGGTTGGAGGTTTTGGTGAGGAGTTGTCCGTCCGGGTAGGTGACAGAAGCTGCCAGCCCCAGGGCCTGGCTCATGCTGTCTTGAAGTTTTTGTAAGCCGATCTGTTTCAGTTCTTCGTAGTACTGCATTAATTTCTCTCTCTCCATGAAGGAACCACATACCTCCTGCTGGGAGTGCTCGCCAGAAAAGGCCTGCTTGCCGGACCGGCAGTCCCGCGAGAGTGTTAAATGCCGGCCCTTTGGCGGCCTTTCTTTGCCTCCTTGTCCGCGTACATCCTGGCGTCGGCCACTGCGAGCAACGCATCTACGTCTTTTCCGTCTGCCGGAAACCGCGCCAGTCCCACCGATAGGCTCAAGGGTATCTCCGTGCCGGAAAAGCGTATCGCTTTCAGGTGCCTCTCAAGCCGGGCCCGGAGTGTCTTCAGGCGCGGCCCTTTACCTGGAAAGAGGATGACGAATTCGTCGCCCCCATAGCGGGCCGTAACATCCCCTTCCCGGACGCTTTTCTGGATGGCCTGAGCCACCCGTTTCAGGGCTTCATCCCCATACTGATGTCCCCAGGTGTCGTTGATTTTCTTCATGTTGTCTAGGTCTAAAATAGCCAGCACCGGGTTGCGCTTCCCTTCCCGGGCCTCCTTTAGCACGCTCTCCGCCGAGGCAAAAAAGGCCCGCCGGTTGTATAGGCCGGTAAGCGGGTCGCTTTCAGCTTCGCGCTGGTAACGGCATGAAGCCCGGGCCAGTTCCATGACCATCAACACCATCGAATATAGGACTAAAAAGGTACCGGTGTTGGAAAGGATAAGTTCGCCCACTATTCTTTTGAGCAATGTAGAGAGACGGAAAAACTCTCCTACAAGGTCCAGGGAAATGCCGGCCAGCACCAAGGGCAGGCCGATAAAAAGCAGAACCACGGCCGTTCTCTTTCTAACTCTCAGTTGAGAGGTACGGATAAACCATACCAGCCAGGCGAGTATCAGGAGGTAAATAAAAAACTTACTCCCTTTGCAAGCCACTCGCAGCCAGTCGATGGGATAGAACCTTTCTAAATTCATCTCCTTTTCCCCGGCAGAAAATTTTACAGCTATACAGCCGCCTTATCGGCGACTACGGCTTTTTCTAAAAGCTCTCCCATTGCTGTTACAGCACATAGATTTTCTGTGAAGCACACGCCTCAAGCATTTTGAGGAGGGTTAAACCTTGCGGTTAAATGCGTATAATTTTGTGGTTCTATGAGGACCCGCCCCAATACAGCTTTTAAGTATCTATCTCCGTAACTTCCCTTTAAGCGTAACACTGCACCGTTGACCGGGGGGTTAAGAATCTGGACTGCGGAAATAGTCCTGGGATGCTAAGTGTCAGACGCCTGCTGCTGTGCTGGCGCACCAGGCTCTTTTTTCTCCCAGCTCTCTTTAAGGGCAACTTCGGCGTAGGCGAAAAGCTCTTCCCCGTCCTTCCCGTTGTCGGGATATACCGCAATCCCGTAGCTCCACGTCCCGGGAAGGAAGCCCTCCAGTTTCGTTGTCACCACCTGCGCGCCTTCTTTCCCCGTATGAGGGAGAATCAACGCCAGTGTGCTTTTGCTGAGCTCTATGACAGTGTCTATCTCGCGCAGGCGCCGCCGCGCCTGCCTGGCGCATTCCCCAATCTTTCCCTTACCCAACCTTTCAGACCGGGCCAGAACCAGGGCTACCTTTAGCCCGCCCCTGTTCGCCCGGTTGATCT
>NZ_LTBC01000028.1 GCF_001594015.1 Moorella mulderi DSM 14980
TGGAGGTCTCTTCGCTGTTGGCTTTAACTTGCCCGAGTTCGGTATAGACTTTCTCCAGGCTTGAGGTTATGTTCTCGATGAGGCCGAGTATCTCCTGCAGGTGGTTCGATTGTTCCCCTGCCCCCGCTGCCACCTGTTGGATGGCCTTGGCCACTTCGCCGGAAGAGGAGGCGATCTCTTCCGAAGACGCGCTTAAAGCTTCCGAGTTGCCGGCCAGGGTTTTAGCGTCGTCTCTAAGGCCCGAAAGCAGTGGTCTGAGGTTGGCCTGCAGGCGGTCGATGGCCCGGGCCACTTTCCCTATCTCGTCCTTCATGCGGAGGAGATTATCGGAAACTGGCCGGGTGAAGTCGCCGCTGGCTATGAGCCCCAGGTGGTCAACAGCCAGATTTAAGGGTATGGTGATGCTCCGCAACAGTATGATGATCAAAAGCAGTAGAATAATCATTCCTGTAGCAATTACAATCAGAGAAACCTTCCGTGCATTAGAGTAAATATCTCTTGCCTCATTCTTGGTCTTTTCTGACATTTCAAGAGAAGCGTCTGTAAGGGTATTTAGTGGCTCTCTTGTACTTTCAAAAAGGGGAGCCACTTGTTCGCGTATCAACCTAGCCTGTTGCCTTGCTTCCGGTGTTCCCTGTTCCAACAACCTTATATACTTGTCTAGTTCAACCTTCCATTTGTCCCGGGCAGCCACGTGTTGGGCAACAATGTTACGCTGTTCTTGAGTAGTTGCCAATTCTGCATAACCATTTACTCGGTCAACTACCTGCTGAAAATTATCCTTTATCTCCTTTGTGTAACGATCCCATTCTGGACTTCCAGGAACCGCGTCAAATAGCTCAAGCTCAGCTACATATACCTGATATAAGTCCCTGTCAGCATTGAGAATGTTTTCTACACTGGGAAGAAATACCTCATCTATCGTTGCCGTAGCCTTGTTAAGTTTGGCCAAGTTCAACATATCTATATACCAGACACTTAGGGTTACAATAACAGCTATTGTCAATATAATCATTAAACGGGTTCGTACTTTCATTGTCTATCACATCCTTTAACTAAATAGTAATCAATCTCAGAAATATTAGCCTCTCAGGCTCATAGTACAAACTGATAGTCATCTTCGACAATAACCTGCACAAGCTCCCTCATGCTCTTTTTCCTGACCGCCGCCATGCCGGGTTCCTTCATAAAGACTCGCAAGAAGTCCAGGCCGTCCAGCCATCCTACCGGTTCTCCTGTCCCATTGATTACCTGCAGCACTAAGCTTTCCCGTTCGCTCATCCTTTTCATAGCTTCTTCGATACTCGCGTTGGCCCGAACGCGCGGCGCCTCGGTGGAACCCAAAACTGGCATATTCCTTGATCATCCCCCCTTTCCTTCTAAAATACCATTTTCATCCTTCGTGGTGGCGTTGTTAGCGCCATAAGAGCTTTTTAGTTTACATAAAACAAGGCTCAGGCAAGAATCACTCGTATTCTCGTCTGAGCCTGTATCAGCATGCAGGCTGTTAAACAGACTATAAAGTTTTTGCTAGCTATCATAAAAACAACCCACCTCGGTTGACGGGGGGGCTTGAAAACAGTGAATACCGGCAACCTGGCAGTCATGGCCTAACGGCTGTAGACCCAACGGCTTTGCGTCCCCGCCTTTCGACGGGTTTGCCTTTAGCGGTACTGGTTATAATTATACAATTTGACACTACATGGCAATATATTACCGCATTTTGGTGATGTTTGTCAACAGGATTTGCTGGATTTTTCCTATGACACTCTGCAGAACATACTAACATTAGATAAAGTATGATGTATCTGAAGTACCGCTATAACCTGGGTTATGAAATTTTGGTCCATTCTACTACTTTGATTAAACTTACAATAACATTTCCCCTTAAGCGATGCAAAAAGTGGACTTTTTCAGGGGGAACTACTTAATTTTCTTAATTCCACTTTATCCTGTCCTTTAACCTCTATCTTAATGTAGTCCTCCTCTTTCCATTTAAGCTTATCCAAAACTTTTCGTGGTAGTTGAACCCGCCCGCCGGGCCCTATATAGGTCAAACATATTATTCTCTCCACGAAAAAGCCTCCTTAAACCACTTGCTTTAATGTTATCCGGTTTAACACTCTAAAAGTAAGGTCGTCGTTTGAATGCAATAGCCACCCGTGTCGTAAGGCTTCACCAAGAAAACTTAACGTACCACCATCAATTTTCAGCGTACTAGGTATGAAGTCGAGGACTATGCGTTTCCCCTTTGATTCTAATACACGTCCATATTCCATATATTTCACCCAATTGGATTCCCGGACTTCCACCATATACCTAACTTCGACGTCCGTTACGTCCGGATATCCCGTTATACACTCATAGAGAGCCTCATCCTCGATGTCGCCTTCTACAACTGCTATCATGGCATCGGGAACTACCTGTCCGTTGAGCAATTCGTTCTCCGAAGGCCGTGAAAACTTCAATCTGCCTATGTCTTCCAACCGTTTCAGTATTACAAACGCTCTAGCGGCACGCATTTCTGAAGCCCGGTCAAGCCCAATCCGCACGAATAATTTCATACAGGCATCGTTGTTATCTTCTTTAGAGATAAAAGTTCTTTCAGAGGCGTGTTCAAGTTCGTTCATTATCGTGTTGTATTCCGGAGGGACATAATTCTCCAGCCCTTCCTCAACTCCATGTATTAACGCCCTTAAAACATCTCCCGATTGTAGCAAAAGGTTGCAAACGCTTTCACTTATCACTACTTCTCCTTTCCGGATACTGTCAAGCAAAGTTTCCATCTTATGGGAGAAACCTGCTACATCTTTAAGTCCTACACAAGCTGCCGAACCTTTGAGAGTGTGGGCAATCCTAAAGATCGCATCAATAGTTCTAGCATCTTTCTCTTCTAACTTTAAAAACAGTTGCTCTAACATATCCAATTGCTCGTGGGCTTCGTTTAAAAACTCACGCATCAAGTCAATAGCCATTAAAGTTTACACCATCCTTCCAAAGATACTAGTATCTAAAATCAAAGCAATGTCCCCATTCCCCAGTATTGCCGCACCAGTAAACAGGTTCAAATGAGAAAGCTGGGACGGGAGGTTCTTCAACACTACATCTTGTTCGCCTAAAACTTTTGGCACGGCTATTGCAACACCAGCCAACAGGACTATCAGCGTAAGTTCATTGCCTTCTACCCCCACTGCCCTAGAGTCAAGCACACGGGAAAGCCGGACCACGGGGTATATGGTTTCCCTCAAGACCACTACTTCACTCTCTTTTAAAGAGTGCAGCCTGGACGCTTCCACCTTTACTATCTCTTTGACCTCCCCTACCGGGATTCCGTACAGACCGCCGCAGTCCAAGAGTACAACCTTTGTTATGCTCATCGAGATAGGAAGTTCCAGGGCTACCTCTGTCCCAACCCCCAACTCGCTGCGCACCATTACCTTCCCGCCTAACCGTTCGACCGTTTCCCGGACTACGTCCATACCTACACCCCGGCCGGATACCGCGCTGGCCTCATCCTTTGTGCTAAAACCAGGTGCAAATATAAGTTCTAACGCCTCGTTAAAGCCCATCCTCTCTGCCTGCTCTTGCGTTATTAGCCCACGGCTGACAGCTTTACTCTTAACAACTCCAGCGTCAATCCCCATACCGTCATCTTTTACAGCAATAACCACGTGCTCCCCCTTGCGTTCCGCTTGCAAAAGAAGTTCTCCTTCTTCTGGCTTTCCTGACCGTATTCTTTCCTCCGGCCCTTCTAAACCGTGATCAAGAGCATTGCGGACTAGATGGAGAAGAGGTTCGTATATAATAGCGGCAACGTTGCGGTCTATTGTAACTTCATCGCCGAGTACTTTAAACTGTACCTTTTTCCCTAGCTCCTGCCCCAGTTCTCGTACTACCCGGCGAAAACGCTCAAATACAAAACCAACTGGCATGAGCCGCATTTCCATAATTACATCTTGTATCCCCCAGCTTGTCCGGTTAAGTGACGACTGGTATTCTTTGAACTCCCTTACCATTTCAACCGGTAAACCCAGATCTTCTAGACGTCTTACTAAGTGAGTGAGCACGTTGGTGCTAACTATAAGCTCACCCGCTAGAGCTAGAAGCTTGTCAATTTTACCCTGTTCTACCCTGACCGTCTGGGTCTCTACTATCTCCCTCCCTACATCACGGGCTGTACGGGGACTATTGCCTAAAATCGTTTTACCCTCTAAGTAATCTTTTACTAGTCGCTCGGAATGCTCTATGTCTTGTTCAGCCCTGACTTCAATTTCCAGGCTGTATCCTTCCCCGCAATCGAGAAGATTTAAACGTTCAAGCCACCCTTTCTCCTCCATCTCTCGCAGCAAAGGCCACAAATCACGGCTCTCAAGTTCATGGGCCGTGATCCTTAAAGTTTTGGATCCTTTCTCCATATTACGCTCCCTCGCCCGTATCATTGCCCTCGCCCTTCGTACGGCTGAACATAATACATACCCGTTTAAGTTCTTCTGGCTTGACCGGTTTAACCATGTAAAGATCGGCTCCGGCTTTGTAACCTTCAACCATATCCTTAGAATCCGCTTCCGTCGAAACTACGACAATTCCCACTTTTTGGCTCCGCTCATTTCTTCGTATCGCTCGCACCATGTCGTACCCGTGCATCCTGGGCATATTAACATCTACCAGCACCACATCATAATCAGCCGCACAAAACTTCTCCAGGCCCTCGTACCCGTTGTCCGCAAAGTCAACTTGATGTCCATCCTTCACGAGAATGCTGGCATGATACGCTCGCACTGCACTCGAATCATCCACAATAAGCACACGTGCCATGAGCCTTTATTCTACCCCCTTTACTTCTGGTAAATAATAGCATTTTTAAACCGTACCGGCTTAAATAGGGTGGTTATCCGGCTCATAGACTCCGAATGACCTAAGAATACGTACCCTCCGGGCTCCAGGGCTTGGTAAAAGTGCAGGGCCACCCGGCGGCGAGAAAGGTCGTCAAAATATATCAGGACATTGCGGCAGAATATGGCGTGAAAGCCCTTCATCTTTCGCATTCCCGCATCGTCTACAAGGTTTAACTGGCAAAACTTCACCTTTTGCTTAAACAAAGAAGAAATAGTGTAATTATCACCCAAAGGGCTAAAGTATCGCTTGAGATAGACTTCAGGCACCTGGCGGATAGCATAGTGATTATAAATGCCTTTTTCGGCTTTATCTAAAACCTCCGTATCTATATCGGTGGCGTATATCTCCCAAAGTATGTCCGGAGCCATCTCCTGCATTACGATAGCCAGGGTATAAGCTTCTTCACCGGATGCACATCCCGCGCACCATATCTTGACCCCGCTGCGTCCTGCACCGTTCTGGCACCAGAGAGGAACGACTTCTTCCGCCAGGCACTTTAACTGCTCGTACTCGCGGAAAAAGTAAGTTTCGTTAATGGTTAAACTGTTCAGCAGTTCCTGGCGCATCTTGCCCGTGCTGTCAAACCTCAGGGCTCCCAGGTAAGCTGTAAAATCCTTGAACCCGTACTTCTCCATTTGCTGCTCGACGCGCTTCTCAACATAGTAAACTTTATTGTCTTCAAAGTAGATGCCCGACTCTCGATATATATACTCCCGCAAGCGTTCAAAGTCTGCCTTGGTCATCGCTCTTCTCCTTTAAAACCCTTAGCTGGCAATTTTACCGGGCTCTCCCCAAGGCGGGTCAAGGCCCTCTCGACTACAAAATCAAGATACGGGTGATCAAACCTTTGCTTGCACTGCTGCACTAGTTCCACGTCCCCCAGGTTCCCTATCTCACCTATGTATTCAACTGCAGCTCCCACTACGTTTATATCCTGGTCTTCCACCGCTACTTTCCGCAGAAGACATAAGACCCCTGGACAACTGCTCCGGCCTAAAGCATGGACCGTCATTACCCTCACATCACGGTCAGCATCGTGAAGAAGGGCCTCAAAAATACCTAAAGCCTTCTCATCCGCCTTGTAGGCAAGCACATCGAAAGCCATGCTCCGCTGGGACGCATCTTCGCTTTTCAAAAGAGGCGCAACCTCCTGCACTACTTCTTCCGTGTCACATGAGAGAAGCGAACCCACAATAGCTTCCCTGACCACTACATCCCCCTCACGGGCAAACGCCTCAACCAGAACTTTAGCCGTGCCGGGAATTCCAGAAGCTCCTATCTATTTAGCCCCCTAACTACTTTGGACAAAAAGTCTTAAGTCTGCTAGATTAAAAGAAGGGGGCAGCCATAATGGAACGGAAGAAATATCCAGTAGAACAAAAATTAAAGATCGTCCAAGAATGCCTCGAAACCGGAAACTGTGCAGTAGTAGCCAGAAGATATGGTCTATCTTCCAGCATGGTTAACCGGTGGACGAGGAATTATCGCCGCTATGGGGAAGCGGCCTTTACAGGAAATAGCAGCAAAACCTCAAAAGGAAGCCAGGGTATTAATTCCCACCTAAAAGAGCTAAAAGAAACAATAACTGAAAACGAAAAACTAAAGAAATTATTAGGGGAAAAAGAATTAGAGATAGAGATCTTAAAAGACCTGCTAAAAAAAACCAACCCACACTTACAGATAAAGTAGAGATAGCAAGTAAATGGATCTCAAGGAAAAAGGAGATATGGTGGTGGCCGTCCTATCAAGGGTTATTCCTACAACAGGCAACAAGAACCGGTTAGTGATGAACAAATAAAGGCATGGCTAAAGGAGCTAATTGAGGGCGAAGGCTTCGCCTATGGCTATGTCAAGATGACGATTATCTTAAAACACAAGTATGGACTGATTATCAACAAAAAGAAGGTTTACCGCCTTTGTAAAGAAA
>NZ_LTBC01000029.1 GCF_001594015.1 Moorella mulderi DSM 14980
CACCATTCACTTCCAGAGTAAGACATATAAAGTTTTAAACCCTAAAGGTGCGCCTTTTATCCCCCTTCGCTCCGTTGTGGAGGTCCTTAAGCCCCTGGACGGTGCTTTGTGCGTTGCTTGGCAGGGCCATATTTATAGCCTTGAGGTATTTCTAGAAAATGCTAAAAGCAATTTAGAGAATAATAGGCCTGCTATGGCTCAAGAAAAAAGCGCGGGCTCTACTCCTTCTATTCCTCGCAGGCCCGCTGCAAATCATCCATGGCGTAAACCATGGAAACCTCGCAGGCCTAATTATACCACGTCCCTGACAGAATCACAGATGTGTTTTACCTGACATTTTCATTGATGCTTGACAGCGTTTGCATTAAACCTTTTTGGCAAAGTATAGAAGGATTTCCTAAAAGGATAAAGAAATTATATATGACAGTTTGTTTTTAAGGGCCAGAAGGAAATTTTTGGCCCCTCAATATTACAATAAATGGTAAAACAAAAAGATAGAGCAGCGAAGATATTTTACGATTTTAGATATGCGCTTATAGAAATCGTTGTATTGGATGCTTTTTGCGTTGAAACTTTATTGGAACGAGGAGAGAATACATGTGTTTTGTCAATATTGTGGTAATAAGATAAAAGATGGGTCTATCTTTTGTGATTGTTGTGGCCATAAATTAGCGTCAACAAAGGATACAATAAGTTTGGGCCAACAACTTTGTGGTCAGGTTAAACAGGAAAAGAGTTTGGAGTCTACAACAACCGAACTTAAAACCCCAGCTAAGAGTAAAAGTATCTGGCTGTTACCTTTAGTTACCGCAATTGTTGTTGCAGTTGCATTAAGTGGATATTATATCTATGAGAAGAATATCAGCCGGCTGGTGGAGCAAAAACGTATGCAAGCAGAAGACTTAGCCTTGAACGGAGAACTGGATACAGCAGAAAAATTGATTAGTGATGCTTTAAAGAGGCGGCCCTTACATAAAACACTCCAGGCGGACCTTGCATATGTTAGGGAAGGTAAAGATATACAAAGTAAATTAAATGAAGCTTGGGAAAATGCAAAAAAACAACAATTCAATCAAGCGCTCTCTTTAATTGAGCAAACGGAGAAAAAAGTGTACGGTAAGGAAGGAGATTTTTATAAATATCTCAGTCAACAAATTAATGATAAAAAATCTGCAGTTAATATCATGCAGGTTAAACAAGAAATGAATAATAAAAATTCTATCGAGGAATTGGCTGCTTTATTGACTAAAATATCTTCTTTTAATGTTAAAGAGGCCCAGGACGTAGCTGAAGTTATAAAATCCAAAATATGCCAACTGATTTATGCTAAAGCTAATGAATTACTAAAGAAAAAGGATTTTAATGGTGCGCTAGCTTTAGTGAAGCAGGGCTTGGATTACGACAGTGAAAATAAGCAATTATTATCATTCCAACAAACCATTGAACAACAGAAAGCAGCGTTTGAGCAGAAAGAACAAATGGTTCTGGAACAAGCCCTATTAGCTGCCGCACGGGAAGAAGCTATAAATCGTACCCAGGCTGTAGAAGTGGTGCAATGTAACGGTAGTGTTACTGACCAGGGTGATTTTAGAGTATGGGGAACCGTACGAAATGTAGCCACACGCCGTATTTACATGGTTGAAATTTACTATACCATCTTTGATTCCAATGGTAACGCCTTAACTACTGATAGTACCTACGTTTATCCTAATTATCTAAATCCCCAAGATCAGGGTAATTTTGACAGCACCATTTATGGTGTATGGCAAGGTAATCAAGTAAAAATTAACAAAATCACCTGGTATTTAAGGTAGTGAAAGGACTTATGAAAGCGGTTAAAGCGGTTAGTGTGAACACCGTGCTGGCCTTCATGCTAAGCGGGTTGTTAATTATGGTAGGAGGATTTGGGCTGGCTCAGATTTACGATAAATTGCATAACCAAGTGGTTATGGAGACCTCTAAACTCGGTCCTATTGAGGAAAACACTGAGCCGGCTAAGGCCAAGGATTTAAAAAGTATTATTGCCGAGAATCAAAAGCTAGTAGTGTATTTAGAGGTTGATTCTGATTATGGTAAGGTACAGGGTTCCGGATTTCTTTATAACCAGCAAGGGGACATAATAACCAATGCACACGTAGTGGGTGACGCTAGAACTTGTCGTGTCAAATTGTCTGATGGCACAGTTTATCAAGGTACAGTTATAGGACGTGGAGGAGAAATTGATGTAGCTCTCGTCAGAGTACCAGAACTGGCTGGCAGGGAACCGATGAAAATTGCCCGGGATAGAACGGCAGAAGTAGGAGATGAAGTGATTGCCCTGGGCAGTCCTCTTGGATTACAAAATACCGCCACTACGGGAATAATTAGCGGTGTCAACCGGAATTTAGATATTGGTAATTATCATTATACAGGGCTATATCAAATTTCTGCTCCCATCTCTCATGGTAGTAGTGGTGGGCCATTACTTGACCGACTTACCGGAGAAGTACTGGGCGTTAATACTGCAGGGGCTGAGGGAGAAAACATTGGTTTTAGCATACCTATAACTCAGGTATTACCTCTGGTAGAAAACTGGTCGAAAAATCCTAATGTATCACCAGCGCTACCAACTACTTCTACTACCAATGAAATTCCCCCAAAAGAATTAGCTATGGCAGCTTCCTACTTGGTAGAGGAGTTTTATACTTGTGTTAATAATGGAGATTATGTAGGAGCCTTTGCTCTTTTAGGAAGTGACTGGAAAGCCAAGCAGCCATACGAAAAGTTTAGGGCCGGCTATTTAAATACACTTTCAGTAAGAATTGAGGATTTACAGGTGTTGGCGGTTAATCAGGATGGTGCAAATATTGGAGTAATAATTGCAGCGCTAGAGCGAACCAAAGAGGGTGAGGAACGCATCAGTTATTACCGGGCAACTTATCAGGTTGGACTAGAGAACGGAAAATTAAAGCTGCTTAACGGTACGGCCAGTAAAATTAGATAGTTCTCCCTGAAAAATATGGGGAAAAAGAAGTAGGACCACCGTCGTTTCTCAGATTAACAATAACGTGAAAAACAAAAAAGATGGGGCAGGAAAGATGCTTTCCTACGGTTTCAGGTATGCGCGTACCGGTATTATTTTATTATTTTTTACGCTCTCCCTAATTCTTGCCGGCTGCGGCAGTGATGCTTCTAGCGGGTCGGTTAGGCAGCAGGCTTCAGGTATTCCAGCCGGAGCTGTTCCGCAGCAGGCAGCGCCAAAGACAAGTGAAAATACCGGGCGGCAGGATACCCTTGCGGCTGGAGATGCGGTAAAGGTAGTACCGGCCACAGTTATTTCGGTTGCCGGCGGCGACACCCTGCATGTTAAAATAAATGGCCGGGAAGAAAAGGTAAGGTTAATCGGGGTCAATACGCCCGAGATCGCCCACCCGGACCTGGGGATTAAAGAGGAGCCTTACGGTAAAGAAGCGGCGGCTTACACCCAGAAGCGGCTGGCCGGGAAACAAGTCTACCTGGAGCTGGATGTAGGGGAGCGGGACAAATACGGCCGGATGCTGGCCTACGTGTGGCTGGAGAAGCCGGCAAACGATAGCGAGGCTGAAGTCCGGGCCAAAATGTACAACGCCGAGCTGCTTTTAAACGGCTACGCGCAGGTGATGACTGTACCACCCAACGTTAAGTATGCCGATCTCTTTGTCAAGCTCCAAAGGGAGGCCCGGGAGGCGGGCAAGGGCCTCTGGGGTGCGGCCGTAACCGCGCCCGTTTCTGCGCCAGCCTACGGCGGTAAAAGCGGCAGCGTGGCGAAATACATTGGTAACTCTAGTTCAAAGAAATTTCACTACCCGGACTGCCGGTGGGCAAAGGAGATAAGCCCCAGGAACAGGGTGGAATTCACATCGCGGCAGGAAGCGATCAACGCCGGCTACCAGCCCTGTAAGGTGTGTCGACCTTAATTTCTAAAAGTCCAGGACAAGAGAAGACTTTCCATGGAAAGGAAATGTATATGATAGAGCTAGGTACGCTTACCGAAGTTGATTTAAGAGAAGTTTGGGGTTATGAAGCAAGGGATTTTACCCCGTGGCTAAAAGAAAACATCGACCGGCTGAATCAAGTGCTGGGGCTCGATATTGAAATAACAGAGCGCGAAGGGGCGGTAGGACCCTTTGCAGTCGACCTGGTGGGAAAGGACCTGGGATCGGGACGCACAGTAATTATCGAAAACCAGCTCGAACCTACCGACCACACCCATTTGGGGCAATTACTCACCTACACTGCTGGCCGCGGGGCCAAAATAGTAATTTGGATTTCCCCACAGTTTCGTGAAGAACACCGCCAGGCCCTGGACTGGCTGAACGAAAATACAGGCGAGGACCAGGCATTTTTCGGCGTAGAAATCAAACTTGTGCGGATAGATACTTCCCGGCCTGCTCCCTTATTTAAACTTGTTTCTCAACCTAATGAGTGGCAGAAAAGCATTGCCGGGTCCAGAACTATAAGTACCAGGGGCGAAGCCTATCAAGAATTTTGGACGACATTCCTGGAGAAGCTTAAAGAACGCGCACCTGGTTTAACTAACGCCAAGAAAGGTTTGCCCCAGAGCTGGTGCAATATAGGTGCTGGTCGGACTGGTTTTGCTTATGCTACAGCTTTTAAGTCTAAGGGAAGATTTAGTGTAGAAGTTTATATTGATACCGGCGAAAGGGAAAAGAACAAGCAGTATTTCGACCAGCTATATGAGCAAAAAGATAGTATAGAAAAGGAACTTAACATGGCTTTAAGCTGGGAGCGGCTGGATAATGCCCGAGCGTGCCGGATAGCTGTTTATAGGGAAGGAAGCATTGAGGACAGTGAGGAAGGACTAAACGAACTTCAAGATTGGGCTATTGAAACCCTAATCAAGTTTAGGAATGTATTTGGTAAACGGATCAAAACGCTATAACGAGATTGAGCCCATTGGTAGATAAGTTGTCACCTTTCTTACGAGTTGGCCGCATGACAAGGATAACGGGATAACCTACCTTTCATTACCCTAATGAGTTCGGGGAAATTCCTGCGGGAATTCTTAAAACCATATTTTGTCCGATGATTTCAGTGCCCCTTTTCATGCAAATTAACGAGAAAAAGTTTTCACGTCTTAACTCCACCTGGAGGGGGAAGGGGGGCAACGATTGACTCATAAGGAGACTCATAAGGAACAAATACTTAAGACTCTTTCTCAAACTGCCGTGCCAGTGTGCGATGATTGTTTGGCAAAGCTCACTGGAATAAGTCCCCGCCAGACGGTTTATCAAAACTGTAGTAATTTGGCAAATAAGCGATTAATCATGCGCGGTCATGGGGAGTGTGCTTTTTGTGCGAAAAAGAAAATAGTTAGTTGGACTGAAAAAGGGATGGAAAATTGCTCTAGCACTCTGGCTCCAGCGAACATTACACAGATAAAATCTTCATTCGAAGAAGAGAAGGCCTCAAAGAATACATTTCCCTGGTATTGGGAGGGGAATGTACAGTCTAAAGTAGTTGCATATCTGGCAGGTCGAGGATATTTCATCCGGAGTGTTACGGATACTGCGTCCAGGGCGCAGGGGAAAGATATAGTTGCAGTTACGCCAGAAGGCAAAGAGTTATGGGTATCGGTCAAAGGATTTCCGGAGAACAATTCCTATACCCAGGCCCGCCATTATTTTGCCGAGGCAGTGTTTGACGTTGTTCTGTACCGCAGCGAAAACCCGGAGGTGGAACTTGCATTGGCCTTGCCCCACGGCTTTTCCACATACGAAAGACTTGCCTTGCGTATTTCTTGGCTTAGGAAGACTCTACCTCTAAAGGTTTATTGGGTAGATGAATCAGGTGATATAAGGGCGGAGTAATTTCATTTCAGGGCGAGAGTGTTTGGTACTTCGCCTATGGATCCAACAGGGATGCCAAGCGAATAAAGACGCGAATAGGACGCCTACCCGACTGCGTACTTGGCATACTAAGGAATTGGCGTCTAGAATTTAACAAAGTAGATCGAATACCGCAGGTGCTGGTTATGCCAACATCGTACCTATTTCCGGACAGGCACGAAGTTGGATGATGATGATGTTTTTAAGTTTATACTTGAGATAACCCCATTAATCCCTAACTGCTCTTTTCCAACTTGATACCCCTTTTACCAATATAGCTGACCAGTGACTCCTCATCTGGGAAGTGCTTTTCCACCAGGGCCAGGTGCTCCTCCAGCAAGCTTTGGCTGTGACCGGTGATCCGCATCATGGCTGAAGCCGGTACGTGGTAGTAGCGTAAGAGCAACACCCGGTCAAACAACCGCAGGTAGTTGTCCACCGCCTCGGGGGTGTGGTAGATCCGCCGGGCAATCTCCTGGGTGGTTAGTCCCTCCAGGGCCATCTCCACCACCAGGGCCTTATGGGTCAGGGTGCGACCCATATCCAGCACCGTACCGGCCGTGGGCAGGA
>NZ_LTBC01000030.1 GCF_001594015.1 Moorella mulderi DSM 14980
TGCTCTTTACATAATCTACCGCTTTCCTGGCTGCCTCTATTGCCTGGCTGCCTCCTTTTAAGAAGGCTACCATCTCCGTTGGTACCACAGCATCGGCTAACTGGTAGGGCTGCGTCGCTAGTTCTTTGCTGGACAGGTAAGCAGCATACGCCAGGTTAAGGTCTACTACCTGGTTTTCACCTACTACCGAGCCAGCTCGCGGGCCAGCCTGTCCCGGAAACCTAAAGGTACCTAGTTTTAATTCTGTTTTCATTTATGTGAACCTCCTTTTTGGTTTTCTTAAAAGGTGCATAGATTTTGATTGCTTACATATACTTCTTTCCGTCTATCAGCAAAGCAGATTTCTTTTTTCTTTGTCGACCAATGTTCCGTTTGATGGAACATTGGTCTATTTTCTTAGTTATTAATTCTGCATTTCCCCTAAAAATCCTTCTAAAAACCAAAAAAAATTATTAAGCTTTATATCATCCCAGCCTCTATTCCATATTGTGGAGCTGTTTTCCCTGGCAGGGAACAATAAATCATTTCTAATGTAATTTGCTGCCGGACCAACCGCAGCGGTGAGTGCTACGGCAGGCACCACAACCAGCACCTGAGCCACAGAAGCCGCGCCGGGTTGGTCACGGCGGAGGTTCACAGGATAGCTTCCTTGGGTATTAATGGTAAGTCATTGAATAAGTCTGTTCGTTTCTTCATGACCCGCAACATAGTCTCGGCATTGATAAGACTTTTAACTTCCAAATTCCCATCGATTTTTTTCGTCTTAACAAGAAAATCAATAGAATCTTTAATACCAGCAAAGGTAAACTTTGAGATCCTGGGGTCAAAGGATATATTTTTAATTGCTGCTCTAGCTACAGCCGGGTCAAGATCGGAAATCCACCGGCTAGCAATGGTAGCCGCCTCGTCTAGATGTTGCCTTACCCACTGGCTGGCCTCGCAGAAAGCAGTTATATAAAGTTCGACTATTTCCGGGTGTTTCTTTAGGTATTTATCACGAGTAATATTTACACTATACCGGGCAATATAACCTCCACCCCGCTGCACCAAATAGGAGCCGGGAACTTTTTTTAATGTGCAGCTAGGGAAGGCTTCCCAGCATACTATAGCATCTACCAACCCTTCTCCCAGTGCCTGGGTTAACTCCAAATCCCGCAGGTCAACCAGTTGTACTTCATGTTCAGGAATGTTTTTGCTTGCTAATACTGCTCGAAGATATTCGTGGGCTACTGTGCCCAGCGGGACACCAACAATCTTACCTGCTAAATCTTCCGGGTGTTGTTCGCGAATACCGGAATCTTTCCGGGCTACTATTGCCTGGTCATGATCAATTTTTTCAGTATAGGCAGCTCCTTGTAAAAGACCCAGGCCAATAACACTGGCTCCCTTGGCCTTCATTAATGCAATAGGGACCACACCGGCTTGGCCAAATTGGGCCTCTTCACTTTCTATGGCATTAATTTGGTGGAAGCCGCTTGGAACAATATTTATTCTTAAATCAATCCCGTAGTTTTCGAAGATGCCTTTTTCTACCCCAGCAAACGAAACGACATGTCCTAGGGGAGTCCCTACGACTACCGTAAGCGGTAACTTCTTTGAAGGGGTATTATTAATATTGAAAAGTTCATTACGAGACGTTTTTAGTGATGGAAAAGTGGAATATGATTGCATTTCTACAGTCGCAGCCATTTGTTTACCTAGATAGCCCAGGCGAGTAGATATTTCTTCGGCACACTCGACCACCATTTGGGCCAATTCGGCTACCCGGTCTATTGTTACCTGCAATACCGTCCCGGATATACTGACAGCTGCCACTACTGTGCCCGAGTAATTAAATACAGGGGCAGCTATGCACCTAATGGCTTCCTCATTTTCAATATCATCTACTGCATAGCCTTGCTGCCGCACTCGCTCTAAGTGAGCTTTAAATTCGGAGAAAGAAGTTATGGTATTCGGTGTCAATCGTGGCATACCTTTAGTTTCAAGAATATGCTTTACTTGTTCTTCCGGTAAAAAGGCTGCAATAGCTTTGCCTAAAGCAGTGCTATGAACGTAACCACGCAGGCCAATATAGGAGGCCATTTTAATGGACCCCATGCTTTCTACTTTATCAATATAAACGATGTCGCCCTGATCCAGGATAGCCAGATGTACAGTCTGGCCACTTCTTTCCATTAATCGTTTAAGACAAGGTGCAGCCTGGCTTCGTAGTTCAAGATTGTGCAATACAATGTTCCCTAGCTCAACTAATTTAAGCCCTAGCTTGTATTTTTCGCTTTCTGGGTCCTGTTCTACATAACCTTTTTCCTGCAAGGTCCCCAGTAAGCGATGGACGGTACTTTTCCCTAACTTGAGTTTTTGGGCAATTTCCGTGATACCTTTGGGCCGCCCCCGTTCTTCGGCTAGAGCTTCGATAATTGTTAGGGAACGTTCTACTGATCTTACTAAGTTTATTACTTCCGTTGGCACCTGATTTACCTCCCGCACTCGTACATTAGTACGAGTACCTGGTTAAGAACATCTACTAAAATCATAATACATATACTTATTATTTTTCAAGGGTGGCTAAAAACTCTTCGACCTGGGCACGAGTAGGTGTAGCACCTTCACTCAAGCATGGGTTCTCCCAATGAGATAATTTACGGCATATTAAAAATTCACTCCTTAATCAACATATAGTACTAGTAAACGGTGGGAAAGAAAGGAACTTTCCCACCGTTTAAATGTTTAGTTGTTATTTACCCTCTTTTGCCAACCCGGCTTTCTTCATTAACTCGCTATAAGAAATAAGTTCATTTGCAGCGTACTTGGTGTATTCCTCGGTGCTCATATAAGTTGCATTGGACAAACTGTTCTTCATGTAATCCTTATATTGCTGGTCCTGGGCAGCTTCCTTAAAAATATCATGTATTTTTTTAACAATATCATCAGGTGTACCTTTGGGAGCGGCGATACCCCTTACCGAACGAACATCAATATCATAGCCCAGCTCTTTGAAGGTCGGGACATCTTTGAAGTTTTCACTGCGCTCAGGCGCCATAACCGCTAATATTTTGAAGTCACCAGATTTTATCTGGGAGGCAGCTTCGTTGGGTCCAATGACGATGGCGTCAACATGCCCACCCAGTAACTGGACACCTGCTGGGGCGCCACCAGTAGACATGGGAACGGTATTAAATTTTAGCCCCGTTTTGTTTTCCAACTCTATTACACCGAGATGCCAGAGACCGCCGGGAGAACCCGTAGCAACTTTAAGTTCTTTAGTTTGAGCAGCTTTTTTGAAGTCCTCAAAAGTATTCCACCCAGAATCCTTCCTGACAATCAGGGCACAAGCGTCATAGTTAACAGCAATGGCTAGTTTAAAGTCTTCATGGGTCAACGGGGCAATGCCCGCCACTTTATAAGTAGAAATATTGGACGGCATAATCCCAATGGTGTAACCGTCAGGATTTGCCTTGGAAAGCTCGAGCAAACCGGTGGAACCTACGGCACCGGTCTTATTAACCACTGTAAATTTAACACCCGTCTTTTTCTCAGCGATGCCTGCAAGGATACGAGCCACCTGGTCAGCCCCACCACCAGGACCGTAAGGTACAATAACCGTTACTGGCTTCTCAGGCCATTTTACTTCTTTATTTTGTTCACTCTTACCGCAACCCGCCAATGCCATGCTGAAAATCAAACTTAGTGTCAGCAGAGCTATTATGATCCCTGCTTTTTTAGAGATATTCCTCATGACTTCTCCTCTCCTCCCATTCTTAGATTTAAAACTCAGGCCGTTATAAGCGGCGGTTTTCTTATCATCGCTACCCTCCCCCCTACCATACTACCGCCTAACCGGCCATAGCCTGCATTCTTTTACGCTTCAAAAAATCAGCGATGCGTGGACCTAACAGAGTAAGGGCAATCAGGACCCAAAAAGCAACGCAGATGGGCCGCGTAAAGAAGATGCTGAAGTCACCTTTAGACATAACCAGTGCTGTTCGTAAGTTCACTTCTACTATCGGGCCAAGGACAAGACCCAAAACCATGGGAGCTACAGGCATATCGATATTTTCCATCATGTAACCAATAACCCCAAATACCAGCATAACAATAACATCAAAAAAGTTATTGTTAACAGAGTAAGCACCGGCTATCATTAAAACTAAAATCATAGGAATAAGCTGGACCTTGGAAATGGAGATGGCCCTTACAAAAATGCGGGCTGCAAACAAACCTACTATCAGCATGAAAAGATGGGCTACCCAAAGGCTGGCGTAGATAGCGTAAACTATTTCTGGGTTATTACGATACAGCATGGGTCCCGGCTGGATGTTATGGATCATAAAAGCTCCGATGAGAATGGCCGTTACGGAGTCCCCCGGAATACCCAAGGTAAGGAGTGGAATCAAGTTGCCACCAACACAGGCATTGTTAGCTGATTCTGATGCTGCTATACCTTCGATATGTCCCGTGCCAAACTTCTCCTTCTCTTTGGAGACCTTAACTTCGTAGTTGTAGGCCATAATGGATGACATATTCCCACCAGTAGAACCCGGTAGTACCCCTACCCAGAGTCCTATAAGGGTTCCACGTAAAATTGTTGCTTTAATACGTACAATATCGGCCCAGGTAGGGATAACTCTTTTTAGCTTTTGTATTATACTGGTATCCAGTTTGGTTTTTTCCATGGACGCTATCTGCCGGAAAATCTCAGGTAATCCGAGAAGTCCAATCATTACCGGTACAAACTCAAAGCCACTGAAGAGTTCTGAAACTCCAAAAGTCAAACGTGGCGCCCCTACCAGGGGGTCCATGCCAACGGTACCTAAAAGTATCCCTAAGGCGGCTGAAATTAACCCAATTACTAAATTTTTTCCGCTTACATCAGCCAGGCAGCTGAGGCCCCAAAGAGCCACCATAAATAGTTCCGGAGCGCTGAATTTTAAAGAAATAGGTGTAATTAAAGGAGCCGCGATCATTAAGGCAATAATACCCAGGGTGCCACCTGAAAACGAAGAAAAAGTGGAAATACCAATGGCCCTACCAGCTTCCCCTTTTTGTGTCAGCGGGTAACCGTCCCGCGCTGTCATAATCGATGAAGGCGTGCCAGGGATGCGCAATAAAATTGCTGATATTGAACCTCCATAAATTCCACCGACATAAATTCCTAACAACATGGCTAACCCAAGTACCGCATCCATATTAAAAGTAAACGGTACCAGAACAGCGACGGCCATGGTCGCCGTTAACCCGGGTATCGCACCTACGGTAATTCCCGCAACTACCCCTATCAAAGTCATTAATAAAGCCTCTAGCGATAATGCTTGCGAAAGGCCGGAAAGGAGGGCTGCGCTCACTTCGGCAACTCCCTTCTAAAATCGACTAGGTAAACTGAACTCGTAAAAAAACCGTAAAGATATAGTAAATTACCATGGAAAAAGCTAACGAAATAGTTCCCAGTTTAACCCAGTTTCTCTCACCCAGAAAAAGCTGAAAACCTGCCATAAATACTAAAGTAGTTAGAATAAAACCCAGGTATTTAATTACATAGATGAAAGCCAGCATTCCCAGGGCAACCGGTAAGAGGTTTTTGACCTGACTCAAAGGTTGCTGCAATTGGGTCGGCTCTTTACTTATAAACGACATGCCCATGAGCAAAATAGCACAAACAGCGATAAAAGCAGCCATTAGACGCGGCAAAAACGCTGGTCCCATCATTTCTATTCTTTGAGTAACATTACTGATATCTGTGGTACCTACTACTGCTAACCAACTCACTCCCAGCAGAAGCAAAGCGACAACAAAATCAATCTTGCTTTTAATTTTCATGGCCATCCTCCCGGTGGAAATCTACGCCACCCTCCGGTGGGATTGGGTTGGTGACGACCACCCAGGAGATACTCCTGCGCGGCCGTCACCAGTAACCCACCTAAGCCAAAATAACTATCACTAAATCCTGGCCCACTTCTCTACCGCTTT
>NZ_LTBC01000031.1 GCF_001594015.1 Moorella mulderi DSM 14980
TCTCTTAGAGGAATGATTCGATACTCAATTAGAAATTCCTGGTTAGAAGATTCTCTCTACTTTTATTTCCTTCTGCACCCTGTAAAAATTATTTTTGGGTTGCTCACAGGGTGCGGAAGATGGGTTAAATTGTCCTTTTTATGGGCTACTTTTAAAATTTCTTCATATATTTCTTGCCCTACATCTTCTATCATTGCTTCACCCTTAGCAATTCTTCCGGCATTGATATCCATTTTATCTGGCATCTTTAAGCTGAAGAATGTATTTAGACCCTGTTGATGGCGTTTACAGGAGCTTCCCCCTTTAAAACCCTAACAACATCGCTGCAAACAGTTCTTACAATATTTTCTTGAACCTGCTTGGTCATGGCAGCTATATGGGGTGTTGCGTAAACATTGGGTAACGCCAGCAATTCATCATTGCTCGGAGGAGGTTCAGTTTCAAATACGTCCAGAGCAACCCCGGCCAACCTTTTCTCTTTTATTGCAGAAATTAAGGCCTTCTTGTCAACAATTTCACTCCGCGCTGCGTTGATGA
This sequence comes from Moorella mulderi DSM 14980, assembly GCF_001594015.1. Classification (GTDB taxonomy): domain Bacteria; phylum Bacillota; class DSM-521; order Neomoorellales; family Neomoorellaceae; genus Neomoorella; species Neomoorella mulderi. The sequence continues at coordinate 538 of NZ_LTBC01000031.1, forward strand.
GGAAGGAAGAGGGCTTAACCATTTTTAACTCCCGCTCGCCAATTAACCCCCTGGTTTCTTTGTTTAAGGGTAAATGCAGCGTAATAATATCCGATTCCCTCAACAGGGTATCTAAGTCAACTAAAACGGCTCCCAATTCTGCGGCCTTTTCCTTCGATACAAAGGGGTCGTATGTCAGCAGTTTCATATCGAAACCCTTTATTTTCCGCGCAACTTTTTGGCCAATGGTCCCAAAGCCAATTATCCCCAGGGTTTTGCCTGTCAGCTCCAGCCCTAATAATGATTCCCTTTCCCATTTACCTTCCTTAATCTGTTGAACGCCTTCCGGAATCCTTCGAGTAATGGCTAATATAAGTCCAATTGTAAACTCTGCTACGGAATCGGCATTGGCAGCAGGCACATTGACAACCCAAATTCCTCGCTCTGTAGCCCTTTCAACGTCAATATTGTCGGTTCCCACGCCGTGCTTGGCAATAACCTTCAAATGGTGGGCAACGTCTATGCATTCTTTCGTTATCCTGGCAAACTTTACGACTATCGCATCCGCATTTCTAATTTCGGCTTTTAAATTTTCTGGGTTCGTATTTTCAATAACCCTAACCTCACCAATGGTCCGTAAGATCTTTAATCCTTCGTCAAGTAATGGCTCTGTGATGATATACATTATGCTTCCACTCCACATTTTCATAAATAAGTTTATTAGGGCTCCTTGCTATTGCAAGAAGCCCCCTATACCTTATATTTATTTCTTTTTCAGTGAAAATTTTTCGGCTAACTCTATATAGGTTTTTAGTTCGTCTTCAAGGAATTTAGTGTAGTCTTCAGTATTCAAATACATATACTCGGTATCCTGGTTCTTCATATACTCCTTATATTCGGGTGTATCTATTACTTCTTTGAAAATATCATGTAACTTTTTTACTACTTCTTTAGGGGTTCCCTTGGGAGCAATAAATCCCCGCGGCCCTAATTGAGTAACATCATAACCTACTTCTTTCAGAGTTGGGACGTCAGGATAGTTGGGATTTCTTTCATCGCCCATAACTGCTAACGGCCTTAAGTCACCCGATTTCATAAGGCCGGCCATATCGCTGGGCGCATGACAAGCAGCATCAATGTGCCCGCCAAGAAGATTACTTGCTACTTCAGCACCACCGCCGCTAGCAACTGCGATGGTGAAATCTATTTTTGCTTTATCCTTAAGTTTAGCCAAACCCATTAGCCAGGGACTTCCGGCAGAACCTACGCCAATCTTAAGTTTGCCGGGGTTAGCTTTGGCATCATTAATCAAATCCTGGATAGTTTTATATTTGCTATCCTTACGTACACTTATCATTCCCACGTCAGTGTTAACAGCAATAATGGGTTCAAAATCTTTGTAAGTTAACTCGGAAAGGCCCATAGCATAATTGATAGCCATATTTGCTGTATTAAAAGCTAAGGTATAGCCGTCGGGTTTGGCTTTCGCGGCTTCAGTAAACCCTATATTAGCTCCGCCACCTTCTTTATTTATAACTAAAACTGCTACACCTTTCGGCTGAAGCATATTGGCAAGTTTTCTTGCAATGGCGTCAGTCCCACCACCTGCTTTAAATGGCACAATTATTGTAATGGGCTTTTCAGGAAATTTTAATTCACTTGCTTGTTTCCCGGCATCCGGGGTTGCCTTTTGTCCTTCTCCTTTACCGCAGCCGGCGATAAGCGCAAGAGTCAAGATAGCAACAATGAAGATGGTCATCTTCTTGCTAACTTTAAACACTATTGTTTCCTCCCTTTTGTTTGCATTAGGATTTATTGCTCTACTTCTTTACTCTTTAACTTCTTTTTCTAGCAACACCCCCTGTATTTCTGCTTACTTTAAATTAACCACCTGTTAATTTTTTTATCACCCCCTAAAAATTATCCACCAGATAAAATAGGCATTTGGTTATATTGCTTTTATTTAAGTTTCTACTGTATTAGTATTAACTTTTTTGTTTTTAGCGTATATAAAGCGGACCACTGAATAAACTATAAGTAGTATGGCAATATATAGCATCGTTCCTGATATTGGCCGTTTGAAGAATTGCCATATATCCCCTTGAACAAGTACTAGTCCTCCTCTTAAACCTGTTTCCAACGTTTTCCCAAGAACAAGACCTACAACTAGCGGCGCGCCATCAAAATCTGCCTTTTCTGCAAAGTATCCTATGACAGCAAATATTAGCAGTAACCAGAGATCAAAAATGCTGTTGTTAATGCTATAGGCACCCGCTATAGTAATCAGCATGATTATGGGCATAAGTATTTTTGGTGGTATTTTGAGAACCGAAGCAAAGACCCCAACTAGCGGCAAATTGAAAATCAATAACATGACATTGCCAATGTACATACTAGCAATTACTGTCCAAAATAAGTCAGCATGTTGGCGAATAAGTAAAGGTCCTACGGCGACTCCATGAACTAAAAACCCACTCACAAGAATGGCTGTTGCTGCCGTAAAAGGAAGACCCAAAGCCAATAATGGCACCATGGCACCTGCAGCTGCCGAATTATTAGCTGATTCCGGTCCGGCAACACCCTCGACTGCACCTTTACCAAATTCCTCTGGATGCTTTGATAACCTTTTTTCCATCCGGTAAGAGACAAGAGAAGATATAAAATTCACCGGACCGGGCAAAAGTCCAATTATAAAGCCGATAACACCGCCCCTGAGCATGGGATTGATCGAACGTTTTATTTCCTCTTTATTGGGGTATAAATCTCTAAACCTTACATTAGGTACACTGCTTTTCTCGCAAGGACCACCTACCACTCTAAGGACTTCGCTAATCCCAAAAAAGCCCATGGCTACAATAGTAAACTCAATCCCCTGCTGCAAATTAAGAATTCCGAAAGTAAGTCTTTCGACACCTTCTTGAGGGTCAATACCGATAGTGCTGAGCATTATTCCCAAGAAGACCATCAACATCGTTTTAAGCATGGATTTCCCTGTGACATTACTTAGTAATATTAAGCCTAAAACAGCCAGAGCAAAAAATTCGACGGGTCCAAACTTAACCGCAAATAAGGCCAATTTAGGAGCAAAAAGCATCAAACCTACTATGCCCAGGGTACCAGCCACAAATGATCCTATAGCAGCAACGGCCATCGCTGCACCGCCACGGCCTTTTTTGGCCATTTGGTAGCCGTCAATACAGGTGACTACCGAGGCAGTTTCACCAGGCATATTAACTAAAATGGCTGTGGTAGAGCCGCCATACATTGAACCATAATAAATTCCTGCCAGCATAATTATCCCAAGAGCTGGATCCATGCCAAAGCTTAAGGGTAAGAGTAACGCCATTGCGCCAGTCGGCCCCAAGCCTGGTAATACACCGGTGATAGTACCAATAATTACCCCAAGAAGACAAGCCACTAAAGCTTGAGGCGTTATGGCCAGTTGAAAGCCATGGATCAAGTTGCTAATAACTTCCATATTTTACCCTCCTTTAATGATTATCTCAGGAATCCTTGGGGAAATGGTACGTTTAACCACAAGGCAAAAATTATATAGGCGATGCCCGAGGATAGAAGAGCATAAATTATCTGCTTTGCCCATCCTCCAATACCCATGACCCGGAATAGGTAAAACATTAAACAAAATGAAGCTATAAGAAACCCTGCTGTTTCCATGATTGCTATATATACGGCTACGCCTAAAACAAACAGAATTACTCTTTTGGCATTAAATGGTTCGGTGATATCCTGTTTCTGATTAGCCCCTTCATTAATTCTTTCTTTTTTCATTTCTAAAATACTATTTACAAGAACAATCAACGCCATGATAATAGCACCTAACCCTATGCCCAGGGGCAAAAATCCCGGACCTGGAGCATGGGTATTGCCTATTCTTAAAGTTAAAGCATTGAATGTATAGATTATGGAAACTAAGAGGATAAACCCCGTAAAATAAATTTCTTGCATTAGTGTCCCCTCCTTATTACAGACCTGGTAATTACGTTCAGCCTTGTCCACCTTATCCACATAACAAATCTAGCAATTAGCTGCCAGGCAGTAGTATATGAATAATGTCACAAATAGAGATAAGTGCAGTCCTAAAAACTAGTCTGCCCTAGAGAGTAAAACCTCTCGCGCGGCCTAAGGAGAAGTGCAGGGCATCAGTCTATTTAGAAAAGCCTAATTTTTTATATCTTGGTCGCTTTCGGGTACCAGCGCCTTGCCCCTTATTTTTTTCCTAATGGGACCTGGTGACGGCCACAAGGGAGATTAGGCCATAGGCCGTCACCAGTAACCCACCTAAGCCCAAATAACTATCACTAGATCCTGGCCCACTTCTCGTAACAATCCTTATTCTTCTTTTTTGACCGGGTTACGTAAAACACCGATTTCGGGTATGATGGCTTCCATTATGTCGCCCTCTTTTACGGTGTCCGGAGCGCCAATATCTCCCAGCGCTATGATGTCCCCTAC
>NZ_LTBC01000032.1 GCF_001594015.1 Moorella mulderi DSM 14980
TCCAGCCATATTTCAAACACTCGCCGGTAATTATCTTTCCGCTGGAAAGAATAACTCTCAAGTATGGCCTCTTCCCGGCCTTGCGGTAGAAAATAAACGTCTCCTTTAATGGGTCAGCAGGTTTAATTCTAAGCCTACCCTTCCTTTTCTGAGGGAAACCTATAATTGATAATAACTCAATCACACCAAAAAACATCGCTGCCAAATAAGTACTAGCGAACACGCCACCAAGGGCGAAAACATCTATAGGCTTATCTACTCCAATGCTAATGTCCTTGAGGGTTGATAAAAAACGTGAAAAGATCGTAGATCTCCCTGCTACCTCTAAAACAAACAAGATTACAAGGATTAGTGTTAATACAAAAGATCCATTTTGAACTGAATATGAAATAGTACGTTCTTCCCTCTTACTTCCCGCAACCGATAGTCTCGCGTATCCTGGCAGGTAGATCAACAGAATAAACAACATTACCGCCAGGGTCAAGCCTTTATCCATTCAGGAACACCACCTCTCAAAATCCAACTCCTTGCGAATAACTTCCTGAATAGTTAACGATTGCCCTTTCTCATTTCGACGTTCTTTTACTAGATCCTCCCATATGGAAACCAACACGCCCAAGACAAAGCTACTTGCAAACGCGATAATAAACCAGAACCCCATTTTGAGAATAAGGACGTTATAATACACATCGCCGCTATACCAGGAGTAGATAGCCGCAGCTATAAATCCTACTACGCCTAAACCAAAAACGAAAGGAGCTGATTTCCAGCAATAAAACAAAGGTAATAGCCATGCCGGAAATTCCAAAACGTCATACCACAAAAAAGGAATTTTCTCCTGAAAATAAACCTTCCACATAAAATCCGCCTCCTAATTTCAAATATGCCAGGGAGCCGGGTTTCCCCGGCTCCCCTTCTCAATGCCCCGCATTGCTGTCCTTCCGGCATCACTTTTTCGGCCCCTGCGTCTGGGCCGCCTGGCCGTTATTGGAGGAAGGCTGGCCGCCAAGCAAGGCGCTGACCTGTCCCTGCTGCCCCTCATCCCCCGGCCGGGGCTCCCGGTGCAGGGCTAAGGCCTGGCCGTCCTTTACCAGGGCGTCAATGGTATCGCCGGCTTTAAACCATTTCGTGAGGTCTGCTTTTTGTCCCGGCTTGTCCACAAAATTCATCCCCACCTGGATAGAGGTAAACTCGTTGGTGGCCAGGGTTATGGTCTGGCCGATATCCCCGCCGCCTTTTTCGACCTTAAGGGTCAATTTGTCCGGCTCGACCGCCGTGATGGTCCCATGCCGCACCATCTTATTCATCTCTTCCTGCTGTTTTTTAGCCATCTCCACGGCCTGTTTCCTGGGGGCGGCGACATATTTGTAATACCCCCCGCCGAAACCGGCAGCCGCCCCGGCTATAAACGCCGCAACCACAATTAATGCCAAAATACCCTTCCGCATTAAAACCACCTATCCTTTCTTTTGTAGCTTGCTGCTCCATTCTAATTACCCGTTTTCACTATCGCCTGGCCCAAGCCCCTTCCCCCGACCAGCACCTCATAGAAAGACCTCTCGCCGGTCATCATGGCCGCCGCCGCGCCCGCCCAGGGCATCTTGACCCTGGCTCTGGCTTCAACCAGGTATTTATCCTCATCTATCTTTGCCCCGGTATAATCACTCCCCTTATTAAACTCCACCCCGGCCTGGGGGGTTAAGCCATCACTATTAGCCTGGAAAGCCCCCCACGCTTCACTGCCGGCCAGGGCTTCATCCTGGATAACCGCCCGCCATCCCTTTACCACCTCCTCCACCCCGGTAACATTGCCGTTAGCATCCGTTATTGGCCGGTATTCAATATCCGCTACCGGCACGGCCGTCATGGCACCCGCCAGGGAACCGGCGTCGGCCGCCGTCTGGAGCTCCGCTTTAACAAAATGAGCCCGGCTAAAGTCAATCGCCAGGCCCCAGGCGAAGATAATCAAAGGCGTCATCAAAGCCATAAAGAGGGGTAAAAAACCCTCCTCGCCGCGCAGCCTGCCAAACATCACTCCACCTCCCGTTTAAACACCGCATACCCGCCTACTGTGATGTACCGGTCCAGGAGAGAAGCCCTGCTGTCCAGGAGTTTCGGCAATCCCGGCACCGCGTTGGGCAGGTGGTAATACACCCAGGCCCGGCACCAGGTCCCGTCATCCTGGAGCACCACGTCCGGCCGGGTAGGGTTAGGCTGATCAGGGTCGAAGGCCTTACGGGGCTCACCCGGCCTGCTCCCTCCGGCCCTGGAACCGGTATACAGGGCGGTCTGGACCACCTCTACCGCCCTGGCCTTCGCCTGCTCCGGGGAGTGGGTCACGGCCAGGGTGCGGGCCGCCTCCCGGGCGGCACTGATGCAAACGCTCGTGGCGTTGGCCCTCATGCTGTAGACCAGCATCCCGAAAATGAAGAAGAAAATTATCCCTACAAAAAGGGTAAACTCCAGGACAAAGCCTTCTTCGCCTTTCTTCAGGACAACCACCCCCAGAGCAAGGCCGTTACCACGCCGGCGGCAAAAAACGGCGCGAAAGGATACTTTTCACCTTCAGGCACCCGTCCCGCCAGCACCTGTACCATGGCATACACCTGCATATTCACCCACTCCCCCACGCTTCCTTTCCTGGCCTCCCGCCAGGCAACCCATAAAGCGCAGTATACCGTTCCCAGCCAGGCCCCCAGCCCCGCCTGCTGGAACCCAATCAAGGCGGCAGCCGCCGCGCAGAGCTTGGCGTCCCCCATCCCCGCCAAGCCCAGTAACACTACCGGCAGGAAGAGCAGGAACCCCGCCCCGGCATCCGCCAAGGCCGCCTTCCACCCCGGACCTGCCAGCAATACCCCCAGAGTTATGGCCGGCAAGGTATGTACATTACGGATCCTCGAATCCTTCTTATCGGTGACACTGGTAACAAACAGGAGAATAAATAAAACCGCATATTTAAAACCAGCTATTCTCCCCACCTCCTGCTTTAAAAAGAAAAGGGGCGGGATATAACCCGCCCGAAGCGTCTTACTCTCCATTGATGCCGGCACTAAGATAATCGCCCGTCTGGCTGAAAGTGTCATATGCCGGTTCCTTTACATACCTGTTGTAACCCCAGTAGCCGAGGCCAATCATAGTCGCCGCAATAAACACCCACTCTAATAGATTGCCCCTCTCATCCGCCAGCAGCCTTAATGTGTTTTCTGCTAATTTTCTCCCTTTTGCAAGGAAACACTTTACTTTTGGCACAGTTCTCACCCCCTTTCCGGTAGCCGGCAAGCCTCCCCACCTCCTTTCCCTCAATGCCATACTTCTAAAAAATTAAGGACCAGGGCCCCCACCATGAAGATAGAGCCGGAGATAACCACCGTGATAGTAATAATCATAGTGATCCAGGTTTCCGCCTTCTGGATGGCGGCGATGCTCTCCGTCTCCCGCCGGGCGTCCAGGGACCGGGCCAGAATTTTGAGCCCGGCGGCCAGGCCCTCACCGCCGTACCTCTCCGCCGCTGCCAGTTCGGCGGCCAGTTCGTAAGCCTCGGGAAGATCAATATTCCCGGCCATATCGTGCAGGGCGTCGCTTAACTTGCGGCCGCCCCTTTCCACCTCTTCCACCACCGCTGCCATCTCCCGCGCCAGGGGGTCATGATCAGCGTTGGCGGCCGTGTCTTTAATCATATCCAGGATCGACACCCGCCCGGCGGCCCCTACCGCCAGCTGGCGGATAAAATACCCCAGGCTGCGCCGCATCCGGGCCTGGGTCCTCCTGGCTACGGCCTGCACCCAAAAAAGGGGCAGGCCCACGCCAACGCCCAACACCAGTAGGCCAGGTAAGACCCCGGTCCCCAGGGCGTACCCCAGGATCAGGGTAGCAATCCCGGCCAGGCCCGCCAGGAAAAGCAGCCCCTGGAACTCTCCCGCCGAGAGCCCGAGGGGCGTCCCCGCCAGCCTCAACATCAGGGCCAGCCGCCGGCTGCTGAATAGGTCCGCCAGCACCCGGGGAATATGGCCCTGCACCTGCCGCCCGGCCTCCTGCAGGGAAACTACCAAACGTATCTTTAAAGGCAGCGCCGCCCTGCTCCTCCTCTCCACCCATTCCGCCAGGGGGTTACGCTGCCACCAGGAAAAGAAAGCCGTGACCAAACAAAAAACGCCGGCCCCGGCCAGCACAGCGTAAAGCAGTTCCACCACATCCTTTCAGTCCACTGTCCCGGCCCGCCTTAAGATAGCCAGGACCAGGACCCAGCATACAACCAGGCTCCCTATAGCCACGGCCAGCATCATCCGGCCCCGGGCCGTCTCCACCATAACCCGGTAATCATCGCCGAAACTAAAGAAAAACCACAGGAACATGGCCACCGGGATAACGCTGGCCAAAAAACCCTCAAACCGGATGCCAGCGGTCTGGGCACCGGCGCGGCGCACCCTGGCCCGCCGCGCCGCGATCGCATCGGCGCAGGCCTCCAGTAAAGAGAGGCTGTCCTGCCCGCCGGTCCGGCCCAGCATCCGCACGGCATCGGCCAGCATCCAGGCCTCCGGTATATCCACCCTGGCCGCCAGGCGGCCAACCGCCGCGGCGATACTGCCGCCCCTGCTTTCCTCCACCACCCGGCGGAATTCGTCGCCCACCACCCCGCCGGTTTCCCGGGCGGCGTAAGCGAAAGCCTGGGCTAGGGAAGC
>NZ_LTBC01000033.1 GCF_001594015.1 Moorella mulderi DSM 14980
CGCTTCCTGGCGGGTTTTAAGGGTTATTTGCACGTTGACGGCTATGCTGGCTACAATGAGCTTCCGGATGTCACCCTGGTCGGCTGCTGGGCCCATGCCCGGCGCAAGTTCGACGAAGCCTTAAAGGACCTGCCGGAAGATAAACGCAACAAAGCAGTAGCCGCCCGGGAGGGGCTGGAGTACTGCAACCGGCTCTTTGCCATAGAGAGCGAGTTGAAAGATAAAACGCCGGAAGAACGCTATCAAATCCGCCAGGTGCGCAGCAAACCCGTGCTGGACGCCTTTTTGGCGTGGCTTAAAAACCAAAAATCCCGGGTACTGCCCAAAAGCACTTTTGGGCAGGCGATTTACTATTGCCTGGGCCAGTGGGATAAACGTAAGCGTCAAATACAACCCACCTTGGCACCAATCGCAAGTATAGGGGATAATCCTCTTCAGAACACAAGCTGAGGAGGATTTTTTGTTATGACCAAAGCCGAACGGCAAGCACTATGGGAAACCCGGATAGCCGAATACAAGAAGAGCGGGCAAAGCGTCAGAGAATGGTGCGCTACTCATGAAGACGTTAACCCTAAACAATTATGGTACTGGCTGCGGAAGTATAAGAACCAGGACGTAGTTTACCCGGGAAACTCAAACCGGTGGCTGCCGGTAGAAATAAGGGAGCCATCTTCTGGTGTTCAGGGCAACTCCTTGTTGGTCAGGATAGGCAAGACCTGCATCGAAGGCAAGCGTAAAATAGCCCCCACCTCGGTGATAGGTGGGGGCTATTTTACGCTTACGGATAAACTCGTAGCCTTTTTGCAAGACGGGCGTCTGGAACTCGACAACAACCGCAGCGAGCGCTCCATCAAGCCCTTCGTCATTGGCCGCAAGAACTGGTTGTTTGCCAACACCCCGCGGGGTGCTAAAGCCAGCGCCATTACCTACAGTATCATAGAAACGGCCAAGGAAAACGGGTTAAATCCCTTTCACTATCTCATTTACCTCTTTGAAAAACTTCCCAACTTGGACCTCAAGGATAAAAACGCCCTGGATCAACTCCTGCCGTGGTCGGAAACTCTGCCTCCTGTCTGCCGGATGAATAATTAAGCTTGTTCTAGCCCCCACCTCGGTGATAGGTGGGGGCTATTTTACGCTTACTGAGCATCTACCACCCTTTCCGGTGCCCGGGCTTTGAAACGCTCCAACAGCGCCTCTTCCCACTTTTGGCGCACGGCCTTCGGGCGGACGTATAGCATTATTCGTTCGTCGGCATAGGGATCAGGTACGCCCGGCTCTCCCGCCGCCCGCAGGGCCTCTAAAAGGTAAATGTCTTTTGGCGTGAGCACCAACTGGCGATCAGTCTCCTCCGCTATTTCTAGGAACGACAGCAGCCGTTCCACGTTTCGGGGGCCGAAATCGGCAACTGCGAGGCCGTCCGCCTTTTTGACAGCTTCCAGTGAATTGGTTAGGACTTCATCTTCGGTGACGGGCTTTTCAGTCTGCGGGTGAGTACCCTCGCATATTAGGATTGCAGGTTTTAGCGCCGCCGCTTCACTAATAAACTGTCGTGTCAGATCGGCATGCTTCCCATGGAGCCGGAGGTCGCCCGTGTACACCACCCAGCCTTCAAAAGTCTTTATACCGAACGCTGATCGAACATCGAGTCTATCTCCATATCAGAGAGTTCTGCCTTGTTGCAACAACATAACCCGGATTGCTTCATCACCGTATTTTAAGCTCCCAAGAGCCCGCAACTCCGAGATGAACTTTGCACGTGCTTCGGCATTGTAGGAGATGTGGCGGTAGATCTTACTCCGTTACAGCACTCATTCTGCGGTAAAGCGACTCAAGACGAGTATCTGCGTTTGGTGGCCTCCACCACCAATGCGTTAAAGACGCCAACCGAGGGAGGTTTATTTTCCCGTAATGGTAATATTCGGCCATAACACTGAACCAACCGCCCCAGCGTCCAGCACTGATGTAGTGCGTCAGGTTTTCCGGCTGTAAGTCATCAGCAATAAACGAAGCTCCAGGAGATTGAAAAAATCGGGGTGTAATTCCTCTGATGGCAGTAAGACATCATTAATCAGATTCTCTATTTCCGACAATGTGAGAGATTGGCTTGACAAGCTGACCTTTGCTTCATTCCCTTGTCGCTCATCTGCATTCTTATAATAAGGTACTTTGCCGCCGAGACGAGCAACCATGCAAACTGCAATCGGCCCTTTCATCGTTCTACTGAAGGAGATCAACAGTTGGCGGAGCAGGTCGTCGCTGGCCGCACCAAAGCAGTGTCCGAGCAATCCGAGCATTTGGCGTGCGTCCACCGACCGAGGATTCCTTATTCGCGGATCATTAAGGAATTCTGCAGCGGCATTACAAATTCCAAGTTTACAGGCTGAGTCATTTACCGCCAACTCGTACAACAGCTCGCCAATTCGTTCAATCTATTTCCAAAGTGTCTCCACTGAGAAAATCCTTGCTTCCGGCCTTCATTAAAAGCGCCATGAGGCCTTTATATGCGGCACTTAACCGCGACTGCATGCTAAGCAATCGGGTAGGGCTGAAGTTCGCGTTCCGGATCGAACATGGTAGCTCCCCGCCGTCGATCCAGGCAATAACCTCAGGAAAGTCTGAGCTTCGCGGATACGAAAACATTACTGCACACCGCGGAGGAATTCAACGACATCCTTTGGTTCAACGTAATACCCTTGAGCCCGGTACAAGGTATCCAAGTCTTTAAACAACAAGTCCCCCATCAATTGCAATTGCTCTGCCCCAGGCTCTTCAAGGATCATTCTGGAAGCTGTGGCGTCGTTGACGCGTAGGGCAACACGGCAATTCATTAGGCTACGAATATTTGTCGGAACAAGGTCAGCACTGGGCCTTTGCGTGCAAAGAACTAGGTGTATACCTCTACTGCGACCAAGCTGAGCGATTCGCCGTATGTTGTCGTAGAACGCTTTGCGGGCCGCACTGTTTCTACCTAGCTGATCCGCAAGATCAGCAAACTCGTCAACGATCACTATAAGAGGGTAAAGTTTGTCGTCAGGGTGACGACGGTTGTATTCTTGGATTTTATCACATTTCGCTTCATGCAAAATATGTCCCCGTTCGTCGAGGATTCGAGCTATTCTGTTCTGAAGGAGTTGGATAGCCTCGGAAGCGTCAACTATGACCTGTCCAGTCTCAAGGTGTGGCACCCCCTCGAAGTAGCTGAAGTCCTCTGGTTTCGACGTGGATAGAAGATAACCCCATTAATCCCTAACTGCTCTTTTCCAACTTGATACCCCTTTTACCAATATAGCTGACCAGTGACTCCTCATCTGGGAAGTGCTTTTCCACCAGGGCCAGGTGCTCCTCCAGCAAGCTTTGGCTGTGACCGGTGATCCGCATCATGGCTGAAGCCGGTACGTGGTAGTAGCGTAAGAGCAACACCCGGTCAAACAACCGCAGGTAGTTGTCCACCGCCTCGGGGGTGTGGTAGATCCGCCGGGCAATCTCCTGGGTGGTTAGTCCCTCCAGGGCCATCTCCACCACCAGGGCCTTATGGGTCAGGGTGCGACCCATATCCAGCACCGTACCGGCCGTGGGCAGGA
>NZ_LTBC01000034.1 GCF_001594015.1 Moorella mulderi DSM 14980
CGAAGATTCCGCAAAGTAAAGACCGCTCGACTTGCATGTGTTAGGCACGCCGCCAGCGTTTGTCCTGAGCCAGGATCAAACTCTCCGTAAATATCTTCTCGCTACTCTCGTAGCGCCTTCTTCACGTCTAGCTTGATCCCTGTCCTTATCCTGTACAGGGTCCTCGCTTTTACGTCTGGCTCCTTCCCACTGTTCAGTTTTCAAAGACCTGCTTCGCTGAACGCGACTTTTTTATTCTATCACTTCTTTTGCCCGGTGTCAAGAGGTTTTTCACCCTGCTGCTGCACCATTGAAGTGCGCAATTATATATTCTAGCGTTTTTAATTCGCCCAGTCAACTGTCAATTTCTACCGGGCTATTTTCTCCTCCCTTGTAGGAGCAGTTAATACTATAACACGAATTCTACCGGCAGGCAAGGAAGAGTAAATGATTACAGAGCTAACTGCTTAACATTTCCTTAACATCATCCCCTTTTTTCTTTCTTTTACGCCACTATGCCCCGGTTTCCACGTTTTCCTGGGCGAAAGCTGGCTCTCACTTTGAGGGTCTCCCTGCCTCAGGTTAATGCCCTAAAGTTTATCAGGAACTTTACAGTGAGGTTGAGTACTCAATATGAAACTTGCTTCCATTGACATATATTCTGTAAGGAATATAAGATATGGTTTGAAAAACAACCAGGTAGAGGAGTGAAAACATGCGTTCGTTCAAATCCGAAGTCGCTAAAATCAAGCATGAGGTATTGCGGGAAGTAGCCCGTCTTACCCTCACGGGAAGGCTTGAGAGCGAGATAGACCGGCTCCCGCGAACCTTGACTGATGCGGGCATAACCCGTTACCGTTGCTGTGTGTACAAGGAAAGGGCGATCCTGGCCGAACGGGTTAAGTTTGCCCTCGGTTTTTCACCCCGGGAAGTGGGCGAAGATGAACGCCTGGGAGTCATTGCTGAAAAGAACCTGGCCGGGCACCACGTTACCTCCCCGGTACTGGATATAATTGAGATAGCCTGCGACCGCTGCCCCATTGATCGTTACCTGGTCACCGATGCCTGCCGGGGCTGCGTCGCCCATTTTTGTGTAAACACCTGTCCGAAAAAAGCTATAACAATTGTTGGCCGACGTGCCTATATCGACCAGGAAAAATGCATTGAATGTGGACGATGCAGCCGGGCCTGTTACTTCCATGCTATCGTGGAGGTTAGCCGTCCCTGTGAACGTTCTTGCCTGGCCGGGGCTATTAAACCCGGGCCCAACCGCAACTCGGTGATTGACCGCGAATTTTGCACCGCTTGCGGTACTTGCCTGACAGCGTGCCCCTTTGGAGCTATTGCGGATAAGTCCCAGTTGCCGGAAGTGATTCGCTGGCTCCAGGCAGGCGAACAGGTTGTGGCCGCCCTGGCACCGGCGATTGCCGGCCAGTTTGGTCCCAACGTGTCTGCAGGCCAGGTTATGGCGGCCCTCGCCGAACTGGGTTTTACTGCTACTGCCGAGGTGGCCCGGGGCGCGGACCAGGTGGCTGTACTGGAAGCAAAGGAATTTAGCCAAACGGTGGCGGAAAAAGAATGGCTGGCCAGTTCCTGTTGTCCCGCTTTTGTATCTTTTGTGCGGAAAAATTACCCGGACCTGGCCGATCACCTTGCACCAGTCCCGTCACCGATGGTGGTCCTGGGCCGGATGCTTAAGGCTGAAGCTCCAGGTAGCAAGGTGGTATTTATAGGGCCGTGCATGGCCAAAAAGGAAGAGGCCCTCGGCCCCGGGACTGGCATCGACGCTGTGCTTACTTTTGAAGAACTGGCGGCCTTCCTGGCAGCCAGGGAAATAGACCCCGCTGTTCTCAGCCCGGATTCTGCGCCTACCGGCACTGCTTCGGCGCGGGGCCGGGGTTTCCCGGTAAGCGGTGGTGTTGCCGCAGCGATTGAACAAGCTCTCAAGGAACAGGGAGACACCGTCGAATTCAAACCGGTCCTGGCAAGCGGCCTGGAGGAATGCAAACGGTATCTAAACCTGGCCCGGGCCGGAAAACTGCCGGGGAACTTTTTAGAAGGCATGGCTTGCGAGGGAGGTTGTGTCGGCGGGCCAGCGGCACTGGTCGGGCCGCGGGAAAGCGCCCGGGCAGTGGAAAAATTCTACCGCTGATTTAATAGTGTAGGCCTCTGGCTGAAACGTCAGAGGCCTTATAGATTAACCCCAAGCCGGGGACAAATATCTCCAAGGGGACACTTTGAGCAGTCAGGCCGGTTTTTGCGGCAGAGCTGGTTTGCCAGCCCGTCAATCAGGGCGTGATATTCATTGTAGAGATACTGGTCTTGCGGCAGGTTGGCCATAAAAAACTCCTGCATGCCTTGATAGGTTATCTTTTCATCAAAAAACCCCAGCCTTGAAAATACCCTTCGTGTGTAGGCATCCATGACCATGATGGGATAATTGCCGGCGTAACAGAGGATAGCGTCGGCCGTCTCCGGTCCAATGCCGTAAATAGCCAGTATCTCCGGGCGCAGCTCCGCCAGGGGGCGGGAAAACATGGCGGTCAGAGAACCGTTATACCGTTTCCACAGGTGTTCAACAAAGGCCTTGAGCTTTTTAGCTTTGGTACGGAAATATCCCGCCGGCCGGATATGGGGTTCCAGCTCTGCCGTAGTTGCCCTGTACATGGCTTCGGGGTCGAGTAGGCCTGCCGCTTTGAGATTGGCTATCGCCTGCTCGACATTCTTCCAGGCTACGTTCTGGGTAAGGATGGCACCGACAATGACTTCAAAGGATGTGTCGGCAGGCCACCAGTGGCGCGGGCCAAAATAATTATAAAGCCGGTTATAGATGGCTATCAGCCGCGCCTGGATACCTTCTGAGTTACTGACCCTGTCCGGGCCGGTCGGTAACATACCACCTGGCTTGGCGGATAAGGGTTCCCTGGTCAATATTTTACCAATCCTCACTTTCCCTGTTGAAAATTACTCGCTCAATTATTAGATTGGTACCTACCCCACCCATGAGTGTAAAGAAATCTTGGCCTGGAGGCAAGAATTATTTAGCAACAAAAAGGCCCCTGCTAGGGTTAACCTAACAGGGGTTGAGGGGAATGGCTCCCCGGGCAGGGCTCGAACCTGCAACCACCCGGTTAACAGCCGGGCGCTCTA
>NZ_LTBC01000035.1 GCF_001594015.1 Moorella mulderi DSM 14980
CCTGGAGGCAAGAATTATTTAGCAACAAAAAGGCCCCTGCTAGGGTTAACCTAACAGGGGTTGAGGGGAATGGCTCCCCGGGCAGGGCTCGAACCTGCAACCACCCGGTTAACAGCCGGGCGCTCTACCATTGAGCTACCGAGGAATGTATAGGGAGAGCATGGAGATTTTTTCTCCATGCTCTCTTTTGGAAAAACTTCCTGGCAGTGTCCTACTCTCCCGGGGAATACTCCCCAGTACCATCGGCGCTGGAGGGCTTAACTGCCGTGTTCGGGATGGGAACGGGTGTTTCCCCTCCGCTATTACCACCAGAAATCTTTTGTCACTTTTGTTGTTCTTTGTTCTCTCAAAACTACCCAGCGAGGTTGACGTTTTACCCACGCTAATCTTTATGGTCAAGCCCTCGACCGATTAGTACCGGTCCGCTCAAGGGGTTACCCCCCTTACACTCCCGGCCTATCTACCTGGTAGTCTTCCAGGGGTCTTACTGGCTTATGCCATGGGAAACCTCATCTTGAGGTGGGCTTCGCGCTTAGATGCTTTCAGCGCTTATCCCTTCCAGACTTGGCTACCCAGCGGTGCCCCTGGCGGGACAGCTGGTACACCAGCGGTCTGTCCATCCCGGTCCTCTCGTACTAGGGACAGCTCCTCTCAAGTTTCCTCCGCCTGCGATGGATAGGGACCGAACTGTCTCACGACGTTCTGAACCCAGCTCACGTACCGCTTTAATGGGCGAACAGCCCAACCCTTGGGACCTACTTCAGCCCCAGGATGCGATGAGCCGACATCGAGGTGCCAAACCCCGCCGTCGATGTGGACTCTTGGGCGGGATAAGCCTGTTATCCCCGGGGTAGCTTTTATCCGTTGAGCGATGGCCCTTCCACTCGGGACCACCGGATCACTAAGCCCGACTTTCGTCCCTGCTCGACCCGTCGGTCTCGCAGTCAAGCTCCCTTCTGCCTTTGCACTCTACGCGCGATTTCCATCCGCGCTGAGGGAACCTTTGGGCGCCTCCGTTACCTTTTAGGAGGCGACCGCCCCAGTCAAACTGCCCACCTGACACTGTCCCCAGACCGGTTCACGGCCCCGGGTTAGAATTTCAGTGCTTCAAGAGTGGTATCCCACCGTCGGCTCCCCACTACCTGGCGGCAGTGGTTCGCTGCCTCCCACCTATCCTGTACATGAAACACCAAAACCCAATGTCAGGCTACAGTAAAGCTCCACGGGGTCTTACTGTCCTATCGCAGGTAACCCGCATCTTCACGGGTACTACAATTTCACCGAGCCCTTCGTTGAGACAGCGCCCAGATCGTTACGCCTTTCGTGCGGGTCGGAACTTACCCGACAAGGAATTTCGCTACCTTAGGACCGTTATAGTTACGGCCGCCGTTTACTGGGGCTTCGGTTCAGAGCTTCTCCAGCACTCAACTCTACGTACTGCTTTGCAGGCTCCTTGCTATGCGCTGCTTCAGCCAGCGTTTTGCCTGGCCATGCTTTTTCAGTTGCCGTTCCCTATCGAACGCATCCTCTTTTGCTTTATAGGCTTCGTAGTATACTACTTCCCATCGATGTCTTCTTGTGGAACGGTTCTTCTCTTCGTTATGTGCTTTTAGTCGAGCCTTGAGGTCACTTGTTTGACCTATATAGAGCTCTCCTTCTTCATTCTTTAACACATACACGTAATACACATAGCTACCTCCTGCTTCAATACGCAGAGTTGAGTGCTGGATAACCCTTCCCCTTAACCTTCCAGCACCGGGCAGGCGTCAGCACCTATACTTCAGCTTCCGCTTTAGCAGGCACCTGTGTTTTTGGTAAACAGTCGCCTGGGCCACTTCTCTGCGACCCCCTCGGGCTCCAGTAAGTCTTTACTATCACCCTAACGGGGTACCCCTTCTCCCGAAGTTACGGGGTCATTTTGCCGAGTTCCTTAACGAAGGTTCGCTCGCGCGCCTCGGGATCCTCTCCCCACCTACCTGTGTCGGTTTGCGGTACGGGCACCCGGAGTCCTCGTTAGAGGCTTTTCTTGGCAGTCTGGGTTCGACCAGTTCGCTACTTTAATTTCGCTCCCCGTCACCTCTCAGGATGTGTGTGAGACGGATTTGCCTGCCTCACTCCCTACTGGCTTGGACGCACACAACCAACGGTGCGCTGTGTCTACCCTCCTGCGTCACCCCATCCTGTTAACGGCCTCCAGGTGGTATCGGAATTTCAACCGATTGCCCATCGCCTACGCTCTCCGCCTCGGCTTAGGTCCCGACTTACCCTGGGTGGACGAGCCTTCCCCAGGAACCCTTAGGTTTTCGGCGGGCAGGATTCTCACCTGCCTTCTCGCTTACTTATGCCGGCATTCTCTCTTCTGTAAGCTCCACTGCTCCTTACGGTACAGCTTCGACGCTTACAGAACGCTCCCCTACCGAACTGCTGCACCAGTGGTGCACTCAGTTCCCAAAGCTTCGGTAACGGGCTTGAGCCCCGCTACATTTTCGGCGCAGAGTCACTCGACCAGTGAGCTATTACGCACTCTTTAAATGATGGCTGCTTCTAAGCCAACATCCTGGTTGTTTAAGCAACTCTACATCCTTTCCCACTTAGCCCGTCTTTTGGGACCTTAGCTGTTGGTCTGGGCTGTTTCCCTCTCGACTACGAATCTTTGCACCCGCAGTCTGACTCCCAAAGTTGTCTTAACGGCATTCGGAGTTTGAAAAGGTTCGGTAACCTGGTAAGGCCCCTAGCCTTATCAGTGCTCTACCTCCGTTAAGCTCCCTTTGAGGCTAGCCCTAAAGCTATTTCGGGGAGAACCAGCTATCTCCGGGTTCGATTGGCATTTCACCCCTACCCACAGGTCATCCGCCGGCTTTTCAACGCCGGTCGGTTCGGGCCTCCACGAAAGTTTAATCTCGCTTCACCCTGCCCATGGGTAGATCACCCGGTTTCGGGTCTACGTTAACGAACTTGTCGCCCTCTTCAGACTCGCTTTCGCTCCGGCTCCGGGTCTTCCCCTTAACCTCGCTCGTTAACGTAACTCGCCGGCCCGTTCTACAAAAAGTACGCCATCACCCAGCACTCAATGGAACCTTTGACCACTCAATGTCGCTCTTGAACTATTTCCCGCAACTTTC
>NZ_LTBC01000036.1 GCF_001594015.1 Moorella mulderi DSM 14980
ATTAAACCTGCTGACCCATTAAAGGAGACGTTTATTTTCTACCGCAAGGCCGGGAAGAGGCCATACTTGAGAGTTATTCTTTCCAGCGGAAAGATAATTACCGGCGAGTGTTTGAAATATGGCTGGAATGGGGAAGAAAGCCTCATGATACGCGATGCCGACAATATATCTTCCCTGGTATGGGTTCCTTTAAAAGATGCTGCGAAGATTGAGTTCAGGGACTTAATGGCCGTGCGGGAAAAAGCGAATGAGCGGGTAGAAATAGAGAAGAACAGGAAGATCTTGAATAGCATAGCTGATGGTTATGGGGATGAGGTTTACGGTAAGGCGAGGTAGGGCCGCCGCAACGTCTAATCGGCATAACGGCCTGACATAGCGGCGTCCCGAATGAGCGAGGTAACAGTGGTAGGCAGCAGGAGCGGCTTTGCGCGCACCTGCTGCTTTTTAAGCCTCCGGGCTTTCCAGCTGGCCCTGGATTGTATGCCGCCCGGCCTCTGTCGGCAAGGGTACGGCCTGCGGCATATGCTCCTTCGCTTCGCTCAGTCCGCTATTCCTCGACCCCTTCCTTCAGTCGGCCCTTGCCTTCCGGCTGGGCGGCAAGTTTGGCAGCTAAGGCCGGAAGGCCGGGGCTGAAGGCCCAACGGAAGGAGGGGTGGCAAAGGGTGAGGGGATATGAGATCAGGGTGGTGAGTGGTTAGCCATATTGATAAATTGGTAGCACTGGGGTAAAATGGTGGCAGGAAGGTGATAAATGGCACACCTTCAATACTCCCGGTCCGGGAGGGACCATTCATGAATAACAAAATAGTTTATTCTATGGTCAAACGTATACAGGAAAAGTTTAATCCCGAAAAAATAATAGTTTTTGGCTCCTGGGCGAGGGGTGAAGCTGGGCCGGATAGCGATGTTGACATCCTAGTTATCATGGACTGCACGCGGGAACAAAAGCGGGAGATACAGGCAGCCATCAGGAAGGAACTACGGGAGTTTAAGGTTCCTAAAGATATTGTAATTGCTAGCCCGGAGGACATAAACAAGTATAAAGATGCCTGGTGGACCGTTTACCATCCTGCCCTTGCAGAAGGGAAGGTTCTTTATGAACAGTAGGGAGAGGGAACAAGAAGCCTTGAAATGGCAGGATAGGGCGAGAAGGGACCTGCGGGTGGCGAAAATGCTTTTTTATGATAAAGAACCGGAATTTGATCTGGCTTGTTACTTATCACAGCAATGTGCCGAAAAAAGTTTGAAAGCCCTCTTAATTCGCCTTGGGATAAGGTTCGCTTATAAACATGACCTTGATTACCTGGTGGGGTTATTACCACCGGAGGATCAAGAGAAATTTTATAACACAAGATTGGAATGGCTAAGCGGATGGGTTACTGAAGGCCGTTATCCTGGAGACGCAGCAGGAGCAACCAGGGAAGATGCCCAAAGAGCAATTGAGATAGCAGAAGCTATATACAATAATGTTTCCAAGGCTTTGCGAAGTGAATAAAGTACCGGTACGCCGGTGCTTTTTGATTCCTACCTAAATAAAGGAGGCTGATACCATGACCCGTAAAATTAACCTTCTTATTGCTTTCCTCCTGGCCGTAACGCTGGCCCTGGCGGCCGGGGGCGTGGCGGAAGCGAAGAATGTAGATGCCCAATTTTACGTGGGTTATGATTTCTATAGTTATACCACCTATCTATCACCGGATTACAAAATTGTAAATTCCAAAATGGACGTGAAGACTTTTACTGAGAACGGCCGTGCCTATGTGCCCGTGCGCTACCTGGCCTACGGCCTGGGCGTGGCGGAGAAGGACGTAAATTGGGATGAGGCAAGCCAGACCGTAACTTTGAGCATGGAGGGCACCACGGTGAAGCTCCAGGTGGGCAGCAAGACCCTCTACATCAACGGCAACCCACAGGAAATGGACGTGACCCCTTTAATGAGAGACGACCGCGTCTTCCTGCCCGCCAGGTTCGTGGCCGAGGCGTTCGGGTATGAGGTATATTATTGGGACAATACGGTATCCATTGAGTTGAAGAGGTAGGAGACTTAAAAATCCAATATTCAGGAGGTGAGCGGCCCCGGCAGCCTGTGCCGGGGCCGACGACTATGCGCGGAAGGAGAGGCTTTCTCTCCTCTTTTCTTTCTCTCGTCCTGGTAATAGCGCTGGCGCTTTCCTTGCCGCGGGAGGCTAGTGCTTTTGCGACTGCGACGCAAGGCCCCTACGGCCTAAAATACGCCTATACCGAGGGGGCGTTCTTCCAGTTCTACCTGGTGAACCCCTTCGAGATAGGGCAGTTTAGCCAGAATAACCTGCCCAGCGATACCCAATTTGTCAATATGCCCCCGGAGAGCCGCTTCGCGCCGGACCTGCTCTTCGCGCCCATAGACTGGTCCACGGGCGGCCTCAACATAGGGAAAGGGTACGGCTTCCTGCATCCTGCGGCGATCCCGCAGGACTTGAGCACCTGGCTGGAGGCCCTGGAGTGGCCCGCAACTGACGGGTACTACAACGTCACGGACGCCGGGGCCAAGCAGGGCAGTACCGCCGTGAGGAACATCTTCTACCACAACGTCTACGGGACGTGGTTTCAAGCTGAACCGCACTACACCAGCGCGTCGCCGACCGACCCCCTCGACATGGGGGACAGCGGCAGCGGGACCAGATGGGTAGTGAAGATCAACGACGGACAGTACGACTTTACGCCTCGATTTTATGACTATAGCCTCCCTGAAATAGGTGGAAACTGGCAATTTATATACTTCTACAGCTTCACGAAGGAAGGGGCCATCGGCTTCCTCTCCCGCATGTACCAGGTGTTTTCGGGTGATCTTCAGTTCCTGATGCCCGATGGTGGGTGCGAGCAGAAGAAGGTGGCTTTCACCGTAGACCTGGCGGTGAGCCAGCTTACCGCCGGTGCTCCCGGCAGCGACGCCATGGCGCCTTACGCCGCGGTTATTGAGAACCTCTCGCC
>NZ_LTBC01000037.1 GCF_001594015.1 Moorella mulderi DSM 14980
AGCCCTTGAACTTGCTGGTTTCGGCAAGGAAATTTACCTTTTCCCACCCCGCGGTGGTGGGTAGGAGTATTTTTTAGTGCTCCAAGTAAACATTGGTAATTATATCCAAAGGTGCGGAATGTGGGATTTAACTATATTAAATGGGGGTATATTGTTTATGACCAGTTCCTTAGAGACGAAACGGTTCGATTACTTGCGGCTAAAGAAATTTTGTGTAGAAATTATAGAAAAAGTTGGCGTTTCTAAAGAGGGGGCAGAGATTGTTGGTAGCTCTTTAGTTAGGGCCAATCTTCGCGGGGTGGATTCCCATGGAATTCAGCGCTTGCCGATATATACTCAAAGAGTTAAGGAAGGTTTAATTAATTCCCGGGCTGAAATCAGACTGCTGAGGGACAATTATGCTTCTGTTTTGATAGATGGGGGAAACGGTTTTGGCCAGATAGTTGCTCATAAAGCAATGCAGGAATGTGTTAACAGAGCCCTTAAATACGGCGTCGGAGTAGCCGGTGTAGCCAACAGCCATAATTTTGGAGCAGGTGCCTTAGTAGCTATGGAGGCTCTTAAGTATGACATGATTGGTGTTGTTGTTAGTAATGCCGCCCCTACCCTGCCACCGTGGGGAGGCACATCGTTGACCCTGGGAACCAACCCCCTGGCCGTAGCAATACCCACCAAAATGGAATTTCCAATTGTATTGGACATGGCAACTTCTGTAGTGGCTAGAGATAAAATAACCTTATACAAAAAAATGGGGAAAAAGATACCACTGGGTTGGGCTTTAACTAAAGATGGGCGTCCAACGGAAGATCCACAAGAAGCTTTAGAAGGTATCTTATTATCAATTGGAGGTCCTAAGGGATATGGGCTGGCTTTAGTAATTGATATTTTAGCTGGTGTGATGACTGGTGCTGCCTTTGGTAAGGATGTTGGCATGCTATATGATATGTCTCGCCCCTCAGCTGTTGGCAATTTTATGATGGCAATTAACATATCAAGCTTCATGGAAGTGGATGTTTTTAAAGAAAGGCTTGAAAGATTATGTGCCCAAATTAAAGCCTCTGAGTTACTTCCCGGTGTAAATGAAGTGTTCTTACCAGGGGAAATTGAATACCGTGAGGAGCAAGATAGAATGAAAAACGGAATACCTATTGGTGGCGATGTATTAAAGGACTTAGAGAAATTATCTAGTGAATATCATGTTTCTCTTTAAAGATGGTGGTTATTGGTATGGTCACAACCATCGGCTTTGCAGGTCAGGCATGAAAGATTAAATTCAAAATAGCCGGCTCCCGGAGAAAGGGGGTGCCGGTTTTTTTAACTGCGGCAAGAGACTAATCGGGGGCTCTTTCGACCCCGGCGGCTGTTACTAAGTAAGCGTAAAATAACCCCCACCTTGTATACTGTCTCCAGCCGAATTTTTATTGGCATTACATGAAACTACCAGTAATTGATGCCAGTTAATCCGTGCTGTTTGTTCCCGGATACCCTGGCAAAAACCCCTAAGGAGCGTAAGCGTAAAATAACCCCCACCTTTGCATCTGAGGTGGGGGCTAAAACAAGCTTAATTATTCATCCGGCAAATAGGAGGCAAAGTTTCCGACCACGGCAGGAGTTGATCCAGGGCATTTTTGTCCTGGAGGTCCAGGTTGGGAAGTTTTTCGAAGAGGTAAATGAGATAGTGGAAGGAATTTAACCCGTTTTCCTTGGCCGTTTCTATGATGCTGTAGGTAATGGCGCTGGCTTTAGCACCACGCTGGGTGTTGGCAAATAACCAGTTCTTACGGCCGATGACGAACGGCTTGATCGAGCGCTCGCTGCGGTTGTTGTCGAGTTCCAGACGCCCGTCTTGCAAGAAGGCGACGAGTTTATCCCACTGGCCCAGGCAATAGTAAATCGCCTGCCCAAAGGAACTTTTGGGCAGTACCCGGGCTTTTTGGTTTTTAAGCCACGCCAAAAAGGCGTCCAGCACGGGCCGGCTGCGCACCT
>NZ_LTBC01000038.1 GCF_001594015.1 Moorella mulderi DSM 14980
AAACAGTTGCTACCTGCTGGTAGATCCCGGCGGCAGTACTGTCGCCGCACAGCTCATCGACCGCAAGGGCGACGTCCTTATCCTCCGCCGGGAAGATAAATTGAGCCCCCTGTGACGGCAGGGGGCTGCTTTAAAATCTTTAATCTACTTTTCCAAAGGATCTCTACATCTAATCTTTGATTAAATCATGTCACTTACTGCGCCAGACCCAAGAGGGTTAAAATCTTAGCCCATCGCATCTAACCATTCCTCCTATCTCAATAATTTGCTTCTAGCTTGTCAAATCTCCTGCTCTCTTAGTTTTTCATTTTTAGTATGAAGTCCAAGAGGGTAGACTAAGCCTTTTTTATCATCTTGTAGAGTAGAGCACTGGTTCGCTGAGAGCTCCCCACCGCCCCCTCATCAAACCGGACGTGAGGTTCTCCCTCATCGGCTTTCCGATGCCCTTCTTCCCGCAGCTTCCAGTAATCGGCAAATCGTTCTAGGCCCAACCTCTTGAATAGCTGGTATGTCTCGTCTTGCCTTTGGAACTTACCCTTCTTCTGCCGCTTCCGATTGTACCAGATTGTGAGTCTGACCAGGATATAGTAATCAATCAGATTCAGTCGGCGCCAGTTATAGGGTAGGCTATAGTAATTCCGCCATCACCGTATTATGGGGTTCAGTTTCTCCACCAGCCATTCCGGCTTCCATGAGAGAACTCCTCCCGGCTTTAACAGGGTTTTAATCCTCTGGCGCATCTTTTTCATTGCTTTCTTCGATGGCCATCGCACCGTGGTGTAGAATTCTCTTCCCTGCCTACTCCTGACCTTGATTCGCCGGTGGTGGAAAGTCGAAGCCTTCTTTTTCTCCTCCAGTGGACTATGCGCGTCTTCTCCGGGTGTAGTGTAGTTCCAGCCGTTCCATTATGGCCTGAACTACTCTAAGGGCCATACAGGCCTGCCGATAGGTGCGGCACACTATCACCGCATCATCGACATATCTGGTGAGCACTCCTAGTTGGCTGTAGCGCCTGGTCCAGAGGAGGTCAAAGATAGTTGAGGTAGATGTTGGCCACTAGCGGGGAGATTACTCCTCCCTGGGGCGACCCTACCTCACGGGGTGTATATTGCCCTCTTCTAAAATCCCGGCCTTAAACCACTTACGGATCAGTTTAAGTATCCTGCGGTCACTGATCCTTCGCTCCACCAGCATCATGAGCTTGCCGTGGTCGTGTTATCAAAGTACTTCTGGATGTCTAAGTCGACCACCCATGCTCCACCTTTATCGCTTGCCTCTTTGACCCTCTGTAGGGCCTGGTGAGCGTCTTTCTTGGTGCGAAAGCCAAAGGAGCATTCCTGGAAGTCTGCCTCGAAGATGGGCTCGATGACCATCTTGGTGGCCATCTGCACTACCCGGTCTTTTACTACCGGTATCCCCAGGGGTCGTTTTTCCGTCTCGCTCTTGGGGATATATACCCTCCTCACAGGTCGTGGACGGTACTTCCCCTGCTTCAGTTCTTCCTGGATCTCCTTGATAAACTGCTCTTCGCCATAGGCCTCTATTTGCTCTATGGTCTGGCCGTCTACCCCGGTGCTCCTTTGTTGGCTTTTACCCGGTGTGATCCATCTGTGATATTGTCAGGGTGAAATCCATCTGTAAAAATGTCAGTATGAGTAGGGAGAGGATTACCTTGTCACAGATGGAAATGAACCGGGTAATTATTTTACAAAAAGCTTTAGATGGGGAGGTTTCAGTACCGTATGCAGCCTTCATCTTGGGGATTAGCGAACGCCATGCCTATCGCCTTAAGGCAAAACTTCAAACCTCTGGCCCAGCAGGCCTGGCCCACGGAAATCGTGGCCGTAAACCCGCTCATGCCCTCCCTGATAATATCCGTCAGGAAGTGGTGCAGCTCGCTCAAACTAAATACAGGGGGTGCAATTACACTTTCTTGAGCGAACTGCTCCGCGAGCATGAAGGCATTTGTT
>NZ_LTBC01000039.1 GCF_001594015.1 Moorella mulderi DSM 14980
ATCCCACATTCCGCACCTTTGGATATAATTACCAATGTTTACTTGGAGCACTAAAAAATACTCCTACCCACCACCGCGGGGTGGGAAAAGGTAAATTTCCTTGCCGAAACCAGCAAGTTCAAGGGCTCTAATCACCTCCGACCCGTGATAGTTGATTAACGCCCGGTCCGAACCCTGTTTAACTACCAGGAGATAATCAAACATCTCCAGGAGTGCCCGTGCTGTAGGGTTAGTACTCTTACGTTTCCCCGGCAGGATTAAGGGGGACTCCTCTTGCTCCAGACTTTTTCTGACCCGATACTCCAGGTAAGCTGCCACCAGAAGGGCTAGCTGGAAAACAAATGACATAGCTTCTACCCGGTTCTTGTTTTTAAGGAAGATGGGCCCCAGGAGGACCGGCTGTTTTAAGAAACGGAACTGCCTCTCAACAGCGTTCTGTTCCTTATACTCCTTGAGCACCGCCCGGTCGGGGTAAGCTTTGGTATCCATGAGATTGGTAATGAGGACAAAGGTGGAAGCCAGGTCTTTTTCATGGGCCATTGCTTCCCGGTCTTCCTCTATTCTAATATGGGCATGGTAAACGACTGTGTTCTGGGGCTGCTCTCCTTTTTTGGGCCGCCCAGGTCGGACGTAGCTGCTCGCTATTTCTTCATCAACTGTGCCCTTTAGGATGAAAGGTTGGTGGCGGTATTCCCTCAAGAAGAGTTCTATGGCTTTTTTGGCGTCGGCCTCACAGGCGAAAGGGCGCCGGGAAAGAGCTTGGGCGGCCTTTTCCAGAACTTCTCTTTGCTTGGCCCACTTTTTCAAGAGACTATTCTCTTTGCGTTTATCCAGGGTTGTGGAGTGGACCACGATTAAACGAAAGTCATGGCCGCCTATTTCCCGGACAAAGCTCTGGCTTTTATAGTAGGCAGCATCTTTCTTTGAACTCAGTTTTCCGATCTCCTGCCAGGTGCCGGTTCGGAAGGCTTCGGCCTTAATCTCTTCGTTAAGGCCGAAGTTCTCCGGTAACAGGGAGATAAACTGGAGGGCGGGTTTGTTATCTTCCTCCTGCATCAAAAGAGCCAGGTTATCCTTAGTTACCAGGGCGCAGTCCGCCACGAAAATGACCTCTTTAAGCTTTGCCGGGCTCAATGTTTGGACCAATTCTTCAATAACCTCAGGGTACCAGGATTTATCACTGGTATTGCCGCCCAGACTTTGACCCAAAATGGGTAACCCATCTTTGTTTACGGTCAAGCCGATGAGAAACTGCTTGAGGTCAGGACGATGATCCTTGCTAAAACCGAAAGTTATATCTAAATCTCCTTCGCCCTCATAGGCGCCCTGTACGGAAATGGAGGTGGTATCCACATGGATGCCTGTAATGGGCACGTTGTGGGTAGCGGCGGCAGTTAAAGCAATGCTGGAGAACAACTTCTTCAGCTGGCCGCTGGCGAAGAGTTTATCCAGGGCCCGGCCCAGGGCATCATCGTTAAAATCTCTAGGCCGGACCTGTTGCTCAGCTCCAAACAAAACCTCCAGGTCCTGGTTCTCATAAAAGCGCTCCACATGATAGAGGGCCTCTCGGTCTACCAGGAGATTAATGATCAGCGCCTTAACCCGATTTCCCGGGGAAAGATGGCACTGGACCGGGTCCCATTCGACTACGGCATCAATGATTTCTGCTATCTTCAGAACGTCACATAACCTGGCGATAAGGGCTGCGGGACCGGCCCGGAAGAAGCGCATATTATCGATGGCTACAGGCATCGAACATTCCTCCAGAATTCTCTTAGAGGAATGATTCGATACTCAATTAGAAATTCCTGGTTAGAAGATTCTCTCTACTTTTATTTCCTTCTGCACCCTGTAAAAATTATTTTTGGGTTGCTCACAGGGTGCGGAAGATGGGTTA
>NZ_LTBC01000040.1 GCF_001594015.1 Moorella mulderi DSM 14980
ACGAGTTTATCCCACTGGCCCAGGCAATAGTAAATCGCCTGCCCAAAGGAACTTTTGGGCAGTACCCGGGCTTTTTGGTTTTTAAGCCACGCCAAAAAGGCGTCCAGCACGGGCCGGCTGCGCACCTGGCGGATTTGATAGCGTTCTTCCGGTGTTGCCTCTTTCAACTCGCGCTCTATGGCAAAGAGCCGGTTGCAGAACTCCAGCCCCTCCCGGGCGGCTACGGGTGCATTGCGTTTATCTTCCGGCAGGGCCTTTAATGCTTCGTCGAACTTGCGCCGGGCATGGGCCCAGCAGCCGACCAGGGTGACATCTGGAAGTTCATTGTAGCCGGCATAGCCGTCAACGTGCAAATAACCCTTAAAACCTGACAGGAAGCGGCGGGGGTGTTTGCCGGCCCGGGTGGTCTGGTAGTCGTAAAGGATGATGGGGGGACCGTCCCGCCCGGTACGGTAAAGCCAAAGATAAGACTTAGTGGTAGCTTCCCTTCCAGGTTCCTGAAGCACTTGTAAGGTCGTCTCGTCAGCATGGAGGATATCTCTTTTAAGCAGGTGTTCATGGAGGCGGTCGTAAATAAGGGTTAACCAGGTGTTGGCTCCATGGAGCACCCAGTTGGCCATTGTCTGCCGGGAAAGGTCTATCCCCAAACCTTTAAACTGCTGCTCCTGGCGGTAGAGTGGTAACCCTGCTCCATATTTCTGGGTCATGATGTAGGCCATGAGGGAGGGGGATACCAGGCTGCCGGGAAGCACGGGAGCCGGCATCGGCGCCGTGACAACCGGGGTGGTTATTTCTTCCCGCTCGCAGTGGCGGCAGGAATAGACGTAGCGCACATGCTTAACCACTTTCACCTGGGCCGGGATGACCTTGAGTTCCTGCCGCACCTCGGTGCTCATTTCATGCAAAGGGCCGCCGCAGCACGGGCAGACCCGTTCTTCTTCCGGCAGGCGGTGCTCTACTACTTCTACCGGCAGATCTTCCAGGTTCATCTCCCGGCGGCCGCGCCCTTTGCGGCGCTGGTAGGTGATGGTTTCCAAATCCGGCTCAGGTGCCTCCGGCCGGGCTTCCACTTCCGCCTCATTAAAAAGCAAGAGCTGCTCTTGTAAAGGTGTGGTCCGTTCGCTGGAAACACCGAATTGCCGCTTCTTGCTTAAACGGAACTGCTCCATAAACCAGTTTAGCTTGGCGGTCAGTTCAGCATTTTGTTGTTCCAGCTGTCTACACTGCTTTTCCAGCTGCAGGCAGTGGTTTTGTAACTCTTCTATGGTCATGACGGCGATAGATTGCGAAGTGTTCATGCTTTAATGATTCGACGAATCGCGTCGAATTCCTCTAGAATCAACCACAAACAGAAAATATTTCTTTCTAGTGCTTTATATTACAAGATGGTGCGCGCTTTTACCTCGGGATGGGCTTGGGGCTGTTTTAAGGGGAGGCCGTCAAGCAGCCAGCGCAGCTCCCGGCGGCTTATGGTGATGGTTGCAGAAGTGGTATCTTGAGGCCAGGGAAATTTGCCCTTCTCCAGCCGGCGGTAATAAAGCCAGAACCCATTATGCTCCCAGTGGAGGATCTTTAGTTTATCCCGCTGGCGGTTACAGAAAACGAAAAGGCAGGAAGTGAAAGGGTCTAATTCAAACCCTTCCTTGACCAGCACCGCCAGGCCGTCAATGGACTTGCGCAGGTCAGTGGCGCCGCAGGCGAGATAAACCCGGTCGATGCCAGCTTCGTTTAGCATATCGCTACCAGCACCCGGACTACCTGGGCGAGCAAGGCCGGATCAAAACCGGGTCTTACCTCGATGCTGGCCGGTCCTATTTTG
>NZ_LTBC01000041.1 GCF_001594015.1 Moorella mulderi DSM 14980
CATCGCCATGGACCAGTAATTTCTTTTGCACCTCATTCATACGGTTTCTCGCCTCCTGGTGGGTTTGTTTGTTTTGGTCTATTTTCTTTTTACCAGGAGGCTTTTTTATTGGCAACACCTACCTTAAATCATTACAGGAATGCTTGTGCTTTCTCATAAAGGTAAAGAGCTTGATGAGGTAGTGAACAGCGCACTCGAACCGCCACGAAGAGCGCACTTTATTAAGGCCGCGGAGAAGAAACTGCCTTAAACCTCGACCTTCCTTGATTTGGCCAAATATAGGTTCTATCGTCGTTTTTCTCAGTTTGTACCACCGGCGACCCTCTTCGGTCCTGAGTTTATGTCGCATTTGCTCTTTAAGAGTTGCATCCCCTGGAAGTTCCTCTGGTACCCGCGCTGGATGGCGCCATTCACTGTGTTTGACCTTATCAGGGGGGATAAATACCTCGATACCTTTTGCCTTTAACGCTTCGATATTCTTTCTGCTGTAGTAGCTGGCATCAGTGAAACCTCTTGGGGTGATTGACCAGTATTTTTTTCTGCCTGTTCTATCAGGTTTACAAGGTGAGGGGAATCGGCAGCATTGTTCGTTACCTCGGCAGCTACGATAATCTGAGAATCTGCATCGGCAGCAGCCTGGGGATTGTATCCCTGGATAAATGCTTTTTCAGATCCCAACATTATCCGGGAATCGGGGTCCGTAAAGTTGTACTGGGCACGGTCCGGTGGTGGGAGAGCCTCGGAATTTTTACCTTTTCCCTTCTTCCTGCGGCCTTTACTATGTTTGCCTTATCCTTATCTTGCTGCTGTTCCTCCTCTAGCTTCGCCCCTGCCCGGGCTTTCAGTTCTGCCATAGCCCGCTTGATGGCTTCGAGGCGTTTTTGAGGGATTCTGAGCTCCTCGGGTAATTCGTCACCGCGATTTCTTTTGCCGAATTCGCGGTCTTCGGCAGCATCCTCTTCGTCGGCTTCTTTAAAATATTGCTATTTAGCCCCCTAACTACTTTGGACAAAAAGTCTTAAGTCTGCTAGATTAAAAGAAGGGGGCAGCCATAATGGAACGGAAGAAATATCCAGTAGAACAAAAATTAAAGATCGTCCAAGAATGCCTCGAAACCGGAAACTGTGCAGTAGTAGCCAGAAGATATGGTCTATCTTCCAGCATGGTTAACCGGTGGACGAGGAATTATCGCCGCTATGGGGAAGCGGCCTTTACAGGAAATAGCAGCAAAACCTCAAAAGGAAGCCAGGGTATTAATTCCCACCTAAAAGAGCTAAAAGAAACAATAACTGAAAACGAAAAACTAAAGAAATTATTAGGGGAAAAAGAATTAGAGATAGAGATCTTAAAAGACCTGCTAAAAAAAACCAACCCACACTTACAGATAAAGTAGAGATAGCAAGTAAATGGATTAACCGGGGTTACAGGGTATCCCTCGTCTTACGGATTATTGGTCTCAGCCGTTCCACCTATTACTATTCCCTTAAATCTCAAGGAAAAAGGAGATATGGTGGTGGCCGTCCTATCAAGGGTTATTCCTACAACAGGCAACAAGAACCGGTTAGTGATAAACAAATAAAAGCATGGCTAAAGGAGCTAATTGAGGGCGAAGGCTTCGCCTATGGCTATGTCAAGATGACGATTATCTTAAAACACAAGTATGGACTGATTATCAACAAAAAGAAGGTTTACCGCCTTTGTAAAGAAA
>NZ_LTBC01000043.1 GCF_001594015.1 Moorella mulderi DSM 14980
TGCTGCCGGTGGCCGGTATGAAGAAAGAGAACCGCCAGCTAATGCGGAACCTCCGGGCGGCGCTGGCTATTGACCGGTACTTAAGCGGTGAGGACCTCACTGCCTTGCGTAAAGATCTGGCCATCAGTACCGGCCGGTGGCAGCGGTGGTGGCAGGGCTTCAAGGAACTGGTGCAAAACCGGGACCAACCCCTGGCGGAACTGGCAAGGCTGCTGCGGGAGCCGCCGGAGCTTTTGGAAGCCTGGTGGAAAATCTGGACCAGACACCGGGAGAAGGACCCGGGGATAGCCACCCGGCTGGGCCTGGACCAGGAAGCTTTAAGACAACCCGGCACCGGTACCGCCAGCCGCCAAGCCTTTGCCGAACTGTTACGCCGGCGGCACGGCTACTCCCCGGCAGCCGTAGAGCAGTTTTTGGACGAACTGGCGGAACTGGCCAGCCGCCTGAACAGGCAGGAACGAGCACCTGGAGCCATCGTGTACCAGGCCGTGAGCGACCGGGAGCCGGCCGGCAAAAAACTATCCCAGTGTGAACTGAAAGCCGTAGTCCTGGATTACGTCACCCCTGAGGACTGGGAACTGGTTAACCGGGACAACGCCGAGGCGCTTAAGTGGACCAGGCTTTTGCGCCTGGCCACCCAGGCCAGGTCCCAGGGGGCTACCTTAAACCAACCGGATCTGGCCCTGCTATTGGGCCTCTCCACCAAATCCGTACAGACCTTGCTAAAGGAACATCCAGGCGTGGTGGTCCCCACCAGGGGTATGGTGGCCGATATGGGACCGGCCTTAAGCCACACCGACAAGATCATCCGCCTCTACATGGACGGCTATACCGAGACCGAGATCGTCCAGCGCACCGGGCACAGCTATGAAGCCATAGAGAACTACCTCCTGGACTTCGCCCGGGTCACCTACCTCCTGGAAAGGGGCCTGCCGGTACCGGCGATCAGGAAGGTCCTAGGCTGTTCCAGGCGATTGGTAGAAAAACACGTCAACCTCTACCGGGAGTTTTCCGGCCCCGACTACGCCTTCATGATGGCGAAGGTCCGCCGCCTAGCCGAGGCCCACCCGGTTAAAAAAAACTAACCCGCATAGGAGGGATGAGTCTCTTGGAAGCCAAGAAGGGTGTAAACAGCCGCTACGCCACCCTTCTTGCCAGGGATATATTACCCGTACAAACTGCTCACCTAAAAGAAAGCTTTGAACTAGCCCCGGCCTCAAAACTGGCCGAGGCGGCCTGTATGGCCACCAACCAGGCCATAGAGGCCTGGGAAAAGAACCAGGGAACCCGGCGCCTGAAACCAGGGGAACTCCTCCTGGAACAGGAGGGCCGGAAAATCGCCATCCCCCTCCTTACCCAGGAGGTATTGCCGCACCTCAAAGAGGGGCGCTCTCCCCGGGCCGTGCGCCGGGAACTGGAAATGCTCCAGTTCTTGAGGCTTAAGGAGCTAAACCCCGGCGCCAGTGTGGAAGACCTCTGGCATCTCGTCAACCAGGCCGAACTTT
>NZ_LTBC01000044.1 GCF_001594015.1 Moorella mulderi DSM 14980
CTGCAAGGATCTAGGGGTAGAGCATGAGCTTATCCCCTACAAAACGCCCAATAAGAATGCTCATATCGAGTCCTTTCACAGCATCCTGGAGGAGGAATGCCTGGCACGGTACGAATTTAATAGTTTCCCTTTACCCTCGAGTTAAATTTTACTTTATGATCCAAACGTCCGTAAAACGGAGTGGGTACGGAGTGGGTATGGGGATGGTAGGGGGTGGCTAGTTAAGATATATTTAACTTGAATAAAACTGGAATAAAAAATAAAATGGCCCCTCCCTACCTTTTGAGCCTTGTAGCGTCTTGTTTTTTGGTGTAAACTGTTAATAAGGATAGGGTCTGACTGGGGACGGGAGTATGTATCTTCAAGAATTTTACAGGGCATTAGAGATTGTTAGTGCGGCTGTACAGGAAGTATACGGAAACCGTTTGGTTTCCCTGGCTGTTTTTGGTTCCGTAGCCCGCGGCACGCCTCGCCCGGATTCCGACATCGATCTTTTGGTTGTTGCCGATAATCTTCCTAAAGGCCGCCTAAAAAGGATGGCAGAGTTTAACCGGGTAGAGGAGATTGTGCAGCGCCGCGCTGCAGGTTTTAAACATATCCGGCCGGATCTTTCGCCGGTAATAAAAGAGAAGCAGGAGGTACTTGCGGGAAGTTTACTCTTTTTAGATCTAGTTGAGGACGCAAAAATTTATTACGACCGGGAAAACTTTCTAACGCTGTATTTAACCGGATTAAAGGAAAAATTAAAACACCTGGGAGCACGCAGGGTTTACCATGGAGGGGCCTGGTACTGGGTGTTAAAGAGGGATTACACGCCGGGCGAGGTGATTGAGATATGACCAATATCACCCTGGCCCGGAGCTATCTGGAGAAGGCTACCAAGCGACTGAAAATACTGCCGGTTTTGCTTGACGAACAAGCATACTCTGACGTAATAAGAGAAGCTCAGGAAATTGTAGAACTAGCCCTTAAAGGGATGCTCCGGGCTATCGGTGTTGAACCCCCGAAACAGCATGATGTAGGTTACTTATTAGTGGAGTTCAAGGAACGTTTTCCCGAAGAAATACAGGGAGAGGTAGATAGAATGGCCGGCATATCGAAATGGTTGCGGAAAGAAAGAGAATTCGCCTTCTATGGAGATGTGGATTTTATTCCTACCGAAGAATACACAGAGTTGGATGCCCGCAAGGCCATAAATGGTGCCGAGCTGGTAGTGAAAATGGCTTCTAAAGTGATTTAGGTTAAGTACTCAAGGTACTAAGAACGTTATACCCGCAATGGTTTGACATAAAAAGCCCTGCCGGTAATACCCATGCAGGACTTTTGTTTTGTTAGCGGCTGTGCTCGCAAAAAAACCCTTCTGCAAACTCACTGTTTGTTTTATTTCTCCTGCTACTGGCGGTAGTAATTGCAGGGGGGTTGCTGATGACTCACCGGGCCGTACGGTTACCACCACGGGTCGAGGAGCCTCCCGGGCCAGTGCCAGCCCGGCGAAACGCTT
>NZ_LTBC01000045.1 GCF_001594015.1 Moorella mulderi DSM 14980
ATGAAGAAAGAGAACCGCCAGCTAATGCGGAACCTCCGGGCGGCGCTGGCTATTGACCGGTACTTAAGCGGTGAGGACCTCACTGCCTTGCGTAAAGATCTGGCCATCAGCACCGGCCGGTGGCAGCGGTGGTGGCAGGGCTTCAAGGAACTGGTGCAAAACCGGGACCAACCCCTGGCGGAACTGGCAAGGCTACTGCGGGAGCCGCCGGAGCTTTTGGAAGCCTGGTGGGAAATCTGGACCAAACACCGGGAGAAGGACCCGGGGATAGCCACCCGACTGGGCCTGGACCAGGAAGCTTTAAGACAACCCGGCACCGGTACCGGCAGCCGCCAAGCCTTTGCCGAACTGTTACGCCGGCGGCACGGCTACTTCCCGGCAGCCGTTGAGCAGTTTTTGGACGAACTGGCGGAACTGGCCGGCCGCCTGAACAGGCAGGAACGAGCCCCGGGAGCCATCGTGTACCAGGCCGTGAGCGACCGGGAGCCGGCCGGCAAAAAACTATCGGAGTGTCAACTGAAAGCCGTAGTCCTGGATTACGTCACCCCTGAGGACTGGGAACTGGTTAACCGGGACAACGCCGAGGCGCTTAAGTGGACCAGGCTTTTGCGCCTGGCCACCCAGGCCAGATCCCAGGGGGCTACCTTAAACCAACCGGATCTGGCCCTGCTATTAGGCCTCTCCACCAAATCCGTACAGACCTTGCTAAAGGAACATCCAGGCGTGGTGGTCCCCACCAGGGGTATGGTGGCTGATATGGGACCGGCCTTAAGCCACACCGACAAGATCATCCGCCTCTACATGGACGGCTATACCGAGACCGAGATCGTCCGGCGCACCGGGCACAGCTATGAAGCCATAGAGAACTACCTCCTGGACTTCGCCCGGGTCACCTACCTCCTGGAAAGGGGCCTGCCGGTACCGGCCATCAGGAAGGTCCTAGGCTGTTCCAGGCGATTGGTAGAAAAACACGTCAACCTCTACCGGGAGTTTTCCGGCCCCGACTATGCCTTCATGATGGCGAAGGTCCGCCGCCTAGCCGAGGCCCACCCGGTTAAAAAAAACTAACCCGCATAGGAGGGATGAGTCTCTTGGAAGCCAAGAAGGGTGTAAACAGCCGCTACGCCACCCTTCTTGCCAGGGATGTATTACCCGTACAAACTGCTCACCTAAAAGAAAGCTTTGAATTGGCCCCGGCCTCAAAACTGGCCGAGGCGGCCTGTATGGCCACCAACCAGGCTATAGAGGCTGGGAAAAGAACCAGGGAACCCGGCGCCTGAAACCAGGGGAACTCCTCCTGGAACAGGAGGGCCGGAAAATCGCCATCCCCCTCCTTACCCAGGAGGTATTGCCGCA
>NZ_LTBC01000046.1 GCF_001594015.1 Moorella mulderi DSM 14980
CCCACCTTGGCACCAATCGCAAGTATAGGGGATAATCCTCTTCAGAACACAAGCTGAGGAGGATTTTTTGTTATGACCAAAGCCGAACGGCAAGCACTATGGGAAACCCGGATAGCCGAATACAAGAAGAGCGGGCAAAGCGTCAGAGAATGGTGCGCTACCCATGAAGACGTTAACCCTAAACAATTATGGTACTGGCTGCGGAAGTATAAGAACCAGGACGTAGTTTACCCGGGAAACTCAAACCGGTGGCTGCCGGTAGAAATAAGGGAGCCATCTTCTGGTGTTCAGGGCAACTCCTTGTTGGTCAGGATAGGCAAGACCTGCATCGAAGTAAAACCCGGCTTTGATCCCGCCTTGCTTTCTCAGGTGGTTAAGGTGCTGGTGGCTTTATGCTAAACGAATTAGGTATCGACCGGGTTTATCTTGCCTGCGGTGCCACTGACCTACGCAAGTCCATTGACGGCCTGGCGGTGCTGGTCAAGGAAGGGTTTGAATTAGACCCTTTCACTTCCTGTCTTTTTGTTTTCTGCAACCGAAATAAGGACAAACTAAAGATCCTCCACTGGGAACACAACGGCTTCTGGCTTTATTACCGCCGGCTGGAGAAGGGCAAATTTCCCTGGCCTCAAGATACCACTTCGGCAACCATCACCATAAGCCACCGGGAGCTGCGCTGGCTGCTTGACGGCCTTCCCATCAAACAGCCCCAAGCCCATCCTGAAGTAAAAGCGCGCACCATCTTGTAATATAAAGCACCAGAAAGAAATATTTTCACTTTGTGGTTGATTCTAGAGGAATTCGACGCGATTCGTCGAATCATTAATGCATGAACACTTCGCAAGCTATCGCCGCCATGACCATAGAAGAGCTGCAAAGCCGCTGCCTGCAGCTGGAAGAGCAATGTATGCAGCTGGAACAACAAAATGCCGAACTGACCGCCAAGCTAAACTGGTTTATGGAGCAGTTCCGTTT
>NZ_LTBC01000047.1 GCF_001594015.1 Moorella mulderi DSM 14980
GCCCTGCCAAGCAACGCACAAAGCACCGTCCAGGGGCTTAAGGACCTCCACAACGGAGCGAAGGGGGATAAAAGGCGCACCTTTAGGGTTTAAAACTTTATATGTCTTACTCTGGAAGTGAATGGTGTAGCCGGGATTTAAGGTTCTATATTCCTTCCAGGAGAAGATATATTCCAGGCGCAAATGAGAAGGAATGGGGCGGAAGGCCGAAACAGTTTCAGCCGGGGGAACGGCGAATTTTTCATTGTAACGCTCAATAAACCCCGGAAGTAAGGCGTTAGCCTCTTCAAGGGAAGAGGCGCCAGCCAGGCGGAGTTCGATAACCAGCCTTTGCTGCAAAGTCTCAAAAGAGCGCTCAATGCGGCCTTTAGCCTGGGGAGAATAGGCTGGTATACAAGGTCCCTTAAGATGCGGCCAATCTGGGTTAAAGAGCGTCTTTCACCCAGGAATTGCTCCTCAAGAGTAAGGTGATCCTGCTTCTCTTTCGGTGAGAAGAAGAGGGTATGCCTGTCCGAATAAATAGCAAGAGGGATGCCGTGCTGGGAGATAAGTTGGTATAAGAGACGGCAATAACCCTCGAAATCCTCAGCAGGCCAGAAGAGTGCGGAAAGAATACGGCCGGTAGCGTCGTCGATGGCCAGCAGCAAAACCAGCCATGGACCACGGCCCTCCAGCCAATCATGGTGGCTACCATCAATTTGGACCAGCATCCCGAGTTGCGGTTTACGAGGTCGCCGGCAATGGGGTTTAGGGGGCCGGTGTTTCCTGGGACTAAGGATACCAGCAGCTTTAAGGATACGGCCCACAGAAGCGGGGCTTAAACAAATGCCTTCATGCTCGCGGAGCAGTTCGCTCAAGAAAGTGTAATTGCACCCCCTGTATTTAGTTTGAGCGAGCTGCACCACTTCCTGACGGATATTATCAGGGAGGGCATGAGCGGGTTTACG
>NZ_LTBC01000048.1 GCF_001594015.1 Moorella mulderi DSM 14980
TTTGTTTTATTTCTCCTGCTACTGGCGGTAGTAATTGCAGGGGGGTTGCTGATGACTCACCGGGCCGTACGGTTACCACCACGGGTCGAGGAGCCTCCCGGGCCAGTGCCAGCCCGGCGAAACGCTTATTATGTCAGGGTAGCCGTAGCCGATGTCCGGGCCAACCCCGGCCAGGGGGCGGAGCTGGTTACCCAGGCCCTGCTGGGGGATGAGTTAAAGGTACTGAAGCAGGAAGGGGATTGGTTACAGGGCCAGGTACCTGACGGGTATATCGGGTGGGTAAAAACAGCGGATGTGGTCCCGGACACTCCCCCGGCGGACCGGGACCTGGCAGCCGTGACCGTCCCCCGCGCTATCCTTTACCTGCAGCCGGGAGGGGGCAATGCCATTGGCGAAGCCTTAATGGCTACTGACTTACCGTTGCTGCAGCAAAAAGAAGGCTGGATGGAAGTCTGGCTCCCCGGCCGGGGAACGGCCTGGCTGGCGGCAAACGAGGTTGAGGTCTGGCCCGGGGGAAAGGTGAAAGGGAAGCGCAGCGGCGAGGATGTAATAAAAACGGCTGAACGCTTACGGGGAGTGTCTTACCTCTGGGGCGGGGTCAGCCTGTACGGTATCGACTGTTCCGGACTGGCCTACATTGCTTACTATTTAAACGGCGTCCAGCTACCCCGGGATGCCGATATGCAATTCCAGGTGGGCCGGGAGGTAGCCAGGGCAGACCTGCAGCCCGGCGACCTGGTCTTTTTCAATACGGAAAGTTCGGGGAGCCTACCTACCCATGTCGGCATTTATACCGGTAACGGGGAGTTCATCAATTCCCGTTCCGGCCAGGGCGTCATAACCAGTCGCCTGGATGAACCGTTATTTGCCATGGGATACCTGGGAGCGCGGCGCTACCTGCCGTAA
>NZ_LTBC01000049.1 GCF_001594015.1 Moorella mulderi DSM 14980
TTCTGTTTGCTCGATCTGCTTCTGGTAAAAGGCTATTTCGTCCAGGCAGGCGTTTAACCTGTGTCGGGCTCCGGTTAATCCTTCGGTTACTCCTATGGACTCTTGAGCCGTCTTGTAGAGGGCCTGGGCCCTTTTCATCCCTACCCGGTGGTTACTGGCTTCTTTTAGCTTCTCGGCTAATTCTTCGAGTTTATAGGCTAATATTAACCTGGGGAAGGGACAGTTCCTTAAGACCCATTGGGCGGCTTTACCTAACAGGTTTTTGAATACTTGCCCCAGTTCGGGGAAGTATTCGTCCAGGATGGCCTGGAGTTGGTTTAAGGCGCTGTTTAGTTTCCGGCGTTGCTGCCGCCGGGTTACGGTCAGGTTCCTTAGTTCGGCATATTTTCCTTTGGGCAAAAGGCAGTGGAGGAAATTCCCGTCCTTAACTACTTTAGCTATTATCCCGGCGTCTTTTCGGTCGTTCTTGGTGGGGGAGTTACCTACTTCCTCTTTCCGCCTTTTTACGTGATAGGGGTTGACTATCACTACCGTATAGCCCTGCTCCTGGAGAAACCATGCTAAGGGTTTCCAGTAGTGGCCGGTGGGTTCCATGCCGATTACTACCCTTGTTGCCTGGGCTTTTTCTTTGGCTTCTTCCATTTTTGCCACTAGACGATAATAGCCTTCTTTGCTATTATGAAACTTGAAGGGTTTGACCACATCCAGTTCGATTTGGTTATAGATCCGTGCCCAGTGGTTGTGTTTGGCTACATCGATACCGACAATTATCACATCGCCATGGACCAGTAATTTCTTTTGCACCTCATTCATACGGTTTCTCGCCTCCTGGTGGGTTTGTTTGTTTTGGTCTATTTTCTTTTTACCAGGAGGCTTTTTTATTGGCAACACCTACCTTAA
>NZ_LTBC01000050.1 GCF_001594015.1 Moorella mulderi DSM 14980
TGTCGGCATTTATACCGGTAACGGGGAGTTCATCAATTCCCGTTCCGGCCAGGGCGTCATAACCAGTCGCCTGGATGAACCGTTATTTGCCATGGGATACCTGGGAGCGCGGCGCTACCTGCCGTAAGTATACCCGGCGGCAAGGACCAGGTACTTCTACGCAGCCGGAAGAAACCAGCCAGATCCGGTGCAGCGGTATTGCAGCTTAAAGCACAAGTATTATTGTATACTTAAATCCCATGCCGTGAACACGCGAAAAACCCAGTAAAATCAAGGCCGGACGGGAACGGGCAATTTATGGAAGTCTAAAATAGTCCATGAACAAGATATTCAGGTTGAAATTACCATTTTTTCTTATAAAGACAGAAAATTTAAGGAATTTGGGCGAAAGATGATGTTTCTATCTTTGGTCTTGAGCCGGCAAACGATATGGAACACCGGGTAAGGAAAAGCCTACTACCTCCTGGCAGTTAAACGTGGTGGGTAGAAACTTTTTTGCGAAGGCAGGATAACCTTGGAGGAAATTGGTAGTTTGTGTCGAATTTTTAACATTAATAACGGGACCGGAAACATAGCAATATGATAGCTTTAAAACGCTGAAGCAGGGGCAAATATTTCTGTCCGGCTTTTGTCCCTGGTGATACAAAAGGGAAAACCCTTTAATAAATCCACAATAGATACCAGTACAGAAAACCGGTCTTGAAGGAGGGAAAAACCTTGCTAACCTTGCCGGAAAAGAGCGTCCTGCTGGTGGAAGACTCGACCCTCACCAGGTTTTCCACCAGGAGAACACTGGAGGAGAAGGGCTACCTGGTGGACGAAGCCGCCAGCGGCCAGGAGGCGCTGGTTAAAGCCAGGGGAAAAGGAGAACC
>NZ_LTBC01000051.1 GCF_001594015.1 Moorella mulderi DSM 14980
GTCGGCCAGGGTCTCCCAGGAGGCTTGCGGGTGGCTGCTGCCTCCCGGGCTGGCGGCAGGATGTCCGGCAGCAGGGAAAAGCATTAACCCTGCAAGGAAGAGCCAGAATATTATTTTTTTCAC
Source organism: Moorella mulderi DSM 14980 (assembly GCF_001594015.1). Classification (GTDB taxonomy): domain Bacteria; phylum Bacillota; class DSM-521; order Neomoorellales; family Neomoorellaceae; genus Neomoorella; species Neomoorella mulderi. The sequence continues at coordinate 124 of NZ_LTBC01000051.1, forward strand.
CACCGCTTTCTCCTCCTTATTTCTCCCCTGGCTCTGGTATCAGGCGTACCTTGATTTTCGGGTTGCTTTCGTCGAATATGATGGGCACTTTCCTGACCTCCGGCACCCACACCTTGATCTTTTCCGTCCGGTATCTAGGTACCAGTTTGGTCACTAAAGGGTAGTAAGAGGCATAGTTGCTATCCGTGCTCGGCGGACCGCCTTCGGCTATGGTATACGTTTTTTCCACCTTGTTGTTGTCGTAGGTGGTTTCTGATACCAGGCTGCCGTCGGCGGCAAGCCTGAACTGGCCCGGGTCCCAGGTCCCATCGTCTTCATAAAAGAGATTAACCGTGGCTATATAGGTTTTAGGGCTGCTGGAGCCAGAGTTGGATTTACTTTCCCATGTCAGGCTGCCGCCGGGCTCGAAGTAAGCGTACCTGGAATCGATCAGATGATATCCTGTATCCTTGACGTATATCCGCAGCTGGGCATACCCTCCAACATCGAAGTTGGAGCGGAAATGGGCCCTGACAGTGTATTCCGTATTCTGAAAAAGGCTATCCCCCATCATGTTGCCATTGCTGTTGTATAAGTTTATGCTGCTCGCAATCAGGTCGCCGGAAGGACCGCCGGGTTCTTCGCCGCCATCATCGCCCCCGCCGGTGTTACCGCCGCCCGGAGGATTTCCCCCGCCGCTTCCACCGCCGCCGCTGTCAGGGGGTTCGGCCCCGCTCA
>NZ_LTBC01000052.1 GCF_001594015.1 Moorella mulderi DSM 14980
ATTGTTCTTTGAAAACTGCACAGCGAGGAAGACGGACCCACCTACGCGGGAAATGGTCAAGCTAGTAAGGGCGTACGGTGGATGCCTAGGCGCTAAGAGGCGAAGAAGGGCGTGGTAAGCTGCGAAAAGCCCCGGGGAGCCGCAAGCAGGCTGGGATCCGGGGATACCCGAATGGGGCAACCCACCTGGAGTAATATCCAGGTACCCTGTACTGAATCCATAGGTACAGGGGGCGAACCGGGGGAACTGAAACATCTTAGTACCCCGAGGAAAAGAAAGCAAACGCGATTCCCCCAGTAGCGGCGAGCGAAGAGGGAAGAGCCCAAACCTTATGCATGGAGAAGGCTGCAACCGTTGTGCATAAGGGGTAGCGGGACTTCCGGGAGTAGTTGCAGATACTCCACGAAGGCGAAGGCCGTAGGAGAACAGGACTGGAAAGTCCGGCCATAGGGGGTAAAAGCCCCGTATCCGAAACGGCCGGAGTCTTCGGGAAGGATCCCAAGTACCACGGGGCACGTGGAATCCCGTGGGAATCCGGGAGGACCACCTTCCAAGGCTAAATACTCCTTAGCGACCGATAGTGCACTAGTACCGTGAGGGAAAGGTGAAAAGCACCCCGGGAGGGGAGTGAAATAGAACCTGAAACCGTATGCCCACAAGCAGTCAGAGCCCAGCACTCAATGGAGCTTTTGAACACGAAAGTTGCGGGAAATAGTTCAAGAGCGACATTGAGTGGTCAAAGGTTCCATTGAGTGCTGGGTGATGGCGTACTTTTTGTAGAACGGGCCGGCGAGTTACGTTAACGAGCGAGGTTAAGGGGAAGA
>NZ_LTBC01000053.1 GCF_001594015.1 Moorella mulderi DSM 14980
AAAGAACTAGCGACGCAGCCCTACCAGTTAGCCGATGCTGTGGTACCAACGGAGATGGTAGCCTTCTTAAAAGGAGGCAGCCAGGCAATAGAGGCAGCCAGGAAAGCGGTAGATTATGTAAAGAGCAATCCTGGTGCGAGCGGTCCCAACGGGGAGAAATTGGTGTACAATCTGAGAGATGTAAAGGTCCTAAATCCCGTGAAGCCCACGAAGATTATCTGCATAGGTCGCTCCTTCATGAGCCATGTGCAGATAGGAAATTTAGACGTACCCGATGAACCCCATATATTCTTTAAACCTCACAGTTCGATTGTTGAACCGGAAGGATATGTGTTGTTACCGAAGGTATGGCCAGATAAAGTTACTTATGGTACGGAACTGACGGCGGTAATCGGTAAGAAAGGCAAAAACTTCACCAAAGAAGAAGCCTATGAGTATGTAGCCGGCTGGACCATTTTGAATGACGTAACGTGCCGGGGCATGCTCTATCCCAAGAATAAAACGTTTGACACCTTTGCACCGTTTGGGCCCTACATCGTACCTTTTGACCAGATTCCAGACCCGCAAAAAGTGGAGCTAAAATTCCGGGTTAACGGGGAATGGAAACAGGAAGGTAATACCAAAGACATGATGTGGACCATTCCAGAAATCATCGCCAACGTATCCCAGCATATGACCCTGGAAGTAGGGGACATCATAGCGCTGGGAGATATTGGCGCTCCGGACACCGTAAAAGAGGGCGACATAATGGAAGCCATCATACCCGAAATCGGTGTTTTACGTAACCCGGTCAAAAAAGAAGAATAAGGAT
>NZ_LTBC01000054.1 GCF_001594015.1 Moorella mulderi DSM 14980
TGTCGGCATTTATACCGGTAACGGGGAGTTCATCAATTCCCGTTCCGGCCAGGGCGTCATAACCAGTCGCCTGGATGAACCGTTATTTGCCATGGGATACCTGGGAGCGCGGCGCTACCTGCCGTAACGGGTATTTGCGATAAAGCTCAACCGGAATTTAAAGGCGACGGGTATCCCAGATCGAAGCAGCCAAGGAGAACGCCAGGAAGAAGGACACTTACCAGAGCCTTATTCGCTCCTGAATAGCCGAGGCCATCCAGAGGGAGCGGAAGGAGCGGGCATAAGGGGATAAGAAGACGCTAGAGCGAGAGCGAGGAGTGGCCATGATGGGGCCGCTTTTTTATTGCCGCTGGGACGCGCTGATAATAGCAGATTATAGCATACATCTGGAACAAGGGGATACTTTTCGGAAAGCCGTCTTCAACCCTTTCTAGGGCCGGAGGAACTTTTTTGCGAAGACAGGATAATCTTGGAGGAAACTGGTAACTTGTGTCGAATTTTTAACTTGATTAGATTAGCGGGAAAGAAAAACATAGCAATTAGACGCGGAAGCCGGAGCAAATATATCGGTCCGGCCATTGTCTGTGGTGAAACAAAGGGAGAAAATCCTCAGAAACGGTCGCAAGGGAGGGCCGAAAATCTTGCTAGCCTTACCGGAAAAGAGCATTTTGCTGGTGGAAGACTCGACCCTCACCAGGTTTTCCACCAGGAGAACACTGGAGGAGAAGGGCTACCTGGTGGACGAAGCCGCCAGCGGCCAGGAGGCGCTGGTTAAAGCCAGGGGAAAAGGAGAACC
>NZ_LTBC01000055.1 GCF_001594015.1 Moorella mulderi DSM 14980
TCGGGGGTGTGGTAGATCCGCCGGGCAATCTCCTGGGTGGTTAGTCCCTCCAGGGCCATCTCCACCACCAGGGCCTTATGGGTCAGGGTGCGACCCATATCCAGCACCGTACCGGCCGTGGGCAGGAGGACACCGAAGCGTTCGTGGTAGGCCTCCAGAAGCTGGCGGATGAGGCTGGGGGAGATGCCTAGGAGCCACTCCAGGTCCAGGGTAGTTAAGACACCATCCTGCCGCCAGGCTTCAGCGGTAATCCGTTCGATCTGCCGTATTTTAAGCCTCTTCAGATCGGCGGTGGTGTTGAGGGGCCAGTGTTGTTCCTCCGGCGTTAGCAAGGTGAGTACTACCGGCTGAAAGAGCCTGGGGTCGGTACGCCTGGATTTCCTGGTCCCGTGGGCCAGCCACACCAGTTGGCCGGGGTCCAGTTCCTCCACCCTGGGGCAGCACCAGGTGTAGAGCTTGGCTGCCAGGGTAACCATCCCTTCGGCCTGGGCGGGCCTGGCACCCCACTGGTCCACCAGGGTGGCGATGGCCGGTTTCAGGGCTTCCGGCGGGATTTCTCCCCCAACGTGCTGGCGGCCTCCTGGCTTTAGCGTTTCAGCATCCAGGGGTCTTTCGGGCAGTACCTCCGCACTTTTACCACCGCGCTTCAGGGAAAGTTCGGCCTGGTTGACGAGATGCCAGAGGTCTTCCACACTGGCGCCGGGGTTTAGCTCCTTAAGCCTCAAGAACTGGAGCATTTCCAGTTCCCGGCGCACGGCCCGGGGAGAGCGCCCCTCTTT
>NZ_LTBC01000056.1 GCF_001594015.1 Moorella mulderi DSM 14980
AGCCCCCTGCCGTCACAGGGGGCTCAATTTATCTTCCCGGCGGAGGATAAGGACGTCGCCCTTGCGGTCGATGAGCTGTGCGGCGACAGTACTGCCGCCGGGATCTACCAGCAGGTAGCAACTGTTTTTTTCGCGGCAGGCGGTACCGCGGGCGGATAGTTTACAAAAGGTTTCCCGGCGGCGCTGGAGGGCCCTTTCCCCGTCCAGCAGGCGCAGGGCCAGGGTATCCATATTTAAAAGGCAGGGCAGGACCTGGTTGCCGGCCAGGATCAGCCGGGTGCGAAAGAAGCCCTCGACAAAAGGCTCAAAACTTTTTACCTTGCCGCCGACGACATAGCCTGTGCCGCCTTCATCGCGGCAGCGGGGCCGGCGCAGGCGTAAAGGTACCAGGACCATTTCCGGCCCCAGGACAATGGGCGCCAGGTGACTGCGGCCTTCCCGGGACCAGGCGGTATACTCCTGCCGCCAGGATACGCCCAGATGGGCGGCCAGGGCCTTTAAGACAGTCTTCGTCCGGCGCCGGTCAAGGATTTTCCGGCCGTCATCCAGCCAGACCTCGGTATAGTTGCCGGCATCATCGCCGCTACCGTAGACCGGCACCAGGCAGTTTAATTTTAGCCACAGACCTTGCTGGATCCAATTAGCTGGCAAGGATTCCACCTCCTACCTTCTAAACATATTATATGGGAACATATATTCGATGATCAAGAGGG
>NZ_LTBC01000057.1 GCF_001594015.1 Moorella mulderi DSM 14980
GGGCGGAACCTGGCAATACTTACCCGGCTTAGATTAGGCTTCTGGCCAGCAGGAAAAAAGGCCGGCGTGGCGAAACCTTTAGGAAAAACTTGGACAAGCGAGGGTTTAAGCCGTGGGTCGCCCAGCCTTTTTCCGCCAGCGTATTCTTACCCAGGCGGCCTCCCTGGAGGCCAAAGGGCTGTTCAATTACCTGGTCAGCGAGATCAGGACCAGGCGGGAGGTGCCCCTGGAAGAGGCCGTCCTGGCGGCGCGAGACGTTTTGGAGTACCTGGAGCGAAATCTGCTGACCCGGACGCTAGGCCAGATCATTTTTCCGGCCATCTCTGGCCGGGAGAACCACAAGAAGAGCTCCCGGTCCAACCAGCCGGAGAAGCTGGTCAGTCTAACGGTGGTGGCCGAGGAAGACATTGATCTGATGGCCGAATTTGGGACGGTGGCTCTCCAGAGGGGCCGCCTGGCCCGCCTGGTGGAAGAGGCCTATGCCCAGGATGCCATTCTGGACACTCCCAGGCTTTGCGTCCTGTTCCCCCAGACCCACCGGGGCATTCGCGCCATCCTGCAATTCTTCTGGCAAAAAGGAGTCCTGCTGCCGATGGCCGGTATGAAGAAAGAGAACCGCCAGCTAATGCGGAACCTCCGGGCGGCGCTGGCTATTGACCGGTACTTAAGCGGTGAGGACCTCACTGCCTTGCGTAAAGATCTGGCCATCAG
>NZ_LTBC01000058.1 GCF_001594015.1 Moorella mulderi DSM 14980
AAGTCATCGTCTTGTTGTTGTGGACGATGATGGAGGTTTAGTCTGCCCTCTTGGACTTCATCATAAAAAATGAAAATCTAAGAGAGCAGGCGATTTAACGAGCTAGAAGCAAATTATTGAGATAGGAAGGGATCATGGCTCTATTTTCATACTCAGCACATGTAAAAATTTTGACAGCAACTCCGGGTGAGCGGGCCAGGCCGGTGCAGTGACCAGATTGCCATCTACTACCGCTTGATTAACCTCTACCTCCACCCCCTACCGCCGGCGTTTTCAACATCCGGTTTTAGTGCCGGATAGGCGGTACAGGGCTTTGCCTGCAAGAGCGCCTGCAGCCGCAATCACCTGAGGGCCATGACAAATAGCAGCTATCGGCTTGTTAGCTTAGGCAAAATGGCCTACGATCTCCAGAACTCCTGGATTAAGGCGGATATATTCCGGTGCCCGTCCTCCTAGGCGTAAAATTCTGTGGCCCGGCCTCCGTTTGCGTCAGGTCGTCATTAACCCTGGCAATGGCAGCCACCGCTTCTTCCATGCTGGTCGCCAGTGCCGCGGACGAACCGCTCATTTGCGCCAGGACCGTAAGCGTCAAATACTACCCACCTTGGCACCCTCCCCAAGTTTAAGGGATAATCTTCCTCAGAAAACAAGCTGAGGAGGATTTTTTATTATGACCAAAGCCGAACGGCAAGCACTATGGAAAACCC
>NZ_LTBC01000059.1 GCF_001594015.1 Moorella mulderi DSM 14980
TTCGCCCCGTGAAGCACCCAGTTGGCCATTGTCTGCCGGGACAGTTCAATCCCCAAACCTTTAAACTGCTGCTCCTGGCGGTAGAGGGGTAACCCCGCCCCGTATTTCTGGGTCATAATGTAGGCCAGGAGGGAGGGAGATACAGGGCTCCCGGGAAGTACAGGAGCCGGAATAGGTGCCGTGATAACGGGAGTGGTTATCTCTTCCCGCTCGCAGCGGCGGCAGGAATAGACGTAGCGCACATGTTTAACCACTTTCACCTGGGCCGGGATGACCTTAAGTTCCTGCCGCACCTCGGTGCTCATCTCATGCAGGGGACCGCCGCAGCACGGGCAGACCCGTTCTTCTTCCGGCAGGCGGTGCTCTACTACTTCTACCGGCAGGTCTTCCAGGTTCATCTCCCGGCGGCTGCGCCCTTTGCGGCGCTGGTAGGTGATGGTTTCCAAATCGGGTTCAGGCGCCTCCGGCCGGGCTTCCGCTTCCGCTTCGTTAAAAAGTAAAAGCTGCTCTTCTTCTAAAGGCCTGGTTCGTTCGCTGGAAACACCGAATTGCCGCTTCTTGCTTAAACGGAACTGCTCCATAAACCAGTTTAGCTTGGCGGTCAGTTCGGCATTTTGTTGTTCCAGCTGCATACATTGCTCTTCCAGCTGCAGGCAGCGGCTTTGCAGCTCTTCTATGGTCATGGCGGCGA
>NZ_LTBC01000060.1 GCF_001594015.1 Moorella mulderi DSM 14980
TTCGCCCCGTGAAGCACCCAGTTGGCCATTGTCTGCCGGGACAGTTCAATCCCCAAACCTTTAAACTGCTGCTCCTGGCGGTAGAGGGGTAACCCCGCCCCGTATTTCTGGGTCATAATGTAGGCCATGAGGGAGGGAGATACAGGGCTCCCGGGAAGTATAGGAGCCGGAATAGGTGCCGTGATAACGGGAGTGGTTATCTCTTCCCGCTCGCAGCGGCGGCAGGAATAGACGTAGCGCACATGCTTAACCACTTTCACCTGGGCCGGGATGACCTTAAGTTCCTGCCGCACCTTGGTGCTCATTTCATGCAAAGGGCCGCCGCAGCACGGACAGACCCGTTCTTCTTCCGGCAGGCGGTGCTCTACTACTTCTACCGGCAGGTCTTCCAGGTTCATCTCCCGGCGGCTGCGCCCTTTGCGGCGCTGGTAGGTGATGGTTTCCAAATCCGGCTCAGGTGCCTCCGGCCGGGCTTCCACTTCCGCCTCATTAAAAAGCAAAAGCTGCTCTCTTCTAAAGGCCTGGTTCGTTCGCTGGAAACACCGAATTGCCGTCTTTTACTCAAACGGAACTGCTCCATAAACCAGTTTAGCTTGGCGGTCAGTTCGGCATTTTGTTGTTCCAGCTGCATACATTGCTCTTCCAGCTGCAGGCAGCGGCTTTGCAGCTCTTCTATGGTCATGGCGGCGA
>NZ_LTBC01000061.1 GCF_001594015.1 Moorella mulderi DSM 14980
TGCTCTTTACATAATCTACCGCTTTCCTGGCTGCCTCTATTGCCTGGCTGCCTCCTTTTAAGAAGGCTACCATCTCCGTTGGTACCACAGCATCGGCTAACTGGTAGGGCTGCGTCGCTAGTTCTTTGCTGGACAGGTAAGCAGCATACGCCAGGTTAAGGTCTACTACCTGGTTTTCACCTACTACCGAGCCAGCTCGCGGGCCAGCCTGTCCCGGAAACCTAAAGGTACCTAGTTTTAATTCTGTTTTCATTTATGTGAACCTCCTTTTTGGTTTTCAATAAGCAATATTATTAAACTGCATGTATACCTCCTCCCATCCTCTTCTACCAAAATTGTATAACTGGTTCTAGAAAACTATTGCCTTTTGGAGAGGATATGTTCCGTATGCCGGAACCTCATTCCTTTTTGTTTCACTAAATTCTATTCGACGCTTCTCGTAAAAATCCTCCTTTTTGATAATTTTTTTCTTAATAGCTAAGACCCATATCCCTTGTCCCCCGTTTCATAACGTGGAACACTATTTTTAGTAACAGCCGCCGGGGTCGAAAGAGCCCGTAAGCGTCAAACCCAACCCACCTAGCACCAAAGCAACATTTATAGGATAATCTCCCTCAAGAACACCAACGGAGGGAGATTTTTTATGACCAAAGCCGAACGGCAAGCACTATGGAAAACCCGGAT
>NZ_LTBC01000062.1 GCF_001594015.1 Moorella mulderi DSM 14980
GCTACCACCTTACGCCTGCAGGTGCAGACCGGGACTGACGCTACTGGGCAACCCGTTTACCGGGTGCGCTCCTACAGCCGCGTCAAACCTTCTGCCAGTGACCAGGATGTCTATGACGTCGCCCAGGCCATTGGCAGCCTGCAGGTACATCCCGTTAACGCCGTCAGCCGCGTTAATGAGAACGACCTCAGTGCCAGCGCCTAAGTAAATCTATAGGAGGTGAACCTTTATGCTTACCAAGCGCCTGGAACTGATCTTCCAGAATGCTGCCGGCCGCCGTACCACCCTGGCCGTCCAGGACCCGCGGGACAACCTGACCGAGGCTGAAGTCCGGAGCGTCATGGAACTCATCCTGGCCCGGAACATCTTTACCTCGCCCGGCGGCGACTTGACGGCTATCGCCGGGGCCCGTATCGTCACCAGGGACGTCACCGACATCATCGCTGCTTAACCTTTACCGGCCCGGGAGGAGGTGGGGAAGGGACTCGCCCCTTCCTCCCGGCCTAAATTGGGGTGAAATTTTCTACCGGCCTTACTTCCCTGGCGGCCGGTTTCCCTAAAGTGCAATTAGATGAAATTACATGGAGGTCTTTATAATGTTTCAAGTCAGGTTCAGTTATTTTGCCCGGCCCCGGCGGGGACGCTGTGACTGCTGCGA
>NZ_LTBC01000063.1 GCF_001594015.1 Moorella mulderi DSM 14980
ATCAGGTCGCCGGAAGGACCGCCGGGTTCTTCGCCGCCATCATCGCCCCCGCCGGTGTTACCGCCGCCCGGAGGATTTCCCCCGCCGCTTCCACCGCCGCCGCTGTCAGGGGGTTCGGCCCCGCTCAATAAATTGGTGGCCTTGACGTTGTTATCGTAGTAGGGCTCCATGAAGGCCCCTATCCCCGGGGGCACGCTGCCTTTATATACGGGGCTATAGGGCTGTTTCGCCCATTTTCCCGGATTGGCGCCCAGGACGCTTCCCCCTGTTGCATACGGGGCATTGATGGAGGCTACCAGCCGGAAGCTCCTGTCTACGGGCGCGGCAAAAAAGCCGGTCAAAGTAACCGCTCCCGGGGTGCCCGCAGCGACACTAGCCCTGGGGAGGTTAACCTGCCGGGAATCCACCCTGGTGGGGGCGGGGTCACCCTCCGGCCAGACGTAGAGCTCGAACAGGGCGTTATGAGCCTCAAAGGGCGAGAGGTTCTCAATAACCGCGGCGTAAGGCGCCATGGCGTCGCTGCCGGGAGCACCGGCGGTAAGCTGGCTCACCGCCAGGTCTACGGTGAAAGCCACCTTCTTCTGCTCGCACCCACCATCGG
>NZ_LTBC01000064.1 GCF_001594015.1 Moorella mulderi DSM 14980
ATCAGGTCGCCGGAAGGACCGCCGGGTTCTTCGCCGCCATCATCGCCCCCGCCGGTGTTACCGCCGCCCGGAGGATTTCCCCCGCCGCTTCCACCGCCGCCGCTGTCAGGGGGTTCGGCCCCGCTCATTAAATTGGTGGCCTTGACGTTGTTATCGTAGTAGGGCTCCATGAAGGCCCCTATCCCCGGGGGCACGCTGCCTTTATATACGGGGCTGTAGGGCTGTTTCGCCCATTTTCCCGGATTGGCGCCCAGGACGCTGCCCCCTGTTGCATACGGGGCATTGATGGAGGCCACCAGCCGGAAGCTCCTGTCTACAGGCGCGGCAAAAAAGCCGGTCAAAGTAATCGCTCCCGGGGTGCCCGCAGCGACACTAGCCCTGGGGAGGTCAACCTGGCGGGAATCCACCCTGGTGGGAGCAGGGTCGCCCTCCGGCCAGACGTAGAGCTCGAACAGGGCGTTATGAGCCTCAAAAGGCGAGAGGTTCTCAATAACCGCGGCGTAAGGCGCCATGGCGTCGCTGCCGGGAGCACCGGCGGTAAGCTGGCTCACCGCCAGGTCTACGGTGAAAGCCACCTTCTTCTGCTCGCACCCACCATCGG
>NZ_LTBC01000065.1 GCF_001594015.1 Moorella mulderi DSM 14980
CCGTAGACCGGCACCAGGCAGTTTAATTTTAGCCACAGACCTTGCTGGATCCAATTAGCTGGCAAGGATTCCACCTCCTACCTTCTAAACATATTATATGGGAACATATATTCGATGATCAAGAGGGGAATTTATCACGGTTCGGGATAGCGGCGATTCAGCCGGGGGGTTTCAGGGTTCGGGCCAGCTCGTTTATAGCTACCGTCAGGTCATCGAGTTTTTTCTCCACCCTGACTAAGAGGTAAAAGGCAATGACCATAGGGAAGCCATAGTTGCCGATCTGGACCCAGAGGTTTTCCATGTCAGGCTCCCTCCCTTTCCTCGCTGAAGTTCCATTCCTGGACTACCTTTTCCCGGGCCTGGCCCAGGAGTTCCCCCCAGGCGGCAGCGCATTCGGCGCAGAGAACAAGGTCGCCGCTGAGGGCAGTATCTTCCAGAAGCAGCATTTTACCTTCCAGGGTCTGCTGGCGGTCGCAGCAGTCACAGCGTCCCCGCCGGGGCCGGGCAAAATAACTGAACCTGACTTGAAACATTATAAAGACCTCCATGTAATTTCATCTAATTGCACTTTAGGGAAACCGGCCGCCAGGGAAGTAAG
>NZ_LTBC01000066.1 GCF_001594015.1 Moorella mulderi DSM 14980
CCGTAGACCGGCACCAGGCAGTTTAATTTTAGCCACAGACCTTGCTGGATCCAATTAGCTGGCAAGGATTCCACCTCCTACCTTCTAAACATATTATATGGGAACATATATTCGATGATCAAGAGGGAGATTTATCACGGTTCGGGATAGCGGCAATTCAGCCGGGGGGTTTCAGGGTTCGGGCCAGCTCGTTTATAGCTACCGTCAGGTCGTCGAGTTTTTTCTCCACCCTGACTAAGAGGTAAAAGGCGATGACCATAGGGAAGCCATAGTTGCCGATCTGGACCCAGAGGTTTTCCATGTCAGGCTCCCTCCCTTTCCTCGCTGAAGTTCCACTCCTGGACTACCTTTTCCCGGGCCTGGCCCAGGAGTTCTCCCCAGGCGGCGGCGCATTCGGCGCAGAGAACAAGGTCGCCGATGAGGGCAGTATCTTCCAGGAGCAGCATTTTACCTTCCAGGGTCTGCTGGCGATCGCAGCAGTCACAGCGTCCCCGCCGGGGCCGGGCAAAATAACTGAACCTGACTTGAAACATTATAAAGACCTCCATGTAATTTCATCTAATTGCACTTTAGGGAAACCGGCCGCCAGGGAAGTAAG
>NZ_LTBC01000067.1 GCF_001594015.1 Moorella mulderi DSM 14980
GAAACTATTAAATTCGTACCGTGCCAGGCATTCCTCCTCCAGGATGCTGTGAAAGGACTCGATATGAGCATTCTTATTGGGCGTTTTGTAGGGGATAAGCTCATGCTCTACCCCTAGATCCTTGCAGGTTTGCGCAAAAAGATTACTAGTGAACTGGGGACCATTATCTGTCCTTATAACCGATTTGGTAGCATTTTTATCCAGCCGGCGTTTCCATAGCGCTGATTTTAAGGTGTAGACGGCATGTCTGGCTTCGCAGGTTAAACCTACATGATAGTCGATAATAGAACGATCAAAGACGTCAATAATGGAAAGAACATAGAAGAAACGGCCCTCGCCAGCTATATAGCCGTATTTTATATCTATTTCCCAGAGTTGGTTGGGACCGGTAACTATCCGGTTCCTGGCTAAACGGCGGGGATGTTTAACCTTTATTTGCCGCTGGGGCTTTAATATCCCCATTTCTTTACAAAGGCGGTAAACCTTCTTTTTGTTGATAATCAGTCCATACTTGTGTTTTAAGATAATCGTCATCTTGACATAGCCATAGGCGAAGCCTTCGCCCTCAATTAGCTCCTTTAGCCATGC
>NZ_LTBC01000068.1 GCF_001594015.1 Moorella mulderi DSM 14980
GATTCGAGTATGTCGTCAAAGGCCTTGACCGTATTTTCTACATTCTCCAGCTGTGCGACTACCTGCTTGCTGACTTCCTCTGAAGTATGCACTACTTCATTGGTCTCCGAACCGATAGTGTTCAACAGCACCTTTATCTTATCCGACGAAGCGCTGGACTGCTCGGCCAGCTTGCGGACCTCCTCCGCCACCACCGCGAAGCCGCGGCCAGCTTCCCCTGCCCGTGCCGCCTCAATGGCCGCGTTCAGGGCAAGAAGATTCGTCTGTTCCGCTATCCCGTTGATCACTTCCAGGATCTCGCCTATCTGGTTTACGGAACCGCTCAAGCTCGTCAACCTCTCAGCAACCACCTTGAAGGCCTCGTGAACACCCTTGATGGAGGCAATAAGGACGTCCAGCTCTTTCTTGCCTACACCGGCCAGACTGGAGGTCTCTTCGCTGTTGGCTTTAACTTGCCCGAGTTCGGTATAGACTTTCTCCAGGCTTGAGGTTATGTTCTCGATGAGGCCGAGTATCTCCTGCAGGTGGTTCGATTGTTCCCCTGCCCCCGC
>NZ_LTBC01000069.1 GCF_001594015.1 Moorella mulderi DSM 14980
GTGTCTATCTCGCGCAGGCGCCGCCGCGCCTGCCTGGCGCATTCCCCAATCTTTCCCTTACCCAACCTTTCAGACCGGGCCAGAACCAGGGCTACCTTTAGCCCGCCCCTGTTCGCCCGGTTGATCTCATTCCTGAGTACTTTGTGCAGCAGCTCTGCGGGGGCAGCTTCTACTCTGGCGCCAGGACCTATCAGTTTCTCTACGCGGCGCACCAGTTCCTCTACCGAGTAGGGCTTGCAGAGGTACTCCACCGCCCCTAGATCTATCGCCTTCTTGACTACGGCGACGTTGCTCTCGACAGTTACCACCATGACCGGGACGTAGCGGTACTCCGGCAGGCGTTTAAGGTTCTCCAGTACTCCCAGGCCGTCCATTCCCGGGAGGTGGATGTCGAGGATCACCAAGTCGTACGGTTCTCCTTTTCCCCTGGCTTTAACCAGCGCCTCCTGGCCGCTGGCGGCTTCGTCCACCAGGTAGCCCTTCTCCTCCAGTGTTCTCCTGGTGGAAAACCTGGTGAGGGTCGAGTCTTCCACCAGCA
>NZ_LTBC01000070.1 GCF_001594015.1 Moorella mulderi DSM 14980
TTTCGCAGCTTACCACGCCCTTCTTCGCCTCTTAGCGCCTAGGCATCCACCGTACGCCCTTACTAGCTTGACCATTTCCCGCGTAGGTGGGTCCGTCTTCCTCGCTGTGCAGTTTTCAAAGAACAATCATGGTGGAGATGAGCGGATTCGAACCGCTGACCCCCTGCGTGCAAAGCAGGTGCTCTCCCAGCTGAGCTACACCCCCACTTTATTTTAAAAGTGGTGGGCCTGGGTGGACTCGAACCACCGACCTCACGCTTATCAGGCGTGCGCTCTCACCTGCTGAGCTACAAGCCCTTACCTTTCAGGGAGCAAGTCCCTGAAAACTAAACAGTGGGTTGAGCCAGACGACCGACCTAGGAGTTATAGACCTCGCCGGATTTTATCCGGGGTATCTATTTACTCCTTAGAAAGGAGGTGATCCAGCCGCACCTTCCGATACGGCTACCTTGTTACGACTTCACCCCAATCACCAGCCCCACCTTCGACGGCTCCCTCCCAGCACTCAACTCAAAGAGTCATCTTCGGG
>NZ_LTBC01000071.1 GCF_001594015.1 Moorella mulderi DSM 14980
AAGGTATCGTGCCCTACACACAGGCAGACAATCACGTTCAAATCGGTCCCGGCCGCATTTAAAAGCTTGGCCTGGCCTATGGGATTGCACATGGGTTCATAAGAACCAGAGTGCACTTTTTCTTCGTTGGTAATACCCAATTCTTCTTTAGGCACCGACCCTGTTTTGCATATAACCGAGTATACCTCAAAGCCGTTACTTTGAAAGACGGCTGCAATGCGTTTGGCTTCTTCTCTTACGCCCGCACAAAAAGCCAGTCCTAACTTACGAAAACCTGCCCGCCGGGAAAACTCCATGATTTCTTCCAACCGTGTCCAGACGCCGTAGCCGGCAGCCTCAGTCCGAGCGGCGTTCAAGGCAATATTATTTATCTCCGGCTTTTTGTATTCAGCCCTGGCTTCCTGGTAAATGGCTTCGTTCTCCTGCATGGGACAATTAGCCGGTAATCGCTCCAGTTTCCCCGTCCTACAGGCATAAACTCCACATTGAGCACAGCGCATTATTTAATAAGCCTCCT
>NZ_LTBC01000072.1 GCF_001594015.1 Moorella mulderi DSM 14980
CAAAATAGGACCGGCCAGCATCGAGGTAAGACCCGGTTTTGATCCGGCCTTGCTCGCCCAGGTAGTCCGGGTGCTGGTAGCGATATGCTAAACGAAGCTGGCATCGACCGGGTTTATCTCGCCTGCGTGTGATCCATCTGTGATATTGTCAGGGTGAAATCCATCTGTAAAAATGTCAGTATGAGTAGGGAGAGGATTACCTTGTCACAGATGGAAATGAACCGGGTAATTATTTTACAAAAAGCTTTAAATGGGGAGGTTTCAGTACCGTATACAGCCTTCATCTTGGGGATTAGCGAACGCCATGCCTATCGCCTTAAGGCAAAAAACTTCAAACCTCTGGCCCAGCAGGTCTGGCCCATGGAAATCGTGGTCGTAAACCCGCTCATGCCCTCCCTGATAATATCCGTCAGGAGGTAGTGCAGCTCGCTCAAACTAAATACAGGGGGTGCAATTACACTTTCTTGAGCGAACTGCTCCGCGAGCATGAAGGCATTTGTT